>JAKAQO010000009.1:7556-79662 GCA_021822495.1 bacterium | reverse complement strand
GCCCCTTGCCAGTAGAATCAAATCCCTCGGCCGCGCCGCCGATTCAATCGGCTTTGACGACGATTGCTCCCTTAACGGTTCCATCGGTGTGTTTGAGCACTTCCGCTCCGCCGGTGATCGTGGTTCGCGCCCAAGCGGGGGTTCCCGGGATCGCGGTGGGACAACCGGCGTTTGCCGTGGTCAATTCCTCGGGTTGTAACAATGGACAAACCCCGAGCAATCCAAGAAATAATATTTGCCGCGATCAAAACGGGGATCCGATTCCCGATCAATCCAAGTGGATTTGCGCTAATGGAACTCCGTGGGCGACCAATTGTCCTACGCAGCCCCCACTCATTGATATTAATGGCGATGGGGTGCCGGATAATTTTGTCTGGGGAGCGAGTACCATTCCTAATCAAGTGTCTTTGACTTGTGACGGAATCCCAACCACGGATTTGACCGGAACCGGAGTGTTGGATTTTGACCTCAACAAGGACGGAATCGTGGATATGGTGTTTCCGAACGGCTTTGGCGGAATCCAAATCCTACTGGGAAATAATATCGCTCAACAGGGAAATAGCGCTGCCGCTGTTCCCGTTCCCGATCAGGGTTTTGTGCCGTCGGCTTGGACCGGACGCACCAATCAATTGCCTGTCGCTCTTCCTAATATTCCGATTCCGGGAAGCTATCAGGTGGCTGTCGGTCCTTATTACAATAATCCAACGGGCTACAGCGTCGTCTGGTCTTCCTTGACGGTCACCAGCGTCTCAACGACGGTTGTGAACGGAACCTTGACGACCGGCCTCATTCAAAATTTGACTTTGTCTTCTCCTCATATTACGCATTTGACCAGCGCCATGACTCCCAACACGACCAGCTTTACGGTGGATAACGCGTCTTCTCTCCAACTTCCCGGGCTTCTCTATGTTGGAAGTGAAATATTGCGTGGACAGAATGCCGGAAGCAATGTCATTAATGTCATCAGTCAAGCGGGAGATCCCGCTCCTGGAACAGGCCGGGGTCTTCAAGGCAGCTCTCCCATTCTCCATTTATCTGGAGAGCCGGTTTCTGATGGAGCCGCGATTCTCTTTGCCCGGTATGTCACTTCCACCGGGGTCATTTCTCAACCCAGAGCGGTTCAGGTCTTTAGGCCGGATCCCGCTACTCCCGCGGCGCCGACGAATGTCCAGGTTTCTGAGACCGGCCAAACCAGTTATCCGCTTAATTGGACCGCATCAACCGATCCTAACTCCGGAGTTTTGGGCTATGAAATTCAACAGCGCGGCGGGGCCCCCAATGATTTGGCGGCCAACGTCATTTGGAAAACGATTAATTTTATCTCCGCGCGGGTTCCGACCTATTTTGTCGGAGATCCGGAATATCCGGGAGAAACTCCGCGGCCTGTGGGAGATTTCTTTACGTATCAAATTCGTTCCTTCTCGGGTTCGGGAGTTTTCTCTCCCTTCTCGGCTCTATCTACCAGCGTTCAAACAAGCGCGATTACGACTCCCATCGCCGGAGTCAGCAATTATCCCAATCCTTTTGACACGAGAAAGGGAGAACAGACCTGCATCTCTTACATCCTGGGCGCTAATTCCGATGTGACGATTACGCTCTATGACCTGTTGGGATATGTGGTTCGGACTCTCAGTTATTCCTCGGGCGCTCAAGGCGGCGCGGCGGGACAGAACTGCGCGATGTGGGACGGGAAAGCCTCTTCCGGTCGCTACGTCGCGATGGGAGGTTATATCGCCCGCATTCAGGTTAAGGGGCCCTTAGGCTCTTCGACTCAGATTCAGAAAATCGGAGTCATCCATTAGGAGGTTTTTTTCATGCGGTACATGGCGGCGTCCGCGGTTTGAAGCAATCGGGCGATGTTGAGGGCGGGCGGGGTTCCTGAAATTCCGTAGCTAAAATGAATTCGGAATTTTTTGGCGCGATGTAAAATCTTTTTCATGACCTGATCGGCTTGATGAGGGTTAAGCCCCGGTAAAATGGCGGTAAACTCATCCCCTCCAAATCGAAAAACCATATCCTCTTCCCGTCTGAGGGAATCCCGCAAAAGGGCGGAAAAAGATTTGAGAATGCGGTCTCCGGCCTTGTGTCCCTTAGAGTCATTGATGAGTTTGAAATCGTTGAGGTCCATTAAGACTAGGGAAAGGGGGTAATTCTGCCTTTTTGCGCGAGCCCATTCCTGCTTAAGAGACTGGTCGAAATGACGGCGGTTGAAAAGACCAGTCAAGTTATCGGTGCGGCACAACTCTTCAAGTTTTTTCTCGAGATGAACGCGGGCGCTGATGTCTTTAAAGATTCCAAGGGTGCCGATTAGGTTTCCTTGTCTGTCTTTTAGAAGGGAGGCGGCGAGACTGGCATAAATGAAGCGGCCGTTTTTCCCTTTGACAATTGTTTCATGATTCTTAATCTGTTCGTTCTCGGTTAAAAGCCGCATAATTTTCTTGGCTTCAACGATTCCGCCTTGGTATATCTCATAAGCATAGCGGTTTCCCATGCCCTGGGCTTTAAGTCCCAGCATTTCTTCCGCCCCGGGGCTGAAATAAATGAATTTTCCCGACATATCGGTCGTGCAAATGGCGTCGGGACTCGATGAAACAATCGCCTCAAGGTATTCTTTGGCCCTGATAAAATCAGAAGAGAGATGAATGAGCGGAAAGTCAATGGATGAATCCATACTTTGAGTATAGGCTTCTTTCGCCTATTTGGGGAGGGCCTAAAGTCCTAGGCCTTTTCTGGGTCTTCGGAGAACCGAAATAGTTATCAAAGAGAGCGTTTTAGAAAGCCGAATATTTTCTTCAAAATCCCCGAACTTGTTTCATTCTCCAGGGCGTGGTCTTTAACCCATTTAAAAATTCCCTTGCTTGAGAATGGGCGCTCTAAAAGAATACAGCTTCCTAATGGAAGAGGGCGCGTCTCGGGCAGGCGAAATTCCTGTTGAGGCGGAGCCATGATTTGAATGACCATTCGCCCGGCTTCATCCGTAAAAGAAGTCGGATCGGCATAGTCTTGGCAGATGATTCGTCTTAAGGCCTCTGCGGCGATGAGATGTTGATCGGAGAGGGTGGCGTAAGGGGTCAAACAACTTTTATGGGACACGTTGTTTGAAGAAATCCAGTAGAGGGCGATACCTTGAGGAAGGGGTTTTGAGGGGAAATTCGAGGGTTTGTGGCCGCCCAGCCAAAGTTCTTCGATACCGGCTTCCTGGGCGGTTTTGATTTGCCTTTCCAAGACCGTGTCGCGTCCCACTTTCTCCAATGAGACATCGGGATGGGAAATGAGGAGCATTGCGCGGGTGATCATAAGATTTTCCGTTTTGATTTTAGCAATTTAGTAATATCACTTTTGATGACTCGCCGAATTCCGGATTCTGGCATTAATCTTTTTCAGCAGATTTACGTTTTACTGGGACAATACAGAGAACATTCGGGAAAAGAACCGCTTAACCTTTCCCTGGGAAACCCGGATGGAGTTCCTCCGGCGGATATCCTTGAACTTGAGTCCCGTTTCGCCCAAGATTCCTCCTACGATTGCCATACCTATGCCGAGGATAAGAATCTTCTAGGTTTTGCCGAACAAATGGTTTTTCTTCACTCAGGGGTGGAACTTTCAAGATATGGACATCTGGAGGCGTTTCCCATTGCGGGAATTAAGACGACCAGCGCTCTTTTACTTTTGGCCTGCGGGGCCGCCGTTTATGCCTCGAACCTTCCGGCGTACGATATCGTGGGAGTATGGGGCGAAAAATATTTAAAATCTCGGCGCATCGTTTGGCCGCTCATCAGCGCGGATAATATGCGGCTTAATCTTGATCGCCTCAAAGAGGCGCTGGCCCGTTCCGGAAATTCTCATTTAGATCTTATTTTTACGGTCAGGCCAGGAAACCCCGCGGCGGTTGGAGCTTCAGTTGAAGACTGGCGGGAACTGATCTGCTTTTGTCTTGAACATCGAGTTCGGCTGGCTAATGATGGGGCTTATGCAGGATTGGCGGGAGACAATCATGTCCCGTTAGCTGTGGTGGCCAAGGATTATCCGGAACTGGAATGGGTTGAGATGTATTCGGTGAGCAAATCTTTTAATGATCCGGGGGCGCGTTTAGGCGCGATTGTCGGCTCCCGGGATTTTATCAGAGATTATCTGATGGTTAAAGGAAATACTGATTCCGGCCCGGTTCCGTTTCTCATGGCCGCTTATGGTCAATTTTTTAAGGATCAAGCGAATGCCCAGAGAGTCCTATCTCAGCTGAGAGGTCTGTATCAAAGACGTTTGGAATACGTAATTCCCCTCTTTAAAAAATTCGGGCTTATGCCCGCTTGCGAGACGGAAGCGGGGTTTTTCACCTTATGGAAAGTCCCACGACAAGTTTTAGGGGTTGATATCTCCGAAGAAGCTGAGCGCGGACATTTCAATTTGGCGGAAGCTTTTAACCGAACCGTGATCTCAAAAACAGGGCTTACGGGGGTTCATTTTACGGGACAAGATGAACAGGGCCGTCCCGAACCCCTGATTCGCTATGCCGTTTGCGCGGATGTTTTGGATCCGCGATTTAAAGGGAGATTCGAGGAGGTCTTGCGCGGCCTTCACCCTCAATATTGATTTAGAATCCCCATTGTGCGACATTGATGTCGCGAAAGGAGGCAGAAGACGGCTCAAAACGGCGATGGAGATGTTTTTTGGCGTGGTGGCGATGAACTTTTAAGTTGTGGCGTAAATGTGACAACAGCCCCTTACTTTTTCTGCGCAGGTTCATGATAAGCCCCCTCAATTCTATTCTTTTGAAGTATAACAGGCGTTTTGATTCTTGTCAATCCCTTCTTGGCGGGTCCAGGACTGAAGAATTGGGGATGTGTATCTTGGCGGGAAAAATGCTCTTGACAATGTGATGGATGGCGCGTATCCTTATTCTGGGTCCGTTTAGAATGAATCTCTTTAGAAAGTTCGCCTTGATTTTAGCGGCTGTGAGTTTAATTCCCGCCGGATTTTTGGGATATCGCCTGATTGGAATCAGTCATCGCGGCATTCAGGCCGCGGTTTTGGAACTCCATACCAAACTCGCCGAAAGCTTGGCGGGAGAAATAGACCAATACGTCCAATCCAAAGAAGAAGAAATTAACTTTGGGCTTATTTCCCTGAGGGGACAAAGCTCCTGGCCTGAAAAGGAAAAATCCCTTAGAAAACTCCTGGAGCAAGGTTCCGATTTAATTGAGGTTGCTTTAATTAATCGAAAAGGCGAAGAGCTTTTGAAGGCCTATAATCCCCGATTAATTTTAAAACCGCATTTATCTAATCATAAAAAGGAACAGGGGCTTGGGGAGGCCTTTTCTTCCGGGAAAAATCAGGTTTCTTTTGCCTGGGTGTCCCAAATTCCCGCCGCCGTCCTTTATATTCCATTGGCCCCAACGGTGGTCGCTCGCGTGGAGATTAGCCTTCAAAATTTAGCCCAGAAAATTGAAGATGAGCGCGTTGGCGGGACCGGATTTTCGGTTTTGGCGGGGGCGGAGGGCGAGCCTCTCATTTATCCGCAGAAATTATCAAAGGCGGAACTTAAACATTTTTCTTCCTGGCCCATTGTTCGCTCCGCGGTTAAGGCCTTAAGCATCGGCGCGGGAGAGTTTAAGTCGCGCGGAGTCTCTTTTGTCGGGGCCTATGCCCCGGTCTCTTCTTTGGGGGGAGCGGTTCTTATTCTTCAAAAACGTTCTGAGGCTTATAGTTCGGAAGTGCGAATGAGAAAAACGGCGCTTACTTTAATCCTGGCCGTCGCTTTCCTAGCCGTTTTAGTCGCAATGGTTTTGGCTCAGAGACTGACGCGGCCTCTTTTATCTCTAACTCAGGCCGCCCATTCCGTTTCGGGAGGGGATTTTTCTGTTCGAGTCCATTTAGAATCGCGGGACGAATTGCAGGAACTGGCGGACACTTTTAATCGTATGGCGGAAAGGCTTAAAGCCTATGCCGATCTTCAGGTTGACCGTTTGATTGCGGAGCGGAGAAAAACAGAGGCTATTCTCTATTCAATTGATGAGGGGATTATTCTTTTAGATCAAGAAAAGCAAATAGATTTGATGAATCGCCGGGCTGTTGAATTTTTAAATTTGCCGAAGGATGGAGAAGTTTTGGGGAAGCCATTGGCAGAAGCGCTGGATGAGGGAACCTTAAAAAAAGCCTTGCTTGAGGTCAAAAGTCCCACGGAAGACAGGGCGGAAATCAAGGAAGTGGAATTGACCCAGGACATCAACAAAATTATTCTTCAGATTATCTCAAGAAAAGTTCTCAGACCCGAGGGGCAAGAACCCGGGCTTCTTTTAGCATTGAGAGACATCACTCTCCAACGGGAGTTGGATAAGATGAAGGAGGACTTTCTCCATTACGTGACCCATGATTTGAGAAATCCCTTGGGGTCCATTATGGGGTTTCTGGAAATTATGCTGAGTGGAATACCGGGAAATCTAACGGAAGATCAAAGGTCGATTTTGAGTTCCATTCAACGCTCTTCCCGCAGACTGATGGGAATGATTAACAATATTCTTGATATCGCTAAAATGGAGTCAGGAAAATTGACGCTTAATTTGAAAAAAGTTTCGCTCCAAGAAATAGCCCTTCACGCGGCCGATACCTTGGACTCTCTGTCCAAGGCCAAGAAAATTACGGTTAAGGTGGATGCTCAGGGGGATTGCGAGACAATGGCTGATGGAGATTTAATTGAGCGTGTTTTCATCAATCTTCTTGGAAACGCGATCAAATATACGCCCCAGAATGGAGGCATTACTCTTTCTGTCGAGGATATGGGGGACCATTTCAAGGCGGGAGTCACCGATACGGGAGAAGGCATTCCCAAGGAATATTTGGAAAGAGTGTTTTTGAAATTCGAGCAGGTGGAGGGAAAAGCGAGAGGCGGCACGGGGCTGGGGTTGACCATCTCGCGCTTTTTTGTCGAGTCTCATTTGGGAAAAATATGGGTCGAATCGGAATTAGGAAAAGGCTCTTCTTTTTATTTCACGGTTCCGAAGAACTTGACGCTCAATGCGGCGGGAAGTCTTTTAATCTCAAAGACATGAACCTATTCTCTTTGATCGCGCTGCTGGCCCTCGCCTCTTTTTCGGAGACGGTTTCATCCATTCAGTTTGAGAAAGTGAAAGTAAAATCCGGAGATACGTTGTGGGGCATCGCCCAAACCTATCTTAAAAATCCCGAGGATTGGAATCAGATACTCAAATACAACCATCTTCCTTCATCGGATCCCACGGTCGCTCTCCCCGGCATGGTTCTTGAGGTTCCCAAAAAAATTATGAAAGAGATTTTTCGGGCGGGAAGCGTGGTGTCTTTGGTCAACCAGGTTTTGCTTCGGCGAAAAGAAACGGCGCAGTGGAAAAAAACGCATACAGGAGAGGTCCTTTATTCCAAAGACACCTTGCGGACATTGGATGAGTCAAAAGCGAAGGTTCGTTTTATTGATTCCCAGATTTTAGATTTGGAGCCGGATTCGATGGCGGTGATCTTGATTCCGCCTGGACGCAAGAAAGAAGATTCGGTCTCGCTTAAAAAGGGAAGCGTTTTTATTGGACATGCCAAGGTTATGACTCCGAGCGCCATCATCACTCCCAAGGTTCCCCATACGGTTTATTCAGCCAAAATTCGGGAAGACGCCAGCACCCTGGTCCGGGTTTATTCTGGAATCGCGACGGTGAGCGCCGAAGGCCAGAACGTGGATGTTCCCGCCGGCATGGAGACGACGGTTCCCCCGGGGCTTTCCGCCGGGGTTCCTCAAAAAATTCCCGACTGGAAGGAATTTAAATCTCAGGCTGAAATGGCGATGAATGTTTCCGGAGGGAAATCCAAAGGCGCGGCGGGAAAAAACGGGGAGGCGGAAAATCTGTCGAATTTCTCGGAACCGGGAGCCCAAGGAAATTCCGCGTCTGTGGCCGCTCAAAGAGGAGCTCTTTCTATGCGCAAGGGTCCAAGCGCGGGTATTGGAAACGCCTCGGCGGCCAGCTCCGCGCCTTCGGCCAGTCTTCAAAAAGAAATTTCGGATTTGTCCATTGGAAACCCGATTTCCGGCTACCGGCTTCAGGTTTCTATCGGGCGAGACTTTTCATCCCCTATTTTAGATAAGGTTTTTGATTCCGATGAGAAGGTGGATATTCAGGATTTAGGTCTTAAACCCGGAAGTTATTGGTTTCGTCTGGCGACTGTGGATCTCCTTGGCGAACAGAGCCCTTTTACCAGCCCCCGAAATTATACGGTTTCTCAATAACGGAGTTAGGGCTGAATGACCGCAGTTTTGATGTAATCCAGGTGCGGGAAATCTGTTTTGAGATAGGCATTTCCCTGTTGCTGGACTTGGTTTTGATCAGGCCCCGGTCCCGAAGGTGGGCCGTCGCCGTAACCATTAAAAAGCGAGGTCACGACATCCATTCCCTGGGAAACTTTCCCAAACGGGGTAAAACCCATCGAGTCAAGAAAAGTATTGTTGGCGTAGTTAATAAAAACTTGAGTTGTGCGGGTATTGGGGCCGGCCGTGGCGAAAGAAATGGTTCCGCGCAAGTTGGAGTGATTGGTCGCTAAGTCATCGGGAATTTTTGCGTTAAACCATTTGGCGTTGACCTGGGGATTTCCGTTGATTCCAAATTGAACCATGAACCCCTTGACGACGCGAAAAAAAGCGTCTCCGTTGTAAAATCCGATTTTGACGAGGTTGTAGAACCGGTCGGCTCCGCTCGGCGCCCAGTCGCGGTGGATTTCAAGGGTGAAGTCCCCTTTCGTCGTCGTGAATAAGACGTGATAGGTTTCCGGAGCTTTTAGATTATCCATGTCGGGGTTAAGAAGAGGGTCATTTGAAGCGGCCGTCGCGGCGGGCGTTTGAGACGCCGCCGGTTTGGGCGAGGCGTTGTTTGCTTGCTCATGGCAAGCGGCCAAAATGGCGACAAAAGAACCTAACATCACTAAGGGAAGAATATATTTTCTCATGAGGAAAGTTTAGCAAAAGAGATTTACAAATTTCAATTTTAGTACAATGGAAAGGCATTCTGTCGCTAGCGTTTTCAGGTTTTGGAGAGGTGGGTGAGCGGCTGAAACCGACGGTTTGCTAAACCGTTGTATCGGGTCAACTGGTACCGAGGGTTCGAATCCCTCCCTCTCCGCCGGATTTGACGCCTTTCGAAACCCAAAAATTCTCCCAGTTCCCGCTTGGGCGCGCGCGGCCTTCAGCGCAGAGCCTTTCGATATCTTCAACTTCCTTGGGGACATGAGTCAGGTTCATGGGCGCGCCATGCGGGCTGATCAGGATATCGTCTTCGATGCGGATGCCCCCGAAATCAAGAAAATGCTGAATCATTTTGAAGTTGATTTGGTCTTTCATCTTTTCCCGAATTTTTGGGCTTTCCAAAAGAAAGCGAATGAAATAAATTCCGGGTTCCATGGTGATGATAAACCCCGCCTCAAGTTTGGCCGAAAACCGCACCGGAATCTTGGTCGGGTTGGGGACGCATCTTTTTTTCCCGCCGGTTGAGTCATGGACATCCAAGCCCAGCATATGGGTGAGGCCGTGAGGGTAGAAGACGCGAACGGCCCCGTTTTCAATCAGTCCGTCGGTGTCTCCTTTAAGTATTCCCAACGATTTAAGCCCCTCGGCGATCACGCGCATGGAAAAAACATGGAGTTCCGCCGAGAGAGCCCCCGGACGCGATTTTTCGATGGATTTTTTTTGGGCCTCTAGCACGATTGCGTAAATGTCTCTCTGCTTTTGGGTGAAGCGTCCGTTGGCCGGAAAGGTGCGGGTGATATCGGCGGAATAGCCTCTTAATTCCGCTCCCGCGTCAATGAGAACAAGCTCGCCGTCTTTGATTGTTTTTGAGTTCTTGTTATAGTGTAAAACTGCCGCATTGGTTCCAGAAGCGACAATGGAGGGATACCCTAAAGAGCGAAGACCTGATTTCAGACATTCCGATTCAAAAATCGCCTGCGCTTGATATTCATATTGACCGGGACGCGTTTGGCGCATGACCTCTTGATGGGCGCTTCCGGAAATGCGGTTTGCGGTTTTTAAAAGATCTATTTCTCCCGGGGTTTTGACGGCGCGAAGTTCATCTAAGGCCTCGCGCAGATCTTGGGCAAAGACCTTGCTTTTTCCCAGAGGTTTTAAATGAGGGAGGGCTTCTTCTTCGGCGTAAATTTTTCGGTAACCGGAAAGGGCTTTTTTGAGCTCGGCCCTGAAATCGGATTGATAACAAACCCTTGAAAATCCGTAGCGTTTGCGGGATTCTTCGAGGGTCGGGAGCGTCCCAATCCAAACCAGGTGATGGTCGTCGGCTTTGGGAATAAAAAGAACGTCTTTTTTGCGCTTCGGGTCTATGAGAATCCAGGCTCCCGGCTCTTCAAAACCGCTGAGATACAGAAAATTGGATTTTTGACGGAAGACATATTCAACGTCCCCATTCCGAACAATGGGATCTCCGCCTTTTAAAAGGATGAGTCCGTCTGGAAGTCTGCGGGCGAGCGCCTTTCTGATGCCGGCATAGTGTTTAAAGGAAGAAAAGTTCATGGTCTTATTCCTTGATGACGGTTTTTCCGATGGCGCCGGCGATGCGGCCAATATCCTTGGCCCAGTCGGGGATGAAGCTGCGGGAATCCTGAGGGTTATCCCGATATCTTTCCAGTTGTTCTGAAATCTGAAAAGCGAGTTTGAGGGCTTCTATTCCCCGTTCTGCCGAGGGCCAGGGTTTAAGGTTATTGCGAATGCAGTCAATCCAATGAAGGTGTTCGCTTTTGAGCGGCTCGACCGAAGACAATTTGGGTCTTAAAATCTCGATGTCCTTGAGGCTTTTAATCGTCGCGGATTTTTTCTTGTAAATTTTTAGGTCAGAGTTTCCGTAGTCTAAAGAGATATATCCGTCTTTTTGAAAGAGGCGGAGTTTGCGGCTCTTGGCCAGAGAAATGCGGCTGGCGGTGAGATTGGCGACGCAACCGGTCTTAAAGCGCACGCGGACGTTTGCGATGTCCTCGTAATCAGACAAAATATGGGCGCCCAGGGCTTCAATGGACTCAACTTCGGAACCCACCAGGGTCAGCAAGATGTCCAAATCGTGAATCATCAAATCTAAAACGACTCCGATATGAGACATACGAGGGTCATAAGGCCCCAAGCGCTCGACCGTGATAAAACGCGGGTGGTCAATATGTTTGACCGCTTCAAGAACGGCAGGGTTAAAGCGCTCGATATGCCCCACCTGAAGAACGAGATTTTTTTCTTGAGACAAAGCTAAAAGTTTTCGAGCTTCATCCAAGGATGAAGCCAGAGGCTTTTCGATGAGGCAGTGAAGCCCGCGTTCCAGGGCTTCTTTTCCCACTTGATAATGAAGCGGAGTAGGAACGGAGATGACGACCGCTTCCGCGCGGGAAAAAACATCGTGATAATCACGGACTGGGGTGGTGTTGGCCTTCCAGGCGGCTAGTTGCGCGCGCCAGAGGTTGATATCCGATATAGCGACGAGATCTACTTCCGGGATTTTGCTTAAGACCCGGGCGTGATGGCTGCCCATGGAGCCCGCGCCGATAACGGCGACTTTGAGTTTATTTGAGTTCATAGCGGTTTCCCCGAAGGCCCTTCGGGAGGAAAAGAAACGAGGGCTATTTTTTGCCGATTAGCTTCTTCAATAAATTGGTCTTTATCAAAAATCATAGCGGATTTCGCTTCCAGAGCCAAGGCTGAAACGGAGGCTTGAGAAAAAACCTTGAGGGTTTCAAGCCCGATAATCGGAATATCAAAACGCAGGTCTTGCCTGGGTTTTGCGACTTTAACCACGACCAGAGAAGGTTTTTGTCCGCGCGCCTGGACAATTTCCTTGGCGCGCAGAATGCAGGCATCGGTCCCTTCCATCGCTTCAACTGCGACGATCGCTTTCTCCTTGGCCACGACGGTTTGGCCGATGTCAAAAGCGGCAACGGCTTTGGCCGCCTTCCAACCGATGAGAATATCCGCCCATTCTTCCCTGGTCGGTTTTCGCTGGCTGAAAGTTCCTTCCGGAACAAGAAGGTGAGACAGAAAAGTGGTGGAGGGCAAAAGTTCAATCCCTTCGCTTTGAAGTTCGGAAGCAATCTCGCCAAGAAGCGTGTCGGTTCTTCGGTCCTTGGCTCTCCATAATATCTTGGCCGCGCGTAAATCGGGGGAAATGCCTCCAAAAAGAGAGGCGTGCTGGACCTTCCCTGCCATGACGGCTTGAGAGATTCCTTCCTTTTTAAAGGTTTCAATCGGTTTTGAAATTTGGCCGAGTTTGAAGTAATAGAGACGCGATACGAGAGTCTCAAGCTTGGGATCGGTAATTCCGGGCATGGCAATGGCGATCACCGAAACGCCCAGGCGCTTGGCCTCTTGGGCAAAGAGAATGGGAAATTTCCCCGATCCGGCAATGAGCCCTATCTTTTTGTGTTCAGTCATGGGGTATTAAGGTTATTATAGGAAATGGGCGCTCATTCGATGATATCTGAAATTCCGGCAATAATTTAGGAGGAAAGATAAGTTATTTAAGGGACGAGAAAGCTTTCGGCCTTTTGAATGAGGGTTTCCGCGTCTTTTTGGCCGAGGCGAATGGCTTCTAATATTTTGGGCGACCCAAACTCAAGCATCCCAAATTCCAAGGTCTCGGAAGGGGCGAGGCGAAAAATTCTTGGCCGCGGAGAGATTTCTTGAAGAGAGCGAACACCCTCATCTATAAAACCGCGTACTTCCAGGCGATTATTGTGGTCCATTTTCCTAAAAAATCCTTTGGGGTTGCGCGCCGCTTCATCTGCGCGGATCATTTCCAGAACAATCACGTCCTGGCACCCGGCAAGGGCTTTAAAGCTCATCGGCTTGGGAGAAGACACTCCGGCGTCGATAAAAAAACCTTCTTGACCTTGATGGGAGAGTTTGACGGGCGGAAAGATGACGGGGATTGAAGAACTGGCGACTAGCCAGGAGGCTAGGGGGCCGTCCCAGCGACCGCCGTTGGGCTCAAAAATTCTCTCAACCCTTGTTTGCCGATCTCTTGAAAGACTTAAAACAGTTAATTTTGAGCGCAAGGTTTTGCGCGCTCTTTCTTCATCTTGGGCGTAATCGGCATTGGAAAAAATTGGAGCGTTTGAAAAAATGGATGGGGGAAAAAGATGAGGCTCAAATTTAAGGATTTTGTTATCGGCGGTCTTTCTCCAGCGCTCAAGAGCAGTGTCAATTATTCCTAGGGCGAAGGCGGCGCCGTTCAAGGCGCCGGCGCTAAAGCAAACAATGGAATCAAAAGAAAGCTCGAATTTTTTTTCAAGCTCGGCCAAGGCCCCGGCTTGCCAGCTTCCCAAGGCCCCGCCGCCGGAAAGAGCCAGTCCCAAAGGCCTGCGAAAACCATGGTTTTGCGCTTGGGTTTCAGTCATCGAAGCTAAATGATAGCGGTCTTAAAGGGCGAAAATCAAATTTTTTATCTAAACTGCTAAAATACGGAGAATGAAAATGACACCATTCTTGATTTTAAGCCTTTTTCTTCTTTGTTTTACTTCTTCTGTTTGGGCCGATGATGGAGGAGATAATCGTTGGGGTCCGGCAACCAGCGGACCATTTTATACTGGAACTGCGGAAGCCGAACCCATGGGTTCTGATTTTGTCGAGCCTTGGGTCTATGACGAACAAAGACCTAACCAGCATATGACGACTTTGTTCATGCCGCAAAGATTAGACTTGGGGGTCGGCCAGGGTTGGGATTTTTCAATGTCTGTTCCTTTGGTTGAAAATCAACTTCCTGGAATCAATGCTTCCGGAGTTGGAGATACGACAATTTGGTTTAAGCGGGAAATCATGGAAGACGCCGATACCTATCATTTTTGGGCGCGTCCCGCCGTTTCCCTGGAGGCTTTGTTTGTCTTGCCGACGGGGCAATACCAGAATCTCAACGCGAGCTTGAACGGGGCCGATCAGACTGGTTCGGGGACCTTTGATGAGTCCGTTCAACTGGTCATGCGCAAGCGGTTTAAACCCTTTTCTCTTTATGCCCAGGTCGGGGACTTTGTGGAAAATCCAACCTCGGTTGAAACCGGGTTTGGTTTTAACAACGGAATTCAGTCAGCCCTTCATCCGATGCAAGTTGTCAATGGAAATTTACTCAATTACAGTTTGTCTTTGGAACAGGTTTTTAACGATCAATGGGGATTGGGATATATTCTTGAAATCTCGGGACAGTCTCAATCAGGACAGAGTTTATTCTATGGAAACGCCAACGCCCCGTCGTGGTCTTATTTGTGGGGAGACGCGGGCCTTGAGATGACTTGGCCTAATAATGATTCCTATGCGGTGACCTGGGGCGCCGGGATGACTTGGCCGATTGAGCAGGCCAATTATCCAAAAACTTATTCCCCCATGGCGACGGTCACCGTCAACTTCCTGGGCCGGAAAGGATATCGCGGTCAGGAAGATTAAACGCGCGGGGTCTCGACAAAATGAAGTCTTCCTGTTATATTTCATGGGTGCGTAAATTAAATAAATTTAATCTCTTCGCTCTTTCGGTCTTGGCCTTGCTGATTTCTTGCGGTCCTCCGAAATATGTTTCCTACACCGGCATTCACCGGGATTTCAAGTGTTTGGTCCCCTGGGGCTGGAATGTGATTACCGATCAGGAAGGCAATCATTACGAGAATACTGATTTTCTCGGACCTTTTGACGGGCGCTTTTATTTGGGAATTCCCAGCTTCAGCGTTCGCTGGTATTCTGATTACGCTCCGCATCTTCTCAGAAATGGCGAAATAGAAATTTACGCGGACGCGGATGATTTCATCCATCAAATGCTCAAAGACGTTTACGGACCCAAACCCATCATGATGGATCCGGTTGAGGATATTTTGCTTTCGGGAAACCGAAAAGCGAAGTATTTTCGAGTTTTGTCTCCGACCCCGGTTCCGCAAAATACGCCCTGGGGAGCGTCTAAAGACGCCCAGACGGGGAAGCTGGTCAATCTCAGAGAACACGCCTATGTCGTAGTCCCCATGCCTTCAGGATTTTTTGTCTTGATTTACCCCGCGACCCATGCGGGATACCGCGCCTATCGCCCGGTTTTTGACGCTTTGGTCAATACCTTCGTGCCTTTAACCGACGGACCGGGAGGGCCCGCAGTCTCAACGTCCCGCTAAATCATGGGGCTCTTTTTTATTCCAACAGCTTTATTTTTGGCGCTGTTTTCCCAGGCCGCTTCTCCCTCGACGAGCGCGCCTACTCCGGATGAGCTTCAGCGCTCTTTTGAACTCATCCGGGAATCGAAAGACCTTATGGCCCAAGATCGCGACCAGCAGGCCATTCAAATCTTAAGCCAGGCCATCCACTTAAATCCCGCCTCGGCCGAGGCGTGGAACGATCGGGCGATCGCGGAAATTCGCCTTCGGAAATACGCGGATGCCATCTATGATTCTAGTTTCGCTTTAGGGCTTGCGCCGGGAAACCCGGTCGCCCTGGATACGCGCGCCTGGGCTTTTAACAAGCTTAGAAAATATCGGGAAGGCCTCTCGGATTCCGGTTTTGTTCTTTCCAAAAATCCGTCCGACGCCTTCGGTTATGAGAATCGCGCTTTTGCGCTGGCGGGTTTGGGAGACGCCAATGGGTCCTTGAGCGCCTTATCTCAGGCGTCGTCGTTAGATTCCCGCTTTAAAGGCATTTACGCCGACGCCTTGAAGGCCGGGCCATCGGGTCTCTTGCCTCTATTTATGGACCCGGGCGCGGGAGTTTCTAATCATGCCTTATCCGGTTGGTGGAAGGAAAAAACATTTCTCAGTCTTTTTGTTTTGTCGCTGATTGGCGGCATCCTTGTCGCGTTGGGAGTTTTGCATATTATCTTTTATCGATCGGAGGTTTCGAAAAAGCCGTCTTCTAAACTTGTTCGCGCGGGGGATTTCTGGTCTCGTTATGAAAAAATCGCCCGCGTCGGTGAGGGGGGAATGGGGGTGGTTTATGAGGCTCGCGACCGGTTCTTGGAAAGAAAAGTCGCGGTCAAAAAATTGCGGGATGAAATCAAGGAAGATACGGAAGAAAGAAAGCGTTTTATTACCGAGGCTCGCCTGGTCGCGAGGTTGCGCCATGAGAATATTGTCGAGATTTACTCTATCGTCGAAGAGGGAATGGATCTTTATCTCGTGTTTGAGTTTGTGAAGGGAAAAACGCTTGAGCAAGCTATTAAAGAAAGAGGGCGGCTTGATTTTTCGACGGCCAGTCGGATTTTTCATTCGGTTTGCCGAGCCGTCGATTATGCGCACAGACAAGGGGTCGTTCACCGAGACATCAAGCCTTCCAATATCATGTTGGGGGAAGGGAACGCGGTTAAGGTCATGGATTTTGGGGTCGCGGGCCAAGCCAAAAGCACCCTGGTCAAGACCCAGGTGAATGCCTTGGCTGGCACTCCCCTCTACATGGCCCCCGAAGCCGATGGGGAACAAGTTCGCCGCGAGTCCGATATTTTTTCCCTGGGGATTTGCTTTTTTGAGATGCTCAGCGGGCGATTACCTTTCGAGGGAGAGGGGAACGCTTTTTTGGTCCACAAGGTTCAGGGAAAGCGTTTGAAACTGTCTTCTTTTGGAATTGCGGGTCTTCCGCCGGGATTGGATGAAATCCTCGATAAAGCCCTCGACCCTGATCCGGAAAAACGCTATCATGGCGTGGGGGAGCTCTGGGCGCAGATCGTCTCTTTGTCGCCAAAAGTTTAATAGTTCCTTTCCGCATAATCTTAAGGTCGGGACAGCGCTGTCCGCAAGAATTATGAAGAAGAGACACAGATTTGCAATGAGGATTCCTTATAATATAACCTAGAAGTTCGGGGCGAGCTGGATCGTCAATCTAAAAACACGGAGCTTGATCTATGTCTAATCGTTTCACGGAAAGAGCGCAACGAGTCATTCTCATCGCTCAGGAAGAAGCCAAACGCCTCAATCATGATTATGTCGGGACCGAACATATTTTGCTGGGGCTCATCGCTTTGGGCGAAGGCGTCGCCGCTCAGGTGCTCGCGAATTTAGGCGTAGACTTAAGGCGGGTCAGAAGCGAGATTGAAAAAATCGTCGGCACCGGGGACAATGTCATGCTTTTAGGCGAAATCCCTTTTACGCCGAGGGCTAAAAAAGTTTTGGAATACGCCGTTGAAGAGGCCCAACACATGGGACATTCCTACGTCGGCACCGAGCATCTGTTATTAGGGCTCATCCGGGAAGAAGAAGGTGTGGCGGCCCGCGTTTTAGAAAATTTAGGCCTTCGGCTGGAAGTGGTTCGCGAAGAGGTTTTGAACTTGTTGGGCGAGGGACAAGGATCCCAATCGAGCTCCGGCGCGGGTTCGGCTCCGTCTCCGGGCGGCCCCAAGGCGAAATCAAAAACCCCGACCTTAGATGAGTTCGGCCGAGATTTAACCATCATGGCGCGAGAAGGGAAGTTGGACCCGGTCATTGGACGGGCGGATGAAATTGAGCGGATGATTCAGATTCTCGCTCGCCGCACGAAAAACAATCCCGTTTTGATTGGAGACCCCGGCGTGGGAAAGACCGCGATTGTCGAAGGCTTAGCTCAGAAAATCGCTTCCGGCGATATTCCTGAAATTTTAGCCGGAAAGCGCGTCCTGACATTGGATTTGGCCTTGGTCGTGGCCGGGACCAAATATCGGGGAGAATTTGAGCAACGGCTCAAAAACATTATCGAGGAAATTCGCCGCTCGAAAAATTCCGTCGTTTTGTTTATTGATGAGCTCCATACGGTTATTGGCGCCGGCGCCGCCGAGGGGGCCATTGACGCCTCCAACATGATCAAACCCGCGTTGTCGAGAGGAGAGCTTCAATGTATTGGCGCGACAACCTTGGACGAATACCGAAAATACATCGAGCATGACGCGGCTTTGGAGAGGCGCTTTCAGCCGGTGGTCGTTGAGCCGCCATCGGTAGACGATACGATTTTAATCCTCCAGGGACTTAAGGATAAATACGAGTCCCATCACAAAATTAAATACTCCGATGAGGCTCTCAAGGCGGCCGCGGAGTTGGCGGATAGGTATATCTCCGAGAGATTTCTCCCTGATAAAGCCATTGATTTGATCGACGAAGCGGGATCCCGAGCGCGGCTTAAGACGACTCAGATGCCGCCGGAGTTTAAAGAACGGGAAGCTGAAATTGAAGCGGTTGTCCGGGATAAATCGGGCGCGATATCGAATCAAGAATATGAAAAAGCCGCGCGGCTTCGCGATAAAGAGAAAGAACTTCGTAAAGCCTTGGAGGATTCAAAGAAAAAATGGCGGGAAAAACGGGAAGAGATGGTTCCAACCATTAGCGCGGAAGATATCGCCACTGTCGTCTCTCGTTGGACCGGCGTTCCCGTGACGAACTTGACGGAGTCCGAAACCGAGAAATTGGTCCACATGGAAGAGGCTCTGCACAAGCGCGTTGTCGGGCAAGAAGAAGCCATTAAGGTTATTTCGCAAGCCATTCGCCGAGCTCGCGCGGGGCTTAAAGACGCAAAAAGACCCATCGGTTCGTTCTTATTTTTGGGGCCGACGGGAGTTGGAAAAACCGAACTTGCCCGCACCCTGGCGGAATTCATGTTTGGAAACGAAGAGGCCATGATTCGTATTGATATGTCGGAATATATGGAAAAATTCGCCGTCTCAAGACTCATCGGAGCTCCTCCGGGATACGTCGGTTATGAAGAAGGGGGGCAGTTGACCGAGGCAGTTCGGCGCAAGCCCTATTCCGTGGTTTTGCTCGATGAAATCGAAAAGGCCCATTCCGATATTTTTAATATTTTGCTTCAGGTCATGGATGACGGAATTCTGAGCGATAACCTGGGGCACAAGGTGAGCTTTAAAAATACGGTTTTGATTATGACCTCAAACGTCGGCGCGCGCTTGATTACCCGCGGGAAATCCCTTGGTTTTGTCGCGGCTAATGACGCCGAGGCCAAAGATTACCAGAAAATGCGCGATACCGTGATGGATGAGGTCAAACAAACTTTTAATCCGGAATTCATTAATCGCGTGAACGAGATTATCGTGTTTCATCCGCTTGGAGAAGATGAGATGACCGAGATTTTGAAGCTGATGCTCGGGCAGGTGCGCTCTAAAATCGAGACTCAAGGGTTTAAGATTGAGTTCACGCCGGAAAGCGAAAGGTTCCTCGTCAAAAACGGTTTTGACGCCAATTCCGGCGCCAGGCCCCTTCACCGAACCATTCAGCGGATGGTGGAGGACGTTTTGGCGGAAGACATTCTTCGCAAGAAATTCAAGGCGGGTTCGACGATTTATGTCGAAGTCGATTCGGCGGGCGATAAACTGTCTTTCTCGGACCAACGTTCCGCTCAAGTTTAGTCATGAGAAAAGCCTTGCGCAAGAATAGTTTGTCTGTTATCCTTAAGACTGGAATGAGTTCACTCGCGCGTCCTTCTTGGAATATCCGCCGAACGTTGATTGTGTTCGCTTGTTGTCTCACGGCGGCGGGATATTTCCTTGGACAAAACGTCTCTTGGGGGGATTCAAGCGCGTCTTATTCTCCGAATAACTTCCCGCTCCGGGATGCGGTCGCTCCCAATTCATCGTCGACTTTGCCCGCGTCTTCCAGCGTCCGGGTTCCGGGATATTCGCTGTCTGCGATAACGCCCGAGGCGTGGACGCAACTGACGGAACGCTTGAAAAAAATGGTTTCCCATCACCGGGGAAATGTCGCGATTTATCTTCAAGACCTTAAAACCGGGCAGACTTGGACTTATCATCCCAACGAGCTTTTTCCGGCGGCGAGTCTCATCAAACTTCCGATCATGATTGCCGTGTTTAGTAGAATTCACTCCGGGGAATTGTCCCTCAGTCAGACGATGGCGCTTCACCGGCATAACCGGGTCGGCGGCTCCGGCACTCTCAAATGGCAGCCGGATGGAACAAGGTTTACGATTTCGCAACTTTTAGACCACCTGATTCGAGAGTCCGATAATACCGCCGCTAATATGCTCATTGAAGCGGTGGGGGGAATTCCCTATATTCAAAGCCAGCTTCCTCGGGTGGGTCTTGTCTATACTCAAATTCACCGGCAAGGCATGAGTCTGAGAAGCGGTTATGTCGCCAAGGAAAATTATACGACGGTTTCCGAGATGGCGATGATTCTCCGCAAAATTTATAAGGGTCAGATGATCGACACCACCTCGAGCCGGTTGATGATGGATTATTTGCTTTTAAGAAAACCGGTGCGTTCCCGCTTGGCCAAAGCCCTTCCGGCGGGATGGGAGATTGCCCACAAGACCGGTCTTGAAAGACGTGCGTGTCATGATTCCGCCATTATTCTGACTCCTAAAGGGGATTTTATCCTTGCGGTTTTGACGGGGAAGAATCGCGCTTATCGCCCAGCGAAACAATTTATCATCAATATTGGACGCCTGACCTATCGCTATTATGGCGGCTTGGCCCCTTCAAGGCGTTCCCGTCGGCGCTATTATGCTTGGGTCAGGCGTTCGCGCCATAGACCCCATCATTATCGCCATCGCTTGTAGCCCAAAGTTTTTTTAATTTAAGGACTTCTATTTTGTGATTCGGATTACTTTTAAGCTCGTTTCAGCCTTGGTTTTGGCGGCGACCCTGGTGACCGCCGGTTCGACCTATCTTCAAACCCATCAGGAAAAAAATCGTCTCTTGCGGGAACTCAACAGCCGCGCGGAAATACTCTCCGAAACTCTTCAGGAAATTTCGGCTCCGGCGCTTGAAAAAAATAATAAAAGGCGCCTTGAGGCGATGGTGCGAAAATTTGGCAATCGAAAACGCCTGATTGGCATCATTGTCCTCAATGAAAACGACGTACCCTTGGCCTATACCCCGCGTCTCAAGAATTCAGTCCAATTTCTCTTAGGGCAGGTTGATGTTCCCGCTCTCGCTGTAGCCAAAACCTTGGTGATTTCGGTGGACGGAAAGTTGCGCCATGTTTACGCCGCTCCCATCGTCTTTCATAATTCCACGTTGGGAAGTTTGATTCTGGTCCATGATGCTTCTTTTATTAAGGACAAGTTGCTGGATATGTGGCGGCATACGTTTTTTAGGCTCTTGTTTAACGCTTTTTTGATTTCGCTTATAAGCTTGTGGATTATCCGTTGGAACTTAAAAGCTCCCATCACTCAAATGGCGGAATGGATGAAGCGTTTGCGAACAGAAGATTCCTCAGAACCTCCACAGGTTCCCTCAAGCCTTTTTAAGCCATTAGCTTCCGAAGCTGAGAGCTTAGCGCGGAGCCTTATCTCCGCTCGGAAAGCGGCGGAAACAGAAGCAAAACTTCGGCAAAATGCGGAATCGATTTGGACTCCGGAACTCTTGCGGGAGCATGTTAAAAATAAACTCGGATCTAAACCTCTTTTTGTGGTTGCTAACCGTGAGCCGTATATGCATGTTCGGCGTGGGCGAAAAATAGAAGTCGTTACTCCGGCCAGCGGTTTGGTGACAGGAATCGAGCCGATTTTGCTTGCCTGCGGCGGTTTGTGGCTCGCCCAATCCTCCGGAGATGCGGACAAGGAAACTTCTGACGAGCAGGGAAAGGTTTCCGTTCCACCTGAATCTCCGCAATATACCCTTAAAAGGCTTTGGCTGAGCAAGGAAGAGGAGGAGGGATATTATTACGGGTTTTCAAACGAGGGCCTTTGGCCCTTGTGTCATATCGCCCATACCCGCCCTATTTTTCGCGCGGAAGATTGGAAGCAATACAAAGACGTCAATGAGAAATTCGCTCAATCTCTTTTGACGGAAATGGAGTCTTCTTCAGAGCCCGTTGTTTTGATTCAGGATTATCATTTTGCCCTCCTTCCGAGGATGATTAAAGAAGCCCGGCCGGACGCCCGTATCGCCATCTTTTGGCATATTCCCTGGCCCAACCCCGAGGCTTTTGGAATATGTCCCTGGCAAAGAGATATTTTGCATGGAATGTTAGGGGCCGACCTCATAGGCTTTCATACGCAGTTTCACTGCAATAATTTTTTGGAGACCGTGGACGTCAGTCTTGAATCCCGCATTGATTGGGAGCGTTTTGCCGTCCAGAGAGATGGTCATTTGACTCAAGTTAAACCTTATCCCATCAGCATCGCTTTTCCCTTGCCGCATAATCCGCATCCGGTGGAACTCCCTTCTAAGGAAACCTTGCTTAAGGAAATGGGAATCGCGGGAGATTTTTTTGCGGTGGGAGTTGACCGCATTGATTACACCAAGGGAATTGCCGAGCGTTTTCGCGGGGTGGAGAGATTTTTGGAGAAATATCCCCGCTACGTGGGAAAGTTTACCTTGGTTGAGATTGGGGCTCCCAGCCGGACCCATATCAAGCGCTATCATGATCTTGCCATGGAGCTTGAAGCGGAAGCAGAACGAATTAACTGGAAGTTTAAGACGAAAGAAGAAAAGACCTGGAAGCCGATCGTTTTTATCGAAAAGCATCACAGCCATGAGGAGATTGCGCCCTTTTACCGCGCCGCGGATATTTGTCTGGTCACTTCCCTTCACGATGGCATGAATTTGGTCGCCAAGGAATTTGTCGCTTCCCGCGACGACGAAGCGGGGGTTCTTATTCTCAGCCGCTTTACCGGAGCTGCGCGGGAACTTCGCGACGCTCTTTTAGTCAACCCCTATGACGCGGAGCAGTTGGCCGATTCCATTCGCTACGCCTTGGAAATGCCTAAAGACGAGCAGGAAAGGCGCATGAAAATGATGCGGCAAGTTCTCAAAGAACAAAACGTTTACGCTTGGGCGGGGAAACTCATCGAGGATCTGGCTAAGATACGCGCCGCCTCACGGCAAAGTATTTCCTAAGGGCGTTTGCGACACTCGGCCTTTGGCCTGGACCGCGCGGCGATTTAGTTTTCGCTGTCTTTTTTCTTGGTTTTGCTCTTCATTTTAAATCGATGGGAGAAAGTAAACACGTAAATACTGCCGCTCTCGTTCGATCCGAGTTGGGTGGCCCATGCCGGGATGTAGGTAAAGCTGATAAAACGCAAGGGGCGATAGATGACTGATATCCCTCCGCCCGAAGCCGTATTGACCGATGGGGCTTTAAGAAGCGCAGTGGTTCCTTGATTGGTTACTTGTAAAGTTTCAACAGTGGGAGCTCCGCTGATGATATATCCGAAAACAGTCCACCTTAAAAATCCCGTATTAAATTGAGGCGCGATTCCAGCGCTATAAGAAAAACCCTGCGCATTATAAAGGGTTGAACTGGCGTCATTCTCGATGAGATTGCGATATCCTAATCCGCCAATAATAGGCATTCTAAAATTATCGCCTGAAAATGGGTCATAAATAATATTGGCGCTTGCGATAGTTCCGTTCGCATAAGCGTTTTTACCGCTAAAATCAACTCCAGAGAGATGTCCATATCCGCCCATGACTCCAATTCCCCAATGGTCGCTCAAGGCATAGACTGCGGAAGCGGAAGCGCCGTATCCTTTCATGTTCCATTGAGAGTTGATGGAATTTGGGCATTGGGGGCAAGTGTTATTGAGTGAATATTCATCGTAACCGGGAGAGACTTGAACATCAAGCGCTTTTGATTCCAGCGGGCGCGTCGGAAGAGAAGACGCCATCAAATAACCCATCATTTCTTTTATGTCGGATGCGCGTGCGGAGATTATGGGGCTTCCGATTAAAAGGACGCATAAAATTGGTGGGGATAAACGCATTAAAATTATTCTAACACAGAATGGCGGATGGAAAATTTCCGTTTTATGGCCATTTCACCTTGAAGAATGTCTTAAACAATTGATTGAATCAAGAGCGTGAACTCAAATCGGCTACTGATTACCGGCGGATATTTGATTGATCCTTCCCAGAATTTTGAAGGGAAAAAGGATATTCTCATCGAAGACGGTCGGGTTAAATCTATCCTGAAGCCTAATCAGATCCCATCCAAACGTCCCAATGCCGAAATTTTTAACGCCGAGGGTCTGTGGGTTTTCCCGGGTTTGGTTGATATGCACGTTCACTTTCGCGAGCCGGGAGGCGAGGAGGATGAGACGTTGGAGACTGGCGCCCGTTCTGCCTTGGTTGGCGGAGTGACGACGGTTTTGGCGATGCCCAATACAAGCCCCGCGCTGGATAATTCCAGAATTTTGCGTTCGCTCCAAAAAAAATCAAAGCAAATTCCCGGCCCACATATCTTTTTCGCCGCTGCGATCACGAAGAAATTGGGAGGGCAGGCTTTGAGTGATTTTAAGGCGCTCAAGGATTGCGGGGTTCTGGCTTTTACCGACGATGGCCGTCCTGTGATGGATTCAGGGCTCATGCGGAAGGCTTTGGAAAAATCAAAGGAGGTTGGTTCTTTCATTATCTCTCATTGCGAAGATTTAAATCTCAGCCAAGGCCGTCCCTTGAACGAAGGCGATGCCGCCCGAAGAAAAAAAATTGAGGGCGCTCCTGCGGCTTCCGAAGCGGTTATGGTCTCTCGCGATTTATTGCTGGCGGAATTAACCGGCGCCCATGTTCATATCGCCCATGTCAGTTCAAAAATTAGCGTTCAGATGATTCGCGAGGCGAAAGCGCGCGGAGTTTGGGTGACAGCGGAAGCTTCCCCGCATCATTTTTCGCTTTCTGAAAAGGATATTCCTGGTTGCGATCCCAATTTCAAGATGAATCCCCCGCTCAGATCTCAAGAAGATGTCGCGGCCGTTCAAGAAGGGCTTAAAGATGGGACTTTAGACGTCATCGCCACTGATCACGCGCCGCACCGAAAATCGAAAAAAGCAAAAGGGATTTTCCGTGCCCCTTTTGGCGTCATTGGGCTTGAGACCTCATTGGGACTGGCCCTAACCCATTTGGTTCACCGAAAAATTCTAACTCCAAAACAATTAGTCGAACGGATGAGCGGCGCTCCGGCCAGGATATTGGGCTTGAGAAAAAAGGGAAGTCTCAAGGTGGGTTCGGACGCCGATGTGACGATTCTTGATCCAAATTGCGCGTGGCAGGTGATGCCTCCGTTTGCTTCTAAAAGTTCAAATAGCCCTTTTGTCGGAATGCGGCTTAAAGGTCGCGCGCGCGCGACCTTGGTTGGTGGGAAAGTCGTTTTTCACAATGCCTAATTTTTACGAACGCTTTGTCTTCCCAGGTCTCTCTCGCCTCGACCCTGAAAAAGCGCATGACTGGGTTTCTTCTACGGCGGAAAGGGTGGCCCATGTTCCTTTTTTTTCGTTAGCGGCATCCTTAGTATGGGGGAAACGAAAATCCGCAATTTTGGGCTCCCATGTTCTGGGAATGAATTTTGAAAATCCAATAGGGCTTGCCGCCGGTTTTGATAAGAATGCCCGGCTTCTCAATTTTTTGCCGCATTTGGGTTTTGGTTTTATCGAAGCGGGGACGGTCACGCTCAAACCCCAGTCAGGCAATCCCAAACCCCGGCTTTTTCGGATTCCTGAATTTGAGGCTTTGGTCAACCGTATGGGTTTTAACGGAGAAGGCGCTGAAAGAGTTGCCAGGCGGCTTGCGAAGGTTCAAGCCTCATCCATTCCGCGCGGAATTAATTTGGGAATCAACGCCGGAACCTCGCCGGAAGAAGCTCCCTCTCGCTATGCGGAGACATTTAAGATTTTAGAACCTTATGGGAATTACTTTGCTGTCAACGTCAGCTCTCCCAACACGACGGGTTTGCGTGATTTGCAGGAGAGGCGGAGCCTTGAAAAAATTCTCATCGCCCTTCAGGCCGAGAATAAAAATAAAAAGCCGATCCTAATTAAAATTTCTCCGGATTTGGAGGAGAAAAGCCTTGAACCTCTTTGCGAAGTCGCTCTAAAACTGGCTTCCGGCGTTATCGCGACCAACACCACTCTTCAAAGGCCGGGCCTTCCGCCGGAGGTTCCGGAACTGTCCGGGGGGCTGAGCGGCGCGCCTTTGAGGTGTATTTCGACTCAAATAATCGCTAAAATCTACAGAATGACCCAAGGACAACTTCCCATTATCGGAGTCGGCGGCGTTTTCTCTGGCGCGGACGCTTTTGAGAAAATTCGGGCTGGAGCGAGTCTGGTTCAAATTTACACGGCTCTTGTCTACCGAGGGCCGGGAGTGGTGCGGGAGATATTAAGCGATCTCGAAGAACTTCTTAAGTCCAACGGCTTTGAAAATCTCTCTTCCGCTATAGGAACAGCTGCATGACGCAACTCATTGTGGCTCTGGATGTGGGAGACCTTAAGAAAGAAGAAACTCTCCTTAAAAATTTGAAAGGGACTGTTCATTTCTATAAAATCGGGCTCAAACTATTTATTTCCGAGGGCAAAAAAGCCGTCGAGATGGTTCATCATTATGGTGGAAAGGTATTTTTGGATTTAAAGCTCTTGGATATTCCCCAAACGGTGGCGGGCGCTGTCAAAGAAGCCGGAAAATTGGGAGTTGAATCCATTTCCGTTCATTTGTCCGGAGGCCCGGAAATGCTCCGGGCGGCGGCGGCTATTAGCTCGAGGCCTAAACTGTGGGGGGTTTCCGTCTTGACGAGTTTTAGTAAAGAAGACGTTCGCATTTTTCATGAACGCGCGAGCCTTCCTTCTTTGGTCAAAAATTGGGCGCATCTGGGCGTTAAAAACGGGGCGGATGCGATTATTTGTTCCGGCCACGAAGTAGAATTTTTGCGCCGGGCCCTGAATAATTTTTCCCCTAAATTCGTCGTCCCGGGCATTCGCCCCGCGGGAGAAAAAGTTCATGATCAAAAACGGGTTATGACGCCGGAAGAGGCTAAGGCGTTAGATATTGATTTTATTGTGGTGGGGCGTCCCATTATCGAGGCGAAAGACCCCAAGGCGGCGGCGGAGAAAATCCTCGGCGCCATAAAGTTTATAAAATGAATCAGAAGATTAGTAGTTTTCAAATTACCCTAGAGACAATGCCTTGATGATTGGCATGCCATGAACCCGGAAAAATTAAGAGAACTTTTTATTGAGAAACAAGCCCTGCTTAAGGGCCATTTTCTTTTGTCTTCCGGACTTCACAGCGCGGAATACCTTCAATGCGCGCTTCTTTTGGCGGATCCGGTAATCTCGGAAAAACTAGGGCGCGCCCTGGCGGAAAAGCTCAACGAAAAGCCGGATGTGGTTCTTTCTCCGGCCATGGGCGGGATTGTCATTGGGCAAGAGGTCGCAAGAGCCTTGGGCGTTCGTCATTTTTTCGCGGAACGTGAAAACGGAAAGATGGTTTTGCGGCGCGGATTTTCTTTGTCTTTTGGAGAAAAATGCGTCGTGGTTGAGGATGTGGTGACGACTGGCGGCTCCTCGCAGGAAGTTCTTGAGATGGCTAAGGCCCAGGGAGTTGAGACCTTATCGGTTTTGTCCATTGCCGATCGCAGCGCCGGAAAGCATAAGCTTTCTGCGCCGCTCAACAGTCTCCTGAAAATTGAAATCCAAACGTTTGATCCCAAGGTTTGCCCGCTTTGCCGCGAGGGAACTCCGGCGATTAAACCCGGTAGCCGAGTTCAAAAATGAGTCAGAACGCGCTGAGCTACAAAAAATCCGGAGTCGACATGGATAAGGCCGATCGCCTCGTTGATTTCATTCAAAAGCGCGCGCCGGCCATCGGCGGGTTCTCCGGGCTTTTTGATTTAAAGTTCGGCGGCTCTGGACCGTATCAATTAGTTGCCTCAACCGACGGGGTCGGAACCAAACTCAAGATTGCTTTTGAAGTCAACCGGCATGAGACCGTGGGAATTGACTTGGTCGCCATGTGCGTCAACGATCTCATTACCTGCGGGGCCAAACCTCTTTTTTTCCTGGATTATTATGCGGTGGGAAGTCTTGACCTCCAGAAATCAAAAAAAGTTTTGTCCGGCATTCTGGAAGGCTGCCGCCAGGGAAAAATGACTCTTCTCGGAGGAGAAACCGCTGAAATGCCGGGGTTTTACCGGCCCGGGGAATATGATCTCGCGGGTTTTGCGGTGGGGATTGTCGAGAAAAAAAACATCATTGATGGAAGAAAAATCCGCCCGGGGGATGTGATCGTGGCGCTTCCTTCATCCGGCGTTCACTCAAACGGATTTTCCTTGGTGAGAAAAATTTTTACCGGTTCTCTTTTAAAGGCCTATGCTCAAAAACTTTTGACTCCAACGAAGATTTACGTCTCCGACGTCGAAAAACTCGCAAACGGTCTTAAAAAAAGGCGGCATCAGATTTTGGGGCTGGCCCATATTACCGGCGGAGGCTTGATTGAGAACGTGCCGAGGATATTGCCGAAAAACTGCCGGGCTTTTTTTGATCGCCGTTTGTGGAATATTCCGCCCATCTTTCGCGAGATTCAAGAGCGTGGAAAAATTTCCGATTCCGATATGTGGAGAACTTTTAACATGGGAATCGGGATGGCAGTGGTTTTAAGGCCCGAGGCGGTTTCATCCGCGCTTAAAATCTTGCCGGGCGCCTTTGTCTCTGGCGAAATTCGCCGCGGAGAGACGGGAGCTGAAATCCTATGAAAAAAATCGCGGTTTTCGCCTCAGGAGAAGGAACTAATTTCCAGGCCTTGGCGGACGCTTCCAAGGCAGGACTTTTAGGCGGCGAGATTGTTTTGCTAATTTCCAGTTCCGAAAAAGCCGGGGTTCTTAAGCGCGCCGCTGTGTGTGGGGTTGAATCCTTGGTTTTAAAACCCGCAGATTTTAAAAATCCCGCGGACTACGATCAGAAATTGGTTGATGAGTGTAAAAAACGAAATATTGACTTAGTTTGTCTGGCCGGGTTTATGACCCAAATCGGCCCGAAGATGCTCAAAGCCTTTCCCTGGAGAATTCTCAATATCCATCCGTCTCTTTTGCCGGCTTTTGGAGGCAAGGGGCTTTATGGTGCCCGGGTGCATGAGGAAGTTATCAAGGCCGGGGTTCGGGTCTCCGGTTGCACCGCGCATTTAATTGATGAGGAATATGATCGCGGAAAAATTATTCTTCAGGAGGCGATTCCGGTTTTTGATTCTGACGACGTCAAAAGTCTTTCGGAAAGAGTGCGGGAGGTTGAACATCGCTTGTACCCCAAGGCCGTTCGCCTCTTTTGCGAAGGAAGAATAGAACTGCTTAAAACAGGCGCTCGGATTAGACCGGCGGAAGATTCGGGCCCTAAAAAACGCGCCTTGATTTCGGTCTCGGATAAAAGAGGAATTGTCGCTTTTGCCCAGGGCCTGGTGAGCCTTGGTTTTGAGATTGTTTCCTCCTCTGGCACGGCCGAGGTTCTTAAAAATAATGGGATTCCGGTTGTGACGGTGGAAGAAGTGACGGGGTTCCCAGAGATATTCTCCGGGCGAGTTAAAACCCTTCACCCCTTGATTTTCGGCGGAATTTTAATGCGGCGTAAAAATCAAAAAGATATGTCTGAGGCGAAAAAATTTTCCATTACGCCTTTTGATCTGGTGTGCGTCAATCTCTATCCCTTTTCGGAGGCCGCTCAAAAAGCGGCCTCGGCTTTTGAGCCGGAAGTAGTGGAACAAATTGATATTGGGGGAGCGGCTTTGATTCGCGCGGCCGCGAAAAACTTTGAATCTCTCGCGGTTATTGTGTCTCCAAAGGATTATCCGGAGGTTCTCAAGGAACTAGAAAAGGGAGAGGGAAAGCTCAGTTTGTCTCGGCGAAAGGCTTTATCGCAGCAAGCCTTTGAGCATACCGCTTCTTACGATTCATCCATTGCCGAGGCTTTTCAACCCGACAAAGAGGATTTCTCGCAGATGACCACTCTAAGGCTTTCCAAAATTCAAAGCCTTCGCTACGGGGAAAATCCGCATCAAAGAGCCGCTCTTTACCGAAGATTGGGAGACGAACCCAGCTTTGAACAACTCGCGGGAAAGGAACTCTCCTATAACAATCTTTTAGACGCTCATGCCGCGTGGGATTGCGTGTTGGATTTTGACGGTCCCGCTTGCGCGATTTTTAAGCACGCAACCCCTAGCGGCGTGGCTGTCCAAAAGACGCTGCTTGAGTCTTTTGATCGCGCTTGGGAAGCCGATCCACTCTCGGCTTTTGGATCGGTCTTGGCGTTTAACCAGGTCGTGGGAGTTGAGATCGCGGAAAAACTCGCCAACCGTTTTGTCGAGGTCATCGAGGCTGTTGATTTCGATTCAGGGGCTCTGACGCTTCTCATGAAAAAACCAAATCTCAGAATACTCCGCCGAAAACTCAAGCGGGATTTGAAAATTCAGTGGCGCTCCTTGGGAACGGAAATTTTGGCCGGAGACCCGGACACGGTGATTTTGGGAAAAGACTGGAAGGTGGTCTCTAAGCGCAGGCCGAATGCCCAGGAAGAAAAAGCCTTGCGTTTTGCTTGGGTGGTTTCAAAGCACGTGAAATCAAACGCCATCGCTCTTGCCGGAGCGGGGTTTACGGTGGGGCTTGGCGCTGGTCAAATGTCGAGGGTTGATTCCGTCCATTTAGCGGGAGTGAAATATAAAATGTGGCTTAAAAACCACGCCGAGCCGAGTCCCTTGGTTTTAGCCTCGGACGCTTTTTTCCCCTTTGCCGATGGAATTGAGGCTGCCGCTACCTTGGGCATTTCCGCGATTATCCAGCCTGGGGGTTCAGTCAGGGATTCAGAAGTTGTCGCCGCGGCGGACCGGCATAATCTCGCGATGATCTTAACCGGCATTCGGCATTTCCGCCACTAATTTTTAGCGGGCTAAACTCTGAAACGAACCGAAACTTCCATCTCCGGTCGTGGCGATTAGCTTATGGAGCATCTGGGGGTCCATGGATTTGAGCATGGCCTCTTCCATGGTGACCTGGCCGGAATTGACGAGTTTAGCCAAATCCTGATTGAGAGAAAACATCCCGGAAGCCGCTCCCGTTTCAATGGCGCCGTTAATTTGGCTGAGTTTGTTGTCTTGAATGAGTTTTGAGATGCCCGAGTTCATAACCATGACTTCTCTGGCGCAAGCCATGCCTCCGCCTTTGCGGGGAAGAAGGGTTTGACAGATGACTCCGGCCAAGACCGAGCAAAGAATGATGCGGAGACTGTTTTGCTGATCGCTGGGAAATTCCTCGATGATGCGGTTGACCGTTGAGGCCGCGTCGCGGGTGTGGAGGGTAGAAAAACAAAGATGTCCTGTTTCTGCCGCCGCCAAGGCCAGGGCCATGGTTTCGCGGTCTCTCATCTCTCCCACTAAAATGACATCCGGGTTTTGTCGGAGTGCGTATTTGAGGGCTCGGCTAAAAGAGCCGGTGTGGACGCCCACTTCCCGTTGGTTTACAAGGGAGCTTTTGCTTTGATAAAGAAATTCAATCGGGTCTTCGATAGTGAGAATATGTTTGTGTTGATTGGCGTTGATGCGTTCGATCATCGCGGCCAAGGTGCTTGTTTTTCCGGAGCCGGTAGGGCCGGTGACGAGGACAAGTCCGCGGGGAAGATTGCAGAGATTTAAAATTGTTTGATTGAGGCCTATTTGTTCCGGCGTTGGAATGACGCTGGGAATATAGCGAAATGCCGCAGCGACGCCATAAGCCTGAAGAAAAACGTTGGTTCTAAAGCGTCCAACGCCCTTGACGCTAAAAGCAAAATCAAGTTCGTGCTCGCGCTCGAAATCTTTTTGCTGGGTCGGGGTCAAGGCGGAAAAAACCCATCTTTTGCATTCAGCGGCGTCAGGAGGGTTAATGCCAGGCAAGGGGCGAATGACTCCATGAATGCGGGCATTGGCCGGTTGATGAGGAGCTAAAAGAATATCGCTGGCTTTTTGCTGAACGGCCATCGCTAAAATTTCGGTCAGTTCCGCCATAAATCCCCCTATTTTTCAAAGTATACAAAAAGAGCAAGAAATTAAGCGTTTGGGATAAATTATTTTCTGTAATATTCTGGAAACCGAAAAACTGGTTTTTTCCGTCATACTTTTATAGGCTATGCCTTTGCCTTATGAATCTTGGGGACGGCATTGTCCCAACTTTATGAATGTTGAAGAAAGGGACTAGAAAAATGAAAGAACTAAACCTGACTTTAGCGCTTTTAATGTTTGGAACAGCCTCTGTTTTTGCCTTGACTCCCTTGCCTAAGGATTTGCAAGCGGCTGGGAAAGACGCTTTGAAGATTCTGTCTGCTTCCTTGTCGAATTCGGATTCGCGCGTTCGCGCTCAAGCGGCCAGAGCCTGGGGAACTATTGGAAATCCCGCCGCCATCCCTGTCTTAAAACAAGCCCTGCTTGATCAGGATGACTCTGTTCGCATTGCGGCGGCCTACAGTCTTTTTGAGCTCCACAGTCTTGCGGGCGTTCCTGTCTTGAAATTCATTATTCGCAAGTCTCCCCAAAGCTCTTCTGACTCTTCTCCTGTGGAAGAACTTCGGCGCATCGCCCATGATAAAATGCGAGTTCTGGCGATTCGGAAATTATTTGAAATCGAGGGAAAGAAATCAGAATCTTTGTTAAGAAGCCTTTTAAATGATCCTTCCGGAGAAGTCAGGGACGCGGCGGCGGCGGGTTTGGCAAGAATGGGGATTGCCGATTTTGAAGCCGAGTTTGATTCCGCCTTGGACAGCCCCGAGGTGTCGGTTCGGGTCGCGGCGGTCCGGGATTTGGGAGACATCGGAACCCCGGAGGCGCTGAAGGAACTAACTCGCGCGGCCACAGACCCTGCGGTGGATGTTCGAGAGGAAACAATGCGGGTTTTGCCGCAATTTCCCGCGCTTCAAAGCGCGCCGCTTTTGACCGCGGCCTTAAAAGACGAAGACCCACGCGTTCGAGCTCAGGCTCTTTCGGGATTGTCTCTTTTGTCGGATGCGGCTTCGGTTTCCGTGCTTAAAAAAATAGCGGAAGATTCGCTTAATTCCGACACTCGGCTGGAGGCAGACGCGGGACTAGCCCGGCGCGGACAAAAAATTAATCTTGATCTGGCCAAACGCATTCTTAATGCCCCAGATCCAGATTTGAAAAATCTGGCGTTAAACGTTTTAGGCGCCGATGATTCTCTGCGTTCGGATCATTTACTGGTCGAGACGATGAAATCCAACGCTGATTTGCGCTTGCGTATCGAGGCGGCGACGTTTCTTCTGGAACATTTAACGTTGGGGAAGGGTTCGTGAGAAAAAATTTTTTTCTCGCCTTTTTCGCATTTCTTTTGTTTTTAAGCCCCCTCTTGGCTTTTAAGGCTTCCTCTAAATCTCAAACTGACATTCAGCGCTTTAGTCTTAATAAAGTTCTTCCAAAACCGCCGCTTTTTTCGGCGGACGCTTCCTCGCCTTATATTTACTCCTACAACCACTCTCATTTTCCGAGTCATGCCGTGGGAGTACGGATGGTCTCTCCAAGTTTTTCAAGAGTGCGCCCTAAGGCTGCGGCGGACGCTTTTCTCGCGGCAGTCGGGAAAAATCTAAGTCTTAATCCCGCCGAGCTTCAGTTTTTAAACGAAAATTCCGCTCCGGGGCATATGCACGTTCTTTATCAACAAACCTATCAGGGGCTTCCAGTCGAATTTAGCCGAGTCAAAATCCATATGGATTCGACCGGCGCGGTTTTAAGACTCGATTCTAATTTTTTGCCCAATATCCAAATAAACGCTATTCCCAGCATTCCTTCGTCTCAAGCCGCGCAGACGGTGGCCCAGGATTCCGGCGGGACTCCGGTCACTCCGACCTTGGTCATATTTCCTGATTTGACGACTGGGGCTCCTCATTTGGCCTGGCGTTTTTTGGTGAGAAAGCCCCAACATTTGTGGCGGTATTATGTGGACGCCAAAACCGGACAGATTCTTTTCCGCTATGATGTTTTTGAGTCCGCCGGTTTTTCTGGAAATATTCAAGGGATGGTTTTTGACATCGATCCACAACAACAGCTTCAAACCCCGGCTTGTTCCGGCGTCGTTCCGCCTTGTTTTGTGGCGCGGCCTTTTGAAAACGAATGGGTTTATGTGGGAGGGCCTTCTTATCGGACTTCCACTGATCAAAGCGGTAATTATTCTTCCGCCCAAAATGGAGAAGTTTTTACGATGCTCCAGGGTCAAAATATTAATGTCGCAAGTTATTTTGGGGCCAATGCCTGGTATGTGAACGAGGGCGGAGCTTGGGATGCCATTCCAGAGAGTATCTCTTATGGCCCTTCCCCGGCCTCGACCCCCGGAGGCATTGTCTCAAGCCAAACGCTGAGTGTTCCGCTGCCCTTGGGTGCGGTAGGCGTTCTTCCGGTTTTTTCAAATCTAAACGTGGGCGTAAATTTTAGCGCTTCTGGAGAAAATTTTGGAATTACAACGGATGATGAGCTTTTGATTTTAGATTCTAACGGAAATTTGATCGCCAGCTACGTGGGAAATTTAACTCCTTCGGGGGTTACTTCCTTCGAGGGTACGATCGCAGTCGGCAATTCCGAGAATATTTTGCTGGCCGAGCAACCCGCAAGTCCCGGCGGAGATTCTTACTCCATTGTTTCTTCCAGTTACTTGGTCTTGTCTAATCCCACCATGACTGGAGCCAACAACAATGTCATCTGGGCTTCTACCATGACGCCGTCCGGGATGGAGGGGGAATTGAGTCTCTACTATCATTTAAATCTCCAACATGATTTCTTTAGCCAGGTTTTGGGTCCAACTTTAAGCTCAGAGTTTTTGAGCGGCAGGGCTTCGGCCTTGGCTTTTTTCGGGCCCAATATGACCAACGCTTTTTATGATCCCCAGGATGACAACGTGTGGTTTGGAGACGGCGGTCAAAGCCCGGTGAGCTTGGGTGGAAATTCCCCCATTGACATCATGACCGATGACGCCACCGTTCCCCATCATGAGCTCACGCATTATCTGGTCCAAAAAATTTGGCCTATTACCAATTTTGGCCAATCAGGCGCGATTTCGGAAGGAAATGCCGACTTTTGGTCCGCTAATTCGCTTAATGATCCGGGTATCGGCTATTACGTCAACGGGGAAACTCCTGCCAACGGTCCAGTGAGAAATTTATGCGGGTCAAGCACGGATCCGAACAACGGGTGTTCGACTTATGGCGGTATGGTGGATAGTTGCCGCAATATTCAGCCGGCGGTTTATTCCAGCGCCACCTGGGCGGGAGAAATCCATTGCGACGGAGAATTTTTCAGCCAGTCCATGTGGGAAATTCGAGGCGATGAAATTGCCAGGGACGGCGCTTGTACGGCCGCGGAACTCTCGACCCCACCCTCAAGCCCCTCCAATCAGCTCAACTGCCCGGCCATCAACTGCATCAGTCAATTAGAAATGAATGCGCTTCTCTTTTTCCCGGAGAGTTTCGAGGAGATGGAACAAGCTCTTTTGGACGTCAATTCCATGGGACTCGCTCCGGCGTGTAGTTTCACGTCTTCTTCTAATATTGCTTCCGACATTATCACTTCTTTTCAAGATCATGGAATTAATCTCTGCTCTTACCCCCAGATTAACTCTAACGATCCTTATTGCAATAGCGGTTTTGGGACGGCTTTAGATGTTAGCACGATGTCGACGGTGACAGCCACTCTTTATCCCGCCGGCGAACAGGATTTTTATACTTTCGCAGCTGCCCCGGGGCCGATTAATATCACTCTTTATCTTTCTTCTTCCACGGCTTATTCTGGCTATTATAAGGGTTATCAAATGACTCTTTTGGACTCTAACCATGACATTATTACGACCGTGGCCCCGAGTTTCAATGGCCTGAATACGCTCAACGGGTATTGCATGGTTAGCGACTGCGAGGTGACGGCTTCAAGCGTTCAGTTAAGTTACACTTCTTCTGGTGGAAGATTCTTCTTGGATGTAACCGGGGGAAACGACGGTTCTGATTCTGTCAGCGGGGCAAGCTCCTTAAATCCCTATACCTTGGATTTTAGCTTTCCACAAATTAACGCCTTGTCCGCCAATGTCGTCAGCGCGGCCGTCAATCAAGACCTGATTAGCTTTCAAGTTACCATTGCTTCCAATGTTAGCGCTTCGCAATTGGGTTCAGAAGTGCATTTACAAACTCCGCAATATTTCTTTGCCTATGCCCAGCTTCGGGACCAGTCTCAAAACGTTCTTGCTGGAACGCAGACCTCTCCAGTCTCGCCTTCTAATTATTTGACCTTGATTTCCTCAACGAACGCCAATGGACAAATTTCCGGTTCCGTGCAAATTCAAAATAATTTTTCCGCGAGGTTTCCCGCAGTCGGCACAGTTTATTTGGAAGTCTTTGGATATGATGTTTATGGCAGCACCGTCAGCATGGGATTGTCGGGACCCTTGAATTTAGGAGCTTCCCAGACTGACGCTTCGGCCTGGAATAATATTTTCAATCCCCTGAAAGGTCAGGAAGCGACGATTAAATATCAAATTCAACAAGCGGGGCATGTGAGCATTAAGGCCTATACAATGAATGGCGAGGAAGTTGCGACCTTGTTTGAGGGAAACGTCGCCGCCGGAAGCGGTTCAGTTAATTGGAATGGCAAAAATTTGCGGAGTTATACGGTGGCCAGCGGGATTTATTTGGTTCGGGTCACGGGACCTGGGTTATCCAAAATTTTAAAGGTGGCGGTCGTGAAATAAAAGGTTAAGAGCAAATCATGTTTCTTCTAGGGCTACTTCTCGGTTTTGCTTCTTTCGCCCAGGCTCAGTATGGGCCTGGAGTGACGGCCGCCCCTATTTTACAGGAGCCCTTGGGAAGCCGCGCTCTCGGCATGGGCGGAGCTTTTACGGCTATTGCCAATGACGCTTCCGCTCTCTATTATAACCCCGCGGGGCTGAGCCGTTTAAACACTCAAGAAGTAGACGCGACCTTCATGGGAGGCTTGGTCGATAACAACTACGAGGATTTTGATTATGCGGCTCCTATTTCCTTTAGGGGTATTTTTGGAAATGGAGACGCGAGCATTGGGGCGAGTTTGGTTGTTTCTCAAAATGGGACTATCGACGTTAATAACACCAATTCTAACGGAGCGTTTCAGTCGTCCCAGTCTCTTAATGCCGGTTCTGATATCGTAGCGCGAGTTGGATATTCCGAGCGCTTGGCCAAGAGTTCCTTGGATTTGGGCGATTACGAACATCGCGTCAATCAATTTATTGGAGTGGAGGGGGAATACATTCATTCAAGTCTTGTTCAGGCTTATTCCGCCCAAACTTTTTCCGGTTCATTTGGATACTTGGCCGATATTCCCGACGAAGGAGTTTCTTTGGGCTTTTCCGCCAACAATATCGGGGGCAGTCTCAATTACGGGGGCTATGCCGATCCTATTCCGACCATCCTAAGGGCGGGCCTTGCTTATCAAGGAAATGTCCCTGATGGAGATAACTATACGTTGTCCATGGATTCCATCTATGTCGCCCAAGAAAGAATGTATAGCGTTGATGCCGGAGCGGAGTATGATTTGATGGACATCGTCGCATTTAGAGCAGGATATCAATTTATCCAAACTTCAATGGGTGTTACCGCAGGGTTTGGCCTTCATTGGAAGTCCCGCATTTATCTCGACTATGCCTGGGCTATGGCGACCAACGGCTTTAACGATCTTCAGCGCGTGACTTTAAGCTACCGCTTTGGCGGAGAAATTCGCCCAGGCGAAAGCAATAAAAAGAAGCTCAACCCAAATGCCGGCGGCAACGTCTCTCCTCTTCAAAATTTAGAAGAACAGCCCATTATTACTAATCCCGGTGCTGTTCCTCAAAACTCTAAACCAAATGTTCTTCCCGGTTGGATGATTTATTAAAGTCCGACAATTTTGGAGGCGTTCGGAAGTCCGTGCCCCTCATCAGTGGCGGGGGCGCATTGTCGGCCTCGAAAGACGCTTTTCGGGCACAAGAGAGAGGCGGAGTTGTTGAGAGCCGCTTTAACTGAATCGGGCCCCGAAGCTCCGGAAGCGACCGCCAACGCCGCGATTCCGGCGATATGGGGGCTGGCCATCGAAGTTCCCGACATTTTCTCATAGCCGTTGGGGACGGTGGATAAAATTTTGTCTCCGGGAGCGGCGATATCCACGGCCGGGCCGAAGCTGGAGAAAGAGGCGATGTGATCCTTTCGGTCGGAGGCTGCGACCGCAATGACCCAGGGATAAGCTCCTGGGTAGTCTACGGTGCTGGTTCCCCCGCTTCGGGAGGCGTTCTGTCCGTCATTTCCAGCGGCGGCGACAATGACGACTCCGGCTTGATAGGCCTTGTGAACGGCTTCTTCAAGGGCGGTCGCGGGAGTGGGGGCTCCCAAAGACATGTTGATGACCTGGGCTCCATGGGTCATGGCCCAATAAATTCCGCTGACGACGTCCGACAGGTTTCCGGAACCGTCGGCGCTGAGCACTTTCACCGGCATGAGAGTGACTTGAGGGGCCACGCCGAAAACGCCTCCGTCTTTTCCTTGTCCGGCGATGATGCCGGCCACATGGGTGCCGTGCCCGTTATCATCCATGGGAGGGGTTTTGGCGTTGGTCATGTTGGCGCCGTCTGTTAAACTGCATTTAAGATCGGGGTGCGAGCAATCAACGCCGGTGTCGATAATGGCGACGCGAACGCCGTTCCCTTGGGTTTTGACCCAGGCTTGAGGGGCTTTGAGGCGGCGGATATTCCAGTGAATCCCTGGCGTTGAGGGTTGGCTCTTTCCCCAGGGCCAGTGAAAACTCGCATTTTGAATCATCCCTTGCGCTTGCTGAAACGAGTCGCTCAGCGAGGGTTCGCCGTCCACGTCCTTAATCCAGTTGATGCGGAAATCTTTTTCCGCGGCTTTCAAAGCAGGGGAGCTTTTGGTTTCTTCCATGACCGAGAGAGAACGGGTCTTTGGAATCTCAATAATTGCGATATTGAAGGCCTCAAGATTCTGGACCAGAACGGCGCCTTTAATAGAGGAAATGAGTTGTCGCTTTTCTTCCGGAGTCGCATTTTGGCGGAAGGTGAGAATCATTCGCGTGTATCCGGCCTGGACTGAACTCGCGAAAGCCGAACGATTGGGGAATGAAATTCCGATGAGGCCGGTAAGGACAATGAATAATATTTTCTTAGACATGACTCTCTCCTTAAGGGGACAAAAACTCCCTTACCGCAAGACTTGCATATATCGCTTTGCGATGTCAAATAGTCGGACGGGGGCTTGACGCGGGGCGGGAAAACAGTCACAATAAAGCTCTGGACTTATTTGAATTCACGCAGTAAGGAGAAAAATATGGCTAAAAAAGCGAATGCCGCCTTCATGAAAGAATTGACCCCGAGTTCCGAGTTGGCCCAAATCGTCGGCTCCAAGGCCCTTCCCCGGACCGAGGTGGTTAAGAAATTGTGGGCGTATATCAAAAAGCAGGACCTTCAAGACAAGAAAAACAGGCGTCAGATCAACGCGGACGATAAGCTGAAAGCCGTTTTCGGCGGGAAATCTTCCGTTAATATGTTCGAGATGACCAAGCTTGTCAGCAAACACTTAAGCTAAGACCGGGCGAGTCGCTCAAGGGGCCGCTTTAAGGCGGCCCCTTTTATTTTCCGTTGATGAGTCGCAAAAGCTCCCGGTTGGCGGGCGCGAGATCGACGGGCTTATTTTTATAGGCGCGCAAGATTTCCTTGACGGAATGGATGAGAAGGGTATTGGGGGCGCCGTTTATTTTAAGCTTTTCATAGGCGTTCCAGTCTCTGGTGAATTTTTCTTGTTCACTCATCTTGGACGCGCGGGCGCGGGCTTCTTTTAACAGCGCCGCTTTTTTCGCCTCTCCTTCAAGGCGGTCTTGAAGAGCTTTTAACTTTGATTTCGCTTCCTCTTCAGAAAGAGTTTTATTGGCCAGCTGGGATTTGAGCGAGTCAAGCTGATCTTTAAGATTTTTAAGCTCATCGTCTAATTCCCATTGATGAATCTGGCTAGACTGAAGGGCGGTAGAGAGTTTCTTGCGATAGGCGATTTCTTCTCTTAGAATGCGTTCAAATTCTGCCTGGGGGTCGGAAGCGCCAAAGCGGAAACTTAAAGAGACGGCGTCGCTGGTTCCAGTGGCGCCGGACATCGGGAGTAAAAGCGCGTAGTCCACTTCCGCGCCCATGATTCGCCAGCCAATTCCAGCGCTAAAACTTTTATTTAAGTTCCCCATGTTGAGCCCTGCTCGCGCGGCGATAGAGCCGTATTCAGCGGTGGGAAACCAGCGCTCCATGCCGAGAGCGGCGTAGTTGAGGGCGGGAATAAGAGCAGTTGCGTTTTGGTGAACGCCGTCAATATCAATTGTGTAGCCGGACAAGGATTCCGCAAAACCCGCGCGCAAGGTGGTGGGGGCCATGTCGATAAGCCCTTGCGGCGCGGGGAATTGAGGTTCTCCGAGATTGAGAATCGAGGCCCCGACAGAATAGCGATCGCCCCATTTATAAAGAGCTCCTAAATCAGCGGCGGCGCGGCCGACCGGAGAGCCTCCTTCCACGCTTCCGTTTAGGTAATCCAAAGACCCTCCTAAATCCAAGGTTCCGCTTCCCGTGTCGAAAAGCCCGCGGCTACCGTATCCCATTTTGATTTCCCGGTCTGTTTCAGGGAGACTTGAGTTCTGATCGTAGAGGCCCGCGAACCCAAAAGAGCCGTTGAGGCCTTCGGGGGCCGGAAGAATGGCCGAGGCGTCTCCTATTTGCTGATTGCCCGCTCCCGAGGGAGCGTTTTTAAGACTCAGGTCGCTGGCTTCGACTTCCGGAATGCGGGTTTGTCCCAAGGCCGAGGGGTTGTAAAAAAGGGCCGCGGGGTCATCGGGAATCGCGGTCATGGCGCCGCCCATGGCGGCTGATCTTGCATCATAAAAGATGTCTTCAAAAGCGGAAAAAGCGGGAGTAGCGGGCAAAAACAGGCAAACCGCGCCGCATAGGGCGTTTAAAGTTCTTCGCTTCATTCCCTAGCACTATGACTGAAAAGTATTAGGATATTATTTCAGAACTAAATGATAATCCTCGGGGTCTAAAGCCGCCGCCCAGCGGGCGTTCCAATCAGAAAGAGCGGGATATTCTTGCGCGTCTAAAATTGAATCCTGGGCGTGAGCGAGGGCGAAGGACTTGCGAATGTCATGGGCGTAGCTGTCGGGATATTCGAGTTGAGGGCTGGGTCTTAAGACTGTCAAAGCCCAAAAGTTTCTCTCGGGGATTTTGGCGCCGGCGCTAGAGCTTATCTTTTGAACCAGAGCGCAAGGGGTGAGAGCGTTGGGGCCTGTGGGAATTCCAAGAGAGGTGAGTTCCGGAAAAGAGATTCCGAGAACAAAGGCGGGATGGTCTTGGGATGCCTGGGAAAGCCATTGAGCGGGATTTAGATCAACGTCTGAGTGAATGAGACGCGAAGAAAGCGCGGGATATAAAGCTTCTTCATATTTAAGACCGAAAACAGCGGTATCTCCCCGGGCTAGAACCGCGCTAGAGGGCGGCAAAAGGCGAAACAGGTCCTCGACATAGTCTTCGGCCGTGAAATCATCCCGATGGGACAAGCGCGGGAAATGCGACTCAAAAGCCCATAAAGCCAGGCCCGCCGCGAAAAAAATGCGGAGAGGTTTTGAGGCAATGGCGGACAGCCCAAGGACGGCTAAGGCGCACAGAAAAAAAGTGGCGGGAATAAAAACTGGTTCCAGGGCGCTTTTGGCGATCCAATTGGACGCGTCCATTCGCGATAAGAATAGAAAGCCGGGGCCTGAAATCAAAAGCCCGATTAAAAGCGCGACCGCCGAGTTTTTCTCTCGCGGGTTTTTCCAGGCCAGGCAGAATCCAATGAGAGAAAGCGGAATTAAAAGCGGGGAAGAGGATTTCCATAGCTGTTGGGCGAGATAGAGAGATTGCTTGAAAAATAGATGAAAACTCGCCGGCTGGGCCAAACCCGCAAAGAGTTCGAGCGTTCCGTATTGCGCGCGCGTGATGGCCTGAAAGGCGATGGGGATTGATTGAAGTTCAATAGGCATATAGGCGTAGAGACAAATCCCAAACAAGAAGAAGAGTCCGGCCCATTTTAAGTCGTGGGAATGAGGGGCTTCGGGTTGAGAGTTTTTAAACCACAAATAAGCGAAGGCGGGAAGAGAAAAAATCAGGCTTTGATGATTGACGATCCCAACTCCAATGGCGAGAGCCGATAAGATTAATCGCCGGGGGCGGCTTTGAGGGTGTCCTTCCAAAAGGTAGAGAAGAAGAGACAGAAAAAAGGCTTGGGTGGAATACATTTCTGGAAGAAGGCTGAATTTCCACAAAGAACGGCTGAAAGCGAAACTCAGACCTATGAAGGCGGCGGAGATATCATCTGTCTTTCTGCGCGCCCAAAGATAGAGAAAAACGCTTGAAGCCGCTCCCCAAATAGCGGACAAGAGATTGAGGCGATAGGCAAAGTTACCGAAAGGAAAAATGAGTGAAAAGAGATGTCCTGAAAGAGCGTAAAGCGGATATCCCGGCGGGTGTGCCGGATAAAGGGTCAAGGCGCTTTTAAGAAGATCGGCTCCGTCTCGCGGGGCCAAGGCCGGATAGGCGCAATAAAGATACGTGATCAACGAAGAGAGAAAAACTAAAATGATCATCATGAAATTTCAAAGCTGCGGGAAGATATCTTCCTGGTTTATCTCTAGCTTTATGCGTGATTGCGCGGGTTCCATAAACATATACTACAATGATTTTAATGGACTTGAATTTAAACGAAGATCAAAAACTGGTTCAGGAAACCGCTCGCGATTTTGCGCGAAGAACAGTTTTGCCGAGAGCTTTGGAAATTGAGGAGTCGAAAGCGGTTCCCAGGGACTTGTGGGCGGAAATGGGGAGGTTGGGACTTTTGGGGGTGGCGATTCCCAGGGAATACGGCGGAACGGAGGCTGGCTTTTTGGCCTCCGCCCTTGTCATGGAAGAATTGTCTTACGCCTCGGCGGGGCTGACTCTTTCCTACGGGGCGCATTCTTTTCTCTGCGCGCATAATCTTTATTCCGCGTCTAGTCATGAGCAGCGGAAAAAATATTTGCCGAAACTTTGTTCGGGAGAATGGATTGGCGCTTTTGCTTTGACCGAGCCCGGTTCGGGCTCCGATGCCGCTTCGCTTCAAACGACCGCCATCTTGAAAGGAAACGAATACGTCCTCAATGGGACGAAGATTTTCATCACCAATGGTTCGGTTGCCGATGTCGTGTTTTTGCTCGCCCGGGTTCGCCGCGGGAGCGGAAAAACCTTGCTTTCCGCTTTTATCATCGAAAAAGGTTTTTCCGGTTTTTCTGTTTCAAAAGACATTCCTAAATTAGGGACGCGGGGCTCTCCGCTTTCGGAATTGGTTTTTCAAGATTGCCGCGTTCCCCAGGAAAATCTGGCGGGCGAAGAAGGGAAAGGTTTGTCTTATATGCTTAAGGGCTTAGACATGGAGCGCGCCGTTTTTTCAGGCATGCCAGTGGGTATTGCCCAATCGGCTTTTGATTACGCTTCCCGCTATGCTTTAGCGCGAAAGCAATTTGGACAAAGCATTTCCGGGTTTGAGATGATTCAGGAAATGTTGGCTCAAACCGCGACCGAAATCGAGGCGTCCCGTCTTTTAACTTATCAGGCGGCCTGGCGCTTGGATGAGGGCCTGTCTGTTTCTAAATACGCTTCTTTTGCTAAACTCTTTGGCGCGCAGATGGTCTTGAGGGCGACTCAAGCGGCGGTTCAGATTTTAGGTGGATATGGTTTCACCAAGGAATTTCCCGTCGAGCGTTATTTGCGAGACGCAGTGCTCATTGGAATTGGCGGAGGAACTTCGCAAATTCAGCAACTGATTATCGCGCGGGAAATTCTCAGGGAAGCTCGGATGGCAGACCAATGACGACTGAAATTTTGACTCACCCGAGCCGGATTAAGGTTCCTTATACCTGGTCGGCGGGGGAAACCTTAAGCCGTTTTTTTAAAGCCTTGCGGGACGAGCAAAAAATCTTAGGAATCCGTTGCCCGAGATGCCAAAAAGTTTATGCGCCGCCTAAAAAAACTTGCGGGACCTGCTTTGTCGAATGTTCGGAATGGCTGGAAGTGGGGCCGAGCGGAACGCTTCTTAGTTTTACGCAAGCCTCTTATGTCAGCCCCGCGCACCGCTCCTCAAAACCTTTTTTTGGATTAATTCGATTGGACGGGGCCGATACCGCATTCTTTCATCTCTTGGGCGAGACCAATTTGCAAAGTCTCAAAATCGGGATAAAGGTTTCTCCGGTTTTTGCGGAAAAGCGGACGGGTTCAATTTTGGATATCTTGTATTTTAGGGCGGCGAACTAATGGAACCGGTCGCGATTATCGGCGTCGGCCAAACGGTCTTCGGGTCCAATCGGAAAGACCAGACTTATGCTGATTTAGTTTATGAAGCGACGACAGCGGCTTTGGCGGACGCCGAGCTGACGATTGACCATATTGACAACATCGTCACCGCCTCCAATGATTTCTTTGACGGGCGAACTATTTCGAGCATGGCCGTGGGAGACGCTTGCGGGGCGGCTTTTGGAAATGGGAAAAGCATTTCTACAGTTGAGGGAGACGGTTCTTTTGCCGCTTTATACGGGTTCAGCCGCATTCTGTCCGGGAGTTATGAGACGACCTTGGTCATCGCCCATTCTAAATCTTCCGAAGGAGACTTGAGGCTTCTGACCAACGCTTTCTTTGATCCCTTGACCGAGAGAAGTTTAGGCTTGGATTGGGTTTCCGCTGCGGCTCTTCAGGCGCGAGTGTTTTTAAAAGAGAAAAATATCAGCAATATCCAGTGCGGAAACGTGGTCGTTAAAAACCGCGCCTCCGGCGCGAAAAACCCCAAGGCGCACGTTAGAAAACCTTTGACGATTGACGAGGCTTTGCGTTCTCCCCTTTTATCCGCGCCGCTCAAAGAAACCGATGTCTGTCCGTCTTCAGATGGAGCCGCCGCCCTAATTTTGGCGAAAGAGAGCTTTGCCAGGAAAAAAAGTCCTCACCCCATCTGGATTCGAGGGATGGGGCTTTGTGCCGACGCTCCTTTTGGGGAAAGAAATCTTGCGGAGTCCAAGGCCTTGAGGCTGGCCGCTCAAAAAGCCTATCAAATGGCGGGCATTGATCAGCCAACTAAACAAATTGATGTTGTGGAGCTTTCCGAGCAATTTTCTTACCAGGAACTTTTATGGATGGAAGAACTCAATTATCAAAATTCAAGCCGCGTCAATCTTTCCGGCGGTTGTTTATCGGCCCATGCGTGGATTGTTTCGGGCCTTGCGCGAATGATTGAGGCATCTCTTCAACTCAGAGGCCAGGCCTCAAATCAAGCGGCAAACGTTAAGCGTGCTTTGGCCCATGGTCAATACGGGCTTTGCGGGCAATCGCATTCGGTCTGGGTTTTGGAGAACTGATGAAAAGGACCGCGATTGTCGGCTGCGGACAGACTGATCATAACGGAAATCGTTTTGACGTGACGGGAGTTGAACTCATTCAAGAAGCCGTTTCCCGCGCCCTTCAGGACGCGGAGCTGACTCTTGACGACATTGACGGAGTCGTCATCGGCAACATGGACCATTTTGAGGGAATTAACGGGGTTGAGCTTTGGTCTATTTCCGGAAACGGCGGCATTTTAAAGCCGACGATCAAACTTACCACCGGCGGCACCACAGGGAGCACCTTGGCGATTGGCGGCTATCATCTCACCGCCTCGGGGCTTTTCAATAAGCTTTTGGTCATCGGCTGGGAAAAAAATTCCGAATCGGATACGACGGGGGCGATTACGACTGCCTTTGATCCGGTTTGGGACCGCCTGGTGTTTGCGGGAGCGATTTCGGGGCTTGCGGTTGAGGCTTCCGCCTATATGAGAAAGTTTGGAGTCACCGAAAAAGACGCGGCTCGGGCGGTAGTTCGGGACCGCAAGCATGCGGTCAAAAATCCTCACGCGCATTTAAGAAGAGAAGTGACCTTGGACGAGGTTTTGCGCGCTCCGCTTTTGTCGGACCCCATTAAGGCCCTGGATATTTGTCCCCGCACTGACGGCGCCTGCGCGGTCATTTTCGCTAACGAAGATTACGCCGAAAAAATTTGTCCCAAGCCTGCCTGGGTTTTGGGGGCGGCCAATCGTCATCCCTATGCTTACTTGGGCGACGTCGAATGGTATCCGCTCAAATCTTTGGACCTTGCCGCGAAAGAGCTTTACGCGAAATTAGGCATTAAAGAGCCTTTAAAGGAAATCAATCTGATGGAACTCTATACTCCCTACTCTTTCGCCAATTTATCCTGGATTGAGGCCTTGGGGCTCGCCAAACCGGGGGAAGGCGCAAAATTAATCTGGGACGGGGTGACTGATGCGGGCGGGGCTCTTCCGATCAACCTTTCCGGCGGGGTTTTGTCCACCAATCCCATTGGCGCGACCGGGCTTATTCGTGCGGCTGAATGCGCGCATCAGATTATGGGCCGGGCGGGCGAGCGCCAGGCGGAAGGCGTAAAAAAAGCTCTTTCTACCGGCTTTGGAGGATGTTTTTGGTCTGACATTTTAATCTATGGTTCAGAAAAACCGTCTTAAGCGATCGGATTTTATTTTCATCGAAAGCGGAGAAGCCTTCCAGCCTTTTCAGTATTCAGTGGGAAAAGAGGGAAGCCGTTTTTTCACCGAACTCCGGGACCATAAAAAGTTTTTTGGGCTCAAGTGTCCGTCTTGTAAGAAGGTCTATGTTCCGCCCCGAAAAGTTTGCGGACCCTGCTTTAAGACGATGGAAGAATGGGTCGAGGTTGGCCCCATGGGGACTTTGTCGGCTTTTACAATCTTACGCTTTCCTTTTATTGATCCCGAGACCGGGGAGAAAAAACCCGTGCCGTACGGATACGCTTTTATTCTTTTAGACGGAGCCTCGACCCAGTTTCAGCATTTCCTCAAAGTCGATCCTGACTGGCCGCCGACCATCGGCATTCGGGTTAAGCCTGTCTTCGCGGAAAACCGCCAAGGCAAACTTTCCGATATCCTCCATTTTGAAGCGGCGTAAATTTAAATCTTGGGGCTATTGAAAAATGTACATTTTTCTGCTAACCTTTGTTTATGGCCTCTTATACATTGCCGACGACGGAAGCGCGAAGCCGTTTTCTGTCCCTCGTTAAAGACGCGGGCGAGACTTTTTCGCGCTACGTGATCACTCATCATGGAAAGCCCGAGGCCGTCATGATGGGTTTTGATGAGTTCGAGGGTTGGCTTGAGACCTTGGAAATCGTCCAATCTCCTTCTTGGAAGAAAGCCTTGGCCAAGGCTCGGCGCGAGGATAGATCAGGGCGGCGTTTGAGTTATGAGGATGTAGTCGGCAGAAAGCGTGTTTCGCATTGAATTTGTTCCTTCCGCGGCCAAGGACTTTCATGCTCTTGAGGGAATCATTAGCTCCCGGATCGTCAAGGCTTTTGAGCGTTTGGTGGAGGACCCTGTCCTCGGCAAGCCTCTTCAAGGTCCTTACCATGGGTTGCGTTCTTATCGGGTGGGAGATTATCGCCTCGTCTATAAAGTGGAGACCGAGATTCGGATGATCCTGATTTACCGGATTGGCCACCGGAGAGACGTTTATCGGGTTTGAATTCTAGGGCCTTATAGTGCGACCCCAAACAAAACTGCGCGCTGAATTGGGGCGCCGGTTGCAACATAGTCGCAATATTTCCCGGCTTTCACCGCGGGGAATGACGAGAGGCCTTGACAATATATATCTTTAGACCTATGCTTAAATATATGGAACACATTATACCCATCAGCGACCTTCAATCAAAGGCTAAGCGCTACGTTGAACAGGTTAAAAAGACGGAAGAACCGGTTTTTGTCACCCAGCGCGGCCGTGCGGCTGCGGTTTTGGTGAGTTGCGAGATGTTTGAGGGTCTTAAGGCGACTGTGGAAGAAATGGCTTATCCCGATTGGAAATCCCGTCTCAAGCGAGCAAAAACCGAGGCGCGGGAAGGGCGAATGATTTCCTTGGGCGCTTATTTGAAAAAGAGGGCCTCTCATAAATAAAATTTTTCTCTCTCCCCCGGCGCGGGAGGATTTAGACGGCACTGCGGAATCGCTTTTTTCAAAAATTATCGCTCGGTTTGAGATTATGGAGGAGTTTCCCGAAATCGGGCCAGAGATGACCGGGCCGTTCTCCGGGTTTCGTTCAACGGTTGTTGGAATGTTTCACATTATTTATCGAATTGCGGAGTCGGGACGAATTGAGATATCCTATGTTCGCGATTGCCGCCGAGGGAAAATATGACTGAGCCTAAGCGAAGCTGCTCTCTTAAACAGAATTTGGAAGCGGCATTCCCTCATTTATATTCGGTCAGAAATGGTTGGCTCCAACCGAGCATAGGCGAGGAAGCGCCGTTTCCAGATTCGTTGGAGAACGGCCAGAGTCCGTACGAAAGGAAACCATGAAAAGCCTTTATTTTGAAGATTTTGCGATTGGGCAGGTCTTCACCAGTCCGCGCCCGAGAATAGTCACGGAAGAGATGATTGAAAAATACGGCCAGGTCTCGGGAGACATGAATCCGCTTCATTTTGACAAGGATTTCGCCAAGAAAAGCCCGTTTGGACAAAAAATCGCGCATGGGCTTTTGGGCCTTTCGGTCGCCAGCGGTCTTTTGCACGACACGGGAATCATTCGGGAAACCATCATCGCTTTTACCGGCGGCGAGTGGAAATTTAAAAAGCCGATTTTTATCGGAGATTCGGTTTCCTTAAAAATGGAAGTGTCAAAACTTCGCCGCGTCGGACAGGGGCAGGGTTTTGTCCTTTTAAACGCCGAGCTTTCCAATCAACGAGGGGATATTGTTCAGGGCGGGGTCTGGTCCTTGATGGTGCGCTCAAAGCCGCAATAAACCCGTAACACCGTTATTCTATCCTAGGGGCATGGAGAGACAAAGCCAAGCCCTCGATCCGGCCTGCTTGACTCACGAGCTTCGCGCGCCGGTCACCTCTTTAAGGTTGGGCCTTCAACTTTTAAATGAACAGGCGAAAAATCGCTTGAGCGATCAAGAAAGGCAGATGCTGGATTTAGCTATTCGGAGCGCCGGACGGCTTGAAAATCTTGTGGATGACGTCATGGACTATTCCAAGGCTTCTCATAGCGGAATCAAGCTCGACTGGCAGTTGTGCGACGCTCGTTTCCTTATTGGAGAAGCGGTTCAAGGTCTTCAGTCTTTTGCCTTAGCCCATGGAGTGCGCCTGAGCCGCGAATGCCCGATTCCTCTTCCTAGGATCGAAGCTGATTCCCGGCGCATCGTCCAAGTCTTGACCAATTTGATTTCCAATGCCGTTAAATTTACCCCTCCCCGTGGAGTCGTGACGGTTTCAGCCGACATGGGCCGCTTTGAGCATGAGGGAACGGTTGTGTTTAAGGTCAAGGATACCGGAAAGGGTATCCCACAAGACGAGCTCGAAAAAATTTTTAAGCCCTTTGTTCAAGCCAGCCATACCGACGCCGGACAGGGAACGGGTTTGGGCTTAAGCCTGGCCCGGATGATGGTGGAACTCCACGGCGGGCGCATCTGGGCGGAAAGCTGGCCGGGTTTGGGCGCGACTTTTTACTTTACTATTCCTATTTCCGCCAGCGAAACCCGCCGTAAGACGCGGCCTTATCCTAAATCCGTCGAATATTCCGGGCTTCTGATGTCTTTGACTCGCCGTCTCAACGCCTTTTTAGCTTTCTTTGTTTAAATCTCCTTGTTGTTTTATTTGACAATACTCCCAATTTAGCGTTAATATTGGGAGTATGTTCCCGCGATTGTGCCGACCCTCCGAAACGCAGAGTTTCTTTCTCTTTGGCGCAAGGGGAACGGGGAAATCCACGCTTTTGCGGCAGTCGCGTTTTTTGAAGGACAGCCTTTATATCGATCTTTTGAAACCCGACGTGGAGGAGCAGTATTCCCTTCATCCCCAGCTATTCGAGCGGCAGGTTCGGGCGTTGGACGCCGAGCAATGGGTGGTGGTGGATGAAATTCAAAAAGCGCCCAAACTCTTAAATCTCGCGCATCTGCTCATAGAAGAGCGCGGGCAGAAATTCGCCTTGACAGGTTCCAGCGCCCGGAAATTAAAAAGAGGGGGGGCCAATTTGCTCGCGGGACGAGCTTTCACCTACCAGTTGTTTCCCCTAAGTTTCGCGGAAATGGAAGACGATTTTGATTTACAAAATGCGCTGGAATGGGGCAACTTGCCGAGGATAGTTTCTCTTTCGAAATCCGAGGACAAGGCGGATTTCCTGCGCGCTTATGCGCAAAACTATGTTAAGGAAGAGATCGTAGCCGAACAGCTGGTTCGCCGGCTGGACCCCTTCCGCCTTTTTTTGCCTATCGCCGCCCAAATGAATGCTCAGATTTTGAATTTGTCCAATATCGCCCAGGATTCAGGGGTGGATCATAAGACCATCCAAACCTATTTCGAAATATTGGCGGATACCCATCTTGGATTTTTTTTAAATCCCTACGGGCGTTCCGTCCGGAAAGCGCAGAGACAAAGCCCGAAGTTTTATTTCTTCGACAACGGCGTCAAAAGAGCCCTCCAAAAAACGTTGACGGCTCCCATGCTCGCGGGGACTTCGGAATACGGCGACGCCTTTGAAACCTGGTTCATCAATGAATGTCATCGCCTCAACTCCTACCGAAGGACGGATTTCACTTTTTCTTATTTGAGAACGAAGGACGGTCTTGAAATCGATCTCATCGTGGAGCGTCCGGGCCGAAATCCCGCGCTGATAGAGATTAAATCCGCCGAGCGAATAGACGAGCGCCATGTCCGCGGTCTTAAATCCTTCGCCGCCGATTTTCCCAAATCCGATCTCATTTGCGCTTCCAGGATTACTCTCGCTCAAAAAATCGAGGACGTATGGGCGTTGCCTTGGCGAGAGGCTTTTAAAGCCATTGGGCTTTAGGCGTTTAGCTTTCTTCGTTTGAAACTATTCCGCGAGGAGAAGCGGGGCCACGGGCGGAGGCGCGTTTTCGGGAAGGGCGCTAAAAAAATCGCCGACCATCGAGATAATTTCATCCATGTCGGTCGTGCGGCAAACGGAGACGCGCAAGGTTTTTGAATTGGGCAGGCCCGCCGTATACCAGACGACGATTCGGCGGGTGTTTAAGGCGGCTTGCCGGTCTCCAAGCAAGGAGCGCTCAAGGTTTAAATGTTTGAGGAGAGTGTCTCGTCTTTCTTGAATCGAGGGAACGTAATGGAGGTTTTCCTTTTCAAAAGCTCCGTCCAGATTGCGGTAAATCCAGGGGTTTCCCAGCCCGCCGCGTCCAATCATAATGCCGTCGCATTGGCTTAGAGCGCGAATTTCTCTGGCTGATTTCGCGTTGACCACGTCTCCGTTTCCAATGACCGGGATTTTGACCGCTTGTTTAACCCGGCCAATGGCCGCGTAATCGGCCGTTCCTGAATAGCCTTGTTTCTGGGTTCTTCCATGGACGGTGACGGCGTCAAAGCCGCAGGCCTCTGCTCTTTGGGCGATTTCAACCGCTTCACGGCCCGAGGGATCTTCAAAACCTATTCTCATCTTGACAGTCAAGGGAATTTTTCTGACCGCGCGCTTAACCGCCTTGAACACGGCTTCAGCCTTGTCCGGTTCCTTAAGGAGAGCTGCGCCTTCCCCATTTGAAACAACTTTCCGGACCGGGCACCCGAGATTTAAATCCAAAAGATCAAAATTCATATCTTCGATGATGCGGGCCGCTTCCGCCATAATCCCGGGGTCGCAACCCAAGAGTTGAGCTCCAAGGGGCTTATCCTCCGGAGAGCTCTGAAGAAGTTCCCGGGTTTTCGCGTTGTCTCGGACGAGAGCTTGGGCGGAAACCATCTCCAAAAAAGAAAACCCAAGGCCTTTTTCCCGCGCGATGAGGCGAAACGGCAAATCGGTGCAGGCCGCCATGGGAGACTGGATGATTGAGGACGCAAGCTTTAAATTTCCAAGAGATAAATTCATAGGTCTTTAAAAATTATAGCGCATGCCCGATGCGGTTGAGGAATGAATGGACGCGCTTTGAAAACCGGTGGTAGCGGGCCAAGGCCTTGGGAGACCTTAAAAGCGAGATATCCCGTTCAATCCAGTGGGAAATCATTTGGGCGCGCTTCATTCTTCTCTTGAGAGCTGGGTTTTTGGGGCTTTCTTCAATTTTTTCGCGGAGACGCTCAATTTGCTTGTCTTGCCTTTCCAGTTCTTCTTCCTGGAATTCCGCGATTTCATCGCCGTTATTTTTTTCGATAAGAAATTTTCCCGGATGCTGTTCGGCCATCCAATCAATATATTCCTGGGGATTTCGTTTGAGAAGTTTAACAGCGTCCCGCGAAAAAGGGTCCCATTTTTCTACTGGAGTCTTGAGTTCTTTAAGGGCTTTCATATGAAGGGCGTAGGCCTCAAGCTCCATTTCAAGGGCTTCCGCTGGAATGTTTTGCGAATGCTGGAGGATGTGCGTCATCTCGTGAATCAGAGTCGAGACTGAGAGTCGCAAGTCTTCATGGAGAAATTGATGGTTAAGTTGAAGCGTTCCCGTGGCGTAATCATATTGCCCTAGATTTTTTCCAAGCGAGGCAAAACTGACGGGGTAATTCCCTTTCTTGCGGGCCAGTTCCTCCATTTTCCTTAGGGTCGTTCGTCCGGTCGGGATGGTTCTCGCGAGAGAAAGAACTTCTTTAAGCCGCGTTTTTTGTTCGGGAGATAATGCTTTCGAATCGAGTCCCGCCCAATTTTCAGGGAGAGAAGAATCATCCAAGCCTAAATTTAGATTGCCTGGTTCTAAAATTGTCGGCGCCGAAAGAGGATTAGAGACTTCATGCGAAATATCAATTTCGGCGGCGGCTTTTGAAAAAAAACCTAACGCGATGAGCGAAAGACAAACAAAAGTCCAAGGCTTTGAAGCGGACATGAAAAGATTATCGCTTTATTGATCTTCCTAATATAAGGGCCTTTGGTCCTAGAAAGGGTCTAGGTCTTTTGCCGGAATGATTCTGGGTCTAAGGACCCAAGAAAAATTTGTGAGAGGCTGATAAAATAGATTTATGAAAATAAGACCCCTTGCGACTCTTTCGGTCCTCGCGTCCTTTATTTCTGTTTCCGCGTCTTTCGGGGTTGAGCGCCCCGCTGAACCGATATTGGTCAACCCCGCCTTGGAGATAAACGCTTCCTTGGCCCCTTCGCCGTTTAATCAAAATTTATCCATCCCGGAAATTTCCGCTTCCGCCGAGGGCTTAGACGTTCTTGCCGCGCCTAAAAAGACAAACTCTTTGGTTCCCACTGTTTCAGCCGAAAAAAAATCAGAGCTTGCCGCTCGTAAAACCGTCTGGGCGAAGACTCTGACTCGCGCGCAAAAAAGCGTTTCTTTGGAGACCAAAAATCTGGGAACAGATTCTTCCGATGATTCCGCTTTTTCCGCGGGACGACGAATTTGGGATATTGTTTCCGGTCGCCGAAAAAAAGGGACTGTCCCCTTTTTTTCAAAAAGGGGACAGTCCCTTTTTTCTTCTTCCGCGCCCTCATCGCTGACGCTTTCCCCAAAGCGCGACGAGGACGCTCGGCCTTCGGCCTTGACCGCGCCCCTGGACCCGGAGCGGGTTCTAAGCGAGCTTCGCGCTCGTCCGCCTTCCGCCATCTTCTTCGATTACGACAAAACTCTAACCGAGGTTAATGAGCAAGGCATCAGCTTTCCGCCCGCGAAAAATTTGGTGGAAGGAATTAAGACTCTTCTTAAAAGGGGTTGGCCGGTTGCAATTATTACCAGCCGCACTTTCGACCGCCAGCCCTTAAGCGCCAATTTTGCCAACACTATCGAACCCTTGCTCAGTCAAATTCCGGAATCGTTGAGAGAGCATCTTTTCTTTGTCGGCGGCGCGGGAAGCGAATTCATCGCGTTTAAAAACGGGAAACCCGTTCGTTATCTGGATCGGGACTGGAGCGAGGAAGAAAAGGCGAAAATCGCCTCCATCGTGGATGAGTCTTTGTCGGAACTTAAAATCTCTCCTGAAGAGGTCAATATTAGTCGCGACCTGCCGTCTCAGATGCTAGTGCGCTTTAACACTCACGGTGACCCGCGTTCGACCGCTTTTGCCGAACTTTTGGACCGGAAACTCAAGGAGCGCGGCCTTCTTTTTCCCGTCATTCACGGTGGGGATTTCGTCTATTTCAATAAATTCGACAAGGGAATGGGCGCGGCTCTGATTTATTCAGCGATGCGGCAAAAGGGTTTCCCCGTTTTAGAGGATAATCTTCTGTTTGTGGGAGACGAATTTCATATGTTTCCAAACGGAACGATGGGGGGAGACGCAAAAATGGCCCTGGCGTTCCCAAAATCCCTAGCCATTACCGTGGGTAAGGATTTGCGCGGAACCCTGCCGCCGAGCGTTTTGTGGCTGGGCGGACGCACTTCAGGAACTAATTTGGTGATGCAGGAGCTGTTAAAAATTTCAGCGCCAAAACGAGAAGGGGTTTTAAGCCGAAAAGCCAGAAATCTTGCAGTCGCGTCTCTTGCCGCGGGCGGCCTTGGCGGAATATTATTGCAACCCGCGTGGACGCATTTTCTCCATCACCCGATGACGGCCCTGGGAACGACGGGAACGGTTCTTTTAAGCTCTATCGGAATTCCACAGATCGTCAAAAATTTTAAGTTGAAGGACGCGGCGACGAAAGATTTGTCCCTGATGGGCGGTCTTATCTGGTCAGCGGTTTCCTCGCTATTTTTAGCGCTGTCCTTGATTCAACATGGAAGTCCTTTCTGGATTTCTTCCAATCTCGCGGGACTTTTGGAGAGTTCGGTTCTAGTCTCTCAAATCCTTCTTTATTCTCCGAGAGGCGGTCGGGGGGGGGTAAGCGCTTTGTCGGCGCTTGGAGCCACCAGCGTTGCGATCCTCGGCGGAATCGCTTTTCCAGGGTTTCTTTTTTGGACTTCGATGGCTCTTTTAACGGTCTTAAACATTCCCCAAATCGCGGCGAATTTTAAGCTCTATCACGCGACACAAAAATCCCCCGAGGGCTTAAGCCCTCTTCTTTCGGTTCTGGTCGTCGCCGGGAGCGCTTTAAGCCTTGCGGTCGCCGCGGCCCAGGGAAATTTTTATTGGATTTTGCCCAACATCGTCTCGATTTTGATGTCCACTATGATTCTGGCTCAAATCTATTTCCCTAAATACGCCAACTCCATTCTGGCTAAAGCCCTCTTGTTGCGCCCCTAATCAATCCCGAGGTCGCCCCCAAATTTGAAATATTTGGGTAATGTCTAAGGGTTAAAATAAGAAGGTGATAAGGCGGCTTTTTTTGGCGTTCATTTTCCTCTGGAATCAAGCCGGGTTCGCGGCTTTGCCAATGGATGCTCGCCTAAACAATCCTGTCGATCCTTTTTATAATGTGAAGCTCAATCCCCTGCCGAAGACTATTTTACATCTCTTGATGGACAACCATTACTTCGTCCACTCCGACGGTTCGATTTGGTCTCCGGGACGCGGCCAGGAAATACGCAAATCCCAAATGCGGGTTCTGATTCGGCGGCTTAAAAGCACGGAACGCTTGAAGGCGCTATTAAGAATTGATTTGATTCTCTCTCAAAATGGAAGCGGTCACTTAACTCCAGGTGAGCTGAAAAAAGTCCGCCAGATATTGAAAAAAGCCTGGCCATTTTTTACGATGGATAACCGCAAACATTTCTCGCGCTACTTTTCCAGAGAAGAGTTGTATTCCCTCAATTTAACTCCGCCGGATGAGGATTCCGATCCCGATCTTTTGTCTCAAGAGCCTTTAGGCGCTCCGCCGCCTCCGCCTCTTCCGGCTGGTTTTATGTCTCAACTGGAAGCCGCTCCGCAAAGCTTGGCTGCATCGCCGGTCGCGGCTTCTTCCCAGATTATCCAAAACGCGCCCTTAATTTCTCCATCCGCTTCGTTTTTGCCGCAATCCCAGGCATTGATTCCCACTCCTGTTCCTTCTCGGAGTCAGACTCCTGTCCTGCCGCCTGCCCCCGTGGCAGTTTCCAACCCTCCCGCTCAGACGCCCATGACCCCAGCGGTTATGGCTCCCGCTTCCGTTCAACCTCCAAGCGTGGCGGTTTCAGCCCCTCCGGCGGTTATGAAGGCGGCGCCTTCTTTAGCCGCTGTTTCTTCTTCCGCTCAAGTTCTCTCTCATATTCCTGGGGCTTCTGTCGCGGCGGCTTCTTTGGCCGCTGCGGCGACGGCTTCTACCGCTCTTTCAGGAATAAATCGCGTCGCTTCTCCGGCTGCGGTTGTAACCCCTGTTCCATCTGTTGCGGTCTCTTCCGCGGTCAAAGCGGCGCCGAGCGTGTCAAAATCTTCCGCCGTCGTCGCCGGGATGACGGTGGATTCCATTCGCCAGGCTTTATCGGGTTCGAGCGTGATTGGGGATCGCACTTACGGAATAGTCAAAAAACCCAAAGGCCCGAAAACCCTTCCGCCTCTAAAAAGTTATTCCTTGCCTTCCTTGAGCGTGGTGCCCAGCGCGGATTTCGAGAAATTTCTTCTCAACGCTCCCTATTCCGGAGACCCGAAAGGCCTGTTAAGAATTATTGACACCTACGGCCAGGAGCCGTTTCGCTCAAGGGCCCTTAATATCGTGATGAATTTGACGCCGGCTATTGTCATTGATCCCGATCGGATGGAGATGGAAGCCCATCAAAAGGCGTTTGTCAGCCAGAAAGCCGACGGGCATTTTGAGGCGACAGTAGCGCTTAACTCTGGGGCGATCCTAGGGTCAAAAAAAGAGTTTATCTTTGAAGATTGGAAGGCCATGCTCCCGGTATCGTCTTCCGCCTATCAGGCGATGGGGCTTCCCGAGCCTAAGGTTGAGGCTCTGGATTTTTCGGCTCGCCCCGATAAGGTTAAGCCCAGCGCTTGGGGAATCAAAACCCAGATTTATTCCGACGGGAGCGAGCGCGGCGATTATTCTTCTTTCGAGATGGCGGGATTTTTAATCCATGGGCTTTTGGATGTGGAAGCTCAAATCGAGGGTTGGTCGGCATTCCCGTATCAAGAAGAGTCCTACGCTTATTCCGCTCAGATGCTTCTTTACGCTCAAATCAAAGACGGAGCCAAAACAGAAGACTTTCTGGATCCCCAGATGCGGGCCCTTTTTGAGGATTGGTTGAACCATCCCGCTCGTTTCCACGATTTTCTTATTCATTCACTGGCCTCGGGGCAAAATGCCTTGTGGGATTTGCGCCATATTGAGACTTCCCGCCGCGATTATTTTATCCGAAAATCCTACGTGGCTTGCCCGAAATCTTTGGTCAAGGAGGAGACTCTTGAAAAGTCGCAGAATCTGGATTCGATCAAGAAAGAGGCGATGTCTTTGGCGAAAGCTCATTTTACGACGGAATCTGATTTTGAAAAAGCGCTCAACAGTCTTGACTTTCAGGCGGCGGGAATTGAATCCCATCAGAAGGTTTCCTCAATGGACGATTGCCTGGCTTATTGGCAGAAAGAATTCATGGGCTCTAACATCCTCAATGATTTGATGGATGAAGCAAGATCGGCCGAGAAAGATTTCCGCGAGAAAATAGGAGCGCCTTATGTCCCGTAAATTCGGAGTTTTGATGGCGGCGTTACTCATCTCAATATCCGCTTTCGCGGATTCAGGGGACTCCACGGATTACGTTTCTCCGTGGCGGGATTTTTCCTGCACCCTTCCAAAGGGCTGGGTGGCGTTTAGCGAAAAAGACCAGATGGGATACGTGGTTCATATTCTGGGGCCTGATGATCCGACCGGGGTTTACCGCACCGGAATTGATGTTCACTGGTTTGATTCGAGTAGGCCCGGGTTTGTGCCGCTCACAAAAGCCGTTGAGGGAATGCGGGCTTCCAATTCCCTGACCGGAAGGTCTTCGACGCTTCTTCGGGTTGTGAGAGGAGCCGATACTTTCGCGCGAATGTTTGAGATTAATGAAAACCGCTGGCTTCCCAGCGAACGCCTGCCGTCAATAAAAAAGCACCTTCATTCTTATGTGGCGATTTTGCCGCGCGGAAAAAGCTATTGGATTATCACCTTGTCGAGCACGCGCTCGGTTTATTTAGATTACCGCGATACCTTTATTGAGTTTCTGCGCTCTTTCAATCCCATGGGATACTGAGCTATAATGCAAGGGATGGAAAGCTTAGCGCAAAAAAATTCGCAGCCCTTTGTTTATCCGCTGACGCGTCCGTTTGTCGAGCCGGATTGGAAGCGCTTGCCCGGCTTTAAAGACGTCTCTTGCGCGGATTGGGAGAGCGCCTTATGGCAGCGCCAGAACGCTGTTAAAAATATTAAGGAGCTCAAACGCGTCTTCGGCCCTTATCTGACCGATGATTTAATTGCCGATATCGAGCGCGATCAAAAAGAATTTTCGATGATGTCGATGTTGATTCCGCCGCAGATGCTCAACACGATGAATGAAAAAGATTTACGGCATGACCCCGTTCGGCGTTATATGATTCCTTTCGCCTCGGATCGCCATCCCGATTGGCCGAACCACCCCAAGGCCCAAAGAGATAGTCTCCATGAAAGCGAGATGTGGGCGGTGGAGGGTTTGACCCACCGCTATCCGACCAAGGTTTTGGCGGAGCTTATTTCCACTTGCCCCCAATATTGCGGACACTGCACGCGGATGGATTTAGTCGGAAATTCCACGCCGCAAATTCAAAAAAGAAAATTTGAGCTTCCGCCGCAAAAAAGATTGGACTTGATTCTTGAATATTTGAGAAAAACTCCGGCGGTGCGGGACGTGGTCGTCTCCGGCGGGGATATCGCGAATGTTCCTATTGCGCAGTTGGAAGCCTTTGTCTCGTCTTTAATGGATATCCCCAATATTCGGGATATCCGTCTGGCTTCCAAAGGGCTTCAAGGGCTTCCCCAGCACTTTTTGCAAGACGAGGTCTTGCGGGCTTTCGAGCGCTTGGCCAAAAAAGCCTGGGAAAGAGAGGTTGACTTGGCTTTGCATACCCATGTCAACAACGCCGCTCAAGTAACTCCCTTGGTCGCCAAGGCCGCCAAGAAAATCTTGGAATTGGGTTTTAGAGACGTTCGCAATCAGGGCGTGATTTTGCGGGGGGTGAACGCGACCTCCAAAGACCTTTTGGAACTTTGTTTTACGCTTTTGGATCACGCCAAAATCATGCCTTATTACTTTTACGTTTGCGATATGATTCCCAATTCCGAGCACTGGCGGGTTTCTATTGACGAGGCGCAAAAACTCCAGCATGATATCATGGGATATCTTCCGGGTTTTGCCACTCCGAGGATTGTTTGCGACGTGCCTTTGGTCGGAAAAAGATGGGTCCATCAGGTTGATTCCTATGACCGCGAAAAGGGAATTTCCTATTGGACGAAAAATTACCGCACCTCCATTGAAGCCAATGATCCCGAGGCCTTGACCAGGCGTTACGAGTATTACGACCCGGTCTATACCTTGTCCAAGGCCGGTCAGGAATACTGGAAAAAACAGATCGTTCCCGCCTAAACTCAATGTCCGCTCAGCTTTCACCCTATCAAATTCCAGGGCTTTTGCTCGTCGAAGGAAAAATTTTTCCGGATGAGCGCGGTTCTTTCATGGAAAGCTGGCGGGAAGAAAATTTTTCTTCTCTTTCCGGCGTTCGCTTTGTTCAGGATAATCTGTCCAAATCGCGCCAGGGAGTTTTAAGAGGCCTTCATTATCAAAAGCGCCCGGCGGGAATTGGGAAGCTGGTGCGCTGCGTTTACGGAAAAATTTGGGATGTGGCGGTGGATATTCGCAAAGGCTCTCCGACTTATGGGCAATGGGCGGGGGTAGAACTTTCCGATGATGTTAACCGGATGTTGTGGGTTCCGGAAGGTTTTGCCCACGGTTTTTGCGCCTTAAGCGCGGAAGCTTCCGTTCTTTACCGAACCACAGGCTATTGGTCCCCGGAACATGAGCGCGGAATTATCTGGAACGATCCCAAAGTCAATATTTCCTGGCCGATTAAAAACCCGCGGCTCTCTCCCAAGGACGCAGTTCTCCCGCCGTTGTCTCAGGCCGATAATAATTTCGTTTGGGAAAGTTAGTTTAACGCACCCATAACTTTTTTACCTTGGGCTCACCGTCATTCCGGCGGAAGCCGGAATCTAGAACATCATAGAGCCTGGACCCTGACTTCCGTCAGGGTGACGAATGTAAGAGGATTTACAATTCGCTAGAAAGAGGTTAACTCCCTGAGTGGTGGGAAGAATGAAAATCTAGCTTAAAAAATCCAGATTAAAATCCTCAAAATCCTGGGGCAGGGGAGCTTCAAAATCGGGCCAACTTTCTTTCGGAATTGAGATTCTAAAAGCGTGAAGCATTAGCCGCGGCGCGGTCATTAAAGAATGCCCATACAGAGAATCTCCCAGAATTGGGTGTCCGATGGAATAGAGATGCGCGCGAATTTGATGACGCCGCCCGGTCTCAGGCGAGATTTCGAGAAAAGAGGCGCGTTCTCCGCTTTTTAAAACGCGGTAGCGGGTGAGAGACGGTTTTCCTTCTTTAGCTTTAGCGACTCCGGTGCGCCCCGAGCCAAATAATTTAAGCGGGGTCTCTATCCTGCCTTCGCCCTTGACTTTCCCGTCTACCAGCGCGAGATAGGTTTTTTTAATTTGGCGGGTTTCAAAAAGGCGCGAGAGGCGGCGCTGCGTTTCAGGGTCCCTGGCAAAAACGACAATGCCGCTGGTTTCCTTGTCCAGGCGGTGAACCGGATAAACGGGTTGACCGAATTTCTCCCAGAGAATTTTAATGAGCGGCTTTTCTTTAGAATTGCGCCCGACAACGACAATTTCTCCGCAAGCCTTATCCACAACGATCAAGCGCGCGTCTTCAAAAATGATTTTCATGAAAAAAAGGGGACTGTCCCCTTTTTATTTGGGGAACAGCCTTTCCATGAGATAGACGTACTCTAAAGCGTCTTCCTTGGCCGCTTTCTTGAGATTGGCCGCGGAAGAGTGTCCGCCGTCGGAGGTTTCATAATAAAAGACGGGATCGCCGTAAGATTCCATTTTGGCGGCCATTTTTCTCGCGTGCGCGGGAGCGACGCGATCGTCATCCTTGGAGCTGACGAAAAAAACCTTGGGATAACGAACGCCGGGGCGCACGTTTTGATAGGGGGAGTATTTCGCGATGGCTTTGGCCATTTGAGGATTCTGGGGGTCTCCATATTCCGCAATCCAGGAAGCGCCGGCCCCAATGTGGGTGTAGTTGAGCATATCCAAAAGGGGTACCTGGCAAACCACCGCGCGAAAAAGCTGCGGTTTTTCAGTGAGAGCCACTCCCACTAAAAGGCCGCCATTAGACCCGCCCATAATGCCCAGATGTCTTGAGTCGGTGATTTGACTCTGGATGAGATTTTGAGCGACGGATAAAAAATCGTCATAGGCTTTTTGGCGATGCGTTTTTAAAGCCGCTTCATGCCAGGCCGGCCCAAACTCTCCCCCTCCGCGGATATTGGCCAGGGCATAAACCCCGCCGTGATCGAGCCAAACTTTTCCGATGATGCCGGAATAAAACGGAGTCATAGAAATTTCAAAGCCGCCGTAGCCGTAGAGAAGGGTGGGGTTTTTGCCGTTTAAGGGCATGTCCTTTCGGTGAATGAGAAAGTAGGGGATTTGAGTTCCGTCTTTGCTTTGAGTCCAGCGCTGTTCTGAGACGAGATTCTGAGTGTCAAATCTCGCCGGGAGTTTTTTGACGATTTGAAGACCCTGATGATCTTTAAAATAAAGCGTGGTCGGCGTCAAAAAATCCTGATAGCTGGCGAAAAGATCATCTGAAAGATTATTTCCAGAGACCAGACGCGTTTCCCCGTTTTGGGGAAGCGAAAGGGTATCCCAGGCCCACTGGGAATTTTTGAGGCGCCCTTTAAGAATTCGTCCGCGCACGTTTTTGAGAATGCCGAGATAGAGAACGCTTTTGGCGGGAAAGACGTCCTCGATCGTTTCGCGGGCCCTGGGCCGGTAAACGAGAGAGACAAATTTCTCCGGAACTTTTTGATTGATCGCAGACATGGGCCAGGAGATGAGGTCTCCTCTCTTAAATTCTCCCGCCGGGGTTTTCCAGTCGCTTCTTAAAACGGCGAGGGCCAAACCCTTAAAAAACCCGTCCAGATCGGCGTCTTCGGGAAGAGGAATGCGCTTGAGTTTAAAACTGGGGCTTATCCAGTAATTGACCGAACGGAAAAAGGCGGGGCTTCGGACGATGATGGAAATAGGGCCGGAGGGGCGAAAGCTGGTGAAGCCGTAAACCTCCATATCCGTTTTCTTTCCCTTGAGGAGGGTTGGGGCTTGAGATAAGGGGGTATGCCGCTTCCAAAGTTTGACGATCCGGGGGTAGCCCGAGGTAGTCATGGAATGGGGGCCAAAGTCGGTTGCGGCTAAAATTTCATCGCGGTTGACCCAGGCGGTTTCCGATTTCGCCTGGGGGAGATTGAAGCCGTCTTTGACAAAGGAGAGGGAAGGGATGTCAAACTCCCTGGTGACTCTCGCATCCGTTCCGCCGTCGGATAGATAGACCAGGCAGCGGTCGTAACTGGGGGGCAGGCAAGAAGCTCCCTGCCAGACCCAATTCTTTTTTTCTTTCTGGGAGAGAAGGTCGAGATCAAGAAGGGTTTGCCAATGAGGACGAGGGGTTTTGTAATCGCTTAGGAGCGTTCGCCTCCAAAGGCCGTGGATGTGTTTTTGATCCCGCCAAAAATTAAAAACCCATTTTCCGCGCAGGGAGGGCATGGGAATTTTGTCGGGGGCTTCGAGAATTTTAAGAATTTGCGCGCGAGTTTTGGAAAAGCGCGGGTCTTGGGACAAGGCGGAGTAGGTTTCTTGGTCTTGCTTTTTAACCCATTTAAGAGCCTTGGGCGAATGAGTGGGCTCAAGCCATACAAAAGGATCGGGAGAAGCGCCGGGGCCTTGCGTCAGCGCGCGGGCCTGGACCGTGAAAAGACACAGGGCGGTTAAAAATCTAACTTTTAATTTCATCAGCGGAAATTTTTAAACTGGAGATCAAGCCCAAAATTTCCGTTTTTCAAATGGGCGATGGCGGCCTGAAGATCGTCTTTGGATTTTCCGGAAACCCGCAATTGCTCGCTTTGAATGGAGGCGTTCACTTTTAGCTTTGCGGCCTTAAGGGAGGCGCTCATCTCCTTGGCTTTTTCGGTGGGAATGCCGTTTTGAATGGCGACTTCCATTTTCGCGGTTTGGCCTAAAGCCGATTCAATTTTTTCTTTTTTAAAATTTTTAAGCGGTAATTCCCGTTTAGCCATTCGCATAAAAAGAACGTCCAAGGCCGCTTCCACGCGGCTCTCGTCCTTGGCGCGAAGAATCAGTTTTTTCGTTTTGGAATCAAGTTCGATGGAGGCCTGGGCGTCCTTAAAATCAAAGCGGTTTGCGATTTCCTTCAGCGCGACCTGAATGGATTCGGAGACGAGATTGAGGTCGACTTCGCTGACGACATCGAAAGAATAATCTTGTGCCATGCGCTTATTTTACTTAATTCTGGTAATTCTGGGGACACATCACTTAATTCCCGCGCCCTGGAGCTTGCAGAGTTCAGGGCTAATTAAGTGATGTGTCCCCAGAATTAAGGGAACTTTTTTACCCTTTTGTCGTAAGTAGAGTATGGCACGCTTCGCTAGAATTGTTGTTCCAGATATTCCACATCATGTCACACAACGCGGAAATCGCAAACAGCGAACTTTTTTTAAGATGGAGGACTATAAATTTTATCTTTTCCTCTTAAAGCGGTATTGCAGGCTTTATGACGTAGAAATCTGGGCCTATTGTCTTATGACCAATCATGTCCACTTGATTTTGCTCCCCCATGCGCCCGATACCCTGGGACATGCCCTATCACATATTCATCGCGAGTATACCCGGGTCATAAACCTTCGGGAAGGTTGGCGAGGTTATCTCTGGCAGGGGCGTTTTGCCTCCTTTCCCATGGATGAACGCCACTTATTGACCGCCGCGCGTTACGTGGAACTTAATCCGGTGCGAGCGGGACTGGTCGCGGACCCTGCGGCCTATCCCTGGAGCAGCGCCGTCGCGCATCTGCGCGGCCAAGATGATGAAATCGTGACAGTCGCTCCTTTGCTTAGCAGGATTGCCGGCTGGAGGGATTTTTTGCGGCAAGCCGAAAATGAAACTGAGCGGAGCCTTTTGCATAGGCATATTCATACTGGAAGACCTCTAGGGGACGAAGTTTTTATCTCAAAATTAGAGCAACTCACAGGACGCATCCTGCGCAAGAAAAAATCAGGGCCAAAACCGCCTTCGTAATTCGAGGGACACATCACTTAATTAGCCCTGAACTCTGCAAGCTCCAGGACGCGGGAATTAAGTGATGTGTCCCTCGAATTACAGAATTAATGGAATTTTAACGGCGGGGCATGATAAAGTTTATTCATGCTCTCTCGAAAGCGTTTAAAATTTTTTTTCGGGCTCGCCTTGTGGAGTTTTATCTTTTTTGCGGTTCAATCTTCCTGGTCGCAGGAAGGTTCGGGCTCGCCGGCAGTTTCATCAACGACGATTGCGGAAGAGCCCTTGCGCCGGGCCAAGCCCACTCCCTATGATTCGGTGTTTCCGCAAACCGAGTATTTAGGGCCGACCATTGGCGTGCCCAATTCCGTTCCGGTTTCTCCGCTCAATGATTTTTTATGGAAGAATTCGCCCTGGCTTAAAAAAAATCGAATCGAGATTTACGGCTGGGCGGATGTGGGATATAACCTCAGCAGTTCCAACCGCTCAAATGAGCCGATGACCTATGACGTCGTTCCCAATTCTGTTCAGCTCGATCAAGCGGTTTTGGCTGTTCAGAGATTGCCCGACACGGTTCAAACCGATCACGTGGACTGGGGCTTTCAACTGGATAATCTCTATGGGATGGATTACCGCTATACCACGGCCTATGGTTATTTCAGTCAGCAACTTTTACAACAAAACAAACTTTACGGTTATGACCCCACGGTCGCGAATTTCCAGCTCTATGTTCCTCAAATCGCGGAAGGGACTTTGTTTACCATTGGGCGATACATTTCGCCGGCCGACATCGAGGCGCAGTTTGCCCCGCAGAATTTTCTCTATACGCATTCTTTGATGTTTAGTTATGACGCCTATACCCAGACCGGGGTCAACGCCGCGGTGAAACTGGATGATACCTGGACGCTTCTTTTAGGCGTGGATGCCGGAAACGACATCGCGCCCTGGACTCCGGCCGCGCAACCAACGGGCCTGGCCATGCTTCGGTGGGTTTCAGAAGACAATAACGATTCTCTTTGGGGCGGGGCGGATGCGTTCAATAATGGACAATTTACCGCCAATCATGATAATTTGCAGGAGTTTAATATGACCTGGAGCCACCGCTTTAACCCCGGTTTCTTTACCGAAACCGAGATGTATTACATGGATCAGTGGAACGCGGTTTTAGGCGGCACCTGCAATTTCGGGCCTTTGACCGCTTTTGGAGGCGGCGGCTGCGGCGCGCCGCTTCCCGGCATGTCTCGGGAGTGGGGCGCGGTCAATTACACCGAGCATAAACTAACGGATAAAGATTTCTTGTCCATTCGTAATGATTGGCTGGATGACGCCGATGGGGAGAGAACCGGTTTTGCCGCTCAGTATGAAAGCTGGACAGTCGGCGTTACCCACGAGTTTACCGCTCTCACCGAGATTCGCCCTGAAATTCGCTATGACCGCGCCTGGTCTGGCGGGCTTCCTTACAATGACGGCACCAAAAAAGACCAGATCACCTTCAATATGGACGTGATTCAGTCTTTCTAATTGTAATTCGGGGGACACATCACTTAATTAGCCCTGAACTCTGCAAGCTCCAGGGCGCGGGAATTAAGTGATGTGTCCCCCGAATTAGAATTACGAATTAAAAATTGTGATACAATCTTAAAAATGAAGCAGGTTCTCGCCTATCGGCAGCTCATTAAAAATTTAGTCATTAAGGATTTAAAGCTCAAATACCGCGATTCCGTGTTTGGTTTTTTGTGGTCGCTTTTAAACCCGGTCTTTATGATCGTGACCTATGTCATCGCCTTTAAATACATCATGAAGGCCTCGGCCCCTAATTACGTCCTTTTTCTGTTGGCGGGGGTTCTGCATTGGAATTTGTTCGCGCAATGCCTTTCGGCCTCGACCGGGGCTGTCGTTGACAACGCGGGTTTGGTTAAAAAGGTTTACTTCCCTTTGGAGGCGCTGCCCCTGGGCGCTATTTTTTTTAGCCTCGTTCAATATCTGTTTGCTTTGGCCGTTTTCTTTCCGGTTGCGCTTATTTTTCTCCATCTGCGCCTGGGCTGGGTTTTGCTTTGGGTTTTTCCGATTCTTTTTCTTCAAATTCTTTTTAGCATCGGGCTTGGCTTTTTAGTTTCGACCGTCACGGTGTTTTACCGGGACGCTAAGCACTTTGTCGAGATTTTCCTGATGCTCGGCTTTTGGCTGACCCCGGTCGTCTATCAGTTTACGGACGTGCCCGTCAAGGCGCGGGCTTGGATTGCGGATAATCCCATGACCGATTTTATCTCCAGCTACCAGGCGGTTCTTTTGCATAATCAAACCCCCGCCCCGCTTTTTTGGCGCAATATGCTGACTGCGGTTTTCATTTCTCTCTTAATTGGGGCGTTGACCTTTAGCCGTTTTAAGACGCGTTTCGCGGAGGAAATTTGAACAATCTTCCCGCGTCTCCCGCGCCCGCCCCATTGTCTTTTAATGCCGAGCCTGCCTGGGCCGTCAAAATGGAGTCTCTCTCAAAAACCTTTATTTTGCGCCGCAATCATTCGCCGAGTCTTAAATCCCAATTCGTGGGGTTTTTTCACAAGCGCTACCGGGAAGAACGGGAAACCCTCTGGGCGCTCAAGGAGATTTCTCTTGAGATTCAGCGCGGGGAAGTTTTTGGGTTTATTGGCCGAAACGGTTCCGGCAAATCAACTCTCCTTAAAATTATCAGCGGAATTCTTGAACCTTCTTCCGGAACAATCCAGGTTCAGCCAGGCGCCCGGATTGGGACGATGATTGAGCTCGGCGTGGGGTTTAACCCGGATCTGACGGGGCGGGAAAACGTGTATTTGAACGCTTCTCTTTACGGAATGAGCCGCGCGGAAGTAGACGCCGTTTTCCCCGCGGTCGTTGAATTTTCGGAGCTTGAGCGCTTTATCGACACGCCGTTAAGAAACTATTCCTCCGGAATGTCGGCCCGTCTTGGTTTTTCTTCCGCCATTTTCATCAATCCCGATATTTTGCTCATTGATGAGGTCTTGTCGGTCGGGGATGAGGCCTTTCAGAAAAAAAGTTCCGAGAAGATGGCCCAGATTCACCGTAGCGGGAAGACGATTCTCTTTGTCAGCCATTCCGCCGCCGCGATGGAAGAATATTGCGACCGAATTTGCCTTTTGGACCAGGGGCGCATGGTCGCCATTGGAAAACCCGCCGAGGTTCTCAAAGAATACCACAGGATGACCGGGGTGGGCGTCTAAAAGGCTGTTCGAATAGCTGTTGGGAAATTTTGATACAATCAAACTCGATGGAAAAATTTATTTTCCGGCCGTTTTTTGAAACCGGAGAGCCAAGATTTTCAGGGGTTTTAAGCGGATGACCCTCGATTTATCTCCCCTGGCCAATGCGATTTCAAGACTTGAGGGAAGTCTCAGGTTTTGCGAGTCGGATATGGCGCGTCAAAACCCTGCCATCGCTGAGCAATTTCACGCGGCCGCCATCCAGGCTTTTGAATTTACCTATGAACTTTGTCATAAAATGCTCAAGCGCTTTCTGAAGTTGACTGTCGCCGATCCTTCCGCGATTGAGGAAATGTCATTTCCGGATATAATTAGAACCGGAAATGAAAAAGGCTTGTTGCGATCGCCGTGGAGTTCTTGGCGCAATTACCGCGCCGCTCGCGGTATGACCAGTCATACCTATGATGAGAAAAAGGCGGATGAGGTTTTCCCCTTGATTCCGGATTTCCTTGAAGAGGCGCGGGCACTTTTGCGCCGCCTGGACGCGGCCTCTAAAACAGATGATCCATCTTAAGCCCGGCGAACGAGAGAGGGTTCGCGAGATTCTCAAACGTCGGATTTCAAATTGCGAGGTCTGGGTTTTCGGGTCGCGCGTGGACGGAAATCCGCGTCCGTTTTCTGATCTGGATTTGGTCCTTGTGTCCGAAAAACCCTTGTCTTTTGGGCTCCTCGCCCAGTTAGCCGAGGATTTTGAGGAATCGGATTTGGATTTTAAAGTGGACTTGGTTGAACTTTCGCGGCTTTCGCCGTCTTTTCGCGAGCGTCTCAGCGCTCATCATGAGATATTAGGCGCCGTCAACGAATGAAGTGAAGGACGGTCATCAAGGTCGCCAGGGCCCCGAATCCGCGAAAGGCCATCTTCCCGAACTCATCAAAGCGGCGCTCGAATTTTTCTTCCAGGCGTTCAAATCTTTGGTCCACTTCTTTGAACCGCCCGTCCATTTCTTTGTGGATTTCCTTGAACTGAAACTCGACCTCTTTGAACCGCTCATCCATTTCTTTTTTGATTTCTTTAAACTGAAGCCGGATATGGCCAAATTCGCCGTCCATGCTCTCTTCCAGATGAGCGATGTGGTTGAACTGGGTCTTGAGCATGAGGGGAATGGCCTTGTCATCGGAGAGAATTCCCGTTTTGGTGATTTCCTCTTCCGCTTCTTTCACTTTGCGATCCAAGAACTTCATGAATATTTCCATGGCCGTGTCTCTTTTGAACACGAAAATAGGGACAGTTCCCTATTTTCGCCTCCTTATTTTAACAGTTTCCCGACGCTTCCGCCAGGGGATTTCCACGCCCTCTATTCATACGGTTTTGGGGTCAAAAAGTTCCCGGGCAATTCCCGTGATGTATGGCCTGAGATTTTTGGTGGGGTTTGTTTACCTTACGCGGTCAAGGACGGAGGCCGAGCGTCCTGAGCGCCCTTGTATAATTCCAGGGACACGTCACTTAATTCCCGGCCCGGCGCATTGGTTCCGTTATTGGCGCGGTTTGAGCTCCGCTTCAAGGTCTTTTATGGCGGGCAGCGTATCCCGAAGTTTCTCCGGCAGCGCCTTGGTAAGCTTGTATGCCGAGACGCCGATCGGCTTATGGGTGTCGCGCAACGCGTACTCCGCGATCAGCTTTTTGCGCGAACGGCAGAGAATCATGCCAATAGACGCATTGTCATCCTTGTGCCGCAGCCTCTCATCCACGGCCGAGAGATAGAAATTCATCTTACCCGCGTATTCCGGTTTGAACGGGCCGTTTTTCAGCTCGATCACGACGTAACAGCGCAAGCGCAAATGGTAAAAGAGCAAGTCAATGTAGAAGTCCTCGCCCTCGACCTCAAGGTGGACCTGCCGTCCGACGAAAGCAAAGCCGACTCCCAACTCCAGCAAGAACTTTTGGATATGCTCCACGAGCCCCCGCTCCAGATCGCGCTCGCGGGCATCGCCGGCCAGCGTCAAGAAATCGAAGGCATAGGGATCCTTGATTGCCTGGCGAGCGAGATCGGACTGCGGAGGAGGAAGCGTCCGCTTGAAATTGGTCACGGCCTTGCCCTGGCGCTCGTAAAGACCCGATTCGATTTGATGAACCAGAATGGGAAGACTCCAGCCGTGCTCGATAGTCATCTTGGCATACCAAAAGCGTCGAGTAGTATCTTTCAATTTTTGGAATAGGGCGATGTTTTGGCCCCAGGGAATTTCTGACACGACCCGTGGCAGATTTAGACCGTCCAATTCCGGCATGGTCGGTATCGGATTCGCGGCCCCCGATTCTCGCGCGGCTGGCGCGAGAATCTCTTTGGTCCAAGCCAAATAGAACGCCCGCATTCGCCAGACGTTCCGGGGAGAAAAGCCCTCCACGCCGGGGAAAGCGCGCTGAAGATCGACGGCCAGTCTATCCACTATGGCCTTGCCCCAACCCTCGCCCTCTTGTCTCTCGACAATCGACTTTCCAATATCCCAGTAAAGACCGATCAACTCGCGGCTGGCGGACAGCGCGGCCTTGACCTGGGTAAAGCGGATGCGGGATTTTACGTCTTCGAGGAACTCACGATAGCCTGCGGGCAAAACCGACGATGCGGCCGTGACTGACTGCCGCGCGAGAGATTTCAGCTTCTTGGATGGGGCAATTCCAGGGACACGTCACTTAATTCTCGGCAGGAGATTGGGGTTAGTTAAGTGATGTGTCCCTGGAATTTTAAGGGCCTAGAAGCGGCCTGGGCCTTTGGGCCCGGGTTATCGTCGGATAATTGTGGTAGAATAATGAGAATATAAATGACAAAGCAAAAAGGCGTCACGCGAAACGACTCTTCAGAACAAGAGCGGCATTCTCGCTACCTCAATCAAGTTAAGGAAGTCGTTTTTCAGTTTATTCCTAAAGACTCGGCCCGGGTGTATCTTTACGGTTCTTGGGCGCGGGGCGAGGAACGCCCGACCTCGGATATCGATATTGGGATTTGCCCGTTGAAGAAGTTTTCGCCCCGCTTGCTGTCGGATTTGTCGGAGGCCCTTGAGGAAAGCTCTGTTCCCTATCGAGTGGAAGTTGTTAATCTAAATGAAACTTCCGAGGCTTTTTTTCAGCGCGTGATCAAAGAAGGAGTTGCATGGAACGCTTAAAAGAGCGCCTTATGATCGCGAGAAAAGCCCTTGGGACTTTTTTGGAGTTGGCGGCCAAGGACGGATATATCGAGTATCCTTCTTTGGAAAGGCGCGATGCGGCGATACAGCGATTTGAGTATTCTTTTGAAGCCGTTTGGAAAGCGGTCCAGTTGTATCTCGCCGAGAGAGAAGCCCTTCCTATCGGTTCTCCCAAGGGATGCATTCGCGCCAGTCATGAGGTTGGTCTGCTGAGCGAGTCAGAGGCTGAAATCGCTTTACAAATGGCGGAGGCCAGGAATTTGACCGCGCATACCTATGATGAAGGCGTTGCCCATCACCTCTACAAAAATCTTCCGGAGTATGGAAAGTCTTTGGATCTTTGGCTTGGAAAAGTGGAGAGTATTGTAAAATGAAACCCTCTCGCGGAGTAATTTTCAAGAATCGCGGCGGGTTTAAAAACAAAAGAAATAAAATGATTTCTCTGGAGAAACCGTGAAAAAAAATGCGCTCATTACCGGAATTACCGGCCAATTCCGGAGACGCATCACTGAATTAACCCTGAATTCCGAAAGCGCCGGACTGGGAATTAAGTGATGTGTCCCTCGAATTTGATTTCACCATGGGATAGAGTTTCGGAGCTAATTATAAAGAAATTAAATAAATCATGGGACAAGGTATAGAGAAAGATTTAATGAGAGTGGATCCGCAGTCCCAGTTTTCTGCGGAGATAGGTACCTTAATATCTCAAATAAAGCCGACAAAAATTATTGAGACGGGGACCTATATTGGACTTGGTAGCACTAATATTATTGCTTCTGGTCTTAAAAAAAACAACATCAATAACGCAACCTTTTTTTCCATAGAGGTCAACCCTGATTATTACCGTAGGGCTCTTACTAATTTACAGGAAAAAGAACTTCTGAAGTATGTTGTCCCTCTCAATGGTATTTCAATACCACGAAAGCTTCTCCTGAATGCTACGCAAATAGAAGAGCTCTATCAAGAGGTGAGGGCTCAGGGCAACAAGGATATTCACATTGATTTTGAGGGTCCAGATGGACCTGAAAAATATTTCAATGAAACAAATTTCAAAACGGTTCCGGATAATCTTATGGAGTATTGTCTTAGAGCCTTTAACGATTCGCCTGATCTTGTGTGGTTGGATAGTGCAGGACATCTTGGATTTACTGAATTTATTTATTTGCTTGAACGTCTCAAAGGCTCTTGTTATATTGCATTAGATGATGTGTGTCACATAAAGCACTATAAAAGTCTGTTGACAATTCAAAGTGATGCGCGATTTAAAGTTCTTTCAATTTCCAAGGAGAAATATGGTTTCTGTGTGGCGTATTTCACTGGAGAAACCCCTGCCAAAAAATCGGAAAAAAGAGAAGACTTAGTTGGCTTACTTAAAGCTCTTAGTCAAACTCAACAAAATAAACAAGAAGAATTATCCGTGTTGCAGGGGCGTTTGTTGGGAACGGAGAAATCTTTGAATGAAGTCCAGAGTCTGGCGATTTCGAGGCAAGAGGAGATTTCTAGTCTTGAGAAACGCCTAACTGAAACGGAAAAAGCGCTGGGTGAAACTCAGGCCTTGGCGGTTTCCAGACAAAAAGAAATATCTGAACTTAACGAGCATCTGTCTGAAACGGATATGGCCTTGGGAAAGGCTCAAGGATTGGCGGTTGCTCGGCAGAAAGAGATTGATGAGCTTTCTCTACGTTTATCTGAAACGGAAAAAGCGCTGGGTGAAACTCAGGCCTTGGCGGTTTCCAGACAAAAAGAAATATCTGAACTTAACGAGCATCTGTCTGAAACGGATATGGCCTTGGGAAAGGCTCAAGGATTGGCGGT
>JAKAQO010000009.1:0-7546 GCA_021822495.1 bacterium | reverse complement strand
CTGAAACGGAAAAAGCGCTGGGTGAAACTCAGGCCTTGGCGGTTTCCAGACAAAAAGAAATATCTGAACTTAACGAGCATCTGTCTGAAACGGATATGGCCTTGGGAAAGGCTCAAGGATTGGCGGTTGCTCGGCAGAAAGAGATTGACAGATTGAGAGAGAAAGTCTCGGTTTTAAATAAGACAATTGTAGATCAAAGCCTAACCGTTGATTCGTCTATAGAGAAAGACAACTTTAAATTAAAAACCCTTGAATTTTTAGGCCGGGTTATTACTCTAATTCCCCAGCCCTTACAACACTTGGAATTAGATGCAGAAACAAATATTTATCATACAACGGGAGATGACCCTGCTTTTTTGCTCAAGCCCAAGAGGAGCAGTGATATGCCTGGTGGGTGGGCCCGTCTAACGATTAAGATGATCTATCTTGAAGAAAGCGGTTCGTTACAACTTTACTGGGATGACGGTCAGGGGTTTAGCGAATCAAAATCCTGTCGTGTGCCAATTCCAGTTAAAGGACAAAGTGAAATGTTACTTTGTCTTCCTCCCTTGGTCAGGTCTCTGCGGCTGGACCCTGCAAGTAGCAGTCGTTTTAAGTTGACCCATATCCAGATCAGGCGGTTATTAACAATCTCTATATATTCTCGTCTTATTTTAAGTAATTTTATAAAGATCTTTAGAAACCCAGGGAAATATTCTCGGTTATTTTGGGAAGTTTGTGTTGTTTGTCGTAATAGAGGTCTTCGTCCAATCAAGGAAGCTTTTTATAAATGGATAAAATCTTCATCTCCTTCCGCTTTTAAACATCATATTCACGCCGAATTTAAAAGTCTTGGTTTGGATAATGCAAATCACATCCCATCACGGAATCTTTCACGGGGAAGTCCATCAACTGTATCAAACTCGCTTATTTTCAAACTAGCCGCAAATTCGAGAGGAGACAAGATAGGCGTTGGGCTTATTGAACACCTTGGGGATATAGTTGCTTGCGAACCCATCGCTAGATATCTAAAAAAAGAGAACCCCAAGGCGCATATTTTTTGGGTGGTTAAGGGGGAATATCGAGAGTTAGTCGCCCATAATCCTAATATTGATAGCGTGATTGTTGTTGATTGTCTAACCGATTGGATTAAGATGGTTTACCATAATAGTTTTGATCGCGTTGTTGATCTTCATGTGAATGGGAGGATTTGCCAGGATTGCGGGGTTCCTTTACATAAAATTCAGGGCAACCCTGAAATTACAGGAGACAATTATTTTCACTATGGCAGTCTCTTGAAATCCTTTTGCCTTGGTGCGGGTATAAAAGATTTGGATGAGCAGCCCCGTATTTATATTACAAACGAAACTAAGGAAGCCGTTAACCAATTTAGTTTGCCTGAGAAATTTATAGTGGTTCATTGTTTTTCTAATAATCCAGACAAGGATTGGGAGCCTTCAAAATGGGCTGAGTTTGCCGCTCGGATGAGAGAAAAGACAGGATTGCCAATCATTGAAGTGGGGCTTCAGGGCGCTTTGTATGAGCCAAACCATGAGTTTAATTATTGTGGACGCCTTTCCATTCTTGAAACAGCGGAGCTGATTCGCCGCGCCACCCTTTTTGTCGGTGTTGATAGCGGCCCAGCTCAGTTAGCGAATGCCGTTCAAACGCCTGGGGTTGTTCTTTTAGGACGTTTGGGACCATTTAAGAAATACAACCCTTACAGTGGTGGATATGCTGATGGAAGTCTTGCTTCGCTTGTTTATAATGAAACTGGCCCAGCGGCGCTTCTTCCCATTGATTCCGTGTTTCAAGCGGCAATGGAACGGATAGGAAAATCTTGCCAAGTTAGCGAGGGCTTGGCTCAAGCTAATTTAGCTTCTAATGCGGCGATAGCGACATCATTATATGAATCATCTGAACCCGACGCAAAGAATCTTAGGCCCCGCATTATCGCCTTTTATCTTCCCCAGTATCATCCTATTCCACAGAATGATCAGAATTGGGGGAAAGGCTTTACGGAGTGGAGAAATGTTGGGAAATCAATGCCATTTTACAAGGGACAATATCAGCCTCGATTGCCGGGGGAACTGGGTTACTATGATTTAAGGGTGCCCGAGATTATGGAACACCAGGCAGAACTGGCACAAGAACATGGAATTGACGGGTTTTGTTATTACTTCTATTGGTTTAACGGTGAAAGACTTCTCCATAAGCCAATAGACAATATGCTGAAATCCAAAAAAATTAATATTCCTTTTTGTTTTTGCTGGGCTAATGAGAATTGGACGCGCCGTTGGGATGGAATGGACCAAGAAATAATTGTTAAACAAGAACATTCTCCCCAAGATGATCTTAATTTCATACGCTACTTGATCCCCATTTTTAACGACCCAAGGTATATTCACATCAATGGGAAACCTTTACTTTTAGTTTATAGGACGGAGTTGTTTCCAGACCCGCGCCGGACAGCGGAGCTTTGGAGAAACGAGGTTCGGAAGGCGGGATTAGGAGATTTATACTTGGTTCGTTGCGAAGGCTTTGATCCTTATACGAATCCTGAAGATATCGGTTTTGACGCCTCCTATGAAGTTCCAACGTTTATTCTTCCTAATGAATTGCTTTACGATGATATAAGGAATCTTGACGTAAGTCCTGAGTTTAAGGGGCGGATTTTTGATTACTCTAAAATCGTTCGCTACTATTGCGAGAGAGAAACGCCGCCCTATAAACGTTACCGGGATATTATGCTGGCTTGGGACAACTCTCCAAGGCATGGTCGGAATGCCGTTATCTTTCATGGCGTAACGCCCGACAAATACGCAGATTGGCTAAGAAATAGTCTCCATCATGCGATGAAGCATTTTAGAGGGGAGGAGCGTCTTGTTTTTATCAATGCTTGGAATGAGTGGGCGGAAGGGTCTTATTTAGAGCCTGATTTGAAATATGGCCGGTCGTTTTTAGAAGCGACGCGCGATGTCGTCAAAAATTGCTCGCCAATGTCCGATAGAAAAAATATAAGGGATTCTCTTTTGCCTCCTCTTAGGAGCGTAGGCACGTGATGGAACCCTTGCTTTCATCTAAATCACCAATGGATATTTATGAGGTTGATGAAGAAGCGCGCCATTTGGTGTTCCAGAAAAGAATATTCAATAAATATATCCCTATTGGGATTATATTTGGCTTAATTTTTTCCTACTTTGCGTATATTTATGCCTATGGGGTCAATGTCTTATTCTGGGATGAATGGCAATTTGTTCCTGTATATCGTGAGTTGCTCCAAAGAGGAATTAGGTTTGATTTCTTGCTAAAGGCTCAACATAATGGGAATATAATGACTTTCCCATATCTACTGATGTTTATTGTCGATTTTTTTAGTGGTTGTAATAATAAGATTTTGATGTTCGTTGGCGCTTGTTTCCAGGTGGCATCATTTGGACTTATTTGGAGTTTGTGGGCGCGTGTTCATAAGACAAAGAACGGGTATTGGGATATGGTTCCTTGCGCGTTTATAATGTTTTCGTTCTGTCAATACCAAAACATTCTATGGGGATTTCAAACCGCGTGGTTTATGATCACCTTCTTCTCATTGGCGGCGTTTTATTTTTTAGATATTGCTAGCGATAACAGTAATAATCCAGCATTGTTCTATAAAACATTAATTTTTTCTTTGCTTTGTGGAATTATTTCTTCTTTTTCTTCAACTCAAGGCCTATTGGTTTGGATTGCTGGATTTATCTTTTTATTTTTTAAAATACGTCCGAAATTGATTTTCAAAGATCGCATTATAACTATTTGGAGTATTTTCGGAATTCTGTGTTGGGTCTCCTATTTTCTATTACAAAATAAAAATGATATTGGTCCTCAAACTATTACTGGTGGGGTGAAATATGCCGTGCTAAACCCACTGTTCACCATCAAATTTATATTGTCTAGTTTAGGGGCCGTCGTATTGGGAGTGAGCCATTTCACGGCAGTTTTATTGGGAATAACTCTTTGTATTGCTACCGTAGTCACTGTATATTCATGCTTTCACTCTAGCGATGCTGAGTCTTGCGCATTTCCTCTTTCTCTCATCATCTTTGGGCTATTTTTCGATGTGATGTTGGCCGTGGGACGTGGAAGCTTTGGGATCGGGCAGGCATTTGAGTCCCATTATACAGCATATAATCTTCTGCTCCTCGTGGGCCTTTATTTATTGTTTGTAAACAATAATAGTAGAGATGCTATTAATCTGACGCGCCCTATGCGCTATATATTTTCGTTGTTTTTAAGTATATTCTTATTGGTTTTTATCGGCCTTAATACTTTTCATGGTATTTCCCGTGGTCGATACTGGCGCACTGCCCAATTTTTTAATGCCTATGAGTTGCTTAATCTAAAAAATGAGCCTGCTTTTAAGATAGAGCGGACAGTCTTTGGCAATTATGATTTTATTCTAACACAGAGTCAGTTCTTGAATTCGCGATATTTAAACGTTTTCAGTGATGAAGTTATAAATTTCCCGCCAAATGTTCAGGACCTAGAGAAACCTCCGCAGTCTTATCTCAATATTGAAACCTCTTTCCCTATTTATAGAAAGGCTCTTCAACGTCTTTGGGATGTCTATACTATTGCGCCTGATTTACAGAAAGTTTTTCCATTGCGCTCACCTTTCTTTACAAAAAATTTAATTCGATGGGCCTATGGAGACGCGAAAGATAAGGGACATTATTTACATCAATATTTAGACCCGTACGACAATCAGTATATTTCCCTTTGGAGAAAATTAGAATGAGTTCCGAACGAGAAAATTTGTTCAGTTTTGAGATTGGGCTGTGGCGATGGGGATTAGGTTTCAATATTTGGCGTACGAAATCACTTTCCTCCTATACCTGGCGCGATTTTAGCCGAGCCGTCACCTATAAATATCTGCCGTTAGTTTTGATTGTATTCCCTATATTCTTCTTGTTCTATTTTGTTTACCGCTACGGAGTCAATGTTCTGTATTGGGACGAATGGCCGAATGTGAATGTTTACCGACAAATGATAGCTCACAAAATTGACTGGTGGGCCCTGTTTCGGAGCGGCGATATGGAAGACCTGATGTTTTTTCCTAAATTATTAACTTTTGTTATTGAGAAATGGACTTACTTTAATATGAAGGATGTTATGTATTTGAACGTTTTGTTCCAAATGGGCGCGTTCATGTCTCTTTCTTTTCTGGCCGCTTCTGAGTTCTCAGAAATGAATAGTGGGTTCTGGTTTTTTGTGCCCCTCTCATGGTTACTATTTTCTTTACGCCCTCATGCGGGGCTTGAAGGCGTAATATTTGGGTTTCGCCTTGCCTGGTATATGATTAATTTCTTCTGGTGCCTTGGGCTCTATCTATTATCTTTGAGCCTAAAATATAGGCAAAACCGATGGGCCTCAATATTTTATTTTCTCCTTGCCGCTATAGCTGGGTTTATGGCATCTTTCTCATCCTTTCATGGACTTCTTATATGGCCAGCAGGTCTTATCTATCTCTGGTTGCGTTCTGATGAGTATTGCCCGGACCTAAGAAAAAAATGGGGAGACTGGAGAATCTTCTCTTGGATATTTCTTTCCGTGGCGGTGACAGCGCTGTATCTTTCTGTTTTGGGCGTTCACACGATAGGAAGCGGTAGCGGTGGCCAATCGCCACGCGGCCTTATTATGGCTATTGTCTCGCACCCTTTTTACAGCGTAGAGTACTATTTGCTCAATATGGGCGCCGTTTTTATGAACCAGACATCCACCATGGCGATTAGCCTTGGGGCGGTTTTCTTCGCTCTATTTGTTTTTTTTGCCGTGCGCATAAAAACATCACCCTATCGCTGGAGATATGCTTTGCCTGTAGCGCTTATGGTTCTGGGGATCTTGTTTGGGGGCCTTTTGTTAGGGAGGTTAAATAACGGGTTTGGGGGAAATGGAAACTATTATTCTTATTGGGAAATACATTCTGTGCTTCTTATTGTTGGGCTTTACCTTGGTAGCGTTTTGTTGGTGACATCGAAAAAAATGAGAGTTATCGTGGGGTTTCTCTGGAGTATTTTTCTTATTGCTTTAATGACAAACAATATCAAATGCGGCATTAAAGAAGGGCAAATAGACCGCTTCCAGCGATATCTGGGTGCTAATACGGTTCTAAATTATCAACGCGGACCTACTCGCTTAATGATTGAGCAGGTTGGAGGGCCAGCGACTGTGGCTTCTTTCAATGAGAAAGTCGCCTTTCTCGACAAAAATGGTTTTAGCGTTTTTCATGCAGGAGAAGGAAAAATACCGGAGGATATCAAGTATGAGTTTCATCCGCCGAAATCCTATGCCGCAGTTGAAAGTAAGTATTCCGCAGAAAAAGACGCCTTAGAGTGTTTATGGAGCATTTATTTGACAAGTCCTGATCTTGAACAAGCATTTAGACGAAAATCGTCAAGTTTTACGCATGATTTGATTATGTGGGCTTATGGAGATGCTAGGACAACGGGGTACTATCGGCATAATTGCGATGCGTATGCTGGGAGCTATATCGCTTTAGCTTCCGCAGAATATGGCGCGCCTAAATAATTATGGTCAATAAGGAGGAATGTCTTATGAATCCGCTATTAATGTCTGAGGCCAATACGAGTCTTGGAAAATATAAAACTACGGGGCCGCGCGTTGTCGTGGTGATGCCGGCTTACAACGCTGAAAAAACTTTAGAGAGGACTGTCCAGGATATTCCCCGCGATTGGGTGGATGAAATTATTCTTGTTGATGATTGCTCTTGTGATAAGACGGTTGAGATTTCAAAAAAATTAGGTCTTACGACTATTGTCCATAAGGAAAATCGAGGTTATGGGGGTAATCAAAAGACCTGTTACCATGAGGCTTTGAAGCGGAATGCTGACATCGTGATCATGATCCATCCGGATTATCAATATGATCCCCGCCTAACCCCAATCATGAGGGCTCTTATTTCCAATGGCGTGTGCGACGTGGTTCTGGGAAATCGCATCCGGACCCGCAGGGAAGCTTTGAATGGCGGTATGCCGCTCTATAAATATTTTGCCAATCGATTTTTAACCATCCTTGAGAATTTTGTGATGGGGCAAAATTTAGGGGAATGGCATTCAGGTTTGAGAGCCTATTCTCGCCAAGTGTTGGAAACATTGCGTTGGGAACAGAATTCAGACGATTTTGTTTTCGACCAAGAATTTCTAATGCAAGCTGCGGCTTGCGGCTTTAAGCTAGGAGATGTGCCTGTGGCGGCTCGCTATTTTGAGGAAGCTTCTTCAATAAATTTTATAAGGAGTTCGGTCTATGGGTTGGCGACTGTTTATCGTTTGGGACGGTGTCTTTTGCATCGCGCGGGGCTATTTCATTGGGAGAAATTGATGCCGAAGGAAAATGTTGAGAGATAGCTCATTACAGTCGAATAGGAATATAAGGGGAATATCTATGAAAACAAAGAAAATATTCGTGACGGGGTCATCGGGGCTGATTGGTTCCGAGGTTTGCATTTATTTTGGAAAGCGGGGTTTTAAAGTCGAAGGGCTTGACAATAATCAGCGCGCGGTGTTTTTCG
>JAKAQO010000001.1 GCA_021822495.1 bacterium | reverse complement strand
ATTGGCGGTCCCGGCAATGGAAGTGAAATCCTGAATGTAGCTTGACGGGGGCGGCGTAATGAGTTGCGAGGTTGGAGCGTTATTCTGAATGATGAAACTCATCAAATTTTGACCGCTGGTAAAGACCGAAGTCGTGTTTCCAGTGACAACCCCCGCAGCGTTGAGGGCATTATCGGTCGCGCGCGCCTTAACAAAATACTGTTCTTCATTCACCCAGTCAGTTCCGCTAAATAAGAAATCCCAGGTCGCGGTGGAAGTCGCATTCTGCCAAGACGATCCTTCAGTCGTGTTCGATGAGAATTTGGTTCCGTTGGAACCCACGACCCCCGTGTAATAATAACTGGTCCCGCCGGACAAAGCCATGTTCGTCGGATCGGCCAAGAACCAAATGACCACCTGGGAATCCTGAAGCGCGTTTTGACCGGGATAAAGAGCCTGATCCGGACTTGAGGCCGTTCCATTAATGGCGGCGGCCCCGGTCAGACAGTTGGCGCTGGTCGCCGAGCAGGAATAGGCCTTGTTATTTTGCGGAAGGGCAATCCCCACGTTGGGCGAAACATTATCAAAAGCAAAGGTCAGGCTTGAAAGCGGAACGGAATAAACGCTCTGAACATTTCCCGCATTATCGGTCGCTTGAACGGTCACCACATACTGCTCGTTATTGGTCAAAGCGCCGTTTAAATTCGGGTTATTATAAGTCCAAGAAGCCGTCCCACTGACGACCGTAAAGCTTGGACACGCGACATTAAATTGATTATTGCCGTCAGACCAACACACGTCTCCATGCGGATAAGAAATTGAAATTTCAACTTTAGCCAGATCTGATTTCAAATGATTGCCGTAGGTTCCCGCCGGGTCAAAGGCCGTTCCCGTAATAGGAGTGACTCCTAAATAAACCTGATTGGCCACAGGGGCGGACAAATACGCCGTTGGGGGACTCGTATCATAAAGGAAAGTGAAATTGGCCATATTGGATTCAGTCAGGGTGTCGTTTCCAGCTAAGTCCGCCGCGTGCGCCAAAATTTCATAGGTAATTCCGTCTTGAAGGCCGAGTCCCGCCACGGTCGAGGTGCTCCAAGAATAAGTCGGCGGGTTTCCCGAGAAGTTGAAATTCCCAGGATTAAATTCTTGAACCGAATTAATGAAAGAAACGCTGTTCCAGTAATAGTTATCGTAGAGATTTTTGACGCGCACATTAACCAAACTTTGAGTGACCGATGGCGGCGCGACATTTCCGGGATCAATAGAAGTTCCGACAATGGACGGCATGGTATTAAAACAGGCGTTGGTTCCGGCGACCGGGCAATAATTAGACACTGGGGACGCAATGAAACTTTGCGGAGCCACATTATCAATGACAAAGGTCACCTGAGCCGGAGTTCCGGGCAAATCCGCACTGTTATAACCAGTGACCGTCAAACTATAAGAAGCGTTTTGAATTTGATAGGGGGCGCCCGCCGTCACAAGCCCATAATTCCAGGTCGTCGCGTTAATCGGGGCAGTCGGTGTATAAGTAGAAGAATCATTCGACCAAAGCCCCGAGGGATCATACCAGTAGCTGGTGGGAGCCGTCAGGCGCTGAAGTTGAATTTCAATGCCGTTGGGATTAGAAGAATCAAGATTGGAGCCTGAGCCTGAGAAAGTATTGACCGCTGAAGCCAAAGTCTGATATTGTCCGCCCACAGATGGCTGGGTAATCGTCGGATTAGACGGCGGAACTCCTAAACAGAAAGTGGTGTCGTAAGTCGCGTGAGCGGTTTCCAAATTTCCAGCCTTGTCCAGAGCTTGAGAGGTGACTTGATAATTGGCGTTGTTATCAAAACTGACTCCGGAAGTATTCATCGCCCAGGAATAAGTGCTTTGAAGAGAGATAAAAGAGCCGATCGCTCCAGTATCGACATAAACCTGCCCGGTCTGCCAACCCGTTCCGTTCCAATATTCATTCGCGTGAGGCGGGGTTCCGCCGCCGTTACAACCGCTGACTTCTTCAATGGAAACCCCCACGACTTTTAGTTGATCGGGGCTTACGGCATAAGCTGTTCCGGAAATTTCGGAAATTTGGGTAATAGAACCCACTGGCGCTGTCGTAATGGAGACGGGAAGCGTCGTGTCATAAATAAAAGTGTTCGTTGTAAGATTGACTCTCTCAATGTTTCCGGCGTTATCAGTCGCATAGGCGGAAGCCGCGAATTGATGTTCATTCGTCAGGGCATTAGCCGGCAAATTATAAACCCAGGTTCCCGAAGAGGCTCCGGTAAAAGCGGCGCTGGACCAAATAGGAACCGCGGAACTGACGAAAGAAGTTCCGTTCCACCAAGTGGTCCCTTGGGTCAAATCTTGAAGGGCGACTTCAATCGTTGAAATTCCGGATTGAAAATCTCGGCCCGATGACGGACAAAGGGTGGGATTTAAGTCGCAGAAGAAATCATCCGCCGTTCCGGTAATTGAGCTGACATTGTTAGCAAAACCGTTATTGGGCGGCCAAACAGGCGCGGAAACCGGGGTGGATAAGTCCACGATAAAATCATGCGTGGAATAAGCGGTCTCGACGTTCGTCGCGTTATCCGTCGCCTGAGGGTTGACCGCGTATTGATAACCGTCGGCGAAAGCCCCCGAGAAATTAGAGAAAGTCCAATTGTTCAGTCCCACGCGACTGACATTGGTAAAGCCGGGACTGGTCCCTTGCCAACTTTGAGAGACCATGTTCCAATAACTGCCGTCTGAGCGTTCCAGCAAAATTTCAACATCATTGACGCCGGAGGGTTGATAGAGACCGGGGTCGGTGGCTGTTCCTGAGACAGTCGCGGGAATGGCGTTATAATAGGTGGGTGGATAGGTCGCGCGGGAAATGGGCGGGGTATTATCATAAATAAATTCCAAAACCAGGGAACCATCGGCGTTTTGATTGTTATCAAGTTGAGTCGTGCTGGGAAGCCCAACAGATGAAGACGGCATCGTGCCGACGTTTCCGGCGTTGTCATTGGCCCTGACCCACAAGCTAAATTGCATCGAATCCACATCCGACATCGGGGGATATGTCGTCGTCCATTGGAGCAGTCCCGTAGCCGGTTGCCAGTCATTATATTTGGTTCCGCTAGTATCCCAATCGTTTGAGAAAACGCCGGTGCGAGAACCGTTCCAGTAGGCTTGAAGACTCTGGGCTTTCAGCAAAATCTGAACGCTTTGGAGCCCGGAATTTCCCGTGGTCGCGTCGTTAGCGGTTCCGGCAAGGAGCCCTAAATTAGCCAAGTTGAGATAACTGGCCGTGACCGGTTCAGTGGAAGCAATCAAAGGCGCCTGATTGTCAAATCTAAATTGATTTCCCGCGCCGGAAATGGCGGCGTTTTGCTCAACGTTGGTCGCCTGATCAATGGCCAAGGCCGTCGCCTGATAAACAGAGGAAGACACCGCCATTCCTGTCGGCGTCGGCGTAGACCAAACGACTGATCCCAGGTTTTGCGTCGTGGTAGAATAGACCAAGGTCCAGGCCGCGTTAAACGGCGGGGCGGTCGGAGATGGATTGGATAATGATCCGTTAAACGCTCCGGTGTTCCAGTCCCACCAGGCCGCGCCAGTCGCGCAAGCAGGCCCTGAAAGACACTGAACCGCCAGCCACACTTGGGAAATGCCCGAGGGACTCGGCAAGGGATCGGTCGCCTGACCGCTGATCGTCGTCCAGGTATTGGTGCTCGTATTATTGGCTGGGAAAGAAACCGTCGCGGTCGGGGTTGAAGAATCATAAAGGAAAGCCTGGGTCTGCCCGGCATTGGATGAAGTCGGGTTACTCACGAAATTAATCGTGTTTCCGGCGTTGTCTTTTGCGTAGGTGAAAACCGTGTAGGTAATCCCAGTTGAAAACGTATTTTTAGACTGCTGAAATCCCGTGGGACAATAAGACCAGGAGTTTCCGCCAAAATAAACCTGGGTGGACCACTCAATGGCGGAGTTATTCAAATCAAAGGCTTGGGTCGAGTCATCCCACCAGACATTGTCGTTCGAGCCTGATGAAATCGCAATCCACACCTGGGAAATTCCCGGTGGATTGGTTCCCGGCGAAGAAACGGTTCCGTAAACGCAGGTCGAAATGCGGGTAGACTCAAAATTATTGGAATAAGGCGGAACTGCCGGCGGCTGATTGGGGAAGCTAATCGCGAGATCGGGCGGAACGGTGTCATAGGTGATAATAAACTCAGTGGGTGTTGTTTGAACATTACCGGCATTATCGGTCGCCTGTGAAAAAATATCATACACGGTTCCAGTTTGAAACGCATTCGTCAAACTGGAATAAGTCCAGGTCAAGGTCGAGGTCGTAGGCCCGGTTTGAGCGGTGAAACTCGCCGCGTTATAAATGGGAACGCCGGCGAATGTCCAGGCCGATCCATTCCAGTCCGGCCCCGTCGCAGGGTTGGTCGTAATCCGGACCTGAACGTTTGAAATTCCCGCCAGTTGCGCTTCCGCTGTTCCTGAAATTTGAGTCAAAGAATTGACGAAGGTGTTATTGGTTGGAACTGTCATGGATGAGACCGGCGGAACCCCGTCTACGATAAAGGAATCTTTCGCGGTGACGGCGCTGACATTGCCCGTTGAAGGAGAGACTTGACCGTTAGCCAGGGTGGAAGCGTCATGAGCCCAGGCCCAGGCGAAAAATTCCTGCGGGCCAACCGCCGAATAGTCGCCCGCATCCGGCGCTGAAGGCGAATTCCAAGTCGCGCCGTTGGCCGTAAAAGTAGACGGCAAAGCAACCCACCCCGCCGCGCCTTGGCCGGGAGAGCCTTGCCAGTAATAACTCGTCCCGCCCTGTAAATACCATAATTGAATATCAATGCCGGAAGTCAAAAGCCCCGAGGCAACTGTATTGGTAATGGGGTCCACCGCCGTCCCTTGAATGCCGACCCCGCCGGTATTGATTCCGACTCCGCTGGGTTGATAATAAAACGCGGAGGGTTGAGTGATTCCAATATTGGGCGCGGTTTTATCCACGCGGAAAGTAAGAGAAGAAATTCCAGTTTGAAACCCATTTTGAAGATTTCCAGCGGCGTCCTGGGCCTGAACCAAGATTAAATAGTTGCCGTCTAAGGCCGCGGAATTAAGCCCCGAAGAAACGAAACTCCAGGTCGCTTGTCCCACGGAAGATTGATAAAAATTCGCGCTCTGCCAAGCCGGACAAATGGCGTTAAAGTTGGAAGTCCCGTCATAACAGTATCCGCTATTTAAATATTCCAGCGAAAATTGAACGGAACCGATACCCGAAGGCTGGGAATTAATATTTCCGGGGTTGGGATTAGGGTCAACAGCAGTTCCATTCAATGTATTCAAAAGATTGGCATAGACCCCGGACAGGGGTTCTTGAACTGCGGCCGTGGGCTTTGAAATGTCATAAAGGAAAGATTTACTGTTGACCGTCGCGATGTTCCCCGCAAGATCCGTCGCGTGCATTTGAATGGTGTAAGAAAACCCGTCTTCCCACATCGCATTTCCCAAATCTGTCGCAGACGAAAAATTAAGTCCGTCAGAAGTAAGCGCCATGATTTCGCTATTTGAAGTTTCTGAAGTCAGATCAAAAGTATCGGTCGCAATGTCCCAATATTTCCCATCGGAATTTCTGGAAACGACAAACCAAACCTGATTAAGAGAGCTCGGCGGAATTTCCGTCGCTGTTCCGCTTAGAGCGGTCAAGGTGTTGGTGGAAGTCCCCGGGGGAGAATCGACCGCAACCGTCGGGGCAGTCGATTCAATGATAAATTCTTCCGATGAAAGCGTTCCGCTTTGCAAAGTCGCGCCTTGAATAGCGCAAACGGTCACCGTATAACTGGAATTTCCAATCCAATCCGTTGACGCCGGCCAATTATAGCTCCAGTTTTGGCTGCTGCCTGAACCCGTCAGACTCGTCACCCCCACCCAATTGCCACAACCCCCGGGATTATTGACAGTCCAGGAAGATCCTGTCCAGTAGTAGTTATTTCTTATTTCATTGATTAAGAGCTGCGCCGTCGTCGCGTTGGCGGCGGTCCCAGAAAATTGGGTGAGGAGTTGGCTCGAACCCAGGGATCCATTTTCAGCGTAGTTGGGAATTCCGGATCCCGGAACCGTCATCGCGGAAGTGGGTGGAGGAGTCGCAAAGGTAAACTCGATATGGTCCGTTCCCGCTGCGGCAACAGCGCCGGAAACCTCGCGGTTGTTGACCGTATCTGAAGACTGAACGATGATGTCATAAGTCACGTTATTTGAGAAAATAGACTGCGAAACGGGCAAGGTCCAGTCGTAAACGGCGTCTTGATTGAGAACGCCGGAAACTGAAGTCGTCGAAGCTAAAAACCAGAAAGTGGTTGACTGCATCAAGGCGGTACTGGTACTCGCAAAATAAGAACTTCCGGAAGCGCAAGAGCCGGAACCGTTATCCTGACAGATAGCCACAAAAACCGCCGCGAGGTTTGAGTTGACCAGGGCCGTTCCCACGGGTTCATCCTGGGCAGTTCCCGAAATAGAACTGACCGTATTCAAAGTTGAACCGTTAGAGGGCGAGGTAATAACCGAAGAAGGAGGAGATGAATCCCATTGGAAAAACCGAACATCCGGCGGCTCGGGACTTGTGGGACTTGTGATATTTTCCGGACTCTCAACGTTTCCGGCAGGAAGACCCGAGGCATTCAGCGCGGCATCGGTTCCTTGAGAACTCACGCGATAGCTGTGTCCGCTCGTCAAATTACCAACCACATTCGCAAGCGCCCCGGCTGAAACCGACCAGCTTGCTGAAGAAGGATAAAGAGTAATATTGCTTGAGTTGAAATAAGGGCATCCCGTCCAGGAGCTCCCATTCCAACACTCGCTGTTATAGAGGTCTTCAACTTCATAACTCACGGAAGACATCCCGGCGGCATCCGCCGAACTCAAGGCAGGCGGACCGGGATAAGCCGGGTTATCCCAGGCCGTTCCAGCCAAGGAAGCTAAACTGGTCGGCGCGATATTTGAGTAATAGGATTGGTCAACGGGACTGACGATAGTCGAAGTCGGGGCTTCTGTGTCGAAATCAAAAACCATTTTAAGAGTGGTGGAGGATTCCACGTTTTCAACCGAGGGAGTTGAAGACAGGGTTTCATTTTGAACATTGTCCTCGCTCCAGGAATAAATTTTGAAACGATCGGCGGCCGCGATAGAAGTCCAAAACCCGGCAGGCAAGGGATAGAGCCAGGTATTTGGAGAAGCGGAAGTATTCAAATTAACAGAAGGTTGACCAATGTCCGCGCGATTGGCCGCCCAACCGCCGGTCGTCCACCAGGAACCGTCGGATTGTCTTTGAATTCCTAAAAAGTTAGCGAAGATGCCGGAGTTAAACGGCTGCGGCTCATCCAGAGCCGTTCCGGAGACGCTCCCGATTTGAACGGAATAGGCGTCATTGTTAGAGGGATAACTGGCCGCCGTGGTCGGCGCGGAAGAGTCGTAAATAAAGTCGGTCGTGGAATACGTGACTTGAACGTTTCCGGCGTTATCCACCGCCTTGGTCACAAGTTGAAAAGAATGTCCGTTAATAAAAGGAATGTTATTAATCTCCCAGGAAGCCCAGGCGGGAGTGGTCGTCGTTTGGGCGATAATCCAGGGCGCGTTTTCACCGACAGTCAAAGAGATAAAGCCCGCGGAACCCGCTCCATAACAAGAGCTATTCGGCGCGGTTGAAAGCGGGTTGCACCAATAATCTCCGGTAATGGTGTCCTGCAAGGTGTATTCTTCCGCGAAAATTCCAGCGACATCGGTCACGGCGGAAGCCGTTCCCCAAAGCATGGAAAGAGACGAAGCCGTTTGAGAGGCGTTGTCTCCAAAAGCGTTAGGGTTGGCCAAAGTCGTTGGGAAAGTGACGGCGGAAGTTGGCGGTTGATTATTAAAATTAAAATATCCGATAAATGGCGGCGGCGCCGAGGTCGCCGAACCATCGGAATCCGATGCCGTGGTTCCATCTCCGCCGTCGCAGCCGGGAGTGGCCGGCGCGGTAATGGGTTGAGAGGCATTGCAGGCATAGAGGGCGATGCGGTAATCATGGCCGTTTTGAAAGGGAATGCCTGAAATGGCGTCCGCCCAGCTTCCGTTAGTCGTCGTATAATAAAAATACATGAAGGGGTCGGCCCCGTCTTCGTTACTTACAACCGCTGAAGTCGAAATAAAAGTCTGGCTGGAACCTTCAATAAGAGATTGGGAACCGTTAAAAAATTGTCCGTTCGTCAGATCTTTAATCTGAATAGCGACCGTGTTATTAACCGCGAAAATGGTATTTCCGCCAATAATGTCTAAATCCGAAAGACTTCCAGAAAATTGCGTGAGGGAATTAACCCAGGTGGGAGAGGCTGAAATCGTGCTGATAACGGGAGACACAAGGGTGACCGTCGGGTTACTCACATCATAGAAAAAGCTGATGGCGGAAGCCGCCTGATAATGCCCCAAAGCGTCTTGACCGGCAACCTGAATGTTATACTCAGCCCCATTATTCCAGGCCGGAACCTGAATCGAGGTTCCGGAGTTAAAAGTCAAGATTCCAGAATTTTGCGGATAGGGGTTTGAGAAAACCATGACCGGGGATCCGGTCGCGGTGGAAAGCCAGATGGTTCCCGAAACCGCGGACCAGGACGATCCGGTCCAGGAGAAAGAATTGGTATCTTGCGCCAGTAAAAACATCTGCTCAACTCCCACGCCGGAATCAACCGACTGAATCTGAATATCCGGCTGGGAATTGACCACCGTGCCGCCGACAGGAGTTAAGATGGAAGAGACCGGCGGGCTTTTGTCAATGGTCAAGGTAAAAGTCGAAATCGGATAGCCCCAACCCTGATCGGCGGTTCTTGCGCGGGCGGCCACGAGATAACTCGTTCCATCCGCCTGACCGCTATTGCTATTGGTCCACCCCGTGTAACTCCAGGGACTGGTCTCATTTGAATCCGCCGGTTGCCATTCATTCTCAGAAGCCGGAGCAGTAAAAGCCGTCGGGGACTCAAAATTAGCCCCGTTCCAGAAGTATCCCGCATCGGTGCCGGTGAGTTGTTCGACGTCAATTTGAGTCGTGATTAAACTCGTCTGTCCTGAGGCGGGCACAAACGCGGCCGTTCCGGATATATTGGGAACCCCGGAAGAATAAGCCACCCCATTATTGACGATGACCCCGCTAATGGCCGTGGGATAATTGACCGTCGAAGTCGGAACCGTGACGGTGAAAGTCGAAGCCAAAACGATCGAGGCTTGTCCATCAGCGTTAATGACGGTTACATTTTGGAGTCCTGAAGCCGCTGCCGTCGTGACATTGATATTGGCGGTAAATTGAGACGAACTCGCATAGGTCACGGAATCAACATAGACTCCGGCGATCGTCACTGAAGCGGTGGGGCTGGTCCAGTCTTCAAAATTAGAGCCTGAAATCACCAGTTGCCGAGTTGGACGCCCGGAAGGCGTCGGCGGGCAGGAATTGCCGGCGCAATCTGGAATAGCGGGTTCAATTCCGCCCGAAGGCAATGTTTCTCCGGGCAGTTCAATGCTGGTCAGGGTAGGCGCTGGAATAGAATAAGCAGCGGTCAAAGTATAGGTTTGACCGTCCGGGTTGGTCACCTTAACGTCATAAGGTCCGCCGGAGATAGGAGGATGCAAGACAACCGAGGCCCGGAGCCCTGTTTGGCTTGTGTAAGTCGTCGACGTTACCGTAATCTCGGTCTGGGGAAGCCCTCCTTTAAGAAGAGTGACTGAAGCCGATCCCGGGCTTGTCCAGTCCTCAAAACCGGAACCGCTGACGACCAAATCATACTTGGGACTGGTGAGATGGTGGTTTGTGAAATCCTCGGCTACGCTTGAAACCACGGGAAGCGGCAAAGCCAAGGCTCCCGAATCAAGCGCGGTTCGCCCATCGGGATTGGTAATCAGAATATCATACGGGCTTCCGCTATTAGAATTAATGACGATCGAGGCGCGAATCTGGGTCGCTGAAACAAAGGTCGTGGAGGTAACCGTAATGCTGGTTTGAGCCGAACCACCTTGCAGAATCGCAACCTCCGCTGTCCTGACGAGACTATATTGAAGAAATCCCGTTCCATTAATGACCAGGTCATAAGCATTGGTCGTAAAAGGAGCCGTGGTTGGAGATGAGGAAATAGAAGTAATGGCTGGCGGCGCGGCGTTGTCAGTCGGAATGAACTCAAAGTCCAGGCCTCCCGAGGCGTTGTCCATGACTACGGGAATGGGATCGCCGTAATTAACATAGGCCGGCGCCTGCGGCACTGTATAACCACTGGATGAGGGTTGCCAATTATGAGTCACCGTAAAAGGATAAGTTACGCCGCTGTCAATGGAACCCGAGGAATAATTGACCGATCCGTAGGTTGAAAGATAGACGATGTAGGCCATGTCAATGGTGGGCGCCCCCGCGACATAAATCGTCGAAGGGTTGCCGCAAACGAAGCCCCCGCAAGCGTCAACGACCGTTTCCGCGCTCCAGGTATTGGCGGCCGTGCGTTCCTGATACCCCAATTCGCCGGAAGTCGTATCAATATATCCCATCGCGACAATGGAAGATTGCGCATCTGGCTGCGGAGCCATCGAATGGGTTGCCAAGGGATTGACGGGAGTCGAGGCGGAGTTGCTGTTTATTTCGGTGGCGACTTTCGAGCCCGAATACTCCATGGAAAAAACGCGCCTTGCCTCCGTGTCATAGGCGGGATCATGCTGAGCCGCCACGAAGTCATAAGTGTAACCGCTAGAAGTATCATTAACCGGAATAACCTGACCATAATTTTTACTACCCGGAGAGATATTACTATTGCCCGCGTTGCCAAAGATAGCATCGGCGGAAAAAGCCGAACCGCCAGTCAATGACGCGCTCATTCCATACATTCCCAAAAGCGATGTCTTATAGCTTGGATTTCCGGCGCCGCAACCATTTTCGGCCTGAGCATCACAAACCCAAGAAACGGGGCTACCGGCGCTCTTAATGTAGGTGATTCCCACGCTCATACCAGGCGCGCACTCTCCGCAAGTATTATTAGAATTAGCGACCTTTCCGGTAATACTCTTCGGCACCAAACTTCCCCAAGAAATACTTCCATTGGAATTGATGGTTCCTTTAATCAAGAAAACGTTGTTATAAGGAGTGCTTCCAGCATTTTGCAACATCACATTAGGGTCCGAGGCAATGACGTAAACGGAGCTTGAGGCCTGGTCGTAATAGATGCTTGAGTACATCGTATTGGAATCGGTCGCCCCGGCAGGGTCCAAAGCCAAAGCATTTCCCGTTGAAATGACGACGGATTCACTCGACCAGGAAATGAAATTGTAGCTACGGTAGGCGATGCCGTAGGGTTGGGAATAAAAAACATACACCTGGCCCACGCCGTCATCATAAAAAACGTGTCGGCTGGCGGCCCAAGAAACGTCTCCAGAGGTGAAATTGGAAATTAGAACTTGCCCCCGCGCGGGTTTTGGCGCGAAAACCCCCAACGCCAAAACGGCTCCAAAAATCAAGAAGAGCCCAAGGCGCGAGGTTCGTTTTCTCATCCCGCCGCCTCCCCGCTCAAGAGGTCAAAAGGGGACAGTCCCCTTTTTTGGAAAAAGGGGACTGTCCCCTTTTTTGGGAACCTTTTTGCGGATTGGGCCGTATATAGAATAGAGATTACGGGGTCGTCTAAGAGGTAAGACCTCCGACCGTCAATCGGGTGATATGGGTTCAAGTCCCATCCTCGCAGTCTTGAGAAAGCCGCATTCATCTGAAACGGTCGGGAATGCGGCTTTCGCGCCCTCTTGACTAAAGGCCCATTCTCTGCTATCCTAGAGGCGATTGACGGTCGGAAACAAGACGGCCCAGGCCCCGGGAAACCGGGGCCTTTTCTTTTTTCCGCCTTTTTCGACCAATATTGACTTTTCATGGGTTCCCTGCTAAACTGTCTCTATGGCCAAAATGAGATATTTCCCGTTTGAAGTCGTCATTGAAAAAGAAGAGGGAAGCGCCGGCTATTATGCCTACTGCCCCAACCTCCCGGGCTGTTTCTCCAATGGGAAAACCATTGAAGAAACCCGCCGCAATATCCGCGAAGCCTTGGAGCTTCATGTGGAGTCCCTCTCTAAAAGATCCGCAAAAATCGCTCCCAAGGAGCGCTTAGTCCACGTTGAAGAAATCTGCATAGGCATACCCGCTTGAGCCGCCTGCCCGTCCTTACCGCGAAGAAACTGATTCGTCTCCTTTTGAAAAATGGTTTCCATAAAGACCGCCAAAAAGGAAGCCATTTGACGCTTTTTAATCCTGAAACAGAAAAAAGCGTCACCGTCCCCATCCATACCGGCGTCGACATTGGGAAAGGACTTCTGAAAAAAATCCTGACGGACGCCGGTTTGGACCCCAAAAGCCTTTAATTCCACCCGCGCAGGTTTTGGCGCGGAAAGAAGAAACGCGAAGAACAAAAAGAACGGAAAGCAAAAGAAAGAACGGAAAGCAAAAACGGAAGCCGAAAGCGGCTTTACGAGCCCGTTTCTCTCTCTTGTTTCCGTCCTTTCCGTTCTTTCCATCCCAGGGAACTTTTTCATGGATTTATCCGTATAAAGAGGTAGAGACCCGGGATAGTTCAACCGGTAGAACAGTCGACTCGCGTGAACTATCCAAGGCCCCGGGAAACCGGGGCCTTTTCTTTTTCCCGCCCTTTTTGAGCAATATTGACTTTTCATGGTTGTCGTGTTATACTGGAACAATGATCCGTCAATTTACCGCCATCGTTGAAAAAGATCCAGAAAGCGGGCTTTATATCGGCATCGTCCCTGGAATTACGGGCGCTCACACCCAAGCGGCTTCCTTGGATGAACTGAACGAGAATCTCAAGGAAGTCCTTGCCCTTTGCCTTGAAGAAGCCGAAGAAAGTTCCGCTCCCATACCGGAATTCATCGGCACGCAACTGATCCAGATTCAAGCGTGAGCCGCCTGCCCATTGTCTCCTCAAAAATCCTTTAAAAAGTTCTTTTTTCCCTTGGCTTTGAGAAGGCGCGGCAAAAGGGAAGCCACGCCTTTTATCGCCGAAATGACGGAAAAACCACGACCCTCCCCCATCACCCCAGGCGTGATTTATCGCGCCCCTTAATCCGCGAAATCCTTCGGGAAATTGATCTAACTCCAGAGGAATTTTCCCGAATTCTAAACAATCTCTAATCCAACGATCTTGACTATTCCTGGAATCGGCGACCATTCCTTCTCTCGTTTCGGCCCTCGCCGGGATAACGCCCAAGAATTCCGGGAACCTTTTTGCGGATTGGGCCGTATATAGAGATAGGACCTTGCCGGGTAGCTCAACGGTAGAGCGATCAGCCGTCAACTGAAGAGATGTGGGTTCAAATCCCGCCCCGGTAGCGTCCGAGAACGAGCCGACATTCTTCAGAAACGGCTGGTGGCGGCCCGCTCGACGCCCCTTGACAATCGGCGGGAATCTGATACAATAACCTTTAGTTGACGGCTGGACTGTAAGTTCTCCAAGAGTTGCCCAAGGCCCCGGGAAACCGGGGCTTTTTCTTTTTCCCGCCTCTTTCGACCTTTCGGTAGCAAAAAACTTCAAAATACTGAAGACTGTCGGTTGAGGGTTGGGGATTACCAGATTATTTATTCCATCAATGACTCGGAACACCGTATTTTTGTGCTCGCGGTCGGCCATCGAAAAGAAATCTACCGCTAAACCCACCACCGCGCTTAAAAGGGAACTGTCCCTTTTTTCCGCTTTTCCGGCTTCTGTTAAGAAAAAGGGGACTGTCCCCTTTTTGGGGAACTTTTTTGCGGGTTTACCCGTATAAAGAGTAGGCCCCGGTAGCTTAACGGATAGAGCTCCTTGCCGACTACAGGGATGATCTGGGTTCAAGTCCCAGCCGGGGCAGGCGTAGGGAGCGGTCAATCCCTGTAAATCCGGCAACCGCTCCTTGACAATTTTACTCTCGTAGGCTATACTAGAAAAAGCAAGGAGTTCCAGAGTTACCGGAATTCTCCCTGTAGTCAAGGCGGCGCCTGAAATTGGGGCGCCGCTTTCTTTTCCCGCCTCTTTCGACCAATATTGACTTTTCATTGAGCCGCCTCCCGGACGCGGGGATTGGTATCTTTTGCGGCTAAAGACAAAGCGTTTAAAGCCCCACCTGTCCCTATTTTTTTCAGCGACTCAACCGCCTGAAGACGGAGATTGGGATTTTTGTCGGAGGATAAAACCTGGGACAGGGCCGAAACCGCTTGAGACCCGCCCAATTGTCCGAGCCAAAAACAAATCGTCATCCGGGCTCCCGGATCGGTTTCCGAGGATAAGAGCGTGGCTAAATCCGAAACGGCCTGGGGTTTTCCCGATTCGCCCAGGGCGACTACCGCCGCTTCCCGCACAAAGACGCTGGGGTCTTTCAAAGCCGCTTCCAAAAATTTGAGGCGCCCAGGCGCGGCATGGTTTTCCGCCCGCACCATCCACGCCCTGATGGACGCGCGAGGCTCTTGAAGAAAGGCGGCACGCAAAGCTTTCGCCGCGCGGGAGTGTTTTCCCTGAAAAACGGATTTGACCGCGTCTAAACGGCTGGAGGAAGATTGCGCCAGGCTGAAATCCTGGTTCCAGTTTTTCCTTGTTGCGGCAGGAGAGGCTGGCAAGGGCTGAAGCGCAGACGCCAGGTTTTGGGCCCAAGCTCCGGAAAGCTCGCCTAATGCGAGCAAAAGGACCCCGACGGCTGGCCAAGACCTCCAAACCTTCTCTTTCATTTTCTCCTCTATTCGCGCGCGAAGAACCGGAGAATGAACCCATCTCGCGGCGCAAAATATGATCAATAACGACTTCTCTACGAGCTTACTCTTTAGTGGAATGAGGGGGAGAAGGCGGGAATCAACAGAGAAGGAGAGTGAAATTACGGTGGGAAACTTCTTTAAAGAAAGACATTCGCTTAAGAAGCGAACCGGCGAAGGCCATCAACAAATTCCACATCAATAACCGGAAAAGAAGGGTCCAATCCCGCTTTTTAGGCGCGGGAAGAGCCCACACCCGGGCCAAGGTCTTAAAGGTGGACAAGCCCCAGGAGAAAACCGATATTTTCCAGATACATTCAAGGAAGAAACTCACTTCCCGAGATTTGGGGAGAGAAGAAAAAGCCGCGCGGGCGCGGGATTTAGCTTGAGAAATTTTGATCTCTTTTCGGATGAGCGGCGCGGAAACGGGGCGGCCCAGGGCGTCGCGAACATCCACGTGAAGGAAATTATGAAGAGCATAGTTAACGCTGACTCCTTGAGCGTTGAGCCCCACCGGGGCCTCGCTAAAAGCGCGGGGAAGAGCTAAAAAAAAGAAGCCTGCGGCAAAAACAAAGGCCGCGCGTCCTCTTTTAGAAAACCCTTTAATTTCAATCATCAATCAGTTTCCTTCGGCAGCTGGGCAATCCGCGTGGGACCCCGCGCTTTGCGCCCCTCCCTTGCGAAAGGTTTGCCTTTTCGGTCTCACTGACCGTGCCATTAGTATAACAGACATCTTTCTCCTGTCAAGACCTATTTTAGACCTAGCCCCACCCTATCCGAGAAAAACCAAACTTTCCCCTGGCGCACCCGAACCGAAACCGGCCCTTCCGCGGTATTTCCCAGTCCCCGTCCGGGAGACGACAAAATCTCTTCTTTAAGCCCATAGCGCGCGCCGTGAAGGCTCACCGTCGCTTGTTCTAAAGCCAGAAGGCTGAAACGTTCTCCTTTATTAAGCGCAAATTCATAAAGCCCTTCCGGCAAAAAAACGCCGCCACCGCGGCCCAACATCACCATCCGCATTTTGAGGCCGAAGCGTTCCATCATAGCAATATTAACCAGGGCGTGGTCCAGTTCTCCGCCGAGAACCCCGCAAACAAAGGCAGTGTTAAACCCGCGCTCAAGCGCCCAAAAAAGGGTTTTCTCAAAATCGGAGGAGTTCTCGTCAAAATCACAAACAAAGACCGGCTTTTTAAAACGCAGTTGGGGGAGAGGCCTCGGCAGAGAATCCATATCGCCGATGACAAGATCGGGAATTATTTTTAGCTTCAACGCCTGCTTAAGCCCTCCGTCGGCGCAAAGAACGGCTCCCTTGCGAGCGCGGCAAAATTTGGCCGCCGCAACGACATTTTTTTTATCTTCAACCTTGGCATTAAGAAAAATCAGGCACGGCCTGATTTCATAATCTTGACTTGCGCTCATTTTTCTATTTGAAGCGTCACGTGAGAGAGGCCAAAGCGTTCCTTTAAAACCGCCGTCGCGGCCTTCAGGGCTTGGTCTGAATTCATCTCGGGAGAAATGATGAGGTGTCCGCTCATGGATTCCGAACCCTGGGTCAAGGACCACAAGTGAATATCATGCGCGTCTTTGACTCCGGAAATTTCAGACAACGCTTTTTGAACCTCCTCCACTTGGATATGCGCCGGAGCCCCTTCGAGCAGAATATGAATTGAATCTCTGAGTAGCCACACCGAGCTTATGATAATTCCAAAACAAACCAGGACGCTGGCGACAGCATCCGCCTGATACCAACCGGTTTTCATAATCACAATTCCGGCGATAATGACCAGGGCCGAGCCCAAGGCATCGGTCATCACGTGAAAAAACGCGCCGCGAAGATTGATATTTTTCCGGCTTGAAGAATAGAGAATCCAGCCCGAAGTAAGATTACAAATAAGCCCCAAGGCCGCGATAGCCGCCATCGGGCCGCCGGAAACTTCCTTGGGGAATGAAAATCTCTGATACGCTTCCCGCAGGATAATACCGACCGCGACCCACAACAGAACTCCGTTGGCCAGGGCCGCCAAAACCTCCAGCCGTTCATATCCAAACGTTCGTTTTTGATCCGGCGGCCTTTGGCTGGCAAAGGCCACAAAGAGAGTCATGCCCAAAGCGATGAGGTCCATCATGAGGTGCATGGCATCCGCAACCAAAGATAAACTTCCGACATAAAGCCCGCCGGAAAGCTCAATCAGAAAAAAAGGAAAAGCGATGCCAAAAGCCCAGGCGGCGGGTCTGACCGCGCGGCGATCGGGAACAAAAACGCGCTCGCACTGCATTAAGTTTTCCTCCGGCGGGCGATTTCATACATGAGAATTCCCGCCGCGACCGAAGCGTTCAAGCTCGAAACCCCCGCGGGCGAAACGGGAATGCCGACCAATTCGTCGCAAAGATCCGCGGTAGATTTTCTGAGGCCTTCCCCTTCGGAACCGATCACCAAAATCATCGGAAAATTGAGGGCCGATTCCCAGGCTAATCGTCCGCCGGACGCGGCCCCGTAAATCCAAAACCCGGCTTTTTTTGCGCTTAAAAGGGCTTGCCCTAAATTGGAAGCCTCATAAAGAGAGATTTTCTCAAGCGCCCCAGCGGAAGAGCGAAGCGCGCCGGAAGAGGCGGAAGCGGACCTGCGATCTGAAATCAGAAGCCCGCTGGCTCCCAAAACGGAGGCCGAACGCGCAATGGCCCCGAGATTTTGGGGATCCTGGATTTGATCCAAGGCCACTAAAAAAACATTTTCCCTTTTTGAGGTCCCGGGATTTTCCCAACGATCCAAAAAAGCCGAAAAAGAGAGAACCCCTCTTTCCTTGGCCTTGACAGCCAGGCCTTGGTGACGGTCCGTCCCTGTCACGCGAGAAAGCTCGTCTTTGTCCCGAAAATGAACCGGGACTTTCAGTCTCCGCGCTTGCCGAATGATTTCCTCAATCTCCGGATTTTGGTTTTTGGCCGCCACCCACAATTCAAACACGTCTTCCGGTCTTGAGTCCAAGGTTTCTTTTACCGAATGAAATCCGCCAATCCAGACCGAAGACACGATTAAACGCGGGTTGGAGCGACTCATTTTTGCCTCCACTTTTGTCCGGAAGAAGTGTCTTCAACTAAAATTCCAAGAGAAGAAAGCTGATCGCGAATTTGATCGGACTTAGCAAAATCACGGCTTTTTCGCGCTTCTTCCCTTTTTTTGAGAAGATCCGCAATTTCCGGAGATAGAGTCTTTTCTTCCGTCTTAAACAAATCTAGCCCCAACACGCGGTCAACCTGCTGAACGAAAGAAGCCCTTGCGCCTTTGGGCAAATCAGCATTCTTTAGGCCGCTCCATACGATAGAAAGAGCCTCCGGCAAATTAAGATCGTCAGACAGGGCCTCTTTAAAGGCGTTAAAAAAATCCGCGCAGGCGGGTTTGGGGGGTTCAGAAGCCATGTTCAAAGCCCAATCCTTGAGTTTTCTCCGCGCAATTTTAGAAGCCTCCAGGGCTTCCCAGGTAAAATCTAATTGCTTTCGGTAATGCGCGGTCAAACAGTGATAGCGGTAGTCCATGGGATCAAAACCTTTTTCCTTCAAATCCTCAAGCGTGATAAAGGTCCCATCAGATTTAGCCATCTTGGAACTATTCACGAGCAGAAATTCTCCATGCAACCAATAGCGGGCGAAGGGTTTTCCTGTCGCGCCTTCGGACTGGGCGATTTCATTGGAATGATGAATAGGGATATGATCGACGCCACCGCAATGGATGTCGAGACTTTCGCCCAGATATTTCATCGCCATGGCGGAACACTCGATATGCCAGCCGGGAAAGCCCACGCCCCAGGGCGAATTCCACTCCATCTGCCGCTTGTGGTCTTTGGGCGAGAATTTCCAAACCGCGAAATCAGACGGCGATTTTTTCTCCGGGTTCGCCTCGACCCGGGCGCCCGACTGAATGCCGGACAAATGCGCCTTTCCCATGAGTTTATGATAGTCCGGGAATTTCGCGCTTTCAAAATAGATGCCGTCCGAAGTCTTATAAAGGAATCCTTTTTTCTCAAGCCGAAGAATTAAATCTATTTGCTCTTGAATGTGATCGGTGGCCCGGCACAAGACATCGGGCGGCAAAATATTGAGAGACGCGCAATCTTTTAAAAAAGCCTCCGTATAAAATTTCGCTAAATCCCAGGCGCTTTTCCCTTCCCTTTGCGCCATGACCTCCACCTTGTCTTCGCCCTCGTCTCCCTGACTCGCCAGATGCCCGACATCGGTGATATTCATGACATGAAAAGGTTTAAACCCAAAAAAGTCCAGCGTCCGCTTTAAAATGTCCTCGAAAATATAGGTCCGGTAATTCCCAATGTGCTGATAATTATAAACCGTCGGCCCGCAAGTATAAATTCCGACCGCGGGAGATTTCAGGGGCTTCAATTCCTCCTTAAGGCGGCCCAGGGTGTTAAAAAGTTTTAAAGCCATGGTCTCCTTTCATACAGACCCTGGCGCCAACCATTTCCTCGCTCAAGCTCGGTCATCGGAATATTCTACTATTTGCTAAAATAGATTTAAGGGGCGGCCGGGAATCGCTCTCGGGATTTATTTCGAGGGAGGAACCTCCGGACTCCATAAAGCGCGGCGCTTGCTGAAAGGCAAGACAGCAAAAGGGCGACTTTTTGCCGATGGACAGCGCCACAGAAACAAACCGCCTTCGGGATGAGAATCCCGCGGGTAAGGGTGAAAAGGTGGGGTAAGAGCCCACCGCCCGTTTCGCGAGAGACGGGGCCAGGCAAACCCCGCCGGGAGCAAGGCAATAAACGGCGACATGCGCCGCTTGCGCGTTTTCGTGAAAGCGAAAGTCGCCCGGTAGCCGCTTGAGATAAATGATTCCGCCTGGACCGCGAGGTCCGGTCACAGAATCCGGGGTATCGGCCGCTCCCCCCCCCTTTTTTTACGCGCTCAGGGATTTCAACGCTCTTACTTGTCGCGCGATTCCGGAAAGATGTTCCAGAATTTTGGGATTTCTTTCTTCTAAAAGCGGTAAAACCTTGTGGCGAATCCAATTTCGCGTTAATTTCAAATCGTCGTTACTCCCGTCCATTTTAAAAGACAATTCATGGACTTTCAAATATTCCAAAATTTCCGAGCGCCTAAGGCTCAATAAAGGGCGAATGAGTTCGACGTTTTGAGACAGAGATCGCCTAGGGGGCATCGCCCCTAAAGCCTTAAGCTGGACGCCTCTCAAAAGATTGAGAAGCGCGGTCTCCGCCTGATCATCCATTTGATGTCCCACAGCCACTAAGGGAAACCCCAAAGCCTCGGCCCGCTCAAGCAAGGCTTGATAGCGCAATTTCCGGCACGCCTCTTCAAGGCCAAGTCCGCGCATTTTGAGCGCGCCCTTGACGTTTATTTTAATCACCGAAACCGGAACGCCCCAATTTTTCCCAAGAGAGCGTACAAAAGCGGCTTCCTGCGCGGCCTCTTTTCTGAGCCCATGATTGATATAGACCAATTCCAGTGGAAAAGGAACTCGGAGACTCATCGAATATAAATAGTGAGCTAGACAGACGGAATCGGGGCCGCCGGACACGGCCCCTAGAATACCCTTGCCCGCTTCAAAGAATTTTTCTTCTTTTTGACTTTTCCTCAGCCGGGCCCAAACCCGCGCCATAAATTCTTTTCTTCGCATGGGCGCCATTTTTCAGATGGTATAATAAATCAATCCTTCATGCCCGCTAAAATATTGGTCATTCGGCTTTCTTCTTTGGGAGACGTAGTCTTGACGGCTCCTGTTTATGAAGCCATCAAGCGCTCTTGGCCGGAGGCGGAGATTTGGGTCTTAGTCAAACCGGCCTACGCTGAGTCTTTGGCCGGAAACCCCCATATCACCCAGGTCATTTCTTTTAATGGCCTGTTTAAAACCATGTCTTTTATCCGCTCAAAAAATTTTACTCATCTTTTGGACCTTCACAATAACCTTCGCTCTAAAATTCTGCGCTTTTTAAGCGGAATCCCAAAAATCTCCGTTTACCGCAAGCTCGCCTGGGCTCGGCGCCTCTTTGTTTTTTTTGGAAAAAATTCCGAAGGCCTAAAAAAGAATGTTCTGGAAAGATATACGGAGGCGGCCCACGCTTTAACCGGTCTCCCCGCGCCGGAACGCGCCGTCATCCTTCAAAGCTCGTTTCTGGGCGATTCAGTTCTGACGATTCCCCTGGCGCGGGAAATTAAGTCCCGCTGGCCGCACGCGACTTTAGACATCGTGACTCTCAAAAATTCCGCTTCCCTGTTTCAGGACTGCGGGTGGATTGACCATGTTTGGGTGGAAGAAAAAAAAGGCTTTAAAAACAAAACCTTGGGACTTCTTAAAACCGCGCAATTTTTGAGGAAAAAAAATTTCGACTGCGCCTTTATTCCTCACCGCTCTTTGAGAAGCGCTCTTTTAGGGGTTCTAGCCGGAATCCCCATTCGAGTCGGCTTCGACAAGAGCGCGGGAAAAATATTTTTAACTCACGCGATTTCTTTTTCCTGGAGCGTTCATGACCTGGAAAGAAATCTTTCTTTACTTTCTATTTTTTCTTCGCGCGCGGCCTTAAACCCGCAGACGGCTTATCTCTACGCGGACGGAGAATCGGTCCAAAAAATCACCCGTCGCCTGCGCGAGGAAACGCAAGGAAAACCCCTTGAACTCATCGGCATTCACCCGGGATCCGTATGGCCCACCAAGCGCTGGCCCGCAAGAAAATTCAAAGCCCTGTGCCTTGCGCTCCTTAAAGATGGATACGCTCCCATTCTGGTGGGCGGGCCTCAAGACCAAGCCCTCTGCGCGGAAATCGCAAGCCCCGGCGGCGTTCTCAACTGGGCGGGAAAAACCGATCTTAAAGAACTAAAAGCTCTCATTAGCCTTCTTTCCCTTTTCATCACCAACGATTCAGGCCCCATGCACATTGCGACCGGACTGGGAATTCCCACCTTGGCGATTTTTGGAGCGACCACCCGAGAACTGGGGTTTTTTCCCTACGGATCAAAACACAAAGTCGTGGAACAAGACCTTCCTTGCCGGCCTTGCGGACTTCATGGCAAGAGAAAATGTCCGCGCGGGCATTTTCTCTGCATGGAACTGACGAGCATTCAAGAAGTTCGAAAAACTGCTCTTAGTCTCCTCGGCGCTCAAACCGCATGAAAATTCTCTTTCTTCACGACGAACCCTGGGATTCAGGGATATTGTCTTATGCCTTATCTCTTGCCGTCGAAATGAAAGAACGTGGACATTCTGTTCAATTTTGGTGCCAGGAAAAATCTTTTGCCGAAAAAGAGTGTCAGCGTCAAGGCCTAAACTATTTTTCTCTTAAGAATCCTTGGTCTCAAATCATTTCCCTGCGTCGGAAAGTAAGGCTGGATGGAATTTCAATCATTGACGCCTTCACCGGCTCCGCCCAAACCCTGGGTTGGGCCATCCGAGGGAAAGCCGTCTTGATTCGCACCTGGGCCGACGCGCGGCTCCCCGGAAGAAATTTAATGTCCCGCATGGGGCTTAAAATGGTTTCTCATTTTATCGCGGCAAATACCTTGATCGAGAAAAACCTTCAAGTCTCAGCTCCCCTTTCCGCCGTGGACCTGATACCTCAAGGAATCGCCGGTTGCCCTCCCAATTTTTGCCGCGAGTTGCCTCCCTCAGCGACCATCGGAATTTTAGGCCGCTTAGACAAAGTCAAGGGGCACGAGACCCTTATTCAAGCGGCATCCCTGGTTAAAACCAGCCATTCCAATGTCAAATTTCTTATCGCGGGAGAGGGGAAACCCGAACGCCTCCACTTCCTCGAAAACCAGGTTCGCCAGCTGGAACTGGGAAACGCATTTGAGTTTTTGGGCCGCGTAGAAAACATCTGGGAATTTATCTCCCGCTGCCAAATTGGAGTCGTCGCTTCCCTGGGATCTGAGGCGGTTTCGCGCGCGGCTTTAGAATGGATGTCATCCGGCCGCCCCGTGATCGCCAGCCAGGTCGGGGGGCTTTCTGATTTAATACGTAACGGAGAAAATGGATTTCTTTTTTCTCCCGGGAACGCCGAAGAATTGGCCTTTGACCTCAAAAAATTGATTGACTCTTATGCGGAAGCCCAAAATATGGGACAAGAATCCAGAAAGCGTTTTGAGACCCTGTTTAGCCTGCGCAAATTCACGGACCATTCCGAGCAAATATTTAGAAAAATATCCGGAGAAAAATCTTGAGCTTAAATTCTCTTGGCGCAATCATCATCGCTAAAAATGAAGAAGCGGACTTGCCAGGATGCCTGTCAAACCTAAAAGGCTGGGTCGAGGAAATCGTCGTCGTCACAGACGCCTTAAGTTCGGATAAAACCGAGACCATCGCCCGAGAACAGGGATGCAAAACCATCCGGCGCGCCTTTGACTCCTATGCCGCCCAAAAACAAGCGGCGCTTGACCTTTGCACGACGGAATGGGTTCTCTCCATTGACGCCGATGAGCGTGTCAGCCCAAAGCTTCGCGATGAAATTCTTCTTTTCCTCAAGAATCCGGAGAAAATTGACGGCATTATTTTGCGCTTTCGCGTCGAATTCATGGGGCGCGTCCTCAAATTTGGCGGCATGGGGCATGAAAAACATCTCCGCCTCTTTCGGAGAAGCAAAGGGCGTTTCATCGGAGGCCTCATCCACGAGGGAATTCAAATCTCCGGTCCCACCGCTCTTCGCTTTTCGGGGTTTATGGAGCACAAGCCTTATCAAAATTTAAGGGAATATCTCGATAAAATGTTTTTTTATCTTGAACTCTCCAGCCAGAAAGCGCGCCAGGCGGGAAAACGTTTTCATGTCTGGCATCATCTGATTTTGCCCTGGGAAATGGTTTCTCGCCTCTTTCTTAAGTTGGGAATTTTAGACGGAAATGCGGGAATCATTTGGGCGGCCTTGTCGTCGTTTCACCATTGGCTTAAATATGTCAAACTCAAGGAAGGAGAATAATCCATGCCTTTTCCAATGAACCATAAGGACGGCATTGTCCCGTCCTTAAAATTTTACGGAGGAGAGAGACTATGATCGCGGGACTGATCGGAATTGGAATGGGCGCGGCCACGGGGCTTAGCGCCCGCTGGAATTGGTGGAGACCCAAGGCCAAGGGCGTTCCAGTTCTCATGTATCACAAGATCGGCATCCCGCCAAAAAATTCCAAGCTTAAAAAACTGTGGGTGAGCCCGGAACAATTTCGCAGGCAATTAGACTATTTGAGAGCTCATCAATACACGCCCATTCTCTTTTCAGAAATTAAAAAATTCGAGAGCGGCGAAAAAGGGCTCCCGCTCAAGCCAGTCTTAATTACTTTTGACGATGGTTACGCCAACAACTACGAAGAAGCTTTTCCTATTCTCAAGGACTTCGGGATGAAGGGAAACATTTTCCTCGTTTTTGAGACCATCGGAAAAGATAATGTCTGGCACGAACCGGAAACGGAAAGCCGCATTCCGATGCTAAAGAAAGAACAAATCCTGGAAATGCAGGCTTCGGGACTTATGGAATTTGGTTCCCACACGATGCGGCACCGAAACCTCGACCGCGCGCCCATGGCTGATGTCGTTTGGGAACTTCGCGAAAGCAAAAAGCGCCTGGAAGAATTTCTAGGAAAACCGGTCGGAGCCTTCGCCTACCCTTACGGCGCGGGAGCGTTTAACCCCAAAGTCAGAGAAGCCGCTTTGGAGGCGGGATACCTTTATGATTTTAGCGTCAAACAGGGACTCAGCCCATTTCCGTGGGAAAAAGCTCCTTCCCCCATTCGCCGCCTTTTTATCCGCGGAGATGATTTCATGCTCGATTTTCACCTCAATCTCACGCGCGGAAGGGCCCGGCTTTGACCGCGCCTCCGCCACTGACGCCTTCCCCAAAGCGCGACGAAGACCCTCGGCCTCCAGCCTTGACCGCGCCTTCTAAAATTCTCGTCATTCAACTTTACCGAATCGGGGACGCGCTTTTGACGCTTCCGACGGTTAAAGAGCTGAAAAAAAAATTTCCGCAAGCGGCGGTTGACTTTCTCGCGGAAAACCCAGCCGCCGAGATTCTTCAAGGCAATCCCTCTATTCATCGCCTCATCGTTTATGACAAAAAGCGCGCCTGGCATTTTATGCGAGAAATTCGCGCCCAAAAATACGACTGGGTCATAGATTTTTTAGGAACTCCGCGAACCGCCGTTTTAACGGCCTTAAGCGGCGCCAAGGTCCGAGCCGGTCTTTCCCGCGTTTTTCACCGCTGGGCCTACAACTATCCGCTTACCGATCCGCAGGGCTCCTTTTATGTCGCTGAAGAAAAAATTCGCCTCCTTCAGCCCTTGGGTATTGAATTTCATGGAGATGTCCGCGCGGAGATTAAAATTCCAGAGACTTCCAAGGCCTTTGCACGAGATTTTTTTTCTCAAAATCAAATCCGAAGTCCAAAAATTATTTTATCTCCAGTTTCCCGAAGGCATTTTAACCGCTGGCCGCTTGAAAAATACGCCTCTCTCGCTGATCGGCTGATCATGGAACTGAAGGCTTCCATCCTGATTCCCTGGGGACCGGGCGAAAAAGAGGAGGCGACGCAAGTCATGTCCCTAATGAAGGAAAAGCCTCTTCTTGCGCCGTCCACGCGAAATCTCATGGATTTGGCCGCTTTCATGGAAGGAGCAAATCTTTTTATCGGAAACGATAATGGGGTCAAACATATTGCCGCCGCGCTTAAGGTTCCAACCTTCACTATTTACGGTCCGCACTCCCCAGTCAGTTGGACCTTTCCCGATCCCGCCCGGCACCGATTTATTCAAAAATCTTGCCCTTGCCGCGAGGAAGCGAAAAACGAACATCTCTGCCGAGAAGTGTCTTGTCTCAACTCTATTTCCTCCGACGAGGTTTTTAAACACGTCAAAGATTTCCTCACAAATCTCATACAATAAACAAGAGATGGTTGAAACCAAACGGAAAATAAAGCCTGAATCTCCAGAGGAGCCCCACGATCATCGAACCGCCACTGGAACCTGGGAAAAACGCCGAGAGAAGATCAGGGGGAGCGCTTTTGGCCCCGCTCTTTTAAAAATCCTGAGCCTGATTTTCTGGTGCGCGCTTTTGCTGAGAAAAGCAATCTATCAGTTGGGACTTAAGAAACCCCTGCGCCTTCCCGCGCGGGTCATCTCGATTGGAAACCTCAGCGTCGGGGGAACTGGGAAAACCCCCGCGGCGATATTGGCGGCTGAAACCCTTCATCTGCACGGCAAATCCCTGGCGATTCTCAGCCGCGGCTACAATCGTCTGAGAGACGCCTCCGAGGTCGTCACCCTTCTTGACGACAACCCGCCCCACTGGGAAGAATGCGGAGACGAACCCTGGATGATGCACCAGGCCCTCTTTGGCCTTAACATTCCCATTCTCGTTTCTAAAAATCGCGTGAGAGCCGGACAAGAAGCGATTACTTTTTACCACTCCAAAGCCCTGATCTTAGACGATGGTTTTCAACACTGGAAAATAAAGCGGGACTTGGATATTGTTTTAGTCAACGCCGCCGCGCCTTTTACCGCGGATCATCTTCTGCCTTCCGGAAACCTCCGGGAACCCGCCTCGTCTCTCAAGCGGGCGCATCTCGTGGTCATCACTCACGCCGATTTGATTTCTACGGAAGATTTAAAAGTTCTCAGGGAAAAGATAGAGGAAAAAAATTCGCGTGCGGAAATTATAGAGGCTGTTCACGCCCCTGATTTTCTGCTCGATCTCAAAAGCCAAAGAAGGCTTGATGTTTCGCTCCTTGAGGGACGCCGCATAGTGACCCTCTCTGGTATCGCCTACCCCCAGCTTTTTGAAAACCAGCTGAAGGATTTGGGAGCTAAAATCGAACAGCGTTGGAGATATCCCGATCACCATCCTTATCAAATTGAGGAGCTCAAAGCTCTTGAGACAATGCGCGCGGGACGCGCCCTCATCACCACCCTTAAGGACGCCACTCGCCTCCCACTTGGATGGAAGGAAACCTTTTCCGGAGAATTTTACGCTCTCGCGATTAAACTCAAAATCACCCAAGGACAAGAAATTTGGGAGAAGGCCCTTCTCGGATGAAAAACTTTTGGAGACTTAATTCAATGAAAAAACTAGCTTTTCTTTTGCTTTTCATTCCGCTTACTTCTTCTTCCGCCGCAGAGTTGCAACTTCCCCTCATTTCTTCCTCGACTTTATTGAACATTCACAAATTACAGACAAACGAATTGTCTCCCTCAACAGCGCCCCTGGCCGCCCTCACCGTTTTCCCGGAAAATTTAAAATTTGAAATTTCCTGGGGGCCGGTCAATGTGGGAGAAGCGTCCTTGGAAGTAGCCCAAAAAGTTTCTTTTAATGGGAAGCTGGCCTACCATATCATAAGCCAGGCCCGCTCCAACTCTTTTTGCGATACCTTCTATAAAGTCCGTGACCTTAATGAATCCTGGATGGACGCGATCAATCTCTCTTCTCTTGGATACTCAAAAAATTTAAGAGAAGGACATTTCTTTAGAGATGAGTGGGTCTTCTTTAACCATGACACTCATTTTTTTTTAGCTAGAACCGTCTCAAAAAACGGAAGCGTCATCTACTCGACAGGGCCTATCATCAGTCACATTGAAGACATCCTCTCAAGCCTCTACTATCTCCGCTCTCAAACGCTCACTCCCGGTAAAAACGTTCTTGTCAACGTCAATACCAAGAAAAACTGGCCGCTTTTGGTTCGAGTCATCCGCAAGGAAAAAATCACCGTCCCAGCGGGAACCTTCGATACGATTTTAGTCGAGCCTCTGGTGCGCAAACACGGAATTTTTATCCAAAAAGGGCGGAAGCTCCAGGTCTGGCTGACGGATGACGCGAAAAAAATCCCCGTCCAGATGCAAGTGGATATTTTCTTTGGCCACGTCAGCGCCGTTCTCGTTTCCGGGGTCAAGGGCTTTTTAGGTCTCTAACGAAAAGGGGACAGTCCCCTTTTCGCCTTTTTCGTCAATTATTTCTTAACATTGACCCTCTATCCTTTTGCGTGTCCAGATGAACTCACAAAAGCGCGAAGCTTTGAACCGAATTATTCTTCTCCTATTTATTTTTTCCCTATTCCCGCCCTGTCTATGGGCCGACAATCTCTTCAATTTCCGCCCCGGAGCCGCGGGCATGGGAATGGGCATGGCCTATTCATCCATCGCTTCTGGCCCCGACGGGCTTTTTTACAACCCGGCGGGGACCGCCAACACCCCCTACACCCAAACCGGCGGAACCATGGGACGCCTTGATTCTCCCAGCGGCCCTATGTCTTACGACGCTTTAAGTTACGTTCGGCCCTATGACCCGAAAAACACCGCGACCGTCGGAGCGGCTTATTTGGGAGAACAACAAACCGGAGGGCCCGGGCAAAACACGCTTCTTCTCAACTACGCCCAGGACTGGTCTCCTCAAGGAATCCCTCTCACTAACCCGCTTCAAGTGGGGGCCAATGCCCAGTTTATCAACGATAGCAAAAGCCCGCATTCCGCCGGAACCTTTGGACTCGGCTTAGATGCCGGAATCATCGCGCGCTCAAATTCCGGGATCAGAACGTCTCTCACCATCATGAACCTGACGACCGAATCGAATATCCCCGCAGCCTTGGATCTCGGTTCGTCTTACGTCTGGCATAAGTGGCTGACGATTGCCGGAGACATTTATCAACAACAACACTTGCTTGAATTTTATCCCGGCCTTGAGGCCTCATTTGACGAAGGGCTTCTTAAACTCCGAACCGGAAAAGGATTTCAACTTGATGGAATCCCCGCATGGGCCGCGGGCTTTGGAATTGATCTTTCTCCTGTGACCCTTGATGTCGCCTGGGATTTCCCGACCTCCTCCATTAACCGGCAAGGCGGAGGCTACGAAGTCAGCTTTAATTACTACTTTGGCGCCCCGTCTTTCTGGAGCAAATTCGTGGGAAACGCGGCGGCGGAAGCGGAATCTCTTAAACAAGAAATTGAGTCCCTGGGAGAAAAAGAATCTCAAACCCTGACCGCGCTTAAGACTGTTCAGACCGGAAAAGACATCACCCAGGGAGAACTTAATGTTCTTGACTCCCGTGTTAAGGATCTTCAAAATGAATATCAATCTCTCCAAAGGAAAAATGACGACCTAAACTACCAAATCAAAAAAGCCGAATTAAAAAACAAACTGCTCAATACTCCTCCGACCAGGCCCCAGGCAATTCCCAAACCCAAGGCCGCGCCCAAAGCCCTTTGGCCCCAGAGATGCGTGATTAAAGCCGGGGATACTCTCCGCTCACTTGCGAAGAAGTATTATCACAATCCGGACGATTGGGAAGTCATTTACGACGCCAATCAAGATAAAATAGAGCGTGGAATTCCACAGGAAGGCAGCGTTTTTACCATTCCGTCTCCGCTCTGAAGAAATCCCATGATTTCCATCGCCCTTCTTTGCGCTTCGGAAGAAAAAAGACGCGAGATGTCTCTTCTCTTGGGAGAAATCGGGGTTTTGGCGTATGGAACGCCGGACCTCTCGGGGCTTAAGGAAATCATCAGCTCTCAAAAACCGCGCATGATTTTGGCTCTTGAAGAAGACAAGGATTTCGATTTCCTCGCACGCGAAATCATCGCGTTATTTCCCGCAAATCCGCTGATTGCCGTTCTCAAATCCAGAGACGCCAACCGCGCCGTTCATCTGATGCTCTTAGGGTGCGAAGAGGTTCTTTCTTTGCCCCTAAGCCGGGAGCATTTAAGAGCCGCTCTCAACCGCGCGGGAAAACTTCCGACGGCTTCTCTTTCTCTTGTTCCTCCGGCGTCTTTGCGGGGATTTTATTTTTACGCCTTCTTTTTTCTCGCGCTTTTCGCATTCGGCCTCGCCGGCTGGATGATTCACCGGCACAAGGAAACACTCGAAGCGGAGAGGCTGGCACAAAAAAACTCCTGGGTTCTTCCCTATTTTTATCCCTCCGCCATCGCTTTTGACGGAAGCCATTGCTGGATCGCCGATTGGTTCAGCCAATCCTTGTATGAGCACCTGACGGATTCCTGGACCGTCAAGCGCGTCATTCACTTTCCCAATGAAATGCCGGTTTCAATCGCCGTCACCACAAACGCCATCTGGACGGTAGACGCCTCGGGAAAAATTGTCCGGCGGCTTAAAGACTTAAATCTCACTCCGGTTGAGCATTATGATCAGGTCCCACAAACAACCGCTATCGCCTTTGACGGACTTTATCTTTGGACCTATAACCAAGCCACCAAAAGACTCTCCAAACGCCTGACCAATTCGCGCCTCAGCAAAGTCGCTTCTTATCCTTATCCGGGAGCCCAGGCCACCGCATTGGTTTTCGCCCACAACTCTCTTTGGTCCTTGGACGCTCCCAATCGGGAAATTCTCCTTCATGACATCAACCATCCCGATGAAGTGATTTCCCGAACTCCGCTTCCAGAATACTCCAACGGGAAATATGTTCCCACCGGACTCGGCTTTGACGGAAAACATTTTTGGACCGTGGGACAAAGCCTGCCTCCGGGTTCAGCCAAAGCCATTCTATTTAAACATCAAAAGCCGGAACCCCGATGAAAAAAATCGTTCTCCCGCGCGCACTTCCAGCGAAATTTATTTTTCCGTCCGACCCTTCCCGCGCGGAGAGTTGGGGGAGATTGACCCGCCTGTCTTCTCAAGGAGTTTCAGTCAGCAGTCTGAGCCCTTTTCAAGTCGGCTTGCGGGCCCTTGTCTTTTGGGAGATGCGCGGGCAAAAATTTGAAATCGAAGGAAGGGTTTTAACCAACCAGAGGGAAGTCTCCGGTTATTTCACCCATTATCTTTTTTTTATCCGCGCCACTGACAGAAAGAAGCTTTCTTCTTTTTTAATCGATTTCTTGGCCCACAATTAAAAATTTTTAAGTTAGAGACGAAGAGCTGGAGGTGCGAGCGGGATTCGAACCCGCGAATAACGGTTTTGCAGACCGTCCCCTTGGACCACTTGGGTATCGCACCGTTTTCATCATTATACCTAAATGAGCAAAAATCGCCATTAGGCCAACGCCGGGAAAAGAGCCGCGCTCATATCAGCCGTGATGTTAAGACGCAGCGATCGCGCAGCCGGCGGAAGAGGCCAGAACCTGAAGAGTGAGTTCGTCAAGTTCGGGCGTAGTCCGTAAATATGTAATATTTCCCAACGAATAAAACTTAAAAATGCTAGATTTAGCCAGCCAAGAAGAAAGCGGCTTCAGCGCAATGTTTGCCTAAGATTATGCTAACATCGCATTAATATCAAAATGAAACGAATTCTTTCACTTATCCTCGCCTTGGGATTTTTCGCCTGCATTGGAATTGAGTCGTTTCATCATCACGTTCAGAAAAGCGACGCGCATTGCCCGCTTTGTTTCGTCAAGGCCCAAATTCATTCCCGCGCAACTCTTCACTCAATCCCAAAGCCCGCAGCGGTGTTTCTCGCAAGAATAATCGAGAATACGAATCCCGAGACGCCTGTTTTTAATTCCCTCCGCGATTTATCGGCCCGCTCGCCGCCTTTCATTCTCGCCTAACATTTTCTAACCCTAAGCGCTTTTTTAGGCGCCAAAATTCAGCAATCAGTATTGATCAAACAGGTTAACATGAGAACAAAAATAAAAATTCTAACCGCTCTTTTACTCGCAAGTCTCGCCCAGTCAAGTTTTGCGGAAATGTTTTCAGGAGTCGTCTATAACGACGAAAATAAGCCGCTGTCCAATGTCCAGGTCACCGTTCCGGCCCTTAAAGAAGGAACCTTGACCGACTCTTCTGGAACCTTTCACATGGACCTTCCGAAAGGCAATTACGCCATGGGTTTTCACCGCCTGGGATATGCCGAGCACTCGGAAACAATTTTTGTCCCAAGCCCGGTGGCTATTAAAGTCACTCTAAGCGAAAGCGCCTTGGACGCGCAACCGATTACCATTTCTGCGGAACCCACGCCCAGCCCCGTTCTCACGACCCCGGCCAACGTCACCGTTCTTCAAGGACACAAATTGGAACAAAAAGCGCGCGAAAACGTAATGGACGCGATCAAAAACGAGCCCGGGGTCAATCTCATCACGGTCGGCCCCAGCGTTTCAAAGCCGTCTATCGACGGACTTAATTCCGAGGATATTGTCATCGTTCAAGACGGGGTCCGCAGCGAATCTTTGGCCTGGGGAGAAGAACACGCGCCTGAAATCGACACTTTAAGCGCAAGCCGAATCGAGGTTTTAAGAGGCGCGGCAACTCTAATGTATGGATCTGACGCCTTGGGAGGCGTTATCTCGGTTGACAAAGCTCCGCTTCCTTCCGCGGCCCTGGGCGCCGGACCTCTATCTGGAAAGATCGTCACCGATGTTGAATCCGTCAATCAGAGCGCGGCCGAAGGCGTGGTGTTGCAAGGCGCCAGCGGAGATTGGGGATGGAGAAGCGATTTAAGCGAACACCAAGCGGGAAATGTTTATACCCCCAATGGAACCATCGCCAATACAGCCTCAAAAGAAGTCAATGGTTCCGGGGAACTCGGGGTCACCAAGGATTGGGGAGATTTGACGATGAATTACAGTCATTTCACCAAGCATTTGCAGCTGGATGAGTCAGCGACCCAAACCGACAACGAATATCAGGATCTCACGCATGACAACGGAAACATCCATGCCGATATTAAGACCAAGGGACTTTTTAATTATGAAGTGACGGCGGGTTATGACCGAGTGGACCGTGAGGAATATAATGGTTATTGTCAGGAAACAAACTGTAATCCTTCTTCAAATCCCCCCACTAATTTCATGCCAAGTCTGGAAGCGAATTGGATTGAAACCAGTTACACCGTCAACCTCAAGGCTCATCAAAAACAAATCGGCCCCTTCCAGGGAACCTTTGGATTTACTTCCGACAATAAAAACGAACTCGCGGCAGGAATCGACCCTTTAATTCCCTCGACCAACTGGAACGAATACGGAGAATATGGATACGAAGAAGCGCATTTTGGATCGGTTAAACTCACGGCCGGAATCCGCGGAGATGAAAACCAACTCAACGCCGACGCCTTTCAGTCCCAGAATATGACCGCCAACGCCGCCTTGGCCCAAGCCAGCGGCCTTTCTTCCATCCAAGCCCAAACCAGAAATTATGACGCCTTCACCGGAGCTTTGGGCGGCGTTTGGCATATTTTCAAGCCTCTCGCTTTCGCCGTCAATACCGGACGCGGATACCGCAATCCGGATGAATTTGAGCTCTTCGCCTTTGGCGAGCACGAAGGCACCGGGCAATTCGCCGTCGGAAATCCCAATCTTCAACCGGAAATCTCCTGGGATTCCGACGCCTCCCTGCGTTGGGTTTCCTCTAAATTCCGCTCAACTCTTGATTACTTCTACAATAACATCAACAATTATATTTACGCCCAGCCCACCGGGCAAACCGCGACGGACGTCTACACCGGAAACACCCTGCCGGTCTTTCAAACGACTCAGGGAAACTCCATTCTCAAAGGTCTGACCCTGCGTTTTGATGAAGACGCGCTCAAATGGCTTGAGCTCAAAGAAGGGTATGACACGATCCGGGCTACAAATATTTCAACGGGAGAATCCATCCCTTTTGTTCCGGCGGACCGATTCCTGTTGGGCTTTAAACTTCACCAAAATAAATGGGGCAATTTTTATCACCCCTATTTCGGGGCCAATGCCCGCATCGTCCTGGCTCAAAACCAGCCGGGGCCGCCGGGAAACCAAATTGACACTCCCACCGGCGGATACACGGTCTTTGGGTTGAGCTTTGGCTGGCGTATTTTGGTTTTGCAAAACCCGCTCAGTTTTGATTTCGGCGCCGACAATCTAACCAACAAGGCCTATGCCGATTCCATGAGCGTTTACGACAAGCAGTTCGGCTTTGTCGAGCCCGGAAGAAACATTTACATGAAGGTTTCGGTTCCCTTTGGGAGTTAATCGCCGCAATTGATACAATTTTGAAGGGAGAAAATTTATGGGTCATCTTGAATTTTTGCAGTCCTTAGCCGCGTCCGGAGGCAGCTGGGTTATTTATTTGCTTTTGGGATTTTCCGTTCTTTCTGCCGGGGTCATTTTGGAGAGAATCGTCGTCATCTTTCGCCAAGAACGCTATCAAAAGGAAATTCTCCCGCAATTAGACCAAAAATTAGATTCCCAACAGCCAAAGACGATTCTTGAGGCTTTAAAACCGGAATCAATTCTCTATCCGGTCATCGAGGATTTAGTCGAACACGCTTCTCGCGGGCGGGACATTCTCAATGAACGCCTGGAAACCGGGCTCACTCTCCAAAAACGCCGCCTTGAAAAGCGGGTTTTGATTTTGGGAACCCTGGGAAACAACGCGCCCTTTATCGGCCTTTTGGGAACGGTCTTGGGGGTCATCCACGCCTTTCACAGCCTGGCCACTTCCGCCGGTCAAGGCCCGGAAGTCATCATGGCGGGCCTAGCCGAGGCCCTGGTTGCGACCGCGGTCGGCATCATGGTGGCGTTGCCTTGCGTCGCTTCTTACAACTACATCCAAAAAAAAATCAAGGATATTTTGCTTGACGCCGATCAATTCGGGAAACAATTTATTCTCAGCATCGCCGACAAGGGTTCATAACGCAAGATTTTTTTCATGGCTGGAATTACCGAAAACGAAGAGTCGATCACCGGAATCAATGTCACGCCTTTGGTTGACATCGTTTTGGTGCTTTTAATTATCTTCATGGCCACTGCCCACCTCATCGCCCACCGCTCTTTAAATCTGAATTTGCCTCGCGTCGCCCATTCTCAGGAAACTCCTACTCCCAGCCAACACGTAACCCTTTCGGCGGATAAAATCCTGCGTCTCAATAACGTCAAGGTCACTTCCCAAGAGCTGGCGCTCAATTTGGGACAAATGGCGCATGCCGATCCAAACGTCAAGGTCACTTTAGGGGCGGACAAACAAGTTTCCTGGGGAGACATCGCTCATTTGCTCGATCTCCTCAAGGGCGCCGGTATCTCCAAGGTCGCGACCGAAATCGAACCAAAATAATAATGTCCTCCTTGCGCGAATTCAAATCCCATTTTTGGGATGAGGACACGCTTCTTTGGAAGATGCTGGCCTTCTCCTTTCTCTTTCACATCCTTTTGTTTAATTTGGGAAAACTCTCCTGGAGCCCCTCGGAGAAACCGACGATGGAAATCGATCTAACCTCGACCGTCTCCATGGGTCCCTTGAAAAAATCTGGCCCGGCTCATGCCTCGGCTCCGCCCCCTCCTAAAAAAGAATGGGTCAAGCCTTCTCCTCAGCAAAAACCGCTTCCCGCGCCCAAGCCCGCGCCGTCCACCCCGGCGGAAATTCCTCATCCTCCAACGCCGCCATCATCCGCTCAAGCTCAAGGTTCGGGTCCCACGTCAAGCGGAACGGGGCTTCAGGTTTCAAGGTATCCGCAATTAGTCAATCTCAATCAGCTTCAAGCGCTCCTTAAGAAATTCTATCCCGAGGAAGCGCGCCTCAAACACATCGAATCTATCGTCGTTCTTGATCTTCATTTGGACGCATCTGGACGCGTGATTAAGGTTGATCTCGTCAAATCCGGAGGCTCAGACTTCGATCAAGCGGCTATTAAGGCCGCGAAACTCCTTCGCTTTACCCCCGCTTATGTTGGGAACAAGCCCGTCGCGGTCAAAATCCGTCAGGCCATTTCTTTTAAACTTGGAATAGATAATGGTGAATGAAACGATATCCGGACATACGCTCATTCAAATCGCAGCGGGATTGGCGAATTTGGCTTGCCATGAACCACGCGAGCTCGCAAGGCATATGGCTCCGGTTTTTCGCCTGGGCTGGAAGGCCTAGATGGACGCTAGGTCCAAAGACCCTATGTTGATAAGCTCGCTTTTTTATATCTTAAACGAAACTCAAATGAAAATAAAAAACTTATCAAATAAAGCGTTGCCACTATTGCTGACCCTATGCGCCCTCGCGCCCCAAGCATGGGCGGTAAGCGCGGAACGCGGAGCAGCCTTTCAAAATTTGGAGACCTGGGCGTCGGATTACAATATCGCTCCAAATGCCGTTGTTTTGGCCGCGCGCGCAACTCAAGTTGATGCCCCGAAGATTGATGACGCGCAAACCACGCCCGCGCCGACATTGCCCAGCCGCTTTTTCATCAAGGAACGGTTTTTCGCTTTGACGGATACCTTTGATATTATCTCTGAAAGCGGCAACATGGGAAGCGTTAAGGAAAAGTTTTTTTCTCTTACGAAAGCGTTTCGTTACGTGGATGAAAACGGAAACTGCTTGGCGCTTGCCCGCGCCCGATTATTCTCCTGGGGAACCCATATCGATGTGACCGACTGCCAAACCCCGAACCCGCATAAAATAGGCTCGATTAAAGAGAAGGTATTGAAAACAATCACGGGTCTCGGCATCACGAACCTTTACTTAATTTACGATGGCAACGGCCGGAAGATAGCCTTATCCAAAAAAGTCGAAGTCTTGTCCACCGACATCGCGCTTCGAGATACGCAAGGACGCAAAATCGCGGAATTGAAAAGACCTTGGCTTAATTTTTTCAGAGACAGTTGGACCGTGACAATTTCCAACCCGCAAGCGGTTGATTCCCGCCTTATTGTCCTCATCGCGGCTTATAAGACCTCGGTCGACAACGACCGTCGGCGCCAGCAATCGCAAGACGACAACAACCGGAAACATTAGGGCTCGCGGCGCAAATTAAACGCGCTTAAGCAGCGGAAAATGATACAATGAATTCCGAAATGTTTCCCTCGATTGAGGAGAGGCGCAAGCTCAAACAAATTCCCCGACGATTTAAAGATCGCCGCATTTTGGTCATCGGCGATTTGATGCTCGATCATTATATCCGCGGAAGCGTCAACCGCCTCTCTCCCGAAGCGCCAGTGCCCATCGTCCAGGTTAAGGAAGAATCCTTTGTTCCAGGCGGAGCCGGAAACGTCGCCGCAAATTTGGCCGCTCTTTTGGGAAAAGTCGAGGTCATTGGCGTTATCGGCGAAGATTCATCCGGCTTTGAGCTTCAGTCTCATTTCGCGTCTTTAAAAATTGGAACCACCGGAATCGTCAAAGACCCGGCCCGGGTGACTTCCCAAAAATGCCGCGTCGTCGCCGAAAGGCAACAAGTGGTTCGCTATGATCGGGAATCCATTTCTCCCGTCGCAGGTAAAACCGAGTCCCAGATTTTATCTCAGATTCAATCCGAGATCAAAAAAGCTGAGGCCGTCATTTTATCGGACTACGGCAAAGGCGTCTTAACTCCAAAAATTCTAAAAACCGCGATTTCTCTTTCCCGGAGAAATCAAATTCCCGTTATTGTCGATCCAAAAATCGAGCACTTTAAGAGATATAAGAACGTGACCTGCGTGACCCCGAACCTCCATGAAGCCTGGAACGGAATGCGCCGCATCCCAAAGCCCGGCGAAGAGGAACTGGAAAAACTCGGCCGCGACATGGTTCGCACCTTAAACTCAGATTCGGCTTTAATCACGCGGGGGCCGGAAGGAATGAGCCTCTTTCAAAAATCTCATCTCACCGTTCATGTTCCGGCTCAAGCCCGCGAAGTCTTTGACGTCAGCGGCGCCGGAGACACGGTGATTTCGACCTTAACCTTGGCTCTAGCCAGCGGAGCCTCCCTCACACAAGCGGCCTTGATTTCTAACTACGCGGCCGGAATCGTGGTTGGAAAACTGGGCACCGCGACCACAACCATCGAAGAAATTGAGAGCGCGATTCCATGAGTTCTGTTTTAATCGTCATCCCCGCGCGTTTTCATTCAACCCGCTTTCCTGGAAAAGTACTGGCTCCCCTGGGAGACAAATCCGTCTTGGAATGGTGTTGGACTAACGCTGTTAAAGCGGATGTGGGGCCGGTCCTCATCGCCACGGAAGATGAAAAAGTGGTCATTGCCGCCCGGGAATTCGGGGCCCAAGCGGTTTTAACTTCGCCTGATTGCGCCTCCGGGTCCGACCGCGTTTTTGAAGCGTCTCGAAATATAGACTCTTCTTTCGTAATTAATATTCAGGCCGATCAGCCTTTTTTAACGGCGGAGACGATTAAATCCGTCGCCCAAATTTTAAAAACCAATTCCAAGGCTGATCTCTCGACCGCCGTCATCCCCTTGACCGACCCTTCAAGGCTTAAGAACCCCAATGTCGTCAAGGCGGCGCTCGCCCAAGACCGGCATTGCCTTTATTTTTCCCGCTCGCCCATTCCTTTCGCGCGAAATGGGCAGCCGGATTACTACGAGCATTTGGGAATTTACGGATTTAAAAAAGAAGCCCTTAAAAAGTTCGTCGGCCTTAAACCCGCGCCGCTTGAAACGGCGGAAAGCCTCGAGCAATTACGCGCTTTGGACGCCGGGATGAATATTTACGCTTCCATTACTTCTGAAATCCCGTGTTCCATTGACACCCCCGAGGACCTGGAAGAAGCCAAAAAAATTTTGAAAGACAATCTTAAAACGGCGGAGACTCGATGAGCAAATATATTTTCGTCACCGGTGGAGTGGTCAGTTCCTTGGGGAAGGGCATCACCGCATCTTCCATCGGAAAAATGCTTCAACTGCGGGGCCTTCAGGTCGCGATGCTCAAATGCGACCCCTACATCAACGTGGACTGCGGCACGATGAACCCGTTTCAGCACGGCGAAGTCTTCGTGACGGAAGACGGGGCCGAAACCGATCTCGATCTCGGGCATTACGAACGATTTTTGGGAAAAGAGATGCACCGCCCAAACAATTTCACCGCCGGAATGGTGTATGAAACCGTTATCGCCAAAGAACGGCGTGGAGAATTTCTGGGGACGACCGTTCAAGTCATTCCCCATATCACCGATGAAATTAAAAACCGCTTCCGCGCGGTTTCCAAGGGAGCGGACGTGGTTATCGTCGAGGTCGGCGGCACCGTCGGCGATATCGAAAGCCTTCCATTCTTGGAAGCCGCACGCCAAATGGGTCTGGAACTAGGGCGAGACAATGTTCTCTATCTTCATGTAACCCTCATCCCTTTTATCAAAGCTTCCGAAGAACTCAAAACCAAGCCCACCCAGCACTCCGTGGGCAAACTGCGCGAGATTGGAATTAACCCCGACATCATCGTTTGCCGCTCGGAAAAACCGCTTTCCAACGAGCTTAAAGCCAAGCTCGGGCTTTTCTGTTCGGTCCCCGCTGAATCCGTCATTGAAGCCCCGGATGTCGAATCCATTTATGAGGTGCCCTTGGTTTTTCACAAACAGAGTTTGGATGACCAAATTTTGATGCTCCTTCGCTTAAGAACCCATTCCAAGGACTATGAAGAACTCAACGAACTCTCGCGCAAAGTCAAAGCCGCCTCTAAAAAAGAATTGCCGATTGTCCTGGCCGGGAAATATGCCGATTACAAAGACGCCTATAAATCGGTCAACGAAGCCCTGATTCACGCCGGCATCTTTCACGGAGTTAAAATCCGCATTGAATTCGTCGAAACTTCCTCAAGCGACGCTCCCAACATCCTTAAGCAGGCTCCGGGAATTCTCGTTCCGGGAGGTTTTGGAGAGCGCGGAATCGAGGGAAAAGTCATGGCGGCTAAAATCGCCCGCGAGAAAAAAATTCCCTACTTGGGATTGTGCCTGGGACTTCAGATTGCGGTCATTGAATACGCCCGCGACGTCTTGGGCTTAAGCGAGGCTCATTCGACCGAATTTAATCCTAAAACCAAGTATCCGATCATTGACCTTTTGCCGGAACAAAAAGAGGTAAAAGACATGGGCGCCACCATGCGCCTGGGAAGTTATGACTGCGCGATTAAAAAAGGGACCCTGGCTTATAAGGCTTACGGGAAAACCCTCATTTCCGAGCGACATCGCCACCGCTATGAGTTTAACAACAAGTTTAGAAAAGACCTGGAAGAGGCGGGTCTTGTCATCAGCGGCGTCTATGCGGCAAAAGACTTGGTTGAAATCGTCGAGCTTAAAGACCATCCCTGGTTTTTGGCCGTTCAGTTCCATCCGGAATTTAAAAGCCGCCCGGAAAACCCGCATCCCTTATTCCGCGATTTTGTGGGCGCGGCGCTCAAAAAATACCGGGAAGAAAGCGACGCTCCCTCTTTGTCTTTAACCTATGACTAAAAACCATGATTGAAAAAACCGTCGTCGTTCAAGATGTCGTCTTTAAAAACAGCGGGACATTGTCTTTTATCGCGGGCCCCTGCGCCTTGGAATCGGAAGAGCTTCTCTTCTTAACCGGAGAGAAGCTTAAAAAGATTTTTGCGAAAGCCAAGGCCTCGTTCGTTCTCAAATGTTCCTTTGACAAAGCCAATCGCAGTTCCCTTAATTCCTTTCGCGGTCCGGGCGCGGAAAAAGGGCTTAAAATTCTCGGCCGCGTCGCGAAAAAACTGAAGGTCCCAATTTTAACCGACGTTCACGAATCCGCCCAAGCCGACATGGCCGCTCAATACGTGGATATGATCCAAATTCCGGCCTTTTTGTGCCGGCAAACTGATCTCCTCATTGCCTGCGGAAAAACCGGAAAGCCCGTTAATATCAAAAAAGGCCAATTTATCTCGCCCTGGGACATTAAAAACGCAATCGCTAAAATTGAGTCTACCGGCAACCGGCAAATCATCGTCACGGAAAGAGGCGCGAGCTTCGGCTACGGGAATCTGGTCGTGGATATGCGTTCCTTAGACATCATGCGGGGGTTTGGATACCCGGTCGTCTATGACGCGACTCATTCCGTTCAACTTCCGGGAGCCTTGGGGCACGCGACCGGAGGGCAAAGAGAATTTGTTTTCCCGCTGTCTCGCGCGGCGGCGGCGGTGGGAATTTCCGGAATTTTTTTTGAAACCCATCCCAATCCTCCCAAAGCTCTTTCCGACGGCCCCAATTCGCTTTTTTTAAAAGACGCGCCGGAGTTTCTCTCTCAAATTCAAGCCATTGACTCGGCCGTCAAGAAAAATCCCAAGATTTTCCGGGGGAACCGATGAAATGCCCGAATTGCAATCACGACAATAAAGATAAGGCCAAGGTCTGCAAGAAATGCGGACGAGAGATGTCCTTGCCTCCCGCCTGGTTTCCGGACGCGAAATGGCATCTAAAGACTCTCGGCATTATCTATGTTTGCGTGACCGCCTTCTATTACACGGTGACATTCCTCCTCAAACAGCTTCCAAAACCCTATGATATCCGAAAAATTCCCATTGAGGTGACCCCCTGGTTGCGCAAGGGACCAAAATACTTGGAAGAAGATCAGTTGACCCCTCCCCAAGAAGCTGCTCAGATGCCCGCGCCGCCTCTTTCTCCCGCGACTCCGCCGCCCGCTCATCCGTGACCCGAAAAGGATCTATTTCTTTTCTGTTCTTATCTTCGCTTTGTCTCTCCTTTGCCTGCAAGAAACAAAAAGATATCATCCAAGAAGAGCCGCGCCAAATCATGACCAACTTCGCCATGGACCAATCAGACCTTAAGACAAAAATTTGGCATTTAGTGGCGGATAAGGCGATTTTATCCGAGGAAAAAGAACTCGCCTATCTCACCAATCCCCATATGCTGTTTTACAAAAATGACGTCCCCGACACGAAGGTTAAGTCCAAAACCGGGGTGGTTCAAACAGAAACCCATGACGTGGTTTTATCCACCGATGTAGTCGCCGTTTCTTTAAGCGATCAAAACAAGCTCTACACTTCCCAACTTTTTTATTCCGCCGCCAACCACCAATTTTTGACCAATGAAAAGGTCAAGGTCGTCAGGCCCTCGGGAACGACCTACGGACGAGGGCTCAAGGCCTCCGAGGATCTGTCTCAAATCAAAATTTTCCACCAACAAAGCTTTGTTAAATCTTCCGCCCAAAATCCACAATGAAAACTCTCTTTTTAGCGGCTCTCCTATTCGCGCCTTCTCTCAAGAGTCACGCGGGTCCAGTGGCTGGCGCGGTGGTCACAAGCTCGGAGTGGGATGTCAAGCGCGGCAAAGACACCATTGAAGATTTCTCTGGAAACGTTCATTATCATTCCGGCCCCAATCAAATTTGGTCGGACTGGGCGCGTTTTGACCACGCCCTTCAAAACTGGATTTTTAAAGGACATGTCAAGGCTCTTCATGTCGAGGAATCGGGAACGGTTCTTAAGGCCTATGGAAGCAAGGGCTCATACAATGAGGCCACTCAAAAAGGCTGGCTTCTCCCCAGCCCCAAGCAAAAACAGGTTCTTCTCATCCACGAGCCCTTAAATAGCTTTCCCGGACACGCCACCGCCAACAAGATCAATTGGGTTGGGACCGCCAAAACCACTTTAACCGGGCGCGTTCACGCTCAAGAGGGGCAAATGGAGAGCTGGTCTGATAAAGCCGTCATTTTAGAAAGCCCGGCAAAACAAGAGGGTTGCTCGCTTCGGCGCGTAACTCTCAGCGGAAACCGTCCCGTGGCCGTTAAATCTCGGCAAGACCCCAAGGATTGGACAGGGGCCGTCAAAGCAGACCGCTTAAAAACTTTTGAGCCGCATCCCTCAAACCAGGAAAGTTCGGATTCGAGTGATGTCTGCGGAGAAAACCGCTACGTCGCCATGGGACACGCACGCGGGTGGATTGTTTTCAAAAATTCAAAAAAGCGCAAGAAGAAAAAATCAAAGAAACAACCTTCGTCGAAAAAAGGAAACTCAAAACAATGAAATTGGCCGCCGTCAACATCCGAAAGAAATACGGGGAAAGAGAAGTGGTCAAGGGAGTTTCCCTTTACGTTCAATCCGGAGAAATCGTGGGCCTTTTGGGCCCCAACGGCGCCGGAAAAACAACCACCTTTTACAGTCTTGCCGGGTTTATTCGCCCCAACTCGGGGCAAATCATGATTGATGAGGAAGACGTGACGAAGTTGCCGATGTATTTGCGTTCCAGAAAAGGACTCAGCTATCTGGCTCAGGAACCGACTATTTTCAGGGGCCTGACGGTCGAAGAAAATCTGCGCGCGATACTCGAGAGAATTTCCAAAAGCCGCATGGAACAGTTGCGCCGGACCAAGGAACTTTTAGATGAGTTCGGTCTCTGGGCGCGAAGAAAGCAACTCGCTTCTTCTTTATCCGGCGGCGAAAAAAGGCGCTTGGAAGTGGCTCGGGCCATGATTTCAAATCCAAAACTCATCCTCTTGGATGAACCCTTCGTGGGAATTGACCCCATCACGGTTTCAGAACTCAAAGCCATCATCACCAAGCTTAAGAATCAGGGCATCGGAGTTTTGATTACCGATCACAATGTCCGCGAGACTCTTCCCATCATCGAGCGGGCCTACCTTATCTATGACGGGAAAATATTGGTTGACGGAAGTTCCGACAAACTTCTCAACGACCCCGAAGCCCGCCGACTTTATCTGGGAGAAGATTTTAAAATATGATTGAGCCCCAAACCTTGGAGAGCGCCTTTGTTTTTATTCTGGGCCTTATCGTGGGAAGTTTTACCAACGTGCTTATTCACCGTCTTCCCAAGGAAGAATCCCCCGCCTCGCCTCGTTCCCGCTGTCCTCAATGCGGACACCCCATCGCTTTTTACGATAATGTCCCGGTCTTTAGCTATTTATTTTTAAAGGCTCATTGCCGTCATTGCCGCGGGCTTATCTCGCCTCGCTACCCCTTGGTCGAACTGGGAATGGGGCTTTTATCTTTCGCCCTTTGGCGCCGCTGGCACGCTCACCCCTTGTGGTTTGTTTCATCTCTCATTTCCGCGGCCGCTTTAATAGCTATTTCTCTCATTGATTTTGAAACGTTTTTAATTCCCGACATTTTATCCTTGGGCCTTGTAGGTTTGGGCCTCATCTCGGCGCCCTTTAATCCCTTGTTTGGGCATGAATCCTGGTGGATGAAATTATGGATAAGTTTCAGAGGCGGCCTCGGCGGCTTTTTGATTTGTTTTTTCATCGCCTGGCTGGGCGAGAAAATATTTAGAAAGGAAGCGATGGGCGGCGGCGACATAAAACTCTTAGCCGCCGTGGGCGCCCTAACTGGAGCATTAGGAGCTTTTGATTGCCTGATGATGGGTTCTCTTTTGGGAACTTTCTACGGACTAAGCCTCATGTTCAAGGGAAAGGTCACCCGCTCTGACCCCATTCCCTTTGGACCCTTTCTCAGCGCGGCGGCGATTTTTAATTTATTTTATCTCTTGCCGTTCGGGTTTCCGTTTCGATTTTGACCCGTCAAGCCCTCATCTGGTAAAATAGAGTCGTCCATTTCTCTTTATTCCGGGCTAGCTCAATGGTGGAGCAGGCCGCTGTTAACGGCAAGGTTGTAGGTTCGAGTCCTACGCCCGGAGTTTCTTTCCTTCCCCCAGCCAAAGACAAAAAACCGAAGCCCTACCCTAGGCTTTTTTGTTTTCTTCCACGAACTTGCGGATATCCTCAATATGTTCGAGAATCAAAGCCGCTTTCCCCAGCCCGAACTGAAACGGAAACTTATCCTCGGCGTTCCGTTTCAAAATAATCATTTTATTGCCCTTAAATTCTCCGAATTCAACCATTCCCATAACGCCTCCTTGCTCCTTGATTTACCGTCTTTTAAGAAACGAAAACAACAAGCTCAACGCCGCGCTGACCAAAAGAGAAGTGGTCAGCGGAAAAAATAAACTGAAATTTCCGCGGCGAATATGAATATCCCCGGGCAATTTTCCCAATTTCTTCTCCATATTCTATTTCAATTTTTGCCGAAAAATGCGCTCTTTTGCGATATCCCGTCTAAATGCCCTTCCCTGGAAAAGAATCGCGTCAGCCCCACCATAGGCTTTTTGGCGAGCGTCTTTGAGATTAGAACCCACGCCCACCACGCTTAGAACCCGGCCCCCCGCGCTCTTCCATTCTCCGTTTTCTAACACGGTTCCGCAGTGGAAAATTTGAGCGCCTTCATGCTTTTTCTCCAAGCCTGAAATCCGTCTCCCTATTTTAATTTTTTCCGGGTAACCCTCGGAGACTAAATTGACGCAAACCGATGTTTTTTTCCGAACCTTGAGTTTGAGACCCTTGAGTTTTTTTTGAGACGTCGCCCAAAGAAACGGAAGCAAATCAGAATCCATGAGCGGCAAAACCGCCTGCGTTTCCGGGTCTCCAAAGCGACAGTTAAATTCCAAGACCTTGGGGCCGTCTTCCGTCAACATCAGCCCGCAATACAAAAGCCCGCGATAATTCATTTTTTCGCGGCGAATGCCCGTCAAGGTTTTCTTAAAAATTTTCTCTATTTCTTCTTTTATTTTAGTCGAGACGGAAACTGGAGCAAAAGCCCCCATGCCGCCGGTATTGGGACCCAGGTCTCTGTCTTTAAGACGCTTGTGATCGCGGCTCAAAGGCAATAAAACGAAAGACCTCCCATCGGTCAAGCCCATCACGCTTAGTTCCGGGCCAGTCAAACATTCTTCGATCACGACTTTGTCTCCAGCGTCTTTAAATATTCTTTCTTCCATCAATTTTTTTGCCGCAAGCAAAGCTGCGCGTTTATTCTCGCAGACAAAAACGCCTTTTCCCCCGGCAAGCCCGCTGGCCTTGACCACCAGGGGGCGTTCTGTAATTTGGCTTAAATATCGAGAAACGCTGGAAAAACTTTGAAACGCCCTAAAATGAGCAGTGGGAATTTCGTATTTTTTCATGAACTCCTTGGCAAAGGCCTTGGAAGATTCAAGACGAGCGGCGCGCCTTGTCGGACCGAAACAGGCGATTTTTCTTTTTCCTAGGGCGTCGGAGACCCCCGCCGCCAAGGGAACCTCGGGGCCGACCACGACTAGATTAATTTTGTTTTTGACCGCGAACTCAAGCACGGTCGCGGGGTTTAAGATATCAAAATGAACGCAACGGGCTAAACGAGAAATCGCGCTTGAACCAGGCGCGCAAAAAAATTTTTCCAATCTCGGGCTCCGCGAAATTTTGTCACAAAGAGCGTGTTCCCGCCCGCCGGAACCCAAGACCAGAACGTTTAATTTCAAGGAACAGCCTTTTGGAAATTCAAGACTTCATCCGGAGTTTTTATCGGATATTTTTTCGTGAAACACGCGTCGCAAAAACCGGTTCCGCCGGCGGCCTTAAGCATAGCCTCAAGACTAAGGTAGTGAAGACTGTCCACTCCGATAAAATCCCGAATTTCGTCAAGCTCCCGCTGATTGGCAATCAAGGCCTCGGATTTAGGCGTATCAATTCCATAGTAACACGCGGAAACAATCGGGGGGCTTGTGATTCCCATGTGAATTTCCCGCGCGCCAGCTTCTCTTAAGCTTCGGGCAATTTTCCGGGAAGTGGTTCCGCGGACGATGGAATCATCAATCAAGATCACTTTTTTCCCTTTAAGGGCCTCGGAAACCGGGCTTAATTTTAAATCCACCGCCACTTCCCTAAGCGCTTGACTAGGACGAATAAAGGTGCGGCTGATATAGTGGCTGCGAACCAGCCCCACTTCAAAGGGAATTTTGGATTCTCTTGAAAACCCCAAGGCCGCCGGAACCCCGGAATCGGGAACTGGCATCACTAAATCCGCTTTGACTTCCTTCATTTCCAGCGCCAAGAACCTTCCTAATTCTTGCCGCACCGCCTGAACGCTTTTTCCAAAAACCACGGAATCAGGGCGGGAAAAGTAAACAAGCTCAAAAACGCAGCGCGAGAAATTGGGGCGCGGAGAAATTTTAACGCTTTTTAATTTTCCCTGGCGAATAAAGAGAATCTCGCCGGGCTCTATCTCGCGAATATAAGAGGCTTTAATCAAAGACAAAGCTGTCGTTTCCGAGCTAACGACATAAGAATCCCCCAATTTTCCCAAAACCAGCGGGCGAAACCCGTAAGGGTCTCGACACGCGATCATTTGATCCCGCGTCAAGATAACGAGAGAGTAAGCCCCTTCTACTTTTTTAAGGGCCTCAAGAAGCGCCTCGTCAAAATCACCGGAGGAGTGGGCCAACAAATGCAAAATCGACTCAGAATCGGTCGAGGAATGAAAAATAGCGCCCCTAGCTTCGAGATTTTTGCGGATTTCAGAAGCGTTGGTCAGGTTTCCATTGTGCCCCAGGGCTAAGACTCCGTGCCGGGTTTTGGAAACCAAAGGCTGGGCATTTTTGATGTGGCTGGAACCGGTGGTCGAATAGCGCACATGCCCGATGGCCGAGGTTCCGCTTAATTTTTCAATTCTCTTTTCAGAAAAAACCTCGGCGGCAATTCCCATGCCGGTATGAGAATTCATTTGCCCGTTTAAAACCGAAGCGATGCCCGCCGATTCCTGACCACGGTGCTGAAGAGCGAAGAGGCTTAAATAGGTCAGGTGCGCGGCGTCTGGATGATTCTCAATTCCAAAAATTCCGCACATATTTAGATTCCCTCGCCTCCTCTATCAACGCGATGTTTTAAAAGACGTCACAATGCTCTCCGTGCTCGCAAGAATATACGCCTGTAAAGTAATTTCCGAGGGTGATACATTGACGATTCTAGCGACGACATACTGGCCATGGGATGAGCCGCTTTGCCCTGTTTCAGACATCTCCGGCGGCGTCCCCCGCCAAGAAATTGGCATGGCGGCTTTCCCCTCATAAAGCCATCTCTTTCTATCGGGATGGGTCAAAAACCATCGAACAGGCTTCCAAAGAGCGTCGGCGGGATGAATGAGGGCTTGTTCGTAGCTAAGATTATAAACTTTTGCCTCGGCCGCCATCTGGCGCAAAGGAGCCTTTATGCGATAGAAATCAACGGCTTCTGGAATGCGGGAGAGTAAATAGAAAGAGACGGCTCCCATTAACAACCCAACGAAAAATTTTTTCCATTCTTTAATAAACGTTGCGAGTTCCATGTTTAATTTCTAATCCCCGACAAAGGATCGTCAAGCAGAGAAGCGGCGTCATTGGAAACAGCAAAGGCCTCCTCATTTGTCAGCTGGGAAAGAGATTTCTCCTTCAAACGCTCCTCAAATTCCCGCCGCTTCCACGAATTTTTGAGCATTATCCTCGGCAATAATCAACCGCGTTTTTAAGAATAGCCATACCAAAGGCTTGTTTTTGAAAGGTTTGCCGGGTCCAGTTGGGGTGGTGATGAATTTTGGTGTATCTTTCCGGATGCGGCATCATGCCCAGGCAATTTCCATCTGGATTAGTCAAAGCCGCAATGTTAAAGACCGAGCCGTTCGGGTTCGCCGGATAAGGGGCGATTTTTCCATCGTCAGAAACGTACTGCATCGCAATCGAGCGGTTGCGCTTTAAGTCTTCCAGTTGCTTGGGACTTCTTAAGACCAGTTTTCCCTCCCCATGCGCAACCGGAAGCTCAATCATTTCCGGAAGCCCCTTGAAAAATAAGGATGGATTCTGGGTATTGATGCGCAAATGAACCCACCGGTCCTCGAATCGGCCTGAATCATTGGCGACGAAACTCGCGCTTTGTTCGCAGGAAGGAGAAAACGGAAGTATTCCAGCTTTGACCAAAACCTGAAATCCGTTGCAAATGCCAATCACCGGACGCCCCATTCGTATGAAATTCTTAATATCGGTGATATGGAGCTTAACCTGGGCCGCCAAGATTTTTCCAGCTGAAACTTCGTCCCCATAAGAAAAGCCTCCGGGAAGAATGAAAATATCATAATCTAAAAGCCTCACGCGCTTTTCTTTAAACAGGCGCAATGGGACAATGTCGGGCCTGGCCCCCAATTCAGCGAAAGCGTTCGAGGTCTCAATGGCGCAGTTAGTTCCCGGAGCGGACAAGATCAGAACTTTCGGAGATTTCACGGCAACACCGTCCTCTGCCAGGCGGCTTTGAAAGGAGCCGTAGATTCTTCAAACAAAACCAAACCATCAAGGCCGATAATTTTGATAATCGGATTGGCAATACTGGTTCCCACGCGCTTAACACAAGACCCTTTCACGCATTTAACGAAAGCGGCTTCGTGCTCAGGTTTCACCTCCAGCAAAATCCGGCTGGGGGTCTCGGAAAACAGCAGAACCTCCGAGGAATAAATTGGTTTTTGCTTTGGAACGGCGTCCAAATCAATCATCGCGCCAAATTCTCCCGAAAAAGCCATTTCCGTTATCGCGGCCAAAAGCCCGCCTTCCGATAAGTCATGGGCTGAGGCGACCAAGCCCTTGGACATCGCCTGATAAACTGCGGCAAAATTTCTTCTGACGCAACGAACGTCAACGCGCGGAACCACTCCCCCCGCGATGCCGTTAAGTTCATTATAAAGCGAACCCCCCATCTCTTCTCCGGTCTGACCGACGATATAAAGGGAATTCCCCGGGCCTTTCATATCCATCGTGACGGCTTTTTCTATATTGGGAACTGGCGCAATCGCGGAAATGAGAAGAGTCCCAGGGACGGAAACCATTTTTCCGGAAGCGTCTTTTGATTCGTTATAAAGACTGTCTTTGCCGGAAATAAAGGGAACTTGAAACCCCAAGGAAGCGTCGCGACAACCCCAAGCGGCCTTAACCAAAGAGCCGAGAACCTGCGGGTTTTCAGGATTGCCCCAACAAAAATTATCCAAGAAAGCCGCGCGGGAAATGTCGGCCCCCACGCACAGAATATTGCGGAGGGCTTCGTCCGCGCACAGCCACGCCATCTGATAGGGATCAATTTTCCCGGAAGAAGGGTTGAGACCATGACCCACGGCAAAACCGAACAAATCCGAAATGTCCTTAGTCGCGGCTTGGGGCCAGATGACCGAGGCGTCTCCGGGGCCGTCATGGCGAGTTCCCTGAAGAGGCTTAATCACGGTTCCCCCTTGAACCTCATGATCGTACTGCCGAATCAGCCATTCGCGGCTACAGACGTTTAAATGAGACAGAATATCCCTCAGTTGTTCCGAAAGAGATTTTTTGGGGAAAACGCGAGATTCCGCGATTTTTGGCGAAATGTAAACGGCCTTTTTTTCCTCAACGGGAATCCCATTATTGAGGAACTTAAGCGAAAGATTGATGAGGGTTTGTCCGTTCCACAAAACCTCGATCCTCCCGGTCTTAACAAATTCGCCAATCATCCGGGTTTTAACTCCCTCATCGGCGAAAATTTTTTCAAAGGCTTTCAAATTCGACGGCGGAACGGCAAAGACCATGCGTTCCTGGGATTCTGAAACCCAAATTTCCCACGGTTCCATGTCGGAGGCCTTGAGGATTTCTTTTTCAAGATGGAGGCGAGCGCCCACAATGTCGGCCATTTCAGTTACGGCCGAGGAAAGGCCTCCCGCCCCGCAGTCAGTGACGGAACGGTAAAGTTTTTGATCCCGAGCGGCAAGTAGCGCCTCCATCACGCGCTTTTCATTGAGCGGATGCCCAATCTGAACTGCGGTTGAATGATCCTCGCCGTTTAAATTGGCGGATGAAAACGTAGCCCCGTGAAGACCGTCTTTGCCGGTAAGCCCTCCGGCGACTACGATTAAATCCCCTGGTCGAATTTCTTTTTTCACGGCCGTCGCCGGCAAAACCCCGACGCTTCCGACAAAAACCAGGGGATTTAAAGCGTATCCTTCATCAAAATAAAGGCCTCCCGCCGCCGTCGGGATTCCCATGCGATTTCCATAATCCCGAACCCCGGCGATAAGGCCCCGCAAAATTCTTTCCGGAGAAAGAGCCTTGGACGGCAAGGATAATTTTTTATCTGGCGGCGCCACGCAAAAAATATCGGTTGATAAAACGGGCTTGGCCCCAAGCCCCGCGGCCAAAACGTCTCGAATAACGCCCCCAAGGCCGGTCTCGGCTCCGCCTTTGGGTTCAATCGCGCAGGGGTGATTATGAGTCTCGACTTTAAAGGCCAAGGCCCATTTGCCCTTGTTTCCAAAACTGATAATTCCGGCATTATCCTTAAAAACAGACAAGCACCAGGGTTTTTTGGTTTGGCGAGTCGCGCGCGCGATGGTCTCTTCAAAAAGATTTTTGATCAAAACGGTTCTAGAGCCTTCTTGATAGCGAATGGGAGATTTAAAGGTCTTGTGCCGACAGTGCTCCGACCAGCTTTGAGCAACGGTTTCAATCTCCGCGCGCGTGGGATTTCTCTTTAAGGAACGAAAATACATCTGGACGGCAAGAATTTCTTTTTCATTTAAAGACCACAGATTTTGAGCGCTCAGATTTTTTAATTCCTTAACGCCCAGGGAATTAAAATCGGATAAAACCTGGACAGAAAAAGTTGAGTTTTCTATTTTCTCGGTCATGAACAAGCCGTAATCGAATAAAGATGGATGATGGGGTTTAAAAGGGAGCGAACAGCGGAGGATTCAATTTGGGGTTTTCCGCATTTGGATTCAATCTTATAAACCGAAGCGATTCGAATAAAATCCGGAGGAGGAAACCCCATCTCAATGAGGGCATTTTTAATCGTGTCAGCCTCGGGATCCAAAACCGTAGGTTTGAGCCGCACCTCAACTTTCCAAAAAGGCCCCTGCGTCGAAGGGGGCTGGGACAAAACCCGAAAATCCTCGGTAATTGGATCGCAGAGGAGATCCCGGCTTAAGCGATTGATATGAGTCGCGGTAAAACTCCCGCGAATTTCATAAAGGCGGCTTTTGCGCACCTTGGTCACCGACGGCGCGCCTGAGGATTTTAAGACAACAGCCAGGGATGAAGATTCCGCGTCTCCATATTCTGATTTAGGCGAAACCTCTATTTTATGGGTCGAGACCGCAATCATGAAGATTTCAACATCTTTAAAAATTGGAGATATCGGCGCCGCGTCTGCTCAACGATATTTTGAGGGAGAGCTGGGGGCGCCGAATTCTTATCCCAACCCGTTTGCTCTAAATAATCCCGCACGAACTGCTTGTCAAAACTCGCCGGAGAAAAACCGGAGCGATAAGAAGTCTCATCCCAGAAACGGGAAGAATCCGGCGTCAATATTTCGTCAATCAGGTGGAGTTCCGAACCGACAAACCCAAATTCCAGTTTCGTATCCGCCAAAATGATTCCACGAAGACGGCAATAACTGGCCGCAAAATCATAAAGTTTGAGCGTCGCGTTTTTAAGTTTAGCGGCAATCTCTTCTCCCACAAGGGATTTAAGTTTTTCAAAGGAAATGTTTTGGTCATGTCCCGTATCGGCCTTGGTCGAGGGGGTGAAAAGAGGATGCGGAAGTTGAGAGGCTTCAAGAAGCCCTTCCGGCAAAGCTTCGCCGCAAATGGAACGTGATTTTTGATATTCCTTAAACCCCGAACCGGCCAAATATCCCCGCGCGATGCATTCAACGTCCACGCGCTTGGCCTTTTTGACCAACATCGTTCGTCCTTCCAAGTCTTCCCAGGAAGCCCGAACCGAAGACGGTAATAGTCTCCGAATTTCTTTTATATCAGCCGTGATCAGGTGATTGGGGATGATTTTTTTTGTCAGATCAAACCAAAAAAGGCTTGCTTCGGTTAAAATCTTCCCTTTACCAGGAATCTCGGTATCCAAAACCCAATCGAACGCCGAAAGGCGATCGGTCGAGACAATCAAAAGCTTATCTCCCAAATCATAAACATCCCGAACCTTGCCCTTTCTCAAGAGGGGAATTCCCCTCACTTCAAATTGAGGCTCAATCAAACTCTTCATTCCCATTCGATGGTCGCGGGCGGTTTTGAGGTAATATCGTAAACGACTCGGTTAATTCCCTGAACTTCCCTGGTAATCCGGTCGGAAACTCGGCGAAGCAAATTTTCCGGAAGCCTGGCCCATTCCGCAGTCATGCCGTCTACGCTGGTCACTGATCGGAGAACCACTGCGTTTTGATAGCTTCTTGAATCTCCCATCACCCCAACGGTTTTAACCGGCAAAAGAACCGACAAGGCCTGCCAGACCTGGGAATAATATCCCGCTTTTTTGAGCTCATCGATAAAAATAGAGTCGGCCGCGCGGAGAATTTTAAGACGTTCCTCGGTCACCTCTCCGATAATCCGAACCGCGAGCCCCGGACCCGGAAAGGGATGGGCTAATAAAATCTCATCCGAAATTTGGAGTTCCGCTCCCAAGCGCCGCGCCTCGTCTTTAAAAAGAAAGCGCAAGGGCTCGATGAGTTTTAAACGCATCTTTTTGGGCAATCCCCCGACATTGTGATGACTTTTGATGACGGAAGACGGCCCGCTGACAGGAAGAGACTCAATCACGTCCGGATAAAGAGTGCCCTGCGCCAAGAAAACGGCCGATTTAATTTTTTGGGCTTCTTTTTCAAAAACATCGATAAAAGTTTTTCCAATAATTTTGCGCTTTTTTTCCGGATCGCTCACGCCTTTAAGGCGTCTTAAAAATAATTTCGAGGCGTCCACGGTTTTGACGTTTAAACCCAATGATTGCCCTAAAATCGCCTCAACCCGCTCGCGATCTCCCAATCGCAAAAGCCCGGTATCGACAAAAAACGCGTGTAATCTGGGGCCAACCGCCTTCCCAATTAAAACAGCGGCTACCGCGCTGTCGACGCCGCCAGAAACCGCGCAAACAACGCTGGCCTTTCCCACCTGGGCCTGAATTCGAGAAACGGCTTCCTTAAGGACATAGGAAATCGTCCAACGGGATTTGATTCCGCAAATCGCGCGGACAAAATTATCGAGAATTTTCTCCCCTTGGCTTGTGTGGGCGACCTCGGGATGAAACTGAAGCCCGTAAATTTTCTTTTTTTCATCAGCTATAGCGGCCATCGGACAATCTTGGGTTTCGGCGATGACCCTAAATCCGTTGCCCAAGCTTTCGACGCTGTCTCCATGGCTCATCCAGGCCCTGAAAAGACCAGAAACTCCATCAAAGATTGCGCTGGGTTCTAATGACCGAACCTCCGCCTCCCCGTATTCCCGGTTTTTTGAAGGCCGCACCTGACCCCCATGCTCATGAACCAAGAGCTGCATGCCGTAGCAGATTCCCAAAACGGGAATCCCAAGGGAAAAAAGATCGACCGAGGTTTTCGGGGCGTTTTTGTCTAAAACCCCGGCGGGCCCGCCTGAAAGAATAATGCCCTTGGGGGCGATTTGAGAAATTCTCTCTTTGGAAATAGAGAAGGGGACAATTTCGCTAAAAACCTCAAGCTCCCTTAACCTCCGAGCCAAGAGTTGCGTGTACTGGCTTCCAAAATCAAGAATCAGAATTTTTTCTTCCGGTCTCACGCCATCGAGCGTATCCATGTTCGAATTTCTCATTTGCCCATTCCGATTCTTTGGGTTCTCTGGAAAATTTTTCCCTCGGTTTTAATCGCCGGCGCGATAATAATTTCGGCGGCTTGCATTTCTCTGATATTGGAGGCCCCAATAGACCCCATACAGGTTCTAAGCGCCCCAACTAAGTTTTGAGAGCCGTCGTCCAAACGGGAAGGACCGTACAAAATCTCTTCAAGACTTCCGGTAACTCCCACCTGGATTCTTGTTCCGCGCGGGAGATTTTGATGAGGAGTCGCCATGCCCCAATGGAAACCTCGCCCCGGGGCTTCCTTAGACCTAGCAAAGGCGGAACCCACCATGACTCCGTCAGCCCCGCAAGCGATGGCCTTACAAATATCCCCCCCGGAAGACATTCCCCCATCGGTGATGATGGGAACATATTTGCCCGTCCTCTTATAATAGTAATCCCGCGCCGCGGCGCAATCAACGGTGGCTGTGACTTGTGGAACGCCCAGGCCTAAAACTCCCCTGGTCGTGCAAGCCGCGCCGGGCCCAACGCCGATGAGAAGCCCGGAAGCCCCGGCATCCATGAGTTCCGAAGCGACGGAATAAGTCACGCAATTTCCCACGACGACCGGAATTTTCATTTTTTTACAAAAAGTTCCGATGTCAAACGGCTTGTATTTTTTCGCCTGGTGCCGGACCGTGGCGACGGTGGACTGAACGACGAAAAGGTCACAACCCGCTTCTTGCGCGATAGGACCAAATTCGTCCGCGTTTTGAGGAATGGTTGACACCGCGCAGAGAACTTTCGCGGCCTTAATTTCGGAAACCCGGCGCGCGATTAAATCTTTTTTGACGGGTTTTTGGTAAATTTCCTGAACCAAGGCCGTCGCCTCTTCGGGGCTGGCCTTGGCGATTTGATTTAAAACCTCGCTTGGATTATCGTAGCGGGTATTGACCCCGTCCAGATTAAGAACTCCAAGGCCGCCTTGTTTTCCCATCGCGATGGCGAAAGGAACGTCCACAACTCCGTCCATCGCGGAGGCTAGAAAAGGAATTTCCAGGTTGATGGGACCGAAGGAAAGTTTCGTGTCCACCTCATCCGGATTAAGCGTTAAATCTCCCGGAACCAAGGCGATTTCATCAAAACCATAAGCTCGCCGGGCCTGTCTGTCTCGTCCAATAAAAAAAGACATTGCCACCTCCCTTCGAGAGATATGATACAAAATACATAGACGCGCACAAACGCGGCGAGTTTTGCTAGCATAGCGGAAGGGAGATTATTTTATGAACCGTTTTGGCGGATTTTTAACGACCTTAGCCTTATCCTCGGCGCTGATTTTTTCTGTCTCTGGTTGCGGAACTCTCATTGACCCGGGGCACGAAGGGCTCCGCCAACTGGTTTTCCGCCAACATTCCCTTCAAAAAGAACCCTTGATGGACGGTTTTTATTGGCATTTCCCCTGGAACAATATTTTCGTCTATAAAACCACCTGGCAAAGCCGCACCGAGGAAGTGCATGTCCTGACGGAAGAAGCTCTTCATATTTTCGTTCGCGTCACCGTCACCTATCGCCCAAAGGCAAGCGAACTTTATCAATTGGCCCAAACCATCGGCCCCCATTACTACAGCCAGGTCATCCGCCCGCCGTTTGTCACTATTACAAGAACGGAATTTGCCTGGCATAAGCACAACCGACTTGGGCAAGACTCTCCGATTATAGAGAGTGACATCTTAAAGAAATTACAAAAGACATTGGCTGACATGCCCCTGGTCATCGCCCGCGTCTCCATCGATCATATTCAATACGACCGGCAGGTCACCGACGCAATCTCGGATAAAATCGCGACCCATCAAAAAGCAGAACAGAAAGTTTACGAGGAAGACATCGCGAAAGAAAACGCCGACATCGCCCGCACCAACGCCAAGGGACAAGCTGATTCCGAGGACATTCAAGCCTCAGGCGACGCCAAGGCAATTTTAGTCAAAGCCCAGGCCAAGGCCAAGGCTCAAATGGAAATTTCAAAAACCTTGACCAGGCAATACATTCAGCTCAAGGCCTTCGACAATCCCGCGACTCGTTATTATTTTGTTCCCATTGGAAAGGACGGCTTGCCCCTCATCATCAACGCGAGTTCTTCCGGCCGCAATTTTAACGCCGAAACCAAGTAAAACGTTCCATGAAAACCATCCTTCTTTTGACTTTCTCCAATATTTTCATGACTTTCGCCTGGTATGGACATTTGCGGTACCGGCAAGTTCCCCTATGGGAGGTCGTTTTGATCAGCTGGGGCATCGCCTTTTTTGAATACTGTTTTCAGGTTCCGGCCAACCGCATCGGCTACGGCGAGTTTTCAGTCGTTCAACTGAAGACCATCCAAGAAATCATCACCTTGACCGTATTCGTCGTTTTTGCCACGTTTTATTTGGGCGAAAAACTCAGATGGAATCATTTCGTCGGATTTTCCTTCCTGATTTTAGCCGCATTTTTTATTTTCCAGCACCGGTAAAGGTTCCCCAAAGGACCAATGAACGACTCCGAAAGCCGTCTTGCGGCTCAATTTGATCTCGACTCCAACATGGTCGTGGAAGCGGCGGCGGGAACGGGAAAGACCTCCCTTTTAATTGCGCGAATTCTCTCTTTAGTCATCGGAAAAGGAATTCCCCTTGAGAAAATCGCGGCTCTCACCTTTACCAATAAGGCCGCCGCGGAAATGAAAATTCGCCTGGCCCAACAACTCCATCAAATATCCCTTCTCGCCCATCGCCCCGAAGACGTCTCAGAAACCCTCAAACAACTGCTCGCCTCTCTTAAAAACAAATTCCCATTAGATCAGGCGACTATCGAACAACGCGCCGCATCGGCCCTCAATTTAATTGAACGCGCTCCCATTGAAACCTTTCATTCCTTTATGGCCCGAATTCTCAGGCTCTATCCCCTCGAAGCGGGGCTTTCCCCGGCCTTTGAAATCGACGAGGGGCGAAATTTGAACCGCCTCTTTGAATCGGAATGGGAAGCCTGGCTGGATTCGGAATTAAGCTCTTCCGCGCCACGGGAAAAAGACTGGCTCTTGATTCTTAAATTCGCCGCCATCAAGGATTTAAAGGACTTTGCTAAAGAACTCTGCCAAGCAAAAATTTCCATAGAACCCGCGATTCATGCCTCAAAAGAGACCCTGGAGAACCTCAAAAGCCTGCGGCAAAAATTAAAAAAAATTCCTGAAGGCAAACCTGCGCCCCAAAGCAAGGCCTTCCTAGCGAGATTTTCAGATATTCAAAATCAAATTGAAGGGTTGATTCAAGCGGGAAGCCTGAAAAATCCGGAAATTCCAGAAAACTGGAATCAGTCTACCCAAAAATCTGCCTGGCCCAAATGGCCGAAGGCGTGGGAAGAATACGCGGATGAAAAAAAGATTTACGAGCGCGCGCAAAAGATAGTCGGATTATCCTCTCCGGAAAAAAACGCCTTAGTGGAAAAAACGACTCTTCTTCTTACGCCCTTCCGCAAAAAATTCAGCGACGCCTTTAAAAAAGCGGGATTTATCTCCTTTGACAACCTCTTGATTGAAGCGCGAGAACTCCTCAAAAATCATTTAAAAATTCGAAATGAAATCAAGCGTTTCTACCATTCCTTCTTAGTGGATGAATTTCAAGATACCGATCCCCTCCAAGGAGAAATTCTCTTTTTTCTGGCGGAAGATATCAATTCCGCGTCGGATCATTGGCAAGAAGCGCGTCCGGGCCCGGGCCGGATTTTTGTCGTGGGCGACCCCAAACAATCCATCTACCGCTTTCGCGGGGCCGACATCGCCGCTTACCAGGATTTCACGCAAAAAATTTTGTCATATCCAAATTCCAAATCCCTGGCCTTAAATCTTAACTTCAGGAGTAAGGCCGAAGTCTTAGCCCCTATTAACTCTCTTTTTTCTAAAACAATGAGAGAAGAAAAAGGGCTGCAAGCCGCGCATCAGGAGCTTCAAACCGCGCAAGCCTTAAGTTCCGCGCCCGCCCTTGAGATCGTTAAACTCAGTTTTTCTAAGCCTTCCGCCAGTTCCGAGGAATTTCAAAAAGCGGAAACCCAGTGGATTTGCCGGTGGGTTCAGGAAAATTGCGGGCCTAAGAAAAAATTCCGCTACAAGGACGTAGCCATTCTTTGGAGAACGCGAACAGGCAGTTCTCATCTCATCGAGGCCTTTAAAGACGCTCAAATTCCCTATGCCGCCCAACTAAAGAATTCGCTCTATTCTTCCCAGGAGTTTATCGATTTCCTCAACCTCATTCGCGTCTTGGATAATCCAGCCGACGAGATATCTCTCACCGCGCTCATGCGATCCCCTCTCAGTGATACTAAGGACTCAGATTTGGCGGCTCTTAAAAGCGAAACCAAGAGCGCATTCCCTCTACAAAAAACTCTCGATTTTCTCCGCAAACGCCTCGGAAGAATTCCCTTGCCCCGTTTCTTGGATCAGGCGCTCAAGGAAACCGCTCTTTTGCCCATCGCCGCCAAAGCCTACCACGGGCCCCAATCGGCGTCCAATCTCCTCAAAGCCGTCCGTCTCGCGGAGGAAATCGCCGAGAAAGAAGGCCTCAGCGCTCGGGAAATGATTGAACGCATCTCCCAGGAAATCAAATCGGGGGAAGAGGAAGGAGAAAACCCCCTGGCAGATGAATCCCTTGACTGCGTTCGCTTATTGACCATCCACAAAGCCAAAGGCCTCGAATTTCCCATCGTCTTCATTCCCCGCATCTCTTCGGCGGGAAAAGACAATGAAATTCCTCTTTCTCTATCGGACTGGAAAACGCAAACGGTCGGGTTTTATCTTCCCAAGGCCAAGGCAGCTTCCCTCAACATGGCGCTTCTTCAAATCAACGAGAAAGAAAGGCTCTCTCATGAAGTCCTGCGGCTTCTCTATGTCGGATTGACAAGAGCCAAGGAAAAAATATTTCTCATAGGGGACAAGGATTTTTCTCCTGGAAAACGCTCTTTCTCCCAATTTTTATCGCAAGACTTGAGTCTTTCCTCGCAAGACTTAACCGCCGATTTTCTCCTCACAAATTCAAAATCCTCTCCGCGAGAAAAGATAAAAAAAATTTCCATCAAACCCGAAGAATGGGCTATACATTGGAAGAATCGCTCTAAACTTGCGCGCGCCTCCTCAACTCCCTGGTCTTTAAGCCCCACCCAAACCCAGACCGATTTTTTTGAGGAGGAAAATTCCCTTCCCCAACAAAACAGGGCTTCCCTTTTAGGACAAATTTGTCACGAAGCCCTCAGAAACTTGGATTTCAAAAATCCAGGCGACGCAAAAAAAATAATAAGCGCCGCAAGCGCTTCCTTGGCTCAACTAAATCCTGAACTGCTGGAGACGGAATTAATGGATGAAGCCGCCGCTTTAATCGAGAAATTTTTGCGCGCGCCTGCGGCCAAGGGAATCAGCAAAGCCAAAATTTTAGGGCGGGAAATTCCTTTTGTCTATCCCGATCAAGGCGCTCTCGTTAAAGGAATTATTGATCTCGTCTATCAAACCGAAACTGAAACTATCATCGTCGATTATAAAACTGGTTTGCCTCCCCTATCAGAAGAAGAGGAAATATCCGCTCGCGCGCGCTACCGTCCTCAAGCCGAAACCTATCTGCGCGCCCTGGAAAAATCTTTAGGAAAAAAAGCCCGGTTTCAACTTCTTTTCTTGCGAAGACCGGACAGCCCCATATGGTATAATGATGAGGACTTCTTATAGGATTAACTCTATGTTCTATCATTTACTTTTGGCCGTTCACGTCTGCGTCTGCGTTCTGATGATTTTAGTCGTGTTGCTTCAAACCGGTCGAGGAGCGGGGCTGGCCCTTTTTGGAAGTTCTGGAGATTCCCTGATCACGACTCCCACAGGATCCAGCTTCATGCGCAATTTAACCGGGGCTTTGGCCGGAACCTTCGCGTTCACTTCCCTTTTTCTTTCTTTATTATCGGCGAAAAGCGGAATGTCGAGCGTCACTTCTCGTTTTTCGTTGCCGGCGGCTCCGGCTTCTCAACAAGCCCCCGCTGTTCCAGCCGCTTCCACAAAAAAGAAATAATTTCATTACGCGCGGGTGGCGGAACTGGCAGACGCGTACGTTTGAGGGGCGTATGCCGCAAGGCGTGAGGGTTCGAGTCCCTCCCCGCGCAAGAACTCTATTCCAATGAAAGAGGCTCGAAGCCGAGTCGCGCGCGTCCGGGGGACGAGAAGCGAAACGAAGTTTCGCGTCAGCGCGACCGGCGGGCCGCGAGGGAGGAGCGAAGCGACGGATGAGCGGGAGTCCCTCCCCGCGCAAGAACTCTATTTATTTAAGGTTGCCAGAAACAATATGAACTCGCCGTCAATTTCTTTTAGTTGCCGCATTTACGGGATTCTAATTGAAGGCGAAAAAGTCTTGATGACGCGAAGCCGCTTTATTGACCGCGAGTTCGTCAATTTCCCCGGCGGCGGAATAGAAATTGGGGAAGCCCCACAAGACGCCCTTATCAGAGAATACCAGGAAGAAACCGGGCTCTCCATCCGAATCAAAGAAATTCTTTTCTCCAGCCAAAAACTTCATCTCTCCACCCAAAGACCGATTCAAATCGTCAGCTCTTTTTGGAAGGTGGAAAAAACCGGGGGAACGCTCAAAGAAAATGGAAACAACGACGACGTCCTTAAGCTTTTTTGGACTGAACTTTCCGCGATCCCAAAAGGCGAGATGTTTTCTTCCGATCGGGAGTTTGCCGATCTTTTGCCAAGCCTTTTATTTTAAATTCAAGAACATTCCGGACGTCTTGGGCGATTTGGCGTTTTAAACCTTGAAGAGAAGAAAATTTTTTTTGGCCGCGAATTTTTTTAAGTAAGGACACCTTGAGTTTTGTTCCGTAAAGATTCCCTTTAAATCCGGGAATATAAATCTCAAAAACCCGTCGCTTCCCGTCCACGGTGGGGCGAGTCCCCACGCTCACGGCCGCGAGTCGAACCCCCAATTTAGAGCCGTCCACTTTCCCCGCGTAAACCCCGTCTTTGGGGAAAATGGCGGGATCTATTTTGAGATTGGCGGTTGGGTATCCGAGTTTTCGTCCAAGCTGATATCCAGAAACGACTCTCCCGCAGTAAAGCATATTAGCCCTTCGTTTTTATTTCCGAGGCGAATTGAAAAAGCTTCATTGTCCCCGCCTCAAGAAGATTTTTGATGTCTTCGATCTTAAAACCTTTGAGGGATTCCAAATTAATGGCTTCATCCACTGAAAAAGGCCCGATTTTCTCTCTTCTGAGCGTTTGAACGATCGCCCCGCACCCCAGTTTTGTTCCCGCCCCTTCGGCCAAGGCCCGAACATAGGTGCCACTCGAACAGGAAAGACGGTTTTCAATCTCTCCGCTATGCGGGTCATAGTTTAAGACTTCCCAACGGTAAACCGTCGATTTTCTCGGCTTTTCAGGAACGCTAATTCCCTTGCGGGCGTAATGATAAAGCGGCTTTCCTTTGTGCTTGACGGCGGAAAAAACAGGCGCAGGAAGAGAAATTTCTCCTAAATATTGATCGAAAACGGCCTGGATATCGGGTAAAATCAGATGGGGAACCGGACGCTTCTCAAGAACCTTTCCGGTGATATCGCCCGAATCGGTCGTAACCCCCAGCTTAATCGTCCCATAATAAACTTTATCCAACCCCTGCATATGGGCCTGAAGCTTGCGCGTGCGACCAGCTAGGATAATTAAAAGCCCAGTGGCCAAAGGATCCAAGGTTCCGCAATGTCCCGCTTTTTCGTGGGCCGGCAAAAAACGCCGAAAGGCGTTGACCGCGTCATGGGAAGTCCAGCCGGTCGGCTTGTCGAACAGAATCATTCCGGCAAGTTCAGGCTTCACTCTTTTCCTTTTAGTTCGTCTAATATTTTGTCAATTCGAGAAGCCCGGGCCGGCGTCCCGTCATATTTAAAAATAAGTTCCGGCAAAACACGCGTCGTCCATTTTTGGCTGAGTTTTTGACGGACATAGGGAGTCGCTCGGAGAAGGGCTTTTTCGCAATTCAAACGCTCTCGCGGATTTCCCATGACGGAGTAAAAAATTCTCGCGGTCTTCATATCCCGAGACAACACAATATCGGTCACTGTGATAAGCCCGGAAAAACCGGGATCCCGGATGGTCGGTAGAATGCCGACTATCTCTTTTCGGAGAAGCTCTTGAAGGCGGTCAATTCTGGAAAACAAGGGGGTTAGACGTTCTCAAGACGCCGCGTCCGAGATTCCTTGACAAAGATTTCAAGAGTATCACCTTTTTGATAAGAAACGCTCCCGTCAATTTGGATTCCGCACTCGAGATTTTTTTCCACTTCTTTGACGTCGTCTTTAAAGCGTTTAAGATTGATCACTTTCCCTTCGGCGACTTTGGTCCCATTACGCATCACCCGCGCAAAAGCCCCCCTTGAGACCTTGCCGTCTCTCACGAAAGAGCCCGCGACAAAAGAGCTTCCCTTGACCGGGAAGATTTCCCTAACTTCCGCTTTCCCGATGATGACCTCGACAATTTCTGGAGCCAAAAGCCCTTCCAGTCCGGCTTTGACGTCCGCAATCAAATCATAAATGATTTTATAGGAACGAATCTCGACTCCTTCTCGCGCCGCTAATTCCCGTGCGCGCGCTTCAGAAGAATTGTTGAACAAAAAGATAATTGCGTTTGAGGCCGAGGCCAGTAAAACATCTGATTCATTCGCGCTCCCAAGCCCGGCATGGACAATTCTCACCTGGCATTCCTTGGTGGACAAACCTTCCAAGGAATCACGCAACGCTTGAAGAGAACCCTGAACGTCGGCCTTGAGAATAATATTTAAGTCTTTGGCCGCCGCTCCAAGCTGGGATTTAAGGCTGATAAGACTGACATGCCGCTGGTGGGCCAAAACTTGCTCGCGGTTTAGTTTTTGCCGTTCTTCCGCGATTTCACGAGCTTCTTTTTCACTTTTAACGACGCTAAAAATGTCTCCGGCCTGCGGAGTCTTTGAGAGTCCGAGCAGTTCAACCGGGGTGGCCGGTTCCGCTTTTTCAAGCCTCTTGCCATTTTCATCCAAAAGCGCTTTGACCTTTCCATAGCACAAACCTACGACCAAGGGGTCTCCGATTTTCAAGACTCCCGCCTGAACCAATAAGGTCGCGACGCTCCCTCTTTGAGGGTCCATCTTCGCTTCCAAAACGATGCCCGAGGCCGCGCGATCATAATTGGCTTTCAAATCCAAAAGTTCGGCCTGAAGCGAAAGCATCTCAAGCAAGTGATCGAGATTGAGTTTTTTCTTGGCCGATACATCGACAAAAATCGTCTTCCCTCCCCATTCTTCCGGGTTAAGGCCGTGAAGAGACAAGTCCTGGCGGATTTTTTGCGGATTCGCGCCGGGCAAATCGATTTTATTAACCGCAACCACGATGGGAACCCCGGCCGCCTTGGCGTGATCGATGGCTTCGATCGTTTGCGGCATGATTCCGTCAACAGCGCTGACGACTAAAACCACGATATCGGTCGCTTTGGCTCCCCGAGAACGCATGGCGGTAAAGGCCTCATGCCCCGGAGTGTCCAAGAAGACCAGAATTCCTTTCGGCGTCGTGACTTTATAAGCCCCGATATGCTGCGTGATGCCCCCCGCTTCTCCGGTCGCGACCGAGCTGGACCTAATCGCGTCCAAAAGAGAAGTTTTTCCGTGGTCGACATGTCCCATCACCGTAATAATGGGAGGGCGCGGCTTTAAATTTTCAGAAGAATCTTTTTGACCGTGAGCGGTTTCAATTTCTTCTTCTTTATACATTGCCGTCACTTTCAACTCATAGTTAAATTCTTGGGCGATAATCATCGCGGCGTCGATTTCAAGACGCTGATTAATCGTGGCAAAAACCCCGAGACTCATCAGTTTCTTAATCAACTCGTTAGGGGTGGCCTCCATCTTCTCGGCCAACTCCCGAACCGTGATAATACTGGGAATTTCAAGGACCCTCGCGGCGGGCTTAACCGGAACGGCGGGAGAAACCACCGGAGCAGGGATGCTCGGAGCGGGTTTGGGCGTTACCTGGGGTTTCGGCTGAGGTTTCGCTGGAACGGGCGCTGGCCTCGCGATGGGCTTCGGCTGAACAGGAGAAACGATTTTCGGAGGCGCCGATGGATTCGGCAAGGTCTTAGCCGGTTCTGACACTGGGGCTGAAGCGCCGACTACCGGCAAGACGGTTTTTTTAGGCGGCTCAACCGCGGGCTTAGGCGCTTGAGACTGCGGGGCCTGCACCGCAGGAGCGGGGTTTGCCGGAGGATTCTCCTTCACAGTGTTGGGCGTCCCCTTGAAACCCGTTGACGGAGCCATACGGGCGACCGTAGGCGCTTGACGAGAGGGACCTGATTTTCGCTTAAACAAATCGAAAGCTGATACTAAATGGGAAGTGGGAGGAGCGATGGATCCGGCTTCGCTTGAATCTCTCTTTTCCGCCCGAGCCTTAACAATCGAAGGCTCAGACCCTTTTTTCTTGGAAACCCCGGACTTTGTTTTTTTAGGGGCCGCTTCACTGTCTGAGACGGTTTTTTTAGAGCGAGCGGCCTTGGCCGGTTTTTTCTCTTTTTCAGCTTTAGGCTCGGAAGTTTTCTTGGGTTTGGAAGGCATAAGATTATAATATCATTTTAAAAATGCGCGAGGGTTCTTATTTCCCTTCTAGGCTGGCCTTGGCTTTCGCGATAATTTTAGCCGCCATCTTTTCGGTAATCCCCTCAATCTTCATCAAAGATTCGACGCTTTGTTTGGCGATTTCATGGACGTCCGACATTCCCGCGCGGGAGAGCAAATCCATCGTCTTAAGGCTTAGTCCCTCAATTTGAGATTCGGAAACCTCGCCCGCTTTTTTCTCGATCTGAGGCTTAATCTCGATATGCCACCCGATCAGCCGGGAGGCAAGTTCTAAATTTTGGCTTTCCTTTCCAATCGCAATCGCGAACTGGGGTTCCGGAACGAAAACGACCGCTCTTTTGGCCGCGGCGTCGGTGATTTTAACCTGGGAAATTTGCGCCGGAGACAACGCGTTGGCGATAAGTTTTTCCGGATCCTCATGATAGGCGATTAAATCAATTTTTTCGCCGGCCAACTCATTCATCAGACTCCGGATTCGAGAGCCCCGAAGACCCACGCAAGCCCCGACCGGATCGACTTGAGGATCATTGGATTTAACCAAGACTTTCGCTCTAAAACCGGGATCGCGAACGATGGAAACAATCGAAATCGTTTTATCTTTAACTTCCGGAACCTCGATTTCAAGCAACCGCTCTAAAAACAAGGGCGCCGCCCGCGACAAAAGAATCTGCGGGGCTTGGGAAGCCCGGTCAACCCTTAAAATGACGCAACGAACGCTCATCCCAATGTTGTAGCGCTCGCGGCGAATTTGTTCCCTCATGGGCATGACGCCTTCCACCTTTCCAATATCAACCACAATCGTTCTTTCAATAAAGCGGTGAACCGTGCCCGAGGTTAATTGTCCTTCCTTAGGTTTGAATTCATCGTAAAGCTTATCTCTCTCGGATTCCCGGACTTTTTGAGTAAGAAGTTGTTTGGCGGTTTGGGCCGCGATGCGGGCGAAATCAGCCGCGGGAGCCGGAAGGCGGATTTCATCCCCCGCCTGGGCGTCGGATTTAAATTTTCTCGCCTCTTCCACCGTCATCTCAATCTCGGCGTCAATCACGGCTTCGACCACTTTTTTAACGACTTGCGCCTTAAATTGCGCCGTCTCCGGGTCAATAGCGGCTTCAATCACGGCATTTTTCCCGACATACTTTCTCAAAGAGCTGACCACCGCGCTCTCGATCATTTGAAGGATTTCGCTCTTAGGAATTCCCTTATCGCGCTCAATTTGTTCTAAAACAAGTATCAATTCTGATTTAGCCATATTTTTAAATAGACAGATGGGCCGATTCGTTCAGACGGGCTTCTTCTATCAAGCCAATCTCAAAGGAAAAGGTTTTTCCCTCGCATTCGAACGCCACCTGCCCTCCTTGGCATCCCCGAATCAATCCGGAGAAATTTCGACGGCCTTCCAAAGGTTCCTTAAGTTGAATCTTGGCGGCCTTGCCGGTAAACCGCTGGAAATCTTTCTCTTTTTTAAGGACGCGGTCAATCCCAGGGGATGATACTTCGAGAACGTAAGCCGCCGCGAGAATTCCGGAAGAATCAAGGAGGCTGCCAATACGATCGGAAAAGTAAGCGCAATCATCCAGAGAAACCCGCGGAGGCTTATCGATATAAACCCTGAGAACCCACCGAGAGCCTTCGCGCGCGTATTCCAAATCAACTAACTCCGCCCCTTCCTGCTCTAAGAGCGGGCTAATTAATGTTTCAATTTTTGACAAATCCATAAAATGCGCCTGAACTCCTCCAAAAACAAAGCCGCTCGAACTCCCGAGCGGCCTTAAGGCTCGTCCTATATCTGTTTTATTCTATCTTATTTACCGGCCATTTCCCAACTTTAAAAACCAAAAAATTGGTTGTCTTATGAATGGGCAAAGAGAGACTTAAAATCAGAAACGCCGTCTTCGACTCCCCGCATTAAAACGCCGACCTTCTGTTTCAGAAGTTCCGTCCGTAGCCCCGCTTTTAAAGGCCGCCGCGCTTTCTGATTTAGATCGGCAGTTGGAAGCCCCTCAATCAAGGTCTCATCTAAATTGAGAATTCGCGCCGCCTTCTTGGCAAAATCAAGACGGGAAACAAAATCCGGCCCGGCCGCATGGATGATGCCGCGCGCGTCAAGTTCCACGAGTTTTTTCAGGGCCAAGGCCAAATCCGGGGCATAGGTCGGTGTCGCCCATTGATCTATCGGCACGCGCATTTTTTCGCCTTGAGAGAGCCTTTTAAGTAATTGCATCATGAAATTATTGCCGCCTGCCTGAAAGCTATAAACCGTGGTCGTTCGGACCACGAGGTTATTCTCCGAGGCCTCCAAAACAGCTTTCTCACCTTCCAGTTTACTGGCCCCATAAACGTTGAGCGGCCGAACTTCCGCGCCCTCACCATAGGGGCCGGCATCTCCGTCAAAAACATAATCCGTCGATAGATAAACAAATTTGGAAGCAGGAATTTTTTTCATCTCGCGGGCAATATCCGCCGGCGATTCGGCATTGATTTGAAAGGCTTTCTCCTTTGAAGATTCGCATCCCTCCACATCCGTCATCCCCCCGCAAAGAAGGGCGATATCCGGCTGAAGACGAGAAACTATTTCCCCGGCCTCCCCCGCTTTGGATAAATCAAGGCGAATTAAATCAAGGTTCGCGCGGGAAAAACCAGTTCCCACAACTTGATCAGCGGCGCCGGAGAAGGTTTTAAGGCAAAGTCTCCCCAGCTGTCCAGAGGCTCCAATAATTAAAATTTTTTTAGGCGGAGCGGAGTTCATTTTCTGATTCTAACAAATCAGTAAATTTGATACCATAGAATCGTGCTTCCGCTATTGACGAGTTTGCTGTTCTTATCATTCACAACGCCTTCAAAAGCCGGCTCTTTGGAAAATTCGTCCCCATTACGCCTTTATTCTCTCTGGCCTAATTCTCCGGCGCCAGCGCCCCTTCCCAGCCTCTGGGCACAGTCTCCGCTTCCCTCTCCTCAGACATCCCCCAGAAAAACTAATCCCAAGCATCAAGCCATTTTTATCCGGCTCAAATTAAGCATGAAAACAAAGGAAAGCTTAAAAGATTCCCTCATTGATTTAGGCTCGGAAACAGGTTTTCGCCCCGATGCCCGCTTTGACCCGGTTGTGGACGGGCAATCAAAAAAAGCCTTAATTTGGGGCTGGTTGCCTCCATCAAAACTGAGTCAAGTAACCAAGCTCCCGGCAGTTGAGAAAATATCTTTTTCTAATCATGGAAGCGGAAGAACTCCCATCAATGCCCAGGAAACCTTAATCGTGGGCATTGAGGTTGACTCTTCCATTTCCGAAACGCTGTCTAAAGACCTTCCGCGCCTGATCGAAAACACGGGGTTTAAAGTCCAAAAGACCATCGGGTATCAGCCTATTCCACAGTCCGACAAAATCGCCGTGCTGATCCTTGGGAAAATTTCCATATCGGACATTGACCGTCTTCTCAATCAACCGCATGTCGTCAAGGTGTTGCCGCTGATGTCTCAATTCGGCAATCATCCTATCTCCAAAGCCCAGAATCCCTCGCCCGACCTCTCTTCAACCACTGAAAAGCTGATGATTTCTGGCGGTGTCTTGGGGCTATTGCTTGGGTGTTTGTCTTTCTATCTACTATTTTCAACAAAAAAAGAAACTTGATTTTAAGCGCTTCATGAAAAGACGTTTTTCGGCGGCCTTTTTGCTCGGCATGATTTTTGGCTTGGGAGGAGAAGCTCTTCTTTTGTCCAAAGCCGCGGTCTCCCGTTTTTCTGGCAACCAGCGGGAGAATTTTCATGTCCTTTTTTTTATGCCTCAGAACTCCCCAACCCAAACGCTTTCCAAGGCCCAACAGTCAATTATGGAAATACCGGGAACATATTCCGCAACCTTAATCTCCCAAGAAAAAGCCCTTTCTATTCTTAAAAAAGAGGATCCAGAGCTCGCGCAGAACCTTTCTTTTCTGCCTGCAAATCCCCTTGAGCCCGCCGTTGAAGCGACTTTATCGAGGAGAGGCCTTCTCTCTTTCTCATCCTGGATGTCGGAAGCTTCCTCCAAAGAGAAATGGACCGACACCCGTTATCAACCGGAGGATATTAAATCTATTTTAAGGCTGGAACTGTATTCCCGCTTTTTAAATGTATCCTTAACAGCTCTTCTCTGTTTGGCATCCCTGGTCGTGATTTTGGGGATTCTTCTTCCGCTGATGACCCTTTCCAAGCATTCTCCGCATAAAATGATGGAACTTCTTTCCCTGAGCGTAAAAACTATGGGGATTGCTGGAATCGGCATTGGCCTTGGCGGATTTTTTTCGGTTTCTTTTGCATCGCCCCTGGCCCGCTCCGTTTCATGGTGGGCGTGGCCCTCTCTCGCCGCCCAAGGAATTTTTCTCGTTTCCGCCGCCGCAGCCTGCGCCATTCTATGCGTTTGGTAATAGTTTCTATTCTTCTGTCATTGGTTCCCAATCTCCAAGCCAAGCCCGTCAATCGAAAGCTCATTGAGATTAAAAAAGAAATCCTCGCCACCCGGCGCGAAATTAGGAACTACCAGAAAACGGAAGTTCGCCTCCAAAAAGATGTGGAATTTCTCAAGCGCAAGAATCTCAACAATCAAAAGAATCTTAAGCGCTTGTCTGAACTGGAAAAATCCTTAAAGAAAAAAGAAAAAAAACTTTCTCTTCAATTGGAGTCCCTGCGGGAAGACTCTGATTTTTGGTCCCAACAACTGCAGAAAAATCTTCGGGTTTATTTGGCCGACCTTGAAGACGCAGGAGAATATCAAAGCATTGATTTTCTCCAACAAGAAGAGTTCTTGCGCTTTTCGCTCATTAACGAAGCCGCTATGCTCAAAGCTCTAGGCGGAAGCGCCCGAAAAACCGCCCGGGCCAAACAAAAAACCGACGCCGTGAAACTGGGAATCATCGCCCAAAGCCGACGAACCTTCGTTCAAAACCAAAAAGTATCCGCCTCCTACGCCCAGGAAAAATCTCTCATTAAAAGCATTTCCGAGAAAAAGGCGCAAACTCTAAAAAAAGAAAAGAAACTGGAAGAATCGGAAAAAGCCCTCACTCTTCTCTTGAAAAAATTTAGCCGCCGAAGAAAAATCAAACGGACTACGCGTCGCTATCACCCGCAAGCCGCCATCGGCCCCCATTCTCTGCCGTGGCCTGTTCAAGGAAAAGTCGTCGAGTTTTTTGGGAAACAAAAAAACGCCGAATTAGAGACCTGGGTCATCCACCAGGGAATTTTAATTAAAACCGCTCCCCATTCAACGGTTCGCAGCGTCGCCTCGGGGCGGGTTATCTTTGCCGGGCCTTTCCGTTCCTACGGACAAATCGTCATTATGGACTGCGGGCGAGAATTCTTTGTCATCTATGGACATCTGGGCTCTATTCTGGTCAAAACTGGCTCTTTTGTCGGAGTAAGACAAATCATTGGGACAAGCTCTGAAGGCGCCCACAGTGGAAATTTGTACTTCGAGTTAAGACATCGAACGACCGCGCTCAACCCTCTGGGCTGGCTGAAAAGGTAGAATGATAAAGAGAATTACGCTCATGAGAAAAACCGCTCTTGCCGTTTTGTCCGCGCTACTCATATGTTTCTTTATTTCCGCCCCCGCCAAAAGCCAAGTCGCTGTCTCTTCGTCTTCAAAAGCGGGGCTTTCTAACGATGAAACCTATAAAAAAATAAAAACTCTCGTTGATGTTCTCCACTATATTCGCGAAGATTATGTCGATCCAGTCTCAACCAAACAACTGATGGATGGAGCTTTGTCGGGCATGGTTGATACCCTGGACCCTTTTTCCCAATATCTGGGAGTCGAAGCGGCGGGAGAAATGGATACCGAGACCAAGGGGCATTTCGACGGAGTCGGGCTTCAGCTCAACGTCGATGGAGATTGGCTGACCGTCATCACTCCCATTCCCGGAACCCCGGCCTACAGCGCCGGAATCTTGCCCGGAGATCGCTTGTCCGCGGTCAACGGTGAAAACACAAAGGATGACACCCTGGACGGAATCCAAAAGGATTTGCGGGGAAAACCCGGCAGCCATGTGACCCTCACGGTTCTCCGAAAAACTCAAGAAGGAAATTCTGATATTTGGAAACCGATTAATTTTACTCTCGAAAGAAAGGCCATCAAGATAGAGAGCGTCCATTCCCAGATGTTGTCGGATCATATCGGATACCTTCGAATTGTGGAATTTAACGCTAACACCGCGAAAGACGTCCTGGTCGCTCTCGACAACTTAAAAAAAGAAGGGATGACCAGTCTCATTTTGGACCTCAGAAATAATCCCGGCGGGCTTTTGTCAGCCGCCGTTCAAATCGCCTCCTATTTTCTACCGGGAAAGAAACTGATTGTTTATACTCAGGGGAGAAAACCGGATGACCGCGAGGAATTTAGAAGTTTCGAGACCGCTCCTTTCGCGGTTCTGCCGATGATTGTTCTGGTCAACGGCGGTTCCGCCTCGGCCGCTGAAATCGTCTCCGGCGCTCTTCAAGACAATCACCGCGCGCTTCTCATTGGAATGCGCACCTACGGAAAGGCCAGCGTCCAATCTATCATCCCGCTGGACGATGGTTCAAGCCTCAGGCTCACCATCGCGCGCTACTATACTCCCTCAGGGCGTTCCATTCAACGCAATGAGAAAACCCATACCGGCGGGATTTTGCCCGACATTGTCGTCAAAGTGCCACCCACTATCGAAGCCAAACTCTACGACCAATGGGATATGATTTACGCTAAAAACCAAAAGCCTCATTCGCTCATTAAAAGAAAATACCGAGTTCCGGATACGACCCTCAACCGAGCCGAGGAAATTCTTAAAGCCCAAAACGTTTTAGAGCCGCAAGGAAACGTAAGTCCGTGAAGGTTTTAGGGATAGAAACATCCTGCGATGAAACCTCCGCCGCCGTCGTGGACGCTCGACGAGGAATTTTGTCCAATGTCGTCCTCTCTCAAATTCCCCTTCATCGCCCCTACCAGGGCGTCGTTCCGGAACTGGCCTCAAGAGCCCATTTCAAAAAAATAGCGCCGGTCATTGAAGAAGCTTGCTTTAAGGCAAGAATAAAAAAACCCGACGCCGTCGCCTTCACCCAGGGCCCGGGGCTCATGGGTTCGCTTTTGGTCGGAAGAGTCGCCGCCGAAACCCTGGGGCGACTCTGGAAATGCCCGGTCGTGGGAGTCAACCATCTTGAGGGCCACATTTTTGCCGCCGAATTAGAAGGCAAGGTCCGTTTTCCGCTCCTGGCTCTCATTGTCTCAGGCGGACACACTGATTTGGTTTTGTCTTTTAAGCCGGGGAAATACCGGGTTTTAGGCCGCACCCGGGATGACGCCGCCGGCGAGTGTTATGATAAAGCCGCCAAAATTTTAGGCCTGGGGTATCCCGGCGGCCCCATCATTGACAGGCTTGCCAAAACTGGAGACAAAAACTCAATTCTTTTCCCGCGCCCTTATCTTGAGGGGAGTTTTGATTTTTCTTTCTCGGGTCTTAAAACCTCCCTTCTCTACTATGCCAACAAGCGCCTTAAAAGGCCCATGAACGCGAAAATTAAAAATTCAAACAAGCCGGTTCTAAGCCCGAAAGAAACAGCCAACCTCTGCGCTTCATTTCAGGAAGCCATCTGCGAAACCCTTGCGCGAAAAACCGTCGCCGCCGCTAAAAAGTTCGGCCTTCGTCAAATTGTCGTGGGCGGCGGAGTGTCGGCCAATAGCCGCTTGCGCGAAATACTGACCGAGCAATGCGCCCAGGAAAAAATCGCTCTCCGCCTCTCAAGTCCGAAACTTTGCACGGACAACGGAGCGATGATCGCCCAAGTGGCCATTCACAAACTCGCCTTAAAGATCAAAACTCCGCCATCTAAAAGCGACCCCGCGCTGCCGTTTAAAAATTGGGCCTAAAAATCGGCCAGCTTTTTAAGCCGGGGCAACGGCTCCATCCCAAGACCCGTCCGCGTTTTTGAAAGGTCGTAGCGGCCTTTGCGCCCGAGGGTTGGGCCTTTCCAAAGTTTTCGGGAAAACCAAAGGGGCGTATCCAAATCCACAAAGCTAAAATCTCCCCTTCCGCAGGCAAAATGAGCGGAACAGGTCATCGCTAAAGCCGTTTCGATATTGCCGCCAATCATAAGTATCTTGCCCTTTTTGCGCGCCAGTTCCGCAATCTCAAGATTTTCGATGATCCCGCATTTCATGAGCTTAATGTTAACGGCGGAAGGAAAAGGACGGCGGAACAGATTTTGAACGGCCTTCAAACTATAGGCCGACTCATCCGCGCAAACCGGAACTCTCCCGTTTTTTTCAACGTCAAAAAGCCCGTCCAAATCTTCTCTTTTGACCGGTTGCTCAAAAAGCGCGGGCACAATGCTACGTTTTTTGAGGCGCGAAAGAAAATCAAGAGCCTTTTTGGCGGAATAGCCTTGATTGGCGTCAATAATCAGCCGAACCCGGGGGGCTTCCTGAACTACCGCCAAAACGCGCTTCTCATCTTCATCCAAATCGCATCCGACCTTGATTTTAATGGTCTCAACTCCCAGACGGGCAATTTTGCGCGCGGCAAGACGCGCTTTTTGCGGCGAAATTAAAGTCACCGTCACATCGGAATGAACGCTTGTTTTCTCGCCGCCAAAAAAAGACCGGAGTGGAATTTTTTGCGAACGGGCCCAGGCGTCTAAAAGGGCCATCTGAATGGCCGCGCGGGCAGCCCCGCGTTCCGGCGGCATGCGATGGTCTAATTTTTCAAGAAAAGCGCGAATGTTGGAGATGGATTTTCCGTCCAAAAAAGAAATTTGCTCCGACAAAGCGGCGAAAGTCAGGTCCTGGCTATCCCCGTTAAAGGTGGTGGAGGGAGCGCCTTCCCCATATCCAACCGTTCCATCTCGAAGGAGCGCTCTCACCAGGATATTGCTCGTCGCGTTTTGGGAGCCGGAGGAAATGGGAAACGGCTCGTTGAGAGGTTCGTTGAGCTTGCGAATTGAAATTTCGGAAATAACGGGAGAAAAATTCATTGCGGGATTAAAAGCAGTTGCGCCAGTTCGCCTAATTTCTCGCTATTTAAATTCAATCCAGCATTTTGATAGACCGCCATCAAATTACGCAAAAGCCGCATCAGGATATGGGAGTTTGAAACGGGCCTGAGCACGCTCGGATCATAACTAAACCCGTTCTGGGCCAGGCGCTTTCTCATGCCGGAAACATCGAGAACCTTATTTAATATAGGATCCCAAAACAAGGAAGGCCGCCCAAGCCCAACGATGAAATGCCCGGGAAGGCCGATTCCATAAGCCGGAATTTTAAGCCGCCGCGCTAATATAAGGAAAAGAATGGACAAGCTCAAGGGAACGCCTCGCCTCATTTCAATGACCCGATTGAGATAATTATTGTCCGGATCGTAATAATTCTCCTCGTTGACGCGAAAACCCATGGCGGTCGAAAGAAAAGAATGAAGACGCTTAAAAGCCGTCGTCGGATTATCGGCGCGGGAGATGTCGCTTTGAATCTTTTCAATCACTCGGTCCAGCCATTTACGGTAAACCTTTTCATCGAGTAAGGGATAAGCAAAGCGCGCGATGAGAAACGCCCCTTTTTCCAAATCTCTCTTACCCTCGGGCAAACTAGAAAACTTCTCAAACTCTTTTTTGAGTTCCCTAAAGGCGATATCCGAAATAAGTCCCTGGGCTTTTTGAAAAAGCGGCGGATGAGAACGCTCTAAATCCATGAGGTACGGAAGCATCGGTCTTCCGATTTTAAGAATATGATCTCTCACCAAGGACGCGCTTTTAGGCTCTTCATCCTCAAGGAGTAACGCCAAACTCCGCAAATTGCGGCTGCGAGAGGTCTTGCCCGCTCGGGGCTTCATCTGGTTCATCATCCATATTGTAGCCCCTCCGGCGACGGATTTCAATACGAACCATGAAAAACGATTTTTGCCGCCGCAGGCGAGTTCGAAGCGTTCAATAAACCAGCCAGAATTCTCCGCCCCGAGACATCGTAGGTCAGGTCATAGACAAAAATTGAATTTCCCGCGATAAAAGCAGGCGTTCTTGTTTTAAGCCAGGAAAACAGATTTTTATCGACGAAATAAACCGCTTGAAGATTGGTTTCCGAAACGGCGAAAAAAAGCGGCCCGGTTTTGGGTGGAAGGGTCACGCCGTCTTTTCTATCAATGTTTGAGTAAAAAGCTAGTGGGAAATAATGGATCCCCTCATAAGCGGGATCGGCGACCCCAAAGTAAGAAAGAATAATCGGCGGGTTTCCGCGCTTTTTGAGCTCTTGCGCTAAATCCTTAAGACCTTGGCCCCAGTCAAGACTCGAATCGGCTAATACATGGTATCCGCCGGACGGCCCGCCTGTCAGCTCATTAAAATAAACCAGATAATGGGGATAAGCCCAGATGACGCTCAACAGAGTCCAAAGCCCTCCCGTCAAGATAGAAACCCTAAAAATGGTCGGAGAAAGCCTCTGTTTTAAATCCGCTACCGCGCGCGCGGCGAGAACAATGAGAAAAGGATAAATCGGGAGAATATGACGATAGCCGATATCGGTTTTAGACATCAAAGCCGCGATAAAATAGGCGACGAGGGGCATCAGCAGCCAAATTTCCTGAGCCGAAGGTTTACGAAAAGCGCCGTAAAGCCCAAGACCTGAAAATAGAAGAAGGGGAAGCGGGGTTTTAACCACAAGCGCTACCGGAAAGAAATCCCAAAACCCGTGATTGCTGTAGCGCCCCAGGAGAAAAGACGGGCGCCCTTGGCTGAGCCGAGTCAAAGTTTGAAAAAGCCCAGACCAGTAGAGAGAAACGTCTCCAAAGCGATAGGCCGCAAACAGAACCAAGGTCGCAAGAGCGCAGAAAATAAAAATTTGGAAAACGCTTGGCCGTCTCTTGGGAAGAACCCGGGTTTCGGTTAAAAGAGCGCTGATAATCACAACTGGAAGGAGAATCATGCTGAATTTCGAGGCCAGGGCCCCGCCCAGACACAAACCGGCCAGGCCCCATTCTCTTAGTCCGCGCCGGGAATGGGCAAGAAAAAAGCAGGCAAGAAAATAAAAGACTGCCGGCATTGCGTCGGTGGTCGCTAAGGAAAAATTGGAAAATATGGGCGGACAGAAAGCGAGAAAAAAAGCGGCCGCGAGAAAGGCGTATTCGCCGCCCAAGGTCCAGGACCAGACTAAAACCGCCGGAAATAAAATGAGAAGAAGGCTGATGAGGTTCCATTCTCTCGCGGAATTAAGAAGCCGGGAAGCGTCAACGCGGTTTTTGTAGATAAACTGATCCGCGAAAGGATAGAGCCTCCCAAACTCCGAGTTTAAGACCATGGTCGAGGGATTGAGAAAGAGAAGCGGGAAAGCCTCCCACATTTCCGCCAAGGGCGGATGGTCCCGCCAGTTGAGCGGCGGAAAATTGGTTTTAAGCGCAAGATACCCGCTCGCCAGGTGAACGGGTTCGTCATAAGTCGCCGAGGAATCTCGAATTTGGGCGAACCCGAAAAATAGAGCCGCCAAAAACGCGAGGGCGGCAAACGCCCCCAAGCCGATTTTTCTCCCCAATGGCATGGCTTATTTTATAATTTGCGCCTTGGGACTGGAAAATTTAACAAGCCCCTGTTATACTACGGATAGGCGCCTATGATTTTCAAACCTTGCGAGGAAAGCCATGAGTGAAGTTCTTGTTCTCAACCGCAGTTTTTACGCCGTCGAGGTCTCTTCCTGGCAGAGGGCCTTGTCTCTCCTTTATTTAGGAAGGGCTTCGGTGGTCGGCGAGGATTATCAAATTCATAATTTTAAGGATTGGGTAGAACTTTCCCAGGAAATTAAAAAGAATCCGGCGGGTTTTATCAGCACCCCTTCTTTTAGGATCGCGATTCCCGAAGTCATCGCTCTTAATTTTTTTGACAAGACGCCTCTCCGGGAAATTCCTTTTACAAGGCGCAATATTTATCTTCATTACAAGCACCATTGCTGCTATTGTGGAAAAAAATTTGGATTAGGCGATCTCAATCTCGACCATGTCATCCCCAAATCTCGCGGCGGAAAAACGGATTGGTCCAATATTGTCACTTCCTGCGTTCCCTGCAATCTAAAAAAGGGAAACCGCCTGCCCCGGGAAGCGGGAATGCGGCTGGTCATCCCCATTTCCCGCCCAAAAATGAGAAAAGGGTCCATTGTCTTTATGCGCGCTCCCGCCAAATTACGCCGGTCCTGGCAGAAATTTATTGACAACGCTTATTGGAACGAGCCCATTGAAAACGAATGATTTCTCTTCCCTTTGACGTCTCTTGGCGCATTTCTTTTCCATTCTCGGTAAAACGGGAAAAGGCTCATCCTGATGAGGTCCACCAGGAGCTCAAATCCCGCGCCTCACCCTGGGAGAGAGCCGCGCAACTCAATCAACTGATTCAAAAACCAAAAGCTCAAACAGAATCCTTTGATTTCGCCATCTTAGGAGACTCCGAACCCGGAAGGTTCTGGATTTTCCGCAAACTTTTCAACGAACCCGCGGTATTCACCAAACACCTTCTTTCTCTCCAAAATCTTTCTCCCGATTTTGTTTTTCAGCTTGGAGACATGGTCAGCCGGGGAACTCCCGAAAATTACCTCAGGTTTTTCCGCGCCCTTTCTGAGACTCCGCCGCCAGCTCCCTATTTAACCGTCATTGGAAACCACGACCGCTCAAAACCAAACGGGAAGTCTCACTCAAAGCTTTATCGCTCGCTTTTTGGATCAAAAACCAATTATTTCTTTGACCGCGGGCCCGTCCGTCTAATTATTTTGGACTCAAGCCGCGCAAAATTAACCCGCGCTCAGCTTCGCTGGCTTCATTTGGCTCTCAACACCCCTTTAAAAAAGATTGTCCTCACCCATATGCCCCCGATAAGCCTGCGTTTCTGGAATGATCTGCCCATTTCTTGCCGCGGCGGTTTTGTCCGGGGCTCCAAAGCATTTACCGAAATCATGGCGAAATACAAGGTTGACCGCGTCTACACCGGGCATATTCACGCTTTTGCCGTTTGCGATCACCAGGGGGTGCGCTACGTTTTAACAGGCGGCGGAGGATCTCCGTTGTTTCCCTCGGGAGTGGCGGATAAGTTTTATCACTCCCTCACTGTGTCTGTATCCTCTAATGGGATCAAAGACAAGGTCAATCTTTTGAATGGAGAAAGTTTCCGCGTCCCTGAAGGAAAAGTCGTTTTAAATCAATTTAAGCCCTAGACCCTTCCATATTCAGCAAAGGAATTTTGGGTTTCCCAGAGTTTGACTGCTCTTACATTAAGGTTTTGGATTTTGGCGTAGTCAAAAATATACTTTGCGATGTTTTCCGCCGTAGGATTTGACGGGAAAATAACGACCGGGTCCCCCATCTTTTTAAGAATGGGAACCAGCGGATCTTCTTCATTTAAAATCATCTTGTGATCCAGTTCCGAGTCAACCCAAACTTGTATCTTCTTTTTTATTTCCTCAAAATCAATGACCATCCCCAGCGAATCCAAGCCCGAGGAAGCAATCGTAATCTCTAAAACGCCGTTGTGCCCATGCGGATGGCGGCATTTCCCCTCGTATTTGAGAAGCCGGTGTCCATAGCAAAAATGAATAATTCTTGTCACTTGATAAGACGCGGAATTCATGAAATTAACCTCCCACCATCTACTGGAATTTGAGCCCCGGTGATAAAAGATCCGGATTCAATTAAAAAAGAGACGGCGCTGACGATATCTTGAGGCGTTCCAGTCCTTTTCAGAGGAGTGGCCTCTATCACAGCCTGTTTAAAATGGGGAGTGGATTTTTCCGGGAGCAAGACCGGGCCCGGCAAAATCGCGTTGACCCGGATTTTAGGAGCCAAGGCTTTCGCCAGGGCGGTATTGAGACATAAAAGCCCCGCTTTTGAAACGCAATAGGGGATAAAATCGGCATAGGGTCTAATCCCCGCCCAATCGGCGATATTGATGATTTGTCCCCCCTCTTTCATCCAGGGAACCACTTCTTGAGACAAAAAAAACGGCGCGCGTAAATTCGCGTTGAGGTGCTGCTCCCAATCATCCAAAGTCGTTTTTCCAAACTGGTTTTTTTCATAGACCGAGGCATTATTGATGAGAATATCAATTCTTCCAAAATGTTTCCCCATTTTCGAAACCATCTTTTTAATTTCAGAAACATCACTTAAGTCCGATTGAAAGGCCCGAGCGGTTCCGGGATGGATGCGATTAAGCTTCTCAGCCAATTCCAAAGCTTCTTTTTTTGAATTTCGGTAATGAAGAGCTGTTTTCATTCCGCGACCGGCACAAAAAAGAGCAATCGCGCGCCCGATGCGCCTGGCCGCTCCGGTAATCAAAACCGTCTTGGTTGATTGGCTCATATTTTATTCTCGCTTTTTTTAAGAAAAATAAGAAATTCCCGGTTCCCCTTCATCCCTGAAATTGGAGATTCAATCATCCCCCACTCTTTCAGCCCCGCTTCAGGCAAAAAATGACGAATTTTTGAAATCGCAAGCTGCCGAACCTCTTCAGTCTGAACAATTCCTTTAGGAGCGAGTTTCGGCCCCACTTCAAACTGCGGTTTAATCAGGGCGATGATTTCTGAAGGCTCATCCAAACAATCAGAAACGGGTCTGAGAACCTGGGTCAATGAAATGAAGGAGACATCAATGACGGCTAAAGATGGTCGCGGAAAAAAATCCTCGGAATTTAAAAAGCGAGCGTTTAATTTTTCCCGCACAACCACTCGTGGATCATTTCTTATTTTTTGGGCGATTTGTCCATGTCCCACGTCAATGGCATAAACTTTTTTCGCGCCTTTTTGAAGAAGACAATCCGTAAAGCCGCCGGTAGAAGCCCCCACGTCAATGACAATCTTCCCGGAAGCGTCCACAAAAAAAGCTTTTAATGCCGCTTCCAGCTTAAAGCCGCCACGGGAAACATAAGGACAGGGAGACTCAATTTCTATTTGAGCGGATTCAGGGGTCATGGCCCCTGCCTTCGTGACGGAAACGCCGTCTACGCGGACTTGCCCCGCCATAATGGCGGCCAGGGCCTTGGATCTCGTCTCAAAAAAACCGCGTTCCACCAGCACAACATCCAGCCTCTGCTTTTTCATTCGCTTTAAGCTTTTCACATCATATATGATAGAAGAATGTCCGGGACTTTTGATTGCCGCTTAGTCGCTGAAAAATTTAAAACCTGGGTCCGGGAGGAATTACCGAGGCTTTCCCCCATTCCTACGCTTGCGACAGTTCTCTTTAAGCCCCGCGCCCAGGAAGCCTCCATACAATATCGGGATTTAATTCTTAAAGACGCTTCCCGCCTTGGCTTTCACGCAAAAAAATTTGAACCCACTTCCGAAAGCGAACTTTGGTCTCTCATTGGAAACCTCAATTCCGACCCCGTTATTTCCGGAATTATTGTCTTTTATCCCATCAGCGGCTCCATGCCGGATGAGGATCTCATGGATTTAGTCAACCCTCTTAAAGATGTTGAGGGGCTCCACTCTCTCAATCTCGGCTATCTGATAAAATACAAAAAATTTCTGGACTCGGGCCGAACCAAAAAATGCGTGGTTCCAGCGACCGCGAAAGCCATCGTCAAAACCCTTCAAGAACACCAGGTTCCGATTGAAGGCGCTTTTGTCTCCATTATCAATAACTCGATGCGCGTGGGAAAACCCCTGGGGCTGATGCTGGAGAATTTAGGCGCAACCGTCGTTAAATGTCATGATAAAACTGAAAAAACAAATCTGGAGGAATGCGTCCGGCGCGCAGATATTTTGGTCACCGCGGTGCCAAGTCCCGATTTTTCGATTGATCCCTGCTGGATTAAAAAAGGCGCTTCGATTCTCGACGTCTCCTATCAGGGAAATATCGACGTGATCCAAGCCCGGGAATACGCCAAAATCATCACGATCCCGGATAACCGAATCGGACAGGTCACCCGCGCGCTTTTGTTTGTCAACCTCATTTACTGCGCGAAGGCGCTCAAGGGCCTCGAATCCAAAGTGGAAATCAGCTCGCCTTTTTGATCGCCTGGCTGGGAACGTGCTGCCAAACCGCTTGGGCAGCAGGAGTCAAGGATTTCATATTCTGGAGAAACAAAGAGACTTTCCAAATTTGTTCCGAACTCAAGGTGTGGGCAAAAGATGGCATTCCCGTCATGCGGATTCCATGGAAAACTTTCCAGAAAGTATGTCCCGCAGGATCGTCTTCAACACCGTGCATCGCCAGTTGCGGCGGCCTCTGATAAAGCCCCAGGGCGATATTGGAGGGCTGTCCATCGGAAGCTCCGTGGCAAACCGCGCAGTTTTGAGAGTAAATCTCAATCCCTTCAATTAAATTTTGATCATTTAAGGCTTCCGGATTGGGGCCTTTCGGCGCTTGCCGGTTAATCACCGCATGAAGGGCGGTCTTAGCTACCACCTTTTCAAGCCAGGAGGGTTTGGCATCGGCATTGGCCGGAGCGTAGCCCAAGGTGATGACCAAAGCGGCGACGATCATGCCTCCGAAAATAACGCCTAAAGCTCCCACGACAATTCCTTTACCCATAAAACTCTCCTTGATTTTATTTTAACAACAACACTCTTATTGTGGCATAAAGACAAAACTTTTTCCAAAATTTTGCCTTAGCCTTAATGAGACTGGTATCATAAAAAGGTCATGGTTAATTCCCAGGAAACCGCCCTCGATCCCGTTTGTGGGATGACGGTTCATCCGCCCAATCCCAGGGGCGGTTCTTTTTCCTACCGCGAACAAACTTATTTTTTCTGTAATTCTAAATGCCGGGAAAAATTTATTCTTGACCCGGGAAAATTTCTAAATCCAAATACTCAGGAAGAAGAACCTCCAATCCCAGGGGCAATGTATAGTTGTCCGATGCACCCAGAGGTCAGAAACACAGGCCCCGGTTCCTGCCCCTTTTGCGGAATGGCGCTGGACCCTGAAATGCCCAGTCTCCAAACCGGGCCCGATCCGGAATTTAAAGATATGAGCCGCCGTTTTTGGATGAGCCTCCTTTTGGGCGTTCCGCTCCTGGTTCTCTCCATGTCCCGCATGAAAAGTTTAAACAAAGAAGACGCCTTCATTGAGCTCATTTTGGCGACGCCGATTGTCTTTTGGGGCGGAAAACCTTTTTTTATTCGCGCTTGGGAATCTCTCAAGAATAAAAGCCCTAATATGTTCACCCTCATCGCAATGGGAACTGGAATTGCTTATTTTTCAAGCGTCATTTCTCTATTTTTCCCGCAATGGTTCCCGGCAACGTTTAAAACGCAAAACGGTCAAGCCCCCGTCTATTTTGAATCAGCGGCCATGATTACGCTTTTAGTCCTTTTAGGTCAAATGCTCGAAATGAAAGCGCGAAGAAAGGCCTCTCAAGCCATAGAAGCCCTTTTAAGTCTGTCTCCGCCAAAAGCTCACCGGATGATTCAAGACCAAGAAGAAGAAATTTCTATCGAAGAAATTAGAATCGGCGATGTTTTAAGGGTCAAACCCGGCGAACGAGTTCCAACCGATGGCAAAATTATTTCCGGCCGCAGCGCGGTGGATGAATCTCTTTTAACCGGAGAGTCTTTTTCCGTCGAGAAAAAAGCGGGAGATTCCGTCATTGGAGGAACCCTCAACGCCTCGGGCAGTTTCCTCATGAAAGCGGAAAAAGTCGGAGCTGAGACCTTTCTTTCTCAAATTATTAGCCTAGTCGTCCAAGCTCAAAAAAGCCGCGCAAAAATTCAAAGGGTGGCCGACCTCGCGGCCGCCTATTTCGCCCCCGCCGTTGTTTTAATCGCGGCCCTCTCTGGACTGCTTTGGTTTTTCTTCGGCCCCCAGCCGCGATTAAGCCATGCCCTAATTAGCTCTATCTCGGTCCTTATTATTGCTTGCCCCTGCGCCTTGGGATTAGCGACCCCGATGTCTATCATGGTAGGAATGGGACGGGCCGCCGAAATGGGAATCTTGATTAAGAGCGCCGAGGCTCTTGAAATCCTGGGCAAAGCGGATGTTCTCTGCGTCGATAAAACCGGAACCTTGACTGAGGGAAAGCCCCGCGTTACGACGATTATCGCAGCGCCGGGTTATGACGAGTCTCGCGCGCTCAGCTTAGCCGCAAGCCTTGAGAAATTAAGCGAACACCCGCTCGCTTTAGCCGTCGTAAAAAGCGCGGAAGAACGCGGCATTTCTCTCCAAGCAGTTGAAGGCTTTGAGTCTTTCCCCGGAGAAGGCGTTCAGGGAAAAATCTCCGGGCAAGAGATTTTAATTGGAAACGAATCCTTCATGGAGAAACATAACGTCAACCTTTCTTCATTTAAAGAAAAAACTCAAACCATGCGGGAAAACGCCCAAAGCGCGGTTTTTGTCGCTGAGAAAGGCCGTGTTGCTGGAATGATGGGAATTTCAGACCCTGTTAGACCCTCAACGCCAGAAGCCTTAAAAGCTTTGGCGCAAGAGGGGCTTGAAATTGTCATGCTGACCGGAGATGATCCAACCACCGCAAAACACGTAGCCCAAAAACTGGGAATCAAAAATGTCAAAGCGGGAATTTTGCCGCATCAAAAATTGGAAGTGATCCGCGATTTACAAAAAGAGGGGCGACGGGTCTTAATGGCGGGAGACGGGGTCAACGACGCGCCGGCTCTAGCCCAAGCAGATGTCGGTCTGGCCATGGGAAATGGAACGGAAGCCGCCATTCAAAGCGCGCCCATCGCCCTCATTCACGGAGACCTCAGAGATATTGCGCGCGCTCGAAAACTTTCCCAACTCACCCTAAAAAATATCCGGCAAAATCTGTTCTGGGCTTTCGGCTACAACGCTTTGGCCATTCCCATGGCGGCAGGCGCTCTTTACCCTTTGTTTGGCGCTTCCAGTCTTTTAAGCCCGGTCATGGCCGGAGTCCTGATGAGTTTCAGCTCTGTTTCCGTCGTTCTTAATTCACTCAGATTAAGAAAGGTGGAAATTTAATTTCCACCCATTGAAAATAACTCCCGAGACGCTTCCTTGCGATTTTGCGAATCTGGATCATTTTTAGAAACCCATTTTAAAAAACTTCTATATTCAGCCGGGTCCATCAATTCTTTGAGCTCAAAGCGAGCGTTCATGCGCCGAAGCGGATCGGGATTGGTCTTGGCGTAATGAACCAAAATAGGAATCACCTGATGGCTTCTTGAGGCAAAAAGCGCGGTCTCAAGCATCGTGCGCTCATTTTCATCGGTTAGAGTCTGATACTTCTGGATTAAATTCTTAATCTGATCCTCATTCGCGCAAATACCGACCTTAATGGCTAATTGATGCCGAAGGCCATTGGGAAGTTTATTATTCTCAACAATAGCCAACATCGGATCATAAGATTTTTCAAGGATGGAAATTGGGATATCAGTCGCCGCGGCCTCATCTGCCATCGCGCGTTTGGCCGCACTGCCACTTTTGGACCAATCAACCATCAGCGGAACGGTTTTATCCCAAAAACGCACCGCAAGGATTCTCGCGACCGAAGGCGCCTTCTCGGCCTGGTCAACGATGAGCTTAAAGGCTTTTTCTCCCTGCCATAAAGCCAAGGCGTCCAAGGCTTCATATTGAGCCGTCCACATCTGCTTGTCTCTCAGAAGCGTCGCCTGCTCAAGACTTGAAAACTTAAATTTAGACTTGGCAATTTTCTCAATCAATGGCAAAGCCCGCTGGGAGCGCAATTGAAAAGCTCCTTGAATCGCAAACATGAGTATCTGAGGATCTTTATGGGACAAATAACTCAGGAAAACGGAAGCGAGATCATGATTGGGGCCTTTGAGCAACGATAAAGAACTCATCACAACGGAACGCGCCTTTGGATATCGCATATATAAATCGAAATCATATTGAACGTCAATAGGAGTCGCCGGAGCGGTGCGCGCGATTTCCCCAAGGATTTTCTCTTTTTCGCCTTTATCAATGGCCTGGTAATAGGAACGACACAGAGAGACAACCGGTGGATGTTTTGGGGAAAATTGCTGCGCCCACAAATTAGAACTAATTAAAAGAAGAATTATTTTCATTTAAAAATCACCTCAAGAGTCTTTTCTATTTGCAATTTCCGATCTCCAGCCATATCAATGACGGCCGAGCGAGAATTGATGAGCGGCAAATCGGAATCTCCCCTCATCAAAAGAACCATGGTCTTATCAGCCGTTTTTTGATTGAGAAGGTCTAAAACCGCTTTTTGGCCGGGAAAGCGGCGCGCCTCGAAACAGAAAAACAAAATTTGCTCGGCCTCTTTAAGCGCCGCGCGCAAAAAGCCGGCTTTCTTTTCTTTAACTGGTGTTTCTATAAAGCGAACAGGACCCTTTTTTTTCAGATTGGTCCTCAACCATTGAGCGGGGCCGCCCGGCCCTCCTTCAAAGACAAAGGAAGATTTAATTTCAGAGAGTTTTGGAAATAAGACAAGAAGTGAACTTCGCTTTTGATTGAAGGGAAATTCCCAGCTTCCCGGTCTCAAAATGCGGAGGGCTTTTTCCGCGATCCAGGACGTCAAATGTTTTGAATGAAGCAAAACCGCGCCTTGATGGTGGAGAGTTTTTCTTTGATGGATAAGAGAAGAAACTCGCTGATTATCCGCAAAATCTGCCACGGCTTCCTTGACCCGGTTCTGAATATTCAAATTAGGATCGGAAAGAATCAATAAGTCATGTCCCGCTTGGAGAGCTTTCACCGCCGCATTTTCCGGGCTTAAACCGCTTTTGAGCACCGCTCCCATGGACAAATCATCCGAAACCACCAGACCCTCAAACCCTAGTTTTTTTCTTAAAAGACCCGTCACGATTTTTTTTGAGAAAGTCGCGAGTTCTGAATCGAGGGCAGGATAGCGAATATGAGAAGTCATCACCAATTTCACCTTCGCTTTGACCGCCGCCTCAAATGGAATTAAGTGGCGATTAAAAATTTCGGAACGGGAAGCCTTAATTTGAGGAATTAAAATATGGGGATCCAACCGGGCCTCTCCCATCCCCGGGAAATGCTTGGCACAGGCCCAAACGTGATGTTCTTGAAGCCCGCGAATAAAATTTTCTCCGAAGTGGGCGACTGCCCGGGGGTCTTCTCCAAAAGAGCGAATTCCGATTCCGGGGTTATAAGACGATCCGCTTAAATCCAAAACTGGAGCGAAATTAACCGCAATTCCCAAAGCGGAGAGTTCCAGCCCCATTTGCCGCCCAACGGCGTAAGCCAAATCCGGATTTCCGGTTTTTCCAATCGCCTGAGCGCTAGGGAAGAAAGTAACCCCCTTTGAAAAGCGAACGACATTTCCCCCTTCATGATCGATGCTCCAAAGAAGAGGCCGCCCCAAGGCCTCGTTAGCGTCTCGGATCAAAGAAGCGACTTGACGAGGCGAATCAATATTCCGAGCCAGGAGCAAAACGCCTGCGGGGTTTATTTTTTTTAAATGGACAATTAAAGCTCGGCTGGCTTTTTTACCTTCGATTCCTACGATTAAAGGACTTGCGTTCATTTATGCCTATTCTTCATAATTTTTAGTGACGGCATTGTCCCAACCTCAAGGTTATTATAGGAAAGGGACTAAGAAATCCTAACATTTTGTAGAATGGAGTCGGAGGGAAACACACATGGATTTAAAATCGGGAGAGGCCTGTCGCCTGTCGGGAAGTTCGGATGATTTAGAAACAATTAAAAAAATTCTAGGTTACAAGACCATCGCGGTGGTTGGATGTTCTCCCAAGCCTGAACGCCCAAGCTATTCCGTCGCCGCTTATCTTAAAGAAGAAGGCTACAAAATCATCCCCGTCAATCCCGGACACAAAGAAATTCTGGGTGAAAAATGTTACCCATCCCTTTTGGACATTCCGGGAAGCGTAGATGTCGTTGATGTTTTCAGGAGATCTGAAGAAGTTTTGCCCGTTATTGATGAGGCCATCGCCATAAAGGCAAAAGCCCTGTGGCTTCAAGACGGAATCTCCCATCCGGAGGGAGAAGCCAAGGCCAAGAAAGCCGGGCTTTTAGTGATCTCGAATGATTGTCTCGGGCGAAGGCGATCCCAACTTAAATCTTAATCTATTTCTTTCGAACTAGGCGCCAACCCAAGGGGAGAAGTCCAGCGGCCAGGCAAGATTTAAGGACATCCCCCACCAAAAATGGATAAAGGCCGTCCGCCAATAAATGAGCCTTTGGAACATAAAAAGAAAGAACGACTAAACCGAAGGCTAAAATCACAAAACTCCCCAGTATCATTTGCAGGAAGGCCATTAAGGGATCGCGATCCCATCCGCGCTCAGAAAGAACTCCGGTCAAATAAGCCGCCGGCAAAAACCCAATCAAATACCCGCCGGTCGCGCCCAAAAAAATATGCCAGCCGGAAGAGGCTCCGGCGAAAAACGGGAACCCCACCCCTCCCATCGCGAGATAAATTCCTACGCTCAAAAGCCCCCGGCGCGGGCCCAACAAGGCCGCCGAAAAGAGAACCCCAAAAGTCGACCCCGTCAAAGGAACGGGAGTAAACGGAAGGGGAATGGTGATTTGGGAGCAAAGGGCCATCAAAAACGCCGCCCCCAAAACCCAAAGAGCTGCGGGAACGCTAACGGTTTCAGGAGAAATATTTTCAGAAAAAGAAGGAATGCGAGCGCCTGAGATAATCGAGGAATTCATGGTTTTATTTTACTTTTTTTCGACTCAAAATACAAAACCCGCCGAAAAATTTCAGCGGGTTTTGTTTAAGAACGCCTACTGAAGGCGCTTAGAGCTTTTTAACGTTGGTCGCTCTGGGACCTTTGTCCGACTGCTGGATTTCGAACTCAACCGATTGATTCTCGGCCAAGGTCTTAAATCCATCGCCCGTAATGGCGCTGTGATGGACAAATAAGTCCTTTGAACCGTCGTCCGGGGTGATGAACCCGAAGCCCTTCTGATCATTGAACCACTTCACTTTTCCTGTAGGCATTCCTGTTACTATCCTCTTATTTTACTGATAATGGCCGCAAAACGGCGCGGCAGGTCTTGAATTAAGGCCTAGTTTTATTATAGCACGGATTTGGAGAATTATAACGAAGAGAATCGTTATTTTTAGGTATGCAACCTAAGAACGGAAGCCAAGGACAAAATAATATTTCGAGCCTGCGAAGCGAAAATCCAAAGCATAAGATTGGCCCCAGCCCATAAAGCAAAGGTTCTCCAGAAATTTTTGCCAAAGCGCGTCCAAAGGTCGCGCGCCCCCATCGTCGCCGCGATCATCAACATTGGAGATAAGACCTGTCGATAACGGGAAACCGGACCCCCGGAGATGACGTGGACCGCCAGATACAAAAAAACGATCAACCACAAAGGAATTAACTGAGGCAAGCGACGAATCCTAAAAAGAGCCCACAGCCAAAGTGGAATAAAAAGCACATAACTCCAATCATAGGCGGGGAGGAAAGGATAAAAAAGAGACAAAACATTGACGGAATAGGCCTTAAGAATTTCAAAGATTGGAGTTGAACGCCAAAGCCGAAGAAACTCCTTCCCATAAAAGTGTTCTCGCTCAAGGCTCCCAAAACTCGCGGGAGCGCGTTTTGACTTGGGAATAACCCCTAAATTCTCCAAGGGTAAGGCTAGGCCCATATAGATTCCAGCTTCGCCCTGACCGGAATCCGGAATAAAACGGTGGAATAAAATAAAATTTCTTATGATCCAGGGAGTAAACGCGGCGAGAAAAACCGCTCCCCAAATCCAACCCTTGATCCGCGTCCCGGCATTCTTAAAGAAAGGAAATGGGTATCCTATGCAAAAGACGGCCGCGAAAAGCCCGAATTCGGGACGGACAAAAGCAATTACCGCGCAAACCAAGGCCAAAACCGCCGACTTGACTTGAACTGATTGTTCCCAGCAAAACCATAAATACCAAAATAAAGACAAAAGCGGGATGGCCAAGGCCTCGCTGAGAATCTGCGCCGAAGGTCCAATGGAGTCATAGAGAATCGCCAAGGACAACCCGCAAAAAAACCCCCAATCTTCCCCGGCAAATTTACGCGCGATGAGAAACAAAAGCAGGCAAGCCAAAGCTCCTAAAACAACTTGAGTGATTTGAACGGCGATTTGGGAAACTCTGGAGACTTTGTAAATTGAATAAAGAAAAATGGGATATCCAGGCATCCTAAAAAACTGATCTCCCACGTCATTTTGATAACGACCTTCTTTTAAGAGATGTAGGGCATAGGATTGATAGTCCTTGGCATCTCCATCCCAGGCAAATTCAGGATTATGGGCATTGATCCAAAAAACAAACCCTAATCGAATGAACAGGGCGACCAAAAAAACAAGACCAGAAACTGGAAATATCCTTTTAGTTTCCGCGAAGCTCAAATTTTTCCTTCAACTTTTTTGAGATGTCTGGTAAAACGAAAGACTCAACCGAAGCCCCCAGGCGAGCCACTTCCTTAACCATCGAAGAGGCGAAATAAGTGTAGCGCTCATCCGGCATCAGAAAAACCGTCTCAACGTCGGGGTATAAAGTCCGGTTAAAAGACGCCAATTGAAATTCATAATCCATGTCGCTGACGACCCGAAGGCCCCGAATCAACACCCGAATTTTATTTTCGCGCAAATAATCCACCAAAAGGCCGGAAAAGATATCCGCCTGCGCATTAGGGATTTTTTTAATCGCCTGGCGAACCATGTCCAGCCGTTCCTCGGCTGAAAAGGTATGCTTTTTAGCGGGGTTATCCGCGACCGCGACGATGACCCGCTCAAACATTTTAGCGGCGCGAAAAACAATATCGAGATGACCCAGGGTCGGGGGATCAAAGCTCCCCGGGTAGACGGCCACGCGGCTTTTTGAATTAGGCATACGAAGAATCTACAAAAAAATAAGCGGGGCCGGTAAGCTTTTTGCTAACATCGTTTCAGTGATGATCCTAGAATCCGTGGCTCTTGCTTTTGCTTTTCTCATGTCATTTTTGACCTTATTGCGTTTTTTCTCCCGAACCTCCTCCAAAACGCCGCCTCAAAACAAAAAGACAAGCGAAGTGGGATGGGAAAAATTAGACGAGCTTTTGGATATGCTCTCAACCCTTCAAGAGCAAGGCGTTTCCTATGCGGGACTCGTCTCAAAGGAAGATTTCGGCAAGGCCGTCCTAAAAGCCGCCTGCCGTTTGATGAATTGCGAACGAGGATCCATCATGCTTTGGGACGAAAATGGCGGACATCTTAAGATTGTCGCCGCCATTCCGGAGACGGGAAAGCCGCAAACTCTTTTTTTAAAACCCGGAGAAGGAATCGCGGGAGAAGCCTTTTCCAAAGCCCAAACGATATTTATTGAAGATCCCTCCGCTGATCCGCGTTATCTTTCTACTCAAAACCATACCCATCCGTTTTTGTCCATGCCGCTTTTGATTCAGTCAAAGCCCATTGGAGTTTTAAATCTGCATGCGACGGGAAACGCGGCCCCTTTTAAGGACCATAACGCGAAGTTTCTCAAGATTCTCGCCTCTGAGGCAGCCGTCACTTTTCATAATTTGGAATTATTCGAACGCTTGGAAACTTTTTATCTTGAGATGGTTAAGACTCTGGCCCGGGCGGTTGATTCCAAGGATCATTACACCCATGAGCACTCGGACCGCGCCAAGGCGCGGGCCAAAAGACTCGCCAAGGCTTTGGATATTGATCCCACCTATACTCGTTACGTGGAATACGCGGCGCTCCTCCATGATATCGGGAAAATCGGCATTGATGAGTCCATTCTTAATAAACCGGGAAAACTCACGGCGGAAGAATACGAGGAGATGAAAAAACATCCTCTCATCGGGCATCAAATTTTAGCTCCCGTTAAATTTTTAGGCCCCGTGGCTCAAATGGTGCTACATCATCAAGAGTGGTACGACGGTCGCGGATATCCCAACGGACTTAAGGGCGAAAAAATACCCTTGGGTTCCCGTATTGTCGCCGTCATCGACGCTTGGGACGCCATGACCTCTGATCGTCCTTACCGCAAAGCTTTAGGCCGAGAAAAAGCCATTTCAGAACTTCAAAAAGGAGCGGGAACCCAATTTGATCCTGCGGTGGTAGAAGCCTTCCTTAAGATAGAAGCCGAGGAAAGCGCCGCTTTATCCCGGAGCGAGTAGTGCTGACCATTGTGCCCACTCCAATCGGAAATTTGGGCGACATGGGTCCCCGAGCCCTTGAAGCCCTTAAAAAAGCTTCCATCATTTATTGCGAGGATACCCGGCGAACCAGAATTCTCACTTCTTATTTTGGAATCTCAGCACCCCTTAAGCGCTATGATGAACACAACCCCAAAGTCATCAGGCAAATGCTCGATGAACTCAAGGGCGGAAAAAATATCGCCCTGGTTTCCGATGGCGGCCTTCCGGGCATCTCTGATCCGGGCCACAAAATCGTCGCCCTGGCGCGAAAAGAAAATATTGAGGCGCTGGCAATCCCCGGTCCCAGCGCGGTAGTCGCCGCATTGGCCGGATCCGGGCTTCCGGCGGATTCCTTTATCTTTTTGGGATTTTTACCCAGAGCCCCGGGAAAAAGAAGACGAATTTTAGAAACCTTCTCCACTCTTCAAAGAACGATCGTTCTCTACGAATCTCCTTTTCGCGTCAAAAACTTAATGCAGGAGCTTTTCGAGGTTTTTTCCTCTAAAGCCCAGTGCGCGGTCGCCCGAGAAATTTCTAAAATACACGAAGAATGGTTTTGCGGAAACCTTGAAGAAGTCAAAAATAAGATTGACGCCAAAGAACCCATTCTCGGCGAGTTCGTCGTAATGATTCATCCCAAAGGAGACTTGTTTAATGAGCCTGAGAGTTGACACGAAAATTTTTCATGCGAGCGACGCCGGGAAATTGCCGGAAGAAGCGATTCAAACCTTGGCCGAAGCCGCTAAAGCCTGTCGCACAATTATTTTTCCGACCGACACTGTTTACGGCTTAGGATCAACCGGTCTTATCAAAGCAGCCTCCCGGCGCATTTATCAAATCAAGGCCCGCTCCAGCATTAAACCCCTTCCCGTTCTAGTCTGGTCAGCGGAGGAGGCTAAAAAATGGGTTCAATGGACCGACCAGGCGGAAAAACTGTCGCAAAAATTTTGGCCGGGAGCCTTGACCCTGGTCTTAAGGCCCACCCAACAAGGAAAAATTTTGACCTTCCCGGAATATCAAACCATCGCTATCAGCGTCCTCAATCACCCGCTTCTCAACGAGATCATTAAGATTTCGGGAGTTCCATGGGTTTCGACCAGCGCTAATATTTCCGGCTCCCCGGCAATCTCTAAAGCCGAAGACGTTCTTTCTACGTTTCGAGGAACGGTTGATTATATCATCTCCGCCGGAGACACGCCGGGAGGAGAAGCGACCATTATTGACGCAACCGGGAAAACCATTCGAATTTTGAGAGAAGGGAAAATTTCCGCCTCCCAAGCTTTTGAAGTTTGCCCGCCGGAAAATGTTTCGGTTACAGGAGATAAAAAATGAATTCTCTTCTTGAGCGCCAAGATCCGGAAGTCTACCGCGCAATTTCTCTCGAAACAGAAAGGCAAAGAGACAATCTTGAACTCATCGCTTCCGAAAATTATGTTTCTCCGGCGGTTCTGGAAGCCCAGGGTTCCATTCTCACCAATAAATACGCGGAAGGCTATCCCGGGAAACGCTACTACGGGGGATGCGAGTTCGTGGATATCGCGGAAAAACTCGCGATCGAAAGAGCTCAAACCCTTTTTCACGCCGAGCACGCCAATGTCCAACCCCATTCCGGAACCCAGGCCAATATGGCGGTCTATCTCTCGGTTTTAAAACCTGGGGACACGGTGATGGGACTCAATCTGGCCCACGGAGGACATCTTTCTCACGGGCACCCGCTTAACTTCTCAGGCAAATATTTCAACATCATCCCGATCAACGTCTCCAGGGAAACCGAGCTCATCGATTACGATGAAGCGGAAAAATTAGCCTTGGAGCATAAGCCTCGCCTCATTTTCGCGGGAGCCTCCAACTATTCACGAAAATTCGATTGGGAGCGCCTTAAAAAAATCGCAGATTCCGTCGGAGCCTTTTTCGCCGCCGATGTCGCCCATTACGCGGGGCTTATCGCCGCGGGGATTTATCCTTCTCCTGTTCCCCTGGCTGATTTTGTCACCTCAACCACTCATAAGACCCTTCGCGGCCCCCGGGGCGGACTCATTTTATGCAAGGCCGCGCAACAGGCTAATCTCGATAAAATCATGTTTCCAGGAATTCAAGGAGGGCCTTTGATGCACATTATCGCGGCCAAGGCCGTTTGTTTTGGCGAAGCCTTAAAGCCGGAATTTAAGGATTACCAGGCCCAAATTCTCGCCAACGCCCGCAAACTCTCAAGCGAATTAAAATCAAAAGGGTTTCGCATCGTCGCCGGAGGAACTGACTGTCACCTTTTTTCCGTCGATTTAAGGGCCAAAAACATCACCGGAAAAGAGGCCGAAGAGGCTTTGGACAAAGCCGGAATCACCGTCAATAAAAACTCAATTCCCTATGACCCGCAAAAACCTTTTATCGCCTCTGGAATCCGCATCGGGACCCCGGCCATTACGACCCGCGGGATGAAGGAAAGGGAAATGCTTCATATCGCAAGCCTCATTGACGAAGCCCTTTCAAAAGCTCAAAACGAAGCCGGGCTTAAGATCATTAGAAACGAGGTCAAAAAACTCTGCGCGCGCTTTCCGGTTCCGACGTCTCAAAATCATCCGGTTGCCGCCATTTGATAGAATAAACTTGTCGCTAACGCGCACTAAAAGGGAGTTCCATGAAATCATCTTCTAACAAAAAAGCAAAAGTAGGAATCATCGGGGGAAGCGGCCTCTACGACATGGACGGCTTTTCCAACAAGCGCCTTTTCAAGGTTAAAACTCCATTTGGAGAGCCCTCGGCGCCTCTCATCTTAGGAGAAATTTCCGGAGTTCCTTGCGCTTTTCTCGCACGGCACGGAAATAGACATACGATTTTGCCGCAAGAAATCAATTTTCGGGCCAATATTTGGGCCCTTAAATCGGTCGGGGTTGAACGCTTAATCGGGGTGACCGCGGTTGGTTCCCTAAAAGAAGAACTCCCTCCGCGCCATTTTGTTTTCCCTGATCAAATTTTTGATTTAACCCACGGTCGGGCCGCCACCTTCTTTGGAAACGGAATCGTGGCCCATACGGCTTTTCATACCCCGTTTTGTCTTGATCAGTCAAAAATAATTTTTGATAAGTCCGTCTCTCTGGGAATTAACTCCCATAAGGGTGGGACTTACGTGTGTATGCAAGGCCCTCTTTTCTCAACCAAAGCCGAATCCCGGTTTTATAAGAGCCTTGGGTTCTCCATCATTGGCATGACAGCCTCAACGGAAGCCAAACTCGCTCGGGAAGCCGAGATTTGTTATTCTTTGATTAGTCTCGTGACCGATTATGACTGCTGGAAAGATGGAGAAGAAGTTTCCGCTGATATCGTAACCTCCGTTATGCACGACAATTCCAAAAACGCGCAAAAACTTTTGGTCTCTTCGATCTCTGAAATTGCGCGGAGAGACGCTCGTTGTGCTTGTCCTGAAGCGATGAAGTATGCGATCGTCACTTCTCCGAAAGCGATTACAGCGTCAGTGAAAAAGAAATTAGCCCTCATTATTGGAAAATATATTTGACTCCACTCAATCAAAAAAAGGCGCTCAATCGCTTCCAAAAAAACAAGCTGATTCAGTCAGCTCTCAAAGTCCGCAAAAGCGCTTATTGCCCGTATTCCCGCTATGCCGTGGGAGCCGCAATCCTCACATCTTCCGGGAAAATTTATTCGGGATGTAACGTCGAAAATTCTTCCTATGGGCTCAGCATCTGCGCCGAGAGAAACGCGATTTTTAACGCCGTCGCCTGTGGAGAAAAAAAAATCGCCGCTCTCTGCGTCGCAACCAAGTCTCCGAAACCGTGCGGGGCGTGCCGGCAGGTGATCATGGAATTTGCCTCCCATGGATGCCCGATTCTGCTTGTGGATGTGTCCCTCAAAGACCCTTTTTCCAATGTTTTGGAAACGACCGCCGCCCATCTTTTGCCATGGGCGTTTGTCTTTAATCAGAGAAAGTGAACCTTAATTAAACGGTCTTTCCAACCTTATAAGAATGCCAAATGGCCGTCCAAATGGCCAAGAACCCCAAGGCGATGGCCACGACCGCGCGCGGCCAGGTAAACGCCGCGTTCAAGTGATTAGCGGCCAGCATTCCCAAAAGCATCGGAGCGGAGAGGTAGGTGTTGGTTCGGGAAGCGAGATAAGCTTTTTTACGAATCGCTGGAAGCTGTTCCGCCGGAGCTTTCCCGGAGAGAATTTGCTTTTGCGCTGGCCAAATAATAAACCAAACGTTAAACCACATGATCGTTCCAAAAAGCATCCCCATTAAAAGCCAGGGAGAGGGCGCGCGCAACCCCTGGGCGCTAAAACCCACGCCTGGAATATACATATAAATCAATCCATAGAGAAGGAGTCCTGCCAAAAATGTGATCATCGCCCCCCAGCGGAACCACCACAGCGCGCGTGGAAGTAACTTCGGATTGGCGGCTTTTTTGCCGGCATCATCAAGATCGGCCTGAAGCGGCACGTTAATGAAATTGAAAAAATAAAGCATTCCAATCCAGGTAATTCCCGCGATGACATGCAACCAGCGTACAGCAAACTCATATTTATTCATTATTTTCTCCTTAAAAACCTAGGTTATTAATTTCTGACTATCTTTGTCAACTATCTAAATTACAAGGGCGCATCACTCAATTTAATAATTAAATGATGCGTCCCTCGAATTACGAATTAACGTGAAACGGTCAGGTTTTGCGGACCCAAATATTCCGACTGAGGACGAATGAGGCGATCCTGCGCGTGTTGTTCCATGACATGAGCGCACCAACCGGCCACGCGACCGCAAGCGAACATCGACACGAACTGATCCGGAACCAGTCCCGCCGACTGCAAAACCAAAGCGGTATAAAACTCAACATTGGTTTTAAGATTCCGGCCAGGCTTCACCTCGTCTAGAACCCTGAGAGCCGTTTTTTCAACTGAGCGCGCCAAATCGTAGAGTTTGCGGTTTCTCAAATCAGCTCCCGCTAAAGCCTCAGCCGTCTTTGCCAAAACCTCGGCCCTGGGATCGCGAACTTTATAAACTCGGTGGCCAAAACCCATGATACGGCGTCCGGCGTTAAGCTCATTTTTAAGCCACGCTTCCGCTCGATCGGCCGATTGAATATCCACAAGCATATCTAAAACAGGTCCCGGAGCTCCGCCATGCAAAGGACCTTTAAGCGCCCCCACGGCTCCCGTCACCGCGCTCACCATATCGGATCTGGTGCTGGCAATCACGCGAGCGGAAAAAGTGGAGGCATTCATTCCGTGATCGATGACGGTGGTCCAATAGGTATCCAAAGCCTTGGCGACAGCCGGATGCGGCACTTCGCCAAAAACCATATAAAGAAAATTTTCCGCCAGCCCCAAATCGGTTCGCGGGGGAATCGGGTCATGCCCTTGGCGTAAGCGCGCATGAGCGGCGACGACCGTCGGAAAGCGCGCGGTTAATCTTTTTGCGACCGCCAAATCCGCGGCGGGAGAAATATCATTGGGGTTGGATAAATCCAAAGACAAAGTCGCGCACGCCATTCTCAGCGCGTCTATCGGTGGAGAATGTCTCGCCACCTTGATAATGTCCAAGGTTTCAGGGCGAATCGTCCTTAGTTCCGCGAGTTCTTTTCGAAAACTAGCCGACTCCTTAGAAGAAGGCAAGGTTCCGGTCCACAAAAGCTCGGCGGCTTCCTCAAAAGAAACTTTTCCGGCGAGTTCCTCAATCGAATAACCTCCGATGATAAGCCTTCCCTTTTGACCGTCCACATGACTGAGCTTGGTTTGAACGGCGACAATCCCTTCAAGACCCGGAACAAATTGAGTAGCTGTTGGCATACGATTCCCCCTTTTTAAATAAACGCGCTTCTTTTCTCATTCTACTTAAATAAATCCGCAGCGCAAAATTTCTTCGGCAATCTGCACGGAGTTTAAAGCCGCGCCCTTAATAAGGTTGTCCATCGCAATCCACAAAACGATTTCAAAAGGAGAACACCCTCGTCTGATGCGCGATACAAAAACGCCTTCTCTGCCCGCGCAAGAAAGCGGCGTGGGATAAGAATGATCATTTTTCAAGATGGTTGAGGCTGAAATCAACCGCGTCGCTTCTTTAAGGGAAATTGGTTTTCTAAGCGTCAGCCAGGCCGATAAACAATGTCCCCTCAATGTCGGCACGCGCACCGCCGTGACGCTGATTTTAAGGTTCGGCGCTTTCCAAACTTTTCTTAATTCAAAGGCAACCTTACTTTCTTCCCCGGAAACGCCCTGAGAATCAAAAGCCCCGACCTGGGGAAAGACATTAGCGGAAATGGGACGAGGCAAATGAAGCGATTTTTTCATTTTCAAAATGGGAACTCTCCCCCCTTTCAGGGAAAAATTTTTCATGTCTTTTCTGGTTTCGGCGAAAAAATCCTCCACAGCGGCTCTCCCCGCGCCTGAAACCGACTGATAGGAGGCAAGCCGAATCTCTTTAACTCCGATTTTCTGATGCAGCCGGTATCCGGCGACGCCAAGGCCGGTCATCGTGCAGTTGGGCCCCGCAAGGAGGCGAGACCTTGGGGAAATCTCTTCCTTGTTGACTTCTGGAATCACCAGCGGCACGGCGGGATCATTTCTAAAAGCGGAACTGTCGTCGATAACCCAAATGCCCAAGGCCGCCAATTTTTTTGCCCAACGCGCGGAAACCTCATCAGAGCTGACAAAAAAAATAATTTGATTTTTTTTCGCCTCGTTAAAATTAAATTTTTTAGCCGAATATTTTTTCCCTTGGAAGAAAATTCCCTGATTTGATTTCCCGGAAGAGTAACAATCCAGACGCGAGAGAGGAAATTTTCTTTTCTCAAGGAAAAATAAAAGCTCACGGCCGACAAGCCCGGTTGCCCCCACCACTCCGACGGATAATTCAACCATAAAAACTAGGGAATGGGAGACGGCGCGCTAAAGCCTACATCGCCGCTTTCATCTTCAGCCGCGCCGCGAAGATAGTTGCCGCTCTTAAGAAGAGCCTTGTCAAATGAGAAATAAAAAGGCGGCGACTGAAGAATAGGGCTTATTCTCTCCCAATTCAGTTGGTCGTCAGAAGATTCGACCCAAACGCCGGAAATATCTTTTCCGGAGACGGAAAAGCGAACGAGAGAATGGAATCTTCCTTCAAAGATGGAAAAATTTTGAATGGTCACCGAGGATTGAGCCATGGGCCCCACAAGCTTAATCGCCAGGGCCGGGAAGATATTAATCGGAGTTTCAAGCGAACCTTCGACCGAACGCGGAGGCACGCCTGAAATGCTGTGATTATTCCAGGCAAGAGGATATTCCGGTAGAGAAGAGCTGTCCGGCATCGCCGCCGCCAAAACCGGAGAACTGGAAACGGAAGTGAAAGATTCCGTGGGAGACCAAATAATGAGATAATTAGGTTGCGTAAAGCTAATCATTCCCATTGGCACCTCCGCCCAAAACCAGCGGCCTTTGCCGCGCGGGCTTTTTGATTCTGGAGAGTCCGGATCAACGGAAATATCCGAGGTTTCGGTTAGAAAGTAGCTTTGTTCCGTTGAGAACGCAGGAACCTGAGAGACAGCCATGTATATTTTCCCGTCAATAATGTCTCGTTCCCAAGGCTTATCAGGATTCGGCTGGGTTTTGGCGCGGCCAATTTTAGCTCCGATAAAAGCGTGGATAAAATTGCCCACGGGAGCGGAGGGAAGTTTCACGATCCATGCGTTATTAAACCCAATATACCAATTACCATCCGGCCCCCCATCGGAAAAACGGTTGAAACCATGAATATCGGGTAAAAGAGAAAGATAATTCGGCAAGGCAGAACTCGTGGAAACGGTGACAGCATAAGAAAATGAGGGCGAAACAAAAAACAAGAAAAATGTAATAATTTTAATCATTTTTTAAATAATTGTGTCAATCTCTCAAACTCCGCCAAGTCATAAAAATTAATCACAATCTGCCCTTCTTTTTGATTTTTTTTCATGCGAATCTCCACATTCGTGCCCAAAAATTCCCGCCACTGAGCTTCTTGTAAGGCGATATCCGGATCTTTTTCCTTTGAGATTTTTTGCGCGCGTTTGCTTTTAGCGCTATGGGTTTGACGAGCGAGGTCCTCCGTCTCACGAACCGAGAGCTTGTTTTCTAAAATTTTTTTAAAAATTCTATTTCTCTCCATCGCCTCGGGAACCATAAGCAAGGCACGCGCATGACCTTCGCTGATTTGGCCAAATTGAACCGCTTTTTGTATTTCTTCGGATAAGTCCAATAAACGCAAAGTATTTGAAACCGCTGATTTCGATTTCCCAACCGTATGAGCCAAATCATTTTGAGAAATGTGAAATTCCTTCATTAAGCGCAAATACCCCAAAGCCTCTTCAATCGCGTTCAAATCTTGACGCTGAAGGTTTTCAATAAGCCCCACCATCATTCGGTCTTTATCAGATTTAGATTCTCGAACCAAGACTTCCACTTCGTTAAGCCCGGCTAATACACAGGCTCTTAAACGCCTCTCGCCGGCAATCAGCTCGTAAGAGTCCCGTTGAGAATCATAGGAGACTAGCAGGGGTTGGGCTAACCCATGCTGTTTGATTGAAGCCGCGAGTTCGGAGAGTTTTTCCGGATCAAAATTCTTGCGCGCCTGCAAATGACTGGGACGGATTTTTTCAACCAAAACCACGCGCAACGTCCCTTCTGCTTTTTTTTGATTTTCTTGTGGCTCTTCAACCGAAATTAACGCTCCGAGACCACGGCCCAATGCTTTTCTCATGCGATTTCTCCCACGACTACTGAGTCTTGATGATTCGATCTCTCTGAAATCTGATTCAACTCGCAAAGATAATTCATTCGGACTAAAATCTCTCGCGACAAATCGAGATAAGCCTGCGCCCCCCGAGATTTAGCGTCGTGTTCAAAAATAGTTTTTCCAAAGCCTGGGGCTTCCGCTAAACGAATACTCCGCGGGATAATAGACTTAAAAAGTTTTTCTTTCATGAATTTTTTCACTTCGTCTTGAACCTGCTGCGCCAAACTCATGCGGCTGTCAAATAAGGTGAGAAAACACCCCAAGAAATCGAGAGAAGGGTTCAACGCTTTTTTGACCCGGTTAATGGTATCCACAAATTGCGCCAAGCCCTCCAAAGCATAATATTCGCCCTGAATAGGGATTAAAACATGGGTTGCGGCTGTCAACGCGTTGACCGTAAGAAGCCCTAAAGAAGGAGGGCAATCAATCAAAACAAACTCAAACTGATTTTTAATAGAAGCAAAAGACCCCTTTAAACGGCTTTCTCGGGCCAAGGCCGGCACTAGTTCCACTTCTGCCCCCGCTAGATCAACTCCCGCGCCCGCTAGAAATAAATTCGGAACAGAAGTAGGGCGAATTGTCTTATCAATAGGCATTAAATCAACCAGGACATTGTAAACGCTGGGAGAAAACGCGCGTTTATCGAAACCCAGCCCAGAAGTTGCATTTCCCTGAGGATCAGAATCTACGATGAGGGTTTGAAACCCCATTTGAGCGAGAGCCGCCCCCAAATTGAGAACTGAGGTTGTTTTTCCAACCCCCCCTTTTTGATTCGCTAAGGTGATAATTTGCAAATGAGTTTTCCCGTGAAAACTTTGAGCTCTGTTTATGCTAGCAGTTTATGAATTTTAAATCAAACAAGAGGAGTTTTCTTGAGGCGCCGGGTCGCCGCGCCCCTTTTAAGAGCCAATTCAATCAAAATATCCATGAGGGATTGAATTTTAATCCCGGAGAACTCCCAAAGAGCGGGATACATACTCGTCGAGGTAAATCCCGGCAAGGTGTTAATCTCATTAAAATAGACCTTATTTGTTTTTTTATCTATCAAAAAGTCCACACGTCCCAAACCATAACCATCCAGAGCCTTAAAAATTCGCAATGAGTAGTCTTGAATTTGCCGGGTTTGACGAACGCTTAATCGGGCCGGAATTTCCCGCCCTGCTTCATTTTGAGCTAAATATTTAGTTTTATAATCATAGAACTCTGAATGCGGAACCACCTCCCCAAGAGCAGAAGCACGCAACTGAAAGCGAGGTTCGAAAGAATGCGGGTCCCCCAACACCGCGCACTCAATTTCCCGAGGCTCAATCGCCTTTTCGATCAAAACCTTGGTGTCGTATTGAAAGGCGTTTTTGACTGCGGGAAGAAGTTGACCCATGGACGTGACCTTTGAAATTCCCACCGAAGAGCCCAGACGTGCCGGCTTAACAAAAACAGGAAAGCCAAGCTTTCGCGCTACATTTTCAGCCTCTTTAAGATCATAAATACAAAAATAAGGCAACACCGGAATATTCGCGCGCTCAGCCAAAATTTTCGCAAATTCTTTATCCATCCCCAAAGCTGAAGCTAAAATCCCGCAACCCACATAAGGGACATGAATCATTTCTAAAAAACCTTGAATAGAACCATCTTCACCCAAAGGACCATGCAAAACAGGGAAAACAATCTCCGGCAAGGTTTTCACGTGAAAACCTTCAGACAATGAGAGTGAAGAAAGATTTTTAGAGGAATGGGCTGTTTGAGAAATTTTTACTTTTTCAAATTGTTCAATAAATATAATATCTTTTTTAATCCATTGCCCCTGCGGCGAGATCCAAATCAACTCCTTTTCGTATTTTTTGGGATCCAAGGCGTGAAAAATGGTCCGGGCGCTGACTACGGAAACATCTCGCTCCGCCGATTCCCCCCCACCCACGATCCACACTCTTTTCTTGGCCATTTAAATAAAATCCTTTTTAAAAAATCAATAGAAATATTATATGATAAAAAGATACGATGCTATCCGCGCGCACAGCCCAAGAAAAAATCAACATCAACATAAAAAAGGTCCTTGTTTCCGAGGAACAGATTCGCGCACGCGTCAAAGAATTAGGAGAGCAAATCTCTCGGGATTATGCGAATAAAAACCCCGTTCTTATTGGCATATTAAAAGGAAGCGTATTTTTTCTATCCGATTTAATGCGGGCGCTCTCCATTGACTGTTGCATCGATTTCATGAGTTTAGCCTCTTATTCAGGCGAAAAATCGAACGGAATCGTGAGACTTCTTTTAGATCTGCGGGAAACAATCGAAGGAAGAGATGTCATCATCGTTGAAGACATTGTTGATACCGGACTCACTTTGAGCTACCTTGAGAACATTCTCAAAACTCGAAACCCGCGCTCGCTTGAGATTTGCTCTCTTCTCGATAAACCTGAATGCCGAAAGATTTCGGTCAAAGCCAAATACGTCGGGTTTACCATTCCTAATGAGTTTGTCGTCGGCTATGGTCTCGATCTGAATGAAAAATATAGAAATCTTCCCTACATCGGCGTCCTCAAAAAATAATAAAATTAACTCTCTATGGAAAATAAAAACATCAAACAACTGATTCTCTGGGCCGCAGCCTTTCTTCTCATCATCGTTCTTTTCAAAAACATAAAAACTCCCACCATGTCCGACAAGGAAATTCCTTACTCGGAATTCAAAGCCGAACTCAAAGCCGGAAATATTAGCGATGTTAAGGTGAGTCCGGATACCATCTCGGGAAAAATAAAAGAAGATGACGGCAAAATAGAAGAATTTAAAACTATTCCTCTCCCGGATTTAAAACTCGTTCAAGATTTGGAAAAATACAATGTCAAAAATTTTTCCGGAGAACCCGATCGGAGCTGGGTGACGAGCTTGATTGTCAACATCGGATGGGTGGTTCTCTTCTTCGCCCTTTGGTGGATTTTTGTCATCCGACAAGTCCAAATGGGGGGAAAACAGGCGATGTCTTTCGGAAGAACGAAGGCGCGCATGGTGGACGACAAAAAGAAAAAGACGACTTTTGCTGACGTCGCCGGATGCGATGAATCTAAAGAAGAACTTCAAGAAATTGTCGAATTTCTAAAAAATCCCGCGAGGTTTCAAAGATTAGGGGGGAAAATGCCACGCGGAGTTCTTCTTTTCGGACAACCGGGAACCGGGAAGACCTTGCTTGCCCGCGCAGTATCCGGAGAAGCCGGCGTTCCATTTTTCTCGGCCTCGGCCTCTGAATTTGTCGAAATGTTTGTCGGCGTTGGGGCGTCTCGCGTCAGAGACCTTTTCGATCAGGCCAGAAAAACCGCTCCCGCTGTTATCTTTATTGATGAACTTGATGCCGTGGGAAGACACCGCTTTGCCGGAATTGGAGGGGGACACGACGAACGCGAGCAAACCTTAAATCAACTTCTTATCGAGCTTGACGGCTTTGAGCAAAACCAGGGAATCGTTCTCATCGCCGCGACCAACCGCCCGGACGTCATTGACCCGGCCCTTCTTCGCCCGGGCCGTTTCGACCGTCAAATCCACGTTCCCGCCCCGCATCTTAAAGGACGGGAAGAAATTTTGAAAGTTCACGCCAAGGACGTCAAGATGTCTTCCAAGGTTGATCTCTCCGTCATCGCGCGAAGAACGCCCGGGTTTTCTGGAGCGGATTTAGCCAACGTCATCAATGAAGCGGCGCTTCTTGCCGCCCGAAAAGACAAACCCGAGGTCGAGATGAGCGATCTCGAAGAATCTATCGAGCGCGTCATGGCCGGCCCCCAGAAAAAGTCAAGTCTCATGTCTGATAAGGAAAAAAATATCGTGGCGTATCATGAATCGGGACACACCTTGGTCGCGAAGCTTTTGCCGAACGCGGATCCGGTCCACAAGGTGTCCATCGTTTCCCGCGGTCACGCTTTGGGCTACACGCTTCAACTTCCCACCGAGGATAAATATTTAACTTCTAGAAGCGAAATCCTTAATCGTTTGGCGGTTCTTCTCGGCGGCCGTTGCGCGGAAGAACTGGTGTTTAATGAAATCACCACCGGCGCTTCCGACGATCTCCAAAAAGCCTCTTCCTACGCGAGCAAGATGGTGACAGAATTTGGGATGTCCGATAAGATCGGCCCCTTGTCCCTCAAACAGCCCGAGCAGGAAATTTTTTTAGGACGAGACCTTTCCCAACAAAACGGCTATTCAGAAAGAACCGCTCAGCTCATTGACGAAGAAGTCAAACGTCTGGTGACAGAGGCTCATGAAAAAGCCCACAATCTCCTCCTCACTCATAAGAAAATTTTAGATGATCTCGCGAAAAAACTTTTCGACCGAGAGGTTCTCGATGGTGAAGACATTGACGCAATCTTAAAAGACGGGCTTCAAATGGGAGTCGCTTAAGCTATAATAGCCCATACGGACTTTATAAGGAGAAAAATGAATGACGCTCAAAAATAAAAAACTAAACCTTAAATATTTATTATTAATGATCGGTGCAGCCACCCTGGGGTTTGCCGCCTGTAAAAAAATGGCGGGGGGGCAAGCCATTCAAAAGGGCTCCGTTGTCCAAATTGATTACACTCTTAAAGTTGACGGCCAAGTAGTTGACACCTCCATCGGGAAAAAACCCCTCATGTTCATCGAGGGTTCCGGGCAAATCATTCCGGGCTTAGACAGCGCCCTAATGGGTCTTAAAGCCGGCGCTCAAAAACACGTTGTTGTCAGCCCTCAGGACGGATACGGCATTGTCAATCCTAAAAAATTCGTCAAGGTTCCCAAAACTTCTTTCAAGGATCTCGCCTCTCTTAAAATCGGTTCCATGGTAGGGGGAACAGCCAAAAACGGACAACATTTCCAAGCCAGCATTTCCCAAATCGGCAAAAAGAATGTGACGTTAGACTTAAATCATCCCTTGGCCGGAAAAACGCTTAATTTTGACGTGACGGTCGTCAGCGTGGATAACCAGAAATCTTAATCTCTCGAGAACTTAAAAAAAGCGCCCTTTTAAGGGCGCTTTTTTTATTGAGGGATTAGTTGAAGGAAGAAATAAGCAGAAAAGCCCAACCCGCCAAAAACGCAAGGCCGCCTAAAGGAGTCACCATCCCCCACTTCTTAATTCCGCTTAAAGACAAGACATAGAGACTCCCAGAAAATAAAAAAATGCCAGTCAGAAATGAAAATCCCGCCCGCTCAACCCATGGATTTTGATTTCTCAGCGCAATTTCAGAAACGAGCAAAAGAGCCAAGGCATGATAGATTTGATATTTGACGCCTGTCTCATAAACCTGTTTCATTTCCGGAGAAAGAAAGTTTTTAAGCCCGTGAGCCCCAAACGCCCCTGCGGCAACGCCTAAGAGCATGAGAAGACTTCCGGCGCGAAGCCAAAATTGAGAACTCATTTTTCATTACTCATAACGCAAAGCTTCAATGGGAGACAATAAAGACGCCTTGCGGGCCGGCCAAAAGCCGAAGATAATCCCGATGATCGCGGAACAACCAAAAGCCAGAATGACAGATTGCGGACTCACAATCGCGGCCCAACCCGCAAAATGAGTCATCACAAATGCGATTCCCACCCCTAAAAGAACTCCAATCGTTCCTCCAAGCAAAGAAAGTAACGCCGACTCGATGAGAAACTGGGCTAAAATCGCGCGCCTAGGCGCTCCCACGGCTTTTCTAAGGCCAATTTCCCGCGTTCTTTCCGTGACTGAAACCAGCATGATGTTCATAATCCCAATCCCGCCAACGAGTATTGAAATCGCAGCGACAATTCCCAAAAGAACCCCGAAAGTTTTCGTTGTTCCGGTCAAAGCGGATTGAATGTCTTGCATATTACGAACGGTAAAATCGTCGTCTTTATAAGCTGGCAAGTGATGACGCGCTCTTAAGAAAGCCTTGATCTTAGCCATGACTCCATCAATAGAATTAGGGCCGTCGCATTCCACTTCCATCCTTTGAAGATAACGCCCACGACTATTTAAACTGCTCCAGCCGTTGAGTCCTAATCTCATCATCGCGGTCTTAAGGGGAATCACGACCAAATCATCTTGATCATGCCAGGCGCTGGAACCTTTAGGGGGCAAGATTCCAATGACTTTAAAGCTTATACGCTTAATTTTGATCTGTTGACCCACTGGATCATTTTTTCCGAAAAGAGTGTTGACGACAGTTTGTCCTAAAACCGCAACCTGGGCAATATTATTATTTTCTTCATCTGTAAAAAAGCGCCCGTAATAAGGTTCGGCGGAGTGCATGGAAGCGTAAGCAGGCAAATCTCCATTCACTTCCGTATTGGTGTTCTTATTTTTATAAACGACTTGTTCATTTCCCGACACCTCTCCATTGACTGCGATAATATGGGAACTCAAGTGAGAAATAGCCGTCATATCTTCCAAGGTCAAGCGAGACACCGCGCCAGTTCCGCCATGAAAAGCGGCAGAAGAAAAAGGCCAGATCATAACTAAATTGGAACCGAGACCCGAAATGCGGGCCTCAATGGATTTTTGCGCGCCGCGACCAATGGCCAACATTGCGATCACCGAACAAACCCCGATCAAAATTCCCAAGACAGACAAGAAAGAGCGGGTTTTATTGGCCGAAATCGCGCGCGCGGCGGAAGAAGCATTTTCCTTAACCTCAAGCCAACTCAGATCAGGAAGAACGTGAGGAGAAGATAGGACCGCAATTTCTTTTTCTGCCCCATTTGGGGCGCTTTGGGTCTTACTTAATTGATGTTTAGGGTTTGGGTTCTTTTCATCAGACTGGATGAGACCGTCCTTGATTTTAATAATGCGCTCGGCGTAAGAGGCGATATCCGGTTCGTGAGTGACCATAATCACGGTCATCCCGCGCGCGTTGAGCTCGGACAATTTTTCAAGCACTTCATCAGCCTGATCGGAAGCTAAATTTCCAGTCGGTTCATCGGCAAAAATAATTTTTGGAGAATTGATTAGAGATCTTGCAATCGCCACCCTCTGTTGCTGCCCGCCGGAAAGCTGATTGGGCTTATGATGAACGCGGTCCGAAAGCCCGACATCTTCAAGAAGGCCCAGAGCTCTTGGGTGGGGAATCCCTTGGCCAGCGTAAATCGCCGGAAGAAGCACATTGTCTAAGGCGCTGGTCCGAGACAATAAATTAAACATCTGAAAAATAAACCCGATAGTTTTTGAGCGAAGTGCCGCGCCCTCATCATCGGATAACCGCGATACGTCTTTTCCCATCAAAAGGTAGCGACCTTCGGTCGGACGCTCTAAGAGCCCTAAAATCTGAAGCAAAGTCGACTTTCCAGAACCCGAAGGCCCCATGATCGCGACAAATTCTCCTTGATCAATGGACAAATTGATTCCTTTAAGGACTAGGAGATTCCCCGCTCCGACTTTATACGAATGCCGGATATTATCGAGTTGGATGACGGGCATGATTCAAATTAAAAAGCGGGCTTTTTTCCTTTCTTTTTGGCGCCAAAGGTTAAGGGGCTGGTTTGAGCTTCCCTGGGAACGTAATGATTGCCCGGAATAATGATGGAATCGCCGTCTTTAAGGCCTGAGAGAATCTCATCATTGGTCCCGTCTTGAATACCGAGAGTCACGAGCTTTTCTTCGGGCTGACCATCCGCTCCCGGGACCAGTACAACGTATTTTCCCTTCTTTTGTTTGACGGCAACGGCGGGAACAAAAAGAGCGTTTTTGTTTTCTTTGACGATGAAACTGACATTGGCGGTCATTTGAGATTTGTAATAAGCTGGCGCGCCTCCGTCAGGGCTAATTTTGACGTTATAGGTGATCACGTTAGAGTTATTAACTCCCTCATGGAGAATATCGAAAACTTTTCCCATCGCCGTTCGATTGGGATAGGCATCCAGAACGATTTTGGCCGGCATTTCTAAATGAATTTTTCCAATATCGGTTTCATCGACTTGGGCAATGACAATCAATTTATCTGACATCGCAAAAAGGACCGTTGAGGCGTCTACCGTTTGGCCATCGACGATATTTCTTAAAATCACGACTCCTGAAATCGGAGCAATAATGGGGGTTGGCTTATAGCTGTCTTCCCATTTCTTAAGAGCCTTGGGACCCTGGGACCTTGCCGCGTCCATAATGGCCACGCGGTCAGACGAGCTCATCCAGGCGATTACTTGACCGGCCTTAACCACGCTTCCCTCATCCACTAAATATTTATCAATGCGTCCGGAAATCGCGGGTTTAATTTCAACTCGGTTTAAAGGCGCGATATTTCCTGTTGACTCAACGGTTTCCTGCAAAGGCCCGCGGCGAACCAAAATGATTTTTCCCGTATCCTTTGGCTTCTCATTTTTTTTATGCCAATAAAACCAAGCTCCTCCCACAAGGACTGCGGCCAAACTCCATAACAAAATTTTCCTCATTGATCCTCCAAACCCAAACCTTCAGACTCTTCCCAGGCGGCTAAATATTCAGCCTCAGTGAACTGATCTTGAATTAATATTTGTTCAGCGTTCACAAGATCAGTCACGGCAATCTCCCAGGTGTCATAGGTCATAAGCCCCGCGCTGTAGCGAATGGTTGACTCATCGTTTCTTTGTTTAGTCGCCTTGACACGATAAGTCCACACATCAACCAGTTGCGCCTCATTTTTGAGATTATACCAGGCGTTTTCCATCGTCTCCCGGGTCAAAAGCCGAGTTGAACGCAATTGCTCTTCATTTTGATCGGCAGTCCTTTTAGCGCTGACCAGGGTAAAGAAATTTCCCAAAGGGCCATTGGAAAAAATGGGAAGGTCCACGGAACCAAAAAAAGACCAACTTGGGTTTTGGGTCGCCACCATATTGTTTCCAAGGCTGCTTCGGCTGTATAAAACTCCGACGTTCGGCAACATCGCGCTCAAGGATTGCCCTACTCCGGCCTTAGCGCCCCACCAAATCGCTTTTTGAAGTTGGACGTTGGGATTATTTTCAACCAAGGACGCCATATTGGGATAACCTTTTTGCGGATCTGGAAGGTCTAGAGTTCCTTGAACGGCGACCTGGGTGAAACCGTCTTTTCCTAAAAGTTGATCAAGCTGGATTTGGGCCAGGCGCAAGCGCCGCCGATTTTGGTCCACCGCTTCCTGGGCTAACTTAGTTTGGGCCTTTGACAGCATCAAATTTCCCTTGGATTCTTGACCGTTGTTATACAAAAGCTGAACCATGTCAGTGTTGTCTTGCCGAAGCTTTAAAATATCCTTGGCAACCTTGACCATCCGATAGGCAAAAAGCAAACGATAATAAGCGACTTTTAAGTTATACCGAACCGTAACGGAAGAGGTTCGATAAGATGCCCACATCTGGGCAATAAAAGCGTGGGCCTTGCGGATATCCTGGGAATCCTTAAAATTAAAAATATCCATGCGGGCGGAACCCTGAAGCGTCCAGGGAAGAAAACCGCCGCTGGCAATTCCGTTCGAAGCGAGAAAACTGGCCTGGTTACTCGATTGGGTCTTGGTATAACCGTCTTCTAATGAGGATATGCTGGGCAAAACCTCATTCCAAGTAGCGTAATAGGTGGCGCGGGCGGAATCAATCGCTTTTTTGGCGGCGGCAAGATCAGGATTGTGTTTGAGCGCAATTTGAACGCAGTCTTTCCAGGTTAAGGCATGGAGACTAGAGGGGGGCATTAAATCAGCGGCAGAGGCGAAAAACGGGTTCGCACTCAAGGAAAGAAAGAAGGAAAATAAAACAAACCTTTTAAATCGTCTCACGTTTCACTCATTATACCAAGACTTAAGGAGGGGAAAGTGAAATTCCCGAAGAAACCTTAACGGAACTCGGCGCAACCCAAGGATGACGCTTGTCCCATTTTTGAGTCATCTGGGTAAATTTTTCTTTTTGTTTTGGGTTTAAAATTTGGGCAATGCCCGCGCGCATGGAAAGGCGCAAGGCTTCGAATTGGGCCCTCATCTGTTGATGAAGAAACAAAATTTTCTCGCGCTTAGATTCTAAGAGAAGCCGAACTTGCTCTTCTTGTTGCGGGTTTAAATCCAGTTTCCGACTGAGCTTCGCCAAAATTTTTTGAGTCTCCGGCCCACGAGACCAGAACTGATGGAGGATAGCCTTCTCATGGCGCACCCCAGCCCACCCTCCCATCAAAAGACCGGCGCAAAAGGCCAGTAAAATATGATTCCAAGAAGTCCTCATTTTCCCTCCAATAATAAATTAAACCAATTTGGCCCATGCGTGCTCGCCGGAGGCAATATGAACTCCGCCATATCCTTATTGGAACCCAAAAGAAGAAGCGTATCCGGAGAAGCCAAGCGATCCGAGTTTCCAAGAACGGCCAAGAAAAGCGCAGCGGCAAAACCCAGTTCAAGGACTGGAGTCAACCACGCCCATAACGGTTTGGAGAGAACCCAAAGTTCCCCGGAAGGAAAAGGAACAATTTTGGCCATGGTTTGAGCGACAAATTGTTCGGTCTCTTGTTGGGATACAAAACTCCGGGAATGAAATAAGGTCTCTGAAATTTTTTGCCAACTTTTCTGAAGCTCCCGGCATTCCGGGCAAACATCAAGATGAGCTGAAATTTCAAGCCTTTCCTTGGGAGACAATTCTCCATCTTGAAAAGCCCCCAGGTTCTCCCTAATTTCTCTGTGTTCCATCGAAGTAACTCCGTTCTCCTAGTTAGACGTATCCCGCCATCTGAAAGTGTCGGATAATCTCCCCGCAAGCAAGGCGCGCCCGGCGCAGACGGGCTTTGACCGAATCAAGACTGCATTCTAAAACCTGGGCGATTTCCTGATAATTAAATCCCTGCATCTCGCGCAAAATGAGAATCAAACGATATTCCACCGGCAAACGAGCCATGATTTTCTCAACCAAATCAGAATTAATGAGCGAGGACTCAAGATAGAGAGAGCTCTCTAATTCTTGAAAAGAATGCCCCCCAGAATTTTCAAGTATTGTATCCAAGGAATCTTCCTTTTCACGGGCCTTAAGACGAGTTAAATCCAAGCAGCGGTTGACCGCGATACGGTGAATCCAGGTCGAAAAAGAAGAATCTTCCCTAAATTGGTCGAGCGAATGATACGCCTTGATAAAAGATTCTTGGGTAGCGTCATCGGCAAGAGAGCGGTCTTTGAGAAGCGACAAGCAAAGGCAAAAAATTTTTGGATAATGCCGGCGCATCAATTCCGCGTATAAATCGGAATGGCCCTTTCGAATCTTTCTGACAATCTCTAAATCGCTGATAAAAGTCTCCTCCGGTCTTAACCCCCACGCGCATAGGAGTTTAAGGCCGGATTAATAACCAAGAATACCTTTTAGACGCATGAAAGCTAGAAAAAGTGTCGCGAAATCTAAACCGAGGGCGGAGAAACGGCGAAATAGCGCGCCTCCGGATGATGGAAGACTAAGGCCGAGACGCTGGCCTCCGGCTCCATCATGAAGCCCTCGGTCAGCTTCACGCCGATGGAATTTTCGACATCCAATAGCCGAAAAAGTTTTTCCTGATCCTCCAGGTTTGGGCAAGCGGGATAACCAAAGCTCACCCTCAGTCCTCGATACCTGGCCTGGAATTTTTCCTTCAGAGTCATTGTTGAAGGGTCGGGAAACCCCCACTCGGAGCGGATTTTTTCATGCAGAAGTTCGGCGAAAGCTTCGGCCGATTCAATGGCCAGGGCTTGGAGGGCATGGGATTTAAAATATTCCCCGCGATCGCGATACAACTCCGAGAGTTTCCGAACACCAAATCCACAACTGAGCGCGAAAAGGGCCACGAAATCCTTTTTCCCTGACCCTTTAGGCTCCGTAAAATCGGATAGACACAAGCCCTCCCCTGAATTTTGGCGTGGAAAGACGAAGGTTTCAAGAACATTGAGACTCCTCGGATCGTAAAGATTCAAGGATTCCCCATTCGAATCCGCCCTAAAAAACCGATAAACGGCTTTAGCGGACATTTGTTTTTTTGAAATCACTTCTCTTTGGAGTTCCGATACCTTAAGGATTAAGTCCAAGGCCTTGGGATCTTTTTCCTTGATTTTCGCCTCCACACCCTTAAGACCCAGATGTTTTCCATAAAGCATCACGGGATTAATATAGGAGAAAATTTTTTCAAGAGAAAAGTCCAAGAGAATGCGTGGGACAAAATCCGTCGGAATGGGAATGGAATGATCGCGGGATAATATTTTCTTATTATCGACAACCATGGGAGAGCGTTCGGAAGGAACTCCGTTCATTTTTGATAAATGGGTTTGTATTTCCCTATTCTTTTCCAAAAGAGCCTCTCTGGCAGAGGCGTCTTGGAAACGATTGGCGATGTCAAGGCCCGACATCGCGTCTTTGGCGTAAAAAACGGGAGCTGAATAAATGGGCGCGATTTTAGAGGCGACGAATTTGGGAGACAAGGCCGCTCCTCCAACGAGAATGGGAACGGAAATTCCCTCGGCCTCTAAATCAGAGGCCGTCGCCGCCATCTGCTGGGTGGATTTAACTAAAAGCCCTGAAAGACCGACTATATGCGGAGATTTTTCTTTCACGGCCTCGATTAAGGTTTCCGGGGAAACTCGAATACCCAAATCAATGATCTCATAGCCATTATTTTTAAAAATAATGTGGACCAAATTTTTCCCTATATCATGAACGTCTCCCTTGACCGTGGCCAAAACCACTCGTCCGCGGGAAACAAGCTGCGATTGATCCATCCTAGGCTCAAGATAGCTAACCGCCGCCTTCATCACCTCGGCTGACTGCAAAACCTCGGCGACAATCATCCGATTTGAAGCGAAAAGTTTCCCAACCTCGTCCATTCCACTCATCAAAGGGCCGTTGATAATCTCAAGGGGAGAAAGGGTTTTGAGCATCTCGTCTAAATCCGCTTCTAGCCCGACTCGGGATCCATCCACGATATTTCGCGCCAAACGATCCGGAACCGGAAGCTCTGATTTTTGATCCCCGGTTTTTGAGTTTTCACGGGGCTTTTGAAATCGCGAGGAAAAATCCTGAACCGCGTCAAAACCCTGGGGATAGCGCGAATCGCCGGGTCCCTTCCAGGACAAAAGATTAAGGGCCGAGAATTTTTCCTCCTCATTTAAAGACGCGTAACGCGCCAATTTTTCGGTATTGACAATCGCCAAATCCAGCCCAGCGAGAACGCATTGATGAAGGAAAACCGCGTTTAAAACCTCTCGGGCGGCGGGTGGAAGGCCGAACGAAACATTGGAAATTCCCAGGATCGTCCTTGATTTCGGGATTTCCTTTTTAATCAAGCGCACGCCCTCGATGGTCTCGATGGCGGAACCCCAATAATTCTTATCTCCGGTCGCGGCGGGGAAGACCAAGGGATCAAAAATCAGATCCTCATCCTTGAGGCCATATTCTTTCGTGAGCAAGTCCCGGCTTCTTAAGGCGATCTGGAGTTTTCTCTCGCGACTGAGCGCCATTCCCTGGGTTTTATCCTCGTCGATGGTCCCCACAACCACGGCGGCGCCGTAACGCTTGATCAGCGGAACAATTTTTTCAAAGCGCTCCTCTCCGTCTTCAAGATTAATCGAGTTGATGATGGAACGCCCCGGAGTTCTCTTTAAAGCCGCCTCCACGACCGTGGTATCGGTCGAATCAATCATGATCGGAATTTTAATTTTATGGGAAATGCTCGGGATAAAGCGTTCCATATCCTCCATTTCCTCCCGATCGGGGTTCGCCAGACAAACGTCCAGGATGTGCGCCCCATTTTTGGCTTGCGCGCGCCCAATTTCGGAGGCCTCGTCATAACGTCCTTGAGAAATTAAATCCTTAAACGCGCGCGAACCGATCACATTGGTCCTTTCTCCCACTAAATAGGGCCGTTCTTCCTCAACGAGGACCAGGGATTCTAGTCCAGAAACCGCGTTTCTTTGCAGATTTGTCCGCGAGGTTGAGGGAGAAACTCCTTGGGCGATGGAGGCGATGCGCCGAATATGTTCCGGAGTCGTCCCGCAACATCCGCCCACAATGTTGATCCAACCTTCTTTTAAGTAACGTCCCAAGACCTCCGCCATTTTATCGGGAGACTCGTGATAATGTCCGTGTTCGTCGGGGAGCCCGGCATTGGGATAACAAATAACGGGAAAACGCGAAATTCCGGATAATGTCCGCAGGTGATCGGCCATGAATTCCGGACCGGTCGCGCAGTTAAGGCCTATCGCCAAAAGATCCAAATGAGATAAGGAATCATATAGGGCTTCAATGGTTTGCCCCGCCAGCATCGTTTGGGAAGATTCAATGGAGACGGAAACAATCACGGGCAGGGACGCGCCCGCTATTTGAAAAGCCCGGTCAAGCCCAATCAATTCCGCCTTGACGTTCAGCGTATCTTGCTGGGTTTCAAGCAAAATCAAATCCGCGCCGCCCTCGATTAAACCCAAGACCGATTCTTGATAGGCCCTTGAAACCTCGTCAAAGGTAATCCCGCCGGCTAAGCTAATCGTTTTCGTGCCCGGACCCAAGGCCCCGGCCACGAAGCGCGGGCGATGGGGACTCGCGTATTTCGCGGCGGCTTGTTTGGCGATCTGAACCGCCCGGATTGCGATTTCCCTTGTTTTTTCCGCAAGCCCGTATTCCGCCAAAACGTAGGGGATGGCCCCGAAGGTGTTAGTCTCGATGATATCGGCCCCGGCCTCGAGATATTTTTCATGAATTTGTTCTATGAGATCGGGTCTCGTCAAAACCAGATTTTCATTGCATCCCTCAAGCGCGTGTCCACCAAAATCATCCGGCGAAAGGCGGGCCTCTTGGATCAAGGTTCCCATCGCGCCGTCTAAAATCAAAACTCGGCGGCCAAGAGCGTCTTTAAGGGAAGCTTCCATGAAGAATTTATTTTATCAAAACTCGCTTTTCTTCAGGCTCATATTTCACGAAATAATTTTAGACGGTTTTCTGCCTAATTTGCCGCAATACCTCGGCGGTCGAGTGGCTGCGGTTGAGCGTGAAAAAATGGATGCCGGGGGCCCCTCCCTCTAAAAGCCCGCGCGCCTGGCGGCTTGCCCATTGAATTCCGTATTGGACGACGGCTTCGGGCTCATTTTCTATTTTTTTGAGTTCCTGGGCCATTATTTCTGGGATTTTCGTCCCGCAAAGGGAGGAAAAACGCTTGAGCTGCGCGAAATTCGTAACCGGCATTATCCCCGGAATGATGGGACGGGAAATTCCGGCGGCCTTTGCGCGTTTGGCGAAATCAAAATAATCCTTGTTGTCAAAAAAAATTTGGGTAATGATCCAATCCGCCCCGGCGCGAACTTTCTCCGAGAGATAGAAAATATCCGATTCGGGAGATTTTGCCTCGGGATGGGTTTCCGGATAACCCGCCGCCGCGATTTGAAAGCCTCCCATTTCCCGGATCATTTCGATGAGATCACTAGCGTGCGGGAAACGACCCGGAAGGGAGGGATTTCCCTTTGGGATATCTCCCCGCAACGCGACAATCTTTCCGATACCAATATCTTTAAGGCGTTTTAACCGTTCCTCGATTTCCTCTTGCGTGTGGGTGATTCCCGTGAGATGGCAGACGGTTTCAAGCCCCGTTTTGGATTTGATGAGCCCGGCCGCCTCGATGGTTCGGCCTTGTTCGGAGCCTCCGGCTCCATAGGTGAGCGTGATAAAGTCCGGATGAAGAGCCTTAAACTCTTCGAGATTGTCGATGAACTCAGGGAGGTTTTCCGGAGCTTTGGGAAGAAAAAACTCAAAGGAAATGACGGGGCGCCCTTGAGAAAATATCTCGCGGATGTCCATTACTGTTTATTTCTGTCGCCAAATAACGCCGATAATTGTTTCATTGCAATTTCTTGTATTTAATTTACGTCTTCATTTTAAGCTCATGAAATTAAAAAAATGTCGCAGACTTCAATTATAATAAGAAAGATGCCTTTTCATTTGAAGTCTTCGTTTAAACCGGCGGGCGATCAACCCCAGGCGATTGAAACTTTGACGCGCCGAATCAGGGAAAACGCCCCGGCCCAGGTTCTCTTAGGAGTCACGGGATCGGGAAAAACCTTTACCGCGGCCCATGTCATTAAAAATATGGACCGCCCGTCCCTCATCATTTCGCCCAACAAAACCCTGGCCGCCCAACTCTACAGCGAGTTTAAATCTCTCTTCCCAGAAAATGCGGTCGAATTTTTTATTTCTTACTACGATTATTATCAGCCGGAAGCCTATGTGCCCTCAACCGACACCTATATCGAAAAAGATTCCGCGATTAACGACCGCATCGACCGATTGCGTCTCAAAGCGACCAGCGCGCTGTCTTCCAGAAGGGATGTGATTGTCATCGCGTCCGTATCCTGCATCTACAACATCGGCTCTCCTGAAAATTACGAAAAAAGTTCGGTTTATCTTGAACAAGGAAAAACCCAAGAGCGCATGAAACTTTTTGAGCAACTCGTTTCCATTCATTACGAGAGAAATGAAGTCGAGTTTACCCGCGGGAAATTTCGCGCGAAGGGGGGAAACATCGATATTTTTCCGGCCTATCAGGAAACAGCCGTTAGGGTGTCTCTTGAAAACGGGCTGATCAAGAGCCTTTCGGAACTAGACCCGCTGACGGGAAGAACGCTTAAAAATATTTCAAGCCTCTGGATTTATCCGGCCAAACACTTCGTCACCGATGAAATCAGCCGCTTTAAAGCCTTGAAACTCATCGAGGCTGAAATGAAAGAGCGCGTGGCAGAACTTAACGCTCGCGGAAAAAATCTTGAAGCCCAACGGCTGGAACAGCGAACTCGCTATGATATGGAGATGCTCAAAGAAGTCGGTTTTTGTCACGGAATCGAAAATTATTCTCGCCATTTGTCGGGGCGGGCCCCGGGCGAACGCCCATTTTGTCTTTTAGATTACTTTCCCAAGGACTCTCTTCTTTTTATTGACGAGTCCCATGTGACCGTCCCTCAAATTCGCGGAATGTATGAAGGTGATCGCTCGCGAAAACAAACATTGGTTGATTTTGGGTTCAGGCTCCCCTCAGCCCTGGACAATCGCCCGCTTAAATTTGACGAGTTTGAATCCCTGGCCAAGCAAACCATTTTTGTCTCGGCCACCCCTGGGCCTTATGAATTGACGAAATCAAAAGGCGAAATTGTCGAGCAGATTATTCGCCCGACGGGGCTAGTGGATCCACAGATCATCATTCATCCCTCCGAAGGTCAAATTGAGGATTTAACCGCTCGGGTTAAGGAAAAAGCAAAAAAAGGGGAAAGAAGTCTGGTCACAACTTTAACCAAACGTACCGCCGAGGATTTGGCGGATTACCTGGGAAGTAAAGGCATTCGAGTGCGTTATCTTCATTCCGATATTGAACCATTGGAAAGAATCCAAATTCTCCAGGATTTGAGGCGCGGAGCTTTTGATTGTTTGGTCGGTATTAATCTTCTCCGCGAAGGTTTGGATCTCCCCGAGGTGTCCTTGGTCGCAATTTTAGGCGCCGATCACGAGGGATTTTTGAGATCGGAAACGACTCTTATTCAAATTTCCGGGCGCGCGGCCAGAAACGTCAATAGTTTGGTCATCTTATATGCCGATTCCCAAACCGGTTCCATGAAAAGGGCTCTTTCAGAGATGGAAAGGCGGCGCAAAAAACAGGTTGAATATAATCAGAAGTTTAAGATTACGCCTAAGACCGTCGTCAGGGCCGTTTCGGAACTTGAGGAATTTGAGTCTCAAGCCAAGCGCGAGGGTCTTTCCTTATTAAAGGAAACGGAAAAGCCGCTTGCGCCCAAAGACATTCCGGTCATCGCCGAGGAAATAGAGAAGCGCATGAAAGACGCCGCTGAGAATCTCGACTTTGAAACGGCCGCAGTTTTAAGAGATCAATTATTTGAGCTTAAAGAAATGTCCGCCTCAAAAAAGAAGGTAAAAAGATGAAAGCCCCTGATTGGCTTATCCAGAAAGCCTTGGCCGAAGATTTGGGCCAAAACGGCGATTTAACCACCCGATTTTTTATTCCTCCCCACGCAAACATCCAAGGCTTCATCGTTTTAAAAGCCGACGGAATAATTTGCGGAACCGAAATCGCCAAGCAGGTTTTTCAAAAAGTGGATTCAATCCCGCAAGTGAAAATCATCGATCTCAGAGGTATTGCCTTTAGCGGTAAAGAATATGGACGAAGGTCGTCGGTCCCGGGATATCCATCCGATTGACCGATCGCGCTTCGAGGTCATTGCGTCCTGATTTGAGATTCCAAATTATTGAGTCGCCTTTAATCTTCAGCCACGGTCCTTGTTCTGAGAATCGGTACTCGTAGTAAGAATGCCAAGGAGAATTATTGAGAAATGAGACGTTGAAATCCGGCTTGGCCGCGAACAAGGGCTCAAGCTTGGCCAGTTTTGCCTCTATTTCTTTATCAGTTTTATCGCCCCGCACGGCAATACCATTCTGTTTTAATAGCGCCTGATAATCGCTTTTCCCATCATGGTGATATTGAAAATTGATCATAGTGCGGTTCACGTCAAAATATAAGTCGCGCCAATTGCGCGTAAATAGATTATTTCCCTCAGGAGAGGCTTGAAACGTCATTGTTTCCCGTTTTCCGTTCAATTCTAGAACCAAGTTGTAATTTTTCCCTAGATGGACAATAGGCGTTGCCATATAACCAAAATAATGCGCTAAGAATTTCTGATAGTCCCGCTGATAGCCTTGGAGGTTAAATTTTGACTGCCGCTTCTGATATCCCTGAGTCACGTTAAATTTTATTTTGGAAAACTTGCCTTGTTTTTTCAATTGATAGATTTCATAGTAGTCAAGATATCTGCCTCGATAGGTGGGATAAATACTGAACTGGGGGTCAATGAAAATCCATTTTTGAAGGTGATTCGACCAGACCTCAACGGCAATATGCCCTTCTGCTCCTGGGCCATAAGCGACATCAACGGAGCGTAAAGAAAGCTTGCGACTGACATAGCCAAGGGAACGAAGAATATCGACAAGAACCAAGCTATACTCGACGCAACGATACCGCTGGCCTTTTTCATGGACATCCTTAAGGATGTCCAAAGCGGATTCTCCCTTTCTGGGTTCATTCACACCATCTTGCTTCCACTGAAGGCTAACCCATTGCAACGCCTGAATGATGACGCCGGGATCATCCTTGGGATTAAGCCGAATTCTTTTACCAACATATTGGCGAAGACTATTCAAGGATGCTTCGCTAACGGCATCCGCTCGATAAGAGTCGGAGTTAAATCCCGTAAAGTAATTATTAGTCTTGGTGATTTCGATTCGTTTGAATGGGGAAGCCTTTATTGAAGCTGGAACAAATACTGTAAGCAAGAAGAGTAGAAATAGGTTTTGCCCGGCACGATTAAGTTTCATCAGAATATACCCTGTTTTATTTTATATTAGTTCCGTTTATAATATCATTGTAGAGCTGAATTTTTTAGAACGACTCAAACCGTCAGAACTATTTTTCCCAGGCTCTTGCCGGACTCCATCACGCAATGCGCCTCCTCCGCGCGGGCCAGCGGAAAACCGCGAAAAACCCGGGGCAAAAGTTCCCCAGAGGCAAGTTTCGGAAGAAGACGGTTTTCCACCTCAAGCGCAATCGCGCGCTTTTCCTCCAAGGGCTTTGGGCGAAGAAGAGAACCGGTGATGATGAGATTTTTCCGCATAATGAAACCGGGGTCGATTGAAAGGCTTCCCTCACTCCGCGAATCAATGAAAACCAATCTTCCCCGGCGGCCCAAAAGCGATAAATGTTTTTGAAGGTATTGGGGCCCGATCCAGTCAAAGACGACGTCGACTCTTCTTGCGCCAAGAAATTTCAAGGCTTCCGTCTCGAAGTCCTTCTCGCGGTCGTTAATGGCGCAATCAGCCCCAAGTTCCAGGCAAAATCTTACTTTTTCATCGGAGCCGGCCGTGGCGATGACGACCGCGCCGAAAGATTTCGCGGTTTGTATCGTCGCCGATCCCACGCCGCTCGCTCCCCCATGCACCAGAAGGACCTCTCCGGCTTTAAGTTTCGCGTCCATGAACACGTTCGACCATACGGTCAAATACGCCTCCGGAACGGCGGCGGCTTCCTCGAAACTCATCAAAGGTGGAATCGGAAGAGTCGTTTCCTCGGGAGAGACGGCATATTCCGCGTAGGCCCCGCCGTTCATCAAGGCCATGACGCGATCTCCGGTTTTATAGCGGGAAACTCCTTCTCCAACGGCCGCGACGGTTCCCGCCGCCTCAAGACCCAAAACCGGAGAAGCCCCCTCGGGAAGGCGGTAATTCCCTTTTTTCTGATCGATATCCAGGCGATTGCCCCCCATCGCCGAGACCTTAATCAATATCTCTCCCGCGCCGGGAGAGAAAACGGGAACGCTTCCCAAAACCAGTTTCCGCGACGCGGAATCAACCAAGGCGGCCCGGCAAGAAGCGGGGATTTCTAAATTCACTGTCCTTATTTTATGAGTTTGCGAGGCAGAAGGTAAAATTTATCCTTTGGATGGGGATAAGACGCCCCAGAATCGCCCATCTTAAATAATAGGGACAGATGAAGTCCCTGTTTCACTATGATTTGTTAAAATATTCCATCGCACAATATAAAAAAGAGTTTTTCGTGGATAAGGAAAAATCCTTGAAAAAACGAATGAAAGCCCCTGATTGGCTTATCCAGAAAGCCTTGGCCGAAGATTTGGGCCAAAATGGCGATTTAACCACCCGATTTTTTATTCCTCCCCGCGCAAAAATCCAAGGCTTCATCGTTTTAAAAGCCGACGGAATAATTTGCGGAACCGAAATCGCCAAGCAGGTTTTTCAAAAAATCGACCGCGCGGCCCAGGTTAAAATCATCATTCCCGACGGCCGCTACGCCAAAGCCGGACAGAAAATTTTTGAAATCAAAGGCTTCCGAAAGATTTTAACGGCGGAAAGAACCGCGCTTAACTTTCTTCAGCATTTATCTGGAATTGCGACTCTCACCCGTCAATTCGTCAGAGAAATTAGGGGGACAACGGCCAAAATTCATGACACGCGAAAAACCCTCCCGGGCTGGAGAAGCCTTGAAAAATATGCAGTCAAATGCGGCGGCGGGGAAAACCACCGGATGGGGCTTTATGACATGGTCCTCCTCAAGGACAATCACTGGGAATTTGGAGATTTAAAACAAGGCTTAAGCGCGCTCAAGAAAAAATTTCCCAAGATTCCAGTCGAAATCGAAGCCGATAGGATCAGCCGGGTTCAAGCCGCGCTGACTCTTAAGCCTGATATGATTTTGCTTGACAATATGAATCCCGCGCAAATTAAGGAAGCGATTTCTCTCATTCGCGCTTTCTCAAAAAAAATTCAAATTGAAATTTCCGGCGGAGTCAGCCTTCAAAACATCCGCGCTCTCGCCCTTTTGGGCCCCGACCGCATTTCCATCGGGCGCCTGACCCACAGCGCCCCGGCCTTGGATATGAGCTTGGAAATCCCTATTTTATCGTGATGTCTCCACTGGTTGTTTGAAAACGAACGCTCGAATTTTTACAAATTTTCCAAGGGCGCGACATTTTCAGATCGCCGGTTCCAGTATGATCCTCGATACATTGGGAAGACTTCAAAGCCCAAGGCGAAAACGTGATATCTCCGCTAATGCTCCTCGCTAACGTTTGAGGTCCGCTGCCAGAAATTGAAATATCCCCGCTGACCGCTTTTGCAATCACGCCTTTCATTCCGCCGATAATTTCGATGTCGCCGCTTGTAGATTTTGCCTGAATCGGGCCATTAGAATCTTTGATTTTGATATCCCCGCTCGCTGTTTCCACGCGAACAGCTCCCTTTGAATCCTGAATTTTTACGTCTCCACTCACTGATACAACCCGCGTCTCTCCTGAACGCCGAAGAATCTGAATGTCGCCGCTAACGCCATCAAGCGCCACTGAAACCTTTTCCGGGATGTGGATATTCGCCTTACAGGACCAATGTTTCCCTGAATGAATTACAAGTCGGCCTTGTTTAGAATAAAAATCCGCCTTATTTTCATCTCTTTCCTTGTTCAGAGTTGATTGGCTGGTCGTCCAAAGACCCTCCCCAAAAAGAAAAATCCCACTTTTATTTGGAACGCATGAAAGTCCGTAGCGGATTTCCCCTGATTTCCCCATGTCAAGCGTGATGTCTTCATCTATTGATTCAATAGCGAGATGAGAACCAGTAAATTTTTCCCTGTCAGAGACGCTCCCAGAATGCTTCGCCGCCTGAGCCGTATTTTTTTCAATAGGCGCCTGGGGCCTCGAACTTAAATCCTTCCCGCGCCGCTTTAGTTGAGCGATTTTAAGAGTCCCTTTGACCCCAGATACCTGAACCCTCACAGTTCTGTTTCCTTTCGCGCTTTCTGTTTCATTTCCCGCGAATTGATTCAAGACGCGAACCCATCCCGACTTCTCAATCTCGACATTGCTCCCCTTCGGGAATTCCAAAATGTTATCGCTATTAACCTCGCTGATTTCAACGCCGTCAATAGGCAATGAAGATTCTGACCATGTTAAGCGCAGAATTCCCCCGACGGAATTGATACGGGCATCTTGAGAATCAGCCGCGCCGTCAACAATGTTAGATATGCCGTCAATTTGCAATTTTTGCTTAACGCCGTTGAGACTGAGTTTCCCGTAAGCGAGAGAAAACTTCGCGGAACCGTTCCGCTTCCCCACGGCGATATCGGCGTAAGAACCCGCGATGCGTAACGGAAGATTCGGCGGGGCCTGGACCGTCACCGAGACCGCGCACGCGCTTTTTTCGTGATAGGGAATCTTAATTCCATCCCCATCTCCAAGATTTCCATGGCTCCACAGCCAGCCCTTCGTTTTGGCGAGAACGCGGAGCGTCCCGTTTTTGACAGTCGTCGAGATATCGCATTTGTCCATGTGATCCAATCGGAGAATTTCGAGTTTGACTGGCCCTTGAGCGGAAACGATATTGATTGTTCCTCTTTGGATGCCGATATGAATTTCCTTCACCTGACCCTGGGGATAAGACTCCTCCGACGATTTTTCCGCGCCCCAAGACCAGATAGAGCCCGCGCAACATAAAACCACGGCTAAGAATGTTTTCTTCATGAATTTTTCTCCTCCATTGACGATACTCCCGCGCCCATTTCCACGGCGCGGCTTCCCATGCGCGTCATCCAAACGGCTCCCAAACCGACCATGACCACAAAACCGAGCGCCATGATGTCGGCAAAGATGAGCATTCCCCCAAAAAAATCTCCGGCATCGCCGAGAATGCCGATCAATTTTCCCAGAATCATGAGGCCAGTCAGTATCAGATATCCGATCAGAACCTTGGCTAAAATTCCCGGCGGAGATTTTTTCAAGGAGAAGTAAAATTTATCGGCCGCAATCAGGCTAAAGGCGGCCAGACTCATCAAAACGGCGGCGCAAAAAAGAAGAATTGCCATGGGAATGAGGGGAATTCCAAGCACCGAGACCAGCATCAAAAAAAGCCCGGGAGAAATGAGCATCAAAATTAGGGCTCCAATCCCCGTGGATTTCCAAAAATCCCTCCTCACGGCGTTGGAGATTGTCTCGACTTGCTTCGGGAAAAAAACGGTTATTAATAAAAGCATGAGCCCAATTCCGGCCGTAAAAAAGAGAAACGCCGCATAGCTAAAAATTCGATACGCGAGCGCGAATTTTTCCCAATTCCCATTTCGGCCATAGCGCGACAACAGCGGGGCAAAACGCCCAAGAAGACCCCAATCCATATGGGAGACATCTCCTTTCAAAACGGCGGTTTTAGCTTTGTTCAAGCGACCTCCCATCAAGGCGACGTCGCCTAGAACAATAGCCCCATCCCCTAAAGTCACGTCTCCACCCATGGAGGAGATATCGCCTTCGACTCTGCCCGAAATCTCAACAGGGCCGCCCAGGGAAGACACATCTCCCTTGATATCCCCGCTCACGGCGACGGGACCGCCCAAGGAAGTCAAATCTCCCGAAACCTTGCCGCTAATGTTGACCGGGCCGCCCAAGGCGACGCAATCTCCTCTTAAAGCGCCCTCAATCACAATGGGGCCGCTGGCTGTAACGTCTTTTTCAAGCGTCTCTCCCTTGGCGACGCGAACTTCTCCGCTGGTCCACTCGCTTTTTGAATTGGGGCGAGAATGAGCCGCGGCATGCGCCGTTCCAAAGAAACCGCAAACGGCGGCCAAAACAAGGAATATTCCTATTTTTATTTTTCGATTACGCGCGTGGGTCATAACGTCCTCCATTTTCTATTTTGAGCGCCAATCGGCGATGGGCGCAAGATAACCTCTATAAAAATTCCGGCGATGACCGCGGCCACGGGCAACTGCGCAAACCAATCGGCGTTCCAATGTCCCATGAAAAAATTAAACGCATGAAACGTCCTTAAGATGCGCTCAGCGAGCAAAGGGGCGCGGGCCAGCCGCAACTGAAAGAAAACTCTCATTTTTTGCGGGTTTTGAAGCAGTTTCATCGCCCCCAGGGTTTTATTCCAACTAAAACGTTCTCTCGCCAAAAACAAAATGCCCATCATCCAAGAAAACACGAGAGAAATCGCCCCTCCCATCATCCAAGCAAGCCACGACGGCAAGGCCTCGGGAGCGTTTTGGATATTCAGGGCGGCCAAGACCTTGTCCGTAAAGCCCAGCCGAGGGGAGAAATAAGGAAGAGACGATATTGCCCGCGAAAAACTTTGAAATTCCTCATAGCGCGCCAAGCAAGCGGCGCATTTCTCGAAATGCCGCTTCGCCTCCGCCCCCAAGAGAGAATCGGAAGGCTGATCCCAAAGTTCCTCGAAACTCGCCTTTATTTTTTCACAGTCCATTTAAATTCCCTCACCATAGATTACGTAAACCGCGGGAAAAAGGTTTCATACCAAGGGCTCTCCGCCAAAAGATTCCAGTTTTTTCTTGAGCGCCTCCCGGGCGCGAAATAACCGAATCTTGACCGTGCCTTCCGGAATTTGGAGGACTTGGGCTATCTCTTTTAAATCCAATCCCTCTTTATGGCGCAAGATCAAGGCTTCCTGATAAAGCGGCGGCAGGGAGGCTAATATCCGATCAAGAAATTCCCGTTGTAAAACGGATTCCAGTTCTTTCTCGATGGAAGCCGAAGAGTCCGGATAGACGCCGACTTCTTCTTCGTCAATAGAAATCGCCTCGGGTTTTTTGGCCCTTAAGAAATCAAGGGAGGCGTTATGGGCGATTTTAAAAAGCCAGGTAATGAAGGGGCGATTCGCGTCATAGGAAGCGAGATTCTTAAACGCTTTAATGAAGGTCTCCTGGGATAAATCCTCGGCGTCGGATGGATTGCGCACGAGACGAAAAATCAAACTGAATATCTGGTTTTTATAACGCTCGACCAATTCGCGAAAAGCGGCCGGCTCCTGATTGAGGCAACGGCGAACCGCGATAAGGTCTTCTTCATGGCGCGTCATGAGCTCAATAAAAGATTACGAAAAAACCAGGGGTTTGGTTTCAAGTTGAAAACAATTAATAAAAAGTTAATAATGAATGTGTGAGCTCATCTCTCCCCGGAATTTCGTGCCTGGTCTTTTCCGAGGAGATGGAATCAACTCAAAATACGGCCAAGGCGCTGGCCGAAGAGGGAGCCGAAAACGGAACCCTGGTCTGGGCGAGAAAGCAAAAAGCGGGCAGAGGCCGCATGGAAAGAACCTGGGAATCTCCGGACGGCGGGCTTTATTTTTCTTTAATCCTCAGACCGCGATTATCCCCCAAGGTTTTGGCGAAATTAAGCCTCAAGACAGCCGAGGCGGTTTCCACAGCCCTTCTTAAAACTTCCAGCATTGAAACCAAAATCAAGCCTCCTAACGATATTTACGCAAAAGAAAAAGAGGTGTGGAAAAAAATTTCTGGAATTCTCATTGAAGCCGCCGGAAACGAGTCTCGCCTTTTCTGGCTGGTCATTGGAATCGGAGTCAATGTCAATAATCGACCGCAATTAGAATCGGCGACCAGCCTTAAAGTTTTAACTGGAAAAGACTGGGAACTTAAAAAAGTTTTGTCTCAAATACTCGAAGAAATGGCAAAATGGGACTGATGCCTCTCCCAACTAATAATAAAGTGGGCATTGTCCCGTCCTTAAAATTCTATAAAGAGAGGGACTGATGACCGAGCCTAGGCGAGTGAATGGTTGGTTCAACAGTCCTTACGGAAGAAAACCATGCCCCACGCTCTCTTAATTGCCGTTCTTCTCATTTCGCTTAACGCCCTCTTTGTCCTCATGGAATACGCCCTGGTTCGGGTCAGGCCTTCCCTGTTGGAAGTTTTGTCCAAACGCGGAAACTCACGGGCCTTAAGAGTGATTGAGATGCAAAAAAAACTCGATCATTATCTCGCGGCTATTCAGCTTGGGATGACTCTCATCGCCATTGCCTTAGGCTGGATTGCGCAGCCGGAGTTAGCGGCTCTCATTGCCCGCCATCTCAAGGCGCATCCCTGGATTCCGCTGGGACCTGAAACTCTGACCGCGATTTCGCTTTCAGGAGCGCTGATTTTTTTGACCTGGCTCCACGTTCTATTTGGAGAACTTCTCCCAAGAGGAATCGCGCTCCAAAAATCAGAACCCATCGCCCTTTGGGGATCTCTGCCTCTTAAGCTCTTCACCAATCTTTTTCGCTGGCCTATCGCTTTCATGTCTTTTTGCTCCATGAGCGCTTTGAAATTACTGGGCCTCAAACCCGCCGGCGAGAATGAGCCTATCGTGGGGGAAGAGGAAATGCGGGTTCTTCTTTATTCCACTCAAGAAAAAGGCTCCATTCCTATCGAACGCCTACTTTTAATTGAAAATCTTTTCAATATCGGCCAAACCACCGTCGCGGAAACCATGACGCCCAAAGAAGAAATCGCGGCTCTTTATGTCGATAAAAGTTGGACAGAGAATCTTCACACGATTCAAGAGAGAAGCTATTCCCGTTATCCCCTCTGTTACCAGGACATTGATAACCCCATCGGCATCATCCATATCAAGGATATTTTTCTGCGCGAGGCCTCGACCCCTCCCGACCTTAACGTTTTAAAAAGAAACGTCAGTTTTGTCTCTGAATCGGACCATTTAGATAAATTCCTCAAAACCTTTCCCGATCGGGGAATTCACCTGGCCTTGGTCAAAAACGACAAGGGCCTCATTACAGGACTCCTCACTCTTGAAGATATTGTTGAAGAACTCATTGGAGAGGTCAAAGATGAGTTTGACCGGGGGGCAATCTGGTCTCTAACGGATTCACTCTCTTTACCCGCAGTCACGGTTGGGGTTGAAGCCTCGGATCGAAAATCTGCCATCGCCGTCTTAGCTAAACTTCTCTCCAACGCTCATCCGGAATTGGACGCTCGAAAAGTTTTTGACGCCGCCTGGGACAGGGAGCTTAAGTTTTCATCAGGGCTTGGAAGGGGAATTGCTTTTCCTCACGCAAGACTTCCAGAGCTCAAAACCCCTCTCATCGCCGTCGCCCGATTCGCCAAACCAGTTCTTTTCCCGTCGCCAGACCATATCCCGGTGCGTCTGGCTTTTCTCATCTTGACCCCGGCCTCGATTCCGGTTTTTCAATTGCGAATTCTCAGCCGATTAGCGGGTTTTGTCTTTAATGAAGGCCTTAGAAAAACCCTTTTTGCAGCCAAGACTCCCGAAAAGCTGTTTGAAGCCCTCTCTGCCGCCGACACCTTGACCGCGAATTAGTATCATTACCTTATGCGAGATCGTTTTTTGCGCGCTTGCCGAAAGGAAAAAGTAGACCAAATTCCCATTTGGTTTATGCGGCAAGCCGGCCGCTACATGAAAGAGTACCGCCTCCTCAGAGAAAATTACTCTATTCTTCAAATCGCCAAAACCCCCAAACTCGCCTCCCAAGTGACCCTTCAACCCATTCGCGCCTTTGATCTTGACGCCGCAATTATTTTTTCGGATATTCTCATTCCCTTGGAACCCATGGGAATTAAGGTTGATTTTTCTCCCGCGCCGACGATTAAAAATCCCGTTCAGCGCCCGTCCGACCTTCAGAGGCTTAAAGATTTTAAAGCGAGCGATAAATTGGCCTTTGTCGGAGAAGCCATCGAACGCACAGTTCCCAGTCTCGATGGACTTCCTTTAATTGGGTTTTCAGCCGCGCCTTTTACCTTGGCCAGCTACCTCATCGAAGGCGGTCCGTCCAAGGATTTTTTAAAAACTAAAATCTTCATGCACCAACATCCCGAGGCCTGGAGCGCTTTAATGGAGAAATTGGTCCAAGCCCTTTCAGACTACCTTCATCTCCAAGTCAAGGCCGGCGCTCGGGCTCTTCAGATTTTTGACAGTTGGGTTGGGGCCTTATCTCCGGCGGATTATCGGGATTATATTCAGCCTCATTCCCGAAAACTAATTCACAACGCTCAAAAAACAAAGGTCCCCGTCATTCATTTTGGAACGGGACAATCAGGTTTTTTGGAAGACTTCGCCAAATCCGGGGGGGACGTCATTGGGGTTGATTGGCGAATTGACCTTCAAGACGCCGCCCAGAAAATTGGAAACAAGGCTTTGCAGGGAAATCTTGATCCGGCGCTTCTGTTGGGAGATGAAAAATCCTTAAGACGAGGAGTTTTCTCCATTCTCAACCAGGTGGGAAACAAGCGCGGCTTTATTTTTAATATCGGGCACGGTCTTTTTCCGCAAACCAAAACCTCATTAGTTAAAGTCGCCATCCAAATGACACATTCTTTTCATGGATAACTCAAAAAATTCCCCGCGCAAAATCGCCGTCATCGGGGCTGGGATTTCAGGCCTTGCCTGCGCCCACCGAATCAATCAACTGGCGGGAAAATCGGATTTCAAAGTCGAAATTTCTATTTTTGAAGCCTCGCCGCGCGCAGGCGGAAAAATTATCACGGATCGATCGGGAGGAATTTTGACCGAGGGAGGGCCGGATAGTTTTTTGACTCTCAAGCCGGAAGCCCAAGATTTAGCCAAAGAATTGGGGCTTGAAAAAGATATTGTTTCGGCCAATAAAAAAATTTCCAGAGTCTGGATTCTCAGTCAGAAAAAACTTTATCCTCTCCCTAAGGGCACGGGGCTTATTCCCTCCAAAATCGTCCCGTTTCTTTTTTCTAATTTATTGAGTTTTAAAGGGCGACTCAGGGTTTTGCTGGAGCCGTGGGCGACTCCCAAATTAGGGACGGAAGATGAGGCTTTGGCCTCCTTTATTTCCCGAAGGATGGGAACGGAATTTCTTCAAAAAATCGCCGATCCGATTTTATCCGGAATTTATGCCGCCCCCTCCGATCAAATCAGTCTCCTCTCCACTTTCCCCCATTTGCGGGATATGGAAAAACGCGGCGGGCTCTTTCAGTCTCTCTCCAAATCCAAACCCAGCCCGGTCGCTTTTATGACGCTGAAAGATGGATTGTCGAGCCTCTCTAACGCCCTCATTCAAAGCCTGCCGGCCAAGGCCTTAAGAAGAGATTCTCCCGTTTTGTCTCTTCAACGGGAAAACAAAGGCTGGACGGTTAAGACCGCGCGGGAAACTTTTTTCGCCGACAGCGTGGTGTTGGCGGTTCCGGCCAATTCCGCCTCTCTTCTTTGCGCCGATTTTTCGCCCGAACTCTCATCGGCCTTATCGGAAATTCCTTTTACCTCGAGCGCGGTCGTCAATTTAGTCTATCCCCGAAAATCGGTTTCTCATTCCCTCAAGGGATACGGTTTTGTGTCCGTCAAAAATGATTCTTCTTCGCTCATGGCCGCGACCTTTAGCTCGTCAAAATTTCCGCATCGCGCAAACCCGGACAAAGCGTTGATCCGAGTTTTTTTTGAGGGGAATTCTCCTCTTGGGGAAAAACTCATCTCCCAAGACCCATCTCAGATCGCTCAAGCGGCGCATCAAGAATTGTCCAATGTTCTCGGACTTCGCTCAAACCACGAGGAATTTCGCGTTTACAAATGGGTCAAAGCCCATCCGGTCTATTCAGTCGGACATAGTCTTCGCCTCAAAAGAATAGAATCATGCCTGAGAGACTTGCCGGGCGTTTTCTTGGCGGGGTCTTCTTATTATGGAATCGGGCTTCCGGATTGCATCCGCTCGGGGCGAAAAGCCGCCGAAGACTCTCATCAATTTTTAAAAAATCGCGGAAATAAAAATATCCCTGTCTTACAATTCACGGAGGTTTGACGCCCATGCTCACCCACGCGCAGCTGATTTTTCGCATCGCCGTCGCGACCGGACTTGGTGGAATTATCGGCTATGAACGAGATCTCCACAGCCGCCACGCGGGGCTGAGGACCCATATCATCGTCGCCATGGCAGCGGCAACCTTTATGGTGGTTTCCGCTCATTTCATGTTTTATCAGGGATATCTTGATTCGACCAAACATTTAGACATTGATACTTCCCGAATCGCTTCGGCGGTTGTCTCGGGAGTCGGATTCATCGCTGGCGGAACAATTCTAAGAACAGGCCTCACTATCCAGGGGCTCACCACCGCCGCCGGATTGTGGTTGGTGACGGCCATCGGCCTTTGCGCGGGAGCCGGAATGTTCATTGAAAGCGTCGCCGTCACCATCATGGGTTTTATTTCTCTCTCTGTTTTAAGATTTTTAGAAGACCGAAATGTAAAATGGCTCCGGAGAAGCGTTCTTCTGGTTATGAATGACGGCTCTGATCGCGCCAATCAAATCACGACGATTTTAAAGGGAATTGGCGCGCGCGTTTATGATTTCGATTACGCCAAGGAATTTGAGGGAAGTCAGGTGACTATTTCCTTTGATGTAACCTTTCCCATCGAATATGGAATTGATCGTTTCATCAAGCTCTTGGAAAGCCAGGATGGGGTGCGTCAGGTCCGCGTCAGATTCCATAAAGATCCTCACTTTATCTAAAGAATGAATTGGCAACAAATTCAGACGCAACTCAAGGAACTGGGAGAGCGCGCCTATCGCGCCGATCAGTTACGCAAACCGGTCTTTGAAGAGGGAATCGCCTCTTACGAGGAAATCTCAACTTGGCCCGAATCTTTAAAGAAAGCTCTTTCAAACCAATCCCCAATTTTAAGTTTGACCCTAAGGGAAATGACGGCGTCTCAGGATCAAAGGTGCCGCAAGGCGGTCTTGGAATGCAAAGATGGAAAAAAGATTGAAACCGTTTTATTGCGGCCCTCGGATGCCCGCTGGACCACCTGCATTTCTTCTCAAGTCGGCTGCGCCGTCGGGTGTCCTTTTTGCGCGACAGGGCTGATGGGTATTAAGCGAAATCTCGTAGCTGAAGAAATCACCGATCAAGTTCTTTTCTGGCGGCAATTCATGAAGAAGGAAAAAATAGCGGGGCGGCTGAGCCATGTCGTCTATATGGGAATGGGAGAACCTTTTTCCAATTACGCAGAAGTCTCCCAAAGCCTCAAAATATTAATGGATCAAAGTCTGTTTAACCTGGCCGCTCGGCATATTTCTGTGTCGACCTCGGGCATCGCGCCAAAGATTGCTCTTTTTGCGGAAGACTTCCCCCAGGTTAATTTTGCCTTGTCTCTTCATGCCGCCTCCGACGAATTGAGGAACCGCCTGGTCCCCGTCAATAAGGCCTATCCACTCTCGAAAATTCGAGAGGCTCTGAAGGCTTACCTTCAAAAATCCTCGCGAAAAATTTTTCTTGAATACATCCTGCTTAAAGGGACTAACGACCGCCCCAAGGATGCCAAAGATTTGATTGGTTTTGTCCGCTCCGTCGGGCCGCTTGAGTTATTGCATATCAATCTCATAATCTTTAATCAAACCGATTCTCCTTTCGAGGCAACTGCCGAAAAAGACGCGCGGATTTTTCAAAAGAAAATTATGGACGCCAAGATTCATTCAACCATCCGCCAAAACCTTGGGCGCGATATCGAAGGGGCCTGTGGACAACTTATTTTGAAACAATGAAATTTTCTCTTATAAACCCCGAATCTTTTTCCCAAGCCCTTTCCGGCTCCGATTACGGCGAGGCTTTTTTGGAGAAATCAAGCGGCCTTTCTATTCGCTATGAAGATTCCAAAGTCGAAGATATTGGTAGCGTCTCTGATTTGGGATTGGGGCTCAGGCACCTTAAAAAAAGCGGTTCCTCCATTCAAACCTTTCAAGCCGTCTCTCAGAAATTTGAAGCGGAAGAAGCTTTTCGGCTTAAAGAGTCTCTTTTTGGCAAGGCAAAAAAAGAAGCTCCTCTTTCTTTTCGGCCCCTGGAACAGTTCACGCATTCCTTTCGCATTGACCCCAAGGAAGCACCTCTTGAAGATAAAATTAATCTCTTAAGGCTCATTGATTCGTCCTTACGAAAAAATTTTAAGCTCATTCGGCAAATTTCTCTGTCTTACGGGGAAAGAGAAAGAGAAATCGCGATTTTAAACAGCGAAGGCTCTTTCCAAGTCGAACATCGAACAGCGGTCCTTCTCTCCATCAACGTCATCGTCGAAGAAAACGGAATTCTCCAGACCGGGCATGAGGTCATTGGCGGTCTTAAAGGGTATGAGCTGTTGGAACAAGGAACTGTCCTGCGCCTTGCTCATGCCGCTGCCGCCCGGGCCGAGGCTAAACTTAAAGCCCCCAAAGCCAAGGCCGGGGAAATGCAGGTGATTTTGTCTAATTCGGCGGGCGGAACCTTTATTCACGAGGCCATCGGACATTCTCTTGAGGTCGATCATGTTCAAGAAGGTTCTTCTCCGGCCTACATTGGAAAAATGGGCCAAGTCGTCGCGCCGGAAACTATCACCGTCATTGATGATCCTACTCTTCCTTTTTATCGCGGAAGTTTTTATTTTGACGATGAGGGCCATAAGTCCCAGCCTACCGTGTTAGTCAAAAACGGGGTTTTGACTAATTATCTCTATGACCGAACGACCGCCATGAAAGAAGGAAAAAGGTCCAACGGTCACGGACGGCGGGAATCTTTTCATTGCCGCCCTATCCCCCGCATGTCAAACCTTTATATCGCGCCGGGGCCGGATGACCCAAAAGAAATTCTTAAAAATTTGAAGACTGGAATCTTCGTGACCAGGATGGGTGGCGGACAGGTTAATACCGCAACCAGCGAATTTGTTTTTGAGCTGGACGACGCTTTTTGGGTCGAAAACGGGGAAATCAAACATCGCGTCCGGGACGCCAATTTAATGGGGATTGGCCCTGAAATTCTTAAATCCATTGACAAAGTGGGGTGGGACATCGGCTGGGGAATCGGCACCTGCGGAAAAGACGGGCAAGGTGTCCCCGTCGGCGACGGGCAACCCACCCTTCATATTCCTAAAATCTTAGTCGGCGGAAGCGGAGAAAAATAATGCCTAATCCTCGTATTTCAGATAACATCAAAGATATTCTCAAACTCCTAGGCGAAGACCCAAATCGGGAAGGACTTCTTAAAACTCCGGAACGGGTGGAAAAATCCTTAAAAGAAATGACCTGGGGTTATACCGCCGATCCGGACGCCATTATCAATGACGCTCTCTTTACGGTCGCCTACAGCGAAATGGTTCTGGTTAAAGACATTAATTTCTATTCGCTTTGCGAGCACCATCTTCTTCCTTTTTTTGGAAAGGTTCATGTCGCCTATATTCCGGATAAAAAAGTAGTCGGACTTTCTAAAATTCCAAAACTCGTCGAAGCTTTCGCCCGCAGGCTCCAAGTGCAAGAGCGGCTAACGAGCCAAATCGCTGAAATTCTCAAGGATAAGCTCAGCCCCCTGGGAGTCGGTGTTGTCATTGAAGCAAGACACTTGTGCATGGAAATGCGGGGCGCCAAAAGCCTTTTGTCTCCCACTATCACTAGCGCCATGCTCGGTTCTTTCCGCAAGGATTCCCGCACCCGGGAAGAATTTTTGAAACTCTTATCGCGCGAGAACTAGTGGTGTGATTCCAACGCTTCTTTACTTTTGATTTTTCGTCACTCCAACGGAAGTCGGAATCCAGAAACATGTCTGGACCCCCTGCCTGCGGCAGGCAGGCGGCTTTCGGCCGCTTTCCTACAAACTTGGACGCGGCACTTCCTCGCCGACGCTCGGTCGCCGGGGTAATGAATGTAAAAGGATTTCTGAATCACTGCACTAGGTCCTTTTTTCCCTTACCCCTGGGCCTTTTGGCCCATCCCTTCTTAAAAAATTTCTGCTAACAAATAGGAGTAAAGCAGTTAGGGTGAGTTTATGGAAAAGTCTTTTCAAGGAGGTTGGGGTAATGAGATTTAAAATTTTTTCCTATGTGGTTGTATTTGCGTTTTTTTCCGCCAAAGTTTGGGCGGGAGATTTGGAAAGTAGCAAGGTAGCTTCAGATAGAGCCTTTGGAGAAAATAACAGCGCATTTTCCCAGAGTCAAAACCCTTCTGGGTTTAACTCGGAGCAGGCTCTCCATCAGATAGCTGCCCAGTCTCAATTAACCTTGGCCCATTCTTCTCGCTTTTCACAAAATGCAACTCAAGTTCCGTCATGCCCTCAAGGGGATGTGAGAAATATTCAGAGAGGAGTGATCTCTGGTTTTGTAGATGGCGGGAAATTGGGAACTAAGCCTGGGATATGGATTCAAAATCAAATGAATCGAGCGACATTAAAAATTGGGGATGTTTTGGGAAATGGCCTCCTTGGTTTTATTCTTGCGCTTCCTTTTTCATTAATTTTTACCGCGGGCGTGATGTTGATGGCTGTTGGAGCAACAGCAGGGGCGGCGGCTGGATCCGTGATAGGAGCGGCGGCTGAAGTGATTAAACCCGGTTCGACAAAAAACTGGCCAGATCCCACCTCACAAACTCCTTCAACAAAGTCGTCAAATTCCGCGCGGCTAGCCACGGAAGCCTTAGGAAAAATAGCCAATGAAGGCGGAGTCAATCAATGAAAAAATTTAAAATCCTTTTTATTTTTGGCGCTGTTTTAACTGTGTTTTCTCATTTACTCCATGCGGAAAGTTTAGAGAGAGCAAAAAATGATTCAAGTCAAGCGTTTGGGGAATTAAGGGAAGGCTTTAAGCAAAATCATTCTTCTCCAGCGCTTTCGCCAATGCTTCAACTGCGAAATATTTCTTCTCACTCAAGAATTTTTCTCAAGAAGAGTTCAGGGCAAATAAAAGAAACAAAAAATAATTCTATGGAAAATTCTTGGTCGCCATTAGAAAAACCTCGGCGAAATGTTCTTGGTGGAATTAAATCAGGCGCTGTAGTAGGAACTGAAATTGGCAGTCAGCCTGGAAAAAATATGATTAACAGTTCTATTGAGACTGTTTCCGCGGCCGCTCAAACTTCTCCAGCGCTTGGCGCGGCGTTTTGGCTTGTTCTTTTGCCCGTGGTTGTCACAGGGGGATTATTACTTCAAGCGGGAAATCTGGCTGGAAGCGTGGTGGGGGCGGCGGTTGGCGCGGGAAGTGAAGCGATCAAAGCGGGTTCCACTCAAAACTGGGCTCAAGGGGAATCTAAACCTGATTTTACCAGTTGGGAAAAATATTTTTCTACGGATTTAATTTCGCAATGATGAATGGGGGAATGATAAAACGAGAAAATCTGTTTTTCTTTCCGGGCTCGTTCTTTCTTTGGGGCTCGTTTCCGTTTTAAAAACTCAAGCTGAAGATTCTTTAGAAGCGGCGAAAGACAATTCTGGCCAAGTTTTTGGAGAACTCACCTCATCTTTGAAAGCCAATCAAAATAAGAACGGTTCTGAAGTATTTGTGCGGCTAGGCCAAATAAGAAAGCGAATGCCTTTGCTTAAAAAAAATAGCAGGACTTCTTTTGAACCGTCATCTTCTGAGGTTTTGAGCGCGAACATGGATATTAAGGGCTTGGAAAGAAATAAGGTACCCATCTCGCCGGGGCGATTTTGGGGGAGTCGCCGGAGCCTTATCCCATGCCGACGGCCGGACCCGAGGTCGGAACCGCGTTATGCGATATCAGGCTTTCCAGAGCAGAGAAAGCCCAAGCAACATGAGAACTACGGCAGTGAAGGCGTTTAACCTTTCCAAATTTAGTCCGATCATTCTCGTCCGCCGCAGCGATGCAAAAAGCGCGCCGAACGCGCACAGAGGCCCGCAAAATCCGACTCCATAGACCCAAAGCAGACTCGTCCCGTAGACGATGTTGCCCTTCGATGCCGAATAGGCGAGTATGGACGCAAGAATCGGCGTAGCGCAGGGAGCGACTACAAGGGCATATGCGGCCCCCGCCGTCATCGCCCCCAAATGGCCGTCGAGCCCTGCCATTCGTATCACGGAAAGATGAATGTCGATAACGCCGAGCATTTGTAAAGCCATCAAGATGGGGATGGCAGAAACCGCATAAGAGAATCCGTGTCCCATGTGCCCAAAAATCAAGCCTAGCGTGGAACTCAGGGCTCCCAACGCCGCCATCGTAGTAGCAAAACCGCAGATTACGAGGGTCGCCACCAAAGCTGAGTGGAGTTTGCGGGCATGGTGATCGGCGACCAGCGCCATCATCGCGGGGCTCATCGACAGGCAACAAGGATTAAAGGCCGAGACGATGCCTCCGACGAGGACGGCCCCGAACGCGGTCGCGCCGTCGTGAAGCGGAAGAATCATGGAGCGAGGAGTTGAGGCGCCTCGGCCAGAGCCGAGCGCAGCCGCGTCTCGACCTCCGGCCCTTCGCCCTCGATCCTTTCAACGACCTTTCCAGTTTTGTCCACGAAAACGACGGTTGGAAGAACGCGGACTCCGAACTTGCCGACGAGGCCGTTATCCTCGTTGACGTTCACCCTAGCCGCATGGACGCCTGGAGGCAGCGTTGATCTTGCGTCCTCAAACAAAGAATAGATCCTGCGGCAGCCGCCATCTTGATCGGATTCGTCGAGGAAAAGATAGACGGCGGGGGTTGCCATTGGAGAGTTATCGCCGCCAACTGGAACTTTGGAACCAAAATGGCCCTTGGCGATTAGGACTCCGGCGACGGCCAACGCGGTCAATGCCAGAATTATCCCTTTCTGGCGCGGCGTTTCGGCCCTCATGCGTTCTCCCCGCAACATCCTTTTCCCGAGCATTTTGGATCGGTTGCGTCGCCCCGATAGTCCGGAGCCTTGTCCTGCCGATATTCCGAGCCGGAGGCAAGCGCGCTTTCCGCCTTGGCAAGCTCTTTGCCCAGATAGCAGGCGTGGTCGAGGCGGCTCAAAAGGCCCAAGCTGATCGCGGTCGCATAGATATCGCCGATATCGCGGCCCTCAATGACGCGGCTGAGCATGCCGTCGTTCGTGTAGTGCTCAAGCATGATGCGGCGTCGCGATCTGTCCGGGAAAATCACAAAATAACCGCTGGGATCAAGAACCAACCGTTCCGGCGGGTGAGCTTGGACCGTCGGGACGGCCGCGGCAAACCCGTTATCTGGAAATCTTCCGGGATTCCTGCCGACACAAGAGTCGGCCGCGCGCAGGATTTCCGCCGCATTCATGGATGAAACCATCGGCACAAGCTCGACCTGCATGCGAAATCGATCCACATGGCCGACTTCGATGTTCTTGAGCGCCGGCCGCCTGCCCTCCGCGCCGATGATGCGGCCGTTTTTGTCGACCCCGTGCTGGAAGAGGCTTGCCAGCGATTGCCCGGGGAGGTGGCCGATCTTCTGCCTGGAATCCTCCCCGCAAAGGATCAGAAAGCGGATGTGGGGGTTGGAGACGATGTTCTTTATGAGCCGTTCGATTCCGAGGTTCTCGGTATTGAGCGTTCCGACGATTCCAATTTCGGGATGATTTTGGTCCACCACTTCGCGGATCATGTTCTTAGAGTTGAGAGTGCAGACGGCAACAGCGGCTTGATAACGCCGGACCTCATAGTTGCCAGGCAGAGGCGGCCAGCCGGAGCGTTCCTTGTCGTCGGCGCCGACAGCGCAGCCCTCGCCGGATGCGAAGGCCGGGTATGCGCCCGCCAAGGCATTCGTCGCTATCGCGGGAAAGCAGACCTTGCAGCCCAGACAGTCGTACTCGACCGGGCGAAATGTCGCTTCGGACCGGCTCAAGAGCGGCTCGATTTCTCGACGATCCGCTTCCGGCATCTCATCAAGGCTTTCCCGGAGTGTCCGGGCGAAGGACTGTTGGCAGCCGCAGACCCAGCATTTCTTGTGCTTGATCGCGTCGCGCAGTTGCGCGAGCGCCGAATCCAACTCCGCGCGGTTCACGGTCTGCCTCCGCCCGAATCTTCAAGAAGGCACAGGCCTCGGTCGAGCAGCTCCGTCACGCAGGGATCGACGATTCGATAGAAAATCTGGAGACCTTCGCGTCTTGACGCCAGAATGCGCTTGCCGACGAGGCGCTGAAGTTGATTTGAAACCGCCTGCGGCTTCATTCCGATGCGATGGGCCATATCCAGGACGCAGAGTTCTTTTTCCCGCGCCAAGGCATGAAGGAGCCGGAGGCGAGTGTCATTCGCGAGGACCTTGAAAAGCCCTTCGAGGCCGGATGCCTGACGCAGGCCGATCAGCGGACGCGCGTTCAACTTAGGCTTGGGGACACAAATGGAAGCAATGGGGCGAGCCATAGTCCAAGTATTACATAGTTATGTGTAATAGTCAAGGGCGCTTTGGGTCGCCGAGACGAAATTGGATTCCCCGCTTACGGCCGCGGGGAATGACGATTTTTTTTCGACCCTCCTTATGCTGAAATTCCAAATTCGCCCAAAGCCCCTTGACTCTATACCTTGGTATAGGGTTTATACTATGGATAGGAGGGCGCTATATGAGCGAAACGTTGACCATCGGCCGGGCGGCTAGACTCGCCAAGGTGAATATCCAGACCCTGCATTACTACGAGCGGCGCGGACTATTGCGTCCGGAAAGCCGTCTTGAATCGGGATACCGGTTGTATGGCGATGAATCTATCAAAAAGATTCGCTTTATCAAAAATGCGCAGGGGTTGGGCTTTACTCTCAACGAAATTGCAAGATTGTTAAGTCTGCAGACACGCCACGGCGGGCAGTGCGCGGGAGTCAGGCGGCAGGCCCAGGCCCGGCTCGACAGCGTGAAAGAAAAGATGGCGAGCCTGCGCGCGATGGAAAAAGCGCTCAGGCGCTTGATTCGAACTTGCGCAACCAAGACGATGATCGATACCTGTCAGATTTTGGAGTGTTTGGAGGAACAACCACGATGAAGGTCAAGGTTCAACTGCTTTATTTTGACGGCTGTCCCAACGTCGAACAAGCCCGGCAAAATCTGAGGACCGCGTTGTCTCGGGCGGGGTTTGACCCGGTTTGGGAAGAGATCGACCTGCGATCGGAAAGCGCGCCGGCGGAATGGCGCGGCTTCCCGTCTCCGACTATCATGGTCGGAAGCAAGGAAATAACGACGGGAGCATCCGCCGCCGGAGGCTCCGGGGCTTGCCGCTTTGGCGGCGCGCCGAGCGTCGATCAAATCGCGGCGGTCCTTGGACGACCGCAAGGATGGGAAAAAAAGGGGGGGTGATTAAGATGGAGGAGAAAAATTGTTGCAAGAGCTGTTGCGAGAATTGCTACACAGACGATTGTTGCAAGAAGAGTTAAGGGGTGGCCGGGCAAGCCTGACCCAAACGCGTCGATCACGGCCGGCCTGGACGGAACCAGCCGTGATCGAACGCAAAGGGCAATTTCAATTCAAGGTCCACATAAGGCCGATCGCGGCGCCGATCATCGCGCTAACATAAGGATTAGACGAAAGCGGACAGGTCCCGGTCTGGCAGCCGACGAGGCGATACCAGATAAACCCAGCCGCTCCCCCAATGACCGCGCCTAAGACGGCTTTGAGCGCCGCGTTCATCGCCAAGCCTCACGCGGGAAATCAAGAGGATGATCGAACAATGCACCGAGAATTTGCCAGCCCAACAGCGCACAGCTTTTTTTCTTAAGGAGGCGGAGGGAGAAAGTTCGGAATCCGTGTGTAACATTTTGGGGATTTCCCCTACTCATTTACGGGTGTTGCTGTTTCGGGCGCGAGTGAAACTCCGCGAGCGCCTCAACTCCGTTGAGCGCAGAATTGTGTCCCTCCTTAAAAAATAACGCGCGATGCCCCCAAAAGGGGACAGTCCCTTTTTCTACGCGCCTTCCTGCATATAAGTCACGACGATGCCTATAATTTTGCGCACGGTTTCGTTGCAGGATTTAAAGCTCATGCGCTCAAGAGCCCGATCTCCCTGCTTGCGTAAAATGTCGCTGATGAGAGCGTGAATAAATGATTGCGTCGCCGCCTCAACGCCCTCAAAATTAAGCACGACTTCCTCATTGCGCTCAAGCGCGGGCCAAATTTCACGAATTCTAATTTCCCGCGATACGTCTTTATTTTCGGCGAATTTCCCGGATTTTTCGAGAACATGAATTTCAATCATATAAACCGCGGTTTTTTTCGCGAGGCCCGGAGCCTTTCTTGGATGGCTTCGCTATAAGTCTCTCGAATGGCGTCCAGAAGACGGGTAAATTCAGCGGTCTCATCGAGAGTAATATCAATTCCCACAAGGGTTCCCTGCCAATACGGCATATCCTCGGACTTGGAATGCCGGTCTTTGAAGGGATCGGCCTTTAGAGAAAATCTGCGAGCCGAAGATTTTTTTAGAAGCTTATAGAACCCCGATCCACTGTAAAGAACAAAGAAGTCTCGATTAACCGCGGCAATGGACTTAATGAAAAAAAGCCCCGCTCCGGCGTTCTGTTCTGTCCCGCCCTCGCGGCTGGTCGTCCCCGTGATTCCCGGGGTCAGGGCAAGGCGAATGGCTTCAAGATCGGTGGGCGCCTGATGAAAGCGAGAGATGGTTTTTCTGATCCCGACTCCCGTATCGGCGATGCCGATTCGAATGGAGTTACTTTTCTGATAATACTGCGCGCAAAGAACGGCCCCATTTTGAGCCTCGGCATGTTCCAAGACGTTACGAACCAATTCACTGATGATGTAGCCGAGAGTTTTGGCCTGTTCCGGGCCTGCATGGAGAAGCGGAATCATCTCCGTGATAAACCGACTTAAGTCTTCCGATGTTTTGATGAGAGAAAGAGGGATAAATCGGCCCGCTTCTTCATGCTCCACAACGTCAATGCCGGATTCAACGCCCAAAAGTTTAAACAACCCCATGCGCACTAAATAATGGCGGGATTTAGCCTCAAGCTTCTCAAATCGAATATTTTGAGGGTTGAGGGTGAGCCCGCGCGCGGCGATCATGGAAAGAACAAGCGGGTGAACGGAAATCCATTTTTCGTTGGCTGTAATTTCAAGAATTTCAGGTTCGGAGGGATTGTAGCTCCGCAAAAAAGGATCAATATTGCCAAGAAAAGCGCTATTGGGAATATGGATTTTCATAGCCCTATTATACCGGGAATCCCGGTATATTTCAATATCCCCGGGATTCCTGGTAATTAGGCCTTCGTTTCGCCTAAAACCTCGCGGGCGATGATGAGGCGTTGGACTTCCGAGGTGCCCTCGTAGATTTCGGTCACGCGCGCGTCCCGAAAATAGCGTTCCACGGGAAATTCTCGGATATATCCGTTTCCGCCATGAATTTGAAGGGCTTCAAAACAGGTTTTATTGCAATTTTGAGAGGCAAAAAGCTTGGCCATCGAAGCTTCCTTGGCGCAGGGCTTACCATCAGACATCAATTGAGCGGCTTGATAGGTTAAAAGCCGGGAAGCTTCTATTCCCAGAGCCATGTCGGCAATTTTAAATTGTGTCGCCTGAAAATCGGCGATGGGACGCCCAAACTGCTCCCGGGCCTTGGCGTATTTAACCGCTTCATCAAAGGCCGCGCGCGCAATACCCAAAGATTGCGCGGCAATCGCAATGCGTCCAGAGTTGAGCTGGGTCAAGGCGATTTTAAAACCGTGGTTTTCCTCACCCAAAAGATTCTGGCGTGAAACGCGGGCGTTTGTAAAGCGGATTTCTCGGGTGTCCGAAGCGCGGATTCCCAATTTTTTTTCTTTCTTTCCAATCGAAAGGCCCGGGGTATCCTTATCCACAATCAAACAACTAATCCCCTTATTTTTAAGAGTGGGGGCGGTCGAAACAAACACCAGAAAAAATTGCGCGCGTCCAGCGTTGGTCACCCAGGCCTTGGCCCCGTTTAAAACGTAATGATCGCCCTCTAAAACCGCCGAGGTTTTAAGGCTTCCGGCGTCGGTCCCGGAACCAGGCTCGGATAAACTGTAAGACCCAATCCACTCTCCCGATGCGGCTTTGGGAAGATATTTTTCTTTTTGATCTTCTGTTCCAAATTTTAAAATCGCCGAAGAAACGAGGCTGTTGTGGACGGTCAGCCCCACCTGAAAAGCCGCCGCGGCCTTGGCAATTTCTTCCATTGCTAAAACATAACCCAGATAATCAAGCCCCAGCCCGCCATACTCTTCCGGAATCATCATCCCGAAAAATCCGAGTTCCGCGGCTTCCTTTAAGAGTTCTTGGGGAATGTCTTCTTTCTCATCCATTTCCTGGGCCAAGGGCTTAAGCTTCTTTTCGGAAAAATCACGCGCCAAATCTCGCGCCATCATTTGAGCTTCCGAGAATTCCGCTTCAAGACTTTGAGTAGTCATAAAAACCCCTTTTCGTTTTGCGGCCAAGACGTTTTGCGTCCACCATTTGCTTAAGAAGCGGACAGGGACGATATTTAGAATCCCCAAAACCCTCGAAAAGAACGTTGAGAATGTCTAAACACACGTCAAGACCGATAAAATCGGCAAGCTCCAACGGCCCCATCGGGTGATTCATTCCCAACTTCATGACCGTATCAATGTCTTCTTTTGTGGACAGCCCTTCCATCAAGGCAAAACAAGCCTCGTTAATCATCGGCATCAAAACGCGATTAGAAATAAATCCCGGAAAATCCAAAGACATCGCCGGAGTTTTTCCCAAGAAAAGAGTCAATTCCTTGACTGTTTGATAGGTTTCTTCGGAAGTCTCAAGCCCGCGAATAATTTCAACAAGTTTCATCACCGGAACAGGGTTCATAAAGTGCATACCAATCACGTTTTGAGGACGCCGGGTAAACGCCGCGATTTTGGTAATCGAGATGGAAGAAGTATTCGTCGCTAAAATTGTTTCCGGAGAGGATAAGGAATCCAGGCGCGAAAAAATTTCTTTTTTAATTTCGATTTTCTCCGGGACCGCCTCGATGATAATTTGAGCGTCCTTGGCCGCACTTAAATCGCCGGCAATTTTGACTTGAGACAGCGCCTTTTCCTTGGCCGAGGCGTCAAGAACGCCTTTTTTAATCTGGCGGTCCATGTTTGCGGAAATTCCTTCCATCGCTTTTTGGGCGAGAAATTCGCTTGACTCAATCAATGACACAGAAATCCCCTTAAGGGCCAAAACATGGGCGATTCCGGAACCCATCGTTCCCCCTCCCACCACCGCCGCGCGTTCAATTTTCATCCAAACCTCCTGTCTTCCCTTAAATTATGCCAAATCAATAAAGTTCCAATGCTCTTGATAGAGCTCTCTCAGGCGTTTTCGCAAAATCTCGTGTTCCGGAAGACTCAAATGGGGATCTTGAGCCAAAATTTCTTCCGCGTCTTCCCGGGTTTCCTTTAAAACATTTTCATCTTTGGATAAGTCGGCTAGATGAAAGCCAAAATCCCCGTGCTGCACCATTCCAATAATCTCTCCCGTTCCGCGCAAGGCCATATCTTCTTCGCTAATCCTAAAACCGTCGTGACTTTCAAGCAAAATTTCGATTCTTCTTCGGCTTTCGGGAGTTTGCGGGTTTCCCACTAAATGGCATTCGGATTCTCCCTTGCCGCGCCCAATGCGTCCGCGAAGCTGATGAAGACTTGCCAGTCCAAAGCGCTCGGCATTTTGAATGACCATAATCGAAGCGTTGGGAACGTCAATTCCAATTTCAATAACCTGGGTCGCGACGAGTATTTTTATTTTTCCGGCATTAAAATCCTCCATCACCTTCACTTTATCCGCGCTTTTAAGAGAACCGTGAATGAGCCCGCAGGGAATTCCAGAAAACACTTTTTCGCCAAGACGCTTAAATTCGGCTTTAGCGGAAAGCAAATCTTTTTTGGCCGATTCCTCAATCACCGGATAGACAATATAGGCTTGTCGGCCCTGGTTGATTGTCCGCCGCACGGCCTCAAAGGCTTTTTCCTCAGAGGAAAAAAAAGTTTTAGGGGGAATTCGTCCGGGCGGCATTTGGTCTAGGGTTGAAACGTCGAGATCTCCGTAAAGAGCCAAAGACAAGGTGCGGGGAATAGGTGTCGCAGTCATCACCAACAGATCAATTAAACTTCCTTTTCTTTTTAAGGTCGCCCTTTGGCGGACGCCAAAGCGGTGCTGTTCATCAATCACCGCCAGGCGGAGATTTTTAAACTGAACGTCTTCCTCAATCACCGCGTGCGTTCCAACGACAATATCAATTTCCCCATTTTTTATTTTTTGACGGGCTTCTTTTCGCTCTTTTAAACTCAGGCGGGAAGTGAGAATCTGAATTTTAACAGGAAGCCCGCTTAAGAGCCTCGACAAAGTGGCAAAATGCTGTTCGGCCAAAATTTCAGACGGCGCCATCAAGGCCGCTTGCGCTCCGTTTTCAACGGCCAGCAAAATGGCCGAAATCGCGACCGCGGTTTTTCCGGAACCCACGTCTCCCTGCAAAAGCCGCGACATGGGAAAGGACTCCTGCATATCCGAAAAAATCTCATTGACAGCCCGTTTTTGAGCGGGAGTAAACTCAAAGCCCAATTTATTCCTAAAAGGAGTCAAAAGGGAGCGCTTAATCGCGTAAATGAAATTTTTATTTGATTCCCGGGCTTGACGGCGCTTGATTCGCCACGCCAGGCTTAGAAAAAAAAGCTCTTCATAAACAAAACGCCTCCGAGCCTCCGCCAATTCCAAACGAGATTCTGGAAAATGAATCCCCTTTAAAGCCTGTTCCGCCAAAAGCAACCGGCGCTTAACTGAAAGAAAATGAGGGATAAATTCAGGAATATCTTTCCCCGCCCTGATGAGAGCCTGCCATTCAATTTCTCGCAAGAATTTCTGCGTCAGGCCTTCCGTGAGAGAATAAATGGGAGTCAGGCGATTGACATGGAGCTTAGAACCTTCATTGTCAAGATAATGTTCTTCCACATGAAGTTCGCATTTGCCGGAAGCGGATGTTTCCGCGCGACCCACCACCCAAATATCCACTCCTTGGAAAATTTCTTTTTTGAGAGATTCCATAACGTCAAAGCGCGGATTTCGCCTCCGAAACCAAAGCGCGGATACGGGCCCCGCCGCGGTCATGAGTTCCGCCCTAAAAATAGACAATCGCATACCGGCGGAAAGAGAGCGCGCGTGAATAACTCGCCCAAAAAACGTTTTTAAAGAAGATTCGTCGGGAAGCGGAAAATTTTCCGCAGAACGCCGGTCCTGCCAATCTCTCGGAAAGTGCCGCAACAAATCAAATAAAGTCGCTATTTCCAATCTGCCAAGAATCTTGGCTCGGCTGCCCCCAACTCCCTTTAAATCTGTAACTGGAAAATCTCTTGTGGTTTGAGAGTCTTTTTTAGTATCATGAGTCATATGGCTTTTAAATGTAGCATTTGCTCGAAGGGCCCGGTGACGGGCCGCTCTTATAGTCATTCTCACCGAGGGACCAAGCGCGTTTTCCGTCCGAACCTCCAAAAACAAAAGGTGGTTTTGGAAGGACGCTCCCAAACGGCTTATGTTTGCACCCGATGTATCCGTTCGGGAAAAGCCGCTCGTCCCGTGAATGCCTAAAGGGCTTTTCGCAAGCGCCTCTTTCATATTACCCAATCTAAAACAGCAAATAAAGGGCTGGCTTTTTTATTTTCTCCTCTTTATCGTCGCTCTTCCTGCCTTTCTCATTCCCATCAGAAACCCCGATCTCTTTTGGGGGTTTTCCTCCGCCCGCTGGATTTTACTTCACCATTCTTTTCCGCGCACCGATTTCTTATCCTGGACAAAACCTCAAACTCCCTGGATTGATTTTGAGTGGCTTTCCCATCTTTTATTTTTTAGCCTCTATCGAATAGGCGGCTGGAAAGCGCTTCTTGTTCTCAAGGTTTTTCTTTTCTTTTTAGCCTGGATTCCAATCGGACTATTTCTTGAGAGAAGACATATTGAAAAAAGCGTGACCGTTGGCGCTTTTTTATTGTGGGCGGCGAGTTCTATCTCTCATTCCGATCTAAGACCCGAGCTTTTCTCGCTTATTTTTTTTGCCTGGATTTTTTTGGTTCTCACACAAGAGCGCGAAGGCTTAAGCCCCCCGACTTGGACGTCTCTATTTGGATTTGCATGTCTTTTTTCTTTTTGGGCCAATCTCCACGCGGGTTTTATTTTTGGAGAAGCCCTTATTTTTTTCTACGCAGTTTTCCATCTTTTGTATAAGAATATCTCTCAATTTAAAAAGACAGTTTTTTGGGGGCTTTCAGCTCTTCTAGGAACCCTGATTAATCCTTACGTCCTCGGCCCCTATCAAGCCGCTCTCGCGCATTTAAGAGAACAAAAATTTCTCTCTCAATTCATCGCCGAATGGAAACCCTTTAATTTTTCTCCTCCAAGCCACTGGCCTACGGATTTGGCGTTTGTCCTTTTATTTTTGGCCGCAATGGCAATGATTGGCTACAAACCGGCTCAGGTCCCCTCAAAAAAATTTCTTCCGGAAATTTTACTAACTCTTTTATTGTCCTTGTTGACTTTGAAACACCGCCGAATCGCGCCTTATTTTATCATCGCATTCCTGATGGCAGGGGGAACTTGGATTCGAGAAATGCGGTTTAAAAAAGAGCGCCTCCTCAAGGGATCGTTTATTCTTTCTCTCTGTTCCCTCATTTTTATCTGGAGCTTTTGGACTCCTACCATCCAAAAAATTCCCTTTGACGGAGCCCTTCTCCCTGAAAAAGCGACCTTATTTATCTCCCAAGGAACTCCCGCTCTACAGCGTCTTCGCTTTTATAACCCCTGGGAATGGGGCGGATATCTTGGTTGGAAGTTGCGGCCTTGGTTTAAGCCCTACTGCGACGGAAGATATATTTTTCACGATCTTTTATTTCAGCAGAAAAAAGCTCTCCAAAGCCCAAACTCTTGGCAAAATTTCCTGGATTCTCAAAATATTAATGCGGCCTTAATTCCTAATTTAAAGCAGTCGGATTCCTGGATTTCCAGTTTTATGCCGAAAAATAAGTGGGTTCTCCTCTACTGGGATAAAACCACCCTTCTATTTGCGCGAAAAACTACGCTTCAAGGCCGCGGTCTCTAAGGTAGCGGCGAATACGGGACCTTGCGCGAGCGGTTCGGACAATCTGAAGCCAATCTTTCTTTGGATTTGAGTTTTTGCGCGTCAAGACCTGGCAAATATCTCCCGATTGAAGCTCGTAGTCGAGTTTCACCATCTTGTTATTGACGACCGCTCCAATGCAGGAATAACCAATTTCCGTATGAACGGCAAAAGCGAAATCAAGGGGCGTCGCTCCCGCGGGAAGAACTTTGACCTCGCCGTTGGGAGTAAAGACAAAGACTTGATGGAGAGTGAGATCCGTCGCCAAGCTTTCCAAAAATTCCCTGGGACTTTTTAAATCTTGAAGCCACTCAATCCACTGCCGCAACCAGTTGAGCTTTTCCTCCAAGTGGATATCTTCCTTCCCATCCCCAGTCTTATATCTCCAATGCGCGGCAATTCCATACTCACAGGTGCGATTCATTTCCTCGGTCCGAATTTGAACCTCAATTAATGCTCCTTGCGGCCCCATGACGGTCGTGTGGAGACTTTGATAAAGATTAATCTTAGGAAGAGAAATATAATCAGTAAAGGTACCGGCCAACGGCTTAAAACGAGAGTGGACGATACCTAAAAGAGCGTAACAATGGGACACGGTATCGGTAATAATTCGAACACCTAAAGCGTCCTGTATTTCTTCAAAAGGCTTCGCTTGTCTGAGCATCTTCTGGTAAATAGAATAAAGGCTTTTGGTTCGAGCCGTAATACGATGTTGGACCTGGGAAGAAGACAGCGCTTCTTCAAGGGCCTGAGTAAATTCCGCGAGCGTCTTTTCTTTTTCGGCGACTCGAAGCTCCAATTTTTTGTTGAGGGAATGGTATTGTTCGGGCTCCAAAACGGCAAAAGCCAGGTCCTCAAGTTCGCTTTTGATTTCAAACATTCCCAGCCGGTGGGCCAAAGGAGCGTAAAGGGAAATAGTTTCCTCCGCAATCCGCTTTTGCCTTTCGCCGTCCAAGAAATTAATCGTCTTCATGTTGTGAAGACGATCCGCGAGCTTGATGATGATGACGCGAATATCCTGGGCCGTCGCCAAAAGCATTTTTCTCCAATTGGCGGCTTGGGCATCGTCGCGAGACTGAAATTGAAGATGATCGAGTTTAGTCACTCCCAAAACGAGTTTCGTAATTTCATCTCCAAATTCCTGGCGCAAGGTATCTTCCTTAACAGGGGTATCCTCGATGACGTCATGCAAAAGCCCCGCACAGATGGTGGGCAAATCCATTTTCCAATCAACCAAGGATGAAGACACGGCATGGCAATGGACGAAATAATGCTCGCCGCTGGCGCGGGCCTGTTTGGAATGAGCCTTCTCGGAGAAATCGTACGCCTTGGATATCAAAATGGCGTCAATATTCGGCTCATACGAATGGAAACGATCGATGATTTCTTCTTTATTCATTGCGGTAAAGCATTTAGGCGTTTTAAAAGCCGTATTGAGACACAATACAAAAAATGCTACAATAAAAGAGACGCAAATCTTAAAAAGGGGGACATTCATGATCGTAAAGGTTCGTGTCATCCCAGACGCACCGGAAAACGAAGTCGTTAGCCGCATCGGTAGCGTCCTGAGAGTTAAGGTTGCCGCCCCCGCCATGGATAAACAATCCAACGCGGCGCTGAAAGATTACCTGGCTGAATTCTTCGAGGTTCCCAACAAACAAGTCAATATCCTGCGTGGAGCCAACGGCCGGGAAAAAACTGTCGAGATCGTTGGAAAAACGGAAGAACAACTCAAACGGGTCATGGAATCTATTCCTTGATTCCTTACTAGCATGGGTTCGCCCGCGGTTCTAGCTTGGTTAAGCAAGAACCGCGGGTGAATCTTTTAAAGGATCGCTTCTATGCCTGATTTACCTCTCGCTTCAAAAAAAACAAAAATTTTAGCCACCTTGGGACCCTCATCTTCCAGCGTGGAGATGATGGAAAAACTCCTCAAGGCGGGAGCTAACGCTTTCCGCCTCAACTGCTCTCATGCCCCGATGGAGAAACTCGCGCCATTGGTCAGACGCATCAGAACCGCTTCTGAACAAACAAAAATTCCCTGTTCGATCGTCATGGATTTACAGGGGCCGCGCCTGCGCATTGGGAATTTAGAAGGAGGCCGTCCTGTTTCTCTTATTCCTGGGCGCCGCATCAGAATTACCACACGCCCGATTCTTGGAACATCCGCCGAAATACCAACCGATTTCAAAAAATTACCTCAAGCCGTTTCCATTCACTCGAAAATCTTACTGGACGACGGATCAAAAATTTTACAGGTCATCAAAAAAGGAAATGATTTCGTCGATTGCAAAGTCATCGTCGGTGGAACGCTTGCCGAGCACAAGGGTATGAACCTTCCGGGAGCTGATATTGATCTCCCCGCCTTGACCCACAAGGATATTCAGGATTTAAAAGTGGGAATTAAGATGGGAATCAGCCATGTCGCCCTTTCCTTTGTCCGAAGGCCCGAAGACGTGCTGCTCGCGCGGAGAATCATTGAAGCGGCAGGTTCTCACATGAGCATTATCGCCAAAATCGAACATCCTCTTGGAATCAAAAATTTAGATCAAATTCTCAAATTTGCCGACGGACTCATGGTCGCCCGCGGGGATTTGGCGGTTGAGCTTTCTCCAGCCGAAGTTCCCAGCCTTCAAAAGCAGATGATTAAAAAAGCCAATGAATTGGGAAAAATTGGAATTGTGGCAACCCAAATGCTTGAGTCCATGATTTCAAATCCAAACCCGACGAGAGCCGAAGCCTCGGATGTCGCCAACGCCATCTATGACGGCGCTGATGTAGTCATGCTATCTGCGGAATCGGCCGTCGGGAAATATCCTGTAGAAGCGGTCTCAATGATGGCTGACATCATTCAAAAATCCGAAGCCTCCCCTTTTCGCTACACCAACATCCCTCATGGGATGAACGATAATTATAAAACCGGTTTTGCCAACGCCCTCGCGCGGGCCGCTCATGACGCCTGCGAAGTGACCGGCGCCAACGCGGTTATTGTTTATACGATGACCGGTTGGTCGGCCAAGGTTATGTCCAAATACCGGCCCAATGCCCCCATTTATGCTTTAACTCCGCTCGCCGCCACCTTTCATCAACTTGCCCTTTATTGGGGAATTACCCCGGTGATTTCTCCTTTGGGAAAATCAACGGATCAAATGCTGGCCACAGGAGAAAAAAATCTCCTCAAGAAAGGTCTCATCAAAAAAGGGCAGACGGCTTTGATTACCGCCGGCGGAACTGCCAAACATAAAGCCTCTAATATGCTTAAAATTATGGTCATCGGATCTCAGACTTACCGGTGAAGAAAAATTCTATTCTAAAACCACGTTTTTGCCTGGCCTTAACGACGGTTTCAACCAATTTAGAAGCCCGGAAATTCGCCCGAGCTTTAGTTCAAGAGAAACTGGCCGCCTGCGTTTCCTTGATTCCTATAAAAGCCTCTTTTTATTTTTGGAAAAATCGCGCTCAATCAGGCAAAGAAATTCTTCTCCTCATCAAGACGCGCCAACGCCTCATTCCACGCCTTAAAAAATGGATTCTCGCGCGCCACAGTTATGAACTGCCGGAATTTTTGACTCTCTCCGTCGAAGATGGACACCAGCCTTATTTGCGCTGGATATTGGAGAATACAAGATAATGCCCCTTCTGCCGAAACCCCTCATCCTCGCCTCTTCTTCGCCCCAGAGAAAAAAGCTTCTCGCCAAACTTAACATTCCGTTTAAAATCATCCCCAGCAACGTCTCGGAAAACACCCGAGAGAAAAACCCTAGAAAAATGGTCCTTAAGCTCGCGTTAAAAAAAGCCTTATTTATCGCGAAAAAGAAAAAAGAGTATTGGGTTTTGGGCGCCGACACGACAGTCGTATGTAAGGGAAAGATTATTGGAAAACCAAGAAATTCGAAAGACTCCCGCCGCATTCTCGAATTTTTAAACGGCCAAAAACACAAGGTCTACACCGGAGTGGCCATGGTTTTAGACGGCGGAAAAACGATATTTAAAACCGCTTCGGTCACCCGTCTTAAAACCAGAAAATTGGGAGAAAAAGAGCTTTCGTCTTTAGCCGGAAAGCATATGGATAAAGCCGGCTCCTATGCTGTCCAAGACCGGGAAGATCCTTTTATTGAATCTGTCGACGGCCCCTTAGACAATGTCATCGGGCTTCCTTTAGATGTGGTGAAAGCCCTCATCCAAAAAAGTAAAAAGTCTTATTTTTCGCTTTCTTCAGGCAAAACAAAATAAAAACAAGCCCCATGGGGCTTTGCGTCTTCAATATCAATAATTCCCCTATGCCGCGAAATCACCTTTTCGCATAAGGCTAGCCCTAAACCGACATTGCCAATATGGCGCTTAACATCTTTTTGGAAGAATTTTTTAAAAATATCCTTGCGGGCTTCTTTGGGAACTCCGGGTCCTGAATCAACTACATTGACCCGAATCCCCTCGTGATTCTTTGAAATCGAAAGCTGAATCGCGCCTCCTTGCGGGGTATGTTCAATGGCGTTGTAAATCAAATTATCCAAAACCCTTCTTAATAAAACCGGGTCTCCCAAAACCGAAGGATAGGTTTTTAAAATTGGATCAACAGAAATGGTTTGACCGCGGGATTTGGCCACCAAGTCAAAATCTCTTTGAGCGGAAATAATCATCGCTCCTAAATCCACGAAAACAGCGTCCTGAATATAGGACTTTTCCTCCATCTTGGCTAACTGCAAAACATCCTCCACCATTCGGTGCAAACGTTCCATGGAGGAATGGATGAGCTTAAAAGTTTTCTCAAGGATAATCCAATCTTGGCGCGGCAACTTTTCGGAAACCTCTTCATGAACGAAGGTGATTCCAGCCCTAATTACGGTTATCGGGCTTTTCAAGTCATGAACCAACATCGCCGCAAGTTCGGCCTTTTCGGTCTCCAACTCTCTTCGGCGCCGAATCTCTTTTTTTAAAGAAGAGCCCAGGGAATTAAAGGCTTCGGTCAAGCGCCATGCCTCGTCTTTAAGTTTTCCATCCAGCTTAATGGGCTTAAAATTCTCCGGATCCTTTGCCAAAGATTCAATTCTTGGAACCAAGCGTTCCAGACGAAACCCTAACCAAGTTCCCATCAGCCATGCGCTCAAAACAATAGCCAAAAAAGCCATCACCCCAGAGGCAATCGCTTGGGCTTGAACGCGGCGCAAACTATTTTCCACGGAATCGGCATGGAAAGAGACCTGCAGTTTTCCCCAATGTCCTCTCGGCAGCTGAAAAGAAGATTCCATATCGTAAAAACCATCCGAACACTTAGACAGAGAAAGTCCCGGATGAGGAACTCGGTTGAGCCATCCTATTTCGTCCGATCTCTTTAAGAGATATTTCCCTTGATTATCCAAAATAGAAATAGAAGCAATTCCTGTCTGGCGAATCATGTCTCCCAAATATTTTTTAACTTGTCCCCAATGACCACTCTCCACGTCTTTTTGAATAAGGACCTTGACGGCTTCCTGTTCCGAGCGGGCCATGTTTTCAGACAAAAGAAAGGATTCCCGTTTGACCGATAGAACGTAAAGATATTGAAAACCGGCGGTTAAAATCAAACCGTAAAGAGAAAAAATAAGAACTAAGCGGACGCTCAGGCTCATGAGTTCTCAAAAAAATTCATCGGCGGTTCAAACCCCTGGCTCCTCAGTTGATCATAAAATTTAGGCCTTAAGCCGGTGCTTTTCAAGGAAACAGAAAGGCCTTCTGGAGATTTTCGGACATCCGCTGAGAAAAGTTCAGAAAGCGTGATATTATCCAATTCCATGCCGGTTACTTCGACGACGGAAATGACCCGCCTTTTTCCATCCGCCAAACGCGACATAAAGACAACCAAATCAATCGCGGTGGATATTTGAGACCTAACGGCTTTAAGAGGCATATCAAGGCCCGCCATCAAAACCAAGGTCTCAAGTCTCGTCAAAACTTCCCGGGAAGAGCTCGCGTGTAAGGTGGTCAAGAGCCCGTCTTGCCCCACATTCATCGCTCCCAACATGTCAGCGGCTTCCGGGCCGCGACATTCGCCTATGATTAATCGATCCGGCCTCATGCGGAGCGTATTAATAACCAATTCTCTGAGCGTAATATCTGGAAGCCCGTTTTGATCAGAAATCCGCGTTCTCAAATACATGACATGCGGCTGCGGGAGGGTCAACTCAGGGGTATCCTCAAGAACCAAAATCCTTTCCTGTTGGGGCAAATAAGCCGCCAAAGCGTTGAGGAGAGTTGTTTTTCCAGAGCTGGTTCCTCCACATATCATGATGTTTTTTCTCAGTTGAACAGCATAGACAAGAAAATTGGCGCAGGCCGGGCTTAAAGTTTTAAAACCAACCATTTCTTCAATCGAAGGGCGATTATGAGGCCGCTTGCGAACGGTTAAAACGAGAGATTTAACAATTGGAGCAGTCATCGCGTGAATTCGAGAGCCGTCTTTTCCTACCAAATCGGCGTAAGGCCTTTGCGGAGTCAATGCCGCACTTCCTGCAACCGTCTTAAGAGCTTCCAAGCGCTCTTGATCGTTGAGGGTTAAAGAAGTTTTTTCGACAAAAGATTGTCCTGAACGCTCCACGTAAACCGCACCGTCTTCATTGACCATAATTTCAATAACGGCTTCATTCCCCATTAGATTTAGGAATTCTTGCATCATGTTCATCTTCCAATCCTATCACATTCAGCCAGGATTCAACCATTTCACCTTAAATTTCATTTGACTCCCGTCGAGAAATGAGGTAAAATAAAAATAAGGAATGCGTTTTATTACTCGCATTCCTGTTTCTTTTATAAAAGACGTTTTGACTGGCTACGGGAGCCGCTTTTGACTGTTTTTTTTAATAAAAATTGTTTACATTTAAATAATAATTTAGGTATTTCTATTTTAAATTCACATAGGTGGAAAACCTGTGGATAACTCACAATTAACCGCCTTATGGTCTCAAACCATTCAAGAACTCCGCGGTGAAATCGGCGATGAGCAAGCCGACCTTTGGCTTCAACCCATCGAACTGATTAATTTAGATCATGGGGTGTTGCGTTTAAAAGTTCCCAATAAGTATTTTTCTGATTGGATTAAAAAAAATTATCAGAAAAGAATCTTGGATTGTTTCAAAAAAAACTCAGAATCCTTGTCTTCTATTGACTATGATTATGACTTGGCTAAGGACATAAAAAATAGCGTTCTTGAAACCGATCCTATTTCGGAACCGAGCCCTCAGTATGATTTTAGAGCCAGCGAATTAAATCCAAAATACACTTTTTCAACCTTTGTTGTTGGAGCATCTAACCGTTTTGCTCACGCAACCGCTGAAGCTATCGTCAAAAAACCCGGAATCCAATATAACCCTTTTGTTATTTATGGAGGGGTTGGTCTTGGAAAAACCCATCTCATGCACGCCATCGGACACGCCTTGAGAAAAGAAAATCCCTCGGCTCGGGTTCTTTATACAACTTCCGAACAATTCGTCAATGAATATGTGGAGTGTATTCGCCACAATACCACCGAAAATTTCCGTAACAAATACCGAAGCTTGGATTGTCTTTTAATGGATGATCTTCAATTTTTAATCGCCAAGGAAAGAAGCGAAGAGGAATTTTTTCATACCTTCAACGCTCTTTTTAACGCGCATAAGCAATTAGTGATATCATCTGATCGATCTCCCAAGGAAATGACCCCTTATGAAAAACGCCTGATTTCAAGGCTTGAATGGGGAGTGATCGCGGATATTAAAATTCCAGATATAGAAACCCGCATCGCTATTTTGAGAAAAAAAGCTGAACTTGAAGGCTTTTTTGTCCCTGATGACGTGATTTTATTTCTCTCTAGCGCTATTAAAACCAACGTCCGAGCGTTAGAGGGAGCTCTCATTCGTCTCAAGGCTTTTTCGCTTGCAACAGGAAACCCTCTTTCTATAGATTATGCTAAGGAAATTTTAAAAGATACCATCGCCACTGAAAATTCCACATCCGTATCAGCGGAAACAATTCAAAGAGTCGTTGCTTATAAATACTCTGTGGATGTTAAAGATTTAAAAGGAAGCCAACGCTACGCCTCTATCTCCATTCCCCGGCAAGTCGCCATGTATTTATGTTGCGCGATGACGGATATGTCTCTTAAAGATATTGGGCGAGTTTTTGGGGGAAAAGACCACACCACTGTTTTGCACGCGCGGGACAAAATCCGGAAAAAAGTGGAGGAAGACCCTTTTTTCCTGGAAATGATAAACAAACTCCAATCCGACATAAAGATGGTTGAGGATAAAAAATTTGAGTGAAAAATATAGGGGATAACCCATTAAGCCTTTCAAAATTTTGTTTATAAAAAATTTTTGTGAATACGGTGGATAAAATTACGTTTTTAAAAGTTAAAAGTGATATGAATTTTTTATTTAATTTTAAAAGAGATTTTTGTGCCTAAACAAACTTATCCACAAAAACTAACCCATTAATAAGGATATGAATATGAAAGTTATATGCAATAAAAATGATTTAGTGGATGGAATCCAAACCATTCAAGCGGGGTTGTCCAGCCGAACCACTCTTCCCATACTCATGAATTTTCTTTTGGAGACCGAAAACTCTCTTTTAAAATTGACTTCCACTGATCTGGAAATAGGGGTTAAACATTATGTGAGCGCTAAAATAGAAAGCCCGGGAAATATCGCTATTCCAGCAAAAAAGTTTTCCGAAATGCTTCATAGTTTTCCAGAAGGCCAAAATGTTTCCTTAAGCATAGACTCAAACGGAAAACTTTCTTTGCGATGCGGAAGGTCTTATTTTCTGGTTTCAGGCAACCCTAAAAGCGAATATCCGGTTTTTCCCACAATTAACAAAGAAAAAACTTTTAGCGTTTTAGCCCAGCCGATTCTGGATATGATTTCAAAAACTTTATTTTCCACTTCTCTGCCGGAAGTTAATCATGTTTTAAGCGGGGTTTTTTGGTGCGCTGAAAAAGGCAAATTGGATATGATTGCGACCGATGGCCGGCGGCTCGCTATCAGTTCTCAGGAGGTTCTTCCTAAAGAAGCGAGTTTTCAGTCTATTATTCCCCATAAAACCCTTGCCGAGTTTTTAAGACTCGCCTCTCTTCATAAAATAGATTCCGATCTCTCAAAAAAAATTAAAATTACCATTACGGAAAATCAAATTGTGTTTGAATTTAATCAAACCACTCTCTTATCTCGCTTAGTCAGCGGAACATTTCCTAATTATAAAAGAGTGATACCGGAAAAAATAGATTTTTCAATTACAGCTAATACGGCTGATTTGTTGACCTCCACCAAACGCGCAGCTCTGTGCGTGGGGGATCGTGGAGGAACCGTGTCTTATTCGTTAAACGCGGAGACTTTGAAGATTTCGGCGGCCAGCCCTTATTCAGAATATGACGATGAACTCCCGATAAAATATAATGGAAATAAGTTTGACGTCGCTTTTAATCCGGCGTTTATGGTTGAAGCCTTGAAAAGAATAGATTCTGAATCAGTTAAAATGAGTTTTACGACTCCTTCAAATCCAGTTCGCATCGAACCGGAAAAAGGGAAAGATTATTTCTTTATTATCATGCCTATGAGAGTCGAGGTAGCCGCTTGATTTCAACTGGAAAAGATTTGGTTCGCTCTTTTCAGTTTAAAACCGGTCTTAGTCTTGATCGTATGGCGGTTCTTAATTCAATTTGGGATAAGGAATGGGGGTATGTGAATTGTTGGAAGTTGTCTGGGGTTAAAAAGGGAAAAATTTTAATCCAGGTTTCATCTTCTTCCGCCGCCCAGGAGCTTCAGACTCGGAGCCGTCAAATTGTCGAAAGTTTGAATAAGTATTTTCAAAAACCTTGGATTAAAGGGGTTTCGTCTAGTTTTAAGCGGTCGGGCGAAGCAATCAACAGGTAAGGATATTATTTTACGAGTTTGTGGCAAACGTTAAAAGGAGACAAAATATGGCGGATTCCTCGGTGATTAAAGAAAAAGAAGCGGATATGAAAAACGATAATTACGACGCTTCGAAAATTCAAGTTCTTGAGGGGCTTGAAGCCGTTCGAAAAAGGCCGGCCATGTATATTGGTTCGACCGGCCCCGCTGGCCTTCATCATTTGGTTTACGAGGTGGTGGACAACTCAGTTGATGAAATTTTAGCCGGGCGCTGTACTGCGGTGGATGTGATTTTACATCAAGACGATTCCGTGACTGTTTTGGACGACGGATCAGGTATTCCTGTTGATCCCATGAAAGATCCCAAGCTTCCGGCCAATATCCGCGGAAAATCCGCCTTGGAAGTCGTTTTGACCGTTCTCCACGCGGGTGGAAAATTCGACAAAGGGGCGTATAAGGTTTCCGGCGGTCTTCATGGGGTTGGGGTTTCAGTCGTCAATGCGCTGTCGGAAAATTTAAAAGTTGAAGTTTACCGGGAAGGAAAAATTTGGACGCAGTCATACAAGCGGGGAAAACCGGAAGGGCCCGTTGAGGCGACTGGAAAAACCCAGGATCATGGAACCCGGGTCACGTTTAAGCCCGACGCCGATATTTTTAACGAGATCAAATTTTCCTACGATGTTCTCTCTAATCGCCTACGTGAAATCGCGTTTCTCAATGCCGGAGCTAAGATTACTATTATCGACGAGCATGATGATAAAAAACATACCTTTCATTATGAGGGCGGCATCTCGCAATTTGTTCGGTTTTTAAACGCAAATAAAAAACCCCTCCATGTGGAACCTATTTCTTCTTCAAAGACCAAAGAAGATACGGTGGTTGATTTTGCGATTCAATACAACGAGGATTATTCCGAAAACGTTTTCAGTTTTGTCAACGATATTAAAACTCCGGATGGCGGAACGCATTTAGCGGGTTTCCGTTCGGCATTGACCCGTGTCATCAATGATTACATTAAAAAATACGATTTGCTTAAGGGTAAAAATTTCGCCGTGACCGGAGACGATGTTCGGGAAGGCCTCTGCGCTGTAATTTCCATAAAAATTCCCAATCCGCAATTTGAGGGTCAAACCAAGACCAAACTAGGGAACCAGGAAGTGGAAGGCATTGTTAAATCTATTGTGGGAGAGAGTCTTGGAATTTTCTTTGAGGAAAATCCAGCCACAGCCAAGGCTATTTCTCAAAAAGCGATTGCCGCGGCCGAGGCCCGGGAAGCGGCCAAAAAAGCCCGCGATTTGACGCGTCGAAAAGGAGTGTTGGACGGTTCTTCCCTGCCTGGAAAATTGGCCGATTGTCAGGAGCGGGAACCGGAGAGGTCCGAACTTTTTATCGTCGAGGGAGATTCCGCCGGCGGTTCGGCCAAGCAAGGCCGGGATCGCGTTTTTCAGGCGATTTTGCCGATTAAGGGTAAAATTTTGAACGTTGAAAAGGCTCGGCTGGTTAAAATTCTCTCAAATGAAGAAGTGCGCACCTTGATTGCGGCCATTGGCACGGGAATTGGCTCCGAGGGAGACGAGGGTTTTAAAATTGAAAAATTACGCTATCACAAACTCATTATCATGGCCGACGCCGATGTGGACGGACAGCATATCCGCACCTTGATTCTGACTTTCTTCTATCGCCAAATGCGATCTTTGATTGAAAAAGGCCACATTTATATTGCCCAGCCGCCCTTGTATAAAGTTAAAAAAGGAAAAAACGAGATGTATGTGGAGACGGAAGAAAAAATGGAGGCCTGGCTTTTAAATGAAGGCTTGGGGTCCGTTGAAATTACGGCGATCAATCCCGCCAATGGAAAATCTAAAAAATTGGAAAAACCGGAGCTGAAAGATTTGGTTAAAACCATCGCTGATCTTGAAAGCGCGTTGCGCCATTTGGAGCGAAAAAGCCTTTATTTGGAAGATTTTATCGCCTTCCATGATAAAAACCAGTTGCCGCTTTACCGCGTGGAAGTTTCGGCGGGGAATTATCTTTTCTTCTATAACGATAAGGAGTGGCATGAATACCGAGACCAATTCGTCGCCAAGGAAAGAGAAAAATTAATCGAGCTTAGAAAGTCTGAAAAACCGGCGGCTGAAAACAGCCCAGAGGCTTCAAATGCCGTGGAAATTGACGAGGAAGCCCTTGAACCGGATATGCAAGAGCTTTGGGAAATGGCCCGGCTTTCCAAGATTTCCGATCAACTTAAATCCTTGGGCTTGGATATCCGTTGGTATGACGTGATGCGGGATGAAAAAACCAAACCCTTGTTTAAAGCTGTTACCGACAAGAGCGAAAAAGAAGGCTATAGCCTTAAGGATTTAATCGAAACGGTTCGGGAAGCGGGCCGCTCGGGCGCGACAATTCAACGTTATAAAGGTCTTGGAGAAATGAACCCTGATCAGTTGTGGGAGACCACTATGGACCCTAAGCGCCGTAAGCTTTTAAAGGTCGTTTTGGAAGATCCTGCGGATGCGGAACTGGCGTTTACAACCTTGATGGGCGATAAAGTCGAGCCCCGGCGCGCCTTTATCGAGCGGCATGCCAAGGAAGTTAAGAATCTTGACGTGTGATGAAATTTCAGATGTGTAATGGATTGAATATAGGTTAGACTCAAGTAATTTCTAAGGAGAACTTTATGAGCAAAGCGGAAGAAGCCAAGTTCCAAGAACCATCGGGTAATATTTTACCGCGAGATATCGGCGCGGAAATGAAGGCGTCTTACATTGATTATTCGATGTCGGTGATTGTTGGACGCGCCCTTCCGGATGTCCGGGACGGTCTGAAACCTGTTCATCGCCGCATTTTGTATGCGATGCACTCGGAGGGACTTGCCTCCAATAAAAAATACTCCAAATGCGCTGGAGTCGTCGGCGAGGTTTTGAAAAAATATCACCCTCACGGCGATATGGCGGTTTACGACGCCTTGGTCCGTATGGTACAGGATTTTTCTCTTCTCCATCCCCTGGTCGATGGCCAGGGAAATTTCGGTTCCGTAGACGGAGATCCCGCGGCGGCTTATCGTTATACTGAGTGCCGTCTTTCGAAATTTGGAGAAAATCTTTTAGCGGATATTGAAGAAGAAACAGTTGACTTCGCTCCTAATTTCGATGGGAACACCGTTGAACCCATGGTTTTGCCAAGTCAATCTCCCAATTTGCTGGTCAACGGCTCTTCCGGCATCGCGGTGGGAATGGCGACCAATATTCCGCCCCACAATTTGACGGAAGTTTGCGACGCGGCGATTGCCTTAATCAAGGATCCCCAAATTGATTCCAAGGAGTTTTTCAAGATTTTAAAAGGCCCGGATTTTCCAACCGGCGGAATCATTCGCGGCAGAGCCGGTATTCGCGATTATTTTGAAACCGGACGGGGTTCGGTCCGAATTCAAGCAAAGACCGATATTGAGGATATTAAGGGCGGTCGCCAGGCGATTATCGTAACCGAACTTCCCTATCAAGTCAACAAAGCGACCTTGCTGGAAACGATTGCGGCGCTTGTCCGCGATAAAAAAATTCCTGATATCTCCGACATTCGGGATGAATCGGATCGCAGCGGAATGCGGATTGTTATTGAAGTCAAAAGAGACGGAAACGCCAATGTTGTTTTAAACCAACTCTTTAAACACACGGCTCTTGAAACTTCTTTTGGCGTTATTTTATTGTCCCTGGTGGATGGACGTCCGAGAATTCTGCCGGTTCGTGAAATTATCGGCCACTTTATCCAACACCGGAAAACAGTCGTTACCCGGCGCACGAAATTCCAGCTTAAAAAAGCACTGGACCGCGCCCATATTTTGGAAGGGTTTCTCATCGCGGTTAAAAATATCGATCGCGTAATTAAAATTATCCGGGCAGCCAAGGATTCAGAAGAAGCCCGCGGTAAACTAATCGAGGAATTTGAGCTCAGCAAAATACAAGCGCAGGCGATTTTGGATATGCGCTTGTCCCAGTTGACGAAGCTTTCTGTCGGCGATTTGGAATCGGAATACGACGCCCTTAAAAAGAGAATCGCGGAACTTAAAGGGATTTTGGCCGATATTCAAAAGATAATGGGAATCGTGGTTAAGGAATTGGAAGAGGTTAAAAAATCCTTCGCTCAAGATCGAAGGACTCAAATTACCAGCGAGGCGGCGGAAATGTCGTTAGAAGATTTAATCGCGAAAGAAGATGTCGTGATTAGTCTTTCCAATTCCGGATACATCAAGCGAATTCCCGTCACGACCTATCAAGCGCAGGGACGCGGCGGGAAAGGGGTGACCGGCGCGGATGTCAAGGAAGAAGATTTTATCGAGCATTTCTTCATCACCGATACTCATGCGACCCTTCTTTTCTTCACGAATCGGGGCCGAGCTTTCGCCTTAAGGGCTTTTGAGGTTCCGGAAGGCGGAAGAGCTTCCCGCGGAAAGGCTGTCGTCAATCTGTTAGCCTTAACCGGCGAGGAAAAAATCACTTCCTCGATTGCGATTCGTTCCTTTGAAGAGAAAAAAGGAAAAGAAAGTTTCTTGGTGATGTGTACCCGAAACGGGACGATCAAAAAAACTCCGCTCTCGGAATTTGAGCATATCCGCCGAAGCGGTCTTATCGCCTTGTCTTTGGATGAGGGCGATGTTTTAGTTGAGGTTCAACACACCAGCGGCTCAGACGGGCTTTTAATCGCTACAAAATCCGGGATGGCGATTCGCTTCTCGGAATCAGATGTTCGCGCGATGGGAAGAACCGCGATGGGCGTGCGCGGAATCAGGTTGGACAAGGGCGATCAAGTCATCGGTATGGAAGCCTTTCCGGCGGACAGTAAAAAAACCTTGCTGACGGTCTGTGAAAATGGCTTTGGAAAGAGAACGGACCTTTCCGAATACCGGGGCCAGCACCGCGGAGGATCGGGGGTTATCACGATTAAGGCAACCGACAGAAACGGCATGGTTGTCGGCGTTAAACTGGTCACTGATGAAGATGATCTGATGGTTATGACCGAAAAAGGAAAGATGATTCGTTTGAGATGCAGGGATATCAAGGTTATTTCCCGAAATACGCAGGGCGTTAGGCTCGTGCGAATGGATGAGGGAGACGGAATTGCTCGCGTTTCTCCACTTGCTTCTGAACCGGTTGAGGTTTCCGAGGCGCCGGCGGAATGATTAAGCGAAGCCCCAAGACCGCGATATTGGTCGCGGTCTTGGGGATGTTCTCAAGTCCGGCTTTTGCCTCCATTTCCTTTGGGCCTTGGAGCTGGCAACTTCTCAATAAACAAAATACGCGGCCGCTGTCTGCGATTACGGCCATTCCCTTGCCCCTAAAGGGGTCTTTTAAAGGGCGTCTCAAGGCGGTTGTTATGATTATTAATCATGGGGAGAATCGAGAAGGAATTCTCTTACGCTACGCGCTTTCAGCGGACATTTATTCAGAGGCTGATCCTCAAAAATACCATGGTTGGACAATTCCCTTTGCGGTGGATGAAAGGCGAGTTCCAATTTTAAAATCTGGTCAAAGTTTGCCGGTTGTTTTTGACGTGACCGACTCTGTTAAAGATTATTTTAGGGGTCTTGCCTTGGAAGGCTGGAATCCAGAAAAAATCAAAATAGAAGTGATGATTGAGCCTAGACAAGGAGAGGATTCAGCTCTTAAAACGACGGAATCTATTTTAAACGTCGTCTTAACCCGTTTTGGATTGGAGACAAAGAAATGATTGATTCTTCGCTTTTGAGAAAAACTCCCGAGAAAGTGGCGTCTTCTCTTCGTTCCCGCAATGAACGTTATGTTTCTAGTTTGGAAGCGGCGATTAAAATTGAGGCTGAGCATCGAACGCTACTACAGGAAGTGGAAGCCCTGCGTTCGAAGAGAAACGCCTTGTCCCAATCCGTGGGAAAAGCAAAGGCTGCCGGAGCGGCGGAGGAAGCGCAAAAGTTGCTTGAAGAAGTGGGGCTTCTTAAATCCACAATGGAAGAAAAAGAAAAATCCTTGGCGGCTTTGAGTTCTCCTCTTAAAGAAACGCTTTTGAGTTTGCCAAATTTGCCTCATGAGAGCGTCCCTCTTGGGAGAAACGAGGAGGATAATCGTCCGGTGCGTTTTGGACTGAAACCCATCCCCTTTGATTTTAAGCCGCTTGACCATCAAACAATCGGAGAGCGCCTCAAGATTCTGGATTTTGCCGCGGCAGCTAAACTCTCGGGATCGCGGTTTTCTCTTTGGAGAGGTCCGGGCGCGCGTCTCATGAGCGCCCTGGTGCGTTGGAGTTTGGACCTTCACAGAAGCGCGGGATATGAGGAAATTTGGCCGCCCTATTTGGTGAAGCCTGAAATCTTAGAAGGTACGGGACAACTTCCAAAATTTAAGGAAGACCTTTATCACCTGGAAAATCCAGGAAAGGAAAATTCTCAAGCCGCCGGGGATATGTATTTAATTCCGACCGCGGAAGTGCCCTTGACCAATCTTGTGCGTGATGAAATTTTGCCGCTAGAATCGCTTCCCATCAAAATGACGGCCTATACCCCCTGTTTCAGGCAAGAGGCGGGTTCTTATGGAAAAGATGTGCGCGGTTTGATTCGCAATCATCAATTTGACAAGGTGGAACTGGTTTGGATTACCAGGCCTGAGGATTCATTGTCGGCTTTGGAATCATTGACCGAGGATGCGGAACGAATTCTTAAGACGCTTGAAATTCCCTACCGGATTATCGAACTTTGCACCGGAGATTTAGGGTTTGCTTCCAGAAAAACCTATGATTTGGAAGTTTGGATGCCTTCCGAGCAAAAATATCGGGAAATCTCCTCTTGTTCTGATTGCGGGGATTTTCAAGCTCGCCGGATGAACGCGCGTTTGAGAAGAACCCCCAAAGCTTCTCCAGAGTTTGTTCATACTCTCAATGGAAGCGGAGTGGCTATTGGCCGCCTTTTCGCCGCGATCCTGGAAAACTTCCAAGAAAAAGACGGCTCCGTTGCTATTCCCAAGCCCTTGGTTCCCTACGCAGGGTTTGAACGAATTGCCGTTTCTAATGCCTGAGCGTGTGGATGAGGTCGTAAAGGCCGAAGAGAGTTAAGGCGCTTCCGTAGAGTTTAAGAAGAGACTCGCTTTTCATTTTGAGCGCGTATCGAGCCCCGAGATACGACATCGGAATCGTCGCGATAGAGAGGGCAAGGACAAGGGCCCAGTCAATATGCCCGAGATACCAATGAGCGATGGTTCCGGGAATCGCTAAAAAACAAGAAACGATTAAAGAAGTCGCCAGGGCTTTTTTCGTCGGCATGTCAATCCAGCTAATAAACAGCGGTCCGTAAAGAACGCCGCCCGCATTAGCCAGAAGCCCGGATAAAAAGCCTACTCCCAAAGCGATGATGGCTAGTTTTCTATGGTGGGAGCGGTCGGTTTGTTGAATGCCATTTTTCTTCTCATGCTCTCCTCGCCACAAAAGATTAACCCCTAAGTATAAGATGAAACCGGCGGTTAAAAGCATTAAAAAATGACCGCCCACCCAACTGCTGGCCAAAGATCCTAAAATCGTTGCCGGAATTCCCCAAAGGCAGGTGACCGAGACGGCATGCCAGTCGACAAGATCGTTTCCCCGGTAGGCCCAGGAAGCGGAAGCCGTGGTGGGCAGAGTTGCCGGTAAAGGCGAGGCCAGGGCAAAAAACCTTGGAGTATTGAGGAGAACGCGTAGTAGAGGCGTCGTGATGGCGCTACCGCCTTTTCCAAAGAGCCCGGAAAGAAAACCGACTCCCGCTCCAATCAAAGAAGCCAACACGTAATAGGTCAATGGGGAAGAAGGATGGTGAATTAAAGGCATGAACTATTTTATCATAGTCATAGAAGCAGGCTTTTAAAAAAGTTTACGCATGGAGGAGTTATGAATCAAGTTTCACTGGGGAAAATAGGGCTTAAAGTTTCAGCAATGGGGCTCGGTTGTATGGGAATGTCTGATTTCTACGGCCCGGCCAATGAGAAAGAATCAATTCAGGTTATTCGCCATGCTCTTGATTTAGGGATGAATTTTATTGATACCGCCGATATGTATGGTCCTTTTAAAAATGAGATTTTGGTGGGAAAAGCCATCAAAGGCCGCCGCCAAGAAGTTGTTTTAGCGACAAAATTTGGAAATCAGAGAACAGAGGATGGAAAATTTCTAGGGATCAACGGTCGGCCGGAATACGTCAAGAAATGTTGTGACGCTTCGCTTCAAAGACTGGGAGTTGAAACTATTGATCTTTATTACCAACACCGAGTTGACCCGACTGTTCCTATTGAGGAAACAGTGGGGGCAATGGCGGATTTGGTTCGCGCGGGGAAGGTGCGCTATCTGGGTCTTTCCGAAGCCGCGGCCAAAACCATTCGGCGGGCCCATCATACCCATCCAATCAGCGCCCTTCAATCGGAATATTCCCTGTGGACGCGAGATCCAGAAGATGAAATTTTAAGCACGGTCCGGGAACTTGGAATTGGTTTTGTGGCTTACAGCCCTCTCGGTCGCGGTTTTTTAACCGGACGTTTCAAATCGCCGGAAGATTTCGCTCAAGACGATTACCGGAGAAATCATCCGCGGTTCCAAGGAGAGAATTTTTATAAGAATCTTGATTTAGTGAAACATATCGAGGCCTTGGCTCAAAAGAAAAAGGCCACTTTAGCTCAGGTTGCCTTGGCCTGGGTGCGCGCCCAAGGCGAAGACATTGTTCCTATTTTTGGGGTTCGGAGCATTGCGCGTTTGGAAGAGAATATCGGAGCTCTTAAAATTTCTTTGACTGATCAGGAGCTCAAAGAGATTGACCAGCTCATCCCCAAAGGGGCGACATCCGGCCCGCGCTATGCGGCTCAGGCTATGCAAGCCGTCAACCGCTGATCTGATTTTGAGGAGGGGTTGGACAATTGATAGAATCAATTTGTAAGAGAATTTTTGAGTGGAGGATGTTATGAATTACGAATTTAAATTGCCGGACATCGGAGAAGGTTTGACCGAAGGAGAAGTCGTTAAATGGCATGTTCAAGAAGGACAGTCTGTTAAGGAAAACGAGCCTCTCTGTAACGTTTTGACGGATAAAGCGGAAGTTGAAATCCCCAGTCCCAAAACCGGCAAGGTGACAAAACTCATGGCCAAGCCCGGCGAAAAGGTCCAGGTTCACGCTCCCTTGGTCATTTTTGATATTGAAGGCGTGGGGGGCGGAACACTGTCTGCTCATTCCGTGGCGGCTTCAGCTTCAACTGAGATCAAGAGTTCTGTTGCGGTCGCGGAAAAACCGGCGTCTTCTTCAGTGAGCGCGACTCCGGCGGTTCGCAAACTCGCCAAGGATTTAGGCGTGGATATTGCGGCTATTAAAGGAACTGGCCCGGGCGGACGGGTGACCGAAATTGATGTTCGGAGCGCAGTTGGCGGAACCCCTAAAGCCGCTTCTTCGGTTCCGGCTTCTTCTTCCGATATTAAAATTCCCTTTACCGGTATCCGAAGAAAAATCGCGGATAAAATGTCCGAGAGCTGGAGAAAAATCCCCCATGTGGCCCATATGGAAGAAGCGGATTTGACCGCCTTGGTTCAATTGCGGGAAGAAATGAAAAAAGAAGCCGAGCAACGAACGATTAAACTAACCTACCTTCCGTTTATCATTAAGGCCTTGGTCAAAACGTTTCCGGAATTTCCCATGTTTAACGCGACTTTAAACGAAACTGAGGGCGTGATTATTGAAAAACGCTCCTATAATATCGGCATTGCCGTCTCCGCCGATCAGGGGCTTGTGGTCCCGGTCGTTAAAGGCGCGGGCAATATGGATGTCTGGGGCCTGGCCGCGGAAATTGAGCGCTTAGCCGAGAAAGCGCGCGCCAGTCGCCTAGAGGTTTCCGAAATGCAAGGGGGAACCTTTACGATTACCAATATCGGGCCCTTGGGAGGGCTTTTCGCGACTCCCATCATCAATTTTCCAGAAGTCGCAATTTTAGGAGTGATGAAAATTCAAGATCGCCCCATGGTTCGGGACGGCAAGGTTGAAATCAGAAAGATGGCCAATTTTATTCTCTCTTTCGATCACCGCATTACAGACGGCGCTCAGGCGGCGATGTTTATGAACACCTTCGTCAAGCATCTGGAAAATCCGAGAACCCTGATCTAACGGAGACCCTTTATGCCCATTGAAACGGAAGTTTTAGTTGTCGGCGCCGGCCCCGGAGGCTATGTCGGGACTATTAAACTCGGGCAACTTGGGAAAAAGGTCCTCTTGGTCGATAAAGATAAAAATCTGGGCGGTGAATGTCTTAATTACGGGTGTATTCCTTCAAAAGCCCTCATTTATTCCGCGAGTCAATTTTACGAAGCTAAAAACTCCGCTTCCGTCGGGCTTAACGCCGGAGAAATTTCCTTGGATTGGGGAAAAGTCCAAACCTGGAAAGGCCAATTAGTGGGCGGGCTCAACCGGGGGGTCGCTTCCCTAACCAAGGGTCGTGGGGCGACTTTAATGACAGGGGAAGTCGTTTTTACGGGAGAACATTCGGCTGCGGTCAAAACCGCTTCTGGAGAAGAAAACGTGCATTTTCAGCATGCCTTGATTACCACTGGGACAAGGCCTATTTCACTTCCCAACTTTCCATTTGACGGAAATAAAATCATCAGCTCTAAAGAAGCCCTGGATTTGACTACGGCTCCCAAAAGTCTTTTGGTGATCGGGGCTGGAGTTATCGGCTTAGAACTCGGGACGGTTTTCGCGAAACTCGGGACAAAGGTGACCGTGGTTGAGTTCATGCCTCAGATTCTGCCTGGCATTGATCCTGATTTTGTGACTCCAGTTTCCCGCAAACTTCAGAAACTGGGCGTGGATGTGATTCTTCAAGCGAAGGCCAAATCCTATCAAGATATGGGCGAAACTCTTAGGATTGAAATTGAAACCCGAGATGGCCTTAAAACGATTGAAGCCGAAAAAGTTTTGGTGACCGTGGGCCGCGCGCCTGTTACCAAGGGCCTGGGCCTTGAGGTCTGCGGCGTTGAAACTGACGCGAAGGGACATATTCGCGTGGATGAGCGTTTTAGAACGAACGTTCCCCACATTTACGCGGCGGGAGATGTGGTAGGCGCGCCGTATTTGGCGCACAAGGCTTCCCGCGAGGCGATTTTAGCGGCTTTCAATATCGCGGGTCTTTCATCTGAATCCCGCGGGGCTGTTCCGTGGGCCGTCTTTACCGATCCCGAGGTGTCTTACGTCGGCGAAACTGAAGCCGAGCTTAAAGCTAAAAATATTCCGATCTTGGTTGGAAGGTTTCCTTTTACCGCTTCGGGAAGAGCGCAGGCCGTTCGCCAGGCAGAGGGTTTTGTAAAAGTGATTGCGGATAAATCCGATCACCGGATTTTAGGAGCGGGTTTTGTAGGTCCTCACGCTTCGGAGCTTATTGGCGAAGCGTCCTTGGCCATTAAGATGGGGGCGACCATTGAAGATGTCGCGGGAACCATCCACCCCCATCCGACTTTGTCCGAAGCGTTTCAGGAAGCGGCGGAAGCGGCCTTGGGCGAAGCCATTCACATTCTGGCCAAAACCGCCTGATATTCAGTGGACTTACTCGCTTTATCAAAGGTCCAAGGGGATAGTTCACAAGGGACAGTCCCCTTGGATGTTCGCTTTCTTGGGCCTTTGGATTATGAAAAAGCCTGGCAGTTTCAGCGCGAATTAGTTCAGAAAAGAAAAGAAGGCGTGGTTGAGGATACCCTTCTTCTTTTAGAGCATCCGCCGGTTTATACGCGCGGAATTTCATCCAAAACTCCGAAACCTCCTTTTTTGCCCCATCCGGCTTATCTCATCGAGCGCGGAGGAGATTGGACCTATCACGGTCCGGGGCAACTCGTGGGATATCCGATTCTTGATTTATCGGAACGAGGCCTCAAGGTTCGAGATTATTTGCGTCTTTTGGAAGAAATCTTAATTGAGTCTCTGGAAAATTTTGGTCTTAAAGGGGAAACGGTTAAAGGCCTGACTGGGGTTTGGTGTCAAAATAAAAAAGTAGCTTCCATCGGCATTGCGGTTAAACAGGGAATTTCCTATCACGGGTTTTCGCTAAACGTCTCTTGCGATCTAAAAGCCTTTTCGGCTATTTATCCCTGCAAACTTGAGCCGGAAACTCTTTCCAATATTTGGAATTTGGCGCGAGAGCCCCTTTCAATGGAACAAGTTCGCAAAACAGTCGCGAAAGTTTTCCTTAAAAAAATGCAAAGTCTTTCCTTCGCTCCATGAATATCACCGTGATGAAATTCGGCGGCACTTCGGTCGCCGATCCGGAAAAAATTGAGCGCGCGGCTTGCCGCGCTATCCTTGAAAAAAAGCGCGGGAAAAAGGTAGTGGTGGTGGTCTCCGCCCCGGGAGAAATGACCGATGAACTCTTGATTCTTTCTTCCAAAATAGACGCCAATGCTTCTCCCAGGGAAAAAGATCAATTAATCACGACTGGTGAAATTGTCGGAGTGTCTTTGTTTGCGATGGCTTGCCATAAAAAAGGAAGTTCGGCTATTTCCTTAAGCGCCGCGCAAGCGGGCATTGAGGCCAAAGGGCCTTATGGAAATGCGGACATTTCACGAGTTTCTCCGCAACGTATTTTGAGAGAGTTAAGAGCGGGAAAAATTGTGGTTGTCGCCGGCTTTCAAGGAATGGACGCGGCGGGGGATGTGGTGAGCTTGGGACGCGGGGGATCGGATTTGACGGGGACGGTTTTAGCCGCAAAACTCAAGGCTTCTTCCTGCATGATTTTTAGCGATGTTCGCGGAATTTATACGGCAGACCCCCGCATCGTCTCTAAGGCGCGGATTCTCAAAACAATTTCTCTTTTGGACATGATTGAGCTTTCCCGCCATGGGGCCCAAGTCATGCAGCTTCGCTCGCTTGAAATTGCCAAAAAAGACGAGGTTCCCATTTATTTGCGTTCGGCCTTTCATGGGGGTTCTGGAACCTTAATTGAGCCGCATCCTCAAGAAAAAAAACAATTTCCCGTGACGGCTTTAGCTTTTGAGAAAAAAGAAAATCAGACCCTTATTTCCGCCGTGGGGCCTTGCGCGCATCTAAGCCCGGAAATAAAAGAAAACATCCTCCTCGAACTCAAGAAAAAGAAAATTAAGATTATCTCCCTTCGCCCGGGTTTTCGCCGCTTATCCATCTCTGTTCCTCGTTTCGAGGGCGAAGCGGCCTTGAACGCCGTTCACAAAGCCTGCCGATTATAAAACAGACTTATTGTTGAGCCAGCCCCGGAATAGGGCTAATCGTCGCGATTTCATCGCCGCCGTAAATCCAGGCGCGCAAGAAAGTCTTCGCGTCAACGAAGCGGCCGCCTTCTCCAACGCCGCTATCGTTGATATAATAGCCGACAATTTTATGATTGGAAGCGTTTCTTTCTTCGCCGGTGACATAAATATAATGATCCGCCTGAGCGGTCCACGGGCTTGCGGGAGGACCCCAGAGGACATTACTGGCAACGCTGACGATAGCGCCTTTTCGCGAACGTATCGCGTCTTCAAGCCGCTTTTGGTCCTGGCTTTGATAGCGCTTGAGATAAGCGTCGTAATTAGGGTCATTCTTATTAATTTTTTTTCCTGGCGGAAAAGTGATCCAAAACGAATCATCCGGATGGTAACCGTAAGGTTGAGCGGCCAAGCCTTCCCCGCCGGAGTTGGTTCCGCCCCAATCACTTGGATTATTTCCAGTGAAGTCAGAGATGCCTCTGTCCCTGGAAATTTTTGAGAGCTCCTGGACCGTTACTTTTTGGCCGTGGGCCTGCATATATTGAGTCAAGGCCGCGATTCCGCAAGTGCCGTTTGATTGTTGAAAAACCAAGGGAACCTTTTGTTCGGGATTTCCGACGGTTTGAGTCAGGCCAAGAGCGTGCCAAATCGCGACCTGGGCCTCCTCCGATACGCGCTTAATGCCTAGGCGCAGATATCCAAAATTTAATTTTTCTCCTTTTGGAGCATGAAGGTTGAAGAAATAGTTGCGGCTAAAATAGTTGCGCTGGGCAATTTCATGGGGGTTGTTGGGCAGAAAAGCCGGAGACGGAGGCGCTTTGACGGCGTTACGGATGGGTTTTGTCAAGGTTAAGGGCTTTACTGTTTCCCCGTGAGAATATCGCGCGTTAACGGCGTCTTCAGATGCGGCGTAGTCGGCCTTAAATTTCGCGCCGTATTTTGTTCCTAATTCCTTGATGATCTCCGAGCGCTTTTGCCTTAAGTAGGCTTGCGTCGCTTGATCCTCAATCTCTTGGAGAGCCTCTTCGCGTTTTTGAATGGGCTCTAAATAAGGCTTCCAATGCCAGTCGTTTTGCCGGACGCCTTTTTTCGCGTTTGAAAGATATTGAGCGACAATTTCCTTTCCAAGAAATGGACGCAAAACGTGGGAGAGTTTAAATTGGGAATAAGCATATCCCTTATAGCGGGTGGCCATCGCAAGCCGCATTTTGACGGGATAATCATTTTTAATATCGTCAGGGTTGGTGCGCTTTAAAAAATTGGAAAGAGCTTTGAGATAATCCGCGTAAGCCTTCTGACTAAAACGGACAACGTCTTCTTGATCGGAGAGTTTGTAATCGTTGAACATGCGTACGTTTTGAGAGATGGGGCGCGGTTCATCGTTGATTTTGACGCCGAAAGACTGTAAGTCGTATTTGTTAAACCCTTCCTTTTCAGCCTCGATGGCCGCGGAATAATCCTCGCCGTCCACGCCAATATAGTCGCAGGTATATTGTGGAAATTTGGGTTCAAGTTCGCTTTTGGCGGGACAATCTTCCGCATCTGCGCCCTTCACTTGCGCTGGAACAATGGAAATGGCGCAGGGGAAAATATGGTCAACGCGATATTTCCAACACCCGGCTCGAAGATGCGCCGGAACGGTCATGGCCGTTAAAGCGAGGGTTAAAGCCGGAAAAATTTTCTTAGGGTCCATAAAAGAAGTGTAATTTTAAAAGCTTTAAACGTCAAGGACCAAAAGGCCCAGAGGCTCTGGGCCCAAGATAGAAACCTTGGAGGAGAGATATAAATGATACACTAACTCATGATCTTCTCCGATTTAGGTCTTCATCCTGATTTAGAGCGGGCGACTAAAGCCCTCAACTGGCTAGAGCCGACCCCTATTCAATCTCAATCCATTCCCGTCGCCTTGAAAGGCTCCGATATTCTCGGTTGCGCTCAAACCGGAAGCGGAAAGACCGCGTCCTTTGTTTTGCCGATTCTTCATCACTTGATGACAAAACCCGGTCACGGGCTTCGGGCGCTGGTGATTGTTCCAACTCGGGAACTTGCGGCGCAAGTCGAGAATTGTTTCAAGGATTGCGGAAAATTCACTCCGCTTAAAGTCGCTTCCGTCATTGGGGGCGTGGGGTATGATCGCCAAAGAAAATTCATGTCCGGCGGGGTTTCCGTCATTGTCGCGACTCCCGGGCGGCTTTTGGATCATCTTAAAAGCGGACGCTTCAAAATGGATTTCATTAAATATTTGGTCTTGGATGAAGCAGACCGAATGCTCGACATGGGGTTTTTACCCGATATCCGCGCCATCATCTCCCGGCTTCCGCGCGAGAGGCAAACCATGCTTTTTTCCGCCACCTTGGTCAAAAAAGTGGAGGAAATCGCCGCGTTTGCCTTGAAAAATCCTGAAAGAGTGGAAGTTTCCCGCCCAACCGAGACTGCGGAAGGCATTAGCCAAGTCGTTTATCCCATTAGTCAAGCCCAGAAGACGGATTTGTTGGTGGAGCTTTTAAAGGCGACCGAGATGCGCTCGGTTCTTGTCTTTACCCGGACTAAAAATCGCGCCGATCGGCTTAAAAACAGGCTTTCAGATCAAGGGTTTTCCGTCGGCATTCTCCATGCCGGACGAACCCAAGGCCAGCGGATGAACGCGATGGATAATTTCCGAACCGGCCGCACTCAAATTTTAGTCGCGACCGACATCGCCGCGCGTGGCATTGACGTTCGCGAGATTAGCCATGTCATTAATTTTGACGTGCCGCAAAACCCAGAAGATTATATTCACCGGGTAGGCCGCACCGGCCGCGCTTATGGAGTGGGGGATGCGATTACGTTTTGCGATCGGGAAGAAGAGCCTTTGATCGCGGGAATTGAGCGTTTTACGGGAGTCGTTTTTCCGCGGGCGATGCTTCCAACTTTCGCTTATGCGATCAAACCCAATCTTGAACCGCCCAAACCCAAAACTTTTTCCGGAATTAATTTTCGCCGCCGTCCCATCGCGCGTTCGCGCCGAGCTCTTTTTCGCCGCTAGTCGGTTTTTAGCGGCAAGAGGAAGAATTGGAAACGCAGTTGGCCCAATTTTTAAACGGATTAGGTCCCTTCCCATACCAAACACGATCCCAAAGGGAGGCCAACTTTTGACTAACGCGGGAAAGGGCTTCTTCGTTTGCGTCCATGGCTTGACTCAAAAGCTCTTTAGCTTTATCCCAGTGGGGAGTTCCAAAAAACGCTTTTCTGACAGCTTTTTCCATTTGAAGCTGACGTTTTTTCAGCCCGGGAGAAGGGATGTTTGAGACGCTTCGATCTGGGTCAAGATTTTGTAATTGGATATTGCCCGTTGGAGAAACGGGTTTTGAGGCGGAGGGTCTTTTTTGGGCGATCAAATCATCAGGCGAATGTACGGACTCATTTTCTTTGTTTGAATGCCAGACATTTTTTAAGCTGGAAAGAGAGGGGCTATGGATGGTTTTGGGAGTATAACTTTTCGTTAAGGCATGGGTAGATTTTTTGTTTTCAGCGGCCAATCTTTGTTGCACCGCATCCAGGGCTTCCAGGAAACGGTTGACTCTCACCAAACGCTTGAACTGCCTCTCAGAGTCTTTGGATTCTTTGTTATTAGAAGAATCTTGAGATAAGCGGCGTTGTTCGCTTTTGGCCATAAGACCCAGAAGTTTCCAGCTATCAAGGGTTTTTCTCAAAGCCTCTTGGCGGGAATTTCCGCTACTCTCAAGTTTCAGTTTGAGGCCGTTTTTTTTCGAGACGGAGCTTAAGAGTCCTGTCTGTTTGGGGAGTTGAATTCCCAAGGCCTGAATATCCTTGGCGGGTGCGGTAAAGTCCTGCCCGGAAACGCCAAGCGTTTTTGGCAACACAGCGATGAGGGTTTGTTGGCCGGAGCGCTTGGAAATTCTAAAGACTGGAGAGCCCTCGGAAACTTTTTCTTCCACCAGCCAGTTCCGCCATTCTTCAAGCTGGGGGCGAGTTTTAAGGCAAAGTCGAACTAAATTTTTTGAATTAATTTCCGACATTTGAGAAGGACATTGTTTTGCCGCAAAGAGAGGGGAAGATAGAAAAGCCGCCGCGAAAAAAATAGAAATAGTTCTCATTACTTCTATATATAATCCCCCGAACAAACTTTGTCAATGGGGTTGATGGGCTGTGTCAAGGACTTTTAGAAATGTCATGTAATAAGGGGTGTTATTGTCGTGATTTAAGCGAGATGAAATTTCTCCATCAACGCAATAGTTTGGGCCTATTAAATTTCCAGTATTTTTCTCCGTAATCAATGAGTATTTGTTGATGCCGTGTAATGGGGCGAGTAGCTGCGAAAAGGATATGCAAGAGGTCGCCGTTAAAAATGTATAGGCGATTGGTATTGGCATTTTTAGAAGAATGATTGATAAATCTCAATTCGTTTCCCTCGTCTTGAGCGTCAATGGCAAAAGGCGAGTTGAATGGATATTTGAGTAGATACGGCTTAAAATCGTTTGGCTTTATGGAATTCTTTATCCAGTCCCGCGACAGGGTTCCAGTATATTCGCCGATTATTTCTCCATTGGCAATATTTTGGTAGGCAAAAAGGCCATAACCCACAGTTTCGCTTATATGGGCGATATAGGCAGGTATTATCAAACCAGCTGGGATTTTTTTCTTTATCTCAGATATTTGTTCAAATTTCCTTTCTTGTTTTTTTGAATAGGCAATGGAACGTTTGATAAAGGCCTCTGGAAGTTGTTCTGTTGCGATTATTTTCTTCTTATATCTCACTCTAAACCATTGGTAAAACTGTTGTTGAGAAATGTTCTTGATGGAGCTCCCCTTAATTTTCAATCTGATAGTCATGAATACCTTTACTGATCAGGTTTTTGAACCAAGGCCTTGGTCATGGATTGAGTTTGCCATATCACTGCGGCGAGAATAGTAGATGCGCCAGCAATTTGGGCAAAGCGCAAGGACTCATGCAAAATAAAAATCTTGGTCTACCCTTTAATGGGCTTAAAGGATTTTAAGCACTCCTTCCAGAAATCATTAAAGTCCTTGGGAGTGGGCGCGCGAAAAGAAACTTCTTTTTTGGTCCGCGGATGAGAGAGCGTGATTTCAAAGGCGTGGAGCATGAGCCTTGGGGGAATGGGCGAAAGATTTTCCTTGTCAAAGAGAAAATCGCCCGCGACTGGGTGTCCGGCAAAACTTAAGTGCGCGCGAATTTGATGGGTCCGGCCCGTCAGGGGATGAGCTTCCACTAATGCCGCCCAAGGCGCGACTTTGAGAATTTTAAATCCTGTCTCGGCGGGTTTTCCAAAGGGAGTGGCGACAAAATTTCTGGACATTCCGGCATGTCCAATGGGGGCGGTGACGCGCAGGCGTTTTTCCTTGGGATTTCCCCGCACAATCGCGCGATAGGTCTTATGCAGAAGACGTTCCCTAAATTGTCTTCGCAAATTTTTTTCAGCATCTTCATTTTTGGCCAGCAAAAGAACCCCGCTGGTTTGGCGGTCAAGACGATGGACGATTCCAAGCCGTTCGACGCCTGCCTTGGCGATTTCAGGCCTTAATTGGTAAAAAATTCCTGCGATGGAGGGTTCCTTTTCGGACAGAATGGTTTCCGGGTTGCCCAGCCAGGAATTATTGAGCGGGTGGATGATGATTCCGGCGGGCTTATTGATGACAATCAAGTCTTTGTCCTCGTGAATAATCCAATCCTCGGCAAAAGCCGCGTCCTGAAGATTACGGATAAGAGAGACTTCGATTTTTTCTTCGCCTTTAAGCCTGAAATTGGACGCTTGCGCGCGGCCGTCAACCAAGACACGCCCATCTTCAATGAAATTCTGAAGGATGGTCCGCGAGTAATCGGGCATTCGCGCCGCGAGAAAACGATCGAGGCGGAGCCCCGGGGTTTCGCAGTGAAAAGAGAAGGTCTTCTCTTTAGACATTTTGAGTTTTTATTCCGTTTCTATAGAGCGCGATGAGGGCGGCTAAAAAGCATCCCAAGGCGACCCACTGGGACACCCATAGGGACATAAAAGACCAGCCGCGGTCATCCCCGCGGACAAATTCAATGAGAAATCTCGCGAAAGCATAGGTCAGCATGTAAGTCCAAAAAGCGGTTCCGGCCTTGATTTCTTTTTTCTCGATGCGCGGAATCAGCCAAAAGGAGATGAAAAGGAAAATAGAAAAATCCGCCGCAGATTCATAGAGCTGGGTTGGATGAAGCGGGATTCCCCAAAGGTCAGGCGGGGTCACGCTTTCCGGGCTCCCACCCAAACGCACTCCCCAGGGAAGTTGAGTCGGCTTTCCGTAGCAGCATCCGGCGGCCAAACACCCCCAGCGGCCAATGGCCTGACCCAAGGGCAGGGCGGAGGCGAAATAATCGGCCGAGGGTAAAAATGGAATCTTAAGGCGCCTAAGAAAGAACATGGCGGCCGCGATGCCGCCGATAAAGCCGCCATAGAAAACAAAACCGTAGCGGAAATCGCGAAAAAAGCTCAGTTCTCCGGATCTAAACGCGTTCCATTCAACCATAATAAAAAGAATTTTTCCGCCCAAAATCGCGCCAAAGAAAATTCCGTAGATGAGAGTCCAGAATTTGTCCTCGGTCATGCCGGGCATCATGGAAATCTTGCGCTTAACCCAAAACACCGCAGAAATATAAGCCAAAGCGACCAAGACTCCGTAGGTGGGGATTTTGATAAAGCCAAGATTAAGAAGAATGGGATGCATGACGAACCCTCCATAAAATAATTCCAGCGATACAAATCTGCAAAAGACAAAATGCCTGGACCTGGGTCATGGGCAAACTTTGCATCCAAAGGGCGTCGCCGCGGTAAAATTCAAGAATGTATCTTAAAACTCCATATCCGCCGATATAGGCCGCGCTGAGAACTCCGGGCTTTATTTTCCCCGTTTCCAGGCGTCTCAGGAAAAAATAATAAAGGATGAAAAAGATGCCGAGTTCCCCGAAGGCCTCATAAAGCTGGGTTGGATGGATGGGAATTCCCAAAAAATCGGGCTCGACCAGGGATTGGGGATTGGTAAATTTGACGCCCCAGGGTTTTGAGGTTGGGATGCCGTAGCAGCATCCGGCGGAAAAGCATCCGAGCCGTCCAAAAAAATGCCAAAGAGGAGCGGCTTGGCAGACGTAATCGAGAGTCCTTAAAAATTGAAGTTTGAGAAAACGGGCGTAAAGATAAATTCCCAAAATGACGCTGAGAATGGCCCCCATCACGCAAAACCCGCGGTTCAGCGAAAAAAGATCGCCCCAAAACGCGCGGCCAAACCAGGGGTCATATTGGAACACGTAGAGAATGCGCCCTCCAAGAAAGCCGGAGAGAATCAGGGTGTTGACCAAAAGCCAGACATCGTCCTCTTTTTTGAGACCCATGGGCTTCCAATGTTTTAGCCAGAAAATAGTCGAGAAAACCCCGCCGAGGGCGATTAAAACTCCATAGCTGTAAATCCGAAAGCGGCCTAATGACAAGAGAATGGGGTGCATGGTTTCCTTTCGTACGGAATCTGGAGCCAACCATTTCTGACCGAATTTAAATGAGGAAATGCCGCTTCCAAATTCTGTTTAAGAGAGCGGCCTCGCTTAGGCTCGATCATAAGGTTATTTTAGGATTTATGGGGTGGGGTAAAACGATATTCGATTTCCCCTTTTTTAATAAAGTCGAGTTCCTTTCGGGCTTTAAGCTCCAAAACCGCGGGATCAGAGAGTTGTTTGAGTTCCACGCTCTCTTCCTGTATCTTTTTTGATAAGAACCCTTTCTGGGAGTTGATTCTGTGGAGCGCCAGCCAATTCCTGATTAAAAGGCGAAAACCGCGGTTCGCGAAAAAAACCGCCAGGAGAAGTAATACCCATGCCCATTTTTTCCAGAGCTTATGGGAATTCGATTTTCTTGGGTTATGAAGCATAGAATCCTAAAAAATAGGGCTTGGAGTTTATAAGCGAACTTAAACTATGCCGCGGCCTTCATTCTAAATGGAGTCAAACTCGCGTAGAGCGCTTGGTTGCCCAACTCTTCTTCAATGCGAATTAGCTGATTATATTTAGCCAGGCGCTCTGAGCGGCAAGGGGCCCCGGATTTAATTGCGCCGGCGTTTAAGGCCACCGCCAAATCGGCGATATAGGAATCTTCGGTCTCGCCGGAACGGTGGGAAATGACGCAGGAATATCCCGCCTTTTGAGCCTGAAGCACTGTTTCGACGGTCTCGGTTAAAGTTCCAATTTGGTTGAGTTTAATGAGGATGGAATTGGCGACATTTTCCTTAATGCCCCGCTCCAGCCGCTTGCGGTTGGTGACAAAAATATCGTCTCCGATGATTTTGCATTGATGTCCCAGTTCGGTGGTCAGTTCCTTCCACCCTTCCCAATCATCTTCGGATAAAGGGTCTTCAAGAGAGATGAGTTCGTATTTTTCAAGCCAGCTTTTGTAGCGCGAAGTCATTTCTTTCGCGCTGAGATTTTTCGACTCAAAGGCATAAACTCCATTCTGGTAAAATTCGCTGGCTGCGGAATCTAAGGCAATTTTTATTTTTCCTTTGTATCCTGATTGGGCAATGGCGTCCGACAAAAGAGCCAATACTTCCTCGTGTGTTGGAATATGGGGCGCGAACCCGCCCTCGTCTCCAACTCCAATGGAAAGATTCTTGGAGATAAGTATCTTTTTAAGGGTTTGATAGGTTTCAGAAGCCATGCGGAGGGCTTCCGAGAACGAAGAAGCCTCGGTGGGGACCAACATAAACTCTTGAATATTGAGACCGCTGTCGGCGTGTTTGCCGCCGTTGATGACGTTGAGCATCGGAGTCGGTAAAACCCACGAATTGAGCTTAAGATTAAAGGTTTCGCGGAGGTAGCGGTAAAGAGGGATTTTTAAAGAAACAGCGGCGGCCCGGGAGGCGGCCAAGGAAACTGAAAGTATCGCGTTAGCCCCTAGTTTGGATTTATTGGCGGTTCCATCGAGTTTAATCATGGCCTCATCGAGGCCCTTCTGATCGCCGGCATTTTTCCCTTTAAGCGCGGAGGCAATTTCTTGATTAACGGAGAGAAGGGCTTTTGTCACTCCTTTTCCGTGAAAATATTTCTTGTCGCCGTCGCGAAGCTCAACGGCTTCGTGGCTTCCGGTGGAAGCCCCGCTGGGAACCATCGCGCGGCCAGAAGAGCCGTCTTCCAGGAAAACATCCGCCTCCAGGGTTGGAAGACCCCGGGAGTCAAAGATTTGCCGCGCTTTGATTGATTGAATAGGTAAATTTTTCATGGTCTTATTGTTTTTTACCCAACAGATTTTTTCCCGCATCCACCAAGGCCTCAAGTTTTTTTGGGGTGGAAGCTTCCGCATAGATTCTAAAGGATGATTCCGTTCCCGAAGGGCGAAGCCCCAGCCAGCTGCCGTCCCGAAGGATGAATTTGAATCCATCCGACTCGTCAATTCTCCAAACTGAGCCTCCGGCTAAATCCAGGGGAGGCTTTGTGTGCAGGCGGTCTTCAAGCGCCAAGCGCTCTCTTAAATGCGGCATGTGATAATTAATCCGCGTGTTGTGGAATGCGCCGACTTTTTTAAATAAGCGATCGCGCAGTTGGGCGATTGATTTCTTTTCGAGAGCGACCATCTCGGCAACTAAAAGGCAGGCTAAGATTCCATCTTTATCCGGGACATGATTGCGAATACTGAGCCCTCCCGATTCTTCCCCGCCTAAAAGGTATTGACCCGTTCTTAAAAGTTCGCCGATGAATTTAAAACCCACCGGCGTTTCCCGTATATCAAGACTGTGGGATTTGGCGACGGCGTCCACAAAATGAGAGGTCATGACGCTGCGGGCGATTTTTCCCTTCATTCCCCGGTTTGAGACGAGGTGTTCTAGGACTAAAGCCAAAATTTCATTGGCGGAAATCCAGCCCCCATCCGAATCCAATATCCCAAAACGGTCGGCGTCTCCGTCGCAAGCAAGACCCAAATGGAGACGGTTTTTCTTAATCAAGGCGGATAATTCCGAAAGATTCTCAGGCGCCGGTTCGGGCGAGTGCCCGTCGTAAAGAACGTCGCGGTTTTCATGGAGAGCGGTCACCACAACGCCGCAGTGTTCTAAAAAGGGGCGCAGATAATGACGCGCCGCTCCGTGCATGACATCAACTCCTATTTTTAGTCGAGCTTTTTTTATCATTTGGACGTCAATGATGGAGGAGAGATGCTTGGAGTAAGAGGTTTTGAAATCAGCGGATTCAGTCCAGGCTTCTTGGAGCGCCTTTTCAAAGGGCATTACCTTGACGTCGTGCTGAATCAGCTCAAGCCTTCTTTCAATATCGCTGGTCACATCCGGCGGGGCCGATCCGGCCCAGAAAGGCATCCACTTAAACCCGTTATATTGCGGAGAATTATGAGAAGCCGTGATGACGACGCCCCCAATGGCTTTGTGGGCTAAAACAGCGTGCCCAACGACCGGGGTTGGCGTATCGCAATCGGCAAGAATTGTTTTGATTCCCTCAAGAGCGAATACTCCGGCGACCTCGCGGGCAAAATCTTCCGACAAAAATCGTCCGTCAAATCCGATGACAACCAGAGGCAATCGCGGCAGGGAATTTTTACCGACGAAGGATTTATATTCCGCGCTGAGAACTCCGTATTCAGTATTTTCCTTTATATGGTTGGCGAGGGCAGAAGCGACTCTGCGCACGTTGAAAAAATTAAATTCATCAGCGATAACGGCTCGCCAGCCGGACGTTCCAAATCGAATCATAGAGGCCTCTCTTATGTGTTTCTAAGCCTAATTATGTTATCAAAAAGGAGGAAGCGCCACAAATGAATTTAAGTTTTTTATTGCGTTACAAGCGATGTTTTGTTATCATCATTGGGAGCCCTGGCGCTCTAAATTTTGAGATGACCGCTGAATTTTCTATGAAACAAGAAACAACTCATTCCAAGCTTGATGTTGAAAAACTGTCCGAAGGCCTTTTTAAAGTCAAGGTCCGCGAGGGAAAAGGCTTCTTTAAGATTGGGGTTGAAAAGCGCCCTGAAGAGGCGAATTCCCTCTTTTTGGAAATTAACGGGTCTCGCAAATTTGAAATAGGAAACGACTGCGATACTTGTCATTTTTGGTTTAAGCTTTTAAACGATCCGCGTTTGTCCAATCAAAAAAAGATCGCCAATTTACCCAAAAGCTTTCAAACCCCCCGTCCACTGGATGAGCCGTTGATTCGGGAGATGGAACCTTTACTGGAGCTGATGGAAAAGGGCGAATACGATATTTTTGACGCAACTCTTCCGCTCAGCGGCCCCTACTCTGGAGACGACGAAGGTTCTTATTTTTTTAATAACGAATTTCTTGAGATTTGGAATATTGAAAACCCGCGGGAAGAAGGGGTTCTTCCAGGCTGGAATTTTTATGAAGGCGCGCGCCCGCGGGTCTTTCGCCATTCAGAATCGAACTTGCTTGAAAAGCAGTTTGATTTTGTTGTTCCTTTAATGCAGAGGGATTTGCTCAATGAGGAATACGTCAAAATTTATCAAGAGATGATTGCGGGAGGCGATCGGCCGCGCATCCTTCTTTTGGGTCTTTACCAGCGTCCAATTCCGGCCTCGGTTCAAAGCGGAAAAGCCGCGAACTTTCATTCCTTTTTCGCCGGTTTTGTGTTGGACGGACATCATAAACTGGCCGCATATCGCCGCGCGGGAGTTTCCGCTAGATTCTTGACGATTTTATCGCATAAAGCCAGCAAATATTTCCTTCTTCCGGAAGAAGGAACCTCGGTGAAACAAAAATTCGAGGAACGGCTTGCCTCCCTGGCCCATTAGTTCCCAATTCCTTTGCGTCGGAATTTTGTAAAATAGGCAGAGAGCTGTTAGAATCTTTTCACTATTTAGGAGAAAAATTCATATGTCCCATACCAGCCGCTTAGAATCAAGTTCCGCCAAACTTTTAAACAACGCCCGATCTTCCGGCGTGTCTAAAATATCTGATTATTTTGGCTGTAATGTTTTCGGGGCCGAGACGATGAAACTTCTTCTTCCCAAGGAAATCTATCGGAAATTGCAGGATTCGATTCAAAACGGCAAAAAAGTGGATATTGACGTCGCTAATGCGGTTGCCTTGGCGATGAAAAAGTGGGCGGTGTCTAAAGGCGCGACTCACTACTGCCATTGGTTTCAGCCGATGACCGGGGTCACCGCGGAAAAACACGACAGCTTTATCGATCCGGTGGGAAACGGCAAGGTTTTGGAGTCTTTGCTGGGCAAACAATTGGTTCAGCAGGAGCCGGATGCTTCCAGCTTTCCCAGTGGAGGCTTGCGCAGCACCTTTGAAGCGCGCGGATACACGGCCTGGGATCCGACTTCCCCGGCCTTTTTAATGGATGTTCCCGGCGGAGCCACTCTTTGTATTCCGACAATCTTTGTGTCTTATCGCGGAGAATCCTTGGATACAAAGACTCCGCTTTTGCGCTCGATAGACGTTCTCAACCGAGCGGCCCTTGGAATTTTAAAATACTTCGATCAAACGGCCATTCGGGTTCATTCGACTTTAGGGGCCGAACAAGAGTATTTCCTCATTGACCGGGGCTATTACGAAGATCGCTCGGACCTTCTTTTGACCGGGCGAACGCTTTTTGGGGCTCCGTCTCCCAAAGGCCAACAGCTGGAAGATCAATATTTTGGCTCGATTCGCGAGCGAGTTTTTGAATTCATGACGGATGCGGAAAGCGAGCTTTACAAACTTGGCGTACCGCTTAAAACCCGCCATAACGAAGTGGCCCCGAATCAATTTGAGTGCGCGCCGGTGTTTGAGGAAACCAATGTCGCCGTGGACCACAACCAGATGGTCATGGATGTCTTAAAGCGCGTTGCCGCGCGGCACGATCTGGCGTGTTTGCTCTATGAAAAGCCTTTTGCCGGAGTTAATGGAAGCGGAAAACACTGCAATTGGTCCTTAGCGACCGATAGCGGCAAAAATATTCTTTCTCCCGGCGATACTCCGCACGAGAATCTTCAGTTTTTAACTTTCCTGGTTTCAATTATCAAGGCCATCAAGGAACATTCCGCCCTGTTGCGCGCTTCCATTGCCTCTTCCGGGAACGATCATCGCTTGGGGGCCAATGAAGCCCCTCCTGCGATTATGTCGGTCTTTCTTGGAGAACAGCTGACTTCCGTGCTTGAGGATATTGAGAAAGGCGTGACATCCAAGGGAACCGAGGCGGAGTGGATGAGTTTCGGAATTGATCATCTCCCCGCGGTTCTTAGAGACAATACCGACCGTAACCGCACTTCCCCGTTTGCTTTTACTGGGAACAAGTTTGAGTTCCGCGCGGTAGGATCTGCCTTCAACAATGCCGTCCCACTCACGGTCTTAAATTCCATTGTCGCCTTCCAATTGGTTGAGACAAAAAAAGAAATCGAGGCCCAGCTCAAACTTAAAAAACCGCTCAAAGCGGCTGTCCTTGAGGTTATTCGCAAAACTTACAAGGAGAGTAAAGGGGTTTGCTTTGAAGGAAATAATTATTCCCCCGAATGGGCGAAAGAAGCCGCGAAGCGCGGTTTGCCCAATATTACCTCAACCCCTTATGCTCTCGAGGCCTGGCGTTCTAAGAAATCGGTTGAGATATTTGGCGCTCTTAAAGTCTTATCCGAGTCCGAGGTGGAATCCCGCTATCATGTTCTTCAGGATAAATACTGGAAGGAAATTGACATCGAGGCTAGGGTCATGGTGGAAATGGCCCAGACTCAGTTTATCCCAGCCGCGATTGAGTATCAAACCCAATTGGCAAATTCCTTGTCAAAGCTTGGCAAATTGGAAGACGGGAAAATAGCGGCTCCCTTTCAGAAGGAACTTCTCAAAAAAACGTCCTCCCTGCTTGAGCGAGCTTTGGGTGAAACAGAGTCTCTCAAAAAGAGCCTTGAAAAGGCTTCCACCTTGAGCGACGCAAAAGAGCTTGCCTATTTTTATTGTGATGAAGTAAAACCTTTGTTTATTCCGCTTCGGCAAACCGTTGATGAGCTTGAGGGATTGGTTCCAGATTATTTATGGTCGGTTCCCAAATATAGAGAGATGCTTTTTATCATTTAATGGATACTCCTCACGACCCCTTGGAAAGAAGTATTTGGGAGGCCTTAAAAACCTGCCAGGAGCCGGAACTGCGCAAGGACATCGTGTCTTTGCAGATGATTCGTAATCTTGAGGTCAAAGAAGGGGTGGTCTCGTTTGACTATGTCCTGACGACTCCGGCATGCCCGCTTAAAATGGAGATGGAAGCGGAAGCGAAGGCCGCGGTTCGAAAAGTTCCCGGAGTCGTGGATGTTCAAATTCGCATGACCCATGATGTTAAAAAAGATCCACGTCTTGAAAATGTGCTGCCGCCCGGAATTAAAAACATCATCGCGGTCGCTTCCGGAAAAGGGGGAGTTGGAAAATCAACGGTGTCCGCCAATCTCGCCTTGGCCTTGGCTCAAGAAGGGGCTTCCGTCGGCCTTTTGGACGCCGATATCTACGGCCCTAATCAGCCGCAGATGATGGGAGTGGGGAACTTGACTCCCGAGGTCAGGGAAGATAAAAAAATTATTCCCCCCGAGGCTTTCGGCGTCAAAGTCATGTCCATGGGATTTTTGATGGACCCCGACGCTCCGGTGATATGGCGCGGGCCCATGCTCCACAGCGCCGTCGTTCAATTTTTAAAGGATGTGGTCTGGGGAGATTTGGATTATTTAGTCATCGATTTGCCTCCGGGGACGGGAGATGTTCAGCTTTCTCTTTGTCAATCGGCTCCGGTTGTGGGGACGGTTTTGGTAACGACTCCACAATCCATTGCCTTATCCGATGTTCGAAAAGCGGCCGCGATGTTCGAGAAACTAAAAGTGCCCCTCTTGGGAGTGGTTGAGAACATGGGGAGTTTTGCCTGCCCTCATTGCGGGAAATCCAGCGCTATTTTCTCGGAGGGCGGAGGACGATATGTTTCCGAAAAGTATGAGATTCCCATTTTAGGAAATATTCCGCTTGACCCCGCCGTTTGTGAGGCAGGGGAATCAGGGCGCCCGATCGTGACTCTGGAAAAATCCGCGACGGCCCAGGCTTTTCGTTTACTTGCGCGGCAGGTGGCTGCGCGCGTTAGTATTGTTTCAGCAAGAACAAAACCCATAGAAATCAAAATAAAGGCCGCCGCGGCCTAAAAACAAGGAGGCAGTGCCATGACTCAGACGACCCTTAACCCATCCATTTCGGAAATAACACCGATTGCCGTTGGAACTTTAGCTCCGGACTTTACCTTACCCGATCAAGACAAAAACAATTTTCACTTGGCTGATTATAAGGGTAAAAAGCCTGTCGCTCTTTTCTTTTATCCGCTGGATTGGAGCCCGACCTGCTCTAAAGAAAATGTCTGCTTTACCCAGGACTTATCGCGCTTTTCTCAATACGCGGAAGTGGTTGCTATTTCGGTTGATTCAACCTGGTCTCATAAAGCTTGGGCGGAGAAAATGGGGCTTAAGCACCGCCTCTTATCGGATATGCACCGCGTGGCAGTTAAGGCTTACGGTTTTTATCACCCGGCCGGTAATATCAGCCAAAGGGGGACCGTTCTTATTGGGAAAGACGGTAAGGTTGCATGGGTTAAAGTTGAATCAGACATCGCCAAAGAACGCAATTATTCCGAAGTCGAAGATCATCTGAAGAAACTTTCTTAAAACAAACTTAGCGAGGCGCCTTCTCGGTTCAGTCAGAGAGAAGGCGCCTCGCGTAATTATGCCTTTTATCATTGCTCGCTATCTATTGCGTAAATTTATTCCGCTATTTCTCCTCAGTCTGATGGTTCTCGTCGGAATTTTGATGATGAGCCATTTTTTAAGGCTCTTTAGCATGGCCGTGATGAAGGGGATTTCAATTTTTTGGATCATCGGCTGTTTTGCCCGGCTGTTGCCCTTTATCATGGCTTTGGCGCTGCCGATGGCTTTTTTAGTTTCCATTCTTTTGAGCTTCGGCGAATTTGCCCAGGGAAGCGAGATTATGGCCATGCGCAGCTGTGGGCTCTCTTTTTGGAATATTGTATGGCCTTTTTTTGTGGTCACCGTTTTCCTTTCCGGAACCTTGTTTTACCTTAATCATAAAGCGAGCCCCGAAGGCTATCACGCTTTTCGCAAACAATATTTGCGCGCTTCAAATCACATCAATCATATTGATCTTGAACCCGGGTCTTTTCTGGTTTTGGGAAATTGGAAGCTCTATGCGTCTCAGGTTGATAAAAAAAGCGGGAGGATGAACAACGTCTATCTCGTTGATATTTCCAAAACTCGCGATTTGCGCATTGTCGCGCCCCGGGGACGTCTTACTGTTCAAAAGGCTCTTGGGGCCAAACTCGTCTTAAAAGCGGGATCGATTTTTTTCCCTAATCCCGATCCAACTAAACTTACGGTCGGACATTTTGAAACTTATCAGGTAGATATTCCCTTAACTGAAGCGGCGGGCGCTTCTTCCATGGATATTCCCGAGATGAACTCAAGGACTCTTCTCGAACGAATCCATAATCCTAAAACAAGCGCCGAACATCAGAGAGAATATCGCGTGGAACTCGCGGTCAGAAGCGCCGAAGCGTTGTCTCCCCTTATTTTTTTCCTCATTAGCGTTCCCATTGGGGTTGGTCTTGGGCGAGACAGCCGCGCGAAGAGTTTTGCCTTGAGCCTCGGAATTCTTTTTGCGTTCTACGGGCTATTGAGTTTAGGCATCGGGATGGGAAGAAGAAACGTCAAAATTTCTAATATCGCGCCTTGGGCGGCGGATGCGGCCGGATTAGTCGCCGGAATTTTCTTGTACGCTCGATCTTCGACTTTATGATTAACACTTTTTCTCGTTATATGTTCCGCCGCTTTCTGGCTCCGTTTCTGTTTGGACTTTTCCTTTTTTCTCTTCTCATCTTCCTTGGAGATATGTTTGACAAGATGAACGACCTTTTAAAGAGCGCGGCTTCTTTTGGGGTCATTGTTGAGTTTTTATGGTTGGAAGTGCCCTATTGGACGGGCCGCGTGATTCCCATGGCGACACTCCTTGCCACATTGACGGCCTTGATCGGATTTGTTCAAAGCGGAGAATGGCTGGGCGCGGAATCTTGCGGGTTTCAGACTCGTTCTTTTTGGATTCCTATTCTTATTGCGTCTGTTATTGTTTCCTTTTTTAGTTTTGCGTTTCAGGAAACATTGTTTCCTTTATGTTTTAGGCGAGCCGAACGCCTCTGGCAGGTCAAAATTCATCCGGGATGGGAATGGAATCATTATTACAACATCGCTCTTATCGGCGCACCGGATGAATTTTTGCAGGCGACCGTCTTTATCGCAAGCCAAGGGCTTATGCAGCGTCCCTTGCTTGAAAAAATGGGAAAAGACGGGGTTGAATTTCAACTCGACGCCGAAAAAGCGCTATGGGATTCCTCTCTTCAGAAATGGGTTTTTTATCAAGGGGTGTACCGAAGTTTTTCAAACGGCGCGCTTCAGGAAGAAGTTTTCAACAAAAAGATTTCCGATTTGGACGTGCCGCCTCAAAAGCTAATCCCTAGAACAAAAAATCCGGATGAAATGAGCCTGAGAGAACTCAAGCGCTATTCAAAGAGAATGGCGGCTTTGGGGGTGTCTCCGCTTGAGCTTGAAACGGCGACCTATTCTAAAATCGCTTATCCGATTAGCAATTTCATTATCTGCGCATTGGGGATTCCGATTGCGCTGAAACTTCGACGCCTTCCCAAAGCGGGAATTTTTTTCATCGCCCTGATGCTTTCTTTCCTATACTTATGGCTCATGGAGGTATCCAAAGCCCTTGGTTCCAGCGGCTTTATCCCGCCGATAGCCGCCGCCTGGGTTCCCAATGCGATTTTTGGCTCTTTGGCTGTCATTGGGCTTAGCCTTTACGGAGAGCCTTCCAGCCTTTAAGATTTATTATTGATATCGGATGAGTTCGGTGTTGGGACTTTCAAAACCTGGTTCTCCAACAGTCGTTTTGACCTCTCCGACAAAAGGGGCGTAGTAGGTGTATTTCCAGGAATGAGGGAAACGCCCGTAAGATTCCTTGACTTTCAGGCATCCTGAAAAAATTCCGGCTGCGGTTTGAACCGTGGACGAAGCCGCGATGATTTCAAATTGACGCTCGTTTTTGCCGTTCCCAAATTTCCAGCGGTTTCCGGCGTGAAAGGGGTATTTGAGGATTGGAACGGCGGAAAGACCTTCAATTCTGAACACTGACCAATCTCTCTTTTGAAATAAGAATTTTTCCCTGCGGACCAGGTTTTTCCCCGCGTAGAGAGAGCTTTCAATCCTATTTTTATCTTCTTGTCCGTTGAGGGTTGCCCAAAGGTCCTTCATGTTTTTCCCGTGACTGAGCGTGTCGCCGTAAATCCAGGTTCGTCCCGGAATTAATGGAAAATAATCAGGGCAGTTGAGAATCCCAAGAGCCGCTTTTTTAAACAGGGGGCTTTGGGGAGAGGCATTGCGCGCGACGAACTCGTAATCAGGGATGGCCTCATTGCAGCGGTGGAAGACTTTCGCTTCTAAATTGCCTAAACGAAATTTAATTTCCACAACTTTTGATGAGGGAGGCGCAATCTGTAGAAATTTTTCATAGAGGCGAAAGGCCGCGATTTTGTTTCCAATTCCTTCCTCGAATTTCCCGGCATGGTAATAATAAGACGAACATCCAGATAAACTTATAAGGTAAGAAAGACAAAAAACGTGAGTCCTGTTCATGGAGAATCTATTAAGATAATAGCCCATTTTCACGAAAGCTGAAGAACCCCCGAGAAGACACGATTAAGTGATCCAAAAGAGGGATGCCTAGAAGCTCTCCGGATTCCTTAAGCCGTTTGGTCGCGGCCTTGTCTTCAGGAGAAGGGGAGCAGTCGCCAGAGGGGTGGTTGTGCGCGACAATCAGGGCGGCGGAGGAGTGTTCGATAGCGGGCGCGAAGACTTCCCTGGGGTGGACCAGGCTTGCCGAGAGAGTTCCAATGGAGACAGTTTCCGAGAAAATGAGCTGATTTCTTGAGTTGAGATAGAAAGCCAGAAAATTCTCTTTTTTAGCGGATTTGATTGAAAAGGGAATCTGTTCAGCCACACGTGTGGGCGCGTCAAGAATGGGCGGCACATCGGTTAAAAAACCTTCTTCTAATCGGGATTCCATCTTGGCATTTTTTTCAATCATAGGATGGAGTATTGAGATGAGAAGCGCGGCTAAATCCCGCGCGCTGAGAACAGGGTGAAAGGAGGGCTGTCGAGGAGTCGTTTGCGGTTTCATGGGATTGACTCGGCGATGCGAATGAGTTTGTCCTGATCCATAGACGAAATAAGGACCAAGGTTAATGGACCTTCTTTCCAGCTCAATACTCTTCCTTCGCTGGTGCGCTTAAGATAGGCGGTTTGTTTTTTTAAGGGAATTTTTTCGCCCGTAAAAGCCGAAGCGGAATTTTTATATTCAAATAAGGATAGGGCGTTGATGCCGTCTGAAAATTCTTCCTGAATGACGACGTGGCCTTGATGATTGAGGGTCCGGATATCTTGGAGCGCGTACCCAAACGGGAGCCAGGAAGGGCTTAATGCCGCCACTCCAAATTCTTTTTGCGCATTTTGCCTTGAAAGAGAGAGGTCCTCTTGAGCGGAATGAGCTTTCTTGGGAGGATTGAACATAAACCATTTCGCGGGAACGCGCTTTTTGACGAAAAATCGGATTTTTTTAAAGGCGGATTTTGATTTCAAACGGCCCTTCGCATTATAAATCTCGGTTTTGAGAATGACTCCGTATTTAGGGTCCAGCCAAAAAACCCGGGCTAAAGCATGGTCTTTTCGAGAACGGAGTTCAATCTTAAAGGCTCGGCGGCCGGCGGCTCGGCTTAGAACAGGAGGAGAAGCTTCGTAATTTGATTTGAGGGTTGAGAGTTCTTTTTTTTCGTCCAAGGGAGCGGGCGAGGGCATTTCCCAATACTCTTTTGTGTCTCGGCGGTAAACCCATTCTTTTTTCCCATTTGAAATTGCGATTTCTTTGACCTTGCCGTCAGAATTGAACACTTCTCTGTGGTAGGAATAGGGGGGGGCAAAGCGAATTGCGGTGACAGATACGGTATGAGTCGAGTTGAGAAAGCGGGTTGCTTCCATCTTCCCTTGGTAAGGAACGGAAGATCCCGACAGGCTTTCGGCGATTAAGTCCCAGGAATTTGGGAGAGGACGTTTCTCCCGAGAACGGGTTTTGGCGAAAGAACTCGTCCCCATTAAAAGCAAAGCGAAAAGACTGGCGCAGAGTTTGAGTTTCATGGCCTTCACCCTCCCGCCTTTCCGCTGTCTTGATTGACAGAGGGCAGAGCTAATTCCGCTTGAGACAGAGGCAAGCTCATCGCATACTCATTATGGGCGGCCAACATCCAATTAAGAGAAACTGCTTGGGAGGGCGGCGTGGAAAGTTGGCGGGTTCTCAGGAGAAAGAAGGCGATGGCCGTCGCAAAGCCAAGGCTGCCAATCAAGGCCAGTCTAAAGAATCGCGGGTTTTGATTTTGTGAAGAAAGAGATTCCTTTAATTTAAGAGAAGAAATAATTTCCTGGGGGAGATTTTGCGGCATCGCGGGAATATTTCTTGAGGAAGCGGAGCCTTTTTTTAAAAACACAAGAATTTCTTTTTCCTTTTGGCAGGTCGGACATTGGGAGAGGTGCAAAAGAGTTTTTTCTCTTTCCTCGCCCTTTAATTCTCCGTCAACCAGAGCGTTTAGATTTTCTTCCCAGATTTCGCACGTCATAAAGGGACCTCCTTAAATTGATCCAAGAGCTTTATTTTGAGCGCGCACCGGGCCCTTCTAATGCGGGATTTGACTGTTCCTATTGGACAGCCCAGGACTTCGGATATTTTCTCATAGGAAAGGCCTTCCAAATCGCAGAGAGTTAAAATAGCGCGGTGATCCTTGGCGATTTGGCGGAGGCAGCGTTCAACAGTCTCTTCCGTTTCCCGGCGCATGAGCCGCTCTAAAAGGGGTTCTTCTCGGTCGGCGAGCTGATCGGCGAAGGTCTCAAGGCCCTTTTGGCCGCCAACGGGCGCGTCCAGGGGCAAGTTGCGGGAACTTTTCTTGGCGGAATAATCGTAATAGATATTTTTAAGAATTGTGAGGAAATAATGATCAAAGGGGCGAGAGGCGTCATAGCGGTTCCATTTGCTCAAAACGCGGGAAAAAGCTTCCTGGACCAAATCCTTGGCCTCTTCCGTATTTCCGGATAAGCGGAAGGCGAAGTGATATCCCTTTTCGGCGTATTCTTTGATCAGATTTTCAAGCATAGCCATCAAACCCCGTCTCTATTGATACGGATAACTCGCCAAAAAGTTCCCTCATTCGTCGGAAACAAATTTATTTTACCAGTTATTTTCCCTCCGCCGCGCTTGAGAAATGCGCCCTAAGGGCTTGGAAAGAAATAAGGTATCCATCTCGCCGGGGCGATTTTGGAGCGAGCCGAGAAGTGAGGAGCGAGCATAGCTTGAGCTATGTAAGCGACGAACGACGAAGGCGCAGCCCAAAATCGCCCCGGCCCTTCGGGGAGGTTCGCTCTTGGCCGATTTCTTCGTTGCTCGGCGCTCACATAACTCGTTATGCTCGCTTCTCGCGCCTTGAAATCGTCTCAACATCGAACCTCCGAGATGGATACCTTATTTCTTTCCAAGCCCTCAGGAAACGAAAATGCTAAAATGAGCTGAGGCGAAAATAAGATTTTCCGGAGGAATCGTGAAAACGGAACAGATTAAAGAAATTCTCGGCTGGGTTAAAACGACTGATCTTACTTCGGTGTCCCTTAAGGAAAAAGGTTCGGGATTCTCATTTACGACTACCGAACACCCAGACGAATCCTTCGCGGAAATGCCCCAGGCCCATTATCAAGTCGTCTCGGCTCCGGCGATAGGCACCTTCCGCTGGTCCCGTCCTGGCCATCCGCAAAAAATAGAGGAAGGAAATTCTCTTTTAGCGGAAGAGACCATTGGATACATCGAAACCTTGCCGGGAAAAACGGTTCCGGTCAAGGTCGCTTCTTCTGGGAGAGCTGCCCGCATCTTAGTTGAAGATTCCAGCCCTGTTGCCTACGGACAAGCCCTTCTCTTTATAGAACCGGACGGAAAATAATCGTGTTTAAAAAGATTCTTATCGCCAATCGCGGCGAAATCGCAGTGCGAGTTATCCGAGCCTGCCGGGAAATGGGCATTCAATCCGTCGCCGTTTACTCCGAGGCCGACCGGGAATCGATGCATGTTCGCCTGGCAGATGAAGCCTACTGCATCGGCCCGGCTCCGGCCAAACAGAGTTACCTTAATTCCGAAGCTCTGTTAACCGCCGCGCGCTTAAGCAAGGCCGAGGCCGTTCACCCGGGATATGGGTTTTTATCCGAAAACGCAGATTTTGCCGAGGCCTGCGTCAAAAACGGCCTTGTTTTTATCGGCCCTTCCGCCGCGGCCATACGCAAACTGGGATATAAAAGCACTGCTAAAACCCTAGCCCGGGAAGCAAAAGTTCCGGTTGTGCCTGGTACCCAAGGATTGGTGGATGAAAATTTTATGAAAGAAGCCCAGGCCGTGGGCTTTCCAGTGATGGTTAAGGCCGCCTCAGGCGGAGGTGGAAAGGGGCTCAGGCTTGTCCGCGATCCAAAGGATCTGGAAGAGCAACTCAAACTTGCTCAAAGCGAGGCCCAAGCCGCTTTTGGAGACGGCTCGGTCTATATCGAAAAATTTATTGAACGCCCAAGGCATGTGGAAATTCAAATTGCCGCCGACAATTTTGGAAATGTCGTTGCTTTTCCTGAAAGAGACTGCACCGTTCAAAGACGACATCAAAAGCTCATCGAGGAATCTCCTTCTCCCAAGGTTACTCCTGAAATTCGCGCCAAGATGCAGGCCGCGGCGAGAAATCTGGCTTTAGCGGCGAAGTATTCCAATGTCGGCACTGTTGAATTTTTACTAGGGCCTGACGGCAATTTCTATTTTATTGAGGTCAACACTCGCCTCCAAGTCGAACACCCTGTCACAGAATCGGTCACTGGTCTTGATCTGGTCAACACCCAAATACGCCTGGCTGCGGGCGAAAAAATGCCCTTTGATCAGGCGCGGGCTTCTGAAATTCATTTTCACTCCATTGAACACCGCATTAACGCCGAGGACCCGGAGCATAATTTCGCCCCGTCTCCGGGAAAGATTTCTGAGGTTGTTTTACCAGGCGGCTGCGGAGTCAGGCTTGACACCCATCTCTACGCCGGATACACCGTTCCTAGTTTTTACGATAGTTTGATCGCCAAGCTCATTGTTTTCGCTTCCGACCGGGGAAATGCGGTCAAACGCAGTCTCCGGGCGCTGTCAGAGCTTGAAACCTCTGGAATTAAAACCACGCGGGACTTTCACAAAAAAGTTCTTTCTCACCCAGATTTCTTATCCGGAGATTTCGATACTTCCTTTGTTGAAAAATATTTTTTACCCAATTCCGGCCACTGAACGCTTTCGCATTCTTGTTCTTTTGACTGTTTTATTCTTTTTGCCGCAGGCGTTGTGGTCTTGCCCCAATCTTATTGATTGTTCTCCAAGAACGCCGCATATCAGCGGGCCCTGGGCGATTTTCACGACTCCTTATTTTCCGATGGCAATGACGACTTTAACGGCCGGAAGCGCGATTTGGGACGGGGCCCAGACGCGGTTTGGGAAAACTCTCTGGCAAAGTCTCGATTCCGCCGTCATCGCTTCCGTTTCCAATACCGGACTTAAATACGCTTTTCAAAGAGCCCGCCCAACCCAGGACTTGGGGGCCAATGCCTGGTTCTCGGGTCCCCAAAGCCAAAGTTTTCCCTCCAGTGATGTTTCTAATACCGCAGCCTTGGTGTCTCCCTTCATCTATGAATATGGAGCTGATCACCCGATGGCTTATCTCCTCGCTCTTCTGCCCGTGGCGGATGCCGCCGCGCGGGTTGAAGCTCGCGGGCATTATCCGACTGACACTATTGGAGGCATGGCCTTAGGTTTCGCCTCGGGTTGGGCGGCACGGCATTTTTTTAAGTCGCCGTTTACTCTCCAGATTATCCCGGGACGGGATTGGTCGGTGGGAATCTCAAAAAAGTTTTAAGCGGCGGAATTTTCCAGGTTAAACTGAAACGTCGTCCCGCCGCAAACTAAAATATCTCCGTCTTTGAGCGGAACCGAAGCGAAGACTTTTTCTCCGTTTAAAATGGGGTAGCCGGGAACCACGGCAATTAAATGATAACCTTCGGATTTTCGATGGATGGAGGCGGCCACTTCGGGCGCGGAGCCAAAAAGGCCTGTTCCCTTGATCGGAACTTGGACTCTTTCCGATTTTCCGATATAGGTGGAGAGCCCTTTGAGTTCATATTCTGGTTCTCCGGCTAAGCCCTTTAAAACCTTCAATACGGCGGGTTTTGACGGAGTCTTGACCGATTGAGCGAGAATCTGGGATTGTTTTTCCGGAGTCAAGAAAATGGTTTTATCCTCTACGGCGGAAGCGGGGGGTTCAACAAAAACCAAGGAATGTTTGGCGATGCCAACGATATCTTGATTATGAAGGCCGCATTTTTTAATTCTCTTCTCATTGACATAGGTTCCATTGGTCGAGTCTAAATCCTCGACATAATAGGTTTCGCCTTCCAGGGTAATTTTGCAATGGTTGGACGAAACCGCGGGATTATTAATAACTATGTCGTTATTAGGGCTCCTTCCGACCAAAAGAGGTTCCCGCCCTAAATTAATTTCCTTAAGCACCGCCGCGTTAAACTTAAGAAGAAGTTTTGGCATCAGCCCCTCTGAGAATTGATTTCACTTTAGACCAAGAAGAACCCAGGCGCGATTTTTTTCCTTCTCTCCGGACCCGCGCGACCACGACCGTCACGTTATCGAGCCCCCCCGCTTTAAGCGCCTCCGACACAAGTTTCGATGCGAGAGTGGATATGTCTTCTTTGCGCGATAAAATCTCTTGAATTCGAAAATCTGGAACCATTTTAGTTAAACCGTCGGAAGCAAGGAGGAGAAGGTCTCCAAAAAATAACGGATGAGTGGAAATATCCACATCCACTTCGGGGTTTGACCCCACCGCCCGAGTCAATAGATTTTGAAGCTCGGAAACGGCCGCCTCTTCTTGCCGAATGAGACCTCTTCTAATTTGTTCTTGAACGACCGAATGATCCTCGGTCAAACAGGATAAAACGCCCTTTCTCAAAATATAGGCGCGGCTGTCTCCCACATGCGCGACAGTCAGAGTTTCCCCGTCCCCACAAGCGCAGACCAAGGTGGTTCCCATTCCCGAATCCTTGGGCAAAGCGCGCCCTTTGGCGTAGACCAGGCTATTGGCCGCCTTGACCCCGGCTTCTAAATCCGCGGACGAAATTCGGCAACCGAAATCCGAACTTTTTTGAACGAGGAAATCCTTGACTAGGGAAACCGCAAAAGAACTCGCGACTTCTCCAGAATTATGCCCGCCCATACCGTCGGCGACGATAAAAATTCCTTTTTCCCCGTCGCAAAAAAAAGAGTCCTCATTATTTGCGCGCACGCGCCCAACATCGGTAAGCCCCGCCGCCTCAAAAGGAGCGCTCATACCTGCGCCTTTAAACTCCCATAACACGCGCGAATATCACGGGCCATCTCCGAAGCATTTTGATATCTTGCGTCCGGATTTTTGGCCAACCCGCGATTCAGGATTGTTGACACTAAAGGGGGCAGGGACGGCACAATGGATAAAGGATCAGGGTGAGGGTCGTTGGCAATTTGAAAAAGAAGAGCTCCAATTCCCTCTCCGCCTTTAAATGGTTTTTCTCCGGTCAAAAGCTCAAAAAGAACTACGCTTAAGGAAAAAATATCCGCGCGGCCATCCACCTTTTTTCCGGCTATTTGTTCCGGGCTCATGTAAGCGGGCGTTCCCATGACAGTTCCAGTCGCCGTTTTGGAAGAGGCCGCCACGCGAGCGATTCCAAAATCCGCGACGCGAAGGCTTCCGTCTTTAAGAATCATGATATTGGCCGGCTTGATATCCCGGTGAACGACGCCTTGTTCATGGGCATAAGCCAAGGCGTCGGCGACAATCGCGGTATACTCCATCGCCGACTTAAAGGGGATTAAATGGCTCTTTTCCGTGTAGGCCGACAAACTTTGCCCTTCCAAAAATTCCATGGCGATATAGGCGACATCGTCTTCTTCCCCGGCGTCGAAAATGCGAATGATATTCGGATGATTGAGCTTCCCGGCCGCTTCTGCCTCGCGGAAAAAACGCTCCTTAATTTCCTTCACCGATGCGGCATCTACATCTTCTCCAAGACTCATGGTTTTAATCGCGACCCAGCGGTTAATTTTTGGGTCTTTCCCGAGATAAACAATCCCCATCGCGCCGCGAGCCAGTTCTTTTTGGATCTCGTATCTTCCCAAGGTAGGCTTGGCCGCTCCGGCGGCGATGACGACCGTCCCTTCTTTTTTAGCGCCAATGGCGCCCGGCAAAACCGCGCCATTGGCCGCAGTTTTAAGAACCATCATCTTCGATTGAATGTCCTTGTATTTTCGGTCTTTCTGGGCGATCATCTCCAAAACTGAAGCGGCCTTAGCGAATTGTCTTTTTCTCTCAAAATCCAAAGCGAGGTTATAGAGAATTTCCTTCATCGCTTCATCCATCGGGCACAGGCGAAACTTTTCAAAAGCGAGATCGAGCATTCCTTGCCCTTGAAAGGACAGCCCCAACATTTTGTTGGTTTCAATGGCTGAAGCCTCGACGAGTTCCTTGCCCTTTTCCGTAACGAAAAACCGCCGAACGACCCCGACTAAATATCCTAAAGCCAACAAAACGGCTGGATAGCTCGTTTTAACCCATTCTCCTAGAATGAAAAAGTAACTTCCCGCTCCTAGGATGAACACAAACATGAGAAAACTGAGCGTAAAACCCCAAAAAGCGGAGAGAAACGGCAACCCCAAGACGAGAAAGGCCCCGACAAAAGCGATAAGCCCCCATTCTAACTTCGGCGCCCAGAGAGGCCTAAAAACAAACCGACCTTCTAAAATATTAGAGGTGATGTTCGCCAAAATCTCAACGGGCGGAATAAGTGGAGACAACGAGGTCGCATAAGGCGTATCCACGCCGGAGGCGGTCAAACCCACCAGTACAATCTTATCCTTAAATGCCTCCATGTCCACATGGCCGTTCATAACATCGCTAAAAGAATAATACCGAAACGTTCGATACGGGCCGTTAAACAGAATCATCATCTGACTTCGAGAATTGAGGGGAATATGGACGCTTCCGAAATCGACTGATTTCCCCGGAGAGAACGTCGCGGCGGAGGGCGGTATTTTTTGAAAAGCCAGAGCCAAAGCCAAGGAATACGCGGGAATATAAAAATCCCGGTAACTCATCACGGGATAAACGCGCCGCAAAATCCCATCGGAATCAGATATTAAATTAGCATGGCCGATTCCGGCCTCGGCTTGAGCGAAAGGGGCGATTGGATAGGCCGGATCAAAACCCCTTGGAATCTCGGAGCGGTTCATATCAGGGGTCACGGCTAAGCGCACGCTCGCGCTTGAAAACAAAGGAGGGACTGCGGCCGTTTCCGCGTGTCCAGAAGTAGCCTGAGTAAAAATCAGGGGTAAAACGACGTTTCCAGATTTTTGGATGGCCGAAGCCATTTGCGTATCCGCGTCCAAACGCGCTTCCTCGGATGAGATGAGCGTATCAAATAAATGGAGGCGGTCATAAATCTTATACGAAGAAGTCATTTGCTGATAGTTCTGTTGTATTGTTTTAAGGGCCTTAATTCCGCGATTATTTTCCGGCTCGGAATACACGATATCTAGTCCTACGACGGCCGCTTGCGCGTCTTTTAGCCGCTCCAAAAGCCTGGCGATTCTTGTTCGCGGCCACGGCCAACGCCCCAACTGTGAAATTGAATCATTATCAATCGCGATAATAGCGATTTGTCGTCCCGACGCCAAATCTTGGCGAAGAGTGGACCGCCAATCATAGAATTTGCGCTCAAAGGATCTAAAAACGGGAAACGCGGAAGGAAAACGATAGCCTAGGGAAATGAGAGAGGTCAGGAAAACCCCCAACAAGATATCCCAGACAAGTCCTTTTTTTCTCAACATTATTTTTAAGGTTGCTTCCAAAAGTGTAGCGGATGAATCTTCTTCTGTCAACCTTTTTCAGTAAAAAAAATATAAAATAAAAGTCATGAAGAGACGGGACCTCGTCAAATATTTGACCGACCACGGTTGCGTGCTGATACGGGAAGGCGGGAAATACTCCATCTATCAAAATCCGACCAACCAAAAAGAGGTTCCCATTACCCGTCACCCTGAGATGGAAGATTTTGCGGCTAGGAAAATCTGTAAGCAGCTGGGCTTGCCGCCGTTTTAACGGCGGACCAAAACGACGAGGGAATACCCCAGGAATATCCCCACGATCCCGGCAATTCCGGCCAGTGTCGGCGGAGCCGGAACCGGCAAGCGCAAAAACCCGAAAAGAACTCCGCAGCCCGCTCCGCTCAACAAGCTCAATAAAATTGTTTTCATGAATTCATTCTAACAAGTTTCGTCAATCTAAAAATAAGGCGAAGATGGGCCAATATTTCTCGCCGGTAATTTAATTTTGAGCGCCCGCTTTTGCGGCTAGACAATAAAACCGGAACCTCAGATAGTTTAAAACCATGCGCCCAAAAAAGAGCCGCCAATTCCGCGTTAATTTCAAAGCCGTCGCTTTGAATCTTTAAACCCCTTAAGCGAGAACTCCGGTAGAGCCGAAAAACAGACGTAAAGGAAGAAAAAGGAATTCTCGAAGTTGATCGGTAAAGGAGATTAACCGAACGACTAAGAAATCGCCTTAAGAGAGGAACCTGGGAAGGATTTCTTAAGCCAAGCCACGGGGATCCTGAGACCAAATCAGAGGATTCTTTTCGTTGCTTCTCGATTAACAAGACGATATCCTTGGGGGAAAAGGTTAAATCCGCATCCAGGACTAAAATCCAATCCCCTGATGCCGCGGCAAAGCCGCTTTTAAGCGCCGCCCCCATCCCTTGGTTTTGTGAATGCGTAATCAGCTTTATTTTTTGAGCGCCCTGGAAACCTTTTAAAACGTCTTTGCTTCCGTCATGAGAGCCGTCATCAACGGCGATGATCTCAAAATCTTCTAATTCTTTAAGAGCCGGGAAAAGGGTTTGCGGAAAACGTTCGATGTTTTCTTTTTCGTTAAAGCAGGGGATAACAACCGAGATCACGATTCAATTTTAAGAAAAGTTGGGCCAAGACTGCTCAATAACGAGCCGCAAATCTTCGGAACGAGAAATCGGACTTACGCTTTCGGCTCAAAGTGTCCGGGAACCAACACGCGGGCTGGAAAACCGAGAATTTTCCCTTTTCTGCGGGACAAGCCGTAATCCAAATCGCGAACCAGTGGGTGGGTGATTGGCAAGGGGCGAGAGACGTTGAACATCAAAATTTCAACCTGGGCGTCCAACTTGTAAGAGCCGCTGTGGGGAGTTCCAACTTTAATTTTTACCGGAATGCCGTATTTTTGAGAGATTGCTGAAAGGCAGGGGGACATTGTTTTCTGGGCTTGAGAGAGGCTCAGGGGGGCAAAAAAACGAGCATCCACGACCTGGCATTGGGGAATCTCGAAGGGATCAACAGGCTTCATGAAATAAATTCCGCGCTCAACTCCAATAGCGAATTCCGAAGCCGCTTCGCCCGGAAGAGCCGAAACTTGCGCGAAAGCTTGAGGGGCAAGCAAAAACAGGCTGGAAACTAAAGTCAACATTTTCTTCATGACATCCTCCTTACAACTGAATCCAACTTTATGTTAGCGCTTGGCTTTCCAAATCCCAATGATAAAGCTCAATCAGGCTTATTGATTTAAATCAATGCCCGTTTAAGGGGGCTTTCGCATCTATTTATGTAAGATAAGAATTGACGAGCGTCACCATGCGAAAAATATTTTTCCCCACGATTGGGTTTATTTTTCTGGGTTCCGCTTGCGGTCTGATTCATTCTTCGCAAAATTATCCCAATAAAGGCGATTTCGCGATTCAGCGCCTTTCCAAGAAAAACTTTTATAAGGGCCAATATCCCCTCTCGGATGAAGCCGTCATCACTTACCCGCCTTTTATTCATCAGAAATCTCCCAATCTTTGCGGGCTTGCCGCGGCGCAAATGGTCGCGGGCTATTATGGGCGGAATTTAAACCGGGAGGATTTTAAATCCGTTGAAAGCACGGCAAAAAAAATGGGCGGAGCTTCGGGGCAGGAGATGAAAAATCTTTTTGAAAACTCCGGATTTGAAGTTTCTGTTTTTTCCGGAACCCTGGGAAAAGGCAGTCGCGGTATTTTTTCGGAAATTGACCGCGGGAGGCCTCTCATTGTCATGCTTAGGAAAAAAGCGGAAAGCCATTATATGGTGTTGGACGGATACGATCTCAAAAGAGAGCTTGTCATTCTCAACGATCCCCGGGATGGGCCTATCGCCCTGTCTATTAAAAATTTTAAAATGGGATGGGATTTGGCTGGGAGGTTCACTCTTTTAGCTTTCCCAGCGGAAAGCGCGGATATCCCGCAATGAAAATAAAAAATTTTTTCTTGTTTTTTCTTGGAATCAGTTTGTTATTGCCCGAGATTCCCGCAAACCTTCACTCTGAGGATTTTTTGGTCGCGCGGATTAAAAAAATATCCGTCCAAAAGCCGCTTCTGTGTTCCGTTCCCACAGATGATGCCTCTCTGTTGTCGGAGAGAGGCGGGGGATGTTTTTCTGATTGTTTTCTTAACCCCTTTGGAAGCGAGGAATGCGACGCCTGCCGCACTTCCGCTTCGGACCCCGTGCCGGAATGGACGACCAAGGAAAAAATTTTATGGTCCATTGGCAGTCTTTTGCTGACGGGCGCTATGATTTGGCTCTCCTCAAAGCTCAATCAGGGTTCCAATTGCGCCTCGGCGGCGTGTTCCGGCTATTACGGAGGTTCTCCTTATAATTATTACGGCGATCCCTATTATGGAAGTTACGGGGGGAATTACCCTTACGCGACTTCCGCTTTCAAGATTCGTCCCATGAAACCAATCAAGAGGTAAATCAAATGAAATCAAAAACAGAAGCTCCAAAAAGAGAGAATCGCTTAAAATTTCTCGCCATGGGCGCGATTTTAATTTTTTTCTCAGGGTGTACGTCCATGGGAACATTGGGGATGATCACCAAAAGCGAGGCCGATCCCGTTTCAATTTTGAAATCGGGAAGGTCTTACAAAGAGCTGGGTCCCGCCTCGGGAAACGCCTGTAAATATATTCTTCTCTCCATCGTTCCGTGGGGAGATTCCGATTTGGAAACGGCGGTTAGGCGAGCTTTAAAAAAATCCAACGGGGACGCCTTGGTTAATGTTTCCGTCGCAAGCAGTCTCTATAGCTTTTTACCTATTTATAATATAGTGAGCGTTTCCTGTACCGCAGTCAAGGGAATCGCCGTCAAGTATCAATAAAAAAAGGAAAAACCATCATGAAAAAACTATCTCCTCTTTTAATTCTAGCGGCGATGTTCTTGTCCAGTTGCGTTCCCTATCCGGGAATGCGCTCGGCCGTCTATCATCCGCAAGCCTTAACTCGAAGTTCCTTCGCCCCTCTTAAAGGCGCCTCCAACGCCCAAACCCAGCATTTTTTTGTTGAGGCCATAGGCCAAAACGCGGCGACGCAATACGCTAATACCGCCGAAAATCTTTATAACCGTCTCATGATTGACGCCGGAATCATGAATTATCAGCCTTCAAGCCCAATGAAGATTATCCTCTATCCAAATCAAACTCAATTTCAAAAGGCCACGAGTCAGCCTGCCGGTTCCCGGGGAGTCATTTATCGGGGATCTCTCTACACCTATATTGACCCCATGCTGAATAACCGGCTTTCCTATGAGATCACGCAATTGGTTCTATCCAATTACATCCATCGTCCTAATCCCGATTGGATTTGGGTAAAAAATGGACTCGCCGCCTATGAAGAAATGAAGACCATGCAGCTTGCCGGAAATCAGCAAGATCTTTTCGCCCTGGTCAGAGCGCAAATGCGTCAAAACCCAAGTCCGATGTCTCAGCTCATCAACATGGCGCCGCCGGATGACGAATCCGTTTCTTCAAGCGCCTGGGATTGCGAGGCCGAATCCATGATGAATTTCATGATTTCCCAAGCCGGAAATTCGGAGTTCGGCCAATTCTTGGCCAATCTTCAAGGCAATGAAGACTTAAGTTCCGCCATCGGCCAAGCCTTTACTGGGAAATGGTCGGGACTTAATTCCTTCTATCAAGCCTGGCAACAGCGTGGATAGCGAAATTTCACTTCCTCAAACCGCGTCCGTGGGTTTGAAGCCGGAGAACCCTGTCGCCCTTCCCTCTGACTTATTGTCTGCCTTGGAGGGAGAGCCGTCTTCGGCGAAGTTTCTAGTTAAAAACTTTCTTATCGCCTGCATTTTAACTCTCATTCTCCTCTTGGGCAAAGATATTAACTTATCTTTTTATACCCAGATTCTTCTGTCTCTTTTATTAATTTTATTTGGCGGAAGGCATTTCATTCGCGGCTTTAAAAAAGAGATTCGAGCCCGAAAAGGGGCGCTCAATACGCTTGTCTCTTTAAGCCTGTGGTCCGCTTTTTTTCTGGGGGCCTACGCCGTTTTCACTCCCAATACAATTTCCGAGGTTTACCGTCATTTCTATGCCTCTTTGATCGCGGAGATGATCATCTTAGTGACCATTGGGGAGTATTGGGATATTCATTTTAAAAATTTTTACCGGACAAACCTCCAGTCTCTTCGTCGTAAAATTCCCCGTTCCGCCCGCTTGTCAAAAGATGGAAATGAGTTTTTTATTTCCCGTTCCGATGTTCAGCCCCAGGATAAGATTGTCGTTAAAAAAGGCGAAGAGATTCCCGTTGATGGTATGGCTCAAAGTTCCGCAATTATAGATGAATTTCTCCTCAATGACCGAAGGGCTCCTTCTCCAAAAACCAAGGGATGCAGGATTTGCGCCGGATCTTTTGTCCAATCCTCCTCTTTTTCAATGACGGCTAATGGGGCTGACTCTCTTTTCTCTCTTGCGATATCTTCCATCATTAAAAATGCAGGTAATAAATTTGAGAAAGAAAATTGCGTTGATAACGCCGCAACCTTGGCTACGGCTTTAAGCATCATTTCTGCCGCCGGAATTTCAATTTTTTGGGCCATGGAAGCCTCTTCTCACCGGATGTTTTTATCTCTTTCCTCACTCGCCGCTCTGTGGATACTCTCCTGTCCGCCAGCTCTGACTTTAGCCAGGCCGCTCGCGATATTTTTCGGTTTGCGCAAAATGAGAGAAGAAGGAATTCAAGTTCTTAACACTAATTTGATTTCCGGAGCAAGGACCATAGACACCTTGCTATTCGATAAGACCGGGGTTTTAACGGAAGGCAGCCTTGAAGTTGTTTCCGCAACCTTAATAGGAGAATCAAAAGAGGAATTTTTCAGCATGGCTTTGGCGGCTCTTCAGAATTCCCCGCACCTGTCCGCTCAAGCCGTGACTCTCTATGTTAGAAATCTGGGAGCCAAACCTCTTCCCGCTTCCGATTCCCTGGAAAGTTTTCCCGGTAAAGGAATTATATTGAAAGGAAAAGCGGGAGAAATCCGTGCGGGAAATCTTTACTGGCTCAAGGAATCGGGTTGTAGTCTTCCGTCCATTCCAACGGAGTCTTCCGAAGACATCATTTCATTTATCGGCATCGCCCGGGATTTAAGGCTTTTGGGGTACTTTGTGATTAAGGATACTTTGCGGCCGAACGCAAAGGAAACCGTGAACAAAATCAGAGAGATGGGGATTACTCCCATTCTTGTTTCCGGGGACCGCAATCAATCCGCCCATCATCTGGCGGAAAGAGTGGATATCAGACATGTGTTCGCGGAAGCGCCGCCGGGAGAAAAAACCGCCATCATCTCAAGGCTCAAAAGCGAGGGGAAAAAAGTGGCTCTTCTTGCTTCGTCTTTTTACGACGCCGAGGCCCTTTCCTTGGCGGATATCGGGCTGTCTTGGGAATCCGGTAACGCAATTGCTCAAACGGCTTCCGATATCGTCGTCTCCAACACTGATTTATCCCAGGTTTTAAAGGCTCTTGAGCGCACAAAATCGCTTCAAGAGACGATCCATCAAAACCTCATTCTCGTTTTTTTGCCCAGCCTTTTCCTGATTCCCATTGGGTGCGGATTCTTGTATGAAAAGTACGGTCTTCTTTTAACCGCGCCGGAGGCTGTTTCCGCGGGGTTTTTAGGTCTTATCGCGATTATCATTAATTCACTGAGGAGAAGAATTCATGCCTAAACTCAAGACTTCCGTCTATGGCTACGGGGAAAATCTCGCCTTTTCAGGGAAATCCGAAGTCTTGCCGTCCCTGGAAACCTGGCCCAATCAATATCAGGGCTATGAGATTAAAATCGAATGTCCGGAATTTACGTCGGTGTGCCCTAAAACCAAACTTCCTGACTTTGGAAAATTGACGCTGACCTATCTTCCCGACCGCCTGTGCATTGAACTCAAATCGTTCAAATACTATCTCCTTGCCTATCGAAATATGGGCATTTTCTACGAAAACGCGGTCAACCGAATTTTAGACGACATCGTCAAGGCCGCCCGTCCCCGCTGGGCCGTATTGGAAGGAACTTTTACCTCTCGCGGCGGCATGCATTCGACCATTACGGCCAGGTATCCGCGCAAAAAATAATATCCCCCGGAAATTATGGGGCTTGGCGGGCTTGTTCCAGCGCCTTTTGCGCGGCCTCTCGAACGGCTGGATTTGGATTTTTAAGTTCTCTTTGGATATCCGGTATCGCCTTCTTGCCGCCAAGGCGCGCTAAAATTTCAAGCGCCAATGTCTCGTTTTCAGGAAATCTGGATTCCGCTGAGACCGCTTCCCGGGATTGAGACAAAGATATAAAAGAGCTCGGCAGTCTGCGCCGGGATTGTTTTAAAAGCGCTTTGAGAACTTCTTTTCTCAAGAGAGAACCCGGAGAGTAGAAATCAAACAGCCTCCATAGAGTCTTCGAGGCGTTGAGAGAAAACGATTCTCCCAGGGCCTTAATGACCAGGATTGCCAAAACCTTATTTTTGCCCGAAGGGTTGTTCCCAAAACCTTGAGCTTGCTTTAAAAGCAAATGGGTTTGCGGACATCCCAACCTTGATATTTCAAATAAGGTCTGGCTTAAGGTTAATTCCGGCAAATTTTTTTGGGCTAAATTTCGGCACAAGACCTGTCTTCTCGCGCTGATGGAGACGGGAGATTGGGAAATTAAGGAAGCCGCTTCGGAGCGTAGCGCATCCGGTTGGGAAGAGTCAAGAAGAACCTGGGATAAAGTCGTGAAAGCTCCGGGATCGTTGATGAGCCCCAAGAAGTTGATGCAGAAAATTCTGGTTTTAAGCGGCGCATGGGAATTTAAAACGACATCCCCTAAAGGCTTAAGGGCTTCGCTCTTTTCATGGATAACTTTTTTTCCTAATTTCTCTATTTTTTTATCCAGCCAATCAACCTTGATTGAATTTTGGCCTTTTTCCTGAAGGACGAGGCGATTGATTTCATCAATCTCGCTTTGAACGGAGCGATTCGCGGCTTTAAGGGCTGGAGAGCTCAATATGAGCAGGCTCGCAATCAGCGCTTTAGATTTTTCGGATTTCATCGCCCTTAAAACATTCCCCAAAATTTTTGGGGATCCAATGTTTTCGCGTTCTCACGCCGGGCCTCATTAGCCAGATCGCGATCCCGGGTGACGACGGTTACTTTTTCCTTAAAGTAAACCAGGGACCGGACGCGCTCTAAAATAACGGAGTCGGCTGTTTCCTCATCTGAGAAAATAATCCGGAGGCGTTCTCGGTTGACGGATGGAACCGCGCGGTGAAACCCGTCAAAAACCACCTCGATTGAAAATTCCGGCGCTAAGCGCAGGCGCTCATCCAGAGAAGAGATAAAGTCCGAGGCGCAACGATTTTGTTCTTCAAGGGTTTCCGGCCAAGGACCGAAAACAGCGTAAACCGCATTCGCGCCGTCTATAACAAAAGTTCGCGAAGAACGCGGCATCAGGTCTTATTTCGTGACTGCCTTAACGACCGCCAACGCGACTTCATCCGGATTCTTGAAAACCTTTTTCCTTCCGGGGGGGCGAATGATCCCGCGAAGAACTTGCTCTCCCATATTGGTCTCAAACATCATGATGAAGGCGGCGTCCCAATTGGGAGACATTCGCCCGATAATGACGGCATCCGCCGAGGTCTGATTGCGGATGAGTTCCAGGGTCTCTAAGCTATACCCAAAATCCTTGCTGGGCTTATGAAGCGAGAGAATTTTGGCGATGAGCTTGCCGTTCACGGGGTTGTAGGTTAAGGCCGCTAAATCGTGATTAATGGCATCCGCGATTTTTTGTCCTTGTCCCTGGGGGTCTACAAAGGCGGGAACGCCGATGGCCCGGTACCCTCCAAACCCCGCTTCATCATCGCGTTTGATGATTGAGCGCGAATGGGAACACCCGGCGAAAGTCAAAACCGCCAAGACGACGGCCAAAGGACGGAGGTTCATCAAAAAATTAACTTCGGTGGGTGACCTCAACCAAATGATATCCGAATTGGGTTTTCACTGGGCCTTGAACCTTGCCGATTTCCGCGCTAAAAACCACTTTGTCAAATTCCGGAACCATCTCGCCGGGGCCGAATTCTCCGAGATTTCCGCCTTGTTTATTGGAGGGACAGGAAGAATGTTTTTTCGCCATTTCGGCGAAATCCGCGCCCGCCTCGATTTGTTTTTTAATTTCCTCGCATTGCTCTTTTGTTGAAACCAGGATATGACGCGCTTTTGCTTTAGGCATAGATTCCCTCCATTTATTTTAAAACGACTCTTTTATCATATTTTAAATGAGCTACCATATCAATATGCCTCAAAAATTGCCCGCCTTTTTTGTCAGCGATTTTGGCCCCATGCCGGCTTTTGAGGAAGACGACTATACCAAGGCCCTGGGTTTTTGGGGAAAGAAATTGGGAAAACCCAAAGCCATTATCGCCATGTCCGGACATTGGGATACGGGCTCGTTGGCCTTGGAAGTCTCCGCATCTTCCCATCCGGAAACGATTCATGATTACTCGGGATTTCCCAGAGAATTTTATCAAAAGGCTTATTCCTGTCCAGGATCTCCCGCGCTTGCCCGTCGCGTCAGAGATCATTTAAATCAACAAGGCTTTGAGATTCGTTTAAACGATACGAGGGGGCTTGATCACGGCGTCTGGGTTCCCCTTTCCCGGCTTTATCCCGAGGCGGATGTCCCTGTCGTTGAGCTTTCAGTTCCTGCGGGCCAAGACCCGCATAAAATCATCCAGATTGGAGAAATTTTATCGCCCTTGCGAGAAGAAAATATTTTGCTTCTCGCCTGCGGAGCCCTCATTCATAATTTAGGCCAGGTCCATTTTTTCGGCAAAGATGATCCTCCGGATGATTGGGCAAGCGAGTTTTATCAATGGCTTAAAGAAAAATTTCTTGCGTCCAATACCGATGATTTGAGCCATTTCCTTGAAAAGGCGCCTCATGCGCGCCTGGCCGCCCCCAGCCCCGAGCATTTTGACCCGCTCTTTTTCTTTTTGGGAGCGGGAATGAGAGAGAAGTCGAACATTCATTTTGATTCCATCTATTATGGAAACGGGCTCTTGTTTATCGCAAGCATCGGACACAATTTGGGGGACAATCATGCAAAGAACAATTGAGAGAATTTTTCGCGGGGCGCCGGAGCACTGGGTGGGCAACGGTTTTCATGTGAGCAATTATTTTCCCTCTGCGACTGATTTTGAAAAAAGAATGAGCCCATTTTTTCTTTTAGATTATCAGAAACCGGAGAAATATTCTTCCACCACCCGGCGTCGCGGCGTGGGAACCCATCCCCATCGGGGTTTTGAAACCGTCACTCTCGCCTATCAAGGCTCTATTGCCCATCACGACAGCGCGGGAAACGGCGGCATCATTCATCCCGGAGAAGTCCAATGGATGACGGCAGGCGGCGGAGTTCTTCACAACGAATATCACGAGGAAAATTTTTTGAAGGCGGGCGGTATTCTGCATATGATTCAAATCTGGGTCAATCTTCCTAAAAAAGATAAACTCGTTTCTCCCAAATACCAACCGCTGACTCAACAAGAGATACGCGAAGTTCTTTTGCCTGATAACGCGGGAAAGATTCGAATTGTTTCCGGGTCTTATGAAGGCGTTCAAGGCCCGGCTCTGACTTTTACCCCGGTCCACATGCTGGATATTCGGCTCAATCCCCATGTCCAGGCGCGGCTGACCGCTTTCAAGGACTTCAACGCCGCTCTTCTGACCTTGGAAGGCTCGATTAAGACCAACGGTTCCCGGGAAATTTCCCCGGGCGAATTTGTCTTGTTTAAAAATGACGGAGATGAAATTCTCATCGAATCGAAAGAACCGTCCACGCTTCTTTTTTTAAGCGGGGCTCCCATCGAGGAACCCCTGGTTCATTATGGTCCGTTCGTAATGAATTCCGTGGATGAAATCAATCAGGCTATTGAGGATTTTAACAGCGGCAAATTCGGCTTTTTGGCGGATTAAAACGGCTCAATGTTAAATTACGAAAAAAGAGGGGGCTTTTTGAAAAAATATTTGATTGCTGTTTGGGTTTTCTTTTTGGCGTCGCCCGCGCCGCTTTCAGCCAAGGATATCCGCATTTTCATCTATCACACCAACGACATCCACGGCTGGATTTTGACCCGGCCCAATAAGCGCAAAAAGCTTGTCGGCGGCGCGGATGTTTTAGCCCGCTATTTTAGGGAGGCCCCAGGGCCGAAACTTTTAATTGACGCCGGAGATTGGTTTCAAGGAACTCCGGAGGGGAGTTTGACGAAAGGGAAAGCCCTTGTTTCCTTTTTCAATGCCGTCCCGTATGATGTCATCGAAGTGGGAAACCATGATTTCGATTTTGGGCAAGCGCAGCTTGAAAAGCTCGTCCATTCCCTTCATATGCCGGTGTTGGGAGCTAATGTTTATTCGCTCAAAACCGGGAAAAGGGTTCCCTATCTTAAGCCTTTCGTGATTAAAAATCTCGCTGGAATCAAAATCGGAGTCTTCGGGCTTTTGACGACGAATATGCCGAATTTAACTTTCCATAAAAACATCCGCGGGCTTAAATTCCGGCGCGAGATTGACGAGGCCAAAGATGAGGTCAGGATTTTAAAGGGAAAGGGCGCGACCGTTATTATCGCCGTGACCCATGTTGGAATTCAAACCCCCAAAAGCGCTCCGTTTGAAGACGATCGTTTTATCGCCTCTCACGTCGCGGGTATTGATCTCATCGTCGGTGGGCACTCTCATACTCTTTTGCCTAAAGGGGTTCGCGATTCGGTTCATCACACCCTGATTGTTCAAACCGGAAGCTATCTCACCCATGTCGGCAAGGTCACTTTATGGATTAATCCGCTGACTAAAAAAGTTGTTCGCTCCAAAGCGCGCGTGATTAAAATTAATCCTCAAAAAATGGGTTCCGATCCCCAAATTAAAAAAATTCTTGCCCGTTATCAACAGGAAGTGGGGAAAAAAATGAATCAGGTCCTGGGGCAATCTCCACGAACATTTAAGAGAAAATTTGACCGCGAATCGGCTATTGGAGATTGGGCGGCGGATTGTTTGCGCTTATGGGCTAAAACCGATGTCGCTTTTCAAAATAGCGGCGGCTTGCGGGCGGATTTGCCCAGGGGTCCCGTAACCTGGAGAGATATTTTCGATGTGATGCCTTTTGACAATTACGTTGCAACCATGAGTTTGAGTGGCGCGCAAATTCGGGAAATTTTAGAATGGGGAGTGAGCGGAAACCAGGGAATCATTCAGGTCAGCGGAATTCGCTTTGACTATGATCCCAAGGCCCCCGCTCAAAAACGCGTTCGAGATGTCTGGATTGACAATCAGCCCCTGGTTTCAAGCTCTTCCTACAGCGTAGCGACCTTGAATTTCTTAGCCCAGGGCGGAGATGGCTACAAGACATTTATTCACGGAAGAAACTCTTCCGTTGAACCAGTTTTGGTGCGAGATGTTTTTGCCCAATGCGCGGAGAGATCTCTCTCAAGCCCCAAAAAACGCCGAATTATTTCCAAGTCCCGTTAAAAGCGCAATTGGCTAGACGCGCGCGGATGCCGCGCCGGGATTCCGTATTTGGACTAAAAAGTTCCCCTTGACAAAGCAATATGTATGCGCTATTATGTAGGTATATGAAAAGGACGACCATCATGTTGCCGGAGGAATTGCGCGGGCGCGCTCTGCGTTCCGCGCGGAAACGCGGCATTTCTCTCGGGGAGATGGTTCGCGAATCCATGTCCGCCTATTTGGAAACGTCGCGGAGGGAAAGTCTCGAGGACGCGGATTCTTTTTTGTCGGATGACGAAACGTTTAAAGGAAAAACCCCCAAAGACGTCTCCGCCAAGCACGACCAGTATCTTTACGGCTCGGATTTGCCGTGATTTTCATCGATACCGGCCCTTTCATAGCCCGATATCTTCCTTTGGATCAACACCACGAAGCCGCCGTTTCCCTCTGGGAGCGAATAATCAAAGCCCGGGAGCGGCTTCTGACCAGCAACTTCGTTCTGGATGAGGCCTTCACTCTTCTCGGGCGCCGCGCGGGATATCGCTTCGCGGCCGAAAAAGCGCGCAATATTTTGTTTTCCAAGGCCTTGAGAATCCTGCGCCCAGAAAAAGACGAGGAGCTGGAGGCCTTGGAGTTATTCGAGAAATACGCCGATCAAAACGTCAGCTTTACCGATTGTATTTCGTTTGTCTTGATGCGCCGCTCGCGCATCGAGCGGGTTTTTTCCTTCGACCGCCATTTTAAAAGCGCCGGATTTTCTCTCTGGGCGTAAGAATTTCCGGAGTAGGATTCTAGCGCGAAGTCGAGAGTTCCGCTTCCTTGCTCTGGATCAGTTCCTGGACTTTTTCCATCTCAGAGCCGATTTCTTGAACCCGGGAATAATCGGAATAAAGTTCCGGGTTTGATAAGAGGGCGGCGAGTTCTTCGAGTTTCGCGTGAAGGACGGACAATTCCTCTCCCAATTTGGCCGCTCTACGGGCGAGTTTTTTAGGGTCTACCTCCGCGGGTTTGGAGGTTTTTTCAATGGCAGGAACTTCAACGGCTTGTGGGTTTTCCTCATGCCACTGGGCTTGCCGGCGCTTAAAATATTCATAATCGCCGGGGTAAACCGTAATTTTCCCTCCATCAATGTGGACGACGTGATCGGCCAGGGCGTTCAAGAAATAAAGATCGTGGCTGATCACGCAAAGGGTTCCTTCAAAACCCTTAAGGGCCTCAATCAGGCCATCGACTGAGGCCATGTCGAGATGGGTGGTGGGCTCATCCATCAAAAGAACGTTCGGCGGATTCAAAAGAAGCTTGACCAGGGACAATCGGCTTTTTTCTCCTCCGCTTAGGACCGAGACTTTTTTGTGAATGGAGTCCCCAGGAAAAAGAAAAGAGCCTAAAACCGAGCGCACGATTTGTTCTGAGCTTTCGCGGTTAGAGCTTAAAGCCTCTTGAAAAACGGTTTTTTCAAAATCAAGCTGGCCTTCCCGGTGTTGGGAAAAATATCCTACCTGGATGTCGTGGCCGATAATTCTTTGCCCCGATTCAAAGGGAATGACCCCGGCCAGCATTTTAAGGAGGGTCGATTTTCCCGCGCCGTTATGTCCGACAAAAGCCATTTTCCAGCCGCGCTCCAGATCAAAATTAAGATCGCGGTAGACTTGAACACTTCCGTAGGATTTGGAGACATTTTTTAGCGAAAGTACTCTTAGCCCAACGCGGGGAGGCTGTGGAAACCTGATGCGGACCGTTTTGGCCTCGGGCGGAAGCTCGATGCGTTCTAGTTTTTCAAGCCTTTTAATCATGCTCTGCGCGCGAGAAGCGGTAGAAGCCCTCGCGCGGTTGCGGTCGATAAATTCCTGCATCTTTTCTATTTCTTCTTGTTGGCGGCGATAGGCCGATTCCAAACGCTCTTTTTCCGCGCGTCTTTCCGAAATAAAATGTTCGTAATCCCCGTGGTAAATTTTAAGGGTCTTGTCCTGAAGGCTGATGATGGCGCGGCAGACGGCGTTAATAAACGCGCGGTCATGCGAGATTAAAAAAATCGCCCCGGGGTAGGACTTTAAATATTTTTGAAACCAAAAAAGAGAATCAATATCCAAATGATTGGTGGGTTCATCCAACAAAAGTAAATCGGGCTCTAAAAGAAGAAGTTTGGCTAAAGCCACTCTCATCGCCCAGCCGCCGCTTAAGGCGTTCATTTTTCGGCTAAAATCCGAAACCTTAAACCCCAGGCCCATCAAAATCGCTTTAGCCTTGGAAGCCAGCCTCGCGTCGGGGTCCTCAAATTCAGACAGGGCGTAGTTTAAAATTTCCTCATCCGAGACCGGAGCGTTTTCCTGTGGGAGATATCCCACCACCGCGCCTTTTTTAATACTCACTTCACCTTGATCCGGCTCTTCGCGTCCCAAGAGCATCTTAAAGAGAGTGGATTTGCCCGCGCCGTTGGGGCCGACCAAGACAAAGCGGTCGCCTTGGTTGATTTGAAGAGACGCGCCCTCAAGGAGGGTTTGCTGTCCGAAGGATTTGTAGACGTCTTTGAGCGTGATCATTGGGATTAAAAAACCGCCGGGCTTTGAACGCCCCGGCGGTTTTCAAAAGGCGGCTTTATTTGCCTTTTTTGTGAACCATGGGTCCACCAGGCATGGGCGGCATTTGATTCATCATCCCCATGCTATGAAATGGACAGGGATCTGCCGCGGCAAAAGCGCAGTGATGCTTGCCGCAGTGATGTCCCGCGAGCAGATAACCGATCACTCCTCCCAAGAGCAGAATGAGAAGAACCGCGATGCCCTTGCATCCACAGCAATGCTTTTTCCCGCAACCGCCTTTTCCACATCCACAACCACCTGATTTTTCTTCTTGATTAGATTCCATGAATTCCTCCTTTGAGACGCGACCCTTGTATTATATCATTGCTGTTTGAGAGAATCCGTCCGCGCCATTGGAGGTTTTGCTTGGCGACGCTTTATTTTTTGAGCGTCGGCATGATGCGCTTCATGAAATTATCAAAGAGCGGAACGGTAAACGCGGTGTCTCCGTGCGTGGGGCTGTAGATCATGCCCTTGGAAATTAAAGCGTTCCTCGTAGGCGCTGCCGAGGTTACGGCTCTGTGAAGCAGATTTGCGATATCCCCGGAACGATGCGGTCCCGGGCCAAGTTCAGCCATGGCGCGCATATACGTTTTCTCCGATGGGGTGAGGCGGTCGAACCTGACCCGAAAAAAACTATTGTCGAGCTCCGCCAATGCCGCTTTTGTCGCTTTTTGGGCATCCTCGATCCGGATCGGCGAAGCCGCGGCGATATCCCAGCCATGCTTTCCCCATTCCTGGAGAAAATAGGGATAGCCTTTCGTTTCCCGGAGTATCGCGGCGACTGCATCTTCGGCGTATTTGACTCCTTCCTTTCGGGCGGGGACGCATAACGCGTCGCGAGCGGAGCGCTCATCCAGACGGTCAATATAGAGGAACTCAAAAAGCCGTTCGGCATAAGATTTTGCCTGTCCCATTTGAGAAATAATTTGAGGCAGGCCCGCGGAGATCATGGTGAGGGGGACTTGGTTTTGGCTTGCGCGGTGCAGCGCCATAATCAGCGCAGCAAGCTCGTTTTCCTTGACATATTGGATTTCATCGATGAAGAGAACGGCCGCTGTCTTGCGTTCCGCGGCGGCCGCGCCGACATTCTCAAGGAGTTCCGTGAGATCGGATTCAATATCTCCGCTGTCCGCGACGCCGCGCCGGGGCTCGATATCCATGGCGAGTTCAAGATCCTTATATTTGAGCTTCATGGCGTTGGCAAACCCAGCCAGCGCCGTCAAGGCTTTTTTAATTCCAGAACGCAGGGCTTCTCCCGCGCTTAATTTGATGAGCGCGGCGCGCAGGGGCGGCGCCAAGAGGGCCGGCAAAGAGCGGGTCTCGGGGGCTTCCATCTGGACGCAAAGAAATCCGTCCCTCTCGGCGCTTCGGCGAATCTCGTTAAGAAGCACTGTTTTGCCGACGCCGCGCAAACCGTAAAAAACAAAGCCGCGCGCCGAGAGGCCGGAGCGGATGCGGTCCAACATGATACTCGCTCGATTTAAAATATCTTTTCTTCCGGCCAATTCAGGCGGCGGCGCGCCCGCGCCGGGAGAGTAGGGATTTTGCCTTGGATCCATTTATAATCATTTTATCATAATTTATAGATAAATTATAAACTATGGTAAATTATTAATAATCAATCTTGAGAAATAGCAGAAATAAAAAAATCGGCCCGCCGGAAGACGGGTTGAACGGCCCTCTAAGAGGGTCAGGCATGATTTAGAGGGATGCGCGGAGCCTGGCTAATGCCTCCGCCATTTCCTGACCCTTAACCTCGATGAGGTCAATCAACTCCTTGGGCGTGCGCGTATCCTCGGTATTCTTGGCGTTGGGGTTGACGGCCTTAAGGTCCAAACCCCTATCCTCGATTTGCTTTCTCGTCACTGTCCAGCTGCGTTCGCTGTCCTCGCGTTTGGGCAGGAGTTTGAAAAATTCCGAGAACTTGTCGAGCGTGAAGGGAGTTCTCTTTCCAACTTTGATGTCCGAGAAATCGTAATACCAGATCTTTTGCGTGGGTTTTCCTTTGGTAAAAAACAGAAGATTGGTCTTGACTCCCGCGCCCGCGGCGGTAAAGATTCCGCTCGGAAGACTTACGATGCACCACAGATCGCAGTCATCAAGCAACTTGCGCTTGGTCTGGACAAACGCCGTCTCATTGGTCTTAAAGAGAACTCCTTCATCCAAGACCAGTCCGCAGCGGCCGCCAGGCTTTAAGCGGGACAAGACATGCTGCAAAAACAGCGCCTGGGTCGAGCCTGTTTTATAAGCGAAATGGGTTTGCGCTTCCTTTCCTTCCTTGCCGCCAAAGGGCGGGTTCATCAAGACGACGTCATAAAGCGCGGGGGCATTGGTAAAAAGGCCGCCATAGGCCTCGGCTCCGGTCAAAGTGTTTCCATGCCAGAGATGCGGCTCGTCAATCCCATGAAGAACGAGATTGGCAAGAGCAATGGGATAAATCGCGTTGTCTTTTTCGCGCCCGTAAAAAGTCCTAAGCTTCAGGGCTTCAAGCATATCCGGGGATTTGATGTTCGCGTTTTCAGGGCCGGCCATATGCTCATAGGCCTGGGCCAAAAAGCCTCCGGTGCCGCAGCCGGGATCATAAACCGTTTCTCCAATTTTCGGATCGATCACCTTAACCACGGCGCGGATGATTTCTCGCGGCGTGAAAAATTGCCCGCCGTCGTTGCCTTTCTCGCCCATTTTGAGGAGAAGGCTCTCATAGACCTGGGAGACGGTGAAAACATGCGTTGGGTCCACGGTTTCGGCGCTGATTTCATGAACCTTGTCGAGGATATCGAGAAAATTTTTCTCCGTGTCGATGCGGGTTTTCTCGATGCCGGAGAAAATCTCGCTTAAGACCTTTTGCCGCGCCGTGGCGCCCGGCTTGTTTTTTAAGCCCCGCAGATGGGGCAAAAGATCCGCGTGGACGAAAGAAAAGACCGCGCCCATATTGCCGTTTTGAAGCTTTTTGCGGGTTGCGCCCTCGGGCGCCGCCCAATCCCGCCAGCGGTAGGGGCTCTTAAGCGCGGGAGAAAAATCCGCGCCAACGGCTTCCGCGCGCTCGGCTTCTTTCGCCTCTCGTTCATCTAAAATGCGCAGAAACAAAATCCAGGTCAACTCCGGCACGTATTGCAGCGCCCCCGCGCAGTTGGAACGCCGCATGATGTCGCAAATGGATTTGATTGCGCCGTTTAAGGACTGGGGGGTCGGATGACGCTTGACTCCGGGACTCATCGGGATTTGTACGGCAGGGGGTAGAGAGCGATTTGCCCCTTGAGCGGCTCAAACTCGGGGTCCTTGTGGATGAGTACGGCTCCCAAACGCTTTGCGGTCGCGGCCACCCAAGCGTCCGCAACAGAGAGCCTTGAGGTCGCTTTAATGCGCGCCGCTGTTATTCCCAATTCTTCGTCGTTGTCCATGACCCGCAGGGGAAGTTGCTTGAGTTCCAGATATCCGTGCCGTGCGGCGTCTTCTCCCTCTTCCTGGCTTAAAATGTAGTAATACTCCATCAAGGAGATAAAGGAAATAAACACATGTCCGTGAGGGCCGCCTTCGCGAAGAATCCTCTCCACCGCGTCCGCGCCCGGCTCGTTTTCCTTGAGGCAGAAAAGAGCCGAGGTGTCCAGCGCCCAAGTCTTAGCGGCGGGCATCCTGACGCCTATATTTCAAAAGCGCCGAGCCCAGACGCTTGGTTTTGGAAGAGCCCCGGAAAGCCTTGATGGGGTCCTTGGGGACGGGCAGGATGCAAATGACGCCTCCGGCCTCGCTCCATTCCAGTTTTTGCCCCGACTTGAGATGAAAATCCCTGCGGATGCGCGCCGGCACGGCGGTTTGGCCTCTTTCCGTCAAAGTTGTTTCCATAAGTTTAGTTTAACAGCAAAAATATATTTTGTCAAGCTATTTTTATAATTTAGCATGTAAACGCATTGCCGCGATTACCTATAACTTCCCGGAAAACGCGGCGTCTAAAAGCCTTGCGGGCAACGCGCGAATATCGTCTAACTGCTCCGCGACCGCCGCCCGCGTCCTCTCGCTCAACGCACGGCATCATAAACGCTCTTGACAATAGTGTTTAGGAATTGCAGATCCGGATAGTCAATTGCCCTTTATTTTTTCTGGAAGCTTGAGGACTGGGGCGCCAACCAGTTTTATATACTCCAGATTTTTTACCGCTTCCTGGATTGTCTGAATGTAATTTTTTGTTTCGTTATTTTCTGTCGGAGCGGAGTCTGTCTTGGATTCGGATAATGGTTCAACCCGCACTTCAATATGATAGCCGCGATCAATTCGCGACACAATCTTCTTAAGAGATAGTCGGATACCATTTTTCATTTCATTACGGCGATTTTGATCAGAAATATTCTGTCCCCATTTCTGCATAATATTATCCATAATATTCTCAACCGCATTATCTATAACAGAATTTATATATTCATCAATACCGGTGAGATTTTCTTCAGGCAAATTCTGCGCCTTCAGCCCTTCTCGATGTTTTTTGATGTCTAGTAGATTCTTGTAAGCAGAAATTAGAGCTGCTACGGTTGTAGCGATCTCGGCTGCCACTTTTATTGCGGGTTTCAAGAAAATTAACAACTCACTTGATGATAAAGTTTTGATTTTTAGATCATCCTTTTTACCAGTAATTACTTCCGAAAATGTACTGAAGATAAAACTAAACTCGCTCAACTCTTCAGCGAACACGCCAAAATTATCTTCCACGGCCGTTCTTGGTATGAATAAGCCCAACTCACATTCTCCGGGTTCCAGTTTATCGACGCCGATACGGAGTTTGCTGAGCCCAGTTACTACTTGGTCTATTCCTGTCTTAAAGTCAGAGAATTGATTGTGGATCATGCGCATTTCCTCAAGCGCAATGGCATTGGTTATCTGGTTCCTGGAGAATATCCCCTCGATTCGATGTCTTAAATTTATTCCAAGTAAGTCCGCTCCACCAATTTCTTTTAACATTTCTTTCCAAGCAGGACTTAAACTTTCGCTTTTTGCATTTTCCAATGACGGGTATAATTCTTTGAGAGACTTGGAAAGGTTTTGCTGGTGTTGAGGCACCTGAGGCTGGTTGACTATATTCTGGAGGCCAGCAAGCACATTCTGGAGTTTCCCCAATATATTTGCAGAATTCATTTCTGTTTGAATGATGAGTGCAAGTGCGTTAAGTCGTTCGCTATTCATATTTTCATCTCCTTTAATCGTGCTGTGGCATATAAGATTTCAAGGCTGATTACTTATTACGCATAAATGCCTTTCGTAGAAGCGCGGCAGGTATTTGTCCAATCTCGCCATTTACTTCTTCTATTGTGATTAGCACGCGTTTCGCTATCATTAGCTTTTCATTAATCTTGTCGACAATATGTTTTTGGTCGGAAAGGGGTGGAAGGGGAATCAACTGCGCGCGGACATGCTTATCGGTTACGGCGGGATACAGCGCTCCTCTCACTAACTCGCTGAGAGTTTGAACGAAATATGGAGACTGAACATAAGCAAATAATAATTTTGGGTGCACGCTCGGCGTTGGCCGCAAAACACAGAAACCAGTACTGCAAATTTCCCCATCAAGTCTTTTTGACACGATAGCAACGGCATTAAGATTTGGCCGCGTAGTCGAGACAACAACGTCGTTTTCCCGGATTACTTGTCGGGCTCGGCTGGGAGCCTTATTACCTAAAAAGGTTTTTGCGTCCGCAACACATTTATTCTCATTATCAATGCTTGAGATATCTACATAGAAAAACGGATGTAGCGGGGTTAAGCGCGGATCTTTCTTACCAATTTGATCATCGCAAATATTTTCCAATGACATCCACCGCCACCCCGAGGGCAACTTTGAACCGGGCTTGGGAAATATTTCCCTTAAAAATGCCGCGGGCAAAGCTTTCGCCGCCGCAAGCTGCGCCTCGGCCGCCGCCCGCGCTTTTTCAATCGCCGCCATCTGCTCGCTTAGCTTGGCCACGATGCGCTTTTGCTCGGGAAGGGGTGGGAGGGGCAGTTGGAAAGACGCAAGATGTTCGCGGGTTATAGCGGTAAAAGTGCTTCCATTGGCAAGACAGACAAGTTCACGTTCTTTATAACGTAGTGCGGCAAGAACGAAATCTCCACTTGCATCGTTGCCTGGACGTATAGCGGCAAGTCCTCGGCCGATGCAACATTCTGCATCTGCCACATTTGTCGGCCCTACGGGTGCACGAACTGAAATCAATATATCGCCAGGCTTCGCAATTTTAGTCGGTGCCGTACACCACACGCGTGCAATTGGGTGGCGTAGCCCGAAATCAGCTTTCCCCTGAAAGAACGGAAGCCCAACAGGCGAATTCCGATAAGTATCACCAGGAGGAGATTGCCCTGCAATGATCTCGCAGACTCTATCCAGCCTAACCAACCTCCATCCTGAAGGCAACGAGGGGATTTTTTCTGTTGTTTGAATTCCTGCTTTCATCATTGAAATCCAAGCAAACTACAAAATATACATTGTTCAACTTGGTTGAACTCAAGGATTAATTCTTTCACATCATTTTGAGCGATATTTGTGTATTTTTTGTGGAAATTGTCGATTTTTAAATAGAATGCAGCGTCACGATAAGAGCCTTTTGTTTTCGCAAGATAATCAGCAATTCCTGATTGTTGAAGCAAGGTTAATTGTTTTTCGATAGATTGTAATTGTCCGATGATTTTTAGCTGTTCCGGAACAACACCAAGCCCGCGCATATCTTCCGCTTTTTTAAGGGCATCTTGAACAATTCGCAAGACCTCTGAATCTGAAATATAGCTTGCGCTAATAACGCCGCCTTGAGAATTTTTTTGTGGGCGATAATCAAAATTAAGGCTCGGATGTGGGCCTGAAATTTCAGCTTGAATCCGCTTAAATACTTGCGCTGTTCGATCGCGGAAATCCGTATTCACGAGCAGACATCCATGAATCTCTTCCAATACTCGAAGATTGAAATAATACTCCAGGATTTTATCGGAGTTCAGTCTTGAACAGTCGAGTTTGCTGAGCGCGTAGCGGCAGAGGCCCAAGAACTCCGATTTTAAGGATGATTCGAGGACCTTATTCCATTCTGTGTGGTAACCGTTTATCGTCGCTTCGTCTTGTCGTTGCTTTTCTTGAAAAGCGAAGCCGATGTTATCGATATACTGGTGACTTTTTAGTCTTGGGAAAATCGCTTCAAATTTATAAGGAAGACACACGACGCGTTCATCCAGCCCTGTCGGAACGGTTGAGTCGGAATTATAAAATCGAAGCTTGTTGTCGTAAATTTTCCACGCTTGGGGATCAATAAGCGTCAGAATAAGATTTTCATTTGCCCGCAAAGCATCCCAGAACAATCTCTTTATATGTTCGTCTCGAAAAGAATATCCAACGACAATAACGTTCTGGACGGATGGATCGAGCAATCTCTCCCGGAGTTGATTAAGATTGTGGAGAAGCGGCGCGGAGTAATCCCATTTTCTGGCGGGATAAAGAATAAGAGGCCGCGCCTCATCATGGGTAAACAAGGTCAACGTTTGATCAGGTTGAGGCAGAACCGGAATGCGAAGGTAATCTTTTTTTGTTGTTTCGTGCCAAAGAACAGAGCCGTGAAGTTTGAAAAGCCGGACCTTGACATCTTTGCGTTCGAACTCTTCCGGCCGCCAATTGACTCCAAATCCATCCGTAAAGGGAATTCTTCTAGTGTGGCAGAACAGCTCGATGCAGGTGTCATAGTTGACCGAAAAAATATCCAGCGGACTTGACCCTGTTATGAACCCTAAAAGTGGATTGAGGTAGACGATATTGGATTCTCTAACAATCACTTGCCGAACAATATATTTTCTCAATGCGTCCCTAAGTTTTTTTACATTAATGTCCGTTAATTCCTTTTGTTTTTCAATGGCTCGAAATGCTTCGGGCGCGGGGTGATCATCCGGCTCGGTTAAGTCCAATGCCTCCAAGAGAGCTTCAATATCAACGGGATGATTTTCTTTGCCAAGAACTTTAAGCAATTTTTTTAAGTCTGAGTCTAATTCTTTGGTTTCTTGCTTGGATTCAACCTCCTTCTCAAATCCTTGGACTAGTCCCATGGTATCTGGTACGTTGGCAGGTATTGAAGCGCCCGCGCCCAAGAAGAAAATAATTTTTCCTTCTTGTTGTGGACTTCTGTTTGGGAGGGTTACATTTGCCATAAATTAACTTTCAAAAATTTTCTGCCGAGTCTATCTGACGAGTTTTCTCGAACGACCATAGCTCTTTGCACTGAGAACCATATAGCAATATTTTAAATTATTCCTTTATTCCTCAAATCTTCCTGCAATTCACGAATATCTGTGCAAATACCAAACATTCCCATAGGCGTACCATTGGGTCCTGGTACCGTATTTGTCGCCGTAGCAAGTCCAAGAACTCGTCGCGAAGTAGTTGCTATTAACGGTCCGCCGCTATTTCCCGGCAAGATCGGAAAATCGACCTCTAAAATCTGTGTTAGATTATCTAAACGCTGGCACATAAGAATGCCAGCGGATACTCGAATATAAATATCAAGAAGAATTTGTCCACTCTGGGGATCTTGATTCGAAGATGCTAAGGGGTAGCCACAAATTGAAACCTCTTCGCCTTCAAATCGAGCAGTTAAATCAATGTCCAAATACTTTTGAACTTTTGGAAGCGTATCTGGAGCTTTAAGAATAGCGTAATCTTTCGTCCTGTTTTCAACGACAACTTGCATTGGGCCAACAACCGAAACGCTACGCCCATCCGGCTGAATTTGTGCGATCATAATTTTGTCCTTAATCTCACGCAATCTTCCGGCAGGCCGTCCATGATCGAGATTTATAACGTGATCCGCAGTGACAAAATATCCATCGTTCGATACAAAGAAACCCGTACCGGCAACCTGCGCCCGCTGCTCTCCTTGTTGTGGATTAACACGCTCGATTATTACTGCAAATACTGATTGCCTGATTTCAGAAATAATTTCTCTCGCCATGATTGTTTGTGCCTCCCACCATAAGTTTAAATGATATTGTCACGATTGTTGTCTCTAGGGCCTTTCTTTTTTATACAGCCTCAAAATCCTCATCAAGAGTCCTAAACCTTTTTAAAAGCCTCTTAAAATCTTTTTCAAAATCAGGAAGCCTTCCGATTTTTTTGAATGTCACCGTAATCCCTGACGGAGTAATCGGGGGTTCTGTAAAAAACAGATTCGTACTCGATTTCCTTTTCCGCATTGCCTTTTTCTTTTTCCGGTTGAGCCCGCCATGGGTTCACCGTTTCCTTAATCGGATATAAGCACGGTAGAGGTTGGGCCGTGCCAAGTCAGACTCCAATGGGACAATATATCTCGGCCGATGAGGAAATTGATTTGTTCTTTCTCGTTGATTACCTGCCGAATGATGAATTCTTCAGGGGGAAATTTTGAAACCGCAAATTCGAGCGCCGCGGAAAAGGTGTCGAAACTCGCTTGAATTTTTTCGGATTGAATAACGACAAATTTATTCTTTAATAAAGGATCTGCCAGAAACTTTGATGCCTCCCGATGGAAATAAGCGGCATTCTTTTCCTTTGGTGTATTCTCGTGCGCCATAAGATAATTATACAAAGGAAAAAAGAGTTATTTGAGATAATCTCTCAATAGAATGTTTTATTTTCTGGAATTTCAGTTTATTTTAAAACAATAGCCGCGCGCCGCGATTATGCCGCGAAAATCCGAATCTTGGCCTCGCGCAAGATGTCGGGAGGGTTTCCCAGGGCCTTGAGGGCGGCAAGGCCTCCGGATTTCCGGACTTCAGGGGTATCAAAAATAGAAGGGCTCTCCAGCCCCTCGGTTCCGCCTGAAACAAACTGATTCGCGACAGCCCTGAGAGTTGCCGCTGTTTCCACGGGAAGAGCCGAAAGCCAATTCTTGTGCTTATAGCCAAAAGCCTCGACGCGGTCTGAGCGGGTCTTGGGCGCCATGCCGTAGCCTAATTCGCCTAAAACGTCGTAGAGATCATAAGCCTCCATGTGTTCAAGGCCGCGGATCAACGCGGCGGAACGCCCTGAGTTGGGCAAATGCCCGAGCAAATCCCGGCGCTCCTTGGGAGAGCTCCAATGCGCGCGGAAGGCTTCCAGGGTCGGAGCCTCTTGAGTCAGATTTTTCGCTAAAATCGCCTTGTATTCCTCGACCGTGACCGGCTGGGTTTTTCCGTTTATCAAAGCCAGGATATATCGCCCTGCTTCGGTGACGCGCACGTCAAAACCCTCGACTTGCAGGGTCGTCTCCTTGGGGCGCGGTTCCGCCCGGCCTTGGCCGGAAGGCTTAAGGCGAGTGATGAAATCCTGATTGAACAGCCTAGTCGCATTTGTGTAGTCATAAACCGTAAACATTAATTTGTTCGCCTCCACGTCAATGCGCGTTCCGCGGCCGATCATTTGGTAAAAAGAAATCGGGGAGTTGACGTATTTGAAAAAAACGATGTTTCTGACCACGGGAACATCGACTCCGGTGCTCAAAAGATCGACCGTCGTCGCGATGAAATGAGAGCGCGAGGCTCCCCGCAAATCCGCCAGATAATCCCCGCCCCCCACCGAAGCCGTGCATTTAAAAGCGTAGGGATGCAAAAGTTCTTGGCCACGTTCCCTGCTCCACTGGGCGTAAAGATTGTTCATCTGAGCCGCCACATCATCGGCATGGCGATCTGTGGCGCAAAATATGATGGTTTTCTGCTCGGGTCCTCCGGAGTCCAACAGATATTTGAAAAGATCCGCGCTCATGGCCACGACGCGGTCCGGCAACAAGATTTGACGCTCGAAGCTGGTTTTTTCGTAATGTTCCCTCACTTGCGTTTCGTCCAACGCCCGGCCGGTCACGGAGTCAATGGGATGGCGCGCGAGGATGTCTTCAATATCAACGCCCGTGGCGTCGAGATTGACGCGCCCTTTCTGGATGTCGCAAGCGGCCAAATAACCGTCCTCGATGCCTTGTCCGAGGTCATATTCGTAGACCGGTTCTCCAAAGTGCTTGACGTTGTCGGCCGTGATTTTGGCGTCCTCAGAGGCTTCTTTCTGGGTTGAGGATAAATTCAGCTTGCGCGGCGTGGCGGTCAGGCCGATTTGTACGGCTTCCGGGTTTCGCAGGAGAACCTGTGACCATTTGCCCCAGGCCGAACGGTGGCACTCATCAATAATGACATGGCTAAAATAATTCTCGGGATAGTTTTGGGTTAAAAAATTAGCATCGGCGTTTTCGCTGTCCACATCCAATGTTTGATAAGTCGCGATGAGAACGCGGGCGTTTTTCTGGGGTTTTCCCGCGGAGACGGAAGCGGCATCCGAGCCGAAAATATTTTGAAACGCCGCCGAACCCTGGCTGCGCAACTCATCGCGATCGCAAACAAAAAGCGCCCGATGCAACTGTCCCGCGTCAGCGATGCGTTTAAGCAAATTGACCGCGATGAAAGTTTTGCCCGCTCCCGTCGCCAGGGATAGAAGCGCGCGCCTTGGTTTTTTCTCTTTTTCACAGCGGGCGATTTTTTCCAGCACCGCGCGGATTGAGGCGTCTTGATAGTAGCGGCGCCCTCCTTCGCCGCCCGCGTATCGCGACAAAAGCGGCTTGGCCGCCGCGTCTTCCAAGCTAAAACCCATAGCCTCTTCATAGCGCCGGCGAAGATTTCCTGGTGTTGGGAAATTGCTGAGCGGAGCGGGATTGGTCGTGAGTCCCGTGAGGCGGTCGTATTCCACAAACATATGGCCGTTGCTGGAAAAACAGAAACAAACATTGAAGCGGTTGCATGCGGCATAGAATTTGACTTGCTCAAGACCATCGGTTGGCGGTAGGTTCTCGGCCTTGGCCTCCATCAAGGCGACGGCAACAGGTTGGGCTTCGGAATCCGCCTTGAAACGGAGGACGTAATCAACGCGGCCAGTAGAGCGCTTGCGGGGTTTTCCATCAATGACTTCGATGGCACCGGCAGTTTCCTCGCGGCTGATTAAATCCTCGGTCCAACCTTTGGAGTGGATGGCGGGATCAATGAGCTTGGCGCGAGTATCGGCTTCGTTAAGGGGCACGCGCAAGCTCCGGAGTTTTGGTTGAGGGAGTGAGATTGATCATCGTCTATAAGCAAGCGCTATTGTATAATTTTAACGCAGTGCATAATTTTATTGATATTCGCTCTGAAGAAGACATTCCCATTGTCTGGCGCCAAACGCCGATTGGGAGTCTTTTGCGCTACCACAATTTAAACGCGCCCCTTCCTCCGCGGGCGGACAAGCCGGAACTTCTCATCGGCATGTGCATGGACAGCCGCAAGCATTTGAGAATTCCGGATAATTTCGCCTTTATTCTTCGCACCGGAGGGGCCAATTTAAAACTCAGCGAATTTCGCGTTTCTTACGCGATTGCGGTCGGCGGCGTGCGCGCCATTGCTCTTATGGGACACACCCAGTGCGGCATGTCCGGCCTGATTTCTCGAAGGGAGATTTTTATCAAAGGCCTTATCGAGGTTGGCTGGACAAGAGAGGCCGCGGAAAAACATTTTGACACCTTGTCTCCTCAACATGAGATTGGTCCGGAGGGGAATTTTATCCGAGCGGAAGCGCGGCGCCTTCGCGCCTTGTACCCAAAGGTGATTGTCGCGCCGCTTCTTTACCGCATCGAGGACAACCGTGTGGCGGTGTTAAAGGAATGAAACGTTCTTTACTTTTTAGACGAATTTTTCTTGGGGGTATTCTTTTCTCGCCGCTTTTGATTTTGTTTTTGTCTCGTACATCTCATGCCCGCGCCGGCGGCGGGGAAGGTTATGGCTATTCAGGGGGAGGCGGTTTCGGGGGTTCTGGATTTAGCGGCGGCTCTCAAGGTCTTGGGGATATTCTCAATTTGCTTTTTCTTCTCAATCTCAATAACCCGGCCTTGGGAATTCCTACGGATATTTTGGTTCTTTTCGCGGTTTATATTTGTTCTTCAAACGGAGGCGGGGCTCTTCGCGATCGCCGAATTTCCTCGACGATTCAAACAGGGGTTCTCAAATCCAAGGACAATGTCTATAAAGATAAGTTGGCCGCCATCCAGGCGACGGACTCGCGTTTTAATGAGAAAGATTTTTTAGACCGCTCTCAAAATGCCTTCGTCAAAATCCAATCCGCGTGGGCTGCTCAGGATATGTCGCCTGTTCGCGCCCTAATCTCTGACGGAATCTTTATTCGATTTTCCGCTCAACTTTCGCTTCAGAAATCCAACAAAATTAAAGAAATCATGGAGAACCTCCGCGTCATCAAACAATCCATCTTAGCCGTGGATGAAACCGCATTTTTTAATATTCTCCACGTTTCCTTTACCGCCTCTTGCGTCAACTACAAGGTCTATGCGGATACCGGTCTTCATTTTGATGGAGATACCAGCCCTCAAGAATTTTCGGAGGTTTGGTCTTTTGTCCGGCGCAAGGGATCTAAAACACTGGAACAAGGTTCTATTGACGGCGTGTGCCCCAACTGCGGCGCGGTTCAAAAAAACAGCCGCGTTCAATGCGAGGCCTGCGGTTCTTTCCTTAACAGCGGGGAAAATGACTGGGTGCTGGCCTTGATTACTCAAGACGCCGAATGGCGCATGGTCAAGCCCGAATCCCACATTACCGGCTGGGAGAATTTCAAAAATTTAGATTCGGGCATTGATTTGATCTCTCTTCAAGACCGGGTCTCGCTTATTTTTTGGAAAACGAGGCAAGCCTATCATCTTAAAAATGCGGATGTGGTTTCCCGCTTTGCCGATAATTTCTATCTGGAGGGTTTTAAGAAGGAAATTGCTTCTGTCATTCCAGAATCTTATTTCAATGAGGCCGTGGGATCCGTCGAAATTCTGGAGCTTGAAAGAAAATCTGATTTTGAATACGCCCATGCCTCCATTCGCTGGATGGGAGATGAGTTTTTGTGGAATCCAAGCGCCAAACGTTATGATCCGCAGGGCAAGGTTTTCCGGGATTGGGTTTTTACCGTTAAGCGTAAGAATGGAACGCAAAGCAATATCAAAACCGCGCTGAATTCCTTTGGATCTTTTCATTGCCAAGGTTGCGGGGCCGCTCTCTCGGACGGGGATTCTCCCGTTTGCCAATATTGTGGACGGGTTTTAAACGACGGCTCTTATGATTGGGTGTTGGATGCGGTTGTTCCGCATTCGCAATGGAGGCCTTCGATTGAGGAAGCTCCGGCTTCTGAGCAAGAGCTTTATGAAATCATGAACTCCGGAATTGACTCTCAAACTCTCATTAAAGTCTTAGTCGCCGTTTTGGCGGCCGACGGGCTTGACCCAGCGGAGATGCAGGCTATTTCGCATTTGGCTTTACGCGCCAATGTTTCGATGGACTTTGTGCTTCATTGCGTGGACGCGGCTAAATCTGGTAAATTGGAAATCGCTTTGCCCCAAGATCAAAAAACGGCGCGGCGATATTTAAAAGCGATGGCGGTTTTGGCGTTGACTGGAAGCGGAAAAGGAAACGGGGAAAAAGCGCTTGAGGTTTTTGGATCTCGTTTTAACTTTCAGAAGGCCGATATTGATTTGATTCTCAATGAAGAAAAATCTAATCTTTACGAGAAAGCGAGAAAAGAGGCGTTCGCGTAGTTTAACTTAACGAGAGGAGACAATTTATGGCGATTATTGATGTAGTCAAATTTGACGGCGATCCAAATCTTCTGGTCTGGAAATTTCCTTCCGACAATCTCAGCTGGGGAACCCAGGTGATTGTCAACGAATCCCAAGAGGCGGTGTTTTTTAAAGGGGGACGGGCCTTGGACGTCTTGGGACCCGGAACCCATACGCTGGAAACGGCGAATCTTCCTATTTTAAGGGTTTTGGTCAATGTGCCTTTCGGAAGCAAAACCCCCTTTGCGGCCGAGGTTTATTACGTCAACAAGGTTTCCGTCCTCAATTTAAAATGGGGGACGCAAGAGCCGATTCCGATTCTTGACCCAAAATATAACGTTTTTTTGCCGGTTCGGGCTTTCGGCCAGTTCGGCATTAGGGTGGCCGATTCCAAGCGTTTTATCGTTCAACTGGCCGGAACGCTTAAGGAATTCACCGCTCAAACGGTCAATGACTATTTTCGCGGGGCTCTCATCACCAAGGCCAAAGATTCCATCGCCCAATCGCTCATCAAGGAAAAAATATCCCTGCTTGAAATCAGCGCATCGTTAGAAGTTTTGTCGTCGGCGATTGCCTCTAAACTCAAGGATGATTTCGCGCGTTTTGGGGTTTCCCTGGAAACTTTTTATCTTAATTCCATAAACGTTCCAGACGATGATCCATCGGTTGTGAGCCTTAAAAAGGCTTTGGCGGAGAAAGCGGAAGTCCAGATTTTGGGAGATCAGTCCTATAAGACGGTGCGAAGCTTTAACGCTATGGAAGACGCCGCGAAAAATACTGGAACCATGGGCGGAATGGTCGGGATGGGACTCGGAATGGGGGCGGGTTTTGGTTTTGGCGGCCCCATGGCCCAGGCTATGTCTCAAAATATGGGAGGCGGCGCGGCGGTCATGCCGGCTCAAACCGCCGTGTGTCCCCATTGTCATGCCCAAATATCCCCAACCAGCAAATTTTGCGGAGCGTGCGGGAGCCCCGTCATTTTAGCCACGGCCCATTGCCCGTCTTGCGGGGCGGATGTTCCAGCCGGAGCGCAATTTTGTTCCAGCTGTGGAAAAAAATTGGTCCAATCCCTTTGCCCGCAATGCCATGCGCCTAATTCGCCGACGGCTAAATTTTGTCTAGCTTGTGGAACGGCGCTCCATTGATTTAGGGACCTTATGAAACCTTTCACTTTTCTTGCCCGCCGTTTTGTCGCCGGAGATACGATTAAGGAAGCTCTTGAAGTCGTCAAAAATCTCAACTCCAAAGGAATCAAGGCCACTCTTGATTATCTGGGAGAAGACTGCTCCCGGGAGGCTGATGCCCGGCGTTCTTGCGAGGAGTGCATTACGCTTCTTCAAAAAATCGCCGAGAGTAGCGTTGATTCCAATGTCAGCTTAAAACTAAGCCAATTAGGGTTTGGTTTTGACGAGAAGCTCGCCCGCGAACTCTTAGAAAAAATTTTGGATGAAGCCGCCCAACATGACAACTTCGTTCGCATTGATATGGAGGGTTCGGCCTTGACCCAAAAAACCCTCGACCTGTTCAAAGACGTTTTTTCAAAACGAAAAAACGTGGGAATCGTCATTCAAGCTTATCTTAGGCGCAGCGAAAAAGACATTCGGGAACTGGTTTCTCTGGGGGCGCGCGTTCGCCTGTGTAAGGGGGCGTATAAAGAGCCGGACTCCATCGCTTTTCCGGACAAAAAAGACGTGAACTTAAGTTATGACCATCTGGCTCAAATACTTTTAAAGGCGCCGCTTCCCGCTTTCGCGACCCATGACGACGAGCGCATCGAGGCCGTCGTTGTCGCCGCCGAGAAGGCGGGGATTTCAAAAGACCGCTATGAAATTCAAATGCTCTACGGTTTGAGAGCCAAGCGCTGGGATGAGTTGCGAGCGAAAGGCCATACCGTTCGCATTTATATTCCTTACGGGACGCATTGGTTTCCTTATTTTTACCGGCGCTTGAGGGAAAGAAAAGAAAATCTCCTATTTGTCCTTAAGAATTTTTTTAACTAGGATTTTTGTGCTATAATAATAAATGACTGACTGGTCAGTCATTTATTATGTCTTCCAATCTTGAGTTGACGAAACGCCGGATTCTTGATTCTGCCCGGGATTTGCTGGTTGGCCGCGGTATTCAGAACCTCACCCTGGATGAGGTCGCCAAAAAGGCTGGCGTCGCCAAGGGCACTCTTTTTCTTCATTATAAAAGTAAAGAAGAACTTTTAAGGTCCGCTTACCTTGATTTGGCCTATTCCCTGGAAGCGGCTCTTAAAAAAATAGAAGACTCAAATCTTAAAGGGCAAGCCCTTTTAGAAAAAACGGCGGAGGCGATTCTTTCTTATCTTGATACCCATAGCGACTTTCTCCTCCAAATCGGCCCGGATCGCTTTCCGGGATGCGGCCCTAAATTTTGCCGGGAACTCGCCAGCAAAATCGCCGGCGATATGGGACAGCTTCAAAAAATATTGGTTCGTTTCTCCAAGTCCTCACCCTCTTCCATTCGGGATATTCCCCGTTCCGCTTGTTTTTTCTTCGGGATGTGCCGGGCGTCTCTCCTTTACCGTATTTTCGTTCATAAAGGAGAAAGCCTTAAATCCCGGGCCAAAAAAGTCGTTCATGTTTTCCTAAACGGAGTCGTGAACTAGTGAAAAAGATGGTTGCGCTTTGTTTTAGTCTGATTTTGCTGGGCGCTTATTGTAGCGCCCAAACTTCAACCTCAACCACTCTTGGCCTCATCGATGACAATTCGACTTTTCCGGCTCGCCCCTTGACCATTCAAGAAGCTTATCGCTTGACCTTAAAACGCAGTGAAACCTTGGCGGAATCCAAGGAAGCCGTCAAAAGCTCCCTGGCCCAGGTGGAACAGTTGATTTCCGCTTTGATGCCCCATGTTTCCTTTGGAGCGACTCAATTTTTACAGGAAAGTCCCAATATTCCAGGCTTCTCCTTCATTGATATCACCAATTATCACATGGAATCTTTTAGCGCGTCCCAGACCATCTTCGACGGTTTTAGGGATTATCTGGCTTATCGGGAAGGGAAATTAGGCGTCAAATCCGCGCGTTTAAGCAAGGCGCGGGCGGAATCTCTTCTTTATCAAAGCGTGGCTGAGGCCTATACGAATTTGCTTATGTTTCAGAGGCAAATTAAAATTCAAAAAGACACGATTCAAACCATGAAGGATCAGGTCGCTTTTCTTAAATATTGGAAAAGAATTGGGCGCGCCCGCGATTCTGATGTTTTGTCGGCGGCGTCTCAACTCGCGCAATTTGAATCGCAGTTGGAATTAACCCGGGGGCAGGAGTCCGCCAGCCAGGATTTGATGAGATTTTTAACGGGAGACGATGCGCGCTTTATTCCGGAAGATATTCCGTTGCCCGTTTTAACTTCCGAGCGCCAAACTTTTTTAGATCAAGCCAATAGTCGGGAAGACGTGGAAGCGGCCCGCGCCAATTTGGAAGCGGCTAAAGATCAAGTCTCCATTTACCGCCGAAGCCGCCTTCCAATGGTCACGGCGGGGGGAGATTATTTTCTCAACAACATTCCTTTTTCCGGCAACACCCATTACGATGGAAATTTCGCGCTCAGTATGCCAATTTTTGACGGCGGAATGATTTCGGGTCAAATCAATCAAGCTCGGTCTGCGGAGAAAAGCGCCGTTCAAGCTCTTTCACTTACCGAGAGAACGGCCCGAAACGATGTCAACACCGCCTATGACTCTCTTATTTGGACCTTGCGGGCGGTTCAATCCTTGGATAAAACAGTTAAGCTCGCGGCTCAAAATGTAGAGGCAGAAAAATCAGATTATAAGAAAGGCCTTGTCACCAATTTAGATGTTTTGACCAGCATCACGACTCTTCTCAGCGATCGCCTTGTTCAAAACCAAAACCGGGAGCAAGCGATTTATTCCGAGGCTCAGTTGGATGTCGCGGTCGGCGGTCCTTCCAATAAGAAAGAAGAATTAAAAGCCGCTCTGGAAGAAAACTCGTCCAAGGAAAAGCCATGACCATTTCCGATTATTCCATTAAAAACCCCGTTTTCGCCTGGTGTTTGATGACAGCCTTGATCGTCTTTGGAATGATTGGGTTTTCCCGCATGGGGGTCAGCCAGATGCCGGATGTGGATTTCCCGGTTTTGACGGTTACCGCGACCTGGGAAGGCACCGATCCGATGACGATGGAATCCGCGGTCACCGACGTCTTAGAAAACCAGTTCATGACGATTCCGGGACTGGAACTCGTTCAATCAACGACTCAGGAAGGACAATCCAATATCACCCTCCAATTTACATTAGGTACCGATATTAATGGGGCGATGGTGCAGGTTCAAAACGCGATTTCCGCCGCGCAACGCTATCTTCCTCCAATCGGAGAAGGCGGTATGGATCCTCCTGTGATCGCTCAGTTTAACGCCAATAGTCAGCCGATTTTGTGGACCGCTTTAATGGAACCCTCGGCAAAAAATGTGGATTTCTATTCCACTTATAAAGCCGGTCCGGTTTTAAGGCCGCTGATGCTCACTTTGCGGGATCATTATCAAGACTACATTACCTCCTTGCCTGGAGTCGGAAGCGTGTTTTTAGGCGGATATATCCTGCCGGTCATGCGGCTCTGGATTCATACCGAGAAACTACGCAAGATTGAAATGACGCCGATGGATGTCATGAATGCGGTTAACCTGGAGCATATGCTTGCGCCTTCAGGTTATATGGACAAAGGCCCCGTGGAATCAAACGTTCGCGCAATCACGGAAGCTAATACTGTCTCCATGATGAGAAACTTGGTGATGCCAACGCGAAACGGAGTTCCGGTATGGCGCCCACTTAAACTAAAAGACGTTGCCGATGTGGAAGAAGGAACCGATGACATCCGCCGCATTTCACGCATGGACGGGATTCCCGCGGTCGGAGTCGGCGTCCTTAAAACCCCGGGAGCAAACGCGGTTGAGGTGGGTCATGAAGTCAAAGCCAAGGTTAAAGAATTGGCCAAGCGTCTTCCCAACGGCATTACCGTTAAAATCGTGACGGATACAACCGTCTTTATTGAGCAGGCTGTCCACCAACTTCTTAGGACATTGACGGAATCTTGTATAACAACTTCCGTTGTCTGTCTGGTCTTTTTGGCGAGTTTCGCTTCTGCCTTTAATATTTTGCTCGCCATTCCGACCGCTCTGTTGGGAACTTTCATCGTTCTCTATTTCATGGGATTTACGATTAATAGTTTTACGATGCTGGCTTTGTCTCTCTCGGTGGGAATCGTGGTAGACGATGCGATCATGGTTTTGGAAAACATCGTTCGCTATGTGGATAGCGGAATGGGCCGGGTTCAGGCCTCGATTGTAGGGGCTCGGGAAATTACCGGCGCCGCAGTGGCGGCCTCTCTTGCCATCTTCGCGGTGTTTGTTCCGGTCGTTTTCATGCAGGGAATCATCGGAAGATTCTTCTATCAATTTGGCGTCACGATGTCGGTCGCGGTTCTCTTTTCACTCTTAGAGGCCTTAACTTTAACTCCCATGCGATGTTCCCAGTTTCTTTCTCCTAAATCCAAGGATTCAAAACTAGATCAGGCCATAGAAACGGTGGTCGAATACCTAAGAAATATATACCGGAATTCTCTTCAAAAAGCCCTGGACCACCCCTATTGGATGATCGCCTTGGCCTGGACTATTTTTGGACTTTCTTTTATCGCGCTTAAAAAAGTGCGAAAGGAATTTATTCCTCCGCAGGATCAAAGCCGCTTCATGGTTCAAATTCAAACCCCGATTGGGTCTTCCATGGAATTTACGGATAAGGTGGTCCGAAAAGTGGAAAATTTTCTTAAGAATCGGCCTGAGATTAAAGATTATTATGCGGCGATAGGCGGTTTTCAAGGCGGGCTGGTCAACCAGGCGATGATGTTTATTACGATGAAAGACCCGCCGGTTCGGCTTTTCGCTTCTCCTTTTAAAAAAGTTCCCACTCAACAGCAATTTCAGCCGTTTTTGCGCCAATTCATTCAAAAATTGCCGGGAGTGTGGACTGTGTCTGTTCTCGACCTATCCTTGACTGGTTTTTCCGCCCAAAGGGGATACCCGATTGAATTCGCCGTTCAAGGTCCGGACTGGGATAAAATTGCGTCTTTATCAGATCAGTTGATGAATAAAATGAAGGCTTCGGGCCTTATGACCAGCATCACCAGCGACTATGAGCCCGGAATGCCGGAAATTCGCGTGATTCCTAACCGCGCAAAAGCGGCGGCTCACGGCGTCAATGTCGCCGATATTGCGCAGACCTTAAACGCCGCGGTGGGGGGTCTTCGCTTCGCCAAATACACCGACGCCGAGGGGCACCGGGATGATATTCAGATTAAGCTCGTGGACCAGGATAACGATGTTCCAGCCGACATCGGCAAACTTTGGATTCGCAATAATCAGGGAGAAATTGTTCCTCTTAAAAGAGTGGTGGACATTATCAAAGATAAAACGCTCCTTCAGGTGACCCGCTACAACCGTGAGCGCGCGGTGACTATTTTTGCCAACATCAAACAAGGAAAATCAGCGGCAGATGCAATTGACTTCATCAAGAAAACGGCCAAGGCCATGCTTCCAGCCGGATACCATATTATGTTGTCGGGAAACATGAAAGCATTCAAAGAATCTTTTCAGAGCCTCATTGTCGCCTTGATTCTTGGCCTTTTTGCCGCCTATATGATTTTGGGAACTCAGTTTAGGAGCTTTATTCACCCCATGGTCATCATGATCAGTCTTCCATCGGCCGTGGCGGGGTCTTTTTTCGCGATGAGAATCGCCGGGGTGTCCTTAAACATCTACAGTCTCATCGGGCTTATCTTAGTGATGGGAATTGTCAAGAAAAACACCATCCTGATTGTGGATTTCACTAACCAAAGACGAAGACAAGGCAAAAGCGTTCGAGAAGCTTTGTTGGACGCGGGTCCAATTCGCTTGCGCCCAATTTTAATGACCTCTTTGGCGACCCTGGCCGGCGCCGCTCCGGCGGTTTTTGCCTCCGGCGCCGGAGAAGAGACCATTCGTCCGATGGGAGTCGTTGTTTTTGGGGGAGTTTTAGTCTCGACATTAATGAGCCTTTATGTCTGCCCTGCCTGGTATCTGGTTCTGTCCCGTTTTGAAAGTCATAAACATGACAATGAACTCAAAGACGCAATGCGACTTTTGGGAGAAATTAAAGAAGAGAAGGCGGCGGCTTAATGAGAAGACTGATTTTATTTACGCTCATTTTTATTTTCGCTTTTCCAGTCTTGCGCGCGGAAGAGTCTAATCCCCGCCCTCTTTCAATTAAAGACGCGATTGTAATGGCGATTAAAAATAACTTAACGATTAAACTTTCAAAAGCCGCTACCCATCAGTCTCGCAGTCAGGTTCTGCAAAGCGCTTCCGCTCTTTTGCCACAAGTGATTGGAACGATGTCGGAAAATAGAACTTATAAGCTTAACCTTGCGGCTTTGGGATTTGACCCGGGTTCGGCTCCGGGATTTCCGAATGCCCTGGGCCCATATAACGTTTTTGACGCAAGACTTCATTTGGTGGATAATATCCTCAATTTAAGCGCGACCCAAAGTTTAAGAGCGGCTCACGCCCAAAACCAGATGGCCATTTTAGGAGAATCTTTAGCCGCTCAACAAGTGGCCGCTGCGGCGGCCTTGGCCTACATTGAGGATCTCCGCGCCCAAAAAGAAATTGTTGCTTCCGAGGCCGATGAAAAACTGGCTATCGAGCTTTTGAAACTCGCCTTGGATAAGGTCAACGCGGGAACCTCCGACCCCATTGATCTTGCGCGCGCCAAAACCAGCCGTTCAGAGGCTCATTTGCGGGTTATTACCGCCAATTTAACCGCTCAAAAAGCGGACATGAATCTGAAGCATATTATTGGCGTTCCCTTGGGGAATCCCTTGGTTTTAACCGATAGCTTGAAAGCCGTTTTGGGGCATTCAGTAGAGCTAAATCCCTCCTTAAAAACAGCTTTGTCTAAGAGACTTGAAATTAAAATTGAAGAGAAAAGTGTTGAAGGGGCGGAATTGACTTTAAGCGCCGCCCATTTGGCCCGGGTTCCCGTGGTTTCCATTAGCGGCGATTATGGACTCAGCGGTATTACTCCGACCAAAGACGATATTCAAACCGGCGATTTGGGAGCGGGTCTTAGCTGGCGGTTTTTTACCGGCGGGCAAATTCGCGGCCAAGCCGAACAGGCTTTGTCTCAAATTGAAAGCGCAAAAGCTCAACTCGAAGACATTCAGGTTCAAGTAGAACAAGACGTTCGAACTTCGGTTTTAGAGCTTAACGCCGCGGAGCAGGAAATTCAAACCAGCTCTCAGACTCTTAAACTCGCGGGGTTGGAACTTGAGCTCGCCGAAAGCCGCTTTAAAGCGGGAGTCGGGGACAATCAGGAACTCGTTGAGGCTCAAGATGAAATGGCCAACGCCCGAAACTCGGTCGTTATGGCCCTGGCCTCCGACAATGACGCCTGGGTGAATTTGTTTTTGGCCTTGGGCCGCGCGGAAAATTTTGATTTTAAAAAAATTTTAGGGAGTGAAAATGGAAACAACTAAAGAAAATATGCAAGGAGCCGCTCAGAGCGCTTCCGCTCATTTTAAGAGTAAAGTGGGAGAGAGCCGCCATCAGAAAAGACTATTTTTAGTCGCCGGGGTTTTGGGCGGAATGCTCGCCATTTTTGGAATTTGGTATTACGTTTATTGGACCTATCACCAAGACACCGATGACTCCTTTATTGATGGCCATATTTACATGATTAGCCCGAGCGTTCCAGGCCCGGTGATTAAAATTTATGTGGATGATAACCAATTCGTCAAGAAAGGCGATCCCTTGGTCGACATTGATCCGCGGGAATATGAAGCTCGCCTCAATCAAGCCCAGGCGGAAGTAGCTTCTTCCTCTGCCTCGGCCCACCAGACGGAATTAGATTTAGCCCGCTATGCAAAGCTCTATCACGAAAATCAAATCTCTCAACAGACCTATGATCATGCTCGTTCCGCGGTGGACGTCGCCAAAGCCCAACTTAAGTTGGACCTTAAAAAGGAAGCTATCGCCGCTTTGCATTTGTCCTATACCAAAATCGTTTCGCCTTCGGACGGTTACGTGACGAAAAAAACGGTGGAGCTTCAAGATTACGAGGACGCGGGCCAAGCCCTCATGGCCATTGTGAGTCCTAACGTGTGGGTGACCGCTAATTTTAAAGAAACCGAACTCCGGGGAATGAAAAAAGGCGACCCGGTTGAGGTGACAGTGGACGCTTATCCTGGAAAGGTTTTTAAGGCTCATATTGATTCCATTCAAGCCGGAAGCGGCGCGCGTTTTAGCCTATTTCCTCCGGAAAATGCGACCGGCAATTATGTGAAAGTGGTTCAAAGAATTCCGGTTAAAATTGTTTTTGACGGGCCGGCCTCTTCCCGTCCCTTTTTGGCGCCGGGAATGTCGGTTATTCCAATCGTCAAATTCTAATTTAAAATGCCTCCTCAAGCTTGGAAGCCAAGGCATAATCCTTGGCTGATTGCGTTTTCGGTTTTGCTTGCGACCTTTATGGAAGTCTTGGACACTTCCATTGCCAATGTCGCCTTGCCCCATATTGCCGGTAGCCTTTCCGCCTCGGTTTCGGAAGCCACCTGGGTTTTGACGAGTTACTTGGTCGCCAACGCCATTATTTTGTCCGCGACCGGGTGGCTGAGCAGTTATTTTGGCCGAAAAAATTATTTGGCTTTTTCAGTTATCTTATTTGTGATTTCTTCGGCCCTTTGCGGCATGGCCCATAGCCTTGGCCAAATTGTGGTCGCCCGGATTCTTCAAGGAATCGGAGGCGGCGGGCTCCAACCCTTGTCCCAAGCCATTCTTCTTGAAAGTTTTTCCCCGGAAGAACGGGGTCCTGCCATGGCCGCCTATGGGATGGGAATTGTCGTCGCTCCCATTCTAGGCCCCACCTTGGGGGGATGGCTGACCGACAGCTATTCCTGGAGATGGATTTTCTATATCAATATTCCCATTGGTCTTGCGGGGCTTATCATGCAGGATATTTTCGTGGAGGATCCTCCTTACATTAAGGCCGCCAAGGCCCCGAAAATCGACTATATCGGCTTTGGATTTATGGCGATCGGCGTGGGGCTTTTGCAAATTATTCTTGACAAGGGCCAAGAATGCGATTGGTTCTCCGCGCGCTGGATTCGCTACAGTTCAGTCATCGTCGCCGTGTCTTTAGTTCTTTTTGTTTGGCATGAACTCCGGGAAAAGCATCCCATTGTCAATTTGCGCGTGCTTAAAGACCGGAATTTCGCGGTGGCCACTTTTCTTGTGGCTATTTTAGGCGCGATTCTCTATGGCAGCACGGCCACGATTCCGATCATGCTTCAGGGGCTTATGGGCTACACCGCTTTTATCAGCGGTCTAGTCATGACCCCGCGCGGTATTGGATCCTTACTTTCCATGATCGTGGTCGGGAGAATCGTGAAAAAAGTGGACGCGCGGCTTCTCATTATCGTTGGCTTTGGAGTCATCGCTTGGACATCCCTAATCCTTAGCCGCCTTAATTTGGAGATTGCCCCGTCCAATATTCAAATTGCTCTTATTCTCAACGGTTTTGCCAATGGGTTTATTTTTGTTCCATTGACGGTCGTGGGATACGCGACTTTAAAGCAGGAGTCTATTTTTCAAGCGACCGGAATTTATAATCTAATGCGAAATATCGGGGCTTCTATCGGCATTTCGGCCCTGATTGCGATGCAAGACCGTTCCGCTCAGGCCCACCAGGTCTATCTATCGGCCCATCTGTATTCCTGGAATCCCAATTATCGGAATTTCATCCAGAAGGTCGTTCATTCCATGGGCGGCAGTCACGGCGCGGCGTTTGCGGCCGCTCGCGGTACGGTCTATCAACTTCTCATCCAACAGGCCACTCTTCTCTCCTTCATGGATGTTTTCCGTTGGATGGCCGAAGCGGCGGTTTTGTGTATTCTAGCCGTTTTTTTATTCAAGAAAGCCGCGCCGCCCGCGCATGTCGAGTTGGTTGAATAAAAGAGGTGGTCGTATCCTAGAGCGACATTGTAATTCCTAATGTATCCTAATTTATAATAAATTAGGATATTGAAGTTTTATGTTATCCTAATCTATAATAAATTAGGATAACATAGGAGTTTTGAGATGAAAATACCGCAAGAACCGCCCAATTTGAGTGAAGTCTTAAAAAAAAATCCCGAAGCTCTAATGAAGGCGATTGAATTGCCCGCCACGCAGGCATTATTGAATAAAATCCTAAAACACTACCCATATTGGGATAAGCTGAAATATTGGCCAATGCCGGAAGGAGTTACGCCAGAAATGGCCTGGGCTTTTCGCGAGATTGCCGCTATTGGGAAACGCAATAGCATTTCCTTGTTAGATATCTCCGGCAAGCCATTTTCATATTGGTTGCCGGATTCGGCGCAGGAACTGCTTTACCAGATTGATAGAAACGCTCCCGGCCAACTGCTTGTTGACGATGGGTCGCCGTCAACTCAGGCAAGAGATCGCTATATTGCGAGTTCTCTGATGGAAGAGGCTATTGCCTCAAGTCAGATTGAGGGCGCGGCAACAACAAGACGAGTTGCAAAAGAAATGTTGCGGACTGGACGCTCCCCGGAGGATAAATCCGAGAGAATGATCCTCAATAACTATCGCGCCATGGAGCGGTTGCGAATGCTTAAAGATTCGCCGATGACATTGGATATTTTGCACGAGCTTCATGCTATTTTGACGGAGGGAACTTTAGACGATCCGTCGGAGTCGGGCAGATTTCGGAAAAGCCCTGAAGATGATGACATCAATGTTTATGACGCCGACCAAAATATCCTACATCGACCTCCAAAAGGGAAAGAACTGCCCGAAAGAATGGAAAAATTTCTGGCATTTGCCAATGACGTAGATGCAAGCCCGTTTATCCATCCAGTTATAAAAGCCATCCTTCTCCATTTCTGGATTGGATATGACCATCCGTATATAGATGGCAATGGGCGGACCGCGCGGGCCGTATTCTACTGGTATTTGTTAAGGAAGGGGTATTGGCTTTTTGAGTTCATTTCTCTTTCTCGAATGGTTCTTCGAGCCGCCGGACAGTATAAGAGAGCCTATCTTTACTCAGAGCGCGGCAATAATGACGTGACGTATTTTATTATGTTCAATCTGCAGGCTATAGACCTTGCATTGCAGGAGGTTCGAAAATATATCGCCAATAAGCAGAGTGAAATTCGTCAATCAGCGGTTTTGTTGCGAAACGTGAAAGGACTCAATAGTAGGCAAAAAGAGCTGTTGCTGGATGCATTAAAAAAAGCGAACAGAATCTATACCATCTATGCTCACCAGCGAACTCACCAGGTATCTTATCAGACCGCTCGCAACGACCTGTTTGGTTTAGTTGAGAAAAAGCTATTGACTTACACTAGGTCAGGACGAACATTTGAATTTTTGGCGTCTACGGATATGATGGATTTAATTCGCCCCAATAAGTGATTTCTAAAGAATATCGCTTCTTGTTTTTGGCCTGAATCCTTTTTTCCGTTTTTACATCTAATAAACACGGAGGATTTTAAGGTTCATGCGAAATAAAAAAGTGATTTTGTTTTTGTTCTCTTTACTGACGAGCGTTTATGTTCGCGCGGGAGAAACCGAAGTTCTCAATCTCCCCGCGGTCGTTCAGGCGGTTTTGAAAGCGAGCCCGGAGCTTGAAGGCGCCAACGCCAAAATCGCGGCGGCTCGGGGTTCTGAAAACGAAGCGAAAGCCCAGGACCTTCCTAATCTGAGCGCCACGAGCTTAATGACCCGGGGAAATGATCCGGTCTATGCCTTCGGTTCTCTTCTTAATCAACGCGCTTTTACCGCGCAGGACTTTAATCTGGGAGCTTTGAATTATCCGGGCTATGTCAATAATATTGACACGGCCCTTCAGCTCAGCGTTCCGGTCTTTAGCGGTTTTCAAATTGAAAGCATGAAACGGGCTGGGAAATTGGGACTCAAACTTAGTCAAAGACAAAAAGAGGCCTTGGCACAAAACCTGCGCTTTGAAGCGGTTGAGGGTTATCTTCAAATTCTTCTGGATCGGCAGATGTTGAAAGAACTCTCTCTTCGCGTCAAATCTTCCGAAAAAAAGATAGCAGATTCCAAAAGCCTCAAAAACAAGGGCTTAATTTTGGGTTCTGATTTTTACGCGGCAGAGGCCATTGAAGGAGGCCTTGAGGCGCGGCTTATTCAATCCCAGAAGCTCCTTGAAGAAGCGCGCTGGCAGTTGATGAATCTCATGGCCACCGATCAAGAAAATTGGGATTTAAAAGGAGAATTAACGCCTACGGTCTACGTCGTTGAAAACCCGATTCAACTTTTTGAAGAGGCCTTGAATCATCGCCCGGAGCTTCAAGGCGCGCGCTTAGGGCGTTCGATTGCGGAGGTTTTGCATCAGAAAGAAAAAATGAGTCTCCTTCCCCAGGTTCAGGCTTTTGCGACATTAGACAGTAACACCAGCGGCGCCGGGCCCCTGGCCTCGGACAAAATGATGGGTCTTGCCGCGCAGTTTCCTATTGCCGATCCTTCTTATTTTGCCCGGAAATCCGTCGCTTTGGCTAAAGTTCAGGAAGCTTCTTCCCAGGAAAAAAGCCTTGAGCGAAAAATTCATGCCCAGGTCATTGAGACTTTTGAAGGCTATCAAGGCGCGGCCTTGGCCTTGCCGGTTTTAACTCAAACCCTAAAGCGGGCACAAAAGGCCTTGAAGTTGGTGGGGCCGCTTTATCGCGAAGGAAGACAAAGTATCGTCGAAGCCTTGCGGGCGGAAGAAGGGGAAACGTTGGCCCAAAAAGCTCTTCTTCAAGATTCTTTTGGAGTTCATGCGGGATATGCCCGTATCCTTCTTTCGGTGGGAGATCTCAAAGCCTCCGGAATTGAAGAAATTGAACGGCGCCTGGAGACGGAAAATAAATGAAACACGAATCAGAAAACCTCGGCCTTGCCGGAAAAATTGCTCAAACCTTTATCCAATCAAAATTGACGGTCCTGGTGATTTTTACCTCGCTTCTTCTTGGGGCCCTGGCCGTCTTAAAACTTCCGCGGGAAGAAGACCCTCAAATCAAAGTTCCTGTGTTTGACGTTTTCGTTCCTTTTCCCGGAGCCAGCCCTCGCGAAGTGGAAGAGCGCATCATCAATGTTGGGGAAAGAAAATTATGGGAAATTCCGGGCGTGGAATACATTTATTCAACCGCCGAGCCCAATGAGGCGATGTTTATCGTGCGCTTTAAGGTGGGAACGCCTTTTCAAAAGGCGATGACCTTGCTCTATACAAAAACTTTTTCTAACGAAAATCTCTTGCCGCCCGGCGCGGGAAAACCGATCATCAAGCCTCGTTCTATTGACGATGTTCCAATTCTGGTTTTAACCCTTTGGGGAAAAAACTTAGACGGTTACGCCCTTCGCCGCGCCGCCGCCGCCTTGCGGCGAGAGTTTAGTTCCATTACGGATATTTCCCAAATTAAAATTATCGGCGGAGAAAGACGGCGCTTAGCCGTTCATTTTGATGTGAAGGCCTTAAAAAAACATCGGTTGACCCCGCTGGATTTAGCGGGGATCATCGAAGGCTCAAACCTCCGCGTTCCGGCAGGGCATTATAATGGAACAAGTGAAAATACGACCGTGGATGCCGATTCTTTGATTCGCTCTTCTTTGGACCTTAAGCGGATAGTCGTGGGCGTGTCCGGGGGACGTCCTATTTTATTAGGAGATGTGTCTCGAATTGTTGACGGGCCTTCCCACCCGGAAAAAGAACTTCTTTTTTTTCCCAAATCGGAAAGCGGAAATGTCGTCTATCCAGCGGTGACCTTGGCTATCTCTAAAAGAAAAGGCGCGAATGCGACGGTGGTTGCCGAAAAAATTCTCTCAAGGCTTAAACGGGTTCGGAAAAACCTTCTTCCGGAGGGAACCCAGGTGACGGTGATGAGAGATTATGGAAAAACGGCTAAAGAGAAATCAGATGAGCTTCTTTTTCACATGGTCTTAGCCACGATTGCGGTCACTCTCTTAATCGCCTTGACCTTGGGCGTGCGGGAATCTTTGGTCGTTTTAATCGCGATTCCAGTGACACTATCCTTAACGCTTCTGGTTTATTTCCTGGCGGGATATACGCTCAACCGCATCACTCTCTTTGCCTTGATATTTTCTATCGGAATCCTGGTGGATGACGCGATTGTCGTGGTCGAAAATATTCACCGGCATTATCAGCTAAAAGACGGCCGTTCCATCTGGCGGTTGTCGGTGGAGGCGACCGATGAGGTGGGAAATCCTACCTTATTGGCCACTTGGGCAGTGATCGCGGCCGTGTTGCCCATGGCTTTTGTGCGGGGGCTGATGGGTCCTTATATGCGCCCGATTCCGGTCGGCGCGTCTTTTGCGATGCTTTTTTCTATTGCGATCGCCTTTATCGTCTCTCCCTGGGCTTTTTCCCATATTCTTCAACTTTGGAAACCTGGAGAAGAAGAACATGCCGTTTCTCAATCCTGGATAGACCGAATTTACCGCAAGATCATGGGCTGGATTTTAAACAAAGGGACTAATACCGCCGGGTTCTTGCTCATTGTGGGAGCGCTTCTTTTTGGGGCGGTCTACTTAATCGCGTCAAAATCAGTGATCGTCAAGATGCTTCCGTTTGATAATAAAGACGAATTTGAAGTCATCCTCAATATGCCGGAGGGAAGTTCGCTGGAATTAACCCAAAAAGCCGCTCTTCAAATGTCTAAGGCTTTGCAGACGATTCCCGAGGTTAAAGACGTTGCTGATTATGTCGGCATGGCCGCTCCGTATAATTTCAATGGACTTGTCCGGCACTATTTCCTTAGACAATCTCCGGATGGGGCCGATATCGCGGTAAAACTGACCCATTTTAAAGACCGCAAAAAGACGAGTCACGAAATCGCCCAGGAAGTTCGAAACCTTTTGCTTCCCATCGCCGATCGCTATCAGGCGCGGATTCAGGTGGCCGAGGTTCCGCCTGGGCCGCCAGTTTTGTCCACCCTGGTCTTTGAGTTCTACGGACCTAACCCCCAAAAAAGAGACGAACTCGCTCGTAAGATTGAAGGAATTCTTAAAAAGACAAAGGGGATCGTAGACGTGGACAGCTATTTTCCGGTTCAAGACAAAAAACTTAACCGTATTCTCATTCGCCGCAAAAAAGCGACCCTTAACGGAATCATTCCCGCTGAAATCGCGCGCTTGGCTCGAATGGCGCTTCACGGGGAAACCCTGGGGTTGGCGCATATTCCCAACGAAAAAGAGCCCGTCAAAATTCGGATTCGACTCGCTTCTTCCGAAAGAAAAGACGGGCGCTCTCTTTTCCAGATTCCTCTCTTATCCCGGAACGGCACGGTGATTTCCCTGGGGAAATTAGTGCGTTCTGTTTCCGGAAAAGTGGAGGAGCCTATTTATCATAAGAATCTTCGAAACGTGAGTTATGTGATTGCGGATGTCGCGGGCGGCGAAGAGAGTCCGGTTTACGCCATTTTGAAACTGGAAAAACCGGTTCAAGATGCGGCAAAAGAAATGGGGATTTCTCTTCAGGAGTATTACGCGTCCTTGCCTCCCGATTCCCGGCATTACGCGCTTAAATGGGACGGGGAGTGGCAAATCACTTACGAGGTCTTTCGCGATCTGGGGCTGGCCTTCGCCTTGGTCTTGGTCCTTATCTATATTTTGGTTGTTGGCTGGTTTGAGTCTTTCTTGGTTCCCCTCATCATCATGACTCCGATCCCGCTGAGCCTCATCGGCATTATTCCGGCTCATTGGCTCATGCACGCCTTTTTTACCGCGACTTCCGTCATCGGCTTTATCGCCGGAGCCGGCATCGTGGTCCGGAATTCAATTATCCTGGTTGATTTTATCGAGTTGAGATTAAAGCAAGGACTGCCGCTTAAAGAAGCGGTCATAGATGCCGGAGCTGTTCGCTTTCGGCCCATTTTGCTGACCGCCGCCGCCGTCGTTTTGGGCGCGGTGGTGATTTTGTTTGACCCTATCTTTCAGGGTTTGGCTTTATCTTTGATGGCCGGGGGAGTCGCGGCGGCTTTCCTATCCGTTCCCACGGTGCCCATTCTTTATTATTTATTGATGCGCGGTCGCGCAAACGAGAAGTGATATATTAAAAGGAGGATGTTTATGAGCTTGGAACGTAAAATACGAATGATCGCGGGAAGTTTTATTTTGATAAGTCTTGCCTTGGCCTATTGGGTGAGCCTTAAATTTTTGTGGCTGACCGCCTTTGTCGGGGCTAATCTTCTCCAGTCTTCCATCACGCGCTGGTGTTTGATGGAGGATATTTTGAGGAGCGTGGGCTTGGGAGATCCGAAAGATTCTTCAAAAAAATGTTGTTAGGGAGAAATTATGCTTTATCAAGTAGAGAGCCAAAAAAGCGTTTCTCAGATTGAAAATTCGCTGGGGGAGGTTTCCGCCCGGCATCAATTTGGGCTTCTGACGGTTCATAATTTAAAAGCAAAAATGAACGAAAAGGGCGTTCCTTTTGAGAGAGATTGCCTTATTTTCGAGGTTTGTAATCCTAAACAGGCCAAAAAAATTCTTGAAGGCAATATGGATATTTCAACCCTTCTTCCCTGCCGCATTTCGGTCTATAAAAAGGATGGAAAGACGGTTCTTTCGACCATTAAGCCCACGGCTCTTCTTGCGATGTTTCCCAATCCCGAGCTTCAAAAAATCGCTGAGGATGTGGAAAAAACCCTTGTCGTGATTATGAATGAAGCGGCGTAGCGCTTTGGGGTTCCTGAATTTGGTAAAAAGCCAAGGCCGCTAAAACCGCCACCCCGGCGACAAAAAACCAATAGGGGCAGGGGTGAAATTTTGAGAAAAACTGAAGGCCAAGTCCTCCAATTAAGGGGCTTAAAGCGTAGCCCATCTGATGAAAAAAACCAGTCGCGCCCAGGGCGCGGCCCCTTTCTTTGGGAGAACTGAGATTAGAGGCCAAGGCTGATAAAGAAGGGGCAATGGCCATTTCTCCTAAAGTGATAACGGCGACCGCAAGTTCCAGGGATTTAAGGCCTAACGCCCAGGCAAGAGAAGCGTATCCCGCGGCATAGGCGAGAGCCCCCCAGACGAGAATATGGGAAAGACGTCGGCGCCTGAGAGAATGAATCAGCCACACTTGAAAAAGAACCACCATGCCGCCGTTGAGCGAAAAAAGAAGCCCAATTCCCTTAGGCGAAATTCCGAGAGTTTCCGAGGCATAAAGAGACATCGGAACGATGAGATGCCCCATGACCGCGCCGATGAGAAAAGTTCCAATAAAAAAATGGAATAATTTTTTCTGGCGCAAAATGGAGAAGGCTGAGGAAAAGACTTGGTGATCTACTTTTTCGCCCTTGAGAATTAAGGGATGGCTTTCTTTCAGAAAAAAAAGAACTCCGAGAGCGCATAAAAAATAAACGGCGGCGGTTCCCAAAAAGAGAAGGGCATATCCATTTCCAACCGCAAGCCCCGCAATGGCCGGTCCCACGGCCCAGCCCAGATTGGCGGTGGTTCTCATCGCGCTGTAGGCTTTAACGCGCAAGCCCTCCTCAAAATGATCGGAAACCCACGTCATGAGGGTCGCGTTAAAACTTCCGGCCGCGAGAGCCCCGATAAAATCGATCAAGACAATGACCGGAAACGCCGCTTTAAAGGCGATGGAAAGCCCAATTGAAAACACGCAAAGCGTTCTTAGGACAATGCCCCAGCTTAAAAGCGGGCGACGCCCGAATTTATCGGAAAAAGAGCCGCCAAAAAGACGTCCGGCCGCGGCGAGAAAAAGGCTGGTCGTTAAAAAAATTCCCACAATCCAAAAGGGAATATGGCGCTCTTTTTTAAGGTAGATGGCGAGATACGGAAATGAAAGCGCATAACCACCGCTCATGAAAAACTGGAGAACCATCGGCGGTAGAATTTTTTCTAAAGGAAGAGAGAAGAGAGTCTTATTTTTCAAGGAGGCCTTTGGGATATTTTAGCAAAGCCTAAAAACTATTGCACAAACTGGTTCTCAGGGCTGAAACCTGGTTATTTCCCTTTCACTGTTGAACGTTCAGTTTTGTAAAATAAGGTTGGTGTTGATTGGGAGATATTTATGAATACCACGACAAAGAAACCATCAAAATCTCAAATTTCAGAGACCAAAGCCGGAACCTATGTTTACGACGAAAAATCGGGTCAGGTAATTCAGCTTTCTGAACGCATTCCCGGCGTTTCCGCGAAAGGCAAATCCTCTGGAGGCGATTTTGAGCCGTCTTGCGGAAAAGCCCAGTGTTGTCGCGGTCAGGGCGGATGCGCGGATTAGCGGATTACAAACTTCAGGTTTAAAGAAGAAGTAAATCGTTTAAAATCTTCCGGCCAATCGGCGCGAATATTCAGCGGGCGATGGGTGCGTGGATGTTTAAGAGATAACTCAAAAGCGTGAAGCATTTGTCTCGGCGCTCCCAATTCTTTTAAATCCGAATCCGTGATGGTTTTTTCAACGGCCTTTAAATAAGCCTTGCCGCCATTGATGTAGAGTTTATCTCCCGCGACGGGATATCCTAAATAAGCCAGGTGGACGCGGATTTGATGCAGACGCCCGGTTTGTGGACGCGCGGCAAGAAGAGAAAAAGTCGAGTCTGAATCTAAAAGCTCAAATTCTGTTTTCGCCCAGGCGCCTTTTCCGGTCGTTTGCCGGGAGTAAATGGCGGCATTTTCGCGGCCAATGGCAACTTCGACGCTCTTTTTTTTCCATGGAAATTTTCCAAGCACAATGGCGTGATACTCTTTTTTGAGTTGATGATGGGAAAATATTTCTCCAAGGGATTTGGCCATTTCGCTTGATTTTTCCAAAAGAAAAACGCCGCTGGTTTCCCTGTCGAGGCGGTGAACGGGACGAAGTTTAAGCGTGGGAAATTGCTGTTTTAAAATCTCGGTCGCCGTATTTTTGACGGATTTATCGCTGGGATGGCTTAAGAGCCCTGCGGGCTTATTGACCGCGACTAAATCCTCGTCCTCATAAAGAATAGGGAGAGACTTGAAAGGGCATTCAGGCTCTATCTTTTTTGGATACCGAATGAGGACCGTGTTTCCTGAGCGCACCCGAAGAGAAGCCTTGGCTAATCGTCCATGAACAAACACGCGGCCTTCTTGAATGATCTCCTGAACGCGGGCGCGGGAATAGTTTTTTAGGCGCAACGCGAGAAAAAGGTCCAGGCGAAGATCATCCTGGGGTTTTTGAACCTCAAAGGGGACTTCAATGAAAGGGGAATCGTTTAACGACTTCAAATCACCCGGCACGTTTCGATTATGGCATTTTCAGAAACGGCCAAAAGGTGATATCTTATATTGAGAGTATTTTTTGATTGGAGGCTGAATGGCTAAAATTTTGATTGTAGATGACGATAATGCGCTTCTCAGTGTTCTCAAAAGATATCTTAAAGCCGAAGGCTATGTCGTTCTTGCGACCAATGACGGCTCCGAGGCGCTGCTTATGGCGCGGGAATCCCATCCGGATATTATTTTAGCCGATGCCGAAATGCCGGGGCTTGACGGTTATTCGGTTTGCCGTTTGATTAAAAAAGAGGAGGCGGTCAAATCAACTCCGATTATCATCATGTCAGGCGAGCGAAAATCAGACAAGGACGTTCTTTCCGGTTTTGACGTCGGCGTGGATGATTATGTGGCGAAACCCTTTGTTCTGCCGGTTCTCAAAGCCCGCATCCAGGCGGTTTTAAAGCGCGCTCAACCTGCCGGCCAACAAAATGGGGAAATTTTAAGCCGCGCGGGAATTGAGCTCAATCAAGAATCTCGAACGGCTTCCGTGGATGGGAAAGCGCTTTCGCTGACCCGCAAGGAATTCGATCTTTTGTGTGTCTTAATGGAAAAAGCAGGGAGGGTTTTGAGCGTGAATTATTTGCTGGAAACGGTTTGGGGTTATGATCCCGCCAATTACAACGACCACAGGACCGTCGAAGTTCACATCTCCCATCTGCGGAAAAAGTTGGGGCACAAGGCCGCCAAATATATTGTCAACGTGTTGGGACACGGCTATAAATTCGAGTCTTAAACCTTATAATTGAGCCCAGAGATTTTGAGCTAATTCCGTAGCGGATTTAGTTCCGGCTTGTTTGCTGGCCATTGAGAGGGCTCGTTCAAAAGCTAAGTTCTCGCTTCCGCCCACTCCTGCGGCTTCAACCCATCGGTCAACAATGACCTGGTTTTTAAGAGTGTCTTCAATTTGAATATCAATTTTGGCCCGGCAGGATTTAAGATTTCCGAGGAGGGGAGAATCAATGAATTTGGATGAAAGCCCCCGAATAGCCACAACGAATCGTCCCGATTGATTTTGGGGCAAGTTGAAAGAAAACCCCCGGCTTTTAAAGCCTTCTTCTACTTTGGCGAGAGCTAATTTGGACCAGGCGTTTTTCTTAACTTTTTCATCCAAGAGAAGCGTCAAGAATTGAGAGTTGGGCGGCGCTTTTGAAAAAAGAGAGACCCGCGGCTTTCCGCCGAGCGGCAACGGCGACACCGTCGCCTTAATTTTAACAGAGTAGACGTTTCCGTTTTCTCTTTCTTTTAGGATGGCGTAGCGATTGATAAAACCGGAAGATTCCGCGTCAATGGCTTCGTGGGTGACGACAGCGGCGCTGAGTTCCGTAGCCTCGGAAATTCGCACTCCCAAGGCTTTTTCAATCGCGGCTTTTTCCGCTCTCGCCAAGGCCTTGGCGCGGCTCAAGGGTTTGTTGCGTGGATTCAAGCGGGCTTCTCCGCTGGCTGTCACTGTTTGCGGACGTGCTTGATTTTTCATTGTCGCGCATCCGCCCCAGATAATTGTCAGGGCGGCCCAGAGGACGTTTTTGTTTTTCATTAAAGCCTGGCCTCCAACATATCGGATAAGCGGTTTTTCGGAAGTCTTAAGGTGACTACGCAGCCGTTGTCGGAGGTGAATTCGCTTTTTACGACTTCGGCGCCTTTAATGATCGCATTGACTTCCGTTTTAATGTTGGAGTCCGATTCCATCGCTTTTTTGACCGTGATACCGCCCGTGATTTTCACTCCTTCAATAAGTGTCAGCATTTCGTATTGGGCTTTAACAATTGCAGCGTCTCGAGCCAAAGCCTTTCTTTGCGTTTCAGTGGGAATGCTAGGATCTGCCGCTCCAATTCCGATAGATTCAAAATATTTTTCTTTTTCCGCTTCTTGATTAATGGTGTTTGGAATTTTCCCATTTTTGACTTGATTGGCGACGGTTCCGCAACCCGATAACGTCATAATGATGGTCCACGCGACTTTTCTCCAATTATTTTTCATGGCCCCCTCCTTTGCTTCTAGTAAAATTGTATCCGACTTCGCTTAAGCGACGCTTAACAGGAACTGAAATCCGTTAAAATGCTTCAATAGAATGTCTATGGAAGATTCTCCTTGGCGTATTTTATTAGTCATTAAGACCGCAGCGGATAATTCCATTCTTCTTGAAAAACTCAAAGCTTCTTCCCGACCCGTTCATTTGCAACAAGTGGATAGTGCCGTGACGCTCAAGGAGGCTTTGACCGATTCGACCTGGGATGCCGTCATTGGCGAGAATGTTGGTTCTCATTTTGGATTGATGGAAGCTCTTCGGGAAATTAAAGATCGCGATTTGGATATTCCCCTGATTGTTTTTTGCGATGAATTGAAGGAAGAAAATATTTCCAAAGTCATGAAAGCGGGGGCCAAGGACTGCATCACTAAGGAAGGAGCGTCTCGTCTTCTCCCGGCGATTGAGAGGGAAATAGAAGAAGCGGAAAATAGAAAAAAGGCTCGGCAGTTTGAACAACAATGCCGCCAGGCGGAGAAGATGGAAGTGTTAGGGCGCTTGGTTGGAGGCGTAGCTCATGATTTCAATAACTTACTGACTACCATTTTGGGGAATGTCAGCTTTTTAATGGCAGGTTCTGAAAAAAATCCGAACTGGAAAGAAGACCTTGAGGAGATTAAGAAAGCGGCCCAAAGGGCGGCTTCGTTGACCAGCCAGCTTCTGGCTTTTACCCGTCGGCAAGTCTTTCAGCCCAAGGCATTGGATTTAAACTCCGAAGTTAAAAATATCGAAAAAGTTCTTGGACGAACGATTGGAGAAGACATTCATCTCCAAATTAATCTGACTCCTAATCTTTATTTTGTGTTCGCTGATCCCGGCCATATTCAGCAGGTGCTGATGAGTTTGGCGGTTAATTCCAAGGACGCGATGCCCAAGGGCGGAACCTTGACGATTCGCACGGAGAATTTTGAATTGAAGACGGAGTTTCTTCGAGGAAATTTCGGAATTCCTAAAGGCGATTATGTCTTAATAACGGTTTCCGATACCGGCACTGGAATGGAGGAAGAGCTTCGGGCCCATATTTTTGAGCCCTTCTTTGCGAGCAAGGACCGTAAAATAGAAACTGGGCTGGGGCTCGCCACCGTTTACGGCATCGTCAAGCAGAACGGCGGGTTTATCGAATGCGAGAGCGCTCTCGGCCAAGGATCCATCTTCCGTATTTACTTTCCTCGAACCGATTCCGGGGCTTTAGGAGAAGAAAGAAATAAGCCTGAGGTTTCTTCCCGGTCCGAAAATAAGACTATTTTGCTTGTGGACGATGAGAAAAGCGTTCGTCAATTGACGGCGCGAATGCTTAAAATGGCGGGATATTTTGTTTTGGAGGCAGGTTCCACTTCCGAGGCAAAGAAAATTCTGGAGACGGCCAAAGAAAGTCCGCAAATCCTTCTTAGCGATGTGGTCCTTCCCGATCAAAATGGGATGGACTTCGCGAAGTCCATTAGTTCTCTTTATCCTCATCTCAAGGTGCTCTTGATGTCGGGGTATCTGGACCGACCATTTGGAGACTTTAAGATTGATGAGAAGGTCGCTTTTCTTCAAAAACCTTTCAACCAAGATGAGTTGCTTAAGAAAATTTCGCAAGTTCTTTAGTCTTCATTTCTTTTAGACTCAAATCCCACAATCGTCGTGAATCTGAATCGCTTTTGAATCCATGCTGGCGAAAAGCTGAAGTTCGGACCTTGTCAGGGCGGGGATTTTTGGTCGCTCGTACCAGTTTCTGAGAAGGGCGTAAAATTTTCTCTTAAGATTTTGGTCAGTGATTTCAGAACCTGGGTTATGGGTCAGACTGGAAAAAGAGAACCCTGCTTTCAGTCTTCTCGCCCAGTAGCGGGCTTTAAGATCGATGATTTGGCTCTCCAGGTCATCAACCCGTTTTGAGGCCTTGTAACATCCATTGTGGGCGTTGGGGTCGACGTCGGCCAAGGAATCCCTGACATCAGGGTCATCGGCAGAAAAAATAGTCGGCACAGGAACATCAAGCGTCGGAGCCGGAATCCACAACGATTGGCCCGGCCGGTCGGCGAATTCGCCAGCCGGCCGGGCTTTGTAGGGGGCCTTTTTTTCAGAGGCCGCCATGATTACTCCGGTTTCTGTATTAATTAGGCGCGCGTCCATGGTCAAGGTCTCACCATCGGATTCGTAGCTTCCGGTCATAATCGCATCCACGGATGCGATACGGCCGATGGCCTTAAGTTGCTCGGGGTTGACGGCCCCAGTGTCCGACAAGGCTTGTTCATCAAGGACTTTTTTGAGTAGAGGCCTTTCGATGACGGCAATTTTTCCCAGACGCACAAAACGAGTCGTCACTTTCTCTGATATCTCTCGCCCTTCGTCTAAATTGCTGCCGTCAACAGCCTCAAACGGCAAAATCGCGATTCTCTTGACTCCAAGATGGAGAGCTTGTTCCGAAATGTCCTTGGCGATTCCCATGAAAGGCCCGGCCGAGCACGGAATACTGATAAAGAGGAAAAACAGACTTTGGAGCGCGATTTTGATTTTTGTTTTCATGGTCCCCTCCCCTATCCCATTTCCAGTGTAATCTCCGGGGCTTGTGAAATTCCTATCGGGTTCTTAAAACCGCCTTAAGTTTTGGATTTGGTATAATCGTTTGATGGATTCTTTTTTTGATCGCCCTGAAACCTATAAGCAAATGTTTCAGATGACGCCCAACGCGGTGATTATCTCCGACTCCGATAGAAAAATACAAACCGCCAACGCGCGGGCTGAAGAAATTTTTGGCTATGGCCGCGGCGAATTGACGGGACTTCTGATTGACGATTTAATGCCCGAAAGATTTCGAGAGGCGCATAAAACTCATTATCAAAATTACCAAAAGTCCCCGGAAGTAAGAGTCATGAGTTCAAGGCCGGAGCTTCGCGCTTTGCGCAAGGATGGCTGCGAAATTGACGTCGAAGTTTCCTTGGCTCCCTTGGTTGTTGGCGGAAAGATTTTTTTTCTCAGCACGTTTAAGGACGTCAGTCAATACAAAAAAGAAGAAGAAGTCAACTGGCAGATGATCACGGTTTTAGAACAGATGGCCGACAGCGTCGTGATTACCGATATTCAAGGAAATATTTTGCGGGTCAACCGCGCTTTTGAACAGATTACGGGTTACTCGGCGGAGGAAGTTCTTGGGAAAACCCCAAGAATTTTAAAATCCGGGAAACACGATCCGAAACTCTATGAACATTTTTGGAAAGTCATCTTGGCGGGAAAGGTTTTCCGGATGATTTTTGTCAATAAGAGGAAAGACGGGGCTCTTTTTCATGAAAGTCAAACCGTTACTCCGATCAAAAACAAGCAGGGAGAGATCGCTCATTTCGTCGCCATTGGCAGAGACGTCACGAAAGAAAGCGAACTTCAAGCCCAATTGGCGCAGGCTCAAAAAATGGAGCCGATAGGTCAACTGGCTGGCGGCATCGCCCATGATTTCAACAACCTTCTGGTTACGATTCAAGGTTATGCCGATTTCATTTATAAGGCCGCGGATAAGGAGTCAGCCATTTATTCCGATGTCCAAGAAATTATTAAAGCTGGGCAGAGAGCGGCCTCCTTGGTCAAACAACTCTTGGCTTTTTCACGTAAACAATTGATTCAACCCCGCGTGGTCAATTTATCGGATACATTGATGGGGTTTCAAAAAATGCTTCGTCCGGTCTTGATGGAAAACATCGAGGTTGCCGTCGTCGCCTCGCCGGAGCTGGGCCTCGTCCATGTCGACCCCCATCAGATAGAACAGGTGCTTCTCAATCTCGCGGTCAACGCTCGGGACGCGATGCCAAATGGTGGGAAGTTGATTATCCATGCCCATAACGTTAAGTTAGACCAAGCGTATGCGGATTCCCATATTGAAGTTGATCCCGGAGACTATATCGTGATTTCTATTAGCGATACCGGGGCCGGCATGACCCCGGAAGTGAAAGCCCATATCTTCGAGCCTTTTTTTACGACCAAGGGTTTGGGTAAAGGCACGGGGCTTGGGCTTGCGACCTGCTACGGCATCATCAAACAACATAAGGGGCATCTCTCGTGTTATAGCGAAGAAGGGCAAGGCACGACTTTTAGAATTTACCTTCCCAGAATTTATGAACGGGCGGAAAAAGTTATTCCTGAAACTCCCGCGGGCGTCGTTGTCGGCGGCCGCGAGAGAATTCTCTTGGTTGAGGATGACTCCATGGTCCGCCGCTTTGTCGAGTCTTCCCTTAAGCGCTTGGGTTATCAAGCGCTTTCAGCGGCCTACCCGGATGAGGCCCTTAAAATGTTCGCCGAAAACCCCATTCCCCCCATCGATTTGCTTTTAACCGACATCATCATGCCCAAAATGAGCGGCAAGGATATGGCGAAAGAAATCCGCAAACACTCCCCTAATCTTAAGGTTCTCTTTATGTCGGGATATACGGGCGATCAGATCAGCGGCGCCGGAATTTTGAATGCGGATGTTCCTTTTTTAGAAAAACCGTTTACTTATGAAATTCTAGCCGCCAAGCTTCGAGAGATTTTGGACCATCCGGCGCGTTCTTAAAATTTAAGCCCGTCTTAAGCCTCTATTAAGAATATTTTTTTCTTTCTCTGTTATCTTTCTCCTGTCGCAAGGAGGTTTCATGATCGCCAAGGAATGGCGCCCCAAGGTTCTCATTGTGGACGACGATTCGGCCGTAGCTGGGGTTTTGTCAAGGGAATTAAGAAATAAGGGGTTTGAAGTTTGGAACGCCTATAATTCGGATGAGGCGGCTTTTTGGGTGGGAATGGAGAATTTTGACGTTATACTGGTGGATTTGGTTTTGCCTGGAGTGAGCGGTTACAGCGTTATTAATTTTCTAAAAGACATGACCCAGGCCCCCGTCTTTGCGATCACCGGATACGGGTCGGAAGACGCGCGCCAAGATGTCAAGCTTTTGGGGGCCAATGATATTTTTTCAAAACCATTTGAATTTGAAGAAATAATCTCCAAGATGCGTTCCGCCATTTCTTGACTCGCCTTGGGTTTTGCGTAAAATCTTAAAATTCCAGATTATCCAAAAAATTTCTTGCTTGACGTTTCGATATATTGTAGATTGAACTTAGGACGGGACGTCGTCGGTAAAAACTAGAGCCCGTCGAAAGGAGAATTAAAATGGCTGAAAAACTGCAGAAAGTCGGAATTCAACGCGCCGAGGGATACCTCTACTACATCGACAAACAAGGGGATATTTCCCGCGCGAAAATGGCCCGCGGCGGCAAGAAAGGCGGAAAAGCCGAGAAAGTTCAGAAAGTGGGCATCAAGAAAGAGAGCGGATACCTTTATTTCTTGGACAAGAAGGGAGATGTCTCCCGCGCAAAAATGGTCAACGCCTAAGGCGAGGGTCATTTTTCGCCGTAGAAGAAGCCTCGGCATTTTTGTCGAGGCTTCTTTTTTTGTAAGGTGTTCGGATGAGAGCGGTTCTGGTCATTGGCCCTGGCGCGGTGGGGTCTCTTTTAGCCGCTTATGCGTCACGGCGGGGAAAACAGGTCTATATTTTAGGGCGGAGTCTTGAGTCCGATAAAAAACTTCTCCGTAGTGGAATTCGATTTCAAGAAACTTCCGGCCAAACATTGAAAATTCGAAACGGTATTTTTTGCGCGAGAGATTTTGAGTCTCCTCTTCCCGTTTCCGCTACTTTTGTTTGCGTTAAAAATGGGGATGTCTCTTCCAGCATTAAGACTGCTTCCAAATACGTTTCCCTCGATACGCCGGTAGTCTTTTTTCAAAATGGCCTTACTCATCCCGCGTTTGCGCGCGATATCTTTAAGACTCAAGAGGTCGTCATTGGAACGTGTTATGCGGCGGCGGAGAGAACCGAAGATGGAATGGTGATTCACCGCGGCGGAAACGCCCTGATATTGGCTCAAAATCAAGAAAACAAAACGGCGATTAAGAAAACTTTTTCTTTGCTTGCGGAAGATGGTTGGGATGTTTCTATCACAGAGGACGAAGAAAAAATGTTGTGGACTAAATTATGTCTGAACGCTTCCGTAAACCCTTTAGGCGCCTTGACGAAAGCGACCAACGGAGAAATCGCGTCTATTGCAGAGCTTAAGGCGATTTCTTCCAAAATAATGGAAGAGACCATTTCCGTCGCTAAGGCTTGCGGGGTCAAGGTTTCAAGAAAAGAACTAGAGAGACTTTTCTTTAAGGTCTGTCGGCCAGATTCAAGGCAAAAAAATTCTACCCTTCAAGATATTGAAAAAAGAAAGAAAACCGAAATCAGGGAAATCTTAAACCCGATTCTCACGGAGGCGAAAAAGCGTAGTATTAAAATACCGGTTTTAAGACGGATTGCCAAAATGATTTTTAAATTGGAGGACTATGTCAGTAAAGGTGTTTGATGGAACCGCTTTCGCGGAAGAAATTTATAAGAATCTTAGGTCTCGCGTCCGCAAACTCAAGGAACGGGGAATTGTCCCCGGTCTTGCGGTGATTTATGGGAAAGGAATTCCCGCGGCCGAATCCTATGTGCGCGCTAAAATCAGGGCTTCTATGAAAACAGGGGTTTCCTGCGCCGTTTTTCCCATGAGCCCGCTCAGCGGAGAAAAGGCCTATATTGAGACTGTTGAGCAAGCGCTCAAGGATAAAAAAATTCATGCGCTGATTTTGGTCAAGCCTTTCCCCAAAAAAGTGGACTTTGAAAAATTGGAGGCTCTTGTGGGTTCCATTAAAGATGCGGAAGGCTTAAACCCATTTCATTTCGGGCGGCTTTTTAAGGCTCGGGGTCTTGAGGAGATAAAAAGAAAAAATACGATCGTTCCTGCGACCGCTCTGGCGTGCGCTGAGATCGCGAAAAAACTGGGCTCTCCGCTCAAAGGTAAGAGGGCTTTAGTCATCGGCCGGTCTAATGTCGTGGGGAAACCGACCGCGCACCTTTTGATGATGATGGATATGACGGTCACCGTGGCCCATTCAAAAACCAGAAATCTCAAGCAAGAAGTTCAAAACGCCGATCTTGTGATTTCCGCCGTTGGACATCCGAACTTGATTGCCGGCTCCTGGATTAAAAAAGGAGCCGTGGTCATCGACGCCGGAACGAGTCATCTCCATGGGAAAATAACGGGAGATGTCGATTTTAAAGGAGCGCTTAAACAAGCCTTGTGGATTACCCCGGTTCCGGGGGGCGTTGGACCTGTGACGACGGCTCTCCTTTTAAGAAATGTCGTGTCTCTGGCTGAAGGCGTTCTTCGATAAGGCGTTTTGGTATTCGTATTGGATGAGCGCGCAGGAAACCAGGGCCGCCGTTTCGGCCCTTAGAATATTTTCTCCGAGAGAAATGGGGCGAACGTCTTTTTTGAGAAGAAGCTGGGCTTCTTCATCCGAAAATCCCCCTTCGGGGCCAATCCAAATATTGACCAAAAAAGTTTCGTTCGGGTTGATCGCTTTGAAAATTTCAGAAATTAAAAAGGCGTTTTTTCTGTTTTCCCGCGCCTCTTCCCAGGCAAATAAAGACGCATGGGCGTTGGGGATTTCTTTTAATATTTCTTGAAGCGTCTTTGGAGCGGAAATAGAGGGGGCGATGGTTCTTTCCGATTGTTTGACCGCGCCCGCGATAATTTTTTCCCAGCGGGACAGTTTTCGAGGATAATCTTCTTTCTTTAGGGCCACCGCGCTGTAAGCGGTTAAAACGGGAATAAACTGATTGACCCCGATTTCGGTTCCTTTTTCAAGAACTTCTTCCCAGGCCTGGTTTTTGAGCAGGGCGGAATAAAGATTCATCTTGAGCCCTGGGGTTTTAAACGGCCAGCGCTTGAGAATGGAGCCTAAAATCGAATCACGCGCGACTTGTTCAATGCGGCCTTCAATTTTTGTCCCCGCAGGATCTAAACACAGGATTTTATCTCCAATTTTATAGCGAAGAACTCTTAAGGCGTGGGCGGCATCAGGGCCGACGAGAGTGAAGGTTTTATCCTCGGGAGAAATTTTATTTCCGAGCCGAAATTGCGGCATTTTTTAATGCTTGAAAAAACCTTTAAAGATTCCGCCGCTTGAACCTTCTCCGGAATCCGGTCCTTTTGAACCGGAGGAACCGTCCTGGGAATTCTCAGTCTTTTGAAACTCTTCTAAAAGCTCTTGTTGCCTTGCGCTTAAATGGCGCGGAATCTCGATTTTAATTTTAACGAGCAAGTCCCCGCGGCCTCGGCCGTGGAGTTTGGGCATTCCTTTTTCCCTAACTCGAAAGGTTGCTCCGTGTTGGGTTCCGGCGGGGATTTTAATTTTTGTTTTTTCGCCGTCTATAGTGGCGACTTCTGCTGTTGTTCCAAGGGAGGCTTCGGCGATTCCCAAGACGCGTTCGGTGGTGAGGTCATCCTCATTTCGCTCAAATCTAGGGTCGGGTTTGACGCGGACTAAAACGTAAAGGTCTCCTGGGTCTGAGCCTCGGTTTCCGGCTTCTCCTTCCCCGCTGATCCGAAGCGTGGCCCCGTCATAAATTCCGGGAGGAATTTTAACTTTAAGGTTTGCGTGCTTGTGGATTTTACCGGAACCGCGGCATTCAGGGCAGGGATGCTCGATGACTTGTCCTTCTCCGCCGCAGGCGGGACAGGGTTGGCGCATCGAAAAAAATCCCTGTGAAAATTGAACATATCCCGACCCCCGGCATTGGGAGCATTTTCTGGTTCCAGACGCTCCGCCCTTGGCGCCGGTGCCGCGACAGGAGGCGCAATTCTCCGCGCGCTCGAACTCAAGGGGAATCTGAGTTCCGGAGAAGGCTTCTTCTAAGTCAATGTGAACTTCGTATTTTAAATCTCCGCCGCGTCTTCTTTGTTTTCCCGAACCTCCACCACTACTAAATAGATTCTCAAAGAGATCGCCAAAAACTTCGTTGACGTCGACCCCGGCGCCTCCGAAAGGATTGCCGGCGTGACCCCCTCCCGGCGCCCCGGAAACGCCCGCCTCTCCAAAGCGGTCATAAAGCGAGCGTTTCTCGGGGCTAGACAGGGTCTCATAGGCGGCATTGATTTTCCGAAACTTTTCCTCGGATTCTTTGCTTCCCGGGTTTTTATCCGGGTGGTATTTCATCGCCAACTTTCTGAAGGCGGATTTAATTTCCGCTTCTGATGCGTTTCGGGCGACTCCGAGAGTTTCGTAATAATCTTCAGCCATGACTTTTTCCGTTAATATTTATTTTTTGTCCTCAACGACTTCGGCATCGACAACCTCATCTTTCTTATCCGAGTTTTTGGAATCAGAGGGCTCCGAGGGCGCGGCTTTTTGGGAGGCTTCGGACTTGTAAATCTCCTCCGCCAGTTTATGCGAAACCTTGAGCGTTTCGTCTTTGGCCTTGTTGATTCTGTCTAAGTCCTCGGATTTGAGAGCTTCCTTGAGTTCCGATATTGCGCGGTCAATGGCCGTTCTTTCTTCTTGAGAGACCTTGTCTCCGTGCTCTTTCAAAGCTTTTTCCGCCGAGAAAAGAACGGAGTCCGCTTCGTTTTTGGCCTGCACCTTCTCCTTGAATTTTTTGTCTTCATCGGAGAATTGCTCGGCTTGCTTGACGAATTTTTCGATATCCTCTTTCGAGAGTTTGTTTGGGGCCGAGATCGTGATGTGATGCGCCTTTTTCGTCCCCAAGTCCTCGGCCTTGACGTTTAAGATGCCGTTAGCGTCGATTGAGAAGCTGACTTTAATTTGCGGAACTCCTCTGGGGGCCGGCGGAATTCCGTCCAAGTCGAATTTCCCCAGGGAAACGTTATTGTCCGCCTTGGGGCGTTCGCCTTGAAGAACATGGACGGTGACGGCCGGCTGATTGTCGGCGGCGGTCGAAAAAACCTGGGATTTCTCTACCGGGATTGTCGTGTTTCTTTCGATTAAAGGCGTCATGACGCCGCCCAAGGTCTCGATGCCTAAGGTTAAGGGCGTGACGTCCAAAAGAAGAACGTCTTTGACATCTCCGGTTAAAACCGCGGCTTGGACCGCGGCGCCGGTCGCCACGCATTCCATCGGGTCTACTCCATGTTCGACTTTTCTGCCGACATAGTCCTCGACGAATTTTTGGACTATGGGCATTCGGGTCGGTCCTCCAACCAAAATAATGCGGGTGATGTCTGAAGTCTTGAGTTTCCCGTCGTTTAGGGCTTGGTCAACGGATTGTTTGCAGCGCTTAACGATGGGGTCAACCAAGGACTCAAGCTTTGAGCGCGTCAGTTTCATCGCCAAATGCTTCGGCGTATTGTCCACGGCGGTTAAATAAGGGAGGTTGATGTCAGTTTCAAATGTGCTCGACAGTTCAATCTTCGCTTTTTCGGCCGCTTCCCGAACTCTTTGAATGGCCATTGGATCTTTTCTGAAGTCAAAGCCGGTTTCTTTCTTAAATTCCCCGGCAATGTATTCGATGAGGGCATTGTCCATGTCGGTTCCGCCAAGCTGGGTGTCGCCTGAGGTTGAAACAACTTCAAAAACGCCTCCGCCGAAGTCCATGATGGTGACATCCAGCGTTCCGCCTCCCAGGTCAAACACCATGATTTTTTCGTCTTTTCCTTTTTTGTCGACTCCATAAGCAAGACAAGCCGCCGTCGGCTCGTTGATGATGCGAACAACTTCAAGACCCGCGATCGTTCCGGCGTCTTTCGTCGCTTGTCTTTGGTTGTCGTTAAAATAAGCCGGAACGGTGATGACGGCTTTTTCAACCTTGTCGCCGAGAAACGCCTCCGCGTCTCTTTTTACCTTTTGTAAAAGAAAGGCCGACAGCTGCTGCGGGGTGTATTCCTTTCCGTCCGGAGCCTTGTATTTGTGATCGGTTCCCATTTTCCTCTTAAAGGCCATGAAGGTTCCTTCGGGGTTGGCCACCGCTTGCCTGCGGGCGGGTTCTCCAATCAAGAGTTGACCGTCTTTCGCGAAAGCGACATAGGACGGAAACGCTTTTCCTCCGACGGAGGTGCCTTCCGCAGATGGAATGATGGTGGCTTTTCCGCCTTCGGTCACGGCCGCGGCCGTGTTTGAGGTTCCTAAATCAATTCCAATAATTTTTGCCATATTATTTCTCCTTAACTTCTTCTTTTTTAGGGTTTCGCGCAATGCGCACTTTAGCCGTTCGCAAAACGCGTCCGGCGATGAGATAACCCGGTTCAAAAACTTCTACAACAATTCCATCTTCAACGTCCGGTTTTTCAACAGTTCCCAACACTTCGTGCGCCAGCGGATCAAAAGGTTTGTTTAAGGCTTCAATCACGCTGACGCCTTCTTCCTTAAAAATTTTTTCAAATTCCTTAAATATTCCTTCCATCCCCTTGGCCAATTCCGACTCGGCGTGAGAGGCTTGTATTTCCTCATGAGCCTTCTTTAAAAGATCATAAAGCGGGATAAAGCGCGAAATGACGTCCATGCGTCCCAATTTATAGAGTTCCGGCTTTTCGCGGTCGACGCGCTTTCGGTAATTGTCAAATTCAGCGCGAATTTTAAGCATCTGATCATAATAATTAGGGGTTTCCGCCGCAGTAGCCGCTTCCGACTTTTTTGCGTCTTCGATTTTCATTTCTTCGGGTGAAACGGGTTCGTTCATGATTCTATCTCCTCCCAGGCTTTTAAATAGGAAGAAATTCGTTCGCTGAGGTAATCAACCAGGCTCATCATCTTCGGATATTCCATGCGCTTGGATCCCAAAATTCCCAAGACTCCAACCGGGCGTCCGCGATAATCATAGGTTTGGGTAATGAGGCTTAGTCCCGAGAGTTCTGGAATTCCCGTCTCATCTCCGATTTTTACTCTTGGTCTGGTGAGTGAGCGAGAGAGGTTTTCCGTATCTTCCCTGTCCATTTCCCTTTCCAAAAGAGCAGCGAAGGTTTTTTTCTCGGTTAACATTCTCATCAGGCGTTGGAGAGTGGGGATATCTCCGATGTCAGAGGCGTGGGTCAGCATTTGGTCAACGCCGTTAACATAGAGGTTATCGGGTCCGTTTAAGGATGCAACCCGGTCAAAGAGCCCGGCGACCACCGAACGCATATCTTCTAAATTTTTTTCCAGGCGCCTGAGTTCCCCCAGAACAGTCTTTTGGGCGTCCTTAATTTTAAGTCCGCGCGCTCGTTCGTTTAAAAACTGATTGATCAGGGATAATTGGTTTTCCGTGGGCTCAAATGAAATTCGGATTGGCCAATGGCGGACAAACCCCGCGTCTGAAACCATGATTCCTAAAACGTTGGGGCCGCCCATGGGAACCAGCTCCAAACGCTTGAGAGTCAGTTCTTGGGCTGGAGCGGAGAGAACAAACCCGGCGCCTTGCGAAATGTGGGACAAAAGCTTGGAGGTTTCGATGAGAAGAGTGTCCAGCTCCGCCGTGCGGCGACTGTATTCTTTTTCAATTCTCTCTTTTTCAGAAGAAGCCAGGCGTTGGATTTCGACTAAATAATCAACATAAAAACGGTAGCCTTTATCAGTGGGTTCCCGGCCCGAGGAAGAGTGGGGTTGCTTGAGAAAACCCTCATCTTCCAGTTCTTGAAGGATGTTGCGTACGGTTGCGCTGGAAAGACTGATTCCGGATTCTTTCGCTATAACAGAAGAAGAGACGGGTTTAGAATTTTTGATGTAATAATGAACAATCCATTGCAAGAGGTCTCTTTTTCTCTTCTCGGCAACTTTCGGCTGTAATTGTCTCATGGCTAAATTAGCAGTTTATGTTACTGACTGCTAATAATATTATAGCGGCAAATTTTAGAGGTTGTCAAGAGTGTTGAGCTCGCGACAAAAGCCGCGGTGGAGGCCCTTGACAATATCCAGCTTTCCCTTTACACTAAATGCGTGCTTCCTTTGAAAAGAATAAAAATCATCGCGACTTTGTTTTTGAGTTTTCTCCCTTGCGCTTCCTTCGCGCTTCCCGATCATGGGAAAATCATTTGGAAATTCTCGGAAAAGAAACCCTGCGTTTTCAAATACAAAGATGGGGTTTCGGATAATGAGAATGTCGCCGTCTGTTATTATATGTTGGCCAATTTAAAAACCCCCGTCTCCCAGTTTAATCGTCTTCCCACTGAAGCGGCCCAAAAAGAGTTTTTGCGGAACGTTTCAGTGTCGGCGGCGAGCGCGTTCTCGCGCCTAGAAAAAAAAGAAAAAGCGATCTTGGGCCGTAATAACCCAAAGAATATTCCATCCCAAGCTTCTTCAGAGCTTAAACTAAAAACCATGATGAAGATGGAGCATACAGTTCTCAAAGACGGAAAGAAAGCGTGCCAGCCATTTCTATGGCCCAAAGCCCAAGAAGATTCTTATTTGCGTAAAACCAATGGAAATTGGCTTAAGACCTGGCGTCCTTGCATGAAGCCGTTTTATGAGCGTTGGGGTATTTTGAACAAAAAGGTTCAAGAACTTCAATCGGGGGAGGTCGCAAAATCGCAAAAAAAGGTTCAGACTCTATTGTCCAAAATTCATGGATTCAAAACGGGAAGCGTCTCCGTAGCCCAAAACTCCGTCAAGGCCTGGGCTTTGTCTTCAGGCTTAGAGTTTAGAGGAAATCAAAATCAACAAGAGTTGCCCGCTTTAGCGCGTCATTTTGTTTTGGATCAGAAATCCGCTCCTCCTCCAAGCCCTCATCCTTTATCGGATGCCGAATATCGTCAACGCGGATATTTTAACCGTGGGTATGCCGCAGGAATGGAACGTCTCAAAGATGACGCTCTTTTAAGTTTGTCCCATTCCTTGGGGCTCAGTCATACCGTGGGAGACCCTCAAGGGAAAGCTAAAAATATTATTTATCAGAAAGGCGGAACTTGCGCGGTCGAGGCGCAATACGAAGTTTTAAAATCCTACGGACAAAACGTAACCCCGAAAGGTTTGGCCGAAGAGGCTCTCAAAAAAGGCTATTACGCCGAGCCGGAACTTAAATCGGGAGATTCGACAGGATGGACTTTTTTGGATGATGAGGGGAAATTGCTTCGGGATCATGGATTTGACATTTCCGCTTTCGATCCAACGGATAAGGATCCAACTCGCACGAAAAATTTAGATAAGGCCATTAAGAAAGATGGCGGGGCGCTTGTGGGGGTTGAAGCAGGGCGCTTGTGGCATTTGCCTGATGTTTCCGGAGCGCATGAAGTTTTCGTCACAGGAGAAGAAGTCTCCAACAAAAACGGCGAGGTTTTAGGCTATTATATCAACGATACCGGAACGGGGGAAGCCGCGCGTTTTGTTTCTAAAAGAGATTTTGACCGCGCTTGGCGCGCCGATGGATATGAAATGGTTTTGTTTCATGAAAAACCCAAAAAATAAATTTCTATATCTTCTAGTCTGTGTTTTGTGTTTAGGGGCTTGTAAAAATAGTGGTTATTGGATGGACCGCCTGGATGCGACAAAGCTCAGCCGGGCGGAAAATAAACTGCGTTTTGATTCCGGTTGTTCTCACGTTATTCCGGAAGAATTCGCGCATTCGATTCCCATTCCTTTTAAAATCAAAAAAACGGGAGAAATGGGTTTTAAGGTTCTATTTTATCCTGTTACGACGGAATCTCAAGCCCCCTCCATGGCGGCTTCTCCTTTTGTCGAGGGAATTTTTTCGCTCGACGGTTCCGTTCCGGATCACTGCACTGCGACGACAGACCAAAAAGTAAAAATTTTAGGAAGGGCCGTCCCTTCGGGCTTGTCGATGGTTTCTTATTATAGAGGGAAAAGCCTTCTTTATGAGAATCTTGAACGCATCACCCCGCTTTATTTCGCGGATTCCTCTCTCGCGGCGGGGGATATAAAAAACATAAGCGCTTTTGTGCGCGAATTTAAGCGCGTCTCCGAGCCCGCCTTATGGCCGGATTACTATCGTCTCAGTCCTGACTTTTGGAATTGGATTCAGAAAAACGGACAAGTCCTCCCTGCTCCTTTGCCGCCGCAATAACTGATAAAATTCCCTTGTGGATGAAACAGAGATAACAAGGCGGGAATTTTTTTCCCATTCGGGCCGGAAAGCGCTTGATCTAGCCCGCTCATTTTTAGATGCCTTGCGTGAAGTTCGCGGAAAAAAAGAAGAAAAAAATTTTTTGGGCGACGCTAAGTCCGATTGGATAAGGCCTCCAGGGGCCCTTGAAGAAAAATCTTTTTTAGAAGTCTGCACTCGTTGCGGTGATTGTCTTAAAGCCTGTCCGCCCTTGGTTTTGCGCGCGCTGGGACCTGAGTGGGGAGACGACAAAGAAGGAACTCCCGCTTTGTGGCCACGGCAAGGGGCGTGTTTGATGTGCGTGGATTTTCCTTGCATAACTTCTTGCCCCGAAGGAGCTCTCCTTCGTGAGGGAGAAAAAATCCCGCGTTTGGGGACGGCTTTTGTCGATGAGAGCTGTTGCATTTTAAAGGACAATCAACCCTGCCGCGAATGCGAAAAAGCGTGTCCCAAGGAATTTAAATCCGTTTTTGTGGATCAGGCTGTCAACAAGGTCTCCATAGACGTAAAAACTTGCGTTGGTTGCGGGCTTTGTGCTGAAATATGTCCGGCCCAAGCGATTGGGATTAAGATTGTGAAATGAAAGTTTTAGGAAAAATTTTTAAAGCGGCCGGGCTTCTTTTCGTTGTTTTCGCGGTGTCTCTCTCAAAGGCGCAGGCCGCTCAGAAAAAAACGGCGCCTAATGCCTCGACTTCGGGGTCTCCCCAGATTTCTCAACCCGCTCCTGACCCAATGAGTTCTCCCATTGGCTTTAAAGTCAAAACTCCGGACGAAGAGACCGGGGTTTCCTGGATCGGAATGGGGATCGCGTTTTTTTTGATTATTGGTGGAGTTCTCTTTTGGGCCAATGATATTCAGAGTTTTGCCGGCATTCTTTTTGTTTTGGGCCTTTTCGCCGGTTTCCTCGCTTTAGGACAACGGCACTACTATCATTATTTCGCTAATAATCAAGAATATGCCCCCGTGCAACCTATTTCCTATCCGCATGTGCTTCACGCGGGTAAATTAAAAATTGCCTGCCTTTATTGCCACTATAACGCCGAAAAATCCGACGTGGCCTCGATTCCATCGGTGAACGTCTGCATGAATTGCCACAGCTTGGTCCGTAGCGCGACCGGGGATTCCGGCCCGAATCCAGAAATCTCAAAATTAATTAAGGCTTGGGAATCGCGAGATTCAGCCGCTCCGAGTCCCGTTGAGTGGGAGCGCGTCAACAAGCTTCCGTCTTTTGTTCGATTTAGTCATCGTATCCATGTTGCGAATGGAATCGCTTGCCAGGAATGTCATGGGCCTATTCAAACCATGACTCGCGTAAGACAGGCCGCTCCCCTTAACATGGGATGGTGCATTAACTGTCATCGCTTGACGAAAAAAGAGGCTCCGGCTCATTGGAAACACGCCGGTGGGCCCTTGGATTGTATTGTATGTCATCACTAAAAGAAAAGAAAATTGAGACTGCCTTAAAAACGGGTCTGACTCGAGGCGATTTCTTAAAGACGATGGGCGTTGGCCTTGCGGCTTTGGGTGGCGCCTGCGATTGGAGATGGCCGCACGCGAAAGCCGTTCCTGAAATTGACCGTCCGGAAGGCGTAACTCCCGGGGTCGCCCGTTGGCAGGCTTCGACTTGCGGCGGCTGTTCCGCTTCTTGCGGGGCCTTGGTTAAAATTCGCGATGGGCGACCTATTAAAATGGAAGGCCTGAAAAAACACCCGCTTTCCCAAGGCGGTCTGTGCGCTCGCGGTCAGGCGACCCTCTTGGATCTTTACGATTCCGGAAGACTCAAAGATCCTTTAATTAACGGAAAAAAAGTTTCCTGGGCTGATTGGGATAAAACACTTTCCGCTAAAATTAAAAGTTTAAGCGGAAAAGCCGTGCGCCTGGTGACCCAGACTCTTCCCAATCCCTCCTTAAACGCGGCGATTGCGGAATTTCTTAACGCGCATCCCTCGGTCAAGCACATCGTCTATGATCCTATTTCAAGCTCTTCTATTTTAGACGCGCATCAAAAAACCCATGGAAAGAGGGTATTGCCTCATTACCAATTTTCCAAGGCCAAAGCCATTGTCGGTTTTGACGCGGATTTCCTTGGAACCTGGATTTCTCCAGTAGAGTTTGCTTCGGATTGGGCTAAGGGTCGCGTTCCCACCTCTGGAAGCCCAAAGATGTCTCGCCATATTCATTTTGAACCTCGCGTTTCTTTAACCGGTTCAAACGCGGATTTGCGCGTTCCGATTAAGCCTTCCGAGGAATATTCAACCGTCGCTTCAGTCGCGATTCGTCTGGCAAGAATTTTGGGAACGGCTGTTCCTCATGTGGGGGAGGTTTCCACCACCGCTTCTTCAGAGTCTTTAGACCAAGCCGCTCAAATTTTAGCCGAACATAAGAAAGAGAGCTTGGTGGTGAGCGGATCAAGCGACTTATCGGTTCAGATTTTGGTCAATTGGATGAATTCAGTTCTGGGAAATTATGGAAGTACCTTAGATATTCAAAAGCCTTCCTTGGTTCGCTCGGGGAGCGAAACGGCGATGGATGAATTCGTTAAAGAGGCTGTTGCCGGAAAAATCGCGGGAGTCATTTTCATTGAAGCCAATCCCGTCTATGATCATCCGCTCGGCGAAAAATTGGCCAAGGCCTTGTCTAAAATAGATTTGACCGTCTCTCTTGCTAATCGTTTGGATGAGACGGCTTCTCACGCTTCCTTTGTCGCCGCCGATTCCCATCCGCTAGAAAGCTGGGGGGACGCCGAACCGGTTCCTGGAGTGATTACGATTGTTCAGCCGGCGATTAGGCCTCTTTTCAATAGTCGCCCGGCGATGGAAACCTTACTTGCTTTGGCTGGAAAAACCCAGAGCGCTTATGATTTTGTCCGCGGTTACTGGAAATCTCATGTATTTCCTAAACAAAAGTCTTCCCACAATTTCGACCATTTTTGGGACGAGTCTTTGGAGTCCGGCGTTGCCTCTTATGAAGCGCCGTCTTTGCCCCATTCCTCATTCTCTTCCGTAGCTTTAGCTGGAATTAAAAATTCCAGGTCCAAGGCTAAAGAAGGAGAGTTTGAATTTGTTTCTTATGCGCCTATTAATCTCTACGATGGGCATCAGGCTTTTAATCCGTGGCTTGAGGAATTGCCCGATCCTGTGACCCGCGTGTCGTGGGAGAATTACGTTCAGTTTTCGCCGACCGACGCTAAACGTCTCGGGATTATTGAAGGGCGCATGGTACGCGTGACCAGCGGCAAACAATCTTTCGAGATTCCGGCTCAAATTCAGTTGGGAATGCCGGAAGGGGTGGTGGCCGCGGCCTTGGGTTATGGGCGCATTACGGCCGATGATATTGCGGCCAATTATCCCATCACCAAAATTAAATTTTTCCCGATTGAGATCGCGAAACTTCATACCGCGAACGTTTATCCGTTTTTAAATTCTTCCCTTGTTTCCATCGCCGCAGGAGAAGAAATTCATCCCTTGGCGAAAATTCAGAGTTATGATTTCCAGAGAGATCCTTATCTTCAAGATAAGAGGCATGCTTTAAGGGAAGAGACTTTGGAGGAATACGCCAAAAACGCTTCTGGAGGCGGAACTTCTTCCGGTTCCAATTCGGGCGATGGTTTGTGGGATAAGCATGAATACCCAGGCCATAAATGGGCGATGTCGGTGGATTTAAATCGTTGCAGCGGTTGCGCGGCTTGCGTGATCGCTTGTCAAGCGGAAAATAATATTCCGACCGTGGGCAAATCCGAAGTGCGAAAGAGCCGCGATATGTACTGGATTCGCATTGATCGCTATTATTCGGGTTCCGAAACCAACGCTCCGGAAAACCCGACCGTCGCCTTTCAGCCCATGACCTGCCAGCAATGCGATAACGCGCCTTGTGAGACGGTTTGCCCGGTCGCGGCGACGACTCATTCTTCCGAAGGGATTAATATGCAGACCTATAACCGCTGCGTGGGAACCCGCTACTGCGAGAATAACTGCCCCTATAAAGTGCGCCGCTTTAACTGGTTCGACTATGACCGCGATGACGCGGTTCAAGATTTGGTTTTAAATCCGGACGTGACCGTTCGCCAGCGCGGCGTCATGGAAAAATGTAATTTCTGCTATCAGAGAATTCGAGACGTTGAGATTACCTCTCAGATCGAAAATCGGAAGATTCACGATGGCGAAGTTCAACCGGCTTGCGTCCAGAGTTGCCCGACCCAGGCGTTGGTCTTTGGCGACATCAACGATTCTAATTCCCAGGTGGCTTCAAAGGCCGTGTCCACCCGGGTCTATCGAGCTTTGGACGATTTGGGAGTTAAGCCTTCGATTTACTATCAGACCAAGGTGAGGAATGTAAAGTCATGACGACCGCGACGGCTTCAAGCGAGATTTTGCGCCCGCCCCTTGTTGAGGGCGGAAAGACCTACGGACAGATCACCGACGATATCTGCGCCCCGATGGAAAAGCGCCCGCCCTTGGGCTGGTTTGTAGCTTTTACAGTCGCGGGACTCGCGCTTTTATGGGGCGTCATCATGGTCACCGATCTCATCTGGACTGGAGTCGGGACATGGGGACTCAACAAAACCGTTTCCTGGGGATTTGCGATTACCGATTTTGTCTTCTGGGTCGGTATTGGTCATGCGGGAACCTTGATTTCCGCTATTCTTCTTTTATTCCGGCAAAAATGGCGGACCGCGATCAACCGCTCGGCTGAAGCTATGACTATCTTTGCCGTTATGTGCGCGGGGCTTAACCCCCTTCTTCACATGGGCCGCATTTGGAGAGGTCTTTATTGGTTGTTTCCTTATTATCCCAATACCATGGGACCTTTGTTTGTCAATTTCCGTTCTCCGCTTTTGTGGGATGTTTTTGCGGTTAGCACCTATTTAACTATTTCCTTATTATTTTGGTATATGGGTCTTTTGCCGGACCTGGCGACCGCCGCCGCCCATGCCAAGGGCGCCATTCGCCGCTTTATTTTTAGAACCTTGAGTCTTGGCTGGAGCGGTTCAGCCAGAACCTGGCGCAATCATGAAAAGGCTTCCCTTCTTTTAGCGGGACTCGCGACCCCCTTGGTTCTCTCTGTTCACACGGTCGTGAGCATGGATTTTGCCTGCGCCATAGTTCCGGGATGGCATTCGACCATTTTCCCGCCTTTCTTTGTCGCGGGCGCCATTTTCTCCGGTTTTGCGATGGTGTTAACTCTCCTTACTTTGTCTCGGGAATTTCTCGGCTTTAAGGATTATATCACCCTCAAGCATATTGATGCCATGGCAAAAGTGACCCTTTTAACCTCGATGATTGTGAGCATGGCTTATTTAACGGAAACCTTGATTGGTTGGTATAGCGCCAACACCTTTGAACGCTTTTATTTTATCAACGCCGCGACCGGCCCCTATCGCTACTGTTACTGGACGCAGATGTTGTGCAATGTGGTGGCGCCGCAATTTTTCTGGTTCAAAAAATTTAGAAGGTCTCCGGTGGTCGCGTTCATTATCTCGATTTTCATTAATATCGGGATGTGGCTGGAGCGCTTTAACATCATTGTCATCGGTCTCCATCGTGATTTCTTGACTTCCAGTTGGACGATGTATCACCCGACTTATGTTGACTGGGGGCTTCTTATTGGGCTCTTTGGCCTGTTTTTCACTTGTTTCCTTTTATTCTCAAGATCGCTTCCGATGATCGCGATGAGCGAGATCAAGCACGTTCTTTCTTCCGAAAAGCATGGAGAGAAACAACATGCCTAATAAAAATTTAGTCGGCATTTTTGATTCGGATGAGAAAATGCTTCATGCGGCTCAGAAGGCCAAGGATTTAGGGCTTTCCGCTTCCGACGCTTATACCCCTTTTCCGATTCATGGAATCGATGAAATTTTGGAACTCAAACCCTCTATTTTGCCGAAGGTTTGTTTTTTCGGGGGGGCAACGGGTCTTTTGACGGCTTTTACTCTCCAATACTGGGTTCATGCGGTTTATTGGCCCATGAATATCGGGGGGAAATCTTTTACGGCTTATCCTGCAATGGTTCCCATCTGTTTTGAACTCACCGTTCTTTTTGCCGGGGTCTCCACATTTTTTGCCTTTCTCTTTCTCCGGGGAATGCATCCGTTCAAAACAAGTCCTTTCTGGGGGCTCCAAACGGAGAATAATAAATTCGCGCTGGTTTTCGATTTGGAGTCCGAGAGTAAAGCTGAAAAAGTGTCCAGTCTTCTAAACCAAGAAGGGGCTCTGGAAATTAGAGAGATTATTGAATGAAAAAGCCGCGTCCTTTATCCTTGATTCCCGCCGCTCTTTTAGCCGTCGTCTGCGGGGGATATTTAGTTGTTGCGCGCCGGAATTTTAGTAAGCCCAATATTCGTCTCTTTACTTTTGAAGACATGGTCAATACCGTGGCGGACCAAACTCAAAGCCCCAATACCGTCTTGCCGAACGGTCAGACCGATCAGCCACCTGTGCCGCACACGATTCCTCACAATAAGAAAATTTTGTGGTACTTAGAATCCCTAAAAAAAGGCCCAACCGCATTTGACAACATGAAAGACCCATTTAAAAGAAGTTATGCGGTCATGCAAAGGGGCCGATTTGTTTTTGAAACTTTCTGCTTTCCCTGCCATGGTCCTTATGGGACTGGAGACGGGCCGGTGGCCAAGACTTTTCCGCCGTTTCAGTTTTCCGCCGCGACGGCGGCTGAGAAATTAAGCCCTGGCCAAATTTTCGGCATTGTCACTTTTGGCAAACCGCCTATGCCGTCTTATGCGGCCCAAATATCTCCCGATGATCGTTGGAAGGTCGCCCTTTATGTGAAAGACTTGGCGCGTTATCAGGCGCAAAAAGACGCGGCCGAGGATGCGAAGGAGAAAGCGGCCGCCGCGGCCGCTCCCAAAAGCCAAAGCGGAAGCGGCGGAGGAGACAGTTTCTAACTCCCATGGAAAATTCAAAAAGTTTTTTAAGCAGCGCGGAGAAAACGCTTTGCCGCGCCTTTATTTTGTTTGGTCTTTTGGCCTTGGGTTGGACATTTCACAAGGCTCCCCAGCGGGCTTGGGCGAATCTTTTAATTGATAATTTTTATTTCTTGTCCTTAAGCCTTTCAGCCGCCGTTTTCGTTTCCGCTCTTTATCTGACCAAGGCGGGTTGGGCCACCGCTTTCCGGAGAATTCCCGAAGCCATCACTTCATATCTTCCTTACGGTATCGCCATCGCCACGGTTTCTATTTTTGCCGGAATTAAAAGCCTTTATTTTTGGACCACTCCTCAAGGCTCGCAGCTTCCCGGCGTTGTGGCGAAAGCTATTTTTCTTAATTGGAAGGCCTTTGTTTCCGTGTCTTTGGCTTCTTTTGCCCTTTGGCTTTTCTTTGTTCGTAAGCTCATTTCCAATTCTCGTTTGCAAGACGAGGAAAGAGACATTGCCCGCACCTTGAAAAATCGAGGCGTCGCCGCGGCCTATGTCGTGACGTTCGCCCTTTCTTATTCCTTGATCGCTATTTATTGGATTATGTCTTTGGAACCGCTTTGGTATAGCACCCTTTATCCTTGGTTTGTTTTCGCGGGGATGTTTGTCAATGGCTTTGCCTCAACCATTCTCCTTCTTTTATGGCTTCAAAAAAAGAACTACTATCAGGATATCGGCGCCGCTCATTACCATGATATTGGCAAGCTCCTTTTTGCCTTCAGCATCTTCTGGGTCTATTTGTGGTTTTCCCAGTATATGCTGATTTGGTATGAGAATATTCCCGAGGAAGTCACTCATTTTACCCTGCGATCGATTGGCCATTGGGCTTACGTTTTTTGGCCAAACGTAATTATGAACTGGCTTTTGCCCTTCTTGATTCTTTTGAGCGTAGCGGGAAAGAAAAACCCGAAAACTCTCTTTTTAGCGGCCGCTATCTCCGCCATTGGTCACTGGACGGACCTTTATCTCTTGATTATGCCGCCTCTTGAGAAAACGGGCCCGGTGTATGGCCTGCCTGAACTTTTGATTTTTGGCGGTTTTATCGCCCTTTTTGTCTTGGTTTTTGAAAATGCCTTTAGGCAAGCTAAGCCCTATCCCGTGGGAGATCCTCTCCTCAAGGAAAGCCTGGCCCTTCACGAATAAAAAAGGCGCCCCGCCTTTTTATAGAATTTGGACATCAGCCAAGGATCCTCGTTAGAAAAAACGGTTCGTCGCTTACAAATTCAAAAAATTCTGGAGATATTTTTTGAAAGCGTAGCGGCTTTCTCGACCGGCCTCCTCGCTTTTTTATCGTTTGGGCTTTTACTTGATCACGGGCTGATTTTGTCTTCCGTTACTCGCCAAGCTTATTGGTTTTTTTTAACCGCGGTTTTATCTTGGATTTTGGCGAAATATTTGTTTTATCCCCTTTTTAACTTTTCAACCCTGGAGATTTTAACTCAGACGGAAAAACGCTTCCCTCAACTATCGTCTCATCTTAAATCTTCCTGGGAGTTGACTCGCGCTTCAGGCCCAAAATTTCATTCGCAGGCTCTTGAGGATGAGCATAAAGCAAAAACAGAGAGGCTCTTGAGGGAATCTCCAAAAATTTTTCTGCCGTTTGGAAATTTAATGCGCGCGATAGTTCAAGCGGGATTAGCCCTCGCTGTTTTGATAGCCCTCATTTCCTATTCTCATCGAGGTTCCGAAAGAGTTTTGTGGCCATGGACGCGAGAAAACTTGGGCAAAGAAGTTTCTGTTTTTCCTGGAGACGATCGCGTGGATTGGGGAGTGTCTCTTGAAATTAAGGCTTCCTGGAACCCTTCTTGCCTGGTTTTTAGAGATTATCGAAATCTGAAGATTCAAGTAGAGACTCCTCATGGATTTGAAAATATTCCTTGGGATTCTCAAACGCCGAAAGGCGCATCCCTTCAATTTTCCCAAATCCATTCCCCGCTTAAATACCGGCTTGTTTTTCGCGATGCCATGACCAGGGTCTACTCCATCATTCCCATCGTTCGGCCTAAGATGATGTCTGTGGAAGCCAGGACTCAAAATGTCGATTCCGACTGGAATTCTTGGGTGGAAAATTCGACGATGGATGTTCTGTCTGGGCATATATTGGAGATTCGCGGGCAACCGAATGAAGATCTAAAATCAGCGTCGTTTTTGATTTCAAATCCTAAGCGCGCCTTGCCCATGAGACAGGCGAGAAACGGAGCTTATCAGGCTTCTTTCACGGTTTCTCGCGATGCCGGTCTCGGCTTTTCTCTTATTTCGGAAACCGGAGAAAAAAACCGGGGAAATCTGAAATACTGGGTTCACGTTCTCCCCGATCAGCCTCCCACGGTTCAAATTCTCGACCCCCGCTATCCGGTGGAAGGCTCCCGGTTTGATTCTCTTCCCATCTCCTATTTGGCCCGTGACGACGGCGGGATTGTGAAAATTTTCTTATCCCTCTCTTCTTTGGGCGGCCCTACGCGGGAACTGACGATTAAAACTCCGGATAATGCCAAGGAAATTTACGGAGACTATTCCTTGAGCTTGTCTCAACTTCCAGTGGGGAGTAGCGTCATAAAAATTGCGGCCGTTGACAACGCGAGTCCATCGCATACGTCTTATTCTTCTCCTATTCAAATTCAAGTGATTGATTTAAACCGCATCAGGCGGAAAATCAAAAAAGCTTGGAAAAAAGCGGAAGAGTCTTTGTCGCAACTCTCTGATTCTGAAAAGCAAGTGTTGTCTACGCTTAAACAGAACCCCTTGGGAGCTCAAAAACAGGCGGACTTATCTCAGGCTGACGCTCAAAAAGCGCTTTGGAAAATGGATGATCTCAGGCGCGCCTTAAGCCGAGATCCCTATCTTAATTCCGCGCTTAAATCTTCCCTTTCGGCTTTGAAAAGTCGTCTTAAAAAAGAATTGTCGCATGATTTTAAGGAAGCGAGAAAAAATTTGGCGTCGGGTAGTCCAGAAAAAGCGTCGGCGCAACACCAAAAAATTCTTAACTCCGCCGAACAGGCCGGACAATTTTTATCCCAAGGCGAGAAATTGGGAGAATTGGAAGATGAGGCGATGAACGCGGCTCAAATGAAAAACCAAGCCTCCGACTTATCTTCTCGTTTAAAGGAAATGGCCGGCGAGAAAAACGTTTCCGCGGACCAAAAAGCCAAGATGCAAAAAGAAATTTCTACTTTGGAAAAGGAAATCGAAAAATTCGCCCGGAAAATAGCTCAAATTCCCCATTCAAAGGGAAAAGCGGCTTCGTCTTCGACGCCCTTTCCTCTTCAAGAGGCCCAACAGTCTTTAAACGATTTGGCTCAAGCTCTCGGTTCCGGAAATTATGAGAAGGCCTCTCAAATGGCGAAGCGACTAGAACAAGAGTTGGAGCAGATGAACTCCGTCATGTCCGAGATGGCCCGAAATTCGGTTTTCTCGTCAAAAATGGAAAAAGCGGCCCGGCAACTGGCGAATGCGCGAAAGACTTTGTCTCAAGCGATAAAAAAAGAAAGCGGGGTGAGACAAGAGACTTCATTTTTGGAAAAAGAACGGCTCCAGAGGGAAATCGAAAAACAAAAGGATCTGTTGAAAAAGCTCGCAAAAATGCAAGGAATTCTCGTTTCTTCAGCGAGCGCTTATGGAGGAGAATTTCCTTCTTTCATTTTAAATCAAATGAAATTGATTCAGACGCAATTTAAAAGCGAACAAGCGGGGAGAGCGGATGAAGAGCTTTTTCAAGCGTCGAATTCTCTTCGCGCCTCAAAGGTCTTTAACCCGCGCTTTCCTTGGGGTTATTTCGCTCAAGGCGAAGACCGAATCCGAAAGGTTTTAGAAAGGGGCGTTTCCGGCATTTTGGCCGATCCGCAAAAATCCGAGGCGGAAGCCCAAAATCAAAAACAGGCCAGGGCGGTTGCGGAATCTGCCTTAAAACAGCTTAAGAGCCTTGGAATGACGGTCGCAATTCCGGAATCGACTATGAAAAATTTATCCGAAGCTTCAGGAGATGAAGAATCAGCTCAAGGGAGTTTAAAGAAGGGTCAGACTCAAAGCGCTTTGATTGACGAGGAAAACGCTCTATCCAAATTGACCCAAGGTCTTGGTTCTCTTGACCGCTCCCTCAGTTCAGAAAAATCAATGGAGTCTTCTCTGCTGGAAGGTTTTGGCGGTTTTTCAACCTTGCAGATTCTTGGACAAGGAAATCCCGGGGAGGGCCTTGGGGCCCGAATGAACTTGACGCCTCTTCCAGGTTTGAAAGACTATCAACCCCTCAAAAAAATGCGCCGGGAGATTGAAAAATCAATGAAACAAAAACCGCCCTTGGAATATCAGGGTTTGTTTAAAGATTATTTAAGAAGGATTGCCCAATGAAATCTCCTCTTAGAATTCCAGAAGGCGCGCGCCAAATCTTAAAAGCCGTAGCCGGCGAAGCCCTCAAACGGAAACTTCCGGTTTATTTAGTCGGGGGCGCGGTTCGCGATTTCGTCATGGGCCGAAGAACTCGCGATCTTGATTTCACGGTCGATGGAAATCCTAAACCCCTGGTTGATTTTTGCGCGAAACTCGTGAAAGTAGAGCCTATTCCCTTTGATTCTTTTGGAACCTGGAGGCTGGTCGGTTCAAAAAGATGGGAGATTGATTTTGCGACGTCTCGCTCGGAATCTTATCCCTTTCCGGCGTCTCTCCCAGTGGTTAAAACCCCGGTTCCGATCGAAGAAGATTTAAAACGGCGGGATTTTACGATCAATGCGATGGCCTTAAAATTATCAGGGGAGATTTCTTCTGAGATTTTGGATCCCTTTGGAGGCCTTAAAGATATTCAATCCCGAAAAATCAGGGTTCTTCATGACGTTAGTTTTGAAGACGATCCCACGCGCGTTTTTCGGGCGGCTCGTTATGCCGGGCGTTTTAATTTTTCCTGCGTGCCTGAAATTGAGAAATTGGCTCGTCGTTCTCTTAAAGCTGGATATCCGCAAAAATTATCCCGCCACCGCGTTCTGTCTGAAATTCTGAAAATTCTATCGGAAGAAAACCCGCATTCCGCGCTTGTGTTGCTTCAAAAATGGGGCTATTTAGATTTGTTAGGTTTTCGCTTAAAAGTTCCTTCTCTTTCAGAATGGCGGGACTTGGACGCCTATACCCGCCTTGGGTTTTGGGCTTTTTCCCTGGGGTCTCAGGCGGAAAATTTCATTGCGTCCTTGCCTCTTGAAGCGCGCGCCTCCAAGGAAATTCTCACGGCCATTAAAGTTTCTCGCGCTCAGGAGTCTCCAAGAAATTTTTTGCCTGATTTGTCTCAAAATATTCTTCGCGCCGTCTATCCTAAAAAAGCGAAGTTTTCTTTTGAAGCGCTTAAGATCAGCGGAGCTGATTTAATCGGACAAGGAATTAATCCCGGACCGGAGATGGGAAACATACTGGAAAAAGCTGCGCGTCTTCAATGGCGAGGGCAAATGAGCTCGCGGGCTGAAGAGCTGCGCTGGCTCAAAACTCGGATATCTAAAAAAGGAAAAAAATAAAATCCATGAATAAAAAGTTGAGAGTCTTTCTTCATTCCGGCGGTCCCATGGGGGAAATCGCGCGAAAGGAATTGGTGAAATTTCTGGGAGATTGTAAATCTGTGGGTTTTATCAGCGCCGCGAGTCTAGGAAATGAGAAAGATTATTTTCTCCGCGTTAAAAAAACATTGAGCCAAATGGGAATTGAAGCGCTTCATATCCAATGGAATCATCATCCAATTAAGACTCTCTCTCAAGTTCAAGCGATTTATGTGGGAGGGGGAAATACCTATGCCTTGCTTTCTCGCCTGTATCAGGCTCATTTACTCAAGCCAATCCGCGCGCGCGTCCAAAGCGGAATGCCTTATATCGGTTCCAGCGCCGGAAGTAATCTTGCCGGGCCGACGATTTTAACGACCAACGACTGGAATGTGGTCGGGCTTTCTCGTTTCAAGGCCCTGGGCCTAGTCCCTTTTAACATCAATCCCCATTATCGAGAAACAGATCCTGTCATGGCGCCATTTAGCGAGACGCGGGATGACCGGATTCGCGAATATCACGAAGTGAACAAAAATCCGGTCATTGGAATTGAGGAAGGCGCGGCGCTCGTCATCGAAAAAGGGAATGTTCGCGTTTTAGGCTCTTCCAGAGCCAAACTTTTTCGTCCCGGGCTTAAACCTGTCTGGTTTAAGCCCGGTGAGATAATTTCCAATTAGACTTTGCCGGAAAATTTACTTTCAAAGCGTTATTTTTGGCGTTTGACATCCACAAAGCGTAAAACCAAGATGTCATACCCTTTCATCTTAGAGAGAAGTTCCGAGAGCGTTTTACGGTAATCTTTTTCCTCCGCGGGAGAAAGTTGATTGGAATGCGAGTTTGGCGAGACCCTATGTCCGCCTTTGGCATCATTGCGGGCGTATTGCTCAACTGTTTCCACTTCAACCCCGCCTACATTCACGGAACCGGGGTAGGCCGTTGGCCCTCCCATTGCGTCCGGGTATGCCGCCTTGAGAAGATTGGCGACGAATTCCGCCTCGGTTTGATTTCGGGTTAATATCGTCTCCAGGTCGATGATATAACCGGTGTATCCGGGTGGATAGGCGCGCGGGTCGTCATTGGTTTCTTCGACGAGGATGTTTTTTAGGCGAAAGACGTGTTTGTTGGCGAGGGGAAAAAAATAGTTACTCGGATCAAGAGGCGGGGATAACCAATAAGTTTCCTGACCTAGAATTGGAGAGTCGTGTTTTCGCGAGCAACCAAGGGCTAAGGCGGAGAGACCCAGAGCAAGAGCAAACTTTGTTTTAACGTCCGTAAAAAACATTCTCATATTTCTTAAACCTTGGAAAGAACTCGGGAAAAACGGCCTTCCGCGGATTTGACCCGGGCCGAAATGTTAGACATTTCCTCATAAAGATGGATCGCACTTTGGATAGATTTGAAGAAATCGCCCAAATGCAGGCTTTCATTTTCGCTATGCGGATTGGTATAGGGGTCTTCGGCTCCGATGAGAATGGCCGGTACGCCCCCAAGGACTTTTGAGAACGGGCCGACAAAGGGAATGGAACCGCCGCAACCAATAAAAACAGTCTTTCTTCCAAAGCCTTTTTCGAGCGCGCGGCTGGCCGCTTGAAAAGCCGTTCCTTCCGCTTCCGCAAGCCATGCCGGAGAGGCGTGACCGTTCGAAAATTCAACCGTCACTCCCCAGGGCGCCGCTTTGAGAAGAGCTTTTTTGAGGCTTTCCAGGGTTTGCTTGGGGTCCATATGGGGAACCAGGCGAATGCCGATATGACACCAGGCGGCTTCATTAATGATATTGGCGCAGTCTTTTTTGGAGGAAGCCTGAATGGCGTTGACCGACAAAGAAGGCTCATTCCAAAGGGAATTAAGTAAATCCTTGCCGCCAATAATTTTTGTTTTTGGAAGAATCTGGGCCTGCTTTCTAAAATCTTTTTCTGAATATTTTAGGGATTTAAGGCTCTGCGCTTCCGCTTTGGAGAGCGCGCGAACCTTGGAATAAATCCCGGGAATCGTCATTTTTCCGTCTTTGTCGGTCAAGGACGCGATCATTTTAGAGAGAGCCTGAACGGGGTCAACGACGGGGCCTCCCCACATGCCGGAGTGAAGCGGGTGATCCGAGGCGCGCACAAGGACATCCACGGAAGCGATTCCGCGAAGAGACGTCGTAATCGATGGAATTCCGGTGTCATAATTTCCGGTGTCAGTCAAAATCATCGCGTCCGCCTGCATCTTCTGGTGATAGGCCTTGAGAAATTCCTCAAGATGCGGGGAACCAATTTCTTCTTCGCCTTCTACGATCATCTTGACGTTCAGGGGAAGTTTCCCTTCGGTTTTAAGACAAGACCAAATTGCCGAGGCGTGAATGACCGCGCCGCATTTGTCATCGGCCGTTCCGCGCCCATAAAGGCGGCCGTCTCTTTCGATGGCTTCAAAGGGCGGGGAATTCCAAAGGCTTTCCCGTCCCGCCGGCTGAACATCGTGATGGGCGTAAAGAAGGAGGGTGGGCTTTCCCGGAGCGTTCATCCATTCTCCATAGACGTAGGGATGGGCGTCCTTGATTCTTAAAATCTCGACATTTTGAAGTCCCGAACTCCTCAAAAGGCCCGCGACCGCTTCAGCTGAGTTGACCACGAATTGAGGATCAAATCCAGGAAAGCTGACGCTGGGGATTTTCACCAGATTTTTTAAATTTTCGATGAATTTTGCTTCGTTGGACTGCGCGAATCGCAAAGTTTCTTGGTTCATAGGTTCTCCGTTTAATTTCCGTCTGCTTTTCATTCTATCAATTTGCGTGAGAGGCTCCTCAAATGAAAAAATAGGTTGTGAAAATTATTTTGGCGCCGTCAAAAATGAGCCGCTTGGCTATTTTGTGGAAGAAAAAGGGTCAAACCATAGGCTTTGTTCCGACCATGGGGGCTCTCCATGAAGGCCACGCATCCTTAATCCGCCGCGCTCGAAAAGAAAACGACAAGGTCGTCGTCTCTATTTTCGTCAATCCCGCTCAATTCGGCCCGAATGAGGATTTCTCACGTTATCCCCGTCCTTTTGACAAGGATCGCGCTCTTTGCGCCGCCTTGGGAGTAGATATCCTTTATCATCCATCCCCAGAGGCGATCTATCCTCCCGGATACAAGAGCTTTATCGAGGTTGAGGGTCTTTCCCAGTTGTGGTGCGGACATTTTAGACCGGGCCACTTTCGTGGAGTGGCAACGGTGGTTCTCAATCTCTTCCAGACGGTTTCGCCCGCGCGGGCTTATTTTGGGGAAAAAGATTACCAACAATTGACCATCATCAAAACGATGGCGCGTGATTTGAATTTATCCATGCGCGTAATTGGATGCCAAACGTTAAGAGAAAAAGATGGACTTGCGATGTCAAGCCGCAATCAATATTTATCTCCCTCTGAACGCCGCGACGCGGCGATGCTTTACCGTTCTCTTTGCGAGGCCTCCGAGAAAATTAACCAGGGGATAGAAATTGCTTCCGCCCTCAAAGCGGCTCGTCAAAAGATTCTCTCAATCCCGAATAGCCGAATTGATTATCTCGCCGCCGTGGACGGCTTGAGTCTTGAAGAAATCAAATCTCCCCGCTTGGGAGCGCGGATTCTTGCCGCCGTTTGGATTGGCAAAACCCGCCTCATCGACAATATTAAATTGGCCTAAAAAGGGTAAAAAGGGGACAGTCCCCTTTTTTTAGTTTCCGGTTTTGATTTCCTGGATAACCTTGCGAATATCCTTGCGGTTGTCTTCGGCTTCCCCGGGGTCCGCCGGATTTTTGACGGCCAGAGCGTCATTAAGAACTTTGAGGGCCTTTGCGTTTTCTCCGGCGTCCTGGTAGGCTTGCCCCAAGGATAATAAGTTAACTAAATCGTTGGGGTTCATTTGTCTCGCTTTCTTAAAACGGGTAATGGCCTTGGGAATACTGCCGCCAACAAAGCGCGGAAGTTCGCGGTAAATTTCTCCCAAAACGTGGACCGCTGGTTCATAATTGGGATCAAGACTTAAGGCTTCCCGCATTTGCCGCCTTAAAGGCTCCAAAAGAAAAAGAGATCGTAAAATCCCGCGGGTTTGGCCGATTCTTCCCATCGTAACTCCAAGCCAGTAATGAGCGTCCGGGCTTTTAGGATCGATTTTAATCGAGTCTTCTAAAATTTTTCTCCCTTTCTCAAAGAAACGGAGTTTGTCTTTTGATTTTTTTTGGTTTTCCCCCATGCGCTCAAGATCGCGCCCCTTTCGCCATAAAAGAGCGGCGTTGGAGGGGTCTTGTTTTAGGCCGGATTCTATGAGTTTAAGGCTTTGGGCGAGATTATCTTTTTGATTGCGATGAAAATAAAGGAAGTCGATTTTGGAAATAAGCGCCGTTTCTTTTTTTAAAGAAGCGGCGCTTAAAGATAATAGCCCAGTCAGGAAAAATCCCAAACCCGCCCACAGAATGGAATTTTTCTTAACGGTTGAAATCAGGGGAAAGTTCCTCTGAGTTTCACAGTTTTAGCCAAACGGTTAAGGCCGACCATGAAGGCGGCGAGCCTCAAGTCGACATTCTCTTTTTGGGCCATCGCATAAATTTCCTTAAAGGCCTTGGTGATGATGTCCTGGAGCCGGTGGTTGACGTCGTCTTCGTTCCAGAAATAAGCCTGAATGTCTTGCACCCACTCGAAATAGCTGACGGTGACCCCGCCGGCGTTGGCGAGAATGTCCGGAATGACCCAGACGCCTTTTTCGTGGAGGATTCGGTCGGCTTCTCCAGAGGTCGGCCCGTTGGCGCCTTCAACGATGTATTTGGCCTTGACGCGCGCGGCGTTGAGGCTGGTGATCTGGTTTTCCATTGCCGCAGGAATGAGGATGTCGCAGGGGACTTCGACAAAGGTGTCGGTGGAAATGGCTTTGGCCTTGGGATAGGAGGCGAACCCCTTATGTTCGGCGGCATATTTGATGAGATCGGGAATGTCTAGCCCTTTTTCATCGTAAAGACCGCCGTTGACGTCCGAAACGGCGACAATCTTAGATCCGTTTTCATGGAAAATCTTGGCCGCGTTGGAACCAACATTTCCAAATCCTTGGATGGCGATGGTCATATTTTTCAAGTCTTTTCCTTGGGCTTTAACGAGTTCTCGCGTCACATAAAAGACTCCGCGACCCGTGGCTTCCTTGCGGCCCAGGGAACCGCCCGCCTCTATCGGTTTTCCCGTCACGACTCCCGGGCAAGAATATCCAATCGTCATCGAATAGGTGTCCATGATCCAGCTCATGACCTGGTCGTTAGTGTTCACATCCGGCGCGGGAATGTCCTTGTCGGGACCGATAATGATGGAAATTTCGGAAGTGTAGCGGCGGGTTAAGCGCTCCAATTCTCCAAGGGACATTTTCGAGGGATCGCAGATGATTCCGCCCTTGGCCCCGCCATAGGGAAGATTGACGACGGCGCATTTCATCGTCATCCAGAAAGAAAGAGCCTTCACTTCATCCAAGGAAACCTGCGGATGATAGCGAATTCCGCCCTTGGCCGGGCCGCGGTCGATATTATGTTGAACCCGGTATCCCTCGAAGACCTTGAAACTTCCATCATCCATTTTTATGGGAACGGAGACGGTGAGAATTCTCTTGCAGTGGCGCAGTCGTTCGACGACCAGGGGGTCGATTTTCATTTTGGTCGCCGCGCGGTCGAGTTGCGCCATCGCCTGTTGCCAGGGGTTGGACTCGGAATTTCCCAGATGGGAATCCGATTTTGATTCTTTTTTGGGGGTTTGCAAAATTTCTTGTGTCTTCATTGGTTTCTCCTAGGTGGACTTCTCAAGTGAATTGTAACAATTTGAGAGCTAATGTCAAATGATACAATTGGAACGTGGAAATTTTTGATTTCTTGATTACGGCCGGGGATCCTTCGGGCGATTTACATGGTTCTCGCCTGATTGCCGCCTTTAAAAAACAGAACCCATCCATTAAGATCGCGGCCGTGGGCGGCCCTTTAATGAAAGAAGTCGCCGATGAGTTTTTGGAGGATTTGGCGGGAGAAGGCATTGTCGGATTTTTGGAGCCGGTTTTGAAGATGCCGCGTCTTTTGGGCATTGCTTTTAAAATTCGCGATTTCTTGGAAGCAAAAAGGGCCAAAGCTTTGATCTGTATTGACTATTACGGCTTTAACCGCCGCCTTCTTGAATTTGCTTTTAAAGCGCAAGTCCCCGCTTACTATTACATCAGCCCTCAAGTTTGGGCCAGCCGCCCTTATCGCATTCGCGTAATCGCCCAGAGGGTTAAGAAAGTTTTCGTCATTTTCCCGTTTGAGGGAAAACTTTATCGCGAGGCCGGGGTGGAATGCGAGTTTGTCGGCCATCCGCTTTTAGATATTATTCCCGAACCCGCTTCTCAAACGGACGCGTCCCAAGCGCCTTTCGTCGGAATTTTGCCCGGAAGCCGGAAGTCTGAGGTTTCAAGACATCTTCCGATTTTTTTAGAGGCCTTTCAAATTTTTAAAAAACGCGCGCCGAAGGCCCGCGCCGCCGTTTTCGCCGCCCGTTCCTTGCCGGATTCGGCCTACCAGACGGCTACGGATGCGGGAGTCGAGGTTATTCGGGAATCAGACTATCGAAAACGTGTGGAGTTAAACCTCGCCCTTTGCTCTTCCGGAACGGCGACCCTTGAAAACGCTCTTTTGGGAATACCGATGGTCGTGGCCTACAAAATGTCTTGGCCGACTTATTTTCTCGCGCGGGCTTTAGTTAAAGTTCCTTATATCGCGATGGCCAATATCTTGGCGGGACAAAGAATCGTTCCTGAATTGATTCAAAAGGAGGCCAGCCCCGAGGGACTGGCTCAAGCTCTTTTGGAATTGTGGGGGAAGCCGGAAACTTACTTGAAAATTCGCCAGGAGTTGATTGTGTTAAGAAAGAAGTTGGGAAGCCCCGGCGTTTCCGAGCGCGTGGCGCGTTTGATGTTGGAATTAAAATGAAAGACCTTAACTTCTTTAAGATGTCGGCCGCCGGAAATGATTTTGTGCTTATCAAAGGAAATAAAAATTCCAGAGCGCGCGCTCTTGCGCGAATTTTATGCGATCGGAGAGAAGGAATTGGATCTGACGGGTTGCTTTTGGTCTACCGAATGCCGCGTTTAGGATTTGATTATTATAACCGCGACGGAAGCCGGGCTTTTTGCGGAAATGGAATGCGGGCGGCCGCGTGGTGGATGTATGAAGAAGGATGGACGCGCGGGAAAAAAGTTTTCGCCATCAAAACCTCTCAAGGAATTCTAAACGCTCAAATTACGGGAAAAGAAAGGGTTTCGGTTCAAATGCCTAAAGCTTCGGGCGCGCGGCTGAATCTTCCGGTTTCAGCGCTGGGCCGTTCTTACGGCGTGAGCTTTATCGACACCGGCGTTCCCCACGCGGTTGTGATCGTAAAAGATTTAGATGAAGTAGACGTCAATCTTCTAGGAAAGGCCATTAGAAATCATCCGCGCTTTTCTCCCCGAGGGACCAACGTGGATTTTGTGGAAATTAAATCTGGAAAAATTTATATCCGCACCTTTGAAAGAGGGGTGGAAGCGGAAACTTTAGCTTGCGGGACCGGGGTCGTGGCCGCCGCGATTCTCTCTTATTTTTTGGGAAAAAGCGGGAAATCCGCTCAAGTCGTGGCCCGGGGAGGCCGTCTTAAGGTTTCCTTTGAGCCCGAGAGCCAAGGGGCTTCTCACGTTTTTTTGGAGGGCCCTGTGAAAATCGTCTATCGAGGAAAAATTCATTTATGAGACAAAGCATTTCTGATTTTAAAACTCGTTTGCCTGGTTGTTGGACTGCCTTAGTGACCCCGTTTACACAAAGTGGAGCGCTGGATTTAACGGCTTTAAAAAAATTATTAGATCGGCAAATAGTTTCTCATGTTTCGGGAGTCGTCTTATGCGGTTCGACCGGGGAAGCGGCGACCTTAAGCCACGAGGAATTTCTAAAGGTGATTCGCGAAGGAGTCAAGCGCTGCAAGGGCCGCATTCCGGTCATGGCGGGAATCGCTTCAAACGATACCGCCAAGGCGGTTCAATTGGCTTTGGAAGTTCAGAAAGTGGGGGCGGACGCGCTTTTAGTTTTATCCCCTTATTACAACAAGCCGACCCAGGAAGGCCTCTACCGGCATTTTAAGGCCGTGGCGGAAAAGGTCTCTTTGCCGATCGTCGTCTATAATATTCCCGGCCGGACGGCGGTCAATATTTTGCCTTCGACTCTCGAGCGTTTGGCCAAGGATTGTCCCAATATCGTCGGGGTTAAGGAATCCTCCGGAAATCTGGATCAAATTTCTGAAATTATCCGGACGCTTCCGGATTCTTTTTGCGTTTTATCGGGAGACGATTCATTGACTCTTCCCATTTTGTCTGTGGGAGGCGTGGGAGTCATCTCGGTTGTCTCTAATTTGTTTCCGAAAGAGATCCAAACTCTCTGTCAGGCATTTTTAAGAGGCGACGCTCAAAAAGCCCGGCATCTCCACTCGCTTCTATTTTCGCTCACAAAAACTCTTTTTATTGAGACCAATCCCATTCCCGTCAAGGCGGCCCTTGAAGAAATGGGGCTTTGCAAAGACCATGCGCGTTTGCCGCTGACGCCGCTTTCCAAAGAAAACCGCCGGGTTCTTAAAAAAGAGCTCCTTTCAGTTCAATCCCTTTTTTCTTAAAAGGGTATAATAACATTATGGAGCAAAAGACCGTCATGCGTTCCCGCGTCTTAGGGCGCACTGGGATTTCTGTTTCTGAAATCGGCTTTGGCGGGTGGGGAATCGGGAAAACCATGTGGGGGCCGTCCGACGATTCGGAATCCATGCGCGCCCTTCACGCTGCAGTTGATTTAGGTATTACTTATTTCGATACGGCTTTCGCTTACGGACACGGACATTCCGAGAAATTAATCGCCAAACTTTTTAAGGAAATCGGAACTCGTCTAACGGTCTCAACCAAAATTCCGCCTAAAAACATGGAATGGCCGGCGCGGGCCCAAACTCCCTTGTCCCGGGCTTTTCCTCCCGATTGGATTATTTCCTGCGTGGACCGTTCTCTAAGAAATCTTTCTTGTGATACTCTAACCCTGGAGCAATTCCATGTTTGGACGGATTCCTGGATTAAAGATCCCTTGTGGCCGAAGGTCGTGGAGACCTTTGAAAATCTAAAAAAATCTGGCAAGGTTCGTTTCGTCGGGGTTTCCGCAGGGGATAATCCCGAAACGGCGATTGAAATCGTCAAAAGCGGCTTTGTCGATCAGATTCAAGTCCTATTTAATCTGTTTGATCAACGCGCCGCCGACGTTTTGTTTCCGCTTTGCAGGGAGAAAAAAGTAGGAGTGGTCGTTCGTTGTCCTTTTGACGAGGGAAGCCTGACCGGCGAGTTAAAGCCGGACACGCAGTTTCCACCAGAAGATTTCAGAAGCCATTATTTTGGGGGATCGCGTTTGAAAGAAACCTGCGAGCGTTTGGAGAGTCTGAAAAAAGACGCGCTGGGGCCGAAAGCGTCCACTCTTTCTGTGGCCGCCCTGAAATTCGTGCTGAGTTTTGAAGCGGTGTCAACGGTTATTCCCGGAATGAGAAGAGTGTCTCATGTCCAGAAAAACGCCGTGGCCCCGGATGGAAATTATTACAGCGCTTTGGAATTGGCGAGTCTTGCCAAACACCGCTGGATCAGAAACTTCTACGTTTAGGGGTTTTTAATCGCAACCACGGCTGCCGCGGGCAAAACAATCAAGGTCAGAATCGTCGAAGTTAAAAGCCCTCCGATAACTGCAATCGCCAAAGGCTGTAAGAGTTCAGAACCCGTTCCCCATCCTGTCGCAATCGGAACCAGCCCCAGAATCGCGACGGAAGCCGTCATGAGAATGGGGCGCGCGCGTTTTAAAGCGGCGGCTCTGAGCGCTTCTTTGAGGGATTGTCCCTTTGCAAGCCCTGAGTTCATGTAATCCAACAGGATGATACCGTTTCTGACGACAATTCCGATGAGCATCACCGCCCCAATCATCGAGGAAACATTCAGGCTTTCTTTAAAGAGCCACAGGCTCAACGCTGCGCCGACCGCCGCTAGAGGAAGTGTCAGTAAAATGAGCCCCACTTGAACGAGGGACTTAAATTCCATCCAGAGAATGATGGCAACGACAAAGATGGCCATGAGAAAGACAGCCTCCATATTCATCATCGCGCTTTGCCCCGAGGCGTATTTTCCGGAATAACTCCAGCTATATCCCTTGGGGAGATTCATGGCTGCTATTTGTTTTTCCACGTCTTTGGCCACGTCGTTTACGTTTCGGCCTCGAACGTTAAAGGCCACCGTCATTTTTCGCGACAAATGCTCATGATAGATTTTGCTGGGGGTTTCCGCGTAGTTAAAGTTCGCGACTTGTTCTAAAGGAACGATATTCCCGCCGGCGGTTTTAAGGGGCAGACTTTTTAAGGCCTCAAGATCAATATTCTGGCCGGGTTTTGTGAAATGAAGCACGACTCCGATAGACTTAAATAAGCGGCGAACGGAGGTCGCAGTCAGGCCCACCGAATAAGCCTGCAAGAGGTCGAAAATTGAGCGCTCCGATATTCCCAATCGCCCCGCCTCTTTTCGGTTGATGGAAGCTTTAAGAGAAGGAAGAGGAATGTTCTCCGGCGGTTTAATATCTGCGACCCCGGGAATGGATTTAATGCGCGTGGTTAAATCCGCAGTGAGTTTTCCCAAGGTCGTAAGACTGGGGCCGAAAAAATCAATTCCGATGTCATAGGGAATTCCGCCCATGGCGTCGTTAATTTTATCGGCCAGGGGCATTAAATACTCCACGTTGACCCCGGGGAGTTTGGAAGTTTTTTCCGATAAAGCCGCGATGAGGTCGTTTATAGAAATCGGGCGTCGCGTTTTAGGAACCAATTTGACGTTGATGTCGCTTCGGTTGACGCTGTCGACGTCCAAGGTTCCGGGTGCGTGTCCGGTGTTTCGAACTACCGTAATGACTCCGGGAATTTTTTTGATCCAATGTTCGATGGCGCTGTTGACTTTGCGGGATTCCGATAGCGACGCTCCCGGCGGGAGGGTCGTTTGAAGCTGAATCGCGCTTTCATCTAAGGCCGGCAGAAATTCAGTGTTGAGGCGCTTAAACGCGGTCCACGAAATCAGAAAGGGGATGAGTCCCACCAATAAAATCGTCTTGAGGGGATAATTGAGCGAGAGGTTGAGAAAGTGCAGGTAATATTTTTCGAAGACGCCTTCGGATTTTTCTTGAATCCTGGATTGGGCCGCGAGTTTAAGAACCAAGACTGGAATCACCGTTAAAGCGACGACCAAAGAAGCCAAGAGGGCGAAGGTAACGGTGAGGGCCACCGGTTTAAATAGGCTTCCCGCCAGACCCGCGACAAAGACCATCGGGGCGAATATCCCGATATTGGTGAGAGTAGAAACGATCACCGGTCGCACGACTTCAGACACGGCCTCAACGATAATTTTCAGGAGGTTTTCAAGAGAATTTGCGCGGAATTGAGACAAATGCCGAAAGATATTCTCGATGACGACAATCGCGTCATCAACAATAATTCCGCTTCCCACGGCTAGGCCCCCTAAGGACATGATATTAAGCCCCACCCCAAAAAGACGCATCAAAACAATGGCGGCAATGACCGAGATGGGAATGCTGAGAGTCGCGACCAATGTCAGCCGCAGGTTGCGTAAAAAAGCGAGCAATACCAAGACAACTAAGACCGCCCCGATGACGACGCTTTCTTTGACGCTACCGATGGAATCCGAGACCAGCTCGGACTGGTCATAATAATTATGGATGGTAAATCCCCGAGGCAGGGTTCTTTGAAATTCCGCGATTTTTTGAGCGATGGCATGCGCGACCTTGATCGTGTCAAAACGCGGTTGTTTGTAGATATTGATTAAGACAGACGGCCGTCCTTTTTCAGAGGCGTCTTGGCGTTGGAATTGGTAGGCGTCAATCACGCGCGCGATGTCTTCGATTTTAATCGGAATTCCAGACTTGATGGCGACGACGACGTTTTTGATATCCTCTGGATTTTTAAATTGCCCGTTGGCCCGAACCACGAACTCCTGGGAGTAGTTATTGACCACTCCTGGTGAGACGAGAATGTTATTGTTGGCCAAGGCATGTTTCAGATCGCTTAAGGCCAAATTATATTTCATCATCAAAAAGGGATTGGGGTAAACCGCGTATTCGCGGATTTTACCTCCGGCGACCACGACTTTATAGACCCCAAGAATTCCCTGAAGCCGGGGCTTAAGTTCGTAATTGGCGATATCCCGGAGTTTGATTAAATCATCTCCGCCTTGAAGGCTGTAGCCCTCAATGAGAGCCAAAGTCGCGCTGAGATTCTCAACGGAGGGCTCAACCTCGGGCGGTAGTTGCCCGGCGGTTTGAGTCAGGGCGGCGAGAATGAGTTGCCGGGCGGTGATCATGTCGGTTCCCCACTGAAATTCAGCTGAGATCATTGAAATTCCGGTTGCCATGACCGAGCGAACGCGGATGACTCCCAGGACTCCGCTGGCGGCGCTCTCAATGGGAAGAGTGACCTGTCTTTCCATTTCCAGGGAAGAAAATCCGGGTGCTTCCGCGATAATATTGAGAACTGGAAAATCCAAGGGCGGAAATAAATCAACATTGAGGCCGCGGTAAGAGATGATTCCGGCGGCAAATAAAAACAAAACCAATATCCCAACGAGGGCCGGAGATTTTAGAATCTTGGAAAGAAATCGCTCGAACATTAATCATCCACCGCTTTGAAATCGGGATAAAGAAAAAAAAGGCCGCCCTTGGTCAAAATTTGATCCCCTGGCTTAAGTCCGCTTGAAATTTCTATTTCCTTATCGGATGAAATGCCCGTCTTTACTTCTTGAACTTGGTAATCATCGCCTGTTTTTACAACGATTAGTTTTTTTCCATCTCGAATGAGAATTGAGGGCTTGGGAACGGCAATGACTTTTCTCTTGCGGGAAGTATAAATCCAGGCCGTCACGAATTGTCCGGATGAAATTGGGGATTTTTTTAAGGGGATCAACCAGGCAAGAGACTGCCCTGTCTCGGAACTGACTGCGCGCAAGACGCGGCCCACTCGGGCCGGGACCGGAGTTTTCAGCGAACCGATAAAGGCTTTCGCTTCTTGTCCGACTTTAAGGCTTTTCGTATCGCCGGCTTCAATATTGACTTCGAGTTCTTTTTGCCCATTTTTATTAATCACGATTCCGTAGGCGGGAATTTTAGCTCGCATTTCCGTGAAAGTTGCAGTGGTCGTGACAATCTCATCCGGAAGATTCCCTGTTTTAAAGGAAGAACGGCGTGAGCACGCAAAAGTCGTTATGAGAAGAAAGAAAAATGTTTTTTTCCAATTTTTATTCATAATCCACCGTGTTTTGGCCCATGAGATGCTCGATTTGGGCCAAATCCGAAAGATAGGAATAGTAATCGTCTCTTTCCGAAATCATGGTGTTGAGCCAGATGTTTAAGGCATCTGCGGCCTCTAAAATTCCGCTGGCTCCCAGACGATAGCGTCGGGTTTGAATCTTGGCCGCTTCTTGGGTTTGGGGCAGAAGCTCGTCCATTCTTTTCTTGTCGGCTAAATGGGCCTGGGCCAGTTTCTCCCATTTGATGAATTGGATTTGGAGGTCTTGCTTCTTAAGATTGAGGCGGCTGTTGGTCAGGGCGGCTTCTTCTTTTCTTTGCGCGATATGAGAAGAAATAATTCCCCAATCCCAAATAGGCAGATTCAGGGATAAAGACGCGTTCCATCCGGATTCAAGGGGGAGACCATAAATATTGTTCGGGAAGCTGGTGTTGGGGATAAAATTAAAAAACCCGTCTGAGCCTTCATATCCATAATTAAGCCCGGCATTGAGGGAAGGGTAGCGCTCATATTCGGCGGCCTTTACCGCCAGGCGAGAGGATTCAACCCGGCGTTTAAGAGCGAGAAGGCGGGGGTTTGTGTTTTCGCCAAAGGAAGCGGCGTCAAACAGAAGAGGAGGCGTTTTCGTCAGCGCTTTGAGGGCAATTTGGCTTCCGTCTTTAAATCCGGCGATCAAGGCCAGACTTTCCTTGTCGGATGCAAGTTGCGCTTCGGTAAATTCCCGGTTTTTAGCGAGGGAGCTCAGAGCCATTTCAATCTTGACTAAATCAAACGGCGGCACGCGTCCAACGCTATAGCGGGGGATGAGGGCTTTCTTCATGTTGGAAAGTTTTTTTTCAAGGCGCTGAAATTTATCGAGATAATCTTTTTCTTTGAGTATGGAAATATAAAGAATTTTAACCTGGAGTTCGACGTCTTCTTCCGTCGCGATATGTTCGGCCTGGGCGGCGCGGTAATCAGCCTTCTTTTGGCGGACTAAAACCCATTGCGGGGAGAACGGGGAGATGTTTTGAGTCAGGCTTAAGGTCGCTTGATTAATATCGATGGCTTGGATGCTTTGGCTATTTGATTGTTGGTAATTGCCAATGGCCGAGGCCTGGGGCAAAAGCCCGGCTTGAGCTCCTTTCGCGGCGGAATGAGCCTGGGCTTCTTTTAAAAGACCAATCACCGCTTGAGGCGAAAATTTTTCAGCGCGAGAAATGCAGTCTTGAAGAGAAAGAGTTTCGGCTCCAAAGGCGGAATTTGAGGATAGAGGCAAAAAAAAGAGAGCGCAGGCCGCAAAAACCCTCGCGCTTTTACTCATCAGTTTTCTATCTAAAAAGAACCCCTGCGCCAATCCTGCGCGCAGGGGCTTTTTTACGTTTCTAATTATTGAGCCGCGGGAGTTGCGTTCGCGGGTTGAGCCGCTTTCGGGGCTTTGGCGATTTTGGTTTTCTTGTGATGCTTGTGGTGCTTCGGATGCTTGTGATGAGCTCTCCAGAATTCCATGTCGTGCCCGACTCCGGCGAGATCATGGCCGATTCCACCCATGTCTTTTTTAAAGTCCGCCCAAAGACCCTTGCGTCTGTTTCCGTAGTCTTTTTTAATGGCGGCGATTTTGGCCATTTTCTGCTTCTTCGTCAGAGATTTATCCGCTTTAACGGCGGCGATCTCTTTTTTCTCATTGGCCGAAAGGGCTTTGAGATCGCTATTTTTCTTGGCGATCCGCGCCTTCTTTTTTTGCAACAAGGCCTTTTTCTTGTTGACGAGGTCCTTGTAGTTCGGCTGAGCCTGGGTTCCCGCAGGCTGGGCGGGTGAAGCGGCCTGTTGTTGCCCATTTTGGGGCATATTCATGCCGTTCATGTTGTTTTGAGCCAACGCTAAGGCGGGAACAAAAAGAGCCGCTCCCATCACAAAAGCGCAGGTTTTGCGCGCATTCTTCATCGAGTACTCCTCCTTGGTTTGGACTAGTCCATGCCGCTTTTGGCGGCTGTTACTAATACGTTTAGTTTACAAAAAAGTTCGCCTGTTTGTTCAATGAAATTTCAGCGCTTCCAAATTACTTCGGGTTTTCTGGCGGCCTTGTTGGCCCAGCGCGCGGCGGTAAAAAGATAATCGGAGAGGCGATTTAAATAGATGAGGGCATGGTTTAAGGACGGGTCTTCTTCCTTGATTTCGCAAAGGCTTCTTTCCGCCCTTCGGCAAACGGCTCTCGCCCAAAAAAGACGCGCGGCGGTTTCAGAACCTCCGGGCAAAATAAAATTTTTGAGGGTCTCTAAGGATTCCGTCATTTCGTCAATGTCTTTTTCGAGCCTTGAGACGGCGTTCTTGAGGCTTTCTTCTTGTGATGGTTGAAATGGGGCTTTGGGACTAGCGACGAGAGCCCCAAGATCGAAAAGCTCATTTTGGATTTGTCCCAAGGGATGGGCGAGGGCGGAGGCGGGATTTTGGGGTTTGATGGAGGAGAGAATAAGTCCCAAAGCAGAATTGAGTTCGTCTAAATCTCCGCAGGTCTTGACGCGAGGATGATTCTTTAAAACGCGCTTGCCCCCGAAAAGCCCGGTTTCGCCCGCGTCGCCGGTCTTGGTGTAGATTTTCATTTTTTTATTTTGACAAATTTAAAAGCGAAATAATTATTGTAGAATCAAAGGAATGGAACTCATCTCGACGAGCTTTCAGTGCAACAACCACTGCATTTTTTGCGCTCAAAAAGGCTTAAGCGCGGAAAAATTTGCGAAAGACGAAAACACTTTGATTCAAAAAACGCTAGAAGTTGTCGGGCGGGATTCTAAAATCGCTTTTGTCGGGGGAGAGCCTACTCTTCACCCGGGGCTCATGGTTGCTGTTTCTGCCGCTAAAGAAGCCGGGGCTTCTCATGTTCTCGTTCAAACCAATGGCCGCAGGCTTGCCTATGAATCTTTTGCGCGATCCTTAAAGGATGCGGGCGTGAGCGCCTTGGATATTTCTCTTCAAGGTTCAACGCCCACGATGCATGATTATCACACGCAGGTTTCCGGAAGTTGGGCGCAGACGATTCTGGGAATTAAACGCGCGCGTGAGCTTGGTTTTACGATTGGCGTTTCAACCGTAATCACGCGATCGAATTTCAGACATTTAACTGAAATCGCGCGCTTGGCCCATCATTTAGGCGCAAAAGGATTTCATTTAAATCTCGCCTTGCCTTACGGGGAAGCCGGAAAATCCTGGGCGCGGGTGATTCCTTCTGCCGAAATGGCGGGTTCGCATTTGGAAGAGGCGGTAAATTTATCTAAAAATCTCGGCCTTTCTTTGTTAGTTTTAGGCCGCGTATTTTCGGAGGATACTCGCGATTTATTCGCGGGCATCGGCCTCTATCAGCCCGCGGAAAAGGGGACAGTCCCCTTTTTTCAAAAAAAGGGGACTGTCCCCTTTTCACGGCCCAAGCCGGGGCTTGGGGAAAGGCGAGGGGCGCCTAAAACGGGGGCCGAGCTTCAGAAATTATTTCCGGCAATCTTCACTGGGGCGGAACTTCCCGGGGGAAAGCCGCCGAGTCCTGTGAAAAAATAATATGGCTAATATCGGATACATGCAGGTGGTGCGCCATTGCAACCAGTATTGCCGCTTTTGTTCCAACCCCGAGACGGAATATATGCTGGATGTCGAAACCGCCAAAAAACAGATTGACGATTTCGTTCAACGCGGATACTTCGGGATTATCTTGACCGGAGGCGAGCCGAGCCTTTCTCCAAATATCCCGGAAATTACCCGCTACGCGGTCAGCCGCGGTTTGCATGTGCGGATGATTACCAACGGCTCTCGCGTCGCGGAGGCGAATATCGCCCGCTCTTTTGCCGAGGCGGGGCTCCATCATTATCACGTTTCGATTCACTCTTCCCGTCCTGAAGTCGAAAATTTTTTAACTGGAGTTAAAAATTCTTTCGATAAGGCCCTTTTGGCCTTGGAGAATCTCTCCGTTTTGGCGAAGGAATATCCCATTGCGGTCAATATTAACACCGTCATCAACGCCTATAACGCGGATCATTTAGACGAGACCGTACGCTTTTTTGTGGAAAAGTTTCCGGTTATTTCCCATTTCGTCTGGAATAATCTCGATCCCTCCATGGGGCGCGCCGAGACCAATCGTGATACGGCTCCGCGCTTCCGGGATTTTGAGGTTTCATTGTCAAAGGCGATGCGTTATCTGGATAACCAGGGAAAAAGTTTTCGGGTTGAGCGCGTGCCCTTGTGTTTTATGACGGAGTTCGCCCATTGCTCGACCGAGACGCGAAAAATCGTCAAGGGAGAAGAGCGCATCGTCCATTTCTTGGATGAAAAGGGCACTGTTCGCCAAACCGATTTCAAGCATCTTAAATCCGAGGCTTGCCGTTTTTGTTCGCTCGATGATATTTGCGCCGGGGCTTTTGATATAGGCGATTGGTATGACCCCTCGGAATTATCCCCGGTCTTTATTCCCAAAGAGCCCATTGTTCAAAAAATCCTTGACGAAGAAAAGAGCGCTTACGCGCCGCTGACGCCTTTCCAAAAGCGCGACGTGTACGCCCGGCCTTCGGCCTTGACCGCGCCAGTCAAGGAAAGGGTGCCGCACCCTTTTTCGGAAAAGCCGCCGGAAAAGCGGCATTGGGTGAGACTCACCCGGGTCTGTAACGATCATTGCAGTTTTTGTCTGGATACTCCCGCCTGGAATGGAACCGCGATTCCCTGGCACGCAGTCGTGTCTGACCTTGAAAAAGGCCGAGGTCTTGGCATTAAGCGTTTAGTCTTAAGCGGCGGGGAACCGACCATCCACCCGGAGTTTATTCAGATTGTCTCAAAGGCGCGGGAGATGGGCTACGACCATATTCAAACCGTGACCAACGGAAGACGGATGTGTTATCCCGATTTCATGAACGGCGCGGTCAAGGCGGGGCTTAAGGAAGTTACTTTTTCTCTTCACGGCCACACTCCGGAAATTCATGATCGTCTGACGGGATCTTCGGGTTCCTTTGTTCAAGGGCTTGTGGCCTTAAGGCGCGCCCTTAAGATTTCAGGGCTTATTGTGAGCGTGGACATTGTTATCAATAAACAAAACATCCGGCATTTAAGGGATATTCTAGATTTCTTTATTCATGAGGGCGTCCATGAATTTGATTTGCTTCAGGTCATTCCTTTTGGGAGCGCCTGGGAGAATAAAGAAGAGCTTTTTTATGACGTCGAAGCGGAACTGCCCCATCTTCACCGGGCTCTTGAGGTTCTTAAAAGAGGGGATGTGGTGTTGTGGACCAATCGGCTTTTGCCTCAATATCTGGAAGGCTATGAGGATCTGATTCAGCCGCCGTCCAAACTCCATGACGAGGCCTCTGGCCGCGGGGTTCTTTTTGACAAATTTCTCCATTACGGAATCAAGCCGGATTGTTGGGGGCGGTGTCCGCATTGCTTTTTGCAAAACCTGTGCGGAGACATCGTCAAACTCAATGAAGAAAAAAAATTAAAGGCTTATCCGCTTCCGGAGTGCCTGGAAAATGACGGCGAGGCCATGCGGGATTTTGAGAAAGCTGGAAAACTCGAACTTGAACATTCTTCTTCCCCTGATTTTAAAATGAAGGAGTATGTTGAATTTCATATCCGAAGACGTTATTTCGCCAAGGGAAAATCCTGCCGCGAGTGCCGCTTAAACGATTCCTGCGCCGGAGCGCCGATTCAACATATCCGCCGCTGCGGTTTTCCAAAGCCGACGCCGGAATTGAGGGTGAGTTCTAAAGTCCCCGCTCCTGTTTTCTCTACATGAAGACCTTTGACGCCTCGGCTCTACTCACTCCCAAAGCCGGACACCAAACCCTGAAAGAACTTAAAGAGGCTTATCTTAAAGAGCTTTTGCGCGAAACGCTTTTAATTGCGGCCCAAAACCGGTCTTGGAATTTGACGCCGCCTTTTTATGAACTTTTGGCTGGCGCTTTAAAGAAAAATTCAAAAGCCGTCCTTGAAGTTCTGTCTTCCCCTGAAATTGCCCCGACGGTTTGGTGCGCGCGCCGAAAAAAAGATTTTCCGGGTTTTGAAAAAAGCATTGAGGCGGCCTTGGCGGCTTTGCCGGGTTCTCTTCTTTTGCCCTTGGCCGCGCGCGGGCTTTTGCCCGAAAGCGGCATTTCTTGGGAAAAGGGGACAGTCCCCTTTTCGTTGACGGCCCATTCTCTGGGGTTTTCACTGACCTTGAAAGAGGGAACGGGTTGGCGTTTTGAAAATGGGAGAGTTTCCGCCCTGGGTAATTCTCACAATCAAGGAAGCGTCAATTTAAATTCAGAGACTCTTTTGGGCCGCAGGCCCGCCGTCGCGGGTATTTCTTCTGAATTGTGTTATGTGACTCTCAAACCTCCCCGCCCGATTAAGCTGGCCTTAAAAGATTTAAACCCCATCTCTTCTATCGAGGCTCATCCGGATAAAGCGGGAAATGCCTTGGATTTGGGCGGGCATTCGGAAGAAGACTGGCGGGCGTCCTTGGCGCAGTGTCTTGACTGGATATTGGAATTATGGCCGGAGTTGTTTGAAGAAATGGAAATTTTGCTTCGGCAAATCGTCCCGGTGGGTTATTCCGACACCAAACATCTTTCCGCGTCCTATAAAGAGGCAGTGGGGACTATTTACATGACCCTTCATCCTCATCTTTTGACGATGACGGAAGCCCTCATTCATGAGTTCCAGCACAACAAGATGAATCTGGCTTCATATTTTGACCCATTCCTTGAGAACGCGTTCTTTCCTTTGTATAAATCTCCGGTTCGGCCGGATCCCAGGCCCTTGTGGGGAGTGCTTTTGGCGGTTCACGCTTTTCTTCCTGTGGCCGAGTTTTACCGTAAAATGCGCGCGGCCCATCACCCGGTTTCTCAGACTCCCGATTTTGAGAAACGCCTGGCCGAAATCGACGAAAAAAACCGCGAGGGCATGGACACCTTAAGGATGCACGCCCATTGGACCCCCGCCGGACGCGCCTTGATGGATGAACTTGAAGCCCTGGAAAAGCGGCACCAGGGCGAGGGGGTTCCATCGTAAGTTTGGGCCTTGACGAAAAACCGGTCTTCTGTTATCCTAACTGAGGGGTTATCACTATGGAAGAAAAAATTATTGAGTTTCGCGTTCATGTTCCAAGATTTCCCAAATTTAATCCTAAGTCGAAGGTTTGGAAATGGGGGTTGGGCGCGGTTTTTGTTTTGACCTTGGTCGCCCCCATCGCGACTGAATCGATCACTCTTTCCACTTATTACCCCGCTCCCGCCGGCGCTTACAACAATATGGTGACCATTGGAAATACCTGGCTGGCGAGGGATCCCTTGCCAAGTGGAGGTCAAAGTTTTGTGGAGATAGGGAGTAATGCCGCTGTTGGGGGTAATACTAAGTTGGCGGTTATGAATGGTAATGTGGGGATTGGAACAACGAGCCCGCCGGAATTATTGTCTGTTGAGGGGGCTGGGACTTGGAACGGCGTTATGGTCCAAGCCGCCTCCAATGGCGAGAATGTTCAGCTTTTTGATGATGGAAATGGCCATCTTGAATCAGGAAGCCCAGGGCAACCTTTATGGATTAATGGAGATCAAAACGCGCCGACCTATATTGACTCGGGCGGCGGCGGAACGGTTATTAATCAAGGCGGGGGCAATGTTTCCATTGGCCCTGCGATTGCCCCTAGCGGCGATGGGAATTCTTACCTTCATGTGAATGGTCAGAATTGTCAGGCCGAGGGGCAGGGCGCGGACAATCAGTCGTGCGCTGCGCTTGGTTGTTCTAACTGTTACGCAACTTGGGCTCCCGGCCTTTATGTAGAAGGTCAATGGAATCACTCTCGTGAACAATGGGGGGTTTTAAATCCTAATTATGGATGGGTTAACCTGGGTATTGACTGCAACGGCCAATGGAATGCCTTGTTGCTCGATGTAAATTTTAGTTATGGTGGCGGAAGCTGGAATGGATGGGAAGATATTTGTGCCGCCTCTGACATTAATGGCGTAGGTAATCAATGGTACTGTTGCTCGAAGTGAGGAATGGTTTTAGTTTTTCCCCTTAGTTCCTGATGAAAGCCTTGGGGAAATATCCATGGGTCGGGATATTAACCTTTGGGTTTATTATTTTGGGGTCGCTGGTCCTGAAAGTCCACACCGATGAAGCCATTCAAATCGATTATTTAAATGCAGGCGAGGTCTTATGGGGGGGCGTTCCCGCTTTTGGGAGTAAGGTCGACTGGCATCTTCCAGCGGCAAGCATAACAGCCGCGGCGCTCTATGACCGTGCGCCTTATCTAAACCGGTTTATTCCCTTTCTTGCTTTAGTCTTATTGACGGCCCTCTGCGCTGAAATTTTTTCTCCAGTTCTAGCCATGGCGGCTATCCCTATCTGGATCCTTTCATACATCTCCCTGAGCTTTCCACAATCTGTTTTTACTCTGCTGATACTGCTTGTCGCGGGTTTTCTTGTTTTCCGCGCTCGTCATCCCTCGGTCCTGAGCGCCTGTGCGGTTGCCCTTTCCATCGGTTGTTCACTCCTTTACCGTTCCACGTTAGTTTTTTTTCCGCCGCTCCTGGTCTTTGCCGAAATCTTTACTTCTTGGAGGAAGAAAGCCCGTATTTCAAAGAAAGAAATTTTGATTCTTTTAATAGTACCTTACTTGTTTCTTTTACCGTGGATTTTCATGAACGCAGAGCTTTATCATAAATTCATCCCGCTTGAGGGGGGAGAAGCGAATTCAAATGTCGTTGTGGGGGCGCTGGGAATAGTGGGAACGGTGGAAGGAAATTGGGGGATTTTTTCTTCAAAAACAATGACCACTTCAGCGCTTGGTTGGGCTATGTCTGAGGTTGCGAAGCGTCCGTTGCGATATATAAACGCAGTTTTCTTGAGGCTTTTCCGAGTGATTGGATGGAACCCTTTTCTGTTCATGCTGGCCATCGCTGGGTTTTGGCTTTTTCCGTTCCGATCAAGAATTTCATCCGTGGCGCTTCTCATCCTGTATCTATTGCTCATTCATTGCCTGATGGCTGTTGAATTCGCTTATTTCATGCCCTTAAGGCCTTTACTGGCTGTTTTCGCGTCGCTCCCCTTGATTTTCTTTTTGTCTCCCGAAGGAGAAACGACGGGGATTATAATTTTTGCGACAACTCTTGCCATGAGCGTCCTGGTTTGTTTTTTTGTCGCTGAGAAGGTCGCTCTTTATCCACAAATGACAGCTTCAAAAGACGCTCTAAATAAAGCCCTTTTACGGCATCCAAGAGATGGGTGGTTGCTTCATGAAAAAGGCATGAGAGATTTGTTGGAGGGGAATTTGGAAATTGCCCTACCAGAATTGTCCCGAGCGGTTCGCGCCTTACCTCTTGTGAGTTATAAACTTGACTTGGCCTGGGCGGAGTTTCTCAATGGACAGCCAAAGGCGTTAATGGAATTCCATTTCCCGCAAAATGGCGTTTCGCCTGATGTGGCAGAAAAAGCTTATCTGATGCAAGCTCTGGCCGCTTTTTCCCAGAAAAAGTTGCCGGAAGGCCGGAATTTTATTGTACGCGCATTATCTATTGCCGTAGGAAAATCCTTTGTTCGGGACCCGTCTTCTCCTAGAGAGATTGAGGTTGAGAAAAAGTTGCGCCTGGCATCCATTCATGATTTCTATTCTGAATTTGCGTCTCTGTGGGGCGTATCGTTGCTTAATCCAGGGGTTAAGGCTACTTTTAATAAAGAACTGGCCCGAGTCTCAATGGAAGCTTTAGATGACACAAAGAGCCAATCTCCAATTGAGAGCGTCTCCCCCGCTCCTGTCCCAATTTCCTCTCTGCTTCAGCCGCAAGAATATTTGCATGAAGAAGCGCTTTATCTTCAAGAATATGCGATCTCACGACCCATTGCGAGATTCATTTTTAATTTTTTAGCGAGGCGGTATCCGGAGAATGGAGTTTATAGAAAGGACCTTGCTATTTGTGAATACTTAATGGGAGATAAAAATCGTGCAGAAGCTGATTTTAAACTTTCTAGGAGTCTAAATCCCCATGACCCTTCTATTTATTTGAGTTTAGTGGCCATGGATAGGGAGCGTGGTAATTTTGCCGCTGCCAGAAAAGATTGCCAGGGGGCCCTTAAAAACCTCGCATGGGACTACGAATTAGCTTCCGCTGTTTATAGTGTTTGTAATAATATTCGTGTTTTTAAGGGGCATAGTCTACGCCGTAAAACTGCGAGTAGGACGAATGGTTACTTTCCGTAGTTCTGCCTTTGGAGCGCTTCTAATTTTAGCTTCTGCTCTCCCTAGTTTTGGGGCTCGCCAGATGCATCTCTCGATGGATGACGGCGCCATAAGCCGCGGAGAAATTTTGGTTTACGGCCTTTCGCCCAATATAGGGTTTCAAAGGGTCAACCTTTCGCGAAATATGCCGATGGCTTCGATTGTTGACGCTTTTGTTTATGATCATACGCCTGCTTGGGTCCCCACTTTTTTAATCGTTGCCTTGAGCGGTCTTTTTTTTGGCTTTATTTTTATTCTCGCAAACCAAATTGAATCTTTTCTTGGCGGAGTTTTTGCCCTTGTGTTTTATTTTCATCTGATTTTGACTATAGACTGGGCGCCTTTTGTTTCTCTAAACGAAATGGGGCTTTTCATCCTGGTGGCGGCTCTTTTGGCGGTTTTTTTGAGTAAGAACGCTTGGTCTGTAGAATATTCTTATATCGTTGGAGGGGTTATTGGGTGTTCGCTTCTGATCCGTTCTGAACTGTTTCTATTCCCCTTGATTTTGGCTCTTTATCTTAACCGTCTTGCGAGGCCGCGCATTCCGCTAAAAGAGGTTTTACCTATCCTATTAATTCCTTACTCCATGCTTATCCCGTGGATTTATATGAATCATGCGGTTTATGGACATTGGATTTTATTCGAGAATGGTCGAGCGGACAATAACGTTGTGGCTGGGGCTCTGGGGATGGTTCAGACCATGGAGGGAAATTTTAGAAAACTTGCGGGCTATACCCGTGGAACGTCTCCTCTCTTATGGGCCATGGGGGAAACTCTTCGGCATCCCTTGAGATTTGGATGGGCCTATCTTGAGAGATTATGGTTTGTCTTTAGTCTTTCTCCCATCATAACAGCGTTGGCTTTATGGAGCGCTTGGAAACTTCGCTTCCAGGAAAGTATTAGGCGACTAGTGGTTTTTTGCGGGTATTATATTGGTATTCATTGTCTGATGCCTGTAGAACCGCGATATTTTTTGCCGATTGAGCCAATTTTGTGCGTTTTCGCTTCCGTACAAATAAGCCTTTGGGTTAAAAGCCGATGGAAGGTTATGGAACACCTTAATTTTGATATCCCTCAATCTTGGTCTCTGATTTCTGTTGGAAGCGCAGTTCTATTTTTTTCCACGTTTGCGCTTGGAACAGAGCTCTTGGTGGCGGCCTATCCATTGAGAGAAGCCCATCCGCAACCTTTGGGCGTCATTGTTGGGAGTAATCCGCAAAACCCCTGGCTTTGGTGGCGGTTTGGGAGGAAAGAACTTTTTTCGGGAAACCCCCAAAAGGCAAGTCATGACTTTAGACGAACTTTAAAATTACGCATGAGCGCGACAATTGCGTTGGATGAGGCTTGGACCGAGGCGGTTTTAGGGCAAAATCCGCGTCTTCTTTTATATTCCATTATTTCAAGAAATCCTCAGATTAAGGTACGTTCTGACTTAATTGAGATGATTTTCTACTTAGAGCGCAATCGCATGAAAAAAGCTACTTCCTATTGGCTTAAGGCCTTGAATTTATGGCGCAAGACTGATGTCATGGAACGTGGAAGCGATCCTCAATCGAGAATGGTTTCTTGCCAGATTAGAGATTTAGATAATCGAATTGTGTATGACATTAGGAATTTGCTTTTGGCGTGGCCCATGGCCAAACGGGAGACTCTGTTAACAAGACTGGAAATGGTTTTAAAAAATCCCGCGGTTTTTAAACGTCAGGAGACGCGAGACCTTTTTCTGCAAGGACTTGTTGATATTTCTCACGATTTGCTTCCGCTAAGGAAACCCTTAGAAAAGATAAAATATACTTCTTCCGCTCAGAGACTTTACCAAGAGCAGAGATACCATCATTACGCGAAAGCTCTTAAAATATCTGACGGGCTTGTGCGGCGGTACCCCAATATTCCGGATGCGCTTAATGATCGCGCGGTGATTGAGGATTTGCTAGGCCAAAAGAAAAAAGCCGTTCAAGATTTAAAAGCGGCCATTTCTCGAAATCAAGACTATCTCCCGGCTTATTTGACCTTAATCTCTATTTATTTGTCTGAAAACCGCAAAAATAAAATTCCTGGATTTTGTAAAGCGGCTTTGGATGCGAGAGTAATTTTTGCTCGGAAACAGGTTGAAGATGATCTAATAAAATTGTGCTTGACAAAGCCGCTTTAAATATGGATTTATATTCATAACCGAGGGTTAAAATGAACACAAACGAGAAAAGCGTCGAAATCAAAGTCGGGCTTTACAGTCTTGAGTCTATTTATAAAGCGTGTTATCATTTTCTTGAGAAATTCTATGTGAGGCTGGATGGCGATCCTAAAGAGGCTGTCATGGTCTATTTCCGGCCCAAATCCGGGACTCCGGAAAAATCCCTAGAGGAAGCCTTGGGCGATTTTCAAAACGAGCTGATTCATCAGGCCCTCCGCGCAAAGGTGTCGGCTTCCAATCAAAAAATCAGAGAATATATCGTGACCCAGGCCTTGGCCGCGGCGGAAGGCGTGACCCCGGAAATGAAAGGCGCCCTTTCTGGAGCGGAGGGAATGGGCGGTGGAAGCCCTTCTTCAAAAGACGGATCCGATTCAGAGGCGTCTTCTCCGGTCTTGGATGAAGAATTGGAAAAAGAAATCGAAAAGCTTTTGGCTGAGGTAGAAAAATCTTCCGAGGGAGATGACCCCCTTAAAATTAGCGCTCCCTGGGAAGATAAAAATCCTTCATCCGCTGCAAATGCCGCGCCGGGGACGCCCAAGAGATGAGCGAGAAAAAATATCTCCTTGACTCATCTTTGTATTCAAAAAAAGCGGTAGAATCCGCGGCGACGGATTTTTCGGAGTTCGCTCAATTTTCCATCGCCGAGGAAAATGGAAAAATTGAAATTTTTGTTCGGCCTGAATCTGGAACCGAAATAAACGAGGAGTTTTGGGGAGAGTTTTCCAATCACGTCCTCGCCCAAATGGCCTAAAATATGACCCTAACCTTGGAAGACGTTCAAAAAACAGACGATAAGAAAGTTGGGCCTTTCTATTACCGGGTCCTTAATGGAAAATATTTGATTACGAATGATTCGGGTAAATATCTCGAACTTGATGAAGAAGACTTTAAGCGTTTTACCCGTGGGGAAGTTGATCCCAAAACTCCGTTGGGTGTTGAACTTCAAACCCGAGGTTTTCTTCGTGAGTGGATGGATTTTCAGGCGCTATCCAAGGATTGGGCGCAGCGAAACGCTTTCCTGTCTACGGGCACGGGGCTTCATATTATAGTTGTCACTCTTCGGTGCAATCAAAAATGCGTTTATTGCCAGGTGACTTCTGTTGGGATGAATGAGACCTCGACCGATATGACGGAAGAAACGGCCTCCCAGGTTGTTCGGCGTATTTTTGAAAGTCCTAATCCCTCGATTACGATTGAATTTCAAGGCGGAGAGCCCTTGGTTAATTGGCCGATTATCCGCTATGTCGTTGAAGCGGCGCGAAAAATTAACAAAACGGCCAAGAAAAATCTCATGATTGGCCTTGTCTCAAATTTGAGTTTGATGGACGAAGAAAAAATCGATTTTCTTCTTAAAAACAATGTGACTTTTTGCACCTCTCTGGACGGGCCGGCTTCGGTTCATGAAGAAAACCGCAAATGGTTGGGCGGGACCGCTCACGGCGAGGTCGCTCGCTGGTGGAATGTGATTATGGAAAAGACCAAGCGCAAAAAATACCGCATTGATGCGTTGACCACGATTACGCGCCTGTCTTTATCCCACCCTAAGGAAATTATCGATGAATACCGCGCTCTTGGCGCGCGCGGGATTTATCTTCGCTATCTAAGTCCCTTGGGCTTTGCTCTCAGGACGTGGGAGAAAATCGGATACACTTCGGATGAATATCTTGCGTTTTATAAAACGGCGATGGATTACATCATAGAGATTAATTTAAAGGATAAGAAAAAACTGTTTTTTGAGAACATGGCCAAGCAATTTCTGACTAAAATTTTGTTAAGCGAGGATCCCAACAATATGGATGTTCGCAATCCTTGCGGCGCGGGAATTGGGCAAGTAGCTTACAATTTTGATGGCGCGATCTATACTTGTGATGAGGGGCGCATGCTCAGCCGCATGAAAGATGAATCTTTCCGCATTGGCCATGTGAAGGAAGGTAGCTTTGTGGATTATATGCGCCATCCAGCTGTAAGGTCCTTGATTGCCTCTTCTAGTCTTGAGGGACAGCCGCAATGTTCAACCTGTGTTTACAAACCTTATGATGGCGTGTGCCCTATTTATAATTACGTGACCGAAGGAGATATTGTCAGCCGCATGCATTCCAATCATCGCTGTCATATTCACATGGGTATCTTGGATTATCTTTTTGAGAAAATGCGAGAGCCCGATGTTAAAGCGGTTTTTGAGAGATGGGTGGCCAAAGCCGGAAAACCTATTCGCGCGGATATATTCCAAAGGAATTAGCCTTTATGAGCGAAGAAAAAAAAGAAAAGAAGAAAAAATTTCCTGGCCTGAAAAAGGATTTTAAGCGTTTTTTGACCAGCGAGGAAGCCAAGGTTTTAGACTCAGATATCGTTAAAACCGCGGCAGTTTTGGGTATTATTGGAGCGACATTTCTTCCAGCTCATCAAGCGGCAGCGCAGATACAACAGCATGCAAATTATCTTTATAACGATGGTGGTTCATCGGGGCATACGTCTCATAATTCGCATGGTTCGCATGGTTCGCATGGTTCGCATGGTTCGCATGGTTCGCATGGTTCGCATGGTTCTCACGGTTCCCATGGTTCCCATGGTTCCCATGGTTCCCATGGTTCCCATGGTTCCCATGGAGCTTGGTGATTTATGAAATATATTTTTTGTTTTGGTTTTTTGCCCTTTCTAACGTCTGTTTCTGCTTTTGCGGCAGGACCTAAGCCGCCTCCGCCGCATCATACTGTTGCCCCGGCCTATGCTAATTTGCCGCGGACAAAAGCCGGCCTTAAACGTTTTCTAACGGAACAATGTCTCAAGACCCCTCCAGAATCCATTGATTATTCCCGTGGCGCTCATATGCCGAAGGGGCATTTGCCTGCCCAATGCGAAGGCAAGTTGATGTCTTACCAAGTCTGTAGGGCCTTAATTGCTAAGAGCATGAAACCTTGCGCTAAATTTCAAAAAAGTTGCGGGTCTAAAGGAGTTCTTTCTTGTCAGAGGCGTTATGAAGAGGATATGTCTATTGCCGCGATGGTTTCCAAATCTCCAGGAGCGGTTTCATTGTGTTTGAAAACCATTCCCTCTTCCGCTTCAATCCCTTTAGATCAACGGAATCGTCTTTGCTCGAAGATGGTAGAAGGCATAAGACAGGGAATGACTCCGGCCAAACTTTGCGAGAATCTTGGGATGACGGATCCGTCTTGTAAACATCAGTTCGCTTATTTGGCGGGGTCCAAGGCCTGTATGGGAATGTCCAAGTGGGGTTCGGCTTATGCCGAGCACTGTAAGGATATGGCGGCGATGGTTCGCTCAAAAGGGGATCCCGCTTTGTGCGGAGATTCTGCCGTTTGTAGAGGCCTTCTTAGCATATCACATGGAGATGCCTGCTCCCCTCTAAAAGAATCTTTGGAAGAGGCCTTGAAATTAAAGCAAAAGGCGGCTGTACGTGAATATTGCGTTGGGTTTGTCAAGCATAAGTTTTCGGAAATGATCCACCAAGAAGCGACATTTCGCAAAATTAACCATTTGCCACCTTATAAAGATGGCGATAAATTCATAAACTTCTTACCACAAGATCAGAAGGAAAAGTACTACGACAAAAAACAGGAACGAGCCGAGGAACTCAAACGTTTTCAAAAAATTAAGCGTTCCCTCATGAACAAACAACCCCCGCAGGGGCCTTCCCCGTCGGATTCCCAAGAGTAGTTGCGCATGGAGCGGCTTCTGACCGCAGGAAGGGTTCAACCGCTCAAAACAGATTCATCTTTTCTTTGGCCTGAGTTTTTATCCGCCAATTATCGGCAATACTACTGTTTCCCACGGAAGAGTTCAACCCATTTACCTGCCTATTTTGATCCAGTAAAATCGTCCTATATCTATCAATTATGGAATGAGTATCTTTTACTTAGGCAGCAAAGAGTCATCCCAGAAGAAATAGCTTTAGAAATTGTTCTTCCTTTAGAAAGAAATACCACGGAGATTTTAAAGAGAGATATATCTAATCTAGGTGGGATTTTTCGCGGGATTCCGTTTAAGGGAGTATCTCTTGAGGCTATGAATTCATCGGTTGATGAAATTGAAGAATTTTTGTGTTTGATTAGGGAACAGTTCGATCTTGAGCCCGGAGCCTTTTTCTCTCTTAAGATTTTAGATCGTGCCGCAAAGGTTGGAAGAAATATTCTGAGATATGTTTCCTCTGTTTCTCTTCATATTTCTCCCCAAGAGAATAAAAATTTAGAGGGCATCTTAAGTTCTTTGAAGGAACTTCCTAAAATCATGCTCTCTTTGGAGGTTTCTGTCAAGGATATCTATAGCGCAGAATCTTTTGAAAAAAAATTAAAGGATGTTTTAAAGATAAGGCCTCAAATTTTATGTTTGAGTTCAATTGAAAATTCTCCACGTTTTAAAACCAATTGGTGGGATTTACTGGGCTCTTATTTGCGAAAGAACGGTTATGCCATGCAAGAAGATGATCGGATTGGCTACTTGGATTTTTGGCCTTGGGAGACAAAGGTTTGGCGTTCAAAACATAAATTGCGTTTTTCTAGCGTAGGCTTAGGCCCCCAAGTGATGTCTCATGCTTTTGGTGTTGGATGGTATGCTTGCGAATTTTCACCTCGCATGGGTAATGGTTTTCGTTATAACGCCGTGACTGATTGGAGCATGGAGGATGAAATAAGGTCTTATGCGTTGGGGTCATTAGAACAGACAAATAGGCTTTCTCGCCGAAATTTTAAGGATTTATTTAAGAGAGACGCGCTGGAAGTTGAGTTCTTAAACCCATTGTTTTCTCGCTTAGTGAAATTAGGCTTAATCTCCGTCAACCATGATTTTATCTCATGGATTGGGAGAGATGCGTTTGAAAAAGCGACTTGTCTGAAGTGGTTTTTGAGCCCTCATGTTATCAAAAGATTGCTTAAGGCTGATGGGTATGCTCTCCGGGAATTTTCGATAAACTTTAAAGAAAATAATGAAGAAATAAAAAGACAAGTCGCTTTGAGGCAATTGCATTCAAAAACGCGCATCTATTATGACCAAAAATTCTGGAGTTGCTGAACTTAATATCCCAGACTGGGCGGCTTTTTTAGCGGCAACTTATGACAATCGGAGATATTTCCCTGTCGGAGATATTCACAGTCCTTCTAGTTGTTTTAAAGCATCTCAATCCGTGGATATTGTTTCAGGATGGAAGAAAACAATTCGTCTTATCCGCGAGGGGTTAGCTCCGCCAGAGATCAATCTCTATATACACTGGCCATTTTGTCCTTCGCAGTGCAGTTTTTGCTTTTGCCAAATGGCGGTTCCTCATGGGCGCGAGGTCGTTAAAGCAGGTCTTCAAGCCTTGAAAAAAGAAATTGATTTATTTAGTCCTATTTTTTCTGGAATTTTGCTTTCGAGTTTTTATATCGGGGGCGGAACCCCGACTTTTATGGATGACGATATGTTGGACGATTTTCTCTCTTATATTAAGAGATATTTTAATTTCGCTCCTGGGGCTGAGATTTATTCAGAGAGTTCTCCAGCCACGCTGACAAAATCAAAATTGGATATTTTACTCAGGCATGGTTTTAATCGCATTGCGATGGGAATTGAGACCTTTGATAATAAACTTTTGAGCTCTCTTAACCGACAGGGCCAGACAAGAGAGAACTCAATTGAAGCTTTTCAGATGCTTGCTTGCGTTCCTAATCTGACAACGGATATCGACCTCATTGTGGGTCTTGAGGGGCAGACTCCTTCTATATTTATTAAAGATATGGAAACGGCCCTTAGTCTTAAACCAGATTGTATGCACCTTTATCTCTTCAAAGATTCGCCACAGACTCAATTTAGTCAAAAGTCTGGAAGAGTATCTCTTGAGAAGCGCGCTCAAATGGAGCATTTGTTGAAATTAGCGGACTATATGGCTGGTAAGGCCGGGTATCGTTCTGATGAATGTAAAAGCTCCATTCTTTGCGATTCTGAGTCAACCCGAGAGGCGCCTTGGCGGCGCGGAAAAGGATCTATCTTGGCTTTGGGATATGGAACCGTTTCGCACGCGTTTGGAACCTTGTGGTATCACCATGAGATGATTCCAGCCAGCAGAGAATTGCCCCACCCCGTCATTCCTCCGTTTTTCTCAGTTGACTTCAGCATCGAAGAGGAAATGCGCTCTTTTATTATCGGATTTTTAGGAGAAAATAGGTTCGTTTCACGCAGGTCTTTCCGCTCTCTCTTTGGAGTAGATATGCTGGAGGTAGATTTTTTGTCATCAGTTCTTCTTCGAATGGAGTGTGAAGGTATTATTAGAATAGATAAGAACGCACTTTTTTGGGAGACTGAAGACTGGCTTGAGAAAGCTATCGCCCTCAAAAGCCTTTACAGCCCGTTTATCCGCGATATGGTTTTATCGGCCGATCATGATTGCTTTCAAGATTTTTTAAAACGCTACGCTGTGGGCGATCAGGAATGGAGAAAATCAGTCATTGACAGTTATTCGCGGCGAGATTGCCGTATCTATTATAAAATTAACCAGCAATGAAAAGTTTAGAACTTTATCTCTCTTATAAATGCGATCAGAAATGCGTTTTTTGCTCTGAATCTTCGCGTATGAAAAAATATGGGAATCGCCAACCCGGTCAAGAAGAGCTTTTGGCCGTCATGATTAGGAAAAGGAAAGAAGGATATGAACATATTACCTTTGTCGGCGGAGAACCGACGATTCATCCGTCTTTCTTAAAAATCTTGCGGAGCGCAAAAATTTTGGGTTATAGGACCCTCGTAATCACTGATGGCCAGAGGCTTGCGCGCGAGAATTTTGCCCAAAAAGCGTTACCGTTAATTGATGAGCTTGTATTTTCGGTTCATGGGCCATCCGAAAAAATCCATGATTCTCTAACTGCAACTCCCGGGAGCTTTGGCAATATCCTTAAGTCCTTGTCTATTTTCAAAGAGGCTGCTCATTGTCCCGAAGTCTCAATTAGTTCCGTTTTAACGCGGGATAATTTTTTTGGTATCGAGGAGCTCCTGCGGCTATTTAGTTCCTATTCCGTCGTTAGGCATTTTCTAATTTCAAACTTAACTCCCAACGAAACAGAGCCTATATCCAAATATCTTGAGCGCGTGGTGCGTTTAGAACAAATTCGCGCGAAGGCGCCGGAATGGGTTCGTCTAGCACAGCAACATGGACGAGATGTGCGCTTTTTGGGAATACCAGCTTGCGTTTTGGGGGAAGTATTTCCATATTCCGCGGATTTTCACCAAGAGTTATCGCTATCCTCTGGTAGAACGCGAATTTTGAGAGAACATGGCTTGGATTTAGAAGACAGTCGTCGCTATGGCCCACAACGAATGAGGGCTTTCCCTGATCTTTGTTGTCATTGTTCTTTAAAAGGAAAGACTTGCCTTGGGGTTTCCAATGTTTATATCCAACACTTTGGCGCGGGAGAGTTAAACCCGGTTTCAATCTTATTGGAACGCTAGTGATATGACTAACTTACTAAAAGAAATTCCAAACTCCTATATTATTCCTTTTTCCTATAGAGCGGAACATTACCCACCATTGGATAGAGGTCTATCTGATAAGTCTTTTGCCTATTTTAAGGATACATCTATTGAAGAAATTCGAGAGTTATGGAAAAGGACTTTGTCCTCGCCCCTGGGCCTTTCGCATCCAATACTTCTTTATGTTCACTGGCCTTTTTGTTCAAGTTATTGCTCTTTTTGTCGCTTTGGGATGGAATCTTCCAGTCACCATAAAGAACAAGAGTTGGTTTTGAACTCATTGAGAGAAGAAATGGGTCGTTTCAAGGATACGTTTAAGGGAATTTCTTTTCCAAGTTTGTATATAGGCGGTGGGACGCCGACTTTTATGACGGATGCGATGCTGGAAAATTTTTTATCCGCTATACGCGAGAGTTTTAAACTCGCTCCTGGGGCCCAAATTCATGTGGATGCTTCTCCGGCGACCTTGACTGAGTCTAAACTGAAAATACTTATTCGCCATGGAGCCAACCGAATGACATTGGGCATCCAAACATTCGACGCGCAGGTTCTCGGCCGAATTGATAGGAAAGGACAAGATGAACAGAAAGTGCGGACATTATTTGCTTTGTTTAGAAAGTTTCCTGATTTGTTTATCGACACCGATATGATGATTGGTTTGGAAGGACAAAGGGATTCCACTTTTGTAAAAGATTTTTCTCGGATATTGACGCTTTCTCCGCATTCTATTCATCTTTATCCTTTCGCGGATGATGAGAGGACTTTGTGGAAAAAACGGGGAAAAAAAGTTGTCCTTAATCAAAAAGACAGAAACTCTCACTTGCTTAATTTGGCCGACTACATGGCTAGGAAAGCGGGGTATGTGACTGGTTATGAAGACTGGGAAACTTTAAAGCAAAATTCTTGGGAGACTAGGCATGAGGCTTTGTGGAGGGATTTTCGGGCATCCATATTAGGGATTGGTTATGGCGCTTTATCGCATATTTTTGGCGCGGCTTGGTATTATCATCCAAAACCGCCTCCTGAAGGGGTGTCAAATAATGCCGTTCCTCCCATCAAGATGTTGGAATTTGACGTAGAAGAAGAAATGCGCGGTTATGTCATCGAGAGTATTGTGCGCAATAACAAGATATCTCGCGAGGCATTCCGTCGTTTGTTCCACCAAGATATATCGGAATGCGCGTCCGTATTCCACGCCTTGGAGGAGTTTCAAAAGCGCGGCTTGATAAAAATTGATTCTAGGGCTTTGTATTGGCGGGGGCAAGATATCGTTGAGCGCGCCGTCGCGCTTCAAAGTCTTTATAGTCCTAAAATGGCGGAAGCGCTGATTCAATCAACGCTTCGTTTAAACCATACTCATGCTTTTGAAGGAGCCTCATCAGAACAGCGCATACGCGCTCGGCAAGGCCATATCGACTGCCGTATTTACTATAGGCGTTCTCTATTTGAAGATGCGTGTTGCCCGGAGTATTTGCTAGGGCGGTCTTGATGTGGAGACTCTTTTAAAGCCTGCGGTTAAACTTCCTGATCTTGATCTTTTGTGGATTCATCCACGAATAGAACAATACGTATTATCACTGGCTTATAAGGGAATTTCTATTTTTAATTTCGATTATTTTCTTCCCTTTGCTTCTGCGCGTCGTGCTGACTATTATAAAGAGTCTCTCGAAAAATTAGAAGAGGTTTCGTCTCGAGAATTCTGGGATTTTTGCGCTCTTGGCCGATTCAATAGATTAATGGGGTTTCCTAATGAGGCAATGAGAAATTTAGAGTTAGCCGAAAAAATTTCTCCGGGACATCCATGGGTAGATGCGCTAAAGGGCGAATGCTTTTTATCCAACAACATCTCAGTTGCTTTGAGTTGCCTGAATAGCGCCGTAAAGGCAGATGAGTGCAATACCTATTTTAGATTGTGGCGTTCCTATGCGTACATAATTGGCGGAGAGTGGGAGTTGGCCGATTTTGATCTATCAATAATAGAACAGGCGGATACTCGTTTGGAAGTAGCTTGGGTTTTAGATTCTATCGTCAAGATGAAGTTATGCCGATGGGAGGAGGCCAAGAAGAAAATTTCAATGGCGAAAAATCTAAATCCCCGCTCTCCGGGTTTATGGGTCATAGAGGCTGATATCTTGTGGAGATTGGGAGACAAAAACTCTGCGATTGATGCGGCGTATGAGGCCGTTTATAGGGGGTGCAATATTTTAGACGGATTTATCCGAATTATTTTACTAGAAGAGAAAATCGATATTTCGGATAGACCCATAGATACCATTCAACTGATAAAGATTGTTAGCCAATTTATCGCTAAGAATCCCCAGGCGGAATGGGCTTATATGGTTGCGCACGATCTGCTTTTTTATCATTCCTTCATCTCTATTTCAAAATTTCATCGTATTGATTTCGAGCTCAAAAATTTGGCGATGTCATCTAGGCGCGCTTGGCATTATGCGTTAGCGGCACGAATGGCCTCCGTCCCACTTGAGGAACAGGCTGGATATGATCTGTCCAGTTATGGAGAGGGGTGTATAGAAGATGCCGTGAGGTTGGCTCCGCATTGCGGTTGGATCAGAGCTTTTAGGTCGCAGATATTGAGAAGAAAAACGGATTCCACAAAAGCCCTTGAAGATATTGATGAGGCAATTCGGCTGGATAAGGATTATGCGCTGTCTTATTATTGGCGGGCTCGCCTGGAGAATTCTCAAGGGAAATTTGTGGAAGCTAAAAAAGATTTAGATTCTTCTCTTTCAATGAGGGTTAATGCCCTCTTTTTCCACGAAAGAGCTATCCATGAAAAATCCTTAGTTCTATGGCGATTGGAACAATGGAAGGACGCGCTTGAGGAACTTGAGAAATGCATGATGTCTTCCGGAAAATATTCCCTGAGCTATTCCGGGGATGATGACTTGGTCAGTGTGGGGCCTATGCCTATTTATGGAGAGAGTTCTCCTTCTTTTCAGAAACTAAAGAATCTCCGTAGACGAATACGGAATCGATTGGCCTCGCCTTTCCCCGCTTGGGGCGCACCGTTGATAAGAGAACGTTTATTGGAGCATTCCCCTTCATGGATAGGGAGACTTTATCTTAACGATAATAAAATCAATCAAGCTCGCGTGATGCTGCTTAAAGCGCTTAAACAAAATCCTCGGAACTCCTTGACCTGGACATGGTTGGGAGAATCCTACTTTAGGGCTGGGAAATATGAAAGAGCGATTGAGAGTTTAGATTGCGCTCTTAGAATGTCTCCAACATTTATTCTTCCCAGATTGTGGAGAGGAAAGGCATTCTTTTTCGCGGGCAGGCGGAAAGAAGCCTATCTGGATTTTATTGAAGCAGTTTCGCAGGAATTTCCGAGTCAGGACAATATTTCCTACCATTGGATCCGTTGGCATATGCCGGATATCTTCCATCTACAACGAGAAATAGAAGATATTGAACGAGCTTTGTTGGCCGAAATTTGCTTGATTGGTAGAGATGATTGTAGAGCGGCGCGAATCTTACAAAAGAAGAGCATGGTCCGCAGTTTCGTTGAGCGAAGGCAGAGACCGAATTCGCCAAAAACTCTTCTCGCCATGCGCGCAGCAGATGTGATGTATAATTCTCAACTTCTTGATATTGCTTCTATTTTAACTCGAATATTGAATGAGAACAGAGAGATGAAAGAGGTGGGGCGCCTTGAGGGAATCATAATGCAATTAGAAAAAGAAAGGGGAATTTTAGAGTGCATTCGCAAAATCTGAGGGGTGTTTTGTGCTATCAACTTTAAATAAACAAGCGCTTTCTTTGCCTTGGGCAGAGTTTATCTCAACTATTTACAGGGATGAATATTATCCCCCATTGGACGGTTCTTTTATTACCGCGCGTTATTTCCAAAAAGCGGAACTGGATCGCGTCAAAGAAGCGTGGCGGCATACTATTTCCTTGATGAGGGAGGGGAAAGCTCCTTCGGAGCTTGGCCTTTACATCCATTGGCCTTTTTGTCCTAGTCAATGTACTTTTTGCCGCTGTAGCATGCTCGTTCCCGATAGAAACCGAGACATGGAAGGCGCCATGATCGCCCTTAAAGATGAGATGAGTCAATTTCGAGAGGTATTTAAGGGCATGGAGTTTTCCAGCGTTTATATGGGCGGCGGGACGCCGACCTTCATGACCGATCAAATGTTGGATGATTTTTTGTCGCATATGCACCAGAGTTTTCAATTTTCCCGTTCGGCTCAGATTTATACCGAAGCCTCGCCTTCAACCTTAACTCCGAAAAAACTCGATATTCTACTCAAACACGGGTTTAATCGAATCACCGTGGGGGTTCAAACTTTTGACGACGAGCTTCTCAAAAAGCTTAACCGAACTGGACAGACGAAGGCCAAGGTGAGAGATATTTTTGAAAAGATGTCTCACATCCCTAATCTGATTACGGATGTAGATTTGATGATTAGCATGGAAGGACAGAAGGCGCCAATTTTTGTTAAGGACATGGAAGAGATTATCCATCTAAGGCCTCGCTGTATTCATCTTTACCCCTTTGAAGACGCTCCCCAAACAGAATTTCGCAAACAGGGAAAAATGGTTACCGATCAAGAGAGAAAAATAGAATCACAATTGACGCTTCTTGCCGATCGAATGTGCTCTCGCGCGGGTTACCAGAGATGGAACGATAATTGGAACGACTCTACGCTTTATCCTTGGGAAAGCCGCCAAGAAGCGTCATGGAGGCGTTTTAGGGGTTCTTTCTTGGGGCTTGGCCACAGCGCTTTATCCCATGCTTTTGGTTCGGCTTGGTATTGTCACCCGCGCGCGCCTGGAAAAGATTTTTTCTCAGGGAATTATGGCGCGCAAATTCCCTCTTATTTTTTAATTTCTTCCAGCGCTGAAGAAGAAATGCGGGGCTATGCCATTGAATCTCTAGCTCGCAGCCGCAAGATGTCTAGGAAAGTATTTCGAGATGTTTTTAAAGATGATATTCTCAATTTTAATTTCTTGGCCGAGCCGATTTTGGATTTAGCAGGACGTGGGTTTATAAATATAGAGTCAGATTTTATCCTATGGAAAAACCAAGACCCGGTTGATTTGGCCGTTCAAATCAAACGGCTTTATAGCAAGGAAATTATTGCGGCAATTTTTAAATCAGAAGCGGGACCATTCCATACATTTTCCTTGAAGTTTGGGAAAAACGAGATAGACTGGAGGAGAATTATCCGTGAGGGCCAATCAGGGCATGACACCATGGCCTATTATGACTCTCGCGTTTGGTCTTCGATTTTATGAGTTTCGCTCTGACAAGAAACCTTTCTTTGCCTGAATTCCTGACTTTTCTAGTTTGGAATGGCGAACTCTATTATCCGCGGGATAATTCTTCCTATCAAGCCACTTACTTTAAGCCTGTGCGTCTTGAGGAAATTCAAAACGCATGGAGAAGAACCTTGGGGCTCATCCGCGAGGGCCGCGCCCCCTCCGATGTAGGTCTTTATATTCATTGGCCCTTCTGTCCCAGCCATTGTGATTTTTGCGCTTGTAGCATGGCGGTTCCAAAGAATAAAACGGAAGTAGAAAGAGTATATTCTTCCATAATTGAGGAAATTAACTCTTTTTCCGATGTTTTCTCTGGAACGTCTCTCTCAAGTTTGTGGATGGGTGGTGGGACGCCGACCTTTATGACGGATCAACAGCTGGATTTTCTTCTTTCCCATGTTCGCCGTTCATTTGTATTTTCTCAGAATGCGCAAATTTATATTGAGGCTTCGCCAGCTACGTTAACGGATTCAAAATTAGAGATACTGATTAAATACGGCGTTAACCGAATCACCCTGGGGATTCAAAGCTTGAGCGATGAAGTGACCTCCGCGGTCAATCGGCAAGGTCAGAATCGCAAAAAAGTTATAGAACTTTTTCAGAAGCTTAAAAGCATTCCTGGGCTTATTGTTGATATTGACATGATGTTGGGAATTGAGAGACAATCATTTGCCGGATTTTTGCGGGATATGAATGAGGTCTTGCTTTTAAGGCCGCATCTTCTCCATATTTACAGTTTTGACGAGCGTCCGCAGGTTCCTTGGTTAAGGCGCAGAGAAAAGGCGTTGGGAGACCTTAAAAAAGAGTATGAAGAGGTCCTTAAATTGGCGGATCGCTTAAGTTCTTTACGGGGCTATCGCCAACAGCGGGACGATAACGTGCGTCCGGTTCTTTACCCTTGGGAAGAGAGACAAGATGGCGGGTTGCGGAAATTTCGCTCATCGGTCTTGGGAATTGGCCCCAGCGCGATTTCCCACGCTTATGGGAGCGCTTGGTATACGCATCCACCGGTTTCCCATGGAGATGAATCTAAAATTTCGCCATTTTTTTGGATGGAATCAAGTATTGAGGAAGAAATGAGAGGCTATGCCATTTGGTACTTATCTCAAACGAGGCGATTGTCGCGAATAGCTTTTTTGAATTTGTTTCAAGTGGATGTTATGGAGACCGCGTTTGCTTCCGTTTTTCATCGCTGGGAAAAAGAGAGAAAGGTCGCCATTGGCAAGGATTTTATCTCTTTGCAAAATATTGATGATTTAGTTGAGAGAGAAGTTTTCCTAAAGGACCTTTATAGCGAGGAAATAAAAACCGCTTTAATTTCCCGTTGGTCAAAGGAAATCCATGCTTTTGGCCGCGATTCTAACTCCGCGGCTCTTTGGAGGCAAGAAGTCCTTCGCAAAAACAGCGTTCCTGGGTTTCGAGTTTATCATGACGCAAGGTTTTGGGGGAAATCGTGAGCGGAATCTCCAAGAGTCAATGGATTAAGTATCTATTTCTCAGCTCTTTGGGGAGGGCTGATGACTGTCCGCCTAAAACCGGCCCTTACCAGGACTATCCTTATTTCCGAAAATCAAGCCTTGAAGAAATCCGTGGATTTTGGAAAAAGACATTGGAATTGATTGACACAGGACGAGCGCCTAAAGAGATTGGGATTTATATTCATTGGCCATTTTGTCCAAGTCAATGCACGTTTTGCCATTGTAGCATGACGGTTCCAAATGGGGATGTGGGAATGAAGGCGTATGCTCATGCGCTAAAAGAAGAAATGGACGCTTTTTCTGATGTTTTCAGAAACCACGCTTTTGGTAGCGTTTATATTGGCGGTGGGACCCCGACATTTATGCTCGATGAAGAATTATCTTCTCTCTTAAATCATGTTCGTTCTCGGTTTCGTCTGACCCCTGGGGCTCAATTCTATGTTGAAACTTCTCCCGCGACGTTGACGGAATCAAAGTTGCAGACGCTGATTTTTCATGGGGTCAACCGGGTGACTCTTGGTGTTCAGTCGCTGGATGACGGGATTGTTTCCGGGGTCAATCGTGTAGGTCAGTCGCGGAAGAAAGTGGAATATATTTTGCGTAGTCTTCTCTCGTTGCCGCTTATTGTTGACGTCGACTTAATGATGGGGTTGCCTGGGCAGTCCACGCTTTCATTTTTGCGTGATTTATATTCCATGGTTAAAATTGGCCCGCAGGTCATACATGTTTATAGTTACGACTCGCGTCCTCAAACATTAGCGTCTCGTTTTCATAAGCGTTTGGAAGGAATTGATTGGAAGGATTCAGATGCCGTGCGTTTGGCCGCTGATAGGATACTAAAAAGCTCGGGTTATAGACAGTCAAACTGGGTTCCTGGGGAAGATATTGATAATCCCTTGGAGGAACGCCAGGATGGGAGTTTGAGAAAGTTTGGGGCGTCAGTTTTGGGTTTTGGGCTTGCCGCAAAGTCCCACGCCTTCGGTTCTTGTTGGTATGAGCATCGTCCGATTGCTTTGGCGAAATCTTCCATGGGGAGAATCCCTCCCTACTTTTGCTTTGAATCCAATTTAGAAGAGGAAATGCGGCATTATGCGGTTCGGAATCTAAGCCGTTTCCATCATATAGATCGGTCTGACTTCCGAAGAATATTTCATAAGGACGTGGTTGAGCATGAGCCTCTCGCGACCATCATCTCTCAATTGGAGCGCCTAAAAATTATTTCTGTTGATTCTCGTGAGATTTGTTGGAAAATCACCGACATCTTATCTCGACAAGTTTTATTAAGGAAATTCTATTCTCCGAGTCTTGTTTCGGCCTTGGTTGGCTATTATGAGAAGGAGCGCGCTCGGTTTTATGAGGTCTATGACAAGTCCTCTGTGAACTTAGAAGAGAATATTCGTCGAAAGATTTCAGACTTTTATTTTCAGCGTGTTTACTATCGAGAATCTTCCCCGTTAAAAACTCAAGGCTTCCAAAAATATCATGCGCTGTCTTGAAATAACCTTATCCTACGAATGCGATGTGGACTGCGTTTTTTGCAGCCATGCCCAAATCATGAAGGCTTTTGCCCCGTGGCCCCTTGAGGAAAAAGAAGTGCAGATGATTCTTTTGCGCAAAAGGCGGGAAGGGTTTTCCCATGTGAGTTTTGTGGGAGGAGAACCCAGTCTCTATCCGCGTTTTGGGGCTATTCTTCAGTTTGCAAAACGCTTGGGCTACCGAACCCGCGCCGTCTCAAATGGAGCGGGATTTGCCGCGCCTTCTGCCGTCAAAACTGTGCTACCATACCTAGATGAGCTTTGTTTATCCATCCACGGCGGAACTCCGGAAAGCCATGACCAGATGACCCGTTCTTGCGGGAGTTTTGAGAGAATGATGCAAGCCTTAAACAACGCTTCGATGAGTCCAAAAACAACAATTACGGTCAACATGGTTGCGACGACCATCAATATCAATTCCTTGCCGGAACTCATTTCATTAATCAATCAAAGAGCAAAAATCAAGGAGTTCTGGCTTTCGGAATTAGTTCCCATCGGCCATGGTTCTCGCCATTATGATGAGTTGATTTTAGAGCATCGCGTAATTGCCCAGAAAATTGAGGATATGGCGCGTCGCGCGAGCCCGGTTCCGCTTCGATTTTATGGACTTCCTTTTTGTATTCTCAATGGCCGCCATCAAAACTCTGTTGTTTGGGAACGCTATCCGGCTCTCAGTGTTTTTCGAGTGCGCGACAAAGAAGGAAAACCCTCTTTGCGGGAGATGGACAGTTCCCTGGCCGATCCGGCTCAGACCTTGACTCAAAAATGCCAAGGGTGCGCTTATCGCGAGCCTTGCGGCGGTCCTGGAGCCCGTTATTGTGAAAAATTTGGAGATGCGGAACTGATACCTTTTAAATCCGCCGAGGTTTCTCAATCATGAGTTTATCCGTAAATTCCATGAAGCGTCTTGAGTTTCACATCATCTATCGCTGTGTTGACCGCTGCGTTTTTTGCAGCGAGGAATTCCATATGCGGGAATTCGGAGGTTTTCCGGTTTCGCGCGAAGAAATATTGGGGATGCTTGAGGCAAAAAGAGAGGAAGGTTTTGATCACGTCACGCTTACTGGAGGAGAGCCGACTCTGTATCCCAAATTCTGGGAAATCGCGGCTTTCGCCAAGAGGATAGGCTATCGAGTTTTTGTCATATCCAATGGCTCCGCTCTCGCTAATCAAGGATATGCGGAGAAGCTTTTGCCCTATGTCGATGAACTATGTCTATCAGTTCATGGGCCTAATAAAAAAATTCATGACCAGGCTACGCGCGTCTCCGGAAGTTTTGATAAATTGATGTTGGCGATGAGGCATATCTCTCATTTTGGAAATTTGAATTTTTTAATGATTAATCACGTCGTGACGAGGCTGAATGTTTCTGTTATTCCAGAAACGTTGGATGTTTTGAGTCGCAACGGGAAATTAGATCAATTTCTGGTTTCAAACATCACTCCGCATGGGGGCGGTGGGGCGCATTATAAGGATTTGGCGGTGCGACATCAGGAAATTACCCGTCACCTGCCTAAGTTACATGAATTAGCTCAAGAGCGTAGAGTCGCTTTGCGCTTTTATGGAATTCCTGTTTGCCTTTTAGGGCCTTATTGGCGCTATTCTAACGATTTGTTTTATAGTCCGCGCACCACGATCGCCCGGGCTCGTCTGGAAAACGGAAAAATTGGCTGGCATTTTGAAAATACGGAGTTCTCTTCTCGAGAGAAATTTTATCCCGAGGACTGCGGCCATTGCGCTTTAAAAGGCCGTTGCGGAGGAATCTATTGGGATTATACGCAGTTGTTTGAAAGCGAGGCTCTAAAACCTTGGACGGTTCAAAGCCTTCGCGCCTTGTCCCCGACAGGAGTTCTCGCATGAGCGTTCTTAATTACGTTTTACACACGGCTCTTCAAGATTTGTGGGCCCGGTTTTTCTGTCCAGAGGACATTCAGAGACACCGAAGAACTTCTTTTGTGCCCGAGAATCCAACGACTGATATCATGCACGGAGACCTTGAATGCCGTTATACCTTCCCATGGTTTGACGGGAAAACAGTTCCATTTTGGAATTTTCCTTGGACTATCGCCAATCAAGAGACCAAACCGGCAGCCTATAAACTTCTTTTTACGGATTTAAATGAGACCGAGGTGACCGAAGGACAAAAGAGCCTTAAAAAAGTGGAAGATTCTTTTAGGTTGGCGGCTCAAGAAGCTCGGCCTGATGACATCATCATGCTTAACTCCGCCTGCGTTCCCGATTTAACCGGAGAGGATCCGACGCCTTTTCTACCCAAACACGGCGAAAAGATAAAAAGCATCTATCGCGCCTCCGATGGCCGCGATGTTGCCTATTCAACGACGGAGGAGATGATTAAGAAATCATCGGAAAAGCAAAAAGATTTCTCGCCGGAGCCTAAGACGGTGAATCTGGTCGGGTATCCCGGGGGCAAGGCTCGGGAGGAACTCGTTTCACTTCTAAACCAAGCGGGGATTTCAGTCGCCGCTTGCGTCGTTCCCTCTTTGGGCTTTGAAGCCCTGCGTTTGGCGAGAAAGGCGTCTCTCAACATCATGATTGGGCATCGTCTTTTTGAGAGTGAGTCGAAAGATTTCGCCTTGCAATTTCCGACGCATTCCTTGACGCCGCCCGCGCCCTATGGCATCAAAGCAGGGCGTTTGTGGCTGGAAGCTGTGTGCGAAGCTGCCGGTATCAATCGCCAAATCGCGCAGGAAGTTTGGGGAAAGAATTGGAGTCCCCTCAAAAGCCGGTGGGAAAATCTAGTGAGTCAGTCTCGGGGCAGAAGACTAGCCTTTGTTCTTTCGCCGAGGCAAATTCCTCAAATTATCGATTCCCGCTGGACTTTCGCTATTCCAATGTTTGAGATGTTGAGCGAAATGGGTTTTGATTTCGATTTTCTTATTTTTTCCAAAAATCATTTGAAATTGAAACTTCCAAACGCCCAGTTTAAGGCTTCGGTGGATTTCTTTTCCAAAGAAGAAGAATTAAACCGCCTTCTCAAAGAGGGCGCTTTTGACGCGGTTTATTCTGATTATTTTTTCGATCGAAGAATCAGTCGAGCGGGAAAAGCGCAATTTTCTCTTTCCGTTTTTGAAGCGGGGCCGTGGGGGGCTTTGCGGACGTTTGAAAGGCTGTTGGGGATATGCCGCTTGCCGTTTTACAGAGAGTATGGCCGCTATCTGGGAGGTAGAAATTCATGGGCGGATTAATCTTACCAAGGGTTGAGCCCCGCTTAATCTCTCCAGAGACAGATTCTCTTGATCGTTATGGACAGCCATTAGATTACACCTATTTGACGGGGCTTTATCTTTTGGTTAACGCGATTTCTGATTCCGCCGCGTTTATAGATGGTCCGGATTGCGTGATGGGAAAAGCTGAACACGTGTTTGGAAAGCACGATTTTAATTCAAGCATCCTGGACTGCGTCGAAAGCTATCGTATTTTCTTTAGCGGAACGGACGTTCGCAACACCGTTGTCTCCCGAGAAGAGGCCATCGGGAAAGCCCTCTTGAAATTCAAGGCGCGCGAGGATATTGAGGCGATATTTTTTGCCGCAATGCCGATGTGTTTATTGACCGGTACAGACTATGTTAAGGTCAGCCGTGATGTCTCCTCAGAGCTCGGAAAACCCGTCGTTCATATTCCGTCCAATTCTTTGAGAGCTTTTTTCCTGGATGGATACGCCGAGGGTTTGAAAGGATTGGCGGAGTCCCTGGAACTTTCCGGGGGTCTTCGGGATGAAAAAAAGGCCGCCATTGTCGGATATTTCATGGATCGAACAGAGGATGACCATTACTCTAATCTCCGCGAGCTTAAACGTCTTGTAGCGGGCGCGGGGCTTGATCTAGTCAGCGTGTGGCCGGATGGCGGGTCTTTGGAAGGTTTACGGCGGGCCCGCGATGCGGGATGGATTATTTCCTTGCCTTATGCCCGCGATGCGGCTCGTATCGTGGCTGAAAAGACCCATGCAAAACTTATTGAACTTGATTTGCCTTGGGGAATGAAAAATTCTGAAACATGGGTGCGCCGCTTAGGAGAAGCCGTAGGTCATGAAAACCGCGCCGAGAATTTTATCCAAGATGAAAAAGCGCGTCTTTCGCAGCCTTTGGATTTCCTTTCAAAGACCTATATCCAGGGCAAAAAAATTATGATTGCCGCTGAGCCCTATGCCCTTTTTAATATCTCGACACTGGTTGAGGAATTAGGGGCTTCTGTTGAAAGCCGAGTCTCCGTCGGCTGTATTCCTGAAAAAAATATTTCCTTTGGCGCGATGAAATCCTCCGTCTTAGAACGTCCCACGGCCGGACTTTTAAGGCGTTCCTATGCGCGTGCGCGGGATTTGGGCGTTGATTGCGTTATCGCTAACGGAGATGTGCGGCGCATGGTCAATGGAGAAGCGGTATTTGTCGAATTTGGATACCCTAGTTATTTTTATCACGCTCTTGAAGGGCATCCGTTTCTAGGTTTTCGGGGTTGCCTTGATTTCGCGCTGAGGATAGCGGACCAAATCGCTTCTCATCAAAAAATAATTCGTCCGCGTTTATCTCCAGTCCAAGGCCGTCACACGCGAGATATTTCAGAATCCCTTCCATTTGGATTTAAGGAGGCGATGTCCCGCGGAGATCAGAAACTCAAAGAAAATTCCATGAGTCAAAAGCTCTCTAAATTAATTCCTCGTTTGGAATGGGCGATTCCGTTTGTCTTTCTCAATAAGAAATTTATCTTTTTTGGGAAAAAAGAGGTTTTTTTAGCCATTAAACCCTTGTTTGAAGAATTGGGGGTAAGTCTTATTTCTGTTTTCGTAGATGAAGCGGGCTCTTATGATCAAGTAAAGTCTTCTTGGAATGAGCTTTCGCCGGAATGCGATTTACTCATTTCTAATTTCAATGGAATCGAACTTCTTAATCCCAATTGCGCGTTTGTTGAATTGGATGAAAGAGACATGAATTACGACTTGGAGAGTTCTTTGGAGTCTACGATGAATATCGTCGATCGGATGGCGAACGCCATCATGGGGAAATGGGCGACTCCGCTTGGATAGGGGTGAATGTATGCAACACAAAATTGTTTTGTTTGGCAAGGGTGGAATTGGAAAATCAACGACCACGACCAATTTGGCCATTGTCTATGCCCAGATGGGGATGAAGGTTCTTGTCGTCGGTTGCGATCCAAAACATGACACGACTGTTTATCTCACGGGAGGCCGTCAAATTCCGACGGTTTTAGATAGCGCGGCTTTCTTGGGGGGACATTCTCCAGCTTCCAATATTGTGGTCAAAGGGTCTTATGGAATTGACTGCGTTGAAGCCGGCGGGCCCGAGCCGGGCATTGGATGCGCTGGGCGTGGAATTACCCGCATGAGCGAAATCCTTAAGGAAGTTGGGATTGTAGATGATTCGAAATACGACGCGATCCTTTATGACGTTTTGGGAGACGTTGTTTGCGGGGGGTTTGCCGCGCCCTTGCGTCAAGGGTTTGCCGATAAGGTTGTCATTGTCACATCGGAAGAGCTGATGTCTCTTTATGCCGCCAATAATATCGCAAAAGCCGTTTGCAATTACGCTTCTAACGGGATTTCCCTTTTAGGGCTCATCGCTAACTTAAGAGATCCGGGTTGCGATGAAGGCGTCATTAATCGTTTTGCCAATCTAATTGAGACTCGTGTCTTGCAATTTTTACCGCGCGATCCCTTGGTTCGTCAAGCCGAATATCAGAAGAAAACAATAATTGAAACGCACCCCAATTCTCCCTTGGTTCAGAGAATTAAAACCTTAGCCCAGATTCTCCTTGAAACTCCGGCTTCTCCCCAGCGCATTCCCAATCCCTTGACCGACGCGGAGTTCCACGCTCTTTCTCGAGAGACCTTTGAAGGTAAAAGAGTCAAAACCGCGTTGTCCTCAGAGAAAAAAGATCCAAGTTCCATTGATGGAGGAATGCCAGATGAGGACACGCTGCTTGCTTGGGAGAGGCGGCTTTAAGTGATGGTTGTGTCCGATAGGGTTTCTTCTGCTCGCGTTAAAAACGTCGAGATTAACCCCGGAAGACTTTGCAACAATAAATGTGTTTTTTGCATGAGCGGCGAAGACCGCGACGACCATAATCCCTGGGCTTCCTTTGACCGAGTGGCGCGGGAATTAGAGTATCACTACTTGCAGGGCGCGCGCTCAGTTGGATTCTTGGGCGGAGAGCCGACGGCCTATCCATATATTATCGACAGTATTTCTCATGCGAAAAAACTGGGTTATCAGCGCATCGCTCTTTGCACAAATGGAATGCGTTTGGCTCAAACCGGATTCTTTGAGGAAGCTCTTCGCGCGGGACTGACCCGCTCAACGGTTTCCCTTCACAGTCATATCCCAGAAATTGAAGAGCGCTTGGTTGGAGTTCCTGGGATTCTTAAGATGAAGATTAAGGCCCTTCAAAACCTAATTAGCGCCCGCGACTCCGGGCGTTTGCCGGACAATGTTTCCCTTAATCCTGTTCTCAATCGCTTAAATGCTCCTTATATGGAAAACTATATTCACTTTTTAAAATCCATGGGGATTAATGATATTCGTTTTAATTTTATTTGGCCGCAGTCCCGCGTCCTGACGGATACCGCTGTTATTCCGCGGTTTCGCGATGTGATGCCTGAAATCCTCAAAGTGATTCTGCTTAACGAGCGCGAATGGAAAATTTCGATTAGTTTTGGGGCTGTTCCCTTTTGCGTGGTCCCTGATTTCTTTAAAAAGCATAAAGATATTCTGTTTAAATATTTCTCCGAGGAGAGCCGAGACCATCCAACGGATGTGGGTTTTATTAACCCCGATGAGGAGGGGACGGTCAATCGGTTTACCTTAAAAGCGCGCACGCGCTACGATCACAGAATGAAAATGCCTGTTTGTCGAGATTGTTCGCTTAATTCCGCCTGCTTGGGAGTTTGGCGAAGTTATGTTTCTCTCTATGGAGAGGAGGAGTTTGCCGCGGCATGAATATGCTGGATCACCGCCTTTGTTTGCTTGTTTCCCGCCGCTGCAATATCCGTTGCGGGTTTTGCCCCGTTGAATTTACCGGAGAGGATATGAGTTTAGGGGTGGCCCGCAAGGCGGTGAAGAAATATCTTCAGAATTTGCCGGCGGAAACTCATCCCAAGGTCAAATTTTTTGGCGGGGAACCCTTTCTTAATTGGCCGGTGATCAAAGCTATTGTGGATGAAGCGCGCGCCGAGAAGACCAAAATCTCATTTCAGGTTTCTACCAACGGGATGTTTTTAGATCAGGAAAAACTTTCCTATCTTAAGGTTCGCCCCGAGTTGGAAGTGACTCTTAGTTTTAGAGCTCAAGAGGGATGGTCTTTGCCGGGGGTTTGGTTTACCTTCGTTTTGACTCAAAACCAGTCGGCTGAAAGCGTGGTTGAGAAAATGAAGTTTTTAATTTCCGAGGGATACCGTCAGTTTAATTTTTTACCGGCTTATTTTTCTCATTGGAGTGAAGAAAATTTGGGAGAATTAGAAAAAACTTTTCAGGCGCTCCTTCAAATTTTTAAGGGCGCCTGGGATAGGGGCCTTGAGTTAAAGATTAAAAATTCAGAGGTTTTTAGCCCGATTCCTCTTTACAACGCGGCCTTAACGGTTGATTCCGATGGAACGGTTTATTCCTCAAGCCTGATTGAAAGCCGGGGCATGGATGCGTTGCGTCCCTTTTTGCGTATCGGTTCAATTGAAGATTGGCCAAAAGAAAAAGACGCGCGCCGAGACGGGCGTTTTTTGCGCGAGATACTCAAACGCTGGGCGGGAGAAACCTGGAACTCGACGTGCCGGGTTGATGAACTATTGACGCGTTTTGTGAACAATATCGGGGTTTGTTCAAACGAGGTGTTGGCTTAATGGGCGCGACGAAATACTTTCAGGATGGGACTGAAAAACTCATCAATGTCGAGATTAACCCCGGCAGGCTTTGTAATAATAAATGCGTTTTTTGCATGAGCGGGGAAGATCGTGATGATCATGAGCCGTGGGCCGACCCTAAAAGAATGTTTGCGGAGATTGAGGCGCGGTTTAAAGAGGGAGCGCGTTCCCTGGGATTTCTGGGAGGCGAACCTTCGGCCTATCCGCATATTCTTGATTGTATTGGCCGGGCTCGGGACTTGGGGTATAAGCGCATTGCTTTGTGCACCAACGGCACGCGTCTCGCCAATGAGGATTTTCTCAAATCCTGCCTGGATGCGGGGCTGACTCGAGTGACGGTTTCCCTTCACAGTCATATCCCAGAAATTGAGGAATATTTGGTTGGAGTTCCAAAAATTTTAGACAAGAAAATTCAAGCGATTAAAAACCTGGTTAAAGCTCGCGGTCAAGGATTTTTTAAAGATGGAGTTTCTTTAAACCCTGTTCTTTGCCGCCCTAATGCTCCGCATATGGAAGACTATGTTCGTTTTTTTAAATCTCTTGGGATAGATGATATCCGCTTTAATTTTATCTGGCCCGAATCCAGGGTTAAAAACGACAAGACCGTTGTTCCGCGCTTTAAAGACGTTATTCCGTATGTTCTGGGACTAATTTTAAAAAATGAAAAAGAAATCAAAATGAGGCTTAGTTTTGGCGGAATTCCTTATTGCGTTTTGCCGACTTCCCTTCACAAAAATTGGGGGCTCCTTCGGAGTTATTTTTACGAGGAAGGAATGGATTTGCCGACGGAGGTATCTTTTTTATGGCCGGATAAGAAGGGGGGGGCTCAGCGTTTTAATTGGCATGAAAAGGGCCGCGATGTTTTTCGAGGCAAGGTTTCGGCTTGCGAGAAATGCCGCCTGAGTCCATTCTGTATGGGAGTTTATCGTTCCTATTTAGAATTATATGGGGAACCTGAAATTACTCCCATTGAATTCTTAGATGAGGTGCAATCTTGACTGATTTCCAAACGACGGTTGGAGCTCCCAAACGTCCCGTCAAACGTCTTGAATTTCATATGTCTTATGTTTGTAATCAAGACTGCGTTTTTTGTTCAGAAAGCGTTCGGATGCGGCAATATCAAAAGCATCCTCTCTCGTATAAGGAAATGATTGAAACTGTCACGCGCAAACGCCGGGAGGGCTGCGAACATATTACCTTTGTTGGAGGGGAACCAACCGTTCACCCTGATTTTTTGAAATTGTTGTCCGCCTCGAAAAGATTGGGTTATGCCACGCTTCTTATTACCAATGGCGTAAAATTGTCCGAAGAGGCCTTTTCCGCAAAAGCCCTTCCTCTCTTAGATGAGATTGTTTTATCGGTTCACGGCTCCAATTCTAAGGTCCATGATGATTTGGCTCAAGCGCCCGGCAGTTTTGAAAAATTATGGAAGGCCTTGGAATTAATAGAAAAGTCGGAGAAAAAGCCTTTTGTCCTGACCAATACCGTCGTGACTCAAAAAAATTTTGGCGACTTGGAGAAAACTATTGATGTTTTGACGCGGCGCCCGGCCGTTCGCCATTGTCTTATTTCCAATCTGGCTCCCGATGGAAATGCGCTTTCGCGCTATTTAGAACAGGTCGTCAAAATCGAAGAATTAGGGCGTCTTGCTCCCCGGTTGGTCAATCTAGGCCAAAGGCGCGGTAAAATTATCCGCTTTTTTGGGATACCTTTATGTTCATTAGGCGAGGCTTGGGAGTCTTCTAACGATCTTTATTGGGATAGCCGAACAAATGTCGAAAGAGCGACGTCTCATGGGCAAGTGGCTCTTGAGGATACTTGGAACTACACTCCGCAGCGTATGCGATTTTTTCCGGATGTTTGCGCCTCGTGCCCTGTCCGTGAAAAGAAGTGTTGGGGAGTCTTTCGGGCGTATCATAAACATTTTGGCGAATCTGAGTTGAGAGTATGGGAAGCCTCCCTTTCTCATTTCTAATTCTCTCCTGGGGATATTTTGCCGTATTTATTTTTTTAGGCATTTACGCCTCGATTAGCGATTTTAAAACTCGTCGTGTTCCCAATTCTCTTTTTCTATCCGCTTATTTTTTCCTTATTATTGGTTATGCCGTTCTTCTTCTTGTATGGCCTTTTGATAGCCCATCGCGCTTTGAGTATTTAAAATTTATTTTCATTAACTTTTTTTTATCGTTTATTGCGGCCGTTGTTTTGTGGTATCGGCGTATTTGGCCCGCTGGAGATGCCAAGTTGTTTTTTCTCATGTCTTTGATTCTTGTTCTCATTCGTCCTAATTTGTGGGGTTTCCCTTATTGGACGGCTTTAAAGATGGTGATTAATATTTTTATTCCCGCTGTCTTTTTAATTATTCCTCTTGCTGCTTATCGTCAGTGGCGTGATATTACAAAGTTGTCGTTTGCGGATTTTATGAAACAAAATCAAGAACTCTTAAGACGATGGATGGGAAATGTCGAACTTGCGCGCGGATGGTATTTGGCTAAATTTTTATGGAATATTCTTGTTATTTCAGCTCTCATAAGATTTTTCATGGGAAAAATTCATGGGCCCTGGAAGGTGGTGTTTCAAGGGGCTGTTTATGCTTGCTCCTATCTGTTATGGTCTAAAATCTATCGATGGTTAAAAAAATTTAATTATCAGCGGTACGCCCATGTTCTAACGACATTATGCTTAGCAGGTATAGCCTATCTGACCCGACAGAGTTTCCTTAACCTTCTTATGGGAGGGGCTTTTGTGTCCCTGGAGTTCTCTTTACTTTTTATGGCCGCGAAATTTATGGAAAACCATCTTAAAATTTTTCAGATTCATCAAGGAACGATCGGCCAACTCTGTTTAGGCGATGTGTTAATCGATCAGTCTTGGGATGAGATCGTTCAGCTTTGCGCTACGGGTGAACCGGAATATGAATTTCGCCGTTATGCGGATGGGTTATCACGGGAGGATTTGGAGACAATCCGGAAATTCTGTTCTCCAGATAAAGAAGTCGTTGTTTGCGAGACCCGTCCCTTCGCTTTTTGGATATTCTTTGGCGCCTTGTGGACTTTATTTGCCAATCAAAATTTTCCCCAATGGCTGATTTCTCTTTGGCGCGCTCATTTTTGATTGCGTATGCCCGCCAACCTTACCTTGTTTTTTAGGATAGTGTTAATTGGTGGAAAAGGCGCATCAAACGCTAAGGACTTTTACAAAGTAATTTGAGCGTTTTCAGCGCTTTGGTTTGGGACATTGACTTTTGAAGATGAGAGGGTTTTATGTGGGGCAATATCCTTTGGCAATTACGGAGAGCCTCGCTACCTTTTCCGATACTGCGGTCTATTGAAATGAGGGAGATGGCCGCTTCGATTAGTTTTGGATTAAGGTCTAATGCCTCTTTTAGATCATGAACTGCCAGCTCTGGATTTCCGGAAAGATACTCGCAAACGCCGAGATCGCTAAGATAGGTGGCGTTTTTGGGGTTTACTTTTGAAATTGATTGGAGAAGTTGAAGGGCTTTTGTGTAGTGGCCAAGGTTTTGTTCAGTAATGGCAAGAAGATGTTTTGCCTCTGATGCCCTCGGATATTCTCTAATAATGGACTCTAAAATGTAAATTGCAATACCAGAATGTTGTTGCGCGAGAGAAATTTCAGCTAAGCGATAGCGCGCGAATAGGAAATACGGTTTTTCTCTAACTAGCTTTTTATAAATCTTAAGCGCTAAAGAGAAATTTCCTTTTTTGGTGCATTGAGACGCCAAGTCTATCCTTGGATCTTCTTTCCAGAAGAAACGTTTGTGAAATTGGTTAAAAGTATTAAGGGCTTCGCGCATATTTCCAGTGGCCTCCTCAGTCTCTCCCAGTCGTCTAAGCAGGTTTGAATTATTGGGAATATTCGAGTTGCCTAATTGTCGATTTGCTTGGGGCTTAAGGGAATAAGTAGCGGGACTGTTATCTTTATAAGTGAGGGGCGATGGATGTGGAGAAGTTTTGATTTTTGGATGGATGCGGACGATTCCCAGAATTATGACCAGTCCCAAGAAAATCAAAATCCCAATATCAAGCCTTAATCTCATGGCCTCTCCATTGATAAATATTTTCCATTTCGGGATCGTCCTGAGGCAGAAAGGCCGCGCGTAGGGCGGAAAGAATAAAAAGAGCGTAAAAGGGAGAATTAATGACTTGAAAATAACGCAAAATCGCGTCGATAATTCCCAGCGCAATTCCGAAAATGATTCGATTTTTTAGTTTTCCTGGGGTTGTCATGGGATCGGTGATCATAAAGAAGGTAAGAAGCATGAAAGAAGCGCCGGTCATCGGCGCGAGAGTCGTAACCAAAGATATCCCGGTAATCTTGCTTCTGAGGATAGATAAGATAATAAAAGTTGATATCCAGCTTAAACAAAGTTCCAGGCGATGCACTCTTGTTGCGATTAAAAAACCCAGTCCTGCGACTATGCTCATGACCCAAAGGCTTCCTCCCCAGCGCCCTGGGACAACATCCATGAAATTCCTAAGAAACAAGAGTCCCATGACAAGACCGAAATCGCTGGGGTTAAAGATAGGTTTTGTCCTGTCAGGCGTTCTGAGGAAATGCTTGGATACAATTGATATCCCAGCGATGGCGGCATAAGGCCAGATGAGAGGAGAATCGCAGAGAAGTACGCAACTAAGAGAAGTCAGAAGACCGCTTAAGGGAAAAATAATCGTATCTCTCAAAAAATAATGGAGCGCAAAATCAAGTGTAAGGCCCGTTGAAATTGCGGCGAGCCATTGGCTGATGAACCGATGAAATCCTGGAGAGGTCAGGGCGTAGAGATTAAAACAAAGGCTGAAGGCTAAGAAGAACCACCGGGGATCGTTTGAACGTGGAAATTGAATTATTTTTTTTCTAGCCATGGAGCGGTTCTTTGATAAAGTTGTAACGATCAATATGAAAGTTTTTAAGATTTTTTTCAGTTAATTTTTGTCTGGTTCCGCTGGGCCAAAGGATGTCGATTTCCTTAATCTTGGGATTTCTCCCTAAGCCAAAATGAAGTCTTGGGTCGGATTCAGACATAAATCCATTGGCCGGCTCAAGCTCTCGGGTCATGGTTGTTGGCCCATTTTTAAGGCGAATGATGGTTCCAAATCCGTCTCGATTGCTTTTTGTTCCTTGGAGAGAAAATCCAATCCAGTGGTTTTGGTTTTGAGTTTTATTTTCATAAAAATGAAGAGGTTGTCCCACGTTAGCCATCAGAAATCCAACATGACCATTATTGAGCGGATCTATTGCCGCAACTCCGCGGCCGTCTGAGAAATCGTTTCCAAGCCCTACTTCTTCCGTTACATCCTCAAAATATTTTCCGAGATTGTGAAATAGGCATTTTTGCTGATAGCCGTCGAAAGAAGTATCGTTCTCTGGGGGCCAACGAGCCGCATCAAGAAATAATTCGCCCATTCCTTGCCCAAGGATTCCGGCTTGGTATCGGTAGTCCTTGGGTCCTGCCGATATAAAGCCGTTAGCGACGACGAGATCAAGAAGACCATCGTTATCGAAGTCGATGAATTTCTGTCCCCATGACCATCCGCAATGGGCGATTCTCCGTTTTCGGGCGATATCGATCGCTTTTTGAGAGTCCAAAAATTTCCATAAGGAATTTCCATAGATTGATGAAGCTGAGTTTGGCTCATAAATCCCAGACACGGAAACGTTTGGGCGTTCATCATTATCGATATCGGCCATTTCCGCGCTCATGGAGAAATCGTCGGTTCCATTGATTAGCTCAGAACGGTTCTGAAATTGGCCTTTCCCGAGGTTTTGATAAAGCTGACTTGGCCCAAAATCAGTCGCGAAAAAAAGATCGGGATAAGCGCTTCCTAAGAGATGATAGACGCCGATGGCCCAAGTCCAACCTCGGCTGGTAATTCCAAGATTTCCCTTAACTTTGGAGAATGTGCCGTTTCCGTTATTATGGAACACCGCGATGGGGCCGCCGTTGGTCGCATAGGTTCCGTTCCACATAAATTTCGTCGTTTGGGGATGGAGGAGATTGACGGGCTTGTAATAATCCGCGACGATGACATCTAAATATCCATCATTGTCGTAATCCACGACATTCATTGCGTAGGTGTTTCCACAGTGATGAAGCCCGGATTTTTGAGTGACGTCGGTAAAAGTTCCATTCCCATTATTGTGGAAAAGCTTAAGGCAGGGATAAGCGGCTAGCAAAAGGTCGTCATAACCATCGTTGTCGTAATCAAAGAAAAGGGCGTCAAAGGAGCCTCCTCCTCTGTTAACATCCGCCACTCCTGCCTGTTGGGCGACATCGGTAAATGTTCCATCATGATTGTTTCGAAAGAGTTTGTTGAGCGAATTTTTTTTAGCGTTGGTGACATAGACGTCCATCCAGCCGTCCCGGTTATAGTCGGTGACCGCTACTGATGCTCCAGCTAGAGCCGCTAGCATAGGAGCGATATTTTTGAGTTTTGGGCTGACCTCAAATTTTTGGTGGATATTGATGAGCCCCGCCTGTTTAGAAGATTCAACTAATATAAAGGGTGGAGGCTTGGGAGAGGGGGTGAAGAATAAATGGACCAGAGAATTAATAAATTGTGAGTGGATTAAAAAAGAAAAGGAGAAAACAAGAAGCACGATAAAGACTCCAAGAAATCTTTGAGCTTTCCAGGAATGAGCTATTTTGTCTTTCCCTGCGGAAATTTGCATAACTCATTATATAGAGATTTATGAACTTTTTTGAAGCGTAAACGGCAGGGTGATTTGGTCCTGGGACATATCAACGATAGGGAAATGAATATTTTTGAGTGAACGGCTCTGGGTTAAAGTTTTGAGGCTCGAAGGCGAAGATCGGAGAAATCGCATAAAGACGGGATTAAATTTCCGGTACCGCAATACGGCCTTAATTATCAGGGGTCCGGTGATGTGATGAATTAAAGCGGCATAAGGGACGCTTTGAGAAGCGCCCACGAAAATTGAACGTTTTTCTTTCATGCCGACCATATCCCATAGATTATGGCGAGTAATGGTTTCTTTCCCATCGCGATCAATTCCGATTCCACGGAGAATAAACGTATGTTGATTGCTGGTTGAGGCGTTTAGGTTTTCCCCGGAATGATAGAGAACTTCCCCCGTTTTTCCATCCATGACGCTCACTTGGAGCCATGCCTCGATTAAGTCGAGAGGGCCAGTGGGAAAACTGTGTCCGACTTTATTATTAGTGATAACGATGTCCCACTTTAGTATATGCTTGGATAAAGTAAAGCGAGGGCGTTTGATTTTGACTTGGACGGCGGCTCCTTGGGCCCAACGAGATTGTATTTCGGGGACCGAGGCCTTTCCTTGAAGCCATTCCTCGGTCATTCTCATTTGCTTTTGGTCATGGCGCAACCAAGGCATGACGGTGTTTGCCGCTATAAAACGGTGCGAATGAATCATTCCTGCGCTGTTTCGCGCTGGATCTTGCGATGGAACCAGGCGCATATGGCAATCAAGGCAATTGAGCGTTTTCTCTGGATGGCGAATATGGTGGTAATGTCCTTTTAGCCAGTCGTCGTATTGATCTTGCAATTGAACGAATCCATAATTGTTAACGATTTTAGGGATGTATTGTTTATGACAACTGGAGCAAAGTTTCGGGTTGTGCTCCAGCGGACCAGCATAGTCATCCTTATGAATTTGGGGATAGGCGCGGATTAAAAAGTAGTTCACATCTTGTGCGAAGCGCATGGATGAATCGGTAAACAGATAATCATGGGCGGGTGAGAAAAGGTAGTTCCCATTTCCTTCCGTGCCGTTGATTAAGTGATGAACTCCATGGCAGAACGAACAAGAGGATCCCTCATTGGAATCGGTTTTTCCCAAAATCATTCCCTGGGTATATTTACCGGAGAGAAGATCCGCTGGCGCATGACAACCGGCACAGTAGCGATTGGTGGACCAGGAGCCCTTTTCCTTTGCAAGTAGATTGGAAACGGCTCTATAGGCAATATCGGAGCTTGACCAGTGATGGGCGCTTGCTTTCCATTCCCTATATATTTGAGGGTGACAAGTTTTGCATGATTTTGAGTTCGCGAGGCGCTGAGGGTCCATAACTGTTTTCGATGAGGTCATGGCATTGGAAGGAACAAAGGGATTGTTCCCGTATTTGAGATCATAGCCTTGAGGTAAACCGTCATGGTAGCTCGGCATCTGAATCTCGTTGGCAATTAAGAAAGTCAGCCAAAGAGGGGTGGAAGCTGTTATGGCGGCCCAAATCCAAAAGCGCGTTTGTTTGCGGGCGCCGTCTTTTATATTTTTTTCTTGCGCGTGCCGGATTCTAAAGTAAGCATAGTGGGCTAAAAGTAAAAACATAACGAGATAACTGCTCCATTGGTGCCCCACTCTCATAAATGGAGAAACGCGGTTGGAAAAGGCGGCTTCGGCCGTAGCGACAAATCCGGTGATGAAGGAAGCCGCGGCAAACAACAATGTCGCTTTTCCAATCCAAATAGAGACTGTTTCTTGAGAATTCTTATTGATTTGGAGGTGTTTGACTAAGTAAACCCACAGAGGCCATAAGATAATAAAGCCAACGAGGACGTGAAATAAAAGCCCTATTTCAACGCTATTGTGAAGTCTTCGGGTAAAGCTAAGGGCAAGTCCGCTTGCGGATTCAAAAATGCCAAGACCAAGAAGGAAAGAGAGCATGAATTTGATGTTAGGAAATGGTCCATCCTTTATCCATGATTTAAATCATATCCTCCCCCATATTTGTAAAATGATCTGAGATATCATTTCTAAAAATAGTATCAGGAGGAAATCTGATGCCTCATATTCGTTTACCGAAAGGGCAGCCTGGAATTCGCGGTCTATTTGCCTTTAGCCCATCTTCAGCCAAGCCATTGCTAGACTTGGCCCAAACGCTTTTAAGAGGCGATTCCACATTGAGCGTGGGTGAGCGCGAGCTAATTGCGGCTTATGTTTCACGGAAAAATGGTTGTTTTTTTTGCGGTATGTCTCATGGGGCCGCCGCCCAATGCCTGCTTCCAAATGGGCGAAGCGTTGTTTCCAGCGTTTTGAAAAATCCAGAGCGCGCGGCTATTTCTACTAAACTTAAGTCTTTATTGGCCGTCGCATCCAAGGTGGCAAAGAGTGGGAAGCGCGTCCTTAAGTCTGATATAGGCAAAGCCCGTAGGGCTGGCGCATCGGAAAAAGAAATTCATGACACCGTTTTGATTGCGGCCGCCTTCTGCATGTACAACCGCTATGTGGATGGTCTTGCGACTTGGGCTCCGAAAAGTAAGGCGGCGTACGACAAAATGGGAAAATTTCTCGCTGAATGCGGTTACGCGGGGAGATGATCTTATGCCCTCTTCAATCCTAACCTTGGAGGTTTCGGCTCGGAGCAGCCAAAAAGCGGAATCAGGTTCCGTGCGCGTCAAGGTTTTGGGGCCTCTTGAGCGGGCCAAAGACGCCGTGCGCGCCTTAGGGCTCTATTGGGGCATCGCTCTTTTCTGCGTTCTTTTTCCCCTGCTTCACTTTATTCTCGTTCCCTTTTTTCTATTGCTTGGAATTTTTCTGTCTGTTCGGGCGGGTTTGGCGAGAGAGCGCATGGTTGACGGCTCTGTCTTGTGCCCGGAATGTAAAAAACCTTTTTCAGTCAAACCCGCTTTGGTTCGCTGGCCGATGAATGAGGTTTGCCAGGAATGCCGCTGGTCGTTTGTGCTTATTCCTGATTCTACTCGGGATTAATTGCGCTTAAGATTTCCGCTGTCGTTCGTACGTGGCCCATACGCGGAAACACGCGCGTAAGGGCGTGTTCATGGCCTTCCTTGGTCATGCAAGACATCGCGTCTTGGGCAAAAACTTGCCGAAAACCGAGTTTGTAGGCGTTCCGAGCGGTGCTTTCAACGCCGAAACAGGTCGCGATTCCGCTAAGAATAATTGTGTCGAGGCCCCTGCGCCTGAGCTGAAGCTCAAGATCGGTTCCATAAAATGCCCCCCACTGTTTTTTAGTTACGAGGTGATCGGAAGTTTGAATAGAGAGATCGGGAGAAATTTCAGCCCAGTCCGGGGGAAGAGACTTCATCGCCATGGGGGAATCGCAGGGAATATCAAGACGGTCTTTCCCGTCTTTAGACATTGCGACCCTTACCCAGACGATAAAACCGCCTTTGGACCTCAAATGATCGGCCAGTTTCTTGGCGTTTTCGACGACTTCCTTGGGAGAATGGGGGAGCGTGGGAAACCCGAGGATTCCTTTTTGAAGGTCAATGGCCACGAAAGCGGTTTTGAGCGGATTAATCTGAATGGATTCCATAAGTTTCTCCTAGTCTTTATTCTAGCAAGAATGTTAAATGAACAGGCTTAAGGGATTTACTAAAATTTATTGACGAACAATCAAGCGATGAAACCCAATTACCGGCGGATGCTGAAAGCCTTAAAGTCCAAGCCTGAAATCGGCGAGGATTTTTGTCCCAAGGAATGGTCGGTCTATATTTTGCGCTGTTGTGACGACACTTTTTATACCGGTATGGCCAAGGACGTTCAAGCGCGCTTAGAGCGGCATAATCTGGGCCGCGGCGCCGCTTACACCCGAAGCCGCCGTCCGGCATTTTTGCTTTATTCCAAAAACGGCTTGACCCGTTTCGAGGCTCTGATATGCGAAGCCAAAATCAAGCGCTTGTCCCGCCAACAAAAAGAGGCTTTAATTGCCGCGGCCTAGATATTTCAAGGGATTTTCAGCCAGGCTTTAAAACCTGGCTGCGGGACTAGGATTCGAACCTAGAAAAGCAGATTCAGAGTCTGCCGTGATACCGTTTCACCATCCCGCAATAAAGGGGTTTTCGCGATTTTTTCGCCGACGCTTTATTTTATCAAATCTTGGATTCGCTAAACCTATCGTCTTGGCCTTCCCCTTTTTTCAATTCCCGCCGGAGAATCAGGAAAGCCGCAAGGGCGATAAAGGTAAATAGAAAGGCCAAAAGCCGGTTCTGTTGCCGTAAATGGGATTTCGGATCCCCCAGGACCGAAGTCTCGGGCTTTTCCGGAAGATAAAAAATCAAAACCTCATCTCCCTTGTTTAGATTTTTAAAGTCGGGGGTATCGAAACCCGCGCGCCCAACTCCGCTGTAAATGCGCCCATCCGCGGCAAAGGAATAATTGATTTTGCGGCTTTGATTGAGGCCTTTGGCCGTTACCCAGCCGGCGGTCGCTTTCCCGTGTGCGGCGAGTTTTTTATAATCCGGCCAACGCTCGGCGTTGTTAAACCAAAAGGAAAAAATCGAGATTCCTAAAATGAACAAGACAAGCCCCCAGAGAGGGAAGGCCTTGTCGGGCGCTTTAAGTTCTGGAATCTTCATTTCGGCCATGCTTATAATAAGGATAGCGGGTCTTTTGTTTTTTTGCCAGAGGGGGTTTTTCGCTATAATAAAAGCGCTTCCATGACCGAGTCTAAACGAAGCCGCTCTCTTAAACAGAATTTGGAAGCGGCATTCCCTCATTTATATTCGGTCAGAAATGGTTGGGTCCGACCGAGCATAGGCGAGGAAGTGCCGTTTCCAGATTCATTGGAGAATGGCCAGATTTTATACGAAGGGAAACCATGCGCAGCCTCAAACGACTGAAGCCCTATCTCAAGCCCCATGCCCGGCGCATCGCCCAGGCCTGCGTCGTCATGGTGTTTGTCGCCATTTTTAATGGCGCGATGGTGTGGCTGCTCAAACCCGTCGTCGATTACGTCTTCATCAAAAAAGACCCGCGAATTCTTATCGGCGTTGTCCTCATCATTCCCGTCATTTTCCTGGCGAAAATGATTTTCACCTATGCCCAGGCCTATTTGATGAGTTATCTCGGCCAGATTATCACCCAGGAAATTCGGGAAGACCTTTTTCGCCACCTGCACGAACTTTCGCTTGAATTTTTCTGGAGAAGCAGAAGCGGGGATATCTTGTCCCGGCTCACCAACGATCTGACGCGCGTCCAAGACGGAATTCAATTTGTCCCGCTTTATCTGGTTCGCGATTCATTGACGGTCTTAATTCTTTTGGTCGTCATGTTTTTCATCCACTGGCAGTTCGCCCTGACGGCCCTCTTAACCATTCCCTTTGCCGTCGCGGTCTTGGCCGTTCTTGGAAAAAAATTGCGAAGTTCCAGTCGCAAAAGCCAGGAAATCATAGGCGAACTCTATAGTCGTTTTCAGGAAAGCCTCCAGGGGATGCTCGTGGTCAAGGCCTTTAATTATGAATCCGGGGCCATTGCCCGTTTTCAGGTTGAAAACGACGCCCTGTTCAATCAGATGATGCGCTACTTTCGCGCGACGGCTTTGTCCGGCCCTTTGATGGAATTTTTGGGAAGCCTGATTATGGCTGCCGTCATTTGGCAGGGAGGACGGGAAATTCTGGCCTTTAAAATGACTCCGGGTTCATTCTTTGTTTTCCTGGGGAGTTTTTTCGCGGCTTACGCCCCGATTAAAAACATCTCGCAACTTAACTCCAAGCTTCAAATGGCTTTAGCCTCTTCCGACCGCATTTTTCAGGTGTTTGATGAGAAGCCCTCGGTCGTGGATAAACCCAACGCGCTTAGGTTTGAATCCTTAAAATCCTCGATTGAATTTGAAAATGTTTCCTTTCGCTACGCGAGTCAGGAACGCTGGGCTTTGAAAAACGTCAGTTTTAAAATCGAGGCCGGGCAGACCATTGGGGTCGTGGGTCCCAGCGGTTCCGGGAAAACGACCCTGGTCTATTTGATGCTTCGCCTCTTTGACCCCAATGAGGGCCGCATTTTAATTGACGGAAAAGACATCCGCGATTATTTTGCCTCTTCCTTGCGGGCTAAAATTGGGCTCGTCAATCAGGAAACGGTTTTGTTCAATGATACGGTGTCTGCCAACGTGAGCTTGGGAACCCCGCATGCGACCAAGGAAGAAATTATCGAGGCTCTTAAAATCGCCGACGCTTATGGTTTTGTCGAAAGGCTTGAGAACGGTCTTGACGCGCAACTCGGCGATCGGGGTCTCAAACTTTCCGGCGGGGAGAGACAAAGGCTTGCCATCGCGCGCGCGGTTCTTAAAAAACCCTCCTTGCTTTTATTAGATGAAGCCACCTCGAATTTAGACACCGCCAGCGAAAAAAGCGTTCAGGTGGCTTTGGAGCGCGTTTCCAAAAATGAGACGACTTTGGCGGTCGCCCACCGTCTTTCCAGCGTCAAAAATGCCGACCGGATTCTTGTTTTTAATCATGGAAATCTGGCCGAATCCGGTAATCATGAGGAACTTCTCGCCTTAAACGGGCTTTATGCCACTCTCGAACGCTTCCAAAAAATTTCCGTCGATCCCTAATTTTCGCGCCGTCGTTCTCGATATGGACGGGGTGATCGTCAACAGCGAACAACTTTGGCGCGAGGTGGAGGGCCCGGTTTTTGAGTCTCTCCTGACGGGATGGACGCCGGATCTTTTTCACGAAATCGTCGGCATGGGAGTTGAGGACGTCTATCATCATTTCGCCAAAAATTATGGGCTTAAGCAGACGAAAAAAGAATTTCTCGTGTCTTGCGAAAGAGTCGCTCTTGAAATTTATGATCACCGGGCGTCCTTGGCCGAGGGTTTGATCGAATTTCTTAAAGAGATGAAAGACTCGGGCATTCCGGTGGGCCTGGCTTCCTCATCCCCCAAGCGTTGGATATTGCGCGTCCTTAAACGTTTTAATTTGGAGGCCTATTTCTCTTCGGTTTTAAGCGCAGAAGAAGTGGAAAATAAAACCAAGCCTGACCCGGAGATTTATATTCAAAGCGCGAAGAACCTGGGAATCCATCCGCAGGAGGGCCTGGCGATTGAAGACTCAAGCGTGGGAATCGCTTCCGCTAAAAACGCCGGCTTTTTCTGTTTGGGATTTAGAAACGGTTCAAATCAGGCGCAAGATTTTTCAAGAGCTGACGCGGAATTTTCCCATTTTACGGGAATGCGGTCTTATTTTCCTAATCTGAAAGCGGATTGAGCTTGAGATCTTTTTTTTGAGTCTTTTGAGAGAGTTTCAAAAGTTCGTCCTTGAGTTCCTGATGCAAATCCGCGTCTTCTAAAATCTCGACGATTCGGTCCAGACGGGGGGCGAGGGCGCGCTCATAGATTCCGGCCTTTTTGAGGGCGGCAAGAACTTGGTTTTTATCCGAAAATTCCCATTCCGTTTTTTCTAAAAGATTGACCTCGAATTTTTTTCCAAAGGCGCGGACAAAACCCTTTTCCTGGAACAGGGCCAGGATTTTTTTCTTGAGTTCTTCTGCCTCATCCATGGACGCGCGTATTTTTTGGCGCATTTCTCCGTAGCGGTCAACCAGCGCGGGAATATCTTCCGCCGCTTCTTCCGTTAAGACGAGAGTTTGAGGGGCGGCTTTTTTTGAAGACGTTCCGTTTTTTCGTCCGGTGTTTTGGTAAACGGGACATAGCGGCTTATAATCGCACCAGCGGCACCGCTGTTCCGAGGGAGAGGGTTCAAAAAGCTCTTTGGAAATGGAAGAGGCAACGCGCGTGATTTTTTTCCGCAAGTCCGAAACGATCTCTTCCGTATGGCGTTCGATGACCTGTTCTTTGAGCGTCGGCAGATGATAAAAAGAGAGTCTTGAGACGGGCGCGCCCAAGAGTTCCTCGCAGGCGATTTGATAGAGAGTCAACTGCCCGTCGGTTAGAACCCGCTCTTTTTCGAGGGCTTTTCCGGTTTTGTAATCGGTGACCGAAAGCTTGCCATCGGGGGTTTTGTCGATGCGGTCAATTCTTCCGGTGATGGGAACCCCGTCAACCTTGAAATCAAATTTGTATTCGACGAAGAATGGAATTTGAAAGTCCGCGATGTGTTTTTGATAAAAGCGTTTGAGAATGTCTTCTCCGTCCGCGAAATATTCTTGTTCCTGAACGTTGTCTTTATATCCGGCGGAAATCCAATGTTCCCGGTAATAACTCAAAACCGCTTCAAGGCTCGGCGCGGGAAGAGTCTTAACTCCGTAAAAAAATTCAAGCGCTTCATGAACGCTGCTTCCAAAGGAAAAAAAGTGCTTGGGCTTTTCCGGAATCTTGTCGATGTAGCGAAACTTGTATTTTTGCGGGCATTCCTCGTAGAGACTGATGGAGGAGTGAGACAAGGGACGGGGAAGTTCCACTCATTTATTTTAGAAATTTTTAGGTCTAAATACCTAGAAGCGATATAGGTCTTTAGACCCTAGGCAGCGATATTCAAGAGCTTTATAATAGCGTATCGCTTAAATCAGAAGGAAACAAAAAGGAGCCGAACGTGAAATCATCTGCAATGAAGAAAAATTTATCATCCTTGTTGTGCGCCGCGCTATTAATTCCGCAACTGTCTTTCGCCGCGGCAAATTTCTCCGCGGATCGAGGCGTTTCCGCGCCCGAAGCGATTCCGTCTGTCGATCATTTTTCCACCCTTCAAAATTTAAACGAGGAAAACCCGCTTCCTGGTTCCTTTAATTTAAATGTGGAAATTCCAAAGGACGTTTTCCAGCCGGAGAGTTTGTCTTCGATTAAAGAAAAAAAGTTTGCCGTCAAAAATCCAATCGAACTCAACCAGGAATCTCCAATCGCGGAAAAATCCTCTTTAAAGAAAGAACTTCAAAACCGCGCGGGTCAAAAATTTTCGATTCTTTCGGCGCTTAAATCTGTTTTCAAGAAATCAACCGCCGCTTCTTTTTCCGCTCAAGACAATTCCGCAGGCGTCCTTTTTGACGGCGAAAATTTAAGCGCGAATGCCTTGGATTCGGCTTCTCCGGATCAAACTGAACAGGCCGCCTTGATGGCCCTTTTGAAAAGCTCGGTTGAGGCCGGGACGGATTTGGAGTCGTGGGGTCTTCCCAATTCCATCGCGGTTAAAGGCCGTTATTTGAGATACGCGAAACTCTACCGCATGGGCGGGCAAGCCACGGATTTGGGAATCGCCCTTCATGAAATTTTGAAACCCTTAGTGACAGCGGACCCGCAAATCTTAAGCCGCATGACGCAGTCGCAACTCGACCAGGCGGTGTCTTTGGCGGAATTTGCCACTCATTACAGCCTCAACCCGGCCACGCCCGGCCTCTACGCGCGGCATCGTCTTCTCAGAAGCAAGGTTTCTTCCGGACATGATTATCCGGAATGGAGACAAGCTTTGGTCTTGCGCGCGCGGAATATTTTATTGGAGCCTGCATTGAAAGGAGATCGCCCGGCCCATTTGGTTCCGATCCCTGAGGAAAAGCGCCCGACCAAAATCATCAGGGATATTTTAACGGAAACCTTTGCGGCCTATAAAAAGAAACAAGAAGAACTCAAGGCCGCGTCTCCGGAGAATCAGAAAAAACTGGCGGAGCAAGCCAAGGAGATTCAATCCTTGCTTTTCTCGCTTCTGTCAGCGACAGGAAAGCCTGTTGCCATTCAAGGCCAGACCCAGATGATTAGCGTGACTCATGATCAACTTCCGGTTCTCCTAAAAGAACTCCATCGCCGCAAGGTCGAGGCCTCGGTGGCCGAGGCCCTGGTGCGTTCGTTTCCCCTGGGCGAGAGCTTGTGGAGAATGGGAATTCCCGCCTTGTGGAAGAAAGGCTTGACCGGAAAAGGGGTTAAGGTCGCCGTGATTGACAACGGGGTTGATCCCGAGCATCCCGATTTGGCCAATGCCGTTTCCAAGGTCGTCAATTTTACCCGCGATCGGGGCGACCATGCCAAGGGCGACCACGCGACTCCCATGGCCGATATTGTTCATGCCATCGCGCCGGATGCCGAAATTCTCTCATACCAGGCTCTTTCCAACACCGCTCTTCCAGGAGTGACCTTGGACGGAGAAGAAACCAGTCAAGCGGTTCTTAATTCTCTTGAGGCTGCGGAAAAAGACGGGGCCCAGATTATCAACTTGAGTCTTGGCGCGGCGGGCGGATATTCTTCGGATTTAATTTCCAAAAAAGTGGATGAGCTTTCCAAAAAAGGCGTGATCGTGGTCGTTTCCGCCGGAAACTCAGGGCTTGATTTGCCGGCCGGGTTTCAGGTGGGAACTCCGGGCACATCCAAAAGCGCGATTTCAGTCGGCGCCATGGATTATCACCACGCGCCGGCGGATTTCTCGTCTCATGGTTTGGTTTTTAACCCGCAAGATAAAACGGTGGATGAAAAGCCCGAAATTTTCGCCTTTGGCGTCAATATTAAAGCCGCGGCCCAGCTTCCAGAAGATTTTTACGCGGTGGAGCCTGCTCCCTACGATTACGTTTCCGGCACTTCTCCGGCCGCGCCTCACGTCTCGGGAGCGGCGGCGTTGATGATTCAGGCCGCGCAAAAAGCGGGGCTTGCGGTTTCCGGAGAAACGGTTCCGTTTGCGGCTAAATCCGCTCTCATCAATACGGCGAAAAGGTATGGAAACCTTAAGGCTTTAGAGAGCGTTTCTCAGGCAATTAAGGCCTTTATCAAGTTGCTGAGTTAATCAGGATTTGCGGATATTTTCTTGAGGTTTGCGACTTTTATGTCCTTGAAAATATGTATACTGTATACGGATTTACAAGGATATAATGATTCTAAAGCGTCCATTCTACGAAGCGGCCGCCAAACGCGCCCTTGAGCGCAATCCCATCTGCGCCGTTCTTGGTCCGCGCCAATGCGGGAAGACAACCTTGGCCCGGCAAATTGCCGGACGCCGGAAAGAGGTTCACTTCTTTGATCTGGAATCTTTTGCGGATCGCGCCCGCTTGTCTAATCCCGAGTTGGTTTTAGAACGCCTTCGCGGGCTTATTATCATTGATGAAATCCAGCGCATGCCGGAGCTTTTTACGATTTTGCGTCCGTTGGCGGACCGGCGGCGAAAACTCGCGCGTTTTCTGATTCTTGGAAGCGCCGCTCCGGAGCTTCTTCGCAACGCTTCGGAATCCCTGGCTGGACGCATTGGCTTTGTGGATATGTCCGGTTTCAATTTGAGTGAAACCGGAGAGCGTTTCTTGCGGCGCTTGTGGCTTAGAGGCGGATTTCCGCGCTCCTTTTTAGCCTCAAGCGATCAAGCAAGCCTTGAATGGCGGCTTGATTTTATTCGCGGTTTTCTTGAGACGGATATCCCGCGCCTGGGTTTGCGAATCCCCGCGGAGGCTCTGCGGAGATTTTGGATGATGACGGCGCACTATCATGGCCAAGTCTGGAACGCGGCGGAGTTGGCCCGCTCTTTAGGCGTTAATGAAAAAACGACCCGGCATTATCTGGATTTACTCAGCGCCGCTTACGTCATGCGGCAATTGCAGCCTTGGCATGAGAATATCGCCAAACGACAGAATAAATCTCCGAAGATTTATATTCGCGATAGCGGGCTCTTTCATGCGCTTCTCTCCATCGAACGCCAATCCAATCTTGAGGCGCATCCAAAATTCGGAGCTTCATGGGAAGGCTTTGCCATGGAACAAATCCTGGCCCGCATTGGACCTCGAAACGCTTATTACTGGGGCACTCATGCGGGCGCGGAACTTGATTTGCTATTTTTCCATGCGGGGCGCCGCTATGGAGTTGAATTTAAATGCGCTGACGCGCCGGTCATGACCAAATCCCTTCATGTTGCCTTGTCTGATCTCCGTCTAGATCAGGCATGGATCGTTTATCCGGGGAAAAAGAGTTATCCCGTGCATGAGCGCGTGGAAGTAATGCCGTTGTCTCAATGGCGCGCGCCTTAAGAAATTATTTCAAGCCGAGGCGGGAGAGAACAACGGTCAAGGCCATGACCAGAAAAACGACGCTGGTGACGGCGACAAATTTGTAGTCCCGGTCCACCCAAAAAGCGTAAATGGAAACGAGAACGCGGGTGACGGGGGTTAAAATCAAAAGGATGGTCGCCAGCATCATATAAGAGGCCGGGTTTCCCAGTAAAAGCCCCTGAAAGACGACGCCGGCGTGATATTGTTCTAAAATCCATTTTGAATCGAGCGGTATCACGACCGGATGGAGAAGGGCTAAGGCTACTCCGATGATAAAAAGGGCCGTGCTCGCAAACATCCCCGCCATTAACACCCGGTAAACCCCGCTGTAAACGTTGGCTTCCTTGATTTCTTCGGGGGTGGGATTTTCTTTCGTCATTTTAATCGAGAATGGGCAAGTGCCAGCCAAATTTGAGGGCCAGGGCTTTGGTCAGCATGCCGTAACTGAGATAAACCATTAAAACCGCGAACAGCCATTTAAGCATGGCGCTGTGGAGGCGGTTCATGACCATGGTGCCCACGGTCGCGCCGGCGGTCGTTCCTATGGCGATGGGGGCGACGACGTAAAAGTGAATGAGGCCCGCCATGAAAAAGAGTATGGAGCTGACCGCCGCGGTCACCCCAATCATCAGTTTGCTGGTTCCCACCGCCGCCTTCATGGGAACATTCATATAGCGGTTCATCGCGGAGACTTTGAGAACCCCTCCGCCCACCCCCAAAAGTCCCGAGGCCAAGCCCGCCAGATAGGAAATGGCGGCTCCTATCGGAGCATTGGTGATGGTATAGGCGACCGTTTTTTGCGCGGCCTCGTCATAATAATCGCCTTTTAAATTGAGATAAGCCGACAGGCGGTCTTGCTTGACATCATCGTAATTACCCGCGGCGATGCGGTGATCATCCACGTTTCGGGTGATGAAAGCGGTATAGGCCATGTAGGCGAGCATGAGTGAAAAAATAATGAGCATAATCCACTCTTTGAGATAAAGAGCTAAAAGACTTCCCGACAAAGCGCCTATCGTAGTCGCGATTTCAAGAAACATGGCCAGATGAAGATTGGTAATTCTCTGATCGACGTAAGAAGACCCGCCGGCGTTTGAGGTCGCAATGACGCTGACGATGGAGGCCGCAACGGCGATTTTGACGGGCAGGTGAAACATGAGGACCATAATCGGGACGATGAAGACGCCGCCGCCGACGCCCAAAAGCGCGCCGAAAAACCCGGCAAAACAAGCCGCGCCCAAAAGAGAAAAGACAAAACGCCAGGAATAAAGCATAAAGAGTTAGATAGTCCTAACTCTTTTAGACTAGCAAATTAAAAGTTGTTATACTTAATTCATGGACGACAAACGCGCCGCGTTTTTGGGGGGAAGGTCATTGGGGCTAGGGCCGCTTCTTTTTTTATTTTTAGCGGCTTCTCCCAAACCCACGGCTCAGCCTCAAAAGCCCAAGCTTTCTCCTCTCTATTTCAGTAAAATCGCGACCGGGCGCCTGCCCGATAAAAAATTTGACTGCAAGACCGACACGGTCTACGCTTTTTTAAGGCTTCCCAGGAAAATTTACGGAAAACATAGTTTCTGGTTTTACTGGACGCGCCCGGATGGGACGCTTCAGGATTCGACAAAGCTTTATGTTCCTAAAATTCCGCCGGGACAAAGGCGTTTTCCGGCGTACCTCACTTTTCACGTTCCCGATGCCGACGTCGTGGATATTTTCTTCGCCTCAGGGCAGGAGCCGGGAGAAGAATTTGCTGGGCATTGGAAGGCGAAAGCCGTTTTGGACGGAAAGACCGTTCTTAAGAGTTCTTTTGACGTCACTTGCCCCTAAAATTTTATCCCCTTGCGAAGTCTTAAGCGGGCTGTTAAACTAAGGGGAGAGAACCCTGGGATGAAAAAAAGAGTTGCGGGCTTTTTGTGTTTGGGAATGGCGCTTTTGGCCGCCGCATGCCATAAGAGCTCTTCTTCTTCAGCCAGCGGTTCTTTACCTGGGGCCCTCAATGATTTGGCGATTTTGGCTTTAAACGGGGTTCAGGGAAGTAGTAGTTTCCCCCCCATTGGGCCTGGTTGTTCTCCTGTCCCAACTCCGACAGGCAATTTTGTGACGGGCGGCCCGCCGTCTCAATGCCCTTCCTCCAGTTACATTGGGGTTCAAACCTATACGTCGAGCACGATGAGCTTGGACTTTCAAAATTGTAGCTATGGGGGATATACCTTTAATGGAAGCGTGGCGTTTGGCGTGGGTTCTTCTGTTCTTTCGGAATGCTCGCTTCAGGCTAATTCCACGGACATCTCTCTCACCGGAGCTTACACGCTCACAAGCTCCACTTTCACGATTTCCGGAAACGGTCTTAACGCTTCCTGTAATTCCGTCGGCGGTCAATACGGGCCGATTAATTTGACGGCTAGCGGCGTGTCCTATGAAACCGCGCCGTCCCCCAGCACCCTGGTGGGAACCTTAAACGGTTACGGCTGCCAAAGCAAAGTTTCCAGCCTTAAATTTTTCTGGCAGTAGAGTTCTAGGGACACGTCACTTAATTGGTCGCTCAGCGCAAAAATTTTGTTCACGCAAAGTCCATTTTTTTCAATAAAATGGACTTATGTATACCAGAATGAAGATTAAGTGATGTGTCCCTCAAATTAATGTGTCCCTCAAATTATGATCTGCGTCATTAATTAAATTTCTATTGACGGGAAGATGGTTTTTTTGTAGCCTATTTCCACGTTCGGCGCTCGGCGCCGAAGACGAAAGATGATTCGTAAGGAGAAATTAAAGACAATGAAAATGAAAAAGTCGGCGTTTTATCTGGCGGGTTTTGCCGCCATCGTGGCCCTGGGCCTTGCCGCGTGCCACAAGAGCAGCACAAGTTCGTCAAGTGGGTCGTTGGCAGGGGCTACTGGAGCTCTTTCATCAGGGGCCTTTAATGGCGGCGCGGGGGTATTATCTAATGGTGTCCATGTAGCTTCCCTGAGACCTCACGCATTTACTAGTCCTTGTGGTTCAAATATGACGCTATCCCCTACTAATCCATCCCCAAGCATCGTTTCTGGAAGCTGTACCGCTCCTGATGGAACCACAAGTTCAAATAACCAGCAGACGATCACGATGAGTTTCAGCGAGATTATGAGTAGTTGTACTATTAATGGTTATACCTTTAATGGGACACTCTCCTTTGCTGCTCCTGAAAGTGGAAAAAATTTCACGATTTGTGAATCGACAAATACTGGTGGTCCGTTCGAGATGAATGGTTCTCTGAATTTTACTGGGAGCCCTCTTAGCGTATCGGGTAGCGGCATCAATTTGTCGGGTACAACTAATATAAATATAAGCGTAACGGATAACAATGGATCTGTTAGTGGTTCTGTGGGGGGAACGGCTTTCGGACAGCCAATTCAATCCGCCAGCTTCTAAATCTCTCCGTCCATTAAGCCCCGGGGTTTTTGACCGGGGCTTTTTATTGGCCGAAAAGGGCGAGAGCTCTTAAAGATAGGACGGCAAGCGGAAGATTGTATAATGGAGTAAAGTGAGACGGGGTATAGCTCAATTGGCAGAGCGCCTGGTTTGGGACCAGGAGGTTCTCAGTTCAAGCCTGAGTACCCCGATCTTTTTCTCCTTCTCGCGCGCGTCTTTCGCGGCGGTCTTTTTGCTTGCGGATTTTTTGATAGGCCTTGAGTCTCTCGGAAGTCTCCGGAGACGCGCGCATTTCAATTTGATCCACTAACTCCCGCAGGGCCAGGAAGCGGTTGAGAGACCTTTTTCTTTCCCGCTGAACCCGGACTGAAATTTGAAGCGGGGGGTAAAACAACTGGACGCAATTAGAAGTTTTATTGATTTTCTGCCCGCCTTTCCCGCCCCCGCGAACGAAGTTTTCCTCAATTTTCTGAACGTCGATTCCCAAGAGCTTTATTTTTTCAAGGAGGGCTTTCTGTTTGGATTCAGAAACGTCAAAACGCTCGTTGAGGTTCAATTACTTGTCGGAACAGAAAACCGCTCGCAGAAATTCCCGGTTAAGCTTTGCGATATGAGAAACCTTGATTTCCTTGGGGCAAGCCGCCTCGCAGGCGTATTCATTCGCGCAATGCCCAAAGCCCTCTTTGTCCATCTGGGCCCGCATATTCAAGACGCGCTCGTCTCTTTCCGACGCTCCCTGGGGCATCAAGGCCAGATGGGAAATTTTAGCCGCGACAAAAAGCATTGCCGCCGCGTTCGGGCAAGCCGCGACGCAAGCCCCGCAGCCGATGCAAGCCGCCGCGTCCATCGCCTTATCGGCGGTTTTCTTGGAAATAAGAATGGAATTCGCATCCGGCGCGTTTCCGGTGTTGACCGAAATAAAGCCGCCCGCGGCCATGACGCGGTCGAAAGCCGAACGGTCCACCACCAGATCGCGGAGAACGGGAAAAGCTTTGGCTCTAAAGGGCTCGATAATAATCGTTTGCCCGTCTTTAAAATGGCGCATTCTTAGTTCGCAACTGGTCGAGGCTTTTTCCGGTCCATGCGGATAACCGTTGATGACCAAACTGCACATTCCGCAAATCCCTTCCCGACAATCGGAATCAAAAGCGATCGGTTCTTCATTTTTTTCAAGGAGCTGCTCGTTTAAAACATCCAGGGTTTCAAGAATGGACATCTCGGGCGTGATCCCGACCACCTCATAGCGAACGAGCCCGCCTTGAACCTTGGCATTTTTCTGCCGCCACACTTCCAGAAAAAATTTCATTGATAATTCCTTTGCGCGAGATGAACCGAATCAAAGGTCAAGGGCTCTTTGTGGAGGGAAGGCTCTTTTCCAACTCCCGTAAATTCCCAGGCCGCGGCGTAGGAAAACTTTTCGTCATCTCTTTTCGCTTCCCCGTCCGGGGTTTGATACTCCTCCCGGAAATGTCCCCCGCAGGATTCTTCCCGGTGAAGAGCGTCTTTCGCTAAGAGCTCGGCAAATTCCAGATAATCGGCGACGCGCCCGGCTTTTTCCAGGGCCTGGTTGAGCTCTTCGCCGGAGCCCGTGACCGTCAAATTTTTCCAGAATTCTTCGCGCATTTCGGGAATCTTAGACAATAAATTCTTGAGACCCTTTTCATTTCTCGCCATTCCGCAATCATCCCACATCAATTTCCCAAGGCTCTTATGAAAATCAGCGGCGGTCTTTTTCCCCTTGATTCCCAAAAGCTTCTTAATTTTTTCCGTCGCCAGAATTTCCGCTTCCTTAAATTCCGCGGCTGAAGCGTCGAGCTTGGGGAGTTTGGCCTGGGCCAGATAGCCGCCCAAGGTATAAGGAATAATGAAATATCCGTCGGCCAAACCCTGCATCAAAGCGGAAGCTCCCAAACGATTGGCCCCGTGATCGGAAAAATTGGCCTCTCCCAGGCAGAAAAGACCCGGGATCGTCGTCATTAAATTATAATCCACCCACAGCCCGCCCATGGTGTAGTGAACCGCCGGGTAAATCCGCATCGGAACGCGATAGGGGTTTTCATCGGTGATGTGGTAATACATGTCAAAGAGATTTCCGTATTTTTCGCGAATGGAAGATTCTCCCAGGCGCTTAATGGCGTCTGAAAAATCAAGATAGACTGAAAGCCCGGTGGGCCCAACGCCGCGGCCTTCGTCAATCATGGCTTTGGCCGCGCGGGAAGCGACGTCCCGGGGAACGAGATTGCCGAAACTGGGATAGCGGCGTTCCAAATAGTAATCGCGATCCGCTTCCGGAATCTGATCCGGCGAACGCTTGTCTTTCGGGTCTTTGGGAACCCAGACGCGCCCGTCGTTTCTTAAAGATTCGCTCATCAAGGTCAATTTCGACTGATGAGAGCCCGAAACAGGAACGCAGGTCGGGTGAATTTGAGTAAAGCAGGGATTGGCGAAATAAGCGCCCTTTTTATGCGCCCGCCAGGTCGCGCCGACATTGCAAGACGCGGCATTGGTGGAAAGATAAAAAACGTTTCCGTATCCGCCCGAGCACATAAGCACCGCGTCCCCGGCATAAGACTCCATTTTTCCGGTGACGAGGTTTCGGCAGACAATGCCTCTCGCGGCTCCTCCCGAAACAATCAAGTCCATCATTTCCCGGCGGGGAAACATTTGAACCGAACCTTGTCCCACCTGCCGCATCAAGGCGGAGTAAGCCCCCAGCAAAAGCTGCTGCCCTGTTTGCCCGCGCGCGTAAAAAGTGCGGGAGACCTGGGCGCCGCCAAAAGAGCGGTTGGCCAGGGTTCCGCCGTATTCGCGCGCGAACGGAACTCCCAAAGCCGCGCAGTGGTCAATAATATGAGAAGAAATTTGAGCGAGGCGATAGACATTGGCTTCCCGGGCGCGGAAGTCTCCGCCTTTGACCGTATCATAAAAAAGCCGCCAGATAGAATCCCCGTCGTTGGGGTAATTTTTAGCCGCGTTAATTCCGCCTTGGGCGGCGATGGAATGGGCTCGCCTTGGCGAATCTTGAAGGCAGAAAACCTTGACCCGGTATCCCAGTTCCGCCAAAGACGCCGCCGCCGAAGAACCGGCAAGACCCGTTCCCACGATCAAAATCTCAAATTTTCTTTTGTTCGCCGGATTGACGAGTTTTAAGTCAAAGCGGTGGCGATCCCATTTTTCCTGAATGGGACCCGCGGGAATTTTGGAATCAAGACTCATTTTATCCACCCCATCATAATCCACAAAGGGATCGAGGCAAAACCCAGGCCGATGACGAGGGCAAATAAATATCCCAAGGCTTTAATAGCCGGCGTGTATTTCGGATGGTTAAGGCCAAAGGTCTGAAACGCGCTTTGAAAGCCGTGGCTTAAATGAAGAGACAAAGAAAGCATCGCCAGAATATAGAAAACCGCGTAATAGAGATTTTTGAGACAAGAGACGACCAGTTGATAAACTCCTTCGCTTCTATTTCCGAAGCGAAAATCCTTCAAATGGATGACTAAGAAGGCCAAAACGATCAAGGCGGTCGCGGTCATCGTCCTTGAACCCCAGGTCCGTCCGCCCTTGACGGAATAGCGAGCGTATCCGATGGGGCGCGCCTGGTAGTTGTGATAGCGGACAATTAAGGCAATGACGATATGGAGAAGAAAGAACCCGGCTAATATGAGCTCGGCAGGTAAAATCAGAGGGTTTGAGTCCAGGGTCTTGGCGAAATGGTTAAACGCGCCGGGGCCCTTAAAAATTAAAAGGTTTCCCGAAAGATGAAGGATGAGAAAGCCGCACAAAGACAACCCCGCGCCCGCGACAAAAAATTTACGGCCTATGGAAGAAGAGTAAAAGCGAGACAAGAAATCCATGCCAATTCCTTTCGTTCATTATATTCATTTCAATTCATGAAACCAAATCGCCCGACGAAAGGGGAATTTTCCCAATGGAGCGCCATCCAAGAACTTGCCCTTGACTTCGTTTTTGATTTTCCCCTCCCGCATAGACCACAAACGCATCCTGAGCGCTCGCCCTCGCCAAGCTTCTCCAATAAACAAGGTTTCTAAAATAGTCCGCGGAAATCGTCTGTCCGGATTTAATTTCGACAGGGACCAGTTTCTCCGATATTTCTATCAAGCAATCCACTTCCCGCCCGGACTTATCCTGCCAAAAAAAGAGAGAAGACTCCGTCCGCTCGTTGAGGGAACGCTTCATGAGTTCTCCAATAATCAAATTCTCAAAAATGCTTCCGCGCAAGGAGTGGGCGGCCAAAAGCGCGGGACTGGTAATTCCGAGAAGATAGCACAAGAGCCCGCTATCATAAAAGTAAAGTTTCGGGGACTTTTTGAGCCTCTTGTTGAAGTTTCGGTAATGAGGAGGCAAGAGAAAAACCAGAAAACTCGCCTCCAGAATGGAAATCCAGGCCCGCGCGGTGTTATGGGTTATGCCACAATCATCGGCCAGGGATGAGAGATTAAGAAGTTGCCCCGCGCGAGCCGCGCACGCGCGCAAAAAGCGGTGGAAGTTAGAAAGATTGCCTATATTCTTAAGAAGCCGAACATCTCTCTCCAAATAAGTCTCCGTATAGTCGCGTAGCCAGTCCGTGGCGTTAAGACGTCGATCGTAAATCCTGGGATATCCTCCTCGATACAATGTTTCGTTGAGAGTCCCGGCGATTTTTCCAGAAAGCCGCAATTCCTCCAGGGATAAAGGCAAAACTTTGTGGATAGCCGCGCGCCCCGCCAGCGATTGGCCCATTTTCTCCATCATTAAAAAGTGATTGGAACCGGTCAAAATAAAAAGCCCGCTTTTGGAACTCTCATCGACGATCTGTTGAATGTAAGAGAGGAGTTCCGGAACTCGCTGTATCTCATCTAAAACCGCGCCCCGCGGAATTTCCGCGAGGAAACCTCGCGGATCGCCGAGAGCGTAGGCGCGGGTATCCGGGTTCTCAAAGGAAAAATAAGGCTTCCTGGGAAAGGCGAGTTTAGCCAGAGTCGTCTTGCCCGATTGTCTCGGCCCCACCAAGGCTATCACGGGATAGCGAGCCGCTGATTTTTTGACGAAAGAGAGAATCGTCCTGGCAATCATGGTTTAAGGGTAACAGAAATTGGACAAATTGTCAATTATATTTACAATTTGTCCAAGCTACGCGAGCTACCGCTCGGAGGGTTCTGGAAATATCCTCTTTTGTATGCGCCAAGGACAAAAAGCAGGCCTCAAATTGCGCCGGCGGGAAATAAACCCCCTCATTTAAAAGGGAATGAAAAAACCGCGCGTATTTCTGGGTATCGCATTTTTTGGCCGAATCATAATCCCTAATGGGACCCTCGGCAAAAAAAATAGTCCACATGGACCCGAAAGAATTAATGCAAGCGGAAATCCTTGAGCGGGAAAATTCTTCTTTAAAGCCGTCTACCAATTTCTGGGTATTTTGACGCAAAGCGGGATAGGGATTTTCTTTTTTGAGAAGTTTTAGAGTCGCAAGGGCGGCGGAAACCGCGACCGGGTTTCCCGAAAGAGTTCCTCCTTGATAGACGGGGCCTTCGGGCGCAAGTAAGTCCATAATCTCCCGGCTTCCGCCCAAAGCCGCGAGCGGAAAACCTCCGCCCGCGATTTTCCCAAGGCAGGTCAAATCAGGGGTAATCCCAAAAATTTTCTGCGCGCCGCAAAAGCCGAAGCGAAAGCCGGTGATGACTTCATCAAAAATTAAAAGCGCGCCGTATTTTTTCGTCAATTTCCGCAAACTCTCCAAAAAACCCTTTTCCGGACAAACGACCCCCATGTTTCCGGCCACCGGTTCCACAATCACCGCCGCGATTTTATTCCCCCATTTTTGAAACGCTTTTTCCGTGGATAAGACGTTATTATAAGGAAGACTTAAAGTCGTCTCGGCAAAAGCCCTGGGGACTCCGGCTGAATCCGGGCTTCCTAAGGTCGTGAGCCCGCTTCCGGCCTGGACTAAGAGGCTGTCCGTATGCCCGTGATAAGCGCCGGAAAATTTGACGATAAAATCGCGCCGGGTTGCGGCCCGGGCTAAGCGCAAAGCCGTCATGACCGCTTCTGTCCCGGAATTAGTCAGGCGAAGTTTCTGGATACCGGGAAAAGCTTGCCTTATGAGTTCGGCCAGCTCAATTTCTTTTTCGGTCGGAATTCCAAAACTGGTTCCCAGGGCCGCGGCCTTTTGGGCGGCGCGGATCATTTCGGGTCGGGCATGGCCCAAGATCAAGGGACCCCAGGAAAGGCAATAGTCAATATAGCGGTTTCCGTCCGCGTCCCAGATTTTGCTTCCGCGTCCGCGAGAAACAAAACGCGGAGTTCCGCCAACCGATTTAAAGGCCCGAACCGGGGAATTGACGCCGCCAACCAAAACCTTTTGCGCCCGCTTAAACAGGGTTTTTGAACGCCTTATTTGTCCTGAATCCATCGGGCCGCCTCTATGGCAAAATAGGTGAGGATAAAATCCGCTCCCGCGCGCTTGATCGAGGTCAAAGATTCCAGGGCCGTCTTTTTTTCATCAACCCAGCCGTTTTTGGCGGCGGCCTTAATCATCGCGTATTCGCCGGAAACCTGATAAGCGGCAAGCGGCCAGTCAAACCTTGAGCGCGCTTCTTTAAGAATATCTAAATTGGGAAGAGCGGGTTTGACCATCACGATATCGGCTCCTTCTTCGATATCGGAAGAAATTTCCCGCATCATTTCCCGCGAATTGGAAAAATCCATTTGATGGCTCAGGCGATCTCCCGATTTGGGAGCGGAACCCGCGGCGTCCCGAAACGGGCCGTAAAAAGCGCTAGCGGTTTTCGCGGCATAGGCCAAGATGGGCGTCATCTCAAAGCCGAATGAGTCCAGGGCTTTTCGAATGGCCGAAACCTGGCCGTCCATCATGCCCGAAGGCGCAATGAGGTCAAAACCGGCCTCGGCCTGGGACACGGCCGTCTGAGCATAAAGCTCCACAGTTTCGTCGTTTAAAATCTGATCTCCTTTTAAAATGCCGCAATGCCCGTGATCGGTGTATTCGCAAAGGCAAAGATCCGCGATAAGGCACAAATCGGGATAGCGGTCTTTAAGAGCTCTTGCCGCCGTTTGAACGACGCCATTTTTAGCGTAGGCCCCTTTTCCAAGCGGGTCTTTTTTTTCAGGAAGGCCAAATAAAATTACTCCTCCTATCTTGGCCTTGACGGCCTCGCCCGCGGCTTTGACCAGGGCGTCTATTGAATAGCGGTATTGGCCGGGCAAGGAGGAGATTTCCGTCTCAACGTTTTTGCCGGGACAGACAAAGAAGGGCATGACCAAATCGGCCGGGTTTAAATTCGTCTCTCGAATCAAACGCCGAAGGGGCGGCGTTTGGCGCAAACGGCGCAGGCGGGTTTGAGGAAAAGCCACGCTCTATTTTAGCAAAAAGGGGACAGTCCCCTTTTTTAGAACATCAGGCCGATTTGAAAAGAACCCGCGATATCTGAGGGAATCTGTTGTGAGCCGCTTCCGCTCGAACTGGTATTAATGTATTGCATCTGAGGGGTAATCTGAACGCCCAAATCAATCATCAAATGGAAGATGTTGAGCCCAAAGCCTCCGGTCGCGATTAAATCGGATGACGGGGCCGCGAGATTTTGTTCAAGCCCCGCGCGAAGAGCCAGATTCATCCAGGGACGATTGAAAACATTGACTTCCGTTCCGATTCCAGCCATCTGATACAAAAGTCCGTCCACCAAGGTTGTGTTTCTGGTTAAATCGCAATCGGCGGAGATATTCCACCAGTGAAAGGGACTAATTTCAACTCCGGCGCGAACATTGCCTCCCAAGGCCATTTGTCCCGGAGCTCCTTCGGCGATGGCGGTTGGGGAAAGCGCGAAAGTGGGGTCATTGATATCGCGGCCAGTGACTCCAATTTTAGGGTGAAACGGCATCCATTTAAAAGCCTGGTCCACATCCCACAAAGCTCCCAAATCAACGGCGGGGGCCACGCTTTCTTGAAGCGCGTTTTTAAGCGCGAGCTTCCCTCCGCCGTTAGCGTTGGAACAACCAGCCATGTTGGCGTTGGAGGTAAAAAGGCAGTTGTTGTCGTAACCGGTGTAACCCATGATGGCTTTGAGATTTCCTCCAACGGAAAGCCCGGGTACCCAGGGAAGTTCATGTCCATAGCCGAAGCCCACCTCCGTGGTTGATAAGGCGCGTGCGGCCAGATAAGGGTTGTTGCTTAAATAAGCTCCATTGGCAATGTGATTATAGATTTGACTTGCGGTTACGCCGTTAAGTTCTCCTTGGGCGCCGCCATAAGCCAATTCGTTGACGAAAAAGGCGAGGTGTCCGAATTTAAAATCCGCTCCGGCGCCGGCATTAGCCAATGCGCCGTTTCCGGGCCCGGTCAACTCGTTTAAACCCGTTTGAATTTGGGATTGGCTCAAGGCCAAACAGAAGGCTCCGCCTTGTCCGCTACCGCAACTCGAATAAATATTTTGGAGATCGCTGGCGCCTTGCAAGACATCGCCCGCGATATTGGCGTGCGCGCCGACCGGCAATTGAAAGCCTGAAGGATTATCGGCTTCTCCTAAAGTCGCCGGGTTCCAGTAATCGCCGACCGCGCCGTTTGAACTTGCGACTCCGGTTCCACCCATGGCCATCGCGCGTGGGTCAAAAACGTTCCACTGCTCGGCAAAAGCGGGGCGCAGAGACAAGACAAAAGCCGAGACAAAGAAACCGAAAACCGTCAGGCGTAGGACGAAAGTTCTTTTGTTTTTCATTTTTCTCCTTTTTAACGCAATGAATAAATCTGGGGATTATTCTAGCTTATTTTGAGAGATTCTTTTGATTAAAAATTGCGAATAAGAATTTTTTTAATTTTTGTGCTATACTATCGTGTAGTCATGAGATTACCAATTAAAATAAAAAAACGGGGAGGAATATGAAACAAAAATTAGGTTTAAGACGCGCGGGCCAGGCCGGTTTTACCTTAATCGAACTCTTGGTCGTCGTTTTGATCATCGGAATCCTGGCCGCTATCGCGATTCCTCAGTACTTCGCGGTCATTGAGAAAGGCCGCTTGGCCGAAGCGATGCAATGCTTGGATATCTTACGCGGTGCGGAATCTCGCTACTATCTAGGTCAAACCCAATACGCTAACGCGACTATTTCAAACGCTCCCGCGACTTATAATAGCGCTTATCCCATGGATGCGACCTGTACCCAGATGAAATATTTTTCCGGCAACGCCACTGCCAGCGGCGGAACCCAATATGTCATTACTTTGACGCGGAGCGCAGCGGGAAACTCTCCTTGTCCGTCTGCCAGCACCTACGGTTGCTATACGCTTACTTATACCCACATTCAAGGTACAGCGGATACATCTCCTTCCGTGAGTTGCACATCGGCTGGAAGCCAGCAATGCCAACCCATCGTTCCTGCGGGCAGTTGAGCCAGTCTTAAATATCTTTGTTTGAGGACCGCCTAAACGGCGGTCCTCGTTTTTTTAGGAGTAAGAGTGGAGGGAAATTCAAGATTTGATTTAGCGCGAAGAGCGGCAAGATTTGGAACTTGGGTTTTCATTTTTTTTGCCGCCCTCTTATATTTTTCCGCGGCCTATCACCACTCCCTGGGGGGTTTTAGCGATGAGCCGCTCTTTATTCTGCTAGCGAAATCTCTTTGGCGAGGTTCATTTCGCTTGCCCCTCATGGGAATACCGATTACGGATCCCCTTCCGGGCTACCCTCTTTTGCTCGCCTTGCCGGTTCATTTTTTAGGCAGTCACTGGAACTATTATTTTCTCATAGGTCTTTTTCAAACATCCCTGGCTCTCTATTTTTCCTGGCGCTTAGCGCTTGAGCTCTTAACTCCCGAGGCGTCTTTTGGGGTTTTTGTTTTGACCGCTTTGAGCCCGGTTCTTCTTTTTTATTCCGGGGCGGTTTTTTTGGACACGGCGTATTTGGCCGTGTCGTTGATTCTTTTTTACGCTCTTTTCCGCGCGAAGGAAGAGTCAGTTTTTTATTGGATTCCACTAGCCGCTCTTTCTCCGCTGATTAAACCGCATGGGGTTATTCTTGTTTTTTGCCTTGCGGTTTTAATTTTTCTGCGGTTCAATTGGAGAAAAGCGTTTGTTTTTGGTTTTTTATCCTTGATTCCCATGGGCTTGTGGCTATTAAGAAATCACTTTCTCTCTGGAACCTCGACAGGCTATATGAGTAATTGGCTTTCGGAAGCCGCCTTGCCGCAAAATAAGGGAAACCCTTTTAAGCATATGACCGAGGTTGTGTCCGCTTTGTGGGGAGCGGGGCCCTTGGGCGCTCTCAATCGGTCCTGGGCTTCATTTCCACTTTGGATGAGTTGCGCTTTGGGGCTTGTTCTCATCGGTCTCTTCGCCAGGGGAGTTGAGAAGCTGATGAAAAACCCGAAACTCCAACCGCTTGTTTTCTCCATTGCCCTCTATGCGATTTTATTGACGCTGCTTCACTCTCTATGGCCTTCGGTTTCCGCTCGCTATTCGATTCCCTTGATTCCCCTGATATGGATATTTGTCGTGGCGGGTTTTTTAGGAGAGACTAAAAGCCGTGTCCGGAATCTGGCTTTTGTTTTGGGCGGCCTCGTCATTTTTCGCTCTCTCGTGATGGATCGCCTCTTGGCGTCCTCTTTTCCGAGAAAAAGCCCGCTTGTTTTCGCCGAGACTCTTTCATGGACCCGAAGTCATACTCCCAAGTCCGCGCGGATTGACACTTACGATGGCGGCTTATTTTTGCTCGGCGCCCGGCGTTACGCCATCAGCGCGGTCGCCAATAATCGCGACAACTGGATTCGTTTGTTGATATCCCAGAATTTTCATTATGTGGAAAGCGCGCCTTTTACCCCGGATGGCTTTTATTCCAAATACGACAGGCTGACCTATGCGAGAGAAAAGCAATGGGCCGGGACCAGCCCCTACTTTAAAAAGGTTTACTCCAATCCTCGGGAAGGTTCATCTATCTACTTTTTTTCCCATCCGCATCCGGACAGATTTTTGAGGGCCTACCATGATTTTGAAGAGGCCCAGATCGCGATGTTTTTAGGTTATCCCCGCCGAAAAAAATTTGTCCAAAAGGAACTCCTGGAAGCCGTGAGGCTTGAACCGACCCTGGCTCATGCCTGGGCGGCCTTGGGAAGCATCGAGACTTCGCCGCAAAAGAGGCTTTATGATTTTGAGCGAGCGGCGAAAGCCGATCCCACTTCAACGGAAATTGCGGCGGGTTTAACCCGGTTGATCGGAAAAAGGGGACTGTCCCCTTTTTCCGGAAAGCCTTATTTGGGGCGCTGAAAACAGTTACGGCACCGAGCTTCGTATTTGTCCAACGCGCCGACCTCAATGAGCTTTTTGGAAACGCTGGTTCTTTGGGTGCGATTGGCGAAGTTTCCGCAGACAGAACAAATAGCGAGATTTTTTGTCACAAACTCAGACAGGCTCATGAGTCGAGCCGTGACCATAAAAGGCTCGCCTCTAAAATCCTGATCGAGCCCGGCGACAATGACGCGAAGGCCTTTGTCGGCCAATATTTCACAAGCTTCTACGATTTTGTCGTCAAAAAACTGAACTTCGTCAATCCCCACGACCTGGGTCTCAGGGTTGACCTTTTTTAGAACCTCCGAGGCTTTTTTAAGCGCAAGACAGGGAATCTTGTGTTTGTCATGGCTGACAATATGGTCCTTGGCGTAGCGGTCATCTAAAACCGAACTAAAAACCTGCACCTTTTGCCGTGCGATATCGGCCAGACGCAGACGGCGAATGAGCTCCTGGGTTTTTCCGGAAAACATACTCCCGACCACGGTTTCAATCCAACCGGAGGGACGTCCGAGGGTTCCGGTCATAATCGCCGGCGCGCTTTGAGGCTGAATCATGAGGCTCTGGAAAAGGGGACTGTCCCCTTTTTATACTGCTTTTGATAGTAGGCCGCGTAGCCGCCCGTTTGTTTGAGCGGCCGCCACCAATCCTCGCGGGCTTTATACCATTCAATCGTTTGAGCGAGGGCCTCTTCAAAAGGATATTTAAATTTAAATCCTAGCCTTCTTAATTTGGAATCGTTCAGGGCGTATCTTCGGTCATGCCCCGGGCGGTCGGGAACGCGGGTGACCATAGAGGCTGGGATTTTCATGATTTCGCGGACTCGGGCGACCATTTCTTTGTTTTTAAGGGAGGTTTCTCCTCCGATATTATAAATTTCGCCGGGGGTTCCTTTTTGAAGAAGAAAGGCGATAGCTTCCGCGTGGTCTTTGACATAAAGCCAGTCGCGGATGTTGAGCCCGTCTCCGTAAAGCGGATAAGGCTTTCCCTCTAAAAAATTAGTGATCATTAAAGGAAGGGCCTTTTCCGGATACTGATAGGGCCCGAAATTATTCGAGGCGCGAGTGGTGATGACGGGAAGCTGATGAGTGACAAAGGCGGCGCGGGCCAAGCAATCGGAAGCGGCTTTGGAAGCGGCATAGGGACTGTTGGGAAAAAGCCCGTCTTTTTCGGTTGAGCGATGTTTGCCGGGAATGGAGCCGTAGACTTCGTCAGTTGAGACGTGGATAAACCTTGCAACTTTCTCGGCTCTGGCCGCGTCCAAAAGGACCTGGGTTCCGATGACGTTGGTTTTCAAAAAAGGCCCGGGGTCTAAAATGGAGCGGTCGACATGGCTTTCAGCGGCAAAATGAACGACGGCGTCGCATCCCGCCATGGCCTGGGCCACTAGAACCGGGTCGCTGATATCGGCGCGTACCCAGAAATAGCGCTCATCTCCCGCGATATCTTTTAGATTTTCAGGGTTTCCGGCATAGGTTTGTAGATCAAGATTGACGACGCGAATGTTTTTCTCGGCAAAAAGAATATGCCGGATAAAGTTTGATCCGATAAAGCCCAAGCCCCCGGTCACGAGAATTTTCATGATTTCGCGAAATAGTTTTGGACGAAATAATTCCAGGTGTCTTTGAGGCCTTCTTCAAAATTCATTTTAGGCTTGTATCCTAACATACGCTTGATTTTAGAAATATCGGCCTGGGTTTTGCGGACATCTCCTCGCCTTTTGGGGAGATGCTGGATGGGCAGCTTTCGCCCAACAATTTTTTCGATGACATGAATCAAATCGAGAAGCGAATAGCTGTCTCCATTGGCGACATTAAAGACCTCGCCCGCCCCGTTTTTAGAAAAAGCCGCGAGCAAGTTGGCTTGAACCACGTTTTCGATATGAGTGAAGTCCCGGCTTTGCTTTCCGTCCCAATGAACTTCTAGCGGCTTTTTCATCCAGGCCAGTTCCATGAACTTTGGAACGACGACCGAGTATTGAGACTCCGGGTCTTGCCTGGGGCCAAAGACATTGAAATAGCGTAGGCTGGCCGTCTCAAGGCCGTAGGTTTTGGAAAAAAGAACGCAGTAGTGCTCTCCGGCGAGCTTGGAAGCGGCATAAGGACTCACGGGCTCGGGTTTATATTCTTCTTTTTGCGGAAATTTTTTGCAGTCTCCGTAGGCGGAAGAGGTGGAAGCGTAAACCAGGCGCTTAACCTTGGCGTCTCTTGCCGAGACCAGCAAATTAAGCGTCCCGGTCGCGTTATTTTCATGGGCGTCAAAAGGACGGTCGACGGATTTGGGGACCGAGCGCATGGCGGCCTGGTGAAAAATAAAATGGACATTCTTAACGGCTTTGCGGCAATCATTGAGGGAGCGGATGTCTCCTTTGAAAAACTCAACCGAGTCCTTAAAGGCCGCGATATGGGAAAGTTTTCCCGCGGAGAGGTTGTCAATGATGCGGACTTTCTTGCCTTTCTTAAGCAGGGCTTCGCAAAGGTGGGAACCGATAAACCCGGCGCCGCCGGTGACTAAGCAAAGTTCTTTGGGCATAAAATGAGCCTTCCGCTATTTTGTCGTAGCCGAGGCTGGGGTTTTTGTTTTTTTCTTTTTGGGCGTGAAATAGCTGTCAACTCCAGCGACAATGTAGCGGGTCATCATATCCCAAATGACTCCCTGGGCTTGTTGTTCGGTCATGCCGCCCGGCATATTAAAGGCGGCGTAAGGCTCGACTCCTTGAAGATTGTTGTTTGACCAGAGAACTTTCCCTGTTTGGGGGTCTTTAAGGACCGCGTGAGCGGTAATAGTCAGCTGATAGGCGGTCGGGACCAAATTCGCTCCGGTTTGAGTGGGAATGAGCAAATAAGTTTCAAGGGTAATAGTGAGTATCCCTTGAGATTTTCCGTGGGTTCCAATTTTGTAGCCCTCATCGAGCAGCTGATTCTGCATGGCGGTTTGGAGGGCGTCTTCAAGGCCGAACTGTTGGGTTTTATTGCGAACCGTGTCTATGAAAATTGAGTGACCATTGGGCGGTTTGGGCTTATGAAATAAACATAAACAACCGGAAAAAGCGAGAGCGGAGACTAGGGCGAAGCTAACGGCGAGAATTTTTTTCATAACGGCTTATTATACAACAAACATGATAAACTGAAATCGTGAAAGCCAAATTGGGAAATGTCCTGACGGTTTTTATTTTTCTTTTTTCTTCTTTTCTTCTTTGGCTGTATCAGCGCAAAACCGGCGTTTTTCTGACCCCGGGAAAATTCTTTCACTCGTTTTCCTGGTCTCCGGTCAGTGGCCCCTTTTCTTTCCGCTCCTTTACGGGCGTTTTTATGACGAGCTTTCTATCGGTTTTGGTTTTTGGAGCCTGGTTTTTTATGGCGTCCTTGCTTGGTTTTTCTTTTCTTCGCCGTATAAAAGCCTCCCGTTTTTCCATGGCGCAAAAATTATTGATGGCTCCGGGTTTGGGGCTGGGGGCTTTGTCTTTATCTGTCTTTGTCTTGGGAATTTTTCATCTACTCTATCCGGTTTGCGTTCTTGGATTAGGCTTAGGATCCTTAGCCTTGAGTTTTTTTGAGTTCGAGAGCGTAAGTTTAAGATTGGATTTTGGAAATTTTTTTAAGACTTCCTGGAAGGCTCAAGAACCCGAAACTTTTTTTCTCTTGGGCTTGAGCGCGCTGGTTTTAATTTTCCATTTCTCGGGAGCGTTGTTGCCCCCGACTTCTTTTGATGAGATGGATTATCAACTCGCTCTTCCGAAGCTTTATGTGATTAGTCATGCCTTGGTCAATACGCCGTTTAATCATTTATCCTATCTTCCTAAAAATATATCCCTTCTTTTTACCCTGGGGCTTTTGTCCGGAGGCCCGATTGTATCCAAACTCTTTTCTTTCGCGTTTGGGGTTCTTGGCGTTCTGACCCTCTATTTCTTCGCTCGGGAGAGAGTTGGTTCGCGTGCGGCTCTGTGGGGGGCTTCTTTCTTTTTTCTGATTCCCGTTTTTGGCAATCAAATGCGAAACGCGGTCGCCGACTTGGGAACGGGTTTTTACGAGCTTCTGGGAATTTTTTTACTTCTTGAATGGGCGGATTTCAAAGACCGATTTTTTCTTTTTTTAAGCGCTATCTTCTGGGGTTTGGCCTTAAGTTCCAAATATACGGCTTTGCCGGGATTTGGGGTTGCCTGCGCATTCGTCGCGTTCTATTCTTTAAGCAAAAAGTCTCCCCATTTCAATGATGCGCTTATTTTTTTGGGCGCGTCTACGGTTCTTTTTTTGCCGACCATGGCTTGGAATTTCTGGCGGACGGGAAACCCCTTGACGCCGCTTTTAAGCCGGTTTATTCAAAGCCGGAACTTCTTTTTCCTGGGGCATTACAAACCGCTGGTGGATTATTCGGTGGGCCGGGGAATTGTGGATTATTTTCCCCTGAAAAACTTTAGCGATGTCCTCAAACTTCCGTGGCGTTTGTGCGTGAGATATAACGATTACAATCATGATTTAGGGGCGGCTTTTCTTGCCGCTTTTCCGCTGTCTTTTTTAAGTCTTCATAAAAAAATGTCTCCGTGGCTTACGCGCCTGTTTTTCTTTTGCATTTCTTATTGGCTTTTGTGGGTGCTCATCCCCATTCACATGACCCGCTATTTTGTCGCGGGGCTTGCTTTAACGGGTCTTTTGTTTGGATGGATTGTGTCCGAGGCGCTTGAGGGGGGAAAATGGCGCTCTCTTTTACTGATTCCCTTGGGATTCGCTTTTTTGGAACAAGGCGCGCGTATGATTTATATTCAAAATACTCACAAGCGTCCCTGGGGATATTTAAGCGGACAAACGTCCCAGGATGACTATGTCGACGCGATTTTGCATGATTCTCCTTATGATGCGGAAGTTTATGCCAATCAACATATCCCTAGAAATTCGACGATATTGGTCTTTGATGAATTTCGGACTTTTTATCTCAATCGAAAATTCATCGCTTCGACGCCCTGGGATCATGAGTTATGGCATGAATTGGTCGCCCAGAGTCGTAATGGGAAGGATATAGCCCGACGTCTCCATTCCTTGGGAATTACTTATTTTATGGCCAACGATTCCTATTTGAGAGGAAACTCCGGGTTTTCTTGGGCGGATCCTTGGAGCCCCCAGGAACGTCTTCGCGCCGCGCGTTTTATCGCGCATCGGATGAAGCGCGTCTACACCGACGGAAACGAGGTTTGGATTGCCCAAATTAAGTAAACTAATCTTAAGAGGCGTTTTAAATCCATGGCGAGAATCTTAATTGTGGACGATGACTTTGAAATTGTCAGCGTCGTAAAAGATATCTTGCTCGTGGACGGGCATGAGGTTGAGACCGCTTCCGACGCCGCTCAAGGAATGAAGAAAGCGCGGGAAATGGTTCCTGAACTCATCATTCTTGATTTCCATATGCCGGGAGCCAATGGGGCGCATCTTTTTGAAAATTTAAGGAGAAACCTCTCCAGTTCTAAAACTCCCGTCATTTTCATGAGCGGACAGGCTTCCCAGGCTGATATTTTTTCCGAAACCTGCGAGTCGGGAGATTGTTGTTTTTTGCCGAAACCCATTGATATCAAGGAACTTCGAAAGGTCATTAATAGGATGTTGAGAGAAAAAAGTGTCTAAATTGGTTCTGGTTCGGCACGGAGAGTCTTTGTGGAATTTAGAAAACCGGTTTACCGGTTGGGTGGATATTGAGCTAAGCGTTAAAGGGCGGCAGGAAGCCCATTTCGCCGGCCTTCAACTTAAGGGCCTTCGTTTTGACGCGGCTTTTACTTCGGCTCTTAAACGCGCCCAGGAGACCCTCAAGATTATATTGGAAGAAATCCAATTAACTGATATTCCCATATTTAAAGACCCGGCGCTCAATGAGAGGCATTACGGCGATTTGCAGGGCTTAAATAAGGCGGAGACCGCGAAAAAATACGGCGATTCGCAGGTTCATCTCTGGCGGCGGTCTTATGATGTTCAACCTCCCAATGGAGAAAGTCTCAAGGATACGGCGGCAAGGGCGCTCCCTTATTTTCAGTCCAAGGTGATGCCGGAAGTTCAAAAAGGGAAGAATGTTTTAGTCGTCGCGCATGGAAACAGTCTGCGCTCGGCGATCATGTTTTTAGAGAATTTATCTCCAGAAAAAATTGTCTCTGTTGAGATTGCGACGGGACAGCCTTGGATTTACGAAATTAGCGCAGACGGGAAAGTTTTGTCGAAAGAAATTAGCCCTAAGGCGTAGCCGGCAGTTCCTGGTTTTCCCAAATTGCGTGTTTAAAGCGCCGGTGAACCCAAAGCCATTGCGACGGGTTTTTCCGAATCCAACCTTCTACCTTGAGAGATAAAGCCTGGGTAAATTCCTTGGGGTCTTCTGGAATTTCCTCGGGGTTAATCGCCGGCTCGAGGACGACGTGAATAATTCCCTTTTCATCGCGCGTTTGAAAGACCGGAACAATGGGGGCTTTGGCTCGTTTGGAGAAAAGCCCGAACACTCCGAAGGTGTGAACCTGGGCCGTAAAAAATTTAACGGCAATGCCAGCCGGCGGGGCGATATACTGATCCAAAACAAAGCAAATGGATTTTTGATTATGGAGTCCTTTTAAGACGGCGGTCAGACGTTGATCTTTGTATGCCGAGCCGCATCCGGCTAAAGACCGTAAAGAGGTAATTTTTTTATCCAGCCATGCGGGTTTAAGTTGCCGAGTGATGACGGTGACCGGCACTCCCTTAAGAGCGGCGATAATTGATGGGATTTCCCAATTGGCCAGATGAGTCGACATAAAGAGAACCCCGTGCCCCTGTTCATGGGCTTTTTGCCAATTTTCAAGACCTTCAACGGAGACTATTTTTCGAACATACTTTAAATAGTGGCCGGGAAAAGGAGAAAAAATATGGAGAAGCTCTAAAGCGAGAATTCCATAATGCTCGAAGTTTTTCTTGAGGAGAGCCGTTCTTTCAAAAGGAGATAATTCTGGAAGACATCGCTTGATATTTTCAATAGCGATACGCCTGCGGGAACCGCCGACAAATAACAAAAAACGCCCCAGGGCTTTTCCAAGTCTCATTTCCAGCGTTCGCGGAAAAAATGAGACGATGAAACCCGCGCCGGTTAGGATAGTCCAGAGAAGCAGGGAAAGAATCGGGTTCATGAAGGTTTATAAATTCTATAAAATACGGCTATGGAGTTTTCCCGCTAACTTTCATCGCCATCGAGGCGCGGGCATCAAAGGTTTCCTTGTCGTATTGAGGCCTCCCGACTTCCGCAAGCGTCTAAAAACCGATCCCATTATCGACGAGAGGGTATTGTAAAATGGGTGTCCCGTTGCGGAAGTCGGGAAGGATACGGCGGCAAGGGCGCTCCCTTATTTTCAGTCCAAGGTGATTCCGGAAGTTCAAAAAGGGAAGAATGTTTTAGTCGTCGCGCATGGAAACAGCCTGCGCTCGGCGATCATGTTTTTAGAGAATTTATCTCCAGAAAAAATTGTCTCTGTTGAGATTGCGACGGGACAGCCTTGGATTTACGAAATTAGCGCAGACGGGAAAGTTTTGTCGAAAGAAATTAGCCCTAAGGCGTAGCCGGCAGTTCTTGGTTTTCCCAAGTCGCGTTTTTAAAGCGACGGTGAACCCACAGCCATTGGGCCGGGTTTTTCCGAATCCAGCCTTCTACCTTAAGAGACAAAGCTTGGGTAAAATCCTTTGTATCTTCCGGAATTTCATCAGGATTAATGGCGGGTTCGAAAACGACGTGGATGACCCCTTTTTCATCGCGCGTTTGAAAGACCGGAACAATGGGGGCTTTGGTCCGTTTGGAGAAAAGCCCAAAAACCCCCAAAGTGTGAACCTGGGCGGTAAAGAATTTAACGGCAATGCCAGCCGGCGGCGCGATATACTGATCCAAAACAAAACCAATGGATTTTTGGTTTCGGAGCCCTTTTAAGACGGCGGTCAGACGTTGATCTTTGTATGCCGAGCCGCATCCGGCCAAAGACCGTAAAGAGGTAATTTTTTTATCCAACCATGCGGGTTTAAGCTGCCGAGTAATGATAGTCACCGGAACTCCATTAAGAGCCGCGATGACCGCCATAATTTCCCAGTTGGCCAGATGAGCCGAAATAAAGAGAACCCCGTGCCCCTGTTTATGGGCTTTTTGCCAATTTTCAAGACCTTCAACGGAGGATATTTTTCGAACGTATTTTAAATAGTGGCCGGGAAAAGGAGAAAACATATGGAGAAGCTCTAGAGCGAGAATTCCGTAGTGCTCAAAATTCTTTTGAAGGAGTTCTTCCCTTTCGGAGGGAGACAATTCCGGAAGACAGCGGTTGATGTTCTCAACGGCAATGCGTTTGCGGTATCCCCCAATGAATAACAAGAATCGGCCAAGAATCTTCCCCGTCTTTATTTCCACCGGCCTAGGCAGCAATGAGACGATGAATCCCGCGCAACTTAGGATGATCCAAAGAAGCAGGGAAAGAATCGGGTTCATGAAGGTCCATAAATTCTATAAAATACGGCTATGGAGTTTTCCCGCTCATCTTCATCGCCATCAAGGCGCGGGCATCAAAGGTTTCCTTGCCGCATCGAGGCCTTGGTGTATAAATCCATGTTGCGTCCGCGCTTAGGGGAGGCGGTCATTGTTGATCTTGGAATGGGGGGAGCTCGCATCGTTTCTCCGGTCATTCTTCAGGTTCGGGAAAACTATCAGCTTAAATTCTCTCATCATGATCGCAAACTGAGTTTTGATGTTCGAGTCGCTTGGAAAAAAGACGCAAGTTCCGCGTCTGTTGGAAATTTTTACGGTCTTTCTTTCCTTTTGAGTTCGCGTAAGGAAGAAGCCCTTAAGGCTCTAATTGACTCATTACGAGTTGAAGAAAAAGCGCCGAAATCAGGCCTTGATTTAAAGAATTACTGGAATTCCTAACGCCCGAGCCCTAGGCTTTGGGCGGTTCCGGAAGGGCGGGCTTTTCTTCCGGTTTTTTATCCACGGCGTTGAGCGGTTCCATTCCTTCCCGAAGGCCCTGCTTGAAAGCCCCCATGGACTTTCCAAGGGCTTTGGCCGCCTCGGTGATGCGTCCTGGTCCAAAGAGAATGAGCCCCACCACTAAAACAACAAGAATTTCTCCAAAACTTAAATCAGGCATATTATTTCCCCCCGATCGGTTGAAGGGAACCGTTTGAAACCAAGTGTTGATAGTCTTTGGGATAAAGTTTCTTAAAGTTGTTCAAGAGCTTTGTGCGGTTGGCGATCCAAGACTTAAGATTCTTCCCCATTTTGCGTTGTTTGGAATCGAAAACCAGAAACTCCCAGATTTTCTTTCCGTCTTGTTTGACGGGGCAACCGGGCTTAGACATCATCCGGTGGACATAACGGCTCCAAATTTTAGGTTCCGCTTTAATGATGTTGGGGCCCACCTTGAAAATTTCCGGTTGGGTTTTTTTAGCGGCGGCTATTTCATCGGCGGTTAATTCTAAAAACTGAGAATTAATGGGCCGCGCGATGGTGTGGCAGGCCTGGCATTTTTGAGAGAAAACTTTGTAGTAAAGCTTCATTTTGGGCGGATAATGGGACACGTCGATGGTGGTCGCCCCGAAATCATTAGGGTAAATGCCGACATCGGCTTTAACCGTCGGCTTATATTTTGCTGAGGCGGCTGTGGCAACGGCAAGAACGGCGAGCAAAGACACGGCGATTATTTTTAAACGATTCATACTTCCTCCTAAATATAATCTGCTCTTATTTTACATTTTTTGGAAAAGATATCAAATAAGTCAGGAATTCTAATTAATTTGGGGGATTTTGAGCTTCTGCCGGCGCGCGGTTTTTTGCGCTTGTTCATATCCCGCGTCAAGGTGACGAACAACACCCAGGGCCGGATCGTTGGTGAGAACACGTTCGATGCGGGCGTCCATGTCCTTGGTTCCATCGGCGACGGTGACTTGACCGGCGTGGAGCGCATATCCCATGCCAACGCCCCCTCCGTGGTGAAAGCTGACCCAGGAGGCTCCGGAGGCGGTGTTTAAAAGGGCGTTGAGAATGGGCCAGTCGGCGACGGCATCAGAACCGTCTTTCATCGCTTCCGTTTCGCGATAGGGGCTTGCGACGGAACCCGTGTCGAGATGATCGCGTCCCATGACGATGGGGGCTTTGACTTTTCCTTTCCGGACCATCTCATTAATTCGCAGTCCCATTTCCGCTCTTTCGCCAAGCCCCAGCCAGCAAATGCGCGCCGGAAGACCTTGAAAGGCGATTTTTTTTGAGGCGAGGTCCATCCAACGCATCAACGATTTATTATGCGGAAAAAGCCGCCTGACTTCCGCGTCGGTCGCGGCGATATCTTTCGGATCGCCGGAAAGAGCGGCCCAGCGGAAAGGACCTTTGCCTTCGCAAAAAAGCGGACGGATGAATTCAGGGACAAATCCCGGAATATCGTAGGCGTTTTTAATGCCGCCTTGAGTCGCTAGGGTTCGGATATTATTTCCGTAGTCAAAAGTCACGGCTCCCTGGCGCTTGATTTCCAACATTCCGCGCACGTGTTCGGCGGCCGATTCCCTCACGCGTTTGAGATAGTCCTCCGGATTTGATTTTCTTAAAGCGGCCGCTTCATCAAGGTTTAAATTTTTAGGGATGTATCCAAACATCGGATCATGGGCGGAAGTTTGATCGGTGAGAATGTCGATGGGGACTTTGCGCCGGGCCAGTTCCGGAATAATCTCGGCGGCATTTCCTAAAAGCCCCAGGCTCAAGGCGTCTCCTCTTTCCTTGGCTTTGAGAATTTTAGATAGGGCGCGGTCTAAATTGGTTTCCGTCTCATCCAGATATCGAGTTTTAAGCCGCATCTCAATTCTTCTGGGGTCCACCTCGACAGCGAGCATAGCCCCTCCGTTCATCGTCGCGGCCAAGGGTTGGGCCCCGCCCATTCCTCCAAGACCGGCGGTGACGACGAGACGGTTTTTGAGGCTTCCGTTAAAATATTTTTGCGCCGCGGCGGCAAAAGTCTCATAGGTTCCCTGGATAATTCCCTGGCTTCCTATATAAATCCAGGATCCCGCGGTCATTTGACCAAACATCATGAGGCCTTTTTTCTCAAGAGCGTCAAAAGTTTCCCAGTTGGCCCAATGCCCAACCAGGTTTGAATTGGCAATAAGAACCCTTGGGGAATAGGGGTGTGTGCGAAAAACCCCCACTGGTTTTCCCGATTGAATCAGCAGGGTTTCGTCGTTTTTGAGCGCTTTGAGGGAGCGAACAATCGCGTGAAAAGCCGGCCAATTTCTTGCCGCTTTTCCCCGGCCTCCATAGACCACCAACTCCTCGGGGCGTTCAGCGACATCAGGGTCGAGGTTATTGTGAAGCATGCGGAGAGCCGCTTCTTGTTGCCAACCCTTGCAGGAAATTTTAGCTCCACGCGGAGCATGCAAGGGCTTTAAAGGGGGAAGGCTCTGATTCACTGTCCGTTGTCTTTCGATAGAGATTTTAAGGTTTTCCGAGTGGTTTGATTGACGCGCTGAACTCCGGAAGGGAGCGTGATAAAGGTTCCGTTTCCACCGTGGATCGCGGGTGGGTTTTTGAAAGCCGCTCGGGAGACGGTCTCGGGAGACTGAAGGGCTCTTTTTACTTTTACGTGTGCGAGGGAGGTTAAAGCGGGCGCGAGCGCATTGGCGCTCTTTGAGGGATCGTTTTGGTTGGGGGTTGCCACGACATCGGATTGAGCGGAAAAAGATTGAAGGGGGGTGAGGGATTTATCCTTAACATTAAATTGCGCGCAACTCGCTTCTCCAGGGACGGAACAGGGCTGCGTTTTTTGGACGACGTCTCCCCACGCCTCATCATTAGGGATGAGAGAAAAGGTCTTCCCAAGGGATGAATTTTGAGCCTTGGCGGAGACGGTAAACGCCATTAAAGCCAACATCGCGGCGCTAAAAAGAGAGAAAGTTTTCCTCACGCTCTCAGGGTATCGTTTGGGAGGCTTAAGCGCAAGGGCCAAAAGGCCTAGATGACATCTGGGCCCTGGGGCCCACATCTGCCCCGAAACTTATTTTATATACTAGAATCATGTCCCTATTTAAACGAATTCAGAGTATTTTCTCAGGAAAATCCAACGAGGCTCTTCAGTCTGAGACTTCGACAAAATCTCCGGCTGAGGCGAATTCCCAACCCCAAGCGGAAGAAACCCCGGATATTCTCTCTGGAAAAGGCATTCCCGCCTTTTTTTACCGCAAGTGGAAGGATCCCACCTTTATCAAACAGATGAGGGCGTTGGCGGCCCAGATGCAGAAAGAAGGCGTTGACCTTAAAAGTATGTCCGCGGTCAAGGCGTGGATTGAAAAAAATAAGGAAGCCATTGAATCGGGAAAAATCGGCGTCCAACCTGAATCCGGAGCGAAAGCGGCTCCTTATATTAAGAGCTCTCCGGATATTTCCAGAAACGATCCTTGTCCTTGCGGCTCTGGGAAAAAATATAAAAAGTGTTGCGCCATTAATCAAGCGGCGAAGGCATGAATTTGGGGCCGCTTAAAGTCGGCAAATTTCAATTATTTCCGCTCAGCGACGGTTCTTTCCGTTTGGACGGAGGCGCGATGTTTGGAGTGGTTCCAAAAACTCTCTGGAACCGGGAAATTCCCGCTGATGAATTCAATAGGATTACATTGGCTTTGGGAGTTTTGCTGATTCAAACTCCGCGGGGGCGCTGGGTTTTGGTGGACACGGGCCTTTCTTCAAAATACGAGAATAACCCTAAATTTAAAAAACTCTACGCCGTTGAACGTCCCGAAACGCTTCGGGAACATTTAGATTCCATGGGAATATCCCCGAAAGATATTTCCCTCATTATCAATACGCATTTGCATTTCGATCACGCGGGCGGAAATACCGAGTTTTCAGATAGGGGCGTCGCCGTTCCGGCTTTTCCTAACGCACGGTATTTAATCCAAAAGGAAGAGTGGGAGGACGCCTCCCATCCTCATGAGAGAAATCAGGCGAGTTATTTTAAGGAAAATTTCGAGCCCTTGGACTTGGCGGGTTTGGTCGATTTGGTCGAGGGAGAATACGAAATCGAACCGGGGCTCAAGGTTCTTCGTTCGGGCGGGCACACGCGGGGCCATCAATGCGTTCAAATCGAGTCGGAGGGAGAAATTGCCGTATTTCTCGGAGACTTGATTCCGACTTCAAAACATCTTCCTCTCCCTTGGATTATGGGTTATGATTTGCACCCCGTGGATACCTTGGAAATTAAGCGGGAGACGCTTAAAAAAGCTTTGGATGAAAATTGGACGCTGATTTTTCAACATGATGTTGGTCTCAGGAGTGCGAAACTGGATTTTAAAAATGGGCGATATGCGGCAAAAATTTCTTATTAGAACAGGGTGGCTTATCCTTGCGGCGGGATCTGTTTCTTTATTTCCCGCGTGCGGCATTTCGCATTTTAAATCCCGTCCTTCCCAAACCGCCTTTCCTCCATTGATGCCCGTGGCCGCATCTCCAACAATCCCTCCTGATGCCGACATCCTCGTTCAATCCCAAGACCAGATTTCATTTTTCGCGGAAGATGGGGCTTCTTATCTTAAAATTTATGTGGACCATCATTACGTTGGACGCACTAATATCGCTCCTAAAAGCGCTTTGAAAAAATGGGGAGAGGTCCTGGGTTCCGGACGGCATCTCTTTCGTTTTGAGAAATGGGACTTAAGACCTTCCGGTAATTGGCAGACCTTGGCGCCTAAATATCAGCCGCGCCCGCGCTGGGTTTCCATTAGCGCAAGTTCTCAAACGGTTGTTTCCGTCAATTTCTCTGATCACGAGTTGAAACACTCTGTTTCTATTCAGGTCCATTCCCTCCCTAACAAGAAATAATAATTAGAACTGGAAAATCATCTGAGACCCTAGCTGGAATGAAATATAGTTGTTGACCGCTAAAACGGGGTTTTGAAGCATGGAAAAAGATCCATTCAAGGTTAGACGCAGGTTTTTAGCGAGAGTATAATCCGCGACCGTCGTGACCGAGGTCGTGCGCGTGTCATTGGCTTGGATGACGGGAGACTGGCTGTAAGCATAGGAGAGGGTGTTAGTCCAAATGAGGCGGTTAACGAAATAGAGGACTTTGTGGAAGAATGGAATTTTAAGTCCGCCCGGCATTTCTAAGTCGCCCCGGATAATAACGCTCGGAGTGATGACGGTGGTGTTGTTAGTTTGAATGCCTGTTCCCATGGTCGTGGCGTCATGGGTGTAGGTCGTTTGCGGGGTCCAGGTAAAGCTTCCCCAGCGGAAACTCGTTTCAAGGGTCGCATCTTGATGCGCGGTTTTTTGAGTGTTGGCGTTGACTAAGAGGTTGTCCGAGGCTGAGTTGTTGTCATCAAAGGTAAGGGTCGTGTCGAAATAATTGCGGATGAGGGTTCGGATGTTGGTTTGAAATTCTGAATCAGTATTGATGGTTTGCCCCACGTTATTAGTTCTGTGCGCTTGATAGCGAATGTCTAACTGGGTATTACTCATCCAGCTTTCGGTATAGAGAAGTTTTTCCAACTGCCCGATGGAGAAAACGACGTCTGGGAGAGTCGTTTCTACCGTTTCGGATTGGGTTCCGGTGATATCATTTTTCTGCTGGCTTAAGACCCAATTGTTGGTAAAAGAAAAAGTTCTCAAGGCCGATAACCGTCCTTGAAGATTATACGCTGACAGCGGTTCCCAGCGTTGAGTGGAATTGTAGGTGTTTCTTTCCGTTAAACTTGTCAGAGTCGCTCCGACATTCCCTGGGTTGATTTCGCTGCGAATCCATAAAGCTCCGAGATCGTTGAAATTAGTGGCGACGTTATTCCACACGTCTCCATCTTGGAGTTGGTATCCGTTGATGATCGACAAGGTTCGCAGAAGCTTGTTTTTGGGAAATATCTGGCCGAAGTTTATTGGCAGAGAAATCGAGCCATTGGACATACGGCTAATTGATTTCGTTTGTCCGGGCTGATAGACGACGGTGGATAAAACCACAGGCGTTCCGCCCGCGGTCGGCGTGCTGGTCACGACAAAAGTTGAGATGGTCATGTCCGCGTTTTCAATGGTGTTGATGGAATAGTTGACCGAGGGGGTCAGCCAGGACAGTACGCGCCAGCTGGAGGCGAATCCGGCGGTTTGATTGCGGCTCAACATATAATTTCCGTTGTTGACATTGTTTCCTCCCACCCCTTGACTTTGTTGGTTGACGTTGGTGAGTTGATAGTTAGGGGTAAACGAAGCTCCTTTCCATGGAGTCATCGTGAAATTCAGCGCGCCGCCTTCCGTTGTGTCAACGGTGTTGGCGGCGTTTAAGCTCGCGTCTTCGGCGAGATTGGACGATGGTCCGTAATTAATTTTATAGGTCGAATAAGTGCCGTTAGCGTTGATGTCGCGGGGCAGAAAGTCGCTTTGGCTGGGAACGGTGTATTGGAGCGTTCCCAGATAAGTGTTGGTATTATCGGTTCGATCCAAGGAGGCGTATTGAATGTTGTTTTTGGTGTAGTTAAACCCGAGATGGGGAATATTGGGTAAATTAAGATTAGCCTGAAAACTTCCGTTGGTAGTCGTGACTTTTCCGGTTTGGAGAATATTGATTAGGTTAGAAAGATTTCCGGTCAAGGTTTCGTTGGGCGTATCGGTAATTTGTTGGGAGACGTTAAATGTCATTGGCAGATAAGAAAGCCTTGTGATGTCGAGAAACGCGCTGTTTTGTTCGTTGGATTGGTTTGAGACCACCGTGACTGGCGTTTGAAAATTTTGGCTGACCGATCTTGTTTGAAACCCAAAGCTGGCCCAGCCGGGAACGAGGAAGTTGGCTTTGATATCATCAGCGTTTCCAATCCTGGAAATAGGATCGGCGAGATAAATTTCATCCAAGTAGACGATTCCGCTGGTCGGAATATTGTCCGCTAAATGGTTAGGACCAAAATTAGTGCGCCGAATGCCCGTGACGATCTCGCCGACCTGTTGGAGGCTCGGAATTCCGGAGCTGACTAAAACCGGCTGGTTGACTAAACCGGGCGGACCCGTGATGGAAACCGATTGCCAGTTATAGGCGATCTGTTGGGAATTGGTGGCTTGGGTAACCGTGATTTCCGCCCAACCGACGAAATTGATATTAACGTCGACTTCAAAGAAATTGGTGTTGTTTCCTACGCGTAAAAAGAAAGTATTGTCGTTGCAATCGGCGGAGGGGTCATTGCAAGTTCCGTTTGCGTTTGGATCCTGGGCATTTCCATAGAGAAGAAAATTAAAGGTGCGGTGTTGGCTGATGTCGATTCCGTTGGCGAAAATCTCCTCGGTCGTGACCACTGCGCTGGAGTAAGGAACGATAAAATTGTTGATGGTCATGCTCGAAAAATCAAGTTCCAGGGATTGTTCCTGGACGTTTTGGGTATTTGATTGTTGCTGGAGATTTGCGACGCTTCCGTAGAGTTCGTCAAAAACTTGTCCGGCGATTCCTGGTTCGTTGTAAATAGGAACGTACTTGGGATCTTGAACGTTGTTGATGGGGGCGACAAAAAGGCTTTCGTTGGCGACCGGCGGCGAATTGATGGCCGGGTCGGTCGCTTGTCCCGGAAGCCAGGTGTTTCCCACGACGGCGATAGAGGCAAATTCAAGAACTCCCGAAGTCGCGCAGGTCACTCCGTTTGCGGTACTACAGTTTGGATTTTTTCTCACGGAAATGCGCAGTTGCCGAATCGCGGTCCATAAGCTTGCGGTGGCGCTTGAGATGTGGATGGGAATTTGGAAAGTTTGCCAGCAGAGATTGCTGTTGTTGATGCACTCTTTGGAACCAGTTCCAAAATTAATTCCGGTGTTGACCATATCATGATTGAGACCATCGGTAATGCTGGGGAAAATGTTATTGCCAGGATTATTGGGATCAGGAACATAGCCAAAATCTCCCCCGGTAAAATCTTGAGAATAGATGAGCATTTGATCCTCGTTAAAATCCTCGCTGTCTAAGATTCCGTTATTGGCGCCGTATCGAGTGGAAGGAAGACCGGGCGGGGAATAAGACCAGCCGATGTCTTCTCCTGGCGCTAAAACCCCCGTGCAGTCCAAGTCCTCGGTTTTTGCGGCGTGGTAAATAATGCGCCCATCAGGGCAGGTGATGGTCATGCCTCCGGTGTTATCCATATCGTCGCTGATGCGGCCCAAGTGGAAATCGATTTGATTTCCAGAGTTGTCTCCCAAAACAGTGACTTCGATCATGATGTCGTGCGAAAAATCATTTCCGCCCAGAGAAAACGCGTAGCCGAGAGATTGTTCAGTCGAGGCGGGGTTTGAAAAATTGTAATTCATGTATAAGACGGGCTGGGTGTCTTGAGGATTTGAGGGCGCGCTGGGATTAATTTGGAGGGTGCCTACATTTTCCGTAATCCAGCTAAATTGTGTGGGGTCGGTAGGTTGTCCTCCGGGGTTGGAAGCGATAAACCAGTCGAGATTGAGGGTATTGAGCGCCGTTTGTTGGGCGATGCCTTCCATGTTGTCGACAATCGCGTAAGGATTTAAATTCATGTCTTGTTTGCTTTGGGCGACTTCCGCCGATAAGGAGGTAATCTCGAAATGCTTCCCGATGTTTATGTCGTGAAGATCCGCATTGGCGTCATAGACCAGTAAACTTTGGCTGAGATCGGTGACGTTGGGAGTGATGGGCGATTTAGTTCCGGTTTGATCGAGAACCGTGGAACCAATTTTAAAATGCGGGTTGAAGTGATAAGACGCCCGCGCTCCTAGTAGAGCCACGTCTCCCGCGGTGCTGCCGCCCGGCGCTTCAACATCATAGGTGATGTCAATTTGAGAATTTTGCCCAATGCGGCCCGGGTTGAAGAATGTTACAAATCCCGCTTGATAGTCGATGAAGTAATCGACGTTGCGCGTGTATTTCACGTTGTCTACTAGAATAATTTCGCTCATCGGGGTGATGTTGGGCTCAAGTTCAAAAGTCGCGAGATGGTAGCTGTATTCGATATGGAAAGAGCGCTCCGAAATGGGGTTTGGCGCATAGATTTGCGGATCGGGCGTCGCAGAATCGGTGACAAGAGCGAAAGGTTCGAGAAGCTGGAAGTATCCAAGCTGGAATTGAACCTGGATGGTCTGCGGATAAGTTTGCGGCGGGTTAAGAGACGCTCCAACGGGCTGCTGTTGTTGATTGACCACTTGAAGAACAAAATTTCCCTGTCCGTTGTCGGGGACGATTTGGGTTTGCCCGATGTTGTAAAAAGTGAGGAGTTCCCGATCGTATCCCACTTCGGTCGTGCTTGAAACAATCGGGATATTGGACTCAGTCTTGATAATTTTAGGGGCGTTAAAACAGCCGGCTCCGTTGTTGGTTGGGGGAGGGGCGTCGGCGCAGGGAATCATGCTGGAGCTGGAAGACTCGACGCTGACATTGTTCCCGCTGGCGTCAATGACGCTGACGGCGATCACGTCTTGAAGGGCGGCGGGAGTTCTTAAAGTTAAAATTCCGTGGATGTAGTCGATGGTGTAGTCTTGCCCTGAATTGAGTTGAACAAATTCTGCCGTGACTGATGAGGTTGTTTGTGCCGCGATATCGTTGGCCGTCATCTGAGCGCTGTTAACGTTGACTTGGGATTGATTGAGATTGGCGAGATAGACCTGCTCGCTTCCGGCTTTAAGCGGCAGTCTCGCGGGGTTTCCAAAAGTGAGATCGTAATAGGTGTTTTGGACATAGGCGGTGTCCAAAATACTAGTTGTGACAAACTGAGTATTTCCCACGAATTGCTTGGTGTGGGTGACGCCTTGCGTGCGGCTTCCGATCACGGTGGCCCTAAAGCCTTTGTGTTGAACGTCGGCTCTAATTCCGAAAACCTGTTTGTCGTAGGAAACAAATTCTGTTGAGGGAAGGTTGAGGTTGATGTCTCCAAAGGCCACGTTTCTGACTGTTGATTTTTTGTCGCCGGTATAGGTGACATAAATGTCTTGGTGTTGATTGGGGCGGGTATCGTCGTAGTTGACGTTGACCGCGATATGAGGGCCGACTTTTCCCTGCATACGGAGCTGCATCTGTTGGGTAATGTTAAAGGCGGTGGTCGTTTGCGGGCGGCCGGTAATGGTTTGATTTTGAAGATAACGCTGTTCGTTAAAATTAAATCCGATGACCTTTCTTCCGGAAACAGAAAGACTTGTTCCATAGTTGGGAAGAGTGAACTCGGGCTTTTGAGGCTTTGGAGGTCCTTTGACGACGATTCCCTCCGGGTTAAATTGCGGTTCGGGAGGGAGAACGGGCGGAGGAATCTCGATATTATTCCTGGCGTTGATGAATTTTTCCTTGGTATAGACGAAAGGTTTAAGATTTTCCTCGAAATGTAAAAAGTCCGGAGTTCCGGTGGAAGCGGTGATCAGGGGAGTTTCCAGAAGGTGATCTGGATCGGGGCGGTCCAGAAGGAGAAAATGGTGAGAATGGATGAGCAAAAGAAGGGATTGGGGAGGTTTTTGGACTCTTTGAGCGCGCTTTAAAAGCCGATGACGGGCTTTGGCTTGAGCCGCAAAATCAGGATCGTAAGGCATGGAGAATTGCGCATGAAGAAAAGAAGGGAGAAGAACCAGAAGTTCAACCAAGAAGCAAAACAGAAATTTTCGCGCTTTCAAGAGACCTCGATCTGCTTTAAGAAATTGTAAGGGAAATGTGTTACAAAGGGATGTTCAAATTGAGTCAGAATTTGGGAGATTTCCAAGAGAGGATTTTTGGGGAAAAAAGAGCCGTCCCCCTGTTTGGGGCGGCATAATCCGTTCCGCTTGGGACAAGCCCAAGTTTTTTGCGTGTTCATGTCATTCGGCAGCCTGACCATCCTTGCGGATTCAGGGCTTTGCGCCCCCGTCTTTCGACGGGTTTGCCTTTATCGCCTGCCTCGATTAATCTCCCCACTCAAAGGACGCCTTTCGGCCATCCCCGGCAACAGGCAGGATTGCCAATTAGAAGTGTAACAGAAACCTTGAGAGTGTCAAGGGTTAAATTTGTGAATTTTAAATTTAAATTGGAAATAAAAGGATATTTCCATTATTAAGAGATATTCTCAATTAGACAAGAACGATGAATTGATAAAATAAAGACTTGTGAACGCAATTTCAGTCAATTCTCTTCAAAAAGAATATCAAGTCTTCAATCGAAAACCGGGTTTGTGGGGATCCCTTGGCTCTGTATTTTGGCGGGAGTGGAATAATATCAAGGCCGTTGATTCGATTTCTTTTCAAATTGGAGAAGGGGAATTGGTGGGTTTTTTGGGCGCAAACGGCGCCGGAAAGACCACGACTTTGAAGATCCTCTCGGGGCTTTTGACTCCCACTTCCGGAAGCGTTGAGATTCTTGGGTTTAAGCCCTGGCGCCGAGAGAGAGAATTTCAAAAAAGGATTTCTCTTGTCATGGGACAAAGAACTCAACTCTGGTGGGAAATCCCGGCTCAGGAAACTTTTCGCTTAAACCAAGCCGTCTATGGGCTCTCCGACAAGGATTATCAAGAAAGCCTGGGCGAACTCGTTGAGATGCTTGAGTTAAAAGATTATCTCGCGGTTCCGGTCAAAAAACTTTCCCTGGGACAGCGCATGCGGGCGGAACTGGCGGCGGCGCTTCTTCATCGTCCAAAAATTCTCTTACTCGATGAACCGACCTTGGGGCTTGATGTTGTCATGCAAAAAAAAGTCCGCGAGTTCATTCTTGATTACAATAAGCGATGGAAAGCCTCGATTCTTTTGACCAGCCACAACATGGATGACTTGACGGCCTTGTGCCGGCGTGTTTTGATTTTGGAAAAAGGGAAGTTGATTTATGACGGAAATTTGGAAGGCCTGGTTCGCCGCTACGCGGAAAATAAAATTATCCGGATTGTTTTTGACGGAGATGTTCCCGCGTCCCAAATCGCCGCTATAGGCGGAACTGTTGACTCTCAAAAGACCAGTATGTGGGTTTCAGTTCCGCGCGCGGAGATTTCAAAAAAAGCGGCTCTTCTTTTGTCTTCTTTCCCAGTCGCCGATTTGACGATCGAGGAGCCTTCGGTTGACGAAATCGTGCGAAAAATTTTTTCAAAGTCATGAAGAAGTATCTTCGCGCTTACTTAATTTCCCTCCAAGAGACTCTTCAGAGGCGTTCGTCTTTCGTTATGGACCGTCTCGGGGGAATTGCGGTGATGTTGAGCCTTTATTATTTTTGGAAGACTCTTTTGTGGGGCCACCCGTCATTTTTGGGTTACTCCTATTCTCAAATGCTGACCTATGTTTTAGGGATGAATATTTTACGCTCGTTTGCCTTGACCGGGCGCGGTTGGGAACTCGTGGGAGAAATTTCTTCCGGAAAAATCTCATCTTATCTTGTTCGTCCAATGAACTATCATGGATACGCCTTGGCTCTCGATTTATCCCAAAAAACGGTTCATCTCTTCGCCGCTTTGCTTGAAATTGGAGCGCTTCTCATTTTTTTTCATCCGCCTTTTTATTGGCCGAAATCCATTACGGCTTTCTTTTTATTTGTTGGAGCCCTTATGATGGCTTCGCTTCTTTTCTTTTTTCTCGAGTTTTTGGTCAGTTCGCTTGCGTTTTGGACTTCGGAATCAGGCGGGCCGCTTTTTTTCTTTGAAATTTTCATTCAATTCGCGGCGGGCGCGTTTTTTCCACTGAATGTTTTGCCGCGTTTGATTCAGAAAGGGTTATCTTTTAGCCCTTTTCCCTATCTCGTTTTTTTGCCGATTAACATCTATCTCGGGCGAGTGTCCCGCGGACAGGCTCTTCAAGATTTATTTATCAGCGGGGTTTGGGCTGTGGTTTTCGGGGCGGCGTCAGTTTGGGTTTGGCGCAAGGGACTTTCGATTTACTCGGCGGAAGGCGGATGAAAAAGTATCTTCGGGTGTGGTGGAAGATGTCGTCCATGAGCCTCATGGCGCAAGTGTCTCATCCGCTGGGGTCTCTTGGTTTTTTCCTTGGAAAGATCGTGCGGGTGGCTTTTTTCTTTGCTTTCATCATTGCGATATTTCGACACGTTAAAAGCCTGGCCGGATATTCCCTTGAGGAGACGGCCCTTTTCTTTTTAACTTTCAATATCGTTGATATTTCGGCTCAAATACTTTTTCGCGGAATTTATAACGCGAGAAGGGCCGTTACCGAAGGGGATTTTGATTTTTATCTCATTCAGCCCTGTCCCGCCCTTTTTAGGCTCTCTTTGACGACTTTTGATTTCTTGGACGCGCTCACCTTGCTGCCGGTGTTAGGCGTGACTCTGGGTATTCTTCATCATCTTTCCGCTTCCATTTTTTCACTTCGCTTGCTTCTCTACCTTCTACTAACCCTCAATGCGGTCGCTATTGCCTCGTCGTTTCATATTTTTGTCGCGGGGCTGGCCGTTCGGACCCAGGAGTTGGAAAATACCATTTGGATTTACCGAGACATCATGTTCATGGGGAGGTTCCCCATCGAAGTGTATGGCCCGATGTTTCAGCTTGTTTTGACTTTTGTCGTTCCTATCGCGGTGATGACGACTTTTCCTGTCCGGGCTTTTTTGGGCCTTTTGTCCTGGGAATGGATCGCTTATTCCTTTTTCTTATCCATAACGCTTTTGGGATTCAGTTTTTGGTTTTGGGAGAATTCAGTGCGGCAGTACACTTCATCTTCGAGCTAATTTATCTGGTATCATCTAAAAAGCGTTCATCTATGGCATTGGGAAATCAGGCGGTTTAAAAGAGTTGTGAACGCTTTTATTTCCGGTTTGTTGCTTAGTTTATCTTGGATGACAGGGTTCGGCTGGGCTCAAAATATTCCGTCAGTCTCAACCATGACCGTCCACTATTCCAAATTGGATCTTCCCAGTCCGGTTGATTCCAGTCTTATTCGTTCGACCGCTCCGGCGCTTCCCGGAATGGCCGGGTTTAAAGCCATTGCGGCCTCAAGCGTTCCCGCAGTTTCTGTTTCAAGCGCGAGTGTTTCATCTTCAACGGCCGAGTCTTCTTCGGGTGATGAAGAAGACTCGGATTTGCCTCCTCCCGAACCCTGGGTCATCGGGGAAATTGACGTCTCTGGGAACAAAAACGTGCGGAAAAGCGTGATTTTAGACGAGGTCAAGGCTAGAAAAGGCGGTCTTTATGAGAGTTCGGACTTGAGTCAGGACATTCAGAGTCTTTTGGATTTGGGAGATTTTGAGAGAATAGGGGCCGATATTACCGCTCTTAAAAAACCGGTTCCCGCGCGTTATAAAGACGTTTCTGGGTCTCCCAATGAGGTCAAATTAACCTTTCTGATTACTGAACGTCCCGTGATTAACACCATCGTCTTTAAAGGCTCTCATGCCATTTCCGCGGTTGTGTTGTCGGAGAAAGTCGCTTTAAAACATGGAGACCCGCTGGACCTTGTTAAACTGGATAAAGGCAAGGCTAAAATTCTGAAACTCTACAATAAAAAAGGCTATTTGGATGCCCGGGTTTCGGACACCGTTAAAACCGATACAGCGACGCTTAAGACCAATATCGTATTTCATGTCTCGGAAGGAAAAAAATCTAAAATATTCTGGGTTTCCCTCAAGGGCGTCCATGCGTTTAAGAAAAGTAAAATCAGGGGCTTGATGACTAATAAGCGGGGAAAACCATTTTCCAGTAAGGCTTTGCCTCAAGATATCGAAAAAATCAAGGCTTATTATGAAATCCATGGCTACAGCGACATCAAGATCAGTACTCCGGTTGTTTGGCACAGCTTGGATCGTCTAAGAATCTATATCAATCTCAAGATCAAGGAAGGGCCCCTATACCGGTTTGGGGGAACCACTTTTTCCGGGAATTTGGTTTTTACCTCGACGGATTTGTTTAAGGTGGTTGAATACAGACAAGGGGACGTCTTTAACGAAGAGAAGTTTATTGATACCATTCGGGCCATTCAGCAAAAATATGCCAACAAGGGATATTTGAAAGCGCGCGTTTTCCCCATAAAAACCTATAATAATGAGACGAAGGAAATGGACGTGCATTTCAGCGTTTTTGAGGGAAATGTCATTTATATCGAACGGGTTCGAGTGGAAGGAAATAAAACGACCAAGACCTATGCGCTTAGGCGGGAGATTATCACTAATCCCGGAGATCCTTTTTCCGCCAAAAAGGTCAAGCGCAGCCGCGAAATGCTGATGAACTTGGGTTTTCTTGATAGCGTGAACGTGGATATCCAAAGTCCCGATGATCCCAATGAGGTGGATTTGACCTATGACGTAGTTGAAGGAAAGCCCGGGATGATGACGGCGGGCGGCGCCTATTCCTCCATCATGGGGCTTTTTGGAACTCTGTCCTTGACCAATATGAACTTTTTGGGACGGGCTCAACAGTTATCGGCCAACTGGTCATTTGGTCAAAGGATATTGATGTATTCCGTCAACTGGAGTACGCCTTTTGTCGGCAACAGTCCCACGAGTTTGGGCATCAGTCTTTTTGACTCGATGCAGATTAGTCCCTTCGGGGGTTCTCTCTACGCCTACACCCTTTATTCTAAGGGTGCGACGGTAACCGTAGGCCCGCGTTTTGAAGATGATCAATACATTCTTAACTTTTCCTATACCCTCTCCCAAATGCAAATCGCCGGCGTTCAAGCCGGTTTTAATAATTTATTGACTCAAGGGACCAGTATTTATTCCTATGGAACGGTCAGCTTTTCTCGGGATACCCGGGATAATATTTGGGACCCGCACAGCGGAAGCCAAAATATGATTTCCTTGGAACTGGCCGGAGGTCCTTTCATGGGGCAGGTCAACTTTTTCCAGCCCACCTTGAAAGACGCGATTTATTATCAGATGTTCTCTATAGATGATTACCCCTTCGTTTTAGGGGCCTTAAACCGGGCGTCCATAATCACGCCTTTTGGAAGCACGACGGTGGTCCCGGTCTTTAACCGCTTTTTCCTGGGGGGCGAAAACGATTTGCGCGGATATGAGCCCACGGGTGAAGTCGGAGACCCAAATGGAGGCTCCGTTTTTGACGTTTCAACCTTAAGTATGAGTTTCCCGGTCGTTAAATCCCATCAAAGAAGCATTGCCGATTTCGAGACCTTTTTTGATGCCGGATCTGCCTGGGCGGGAGCGCGGCAAATGAATGTGGAGATTGGAACAGGCCCCACCGCGATCAAAACCGACGCGGGCGTGGGAATTCGCTTCGTAACCCCGGCTTTCCCTATCCGCCTGGATTGGGGTTATGGTTTCGAACACGCTCCTAACCAAGCAAAGTCCGTTGTAACCTTTGGAATGGGACAGGCATTCTAATGATTTTACCCTTTGTGTTTTTGTTTCTTACGCCTCGGCTTCATGCCGCCATCGAGTTATCCTTGGAGTCCAACCGGGTTGAGCGCGGGAATATCGGGTACGTGGATATGGAAAAACTGTTTGAAAAATTTCCCGAGACGATCGCCGCCAAGAAAAAATTCAAAAAGGATCTTCAAAAAGCTGAGGATAAGATCAATCTTGAAAAAATAGGGATTCTCCATTTAAGACAAGACCTCTCGGATTTAAGAATGGAGAGAAAATACGATCTTACGAATCAGTCAAAACCAAAGGATGCGGGCGTTTCCGTCTCATCTTCGGCTTCCCATCGCGCGCTCGCGATCTCATCTTCTCCTGCTGCGGCGACCCCGGTCTCTTCCGCTGTCATTTCCACAAAGACGGTTATTTCAGCTCCCGCCTCGGTTGCGTCAAGCTCAAAGACTAGCACAGCGACTCCGCTGGATAAAAACCTAATCTCCGCGTTGCCGGGTTTTGGGCCTACCTCTATGAGTTCATCTACTTCTTCCGCCTATGCCGTTTCCGCTGGAAGTTCCGTTGTTAAAACGCCCGGAGAAGTTTCTGTCTCATCGGCGGCTGTTTCTCGTACACCTCCAGCGGTTTCCACTTCCAACGCCAAGATTTTAGTCTCTTCCTCTCCGGTTAAAACTCCCGTGGCTTTGCCCTCAAATCCGGCTTTTGCGATTGCCTCGACTCATCAGAAGCCGGTTTCTCCTTCAAAGATGACCTTGCCTCAACTCAATGATAAAATTGATAAGGAAAACCGGGAAATTACGCGCGATGAAGCCGCTTTGAAACAGGACGAATCTTCTATAGAAAAGAATCTGCTCAATTTGGAAAACCGGGAAACCCAGGGGCTTTTAGGAAAAATCTATAAGGTGATTAGAGAGGTGGCGACTGAATCAGGAGTCAGCGTGGTCGTTGATAAAAGCCAAATTCTCTACGGACACAACGCGGTTGATTTGACTGACAAGGTTTTAAAGAGACTTAAGGTGTTAAAAGCATCAGGAGGTTTTCAATGAGCAAGAATTCTCTTTATTTGGGTAAAAAGACTTCGGAGATCGCTCTTTTGGTTGAGGGGGAGATCGAGGGGGACGGAAATTTGATGATCGCGGGACTTGATTCCCTCGAAAGCGCGGGGCCTTTGGATATTTCTTTTCTTGGAAATCTCAAATACGCCAAAGTCGCGAGAGATTCTCGCGCGGGGTGCCTGATTTTACCGCGAGGTTCCGAAAAGCAATTATATTCCGCTCCTTGTCAGATTTATGTCGAAGACCCGCAATACGCCTTCTCTCAATTATTAACCGAAATTGAGTCCCAATTTCCCAAGACCCCGGCCTTGGTGGATGAGCGGGCGGTGATTCATTATGAAGCGCGTCTAAGGCCTGATGTTTCTGTATCTCCCTTTGTCGTCATTGAACGCAAAGCGGTAATCGGAGAACGTACAAAAATCGGTTCGCATTGTTTTGTTGGCGCGGGAGCTCGCCTTGGAAAGGATTGTCTTATTTATCCCAATGTCGTGATTCGCGAAAACTGCGTGATTGGGGACCGCGCGATTATTCACTCCGGAACGGTGATTGGTTCCGATGGATTCGGGTTTTCAACGGATAAAAAGACCGGCAGGCACCGGAAGATCCCTCAGTTAGGGAATGTCGTTATTGGAGATGATGTTGAGGTGGGCTCAAACGTCTCCATTGACCGGGCGACAATTAGTTCGACAACGATTGGAGACGGGACCAAGATTGATAATTTGGTCCAGATCGCCCATAACGTTCAAATTGGAAAGGGATGCCTGATCGCCGGTCAGGTGGGAGTTGCGGGTTCAACCCAGGTGGGCAACCACGTCATCATAGCTGCTCAGGTCGGCGTGGCGGGGCATCTCAAAGTTGCGGATGGAAGCGTTTTGCTGGCCCAAAGCGGAATCATGTCGGATGTTGAGAAAGGACAAATTCTTTTCGGATATCCGGCTCGTCCCAGGAGAGAGGCGATGAAATTGCAGGCTTTATTTGGGCGTCTTCCGGAACTCTTTAGCGCGGTAAAAAAGTTGGCGAGCCAAGAGAATATTTCTTTGGGGAGAAACATTCATGGAAACAATGCAGGCGACGATTAAAAAAGAAATCAGCCTTGAAGGCATCGGCCTTCATACAGGACATCCGTCAAAGTTGACGTTCCGTCCTTCTCCGGCCAACACTGGCATTCGGTTTTTTAGGGTGGATTTGCCGGGTCATCCCATGGTTCCGGCTAGGCCGGATTTTGTTATTACGACCGCTCGTGGAACAAATTTAGGGTTGGGAGAAGCCAAAATTCACACGGTCGAACACGTTTTATCGGCTTGTACGGGAGTGGGAATTGACAATATTGATGTCCTGGTCTCCGCCCCAGAACCTCCCATCATGGATGGTTCAGCATTGCCCTTTGTGAAGGCGATTTTGACGGCTGGAATCGAGCGTTACCCGGATGTGCCTAAACGCTGGCTTCATTTGCCGGGAGAGGTTCATTATCAAGACGGAAAAGCAAAGTATCGGGCTTTTCCCGCCGATAATTTTGAGATTAAAGCGACCTTGATTCATGAGCATCCCCTGATGCCGGAGATGAGTTTGACCTTGACCATGGATCGGGAGGTCTATCTTCGAGAGATTGCTCCGGCCCGAACTTTTTGTTTTGAACATGAGGTTGAATTCTTAAAGTCCCAGGGCCTGGCGCAAGGAGGCTCTTTAGACAACGCGATTGTCATTGGAAAAGACTGCTATCACACCAACGAGGGGGGGCTTCGTTTCCCGGATGAGTTCGTTCGTCACAAAATGCTAGACTTAATAGGGGATTTAACCCTTATCGGTCGTCCGCTTTTTAAGATGCGGGTTGAGGCCGAATGCTTAGGACACGCCCACAACGTTGCTTTTGCCAAGCTTTTAAGAGACGCGGCGGCAAAGATGAGAGGCAAGAAATCCCTGGAGGCGCGGTAATGGAAAATACAGTTTCTACCCAGACCCCGGTTCGGGTCGTGGATATTAAGGGCATCAAAAAGGCGATTCCCCATCGCTATCCTTTCCTCTTAGTGGATAAAGTCGAAATTATTGAAGAAGATAAGCGTGCGGTCGGAACCAAGATGGTGACGATTAACGAACCGTTTTTTCAGGGGCATTTCCCCGATCACCCGATTATGCCCGGCGTTTTGATCATGGAGGCCCTGGCCCAAGCCGCTTGTGTCATGCTTTTGTCCAAGGGCGGCTATGAAAATAAAATCGCATACTTTATGGGGATTGAAGAGGCGAAATTTAGGACCCCGGTTTTTCCCGGTAGCGAGTTGAAACTTCATGTCGAGGTTTTAAGGCTTGGCCGGGCTGGAAAATTTAAAGGCGAGGCCAGAATCGGAGATAAAATTGCCGCGGAAGGCGTCATGACTTTTGCCGTCGTGGATAAGGAGGCGGCTTAATGGCTATCCATTCAACCGCCGTTATTGATCCAAACGCAAAAATAGATTCCAGCGTTGAAATCGGCCCTTATGCCGTGATTGGCCCGCATACAAAGGTTGGAGCGGGTTGCGTCATTGGAGCCCATGCCGTCATTGAGAGAACCGAGATGGGAAAAAATAACCAAATTTTTCCCGGGGCCTATGTCGGCGGCGCGCCTCAAGACCTTAAGTTTGCCGGCGAAGAGACTCTTCTCATCATGGGAGATTCCAATACGGTCCGGGAATGCGTGACCTTAAACCGCGGAACTCATGCGACCGGGAAAACCGTGATTGGTTCGAATTGCCTTTTTATGGCGTATTCCCATGTCGCTCACGATTGCGTCATCGGCAACCATGTCATTTTCGCTAATTCGGTCGCGATGGCGGGGCATATCGAAGTGGGAGATTTTACCGTCTTTGGCGGGCTCGCGGCCGCTCATCAGCATACGCGAATTGGCCGCTTGTGCATGGTTGGCGGCGGCGCGATGATTCCTAAGGATGTTCCTCCCTTTTGCATGGTTCAGGGAGATCGCGCGACGCTTAAAGGTCTTAATCTTTTGGGGCTTCGCCGCGCTGGCGTTTCTCCGGCTTCGGTCAAACTCATCAAAGAGGCTTATCGCATTTTGTTTATGTCAGGCCTTCCCTTGGAGGAGGCTTTGTCCCAAGCGGAATCCATTCGCTGTGCGGAAGCGCGGGAGATGATTTCTTTCATCCGATCCTCCAAGCGAGGGGTCATTCGTCCAGCCCCTAAAGGCGTCCAGCAGGAAGAGGAAGTTGCCGCGTAATTCTTCGCTTCGTTCTTCCTTATCTGGCAGGCAGGTTTGTATTCATGGGCATTTCTACCAGCCGCCTCGCGAAAACCCTTGGACTGGCTTCATTGAACGCCAAGAATCCGCCGGAGATTTCCACGACTGGAATGAGAGAATCGCGGCGGAATGTTATGTCCCCAACACGGAAGCGCGTATTGTGGGGGCGGATGGGCAAGTCGTCAAAAAGGTTAATAATTATTCCTGGATTAGCTTTAATTTTGGCCCGACCTTGATGATGTGGCTGGAAAAATCAAACCCCAAGGCTTATGAAAAAATTATCGCAGCCGACAGAGAGAGTTCTCTGCGTCTTAAAGGGCATGGGAACGCCATCGCTCAAGCCTTTGTCCACTTGATTTTGCCTTTAGCCGATCCTCGCGATCAAAAAACGGTCATTCATTGGGGTATCTCCGATTTTAAGCGTCGTTTTGGCCGGGGACCGGAGGCTTTGTGGCTTCCGGAAACGGCTTGTGATGATCAAACGCTAAAGCTCCTGATTGATTTTAAAATGAAATACGCGATCTTGGCTCCCAGCCAAGCTGAGCGGATTCGGAAAAGGGGCGCGTCTTCTCCTTGGAAAGACGTTTCCGACGGTTCCATTGATCCCAAACAGCCTTATCGTTGGTTTGATCCTTCAAACGACCGGCGCCGCTTTATCGATCTCTTCTTTTATGATGGGCCTATTTCCGCCGCCGTTTCTTTTGAAAAACTGATGGCGGATGCCAAGGTTTGCGCGGATCGTCTTGTTGGGGCTTTTGGCGATTTAAAAAAAGACGGCCTTGTTTCTATCGCGACGGATGGGGAACTTTACGGACATCATCATAAATTCGCCGAAATGGGCTTGGCGTATCTGGTTGATCAGGAACTCCCTCGCCGGAAAATCGAAGCGGTCAACTACGGCTATTTTCTCTCGCTCCATCAGCCGGAATGGGAGGTTGAAATTAAGGCGGGGCCGCAAGGCCTGGGGACCTCCTGGAGCTGTTCTCACGGCGTCGGAAGATGGTTTCTTGATTGCGGATGCGGTTCAGAGGGGAAAAGTCAGAAGTGGCGAACTCCTTTAAGGCAAGCCCTCAATGTTTTAAAATCGCGTTTGGATTCGCTGACTGAAAGAGCTGGGGAGAATTTATTTAAAGATGTTTGGGTAGCGCGGGACGATTACGGTGAAGTTGTTGGCGGCGGCGCGGAGGATTTGCCGCGTTCCTTTATTGAAGAAAATTTGTCAAAAAATTCGCTTTCTGATATTAAGAAAGCGCGTCAAATCATGGAAATGCAAAAATTTGCCCTCTATATGTTTACCAGTTGCGGATGGTTTTTCTCCGATATCGCCGGGCTTGAGGCGGCGCAAAATCTTAAATATGCCCGCCGGGCCATAGAATTGGCCCGAGAAATTTCGGATGAAGATTTTGAACCTGAATTTTTAGAAATCCTGGCCCAAGCGCCCGGGAACGATCCCAAGTTTCCAGATGGAAAGGCTGTCTATGCCGCCCTTCGCAAATCTTAGACTATTCGGTTAAGGAAGTCGGGAATGATTATCAAGACTTAGCCGCCCGGAGGCAGGCCACTCTGGTTGGCCATGGATTGCGGCATACACTGTCCGCCTTGTCCCGGAGCGGGGATATAGCCTTGGGGGCAGTTAGTCTGAGGGTATCCGCACCCTGCGGATTGGCCTCCACCGGAGCTGGCGCCCATGACGCCGCCGCCCATTCCACCGCTTCCGCAACCAAAGACTCCACTTAAAACCGTTCCCAGCGCGAGGGTTACCGCCGCATAAAAAATTCGTTTCATCATAAAGGCCTCCGGTTAATCAATAGTGTAAACCCGCGAGCGTTCTTTGTCAAGGACAAAGGCGTTTTTTTACCAATTTTTTACTTAAAAGGGGACAGTCCCCTTTTTTTGTTAAAATCTGCGCGAGGAGGGATTTGAACCCTCAAGGCCTTGCGGCCACACGGTCCTGAGCCGTGCGCGTCTGCCAGTTCCGCCACCCGCGCGCGATTCTATTCTACAAAAAAGGGGACTGTCCCCTTTTTTTATTAATTCTCAAGCCGGAAGATGATTTGTTGAGCGATTTTAACGGGAACGGGGCCTTGGGCGTTACGGGCGGGAGAGAACTTCATTAAAGACGCGACTTTTTGGGCCGCATTGTTGAAATCCTTGGCGGCCGGCGTGAGAATATCCACGCCCGTGACGCTTCCGTCAATTCCGATATGGATTGCGACTAGAACGCTTGCTTCTTTTCCCGCGCGTCTTTCGGCTTCGGGATAATATTTCCTGAGATTTTTAAGCACTTCATTGAGATTTAAGAGTTTTGGGGGAATAATTCCGGCTGGCGAACCCCCGTTTCCGGTTCCCTTTGGGGAGCCGTAATTGGCGCCTTTTCCAGAACCCCCGGTCAAAGGCGAAGTTCCGGTCCCCGTCTTGGTTCCTCCGGGAGTGGGCTGTTTTTGAGGCGGCAGTGGAATGGTTTTTTGAGTTTCTTTGCTCGGAAGAGTCCAGGTTTTTGGGGTTTTAGGAGGAGTGGGCGGAGGCGGAGTTTTAGGCGCGGGCTTGGGAAGAACCGGCGGGGCGTTTGAAACCTTGCGCTTTGGCGCGCCGAGCTTTTTAGGCCCAGTCCCAATCAAAGGACTGGTCAAATCTACTTCAACGGGGAAATTGCTTGGGAGGGCTCGGCGAAGATGCAGACCCCAGACTAGTAAAAGCCCGTGAAAGGCGGCGGAGATGAGAAGGCATTGCCTCCAGGAAAGGGTGGGATTTTTTCGGGAAGATTTTTTTTCTTGGGTGAGATTCACAAGCTTTTGACTTCAAGGCCTATCTTATGGATTCCCGATCCTCGAACTAAATCTAAAAGGGCGACGACGGGCCCATAAGAGACGCTTTTGTCGGCGGCAAGCGTAACCCGGGCGTCCGGGTCAGTGTCGACGGTTTGAGCCAAGAGAGCCGAGAGTTCGCTTTGAGAAACGGGTTTTCCGGAGAAATAAATTTGATCTTTTGAGTCCATGGCGATTTCAAGGGCCTTGGTGGAAGTATGAGAGTGGTGCGCGGCCTTGGGGAGGTCCACCTTGATGGTTCTATGGACGATCATGGGAGCGGTGACCATGAAGATGATGAGAAGCACTAAAACCACGTCAACGAGCGGCGTGATGTTAATCGCCGTCATGGGTCCCGAGGCTTTTCCGGGAGATTGCATGGCTATTCGGAGCGAGCTCTTAAAGTGACGATCAAAGATTCGGTTCCAGAAAGGATTTTTTGAACCCTGTCTTGAAAATAGTTGTAAGCGATGACGCAGGGAATAGCGACGAAAAGGCCGATTGCGGTTGTGACCAGAGCCGCGGAGAGGCCCTTCATCACGACTTCAGGCCCAGCTCCGCTTTGGGATAAATCATGAAAGGCTTTGATGACCCCCAGCACCGTTCCTAGAAGTCCGATAAAAGGGGCGTTGGAGCCCAGGGTTCCTAAAATAAGAAGTCTTTGTTCGAGAAGGTTTCTTTCCGGCCAACTTTTAGCCGCGAAAATCTCGTTATTAAACGGTTTTTTTCTTGAACGCTCCGTCATCTCTTCCGCCAAGAGGCGGCTTGAGGCCCCGTCAAACTCGGAAAGGTTTAATTTCTCGGTTGCGTCAATAAGGAGCGCTTTGCGTAACCCCAGAAACGCGGCTTCTTCTTTTTTAATAAATAATGCGCGCTCAATGATGACGGCGACAGCCACAATGGAGCAGAGAATGAGGACCCCGATAACCCAGTCGCCGCCGCTTAATGCCAAAGCCTTAAGGATAGTCAGCATGGACGAAGCGTTTAGGGTTTACGATATTTTTCCATTTTCAAGAGAGCCCAGCAAAGCTCCGCTTGAACGGAAGGGTTGGTTTCAGAGTAGAGTTGCGGCTGAATGAGAGAAAAAACGTCGTTTTTCCCCATTTCCCCCAGGTAATGAGTGGAAAAAGCCCGGGTAAACCAATCCTGATCTTGATAATGATGGAGAAGCGTTTCTCGCCCAAACACATTGCCTAGCTCCCAAGCCAGATGCGAGGCGTAGAGCTTAACGGCCAGCGAGGAGTCCATTTGGGCGGCGGTATAAATAATTGAACTGATGTTGGAATTGGGTTTTCCATCGGCCATGATATAGAGAGCTTCCATTGCCGTAAAGCGGATTGTTACGTTGGTGTTTTGCAGGGCGGATTGAAAAAGCGGGATAAATTGAGGATCGTGAGTGTAGGCCAAGGCATCCAGGGCCAAGGCCTGAATTTGAACGTTGGTTCCTGTTTGAACAATGGTTTGAAGAGAGTTTTGAAGAGTGAGGTCCTTAGTTCCCGCGAGTCCCTCGGTTAAAAGAAAGCCCAGTTGGGTGTAGCGGGTTTGAAGATTGTATCCGTCCAGGGTCGTTAAATTCGCCAAATTAGTCAAAGAGGGGTCCAGTTGTTCTTGGGAGTTGGGCCTCATGTTGGGAAGTTGAAGAAGGCGCAAGAGATTGGCGTCGATCTGCGGGTTTAAAACGGCGTTGGGGGGAAGTCTCAGACGAGGCGCGGTGATGATGAGGGGCTCAAGCTCAAGAATTGGAGCCGATGAATCCGTATTGGTCGGCGTGGAAGGGGGCGGGGTTTGAGCGCGCAGGTTTCCCGCTAAGAACAAATAATAAACAAAAATAATTTTTTTCATTGTCCCGCCTGCTTTTTAGGAAAAAGTTTAATGGCCGCGATGCAGTCTTCCGCGACGACGAAATCATATTGTTGTTCCTGGTTAATTCGGTTGACCAAGCGGTCGTAATCGCTGCCGTCTCCGTAGTCTCCCAGGTATTGCGCGGCCATGGCGCGAACTACCCAACTTGGATTCGACACAAAGGAGCGAAGCATGGGAACCCCTGAGGGGTCTCCCAGTCTTGCCAAAAGCCCCGCCGCGTAAACATTCAAAATTGGAATTCCTTCTGTGTTTGGATCGGTCTCGTTCTTTATTAAAGGAATAGCATGATGGGGATGTCCCCAAACCGCCAAGGCTTCAAGAGCTCCAAAACGCACACCGGAATGGAAATAGAGAAGCGCTTCCTTAAAAACTGGTTCATCGGCAAGATTATGCCGGTTGGCTAAAATAATCAGAGCTTCGGAACGCACTTCGTAATTAGTGCTCCAGCGGGCCATAGTTTTCAGCTCTTTTCTAATTCGGGAGTTGCTGGTGTTGAGAGACAACGCCTCGGTGATGGGAATTCCAATATGGGTATAGTGGTTTCTGAGGCGAAATCCAGTGGGAGTTCCGATGCTGATGATATCTCCCAAGGGGGTTCCGCTGGTGTTGTTGAGAGTGACAGTTTCCTGGTTGAGATTGTCGAAGAGATTGATCAGCGTGCTGGTAATTAAAGGATCGGTTTTTGCCGTTTGGCTGGAACTGACCACCGCGTTTCCTTGCGCGGAGGGCTGGGACGCGCCGCCAGCTTGAGGCGCGCCGGAAGCGCCGGGCGTTCCCGGTTGCGGAACGCAGGAGGAAAGGGTCAACACCGCTAGAGACAGAATGGCGAGGGACAGGATCGAACTGTCGACACCTGGTTTTTCAGACCAGTGCTCTACCACTGAGCTACCTCGCCTTGTAAATTTCATTTGAATGTCTTGTTCCCATTATAACAATAAATCGCGAAAATTGAGTTCCTTTCCTCGATAACCATAAGGTTGGAACAATGCCGTCCCTAAGAATTATGAGGAGGAGGTATAGGTCTTTTGCCGGAAACGGTCTAGGACTTTAGGCCCATGCGCTCGGGCTTTGAGAGGAGCATAATAAGAAATATGAAAAATCAAAAAAGACTTTTAAGCTCTTCGTTATCTTTATCTTTAATTCTTTCTTCCTTGAGCCCCGCTTTCGCCGGCCTTGGCGCTCGAGGTGAAATCTCAAACGCTCCTGAGATTATTTCGCCCGTTGTGGTTTCGCCGCTTGATTTTTCAGCTCAAAATTCCGTCAATCTTTTAAATCCAGGAGAAGATTTGCCGGCCAATTTGATTTCCGTCTCCGCGCTTGAATCATTACCGGTTTCCCAAGAGGAGAAAACCGCGGAGGTTTTGAAAGCGGCTTCTAAAAATCCGACGGCGGAAGATGGCGTGGGGTTTTCCTTCTTAGAAAGAAAAGACCAGGCCTCGTCTCAGTCCAGGCCGCTTTCAAAAATTTTCAAGCGCCTGAAAAAATTTTTAGGGCGCGGAATTTCTACGCCTTCGCGCGCGAAGGTCAATTTTGATGGACAGGCTTTTGCGGGCCAGTTTTCTCTGGGCGTTCGCCGCAAGCCTTGGCAGAACGAAGCCCCCGCTTCTTTTGCCGAACGCCGGTTTTTGCTGGAGCCCGCGAAAAATGGCCTGGTTGCGCTTAAGCAGTTTCATCTTTCCGCGAATTCGACTACACCGGAAGGAGAAAAACCGGTTGTTCTCAATGCCAATCCGGCGGACATGGCTTCCATCGAACAAGCCTTGCGGGCGGAGGTGGATTCAAACCCCGCAAAATACGGACTGTCTTCTCAATATGGAAAGCCGAGCGATCAGATGGCGACGGTTCATGTGGTTAAATTATCAGGACAAGCCGATCAAGCTGACAGCGTTATCGCGGTTTTCAGACAATGGCAAAAAGGGACGGATTTAGACGGCTCTCCTTATTATCTGCTGGTGGACGGCGCGGATTTGCGTTTCCATATTAAGGTTTTAAACGGAAAGCCGGTGGTAATGGGCGTTGAAGGCGGTTTCGCTCCTGAAATCGATCCGGCGATTATGAAGCCGGGCTATAACGATTCCCAGCTGGAAGAAATCGCTCAAAAACAACTGTCTTCCGAAAAACCCAATGGAGGAAATTCCACTGATAACGTCATTCGCCCTAAAACTCCGGGACATTTAAGTTTGCTGAGCGCGACTCCGCAGGTGGCGCTCATGGCTCGCGAAATTGTCTATTTTTCAAATTCCTGGCGCGCGGTCAATATTTATCAGGGAACTTCTCTGACCGGCGGACAAGAGATGATCTTGGTTGACGTTAAGACCGGGGAAGCGTTTCCTTTGGGTTCGGACGGGATTCTCAATCATCGTCTGACCGCTTCTAATAATTCTCTTTCCGGCACGGCGGTTGGACGGGGTACGACGCTCACAGCGGATGGGGAAGACCATGGTCCAATTGGGGAAATGGCTTTGCCTAACGCAAAAGTTTTTGATTCTCAAGGTCATGTGTTGGCGGTGACCGATGAAAACGGAAATTTCACGATTCCCGCTGATGTGAATGGCGGGAAACCCTTGGCCATTACCGTGCGCTTGGACGGAATTTATGGGCCGGTCATTGATGATGATTCTTCCGATTCGCCGATTGTCGCCAACTTAACCGTCAATCCCGGAGAAACTGTTCGCGTGACTTTAAACCCGACCGGGGAGGATGAACAACAGGCGGCCAGCGTTAACGCTTACGTTTATTCCTACCGGCTTTTCAACTGGTTTAAGTCCTATCTCGGCTTGTCCGATCCGAGATTTTATACGCCTTTGGCCGGCTCTATTCATACCAATGGGACCAGCCTGCCGGGAAACGCCGATTATGACCCCATGACCGATGGCTTCTATTTAATGAAAAAAGCGACGCTTCCTGAAAAAATTCGCGGGAAAGACGGTCAGGTAAAGACTGTTCTCGTGACCTTTGAAAACACCTCCCAACCCTCCATCTCGCTCCATGAATTGGGGCACCGTTTTGTTCAGAGAGCCTCGCAACTTAATTTGACTTCCGAGGAAGCAAACGCTCCGGCCTATCGCTTTGTCAAACACCCGATTGACCCCGTGATGGGCTCCGGCTCCAATGAAGCGACGGCGGACACCATTTCGATGTTCATGAGAAATAGCCCGGTGATCGGAAACGGCTTCATTTTAAACCCTCTTCCGGGAATGCCGACTATCATCCGGACCGGCGAAAATAAAACCGCCTATGATCCCAAAAATTCCGATCCCCATAATCAGGGGGAAACTCAAATGGGAACGGCGTGGATGAGCCGCAAGGACATCATGGCCGCGATGGGGGATGTGGAAGGCGCTTTGCGCTCCGCTCTTATTTTTGTCTTGACGTCTCTTTACGCCCAGCCCTCCGATCCGGTCAGCGCCTTGACCCACGCGATGCTTTCTGATATGGCTAAAGACGGCACGATTCCGCATGAGGCCATTATTCGCTCTCACGCCAAAAACGATCACGGGCTCGATCTTCCGTCCTCTCCCTCGTTTCCAAGTGGAAGCGGGGCTCTGGTTGCCGGCGGAGATTCTTCCTCGGGCCATGCCGCGCGGTGACGTCCATGAGATTTTGGGCCTGGGTCTTTTGCCGGAGGCTCTCTAGGCCTTTAGACCCATACGGATTTATCAAGAAGGGAATAAAATAAAAGAGTAGGACTATAAGTTAAAGGATTAAGGAATTGATATGAATAAAAAAATAATCAGTAGTTTGCTTTCCCTCAGCGTTTTGTTGTCTTCGAGTTTTGGTTCCGTTTGGGCTGGGGGCGTAATTGAGCTTGGAAATGCGGGAAGAGATGTCGCGCCCGTCCATTTGTCGAATCTTCCTTTAGAAGGGATTGGTGGCCAAGAAAACGCTCTCTCCTTACCCTCCGAGGGGATGCAGGAATCTCTTCAATTTGAAGACTCTCTTGGCGCGATTCAAGACCAGATTTCCGCGCGTGAGAAGTTGGGGACAGCCCCCAATTCCCAGAGCGCAGAGACGGCCAAAAGCGTTTCTGGCCACAATCATGAGCAGGCGGGACAAAGTCTATCTCATGCCAACGTTTCCATCGCGGCGCAGTCTACCGAGATTGCGGGAGCAAAATCCTTAAGCAATTTCGCCGCCTTTATTCGCTCTCATCTAAAAGAAATCGGCGCGCGGTTTTTTGACGGTTCTCAAAACCAATCACGCCTTGCCGGTCTTGGGTTTTCCGCCTTCGCGCCGTCTATTCGTCCGCTTCCGAAACTTAAACTCCCGAAAGGAGTCAAAACCGATGCTGGCCCCATTATCCCGGATTTTCGAGAGCAACCGGAATTCCGTCAGTCTTTAAATGTCGTTTCCGCGACGGAAGAGCCCGTAACCGAAGCCGCCGCTCCGGGGGTTCAGGTTGTCGATCGCCTGGTGGACATTCCTCTTGAGGCCAATCCGCAAAACGCCGCCGATATCGAACGCGCGGTCCGCGAGATGATTGACTCTCATCCTCAATACAAAGTCAAAAGCGCAGATTTGGGAACTTCCCAGCTTCATTTGACCGAAGTCCCCGGGCAACTTCCAACCTGGTACGTCTCTTTCCATCAACAGTACACAGATGGGAAGTCAACCCCGCTTCCGGTTTACGGCGCTTCTCTTAATTTTACGATCCATGTGAAAGACGGGAAAGCCGTGATTGTCGGCGTTCATGGACGACTTTTTCCGAAACTCAAGGTTGACGTTTCTTCTAAGTTCAACGACGCGATTTTGGAAAGCAAAATCAAAAATCGGCTCAAGCTTAGAAATGATGCGGGGGCCAAGATTTCATTCCGCGATCGGCAGATTTTCTATGTTCCCTCTTCTTCCGGGAAAGGCGGGGCTTGGCATGCGATTAGTCTCTATAAAGTAGAAGGCATTGACGCCTTAGTTGCCGCCGATGTCGCGACCGGAGAGACTTTCTTATGGGATATGCGCTTGGGCGCGGCTTCTCCCACGACCGGACCTCCGGCCAACGTCTCGGCTTCGGCGCAGTTTGAAGCCCGCGTTCCAACCTCCGATAACGATATGGGAACTCCTCCCACTCTTCATCAGTTGCCTTTGCCGGGAGTCACGGTCACTCTTCCGGATGGACGCGAAGTTAAGGCCGATGATGAGGGACGGGTCAATGTTGATCTGGCCAGCAATCAACCCATGGACGTAACCGCGAGACTTGAAAGCGATCATGTCATGATCAATAATGAAGCGGGATCGGCCTTGGTGGTCAAGGCAAAACTCATTCAAGGAAAAGACGGCGCCGTGGTTGTTTTTAACCCGCCCAGCAGCGCGACGGGTCCCACGACCCCGGCTTCTAAGCCTACTCTCTGGGGGAAGATTGTTCAAACCTTTAAACATTTCTTTTCTCCTTCTTACCGCGCCCAGGAAAACGCCGCCAATCAAGCCCGCGCCGAATCTGAGAAAGAATTGGCGCAGGTGACCGCTTATTACAGCCACTACACCTTTATCAATTGGGCGATGGCCCACGGCGTTGGCGAAAAAGACGGTCTTCTCAAACAGAAATTGACCATCAACGTCAATATCGCGGATGAGTGTAACGCTTATTACGATCCATCCTCAAATACTCTTAATTTCTTTTTATCCAGCGCGCAGTGCATCAATACCGGGACTCTTCCCGGGGTCGGTTTTCATGAAAGCGGTCATTGGACCCATGCCCTGGTGGCCAGCTATGCCCACTTGGGCCTTAACGCCATGGCCTCGGTGGATCCGGGTTTAGGGGAAGGCATCGGCGATATGTTCGCGACTCATATCTTATCAACCCCGTTCATTGGGGAACATTTCTTTAATGATCCGGCTCAATCTCCTCTTCCGAATGTTCCGGGCGGGGCTTTACGTGAGACGACGAATAATTATCAGTTCAACCCTCAAGACGAGGTCCATACCCAGGGGTTGGCTTTCATGGGAACGGTCGGATACGGCGGGGCTTGGCACTCTCTTCTGGGAGACGCCTTGGGAAAAGACAAGGCGCTGTCTTTAATTCAGGGCCTTATCTTCCCGCATATCTATGGCTACGCCAACGCCGCCGATGTTCCAGCGGCCTTAAGCGTCATTTATCTGGCGGCCAAATCGTTGACCGACGCCGCAGTTCAATCAACGGCGATGAAGACCTTGCAGCAGGCCGCGGCTAAGCATGGGATGACGATTCCGGAATCTCAAGGGCAAGCTCCTTCGGCTTAATCAAATAATAAGGATATAAAAGCAGTGACGAGAAAAGCGCAAGGGTTTTCCCTTGCGCTTTCTTTTTTCTTTTTACTGAATTCTTCCGTATCTCGTGCGGCGGAGGTTTTTAAAGACTTTTCCGCTCCTTTCCAATCTGTTCAAGCGGCGCCTCCAGGTTCTATTTCTGATTCCCCACCCTTGGGCTCAATAGAAGAAAATCTGCCTCATTTAAATGAAGCCGCTTTGCCTCCTAATAAAAACACCGCCCCGAACCTCTTGCCAAGAGAAGAGGCATTAAATTTTGCTGGTTTTTTTCAACAACGCATTCAGAAAATCAAGCCTTGGGGGCTTAAGGTTAAGAAATTTTTCTTACGGGCGGGAAAAGGGGACAGTCCCCTTTTTGTGAAGGAAAAGGGGACTGTCCCCTTTTCCTGTTTTTTTGATGGGGGGGGGCCTTCCGAGAACTTATTGCCCCAGAATTTCCCGAAGACTTTGGATATTCCTTCGGACGCTTCGGAGAAAACTCCCTCGGAAATTGTTTTTTCTCCTGAAACGGAAGCGCGACAGAATTTGTTGGGGGAAGAGGGAGAGAAAGAAGGATTTCTCGCTCATCCGATAGAACTTCAAGTCAATCCCAAGGATGAATTCGCTGTTGAAAAAATCTTGCGCGAGAAAATCGATCTTCATAAAGGGAGTCTCGGGCTTTCAAGCTCGGATTTGGCGACGGTGTATGTGACGGCGGTTGCTGGGGCTCCTCATCGGGCTGATACCATTTACGCTTATTTTCGTCAAAAAAAAGACGTTATGAGTCATTTCGGAAATTCAATGTCTTTGCCTGTTTGGGGGGCCTATGTGGCGGCGACCATTAAAGTGATTAACGGAAGAGCCTTTCTTATTTCTCTCCGTTCTAATCTCTACGATGAAGTCTCTCTTCCGCAAAAACCGGTTTTAAGCGATCGAGATTTAAATGAGGCCATTCGGGCTCGCTATGCGGATTCCCCGGAAACCTTGATTCGTTTTTTAGGAAGAGCCGTCATCGAATATCGCGGGCGTTGGCGGGCTGTTAATCTTTATCGTAAAAAAGGTCTTCCCGTGGCGATCGCGGCCGATCTGTTCGATGGGGATATATTTATTTGGAACAATCAAGGAGCTAGTTCCTTGGGTTTGCCGCCGGATTTAATAGAAAACGCTCATAGAATCTCCGCTACTACAAACCGGAATCCTTTAGCTTTAAATTTTCGAGGAGAAACGCCCAAGGCCGAAGGCCAAGCGCTGGGGCGCGCGGAATTAAGCGACCATCGCCCCAATGGGGAGATTCTCTTGTCGCCCCAACCCCTTCCGTTTCTTCATTTGACGATTGATGGCCGCGACTATACCACCGATGAGAATGGGCGTTTTTCCGCCGATCTTCAATCTCCGCAAGGGACCGTTAAGGCAAAATTATCCGGGCTTTTCACCGAGGTTGTTAATGAAAATGGGGACGCGGCTGAAATTAACGGGACGCTGCGGAGAGGCCCGGATAATGTCCTAGTCTTTAATCCGGAGGGTTCGGATCCTTTGATCGTCAATCAGGTCAACGCCTATGTGGCCGATTCCCGGCACCGTGCTTGGCTGCGCAAACGCTTAAACTCCGATCATCGCCTGGATTACCGCACGACGATTCGGGTGAATTCCCCCGAATTTGGAAACGCTTGGTATAGCGCCGAGAGTGGCGACATTCATTCTGACCGTGAGAGCGAAGAATATTCTGACACGGGGCGGATAGGAGTTTTTTTTCATGAAATGACGCACAAGGCCGACGATATGATTCATAATCCGCCGTCCGGTTTTTTTATGAGCCTCTTTAAGCGCGCGCGGGCTTATTTTTCGTATTCTTATAAACTTCCGGTTTTGGATCACCCCGTGGGAATGCGTTCGGATGAAGGCTTAAACGAGGGTTGGGGCGATACTGTTTTAATGTTTATGCTAGACACCCCTTTGATCGGCGAGGGTTTTTATAAAAAACAAAATCCCAGCTGGATTCGGAGCGGAGAAAATGATTATCAGTTTAACCCTCAAGATGAGGTTCATGAACAAGGCCTGGCCTGGATGGGGTTTGCCTGGGATTTGAGAAAATCCTTAAGCGAGCGTTTGGGAAAAGAAGAAGGCGCAGCCCTTGCGGAAGAACTCGTGATTCCAATCCTTTTGGGATATATTCCCGATATTCCCTCGGCCATGGCCCATGCGCTTTTGAACGCGATGGATAAAAATGGGAATATATTGCACGAAGAGCTCATCCGCTCGGCGGCGCAAAAGCATGGCATTAAACTGCCCCCGACTCCGAGCCTGCCTCTCTAAGGTGTTTAATTTCCTGAAATGAGCGCCAGTTCGTTTTTTTTGCTTTTTCTCACCAACGCTCTGGGAGGGGCTTCCTTTGTCGCCACGGCCTACGCTTTAAAAAGTCTTTCTCCCTTTTCTGTCGTGTTTTGGAGGGTTGCGCTGGCGGGGCCTTTCTTTCTTCCTTTCTGTTTTCGGTTTTTCAAAAAGAATCATTTGAGCTTTCGCGATTGGGTCAGAGTTTTTTTAATCGCCGTCATCGGATATGACGCGCCCTTGTGGATTGGGGCTTGGGGGCAGCAACTTTCCAGCGCGACCCACGCGGCTTTACTCATGGCTTTGGAACCCGTGGCGATTGTCTTTTTATCCGCTGTTTTCTTAGATGAACAGTTGTCCGCCTTAAAAATTTTTGCCCTAGTTTTGAGTTTGATCGGATCTTTTTTGATCGTGGCCCAGGGGCATTCCCTCGCTTATTTACTTAAGTCTTCCCGGGGTTCCTCCTTGGGAGACGCTCTTCTCTGCGCTCAAGGCGTTTTATTTGCGCTTTATACCATCCTCGGCAAACCCTTGCTTAAAAAAATGGATGCCTTAAGTTTGACCTCTTTAACCTCGACGACCGCCGTCTTCCCACTCCTTTTTTTCGCGATGGCGGTTCATTTTCCGTCTCTTAAGGTTGTTCACTCCAAAATCACCCTTGCCTCCATCCTTTATTTATCCTTGGGAGTTTCTTTCTTGGGAGTTCTAACTTGGAATCTAGCCATGGAACGGGTTTCGGCTTCTCTCCTGGCTAATTTTATTTTCATTCAGCCTTTGTTGGGGGCTATTTTAGGAGTTTTTCTCCTGAAAGAAGGCCTCAATTGGGGGAGTTCATTAGGTGGAGCTTTTATTTTGGCCGGGGTTTATTTGGCCGCTAGAGAAAAATCCCCGATTAAAAACTTGTAAAATGAGCTTATGGATTTCAATTTAACGCCCCATCATCTTGAACTTCAAAATCGCATACGGGACTTTTGCGATCAAAAGCTCGCCCCTAAAGCCAAGGAGCGCGATCAGAAAGAAGAGTTTTCCTGGGAGGCTGTTCCGCTTCTGAAGGAGATGGGCCTCTTTGGGATTCCGTTCGCCAAAAAATACGGCGGGCTTGGAGAAGATGAGTTGGGGCTTTGCGTAATTTTAGAGGAGTTGGGGCGAGTAGACGCTTCCATCGCTTTGACGATTGAGTCTCACAATGGGCTTTGTTCAAGCCAGATTTATCTTCACGGAAGCGAAGAACAGCGCCTGCGCTATATTCCGCGCTTGGCCTCGGGGCAAGACCTCGGGGCTTGGGCCTTGACCGAGCCGGGAGCGGGGTCAGACGCCGCTTCCATTCAAACCCGGGCCGAGTTTGACGGGACCCAGTGGATTCTCAATGGCTCCAAGACTTTTACGACTCAGGGGTCGGTCGCTGGAATCTATGTCATTTTTGCCAAAACCTCCGCCGAGTTTACCGAGAACGGCCGGGAAGGCCTCACCGCTTTTGTAGTGGAAAAAGGAACCCCTGGGCTTAATATCGGAAAAATTGAGAAGAAGATGGGGCTTCGCTCATCTGATACGGCGCAGCTCCATCTCCATAATCTCAAACTCTCCAAGGATGCGGTGATTGGAAAAGCGGGCCGCGCTTTCCGGGATGCGATGGTGGTTTTAGACGGCGGGCGCGTCGCGATTTCAGCTATTTCGGTTGGCATTGCCCGCGCGGCGCTGGAAGAAGGAATTCGCTGGGTTAAGGAACGCGAGACTGAATACGGGATTTCTCCTGAAAACCCCGGTTTGACTTACGCTCAGCGGGTTTTGGCTCAAATCGCCTCCGAAGTGGACGCGGCCCGGCTTTTAACCTATAGAGCCGCGTTTTTGATGGATCAAAAACGTCCTTATTCGCAAGAAGCCTCGATGGCCAAACTCATCAGCGGGGATTTGGCCGTGCGGGCGACCAGCGAAATTTTAGATCTCATCGGCCCCGAGGCGTCTTCCCTTGAATGCCCAGTGCAACGATTTTTTAGGGACTCCAAACTCTACCAGATTGGGGAAGGCTCTTCCCAAATTCAACAATTGGTGATCTCTCGCCATTTACTGAAGAATTTCCAAAGCCCTTCTCCGGTGAAAGCCTAGGCTGCTCTTTTTAATGAAAGAAGCGGAACTCATCGAAAAAAGTAAAGCCGGGGACGTGGAAGCTTTTTCCCAGCTTATTCGCAATTACGAAAATAAAATCTTTAGCCTAGCCCATCACGTTTGCGCTGGCATGCCTTCAGACGCGGAAGACGTCTATCAAGAAACTTTTCTCTCGGCGTTTAAAAATATCAAGGGTTTTAAAAACCGTTCGAATTTGGGGACCTGGCTTTACCGCATCGCGGCCAATCTTTGCTGGGTGCGTTTTCGTAAAAAAAAGCGGGAACCCGTGGTGTCCTTTTTGGAGCGCAGGCGCCCGGATGAGGAGGGCGGTCCTTTAGAGTTTAAGGATTGGTTTCCTAACCCCGAGGAAGCTTCGAGAAAAAAAGAATTGCAGGAGGCGGTGGCCAAGGCTTTAGCGGATCTTCCCGCGGATTATCGGCTGGTTCTGACTTTGCGGGATATTGAAGGTCTCTCGGCGGAAGAGACCGCCAAGATTTTGAAACTCAGCGTCCCCGCGGTTAAATCTCGTCTTCATCGCGGAAGAATGTTTTTAAGAGAGCGTTTTGAACTTGAATTTAAGGAAAAAGTCAGTTGAAAGATATTCATTGCAAGAGCCTTTCCCGCAAGATGTCTGATTATGTTGACGGGAGCCTGGACCTTAAAACCTTAGCGAAGCTTAAATCCCACCTGAAAGAATGCCGGCCCTGCGTTCTTTTTCTGGAAACTATCGAAAAAACCATCGGTGCGTTGGGTTCTCTTAAAAAGGGCGTTTCGGTCCCGCAAGAGGCAAAAAATCATTTAAGGGAAAAACTAAAATCTGTTTCCCGTAGGGGTTGACTGAATCTCATCGCGAGATTTCTGGGCGGATTGGTAGAGATTCAAATAAAGATGGGCAGATTTCGTCCAGGAAAAATCGCCGCCCATTCCAGAAAGAACGATTTCTTTCCATGAAGGTTTAGCATAAGCCTTGAGGGCGCGGTCCAGCGCCCGGCTTAAATCCTCGGCGTCTCCGGGTTCGCAAAGAAAACCGTTTTGCCGATCTTTTGGATTCTCAAGAACCGTGTCGGCTAGCCCTCCCGTACGACTGGCGACGGGAACCGAACCATAGCGCATAGCGATCATTTGCCCCAGGCCGCAAGGCTCAAAGCGGGAAGGCATTAAAAACAGATCGGATGCCGCGTAAAGCTGATGGGCGAAGGCTTCGTCGAATTTGGGGTGAAAATAGACGCGCGCGGGAAATTTTTTGGCGAAATCCGAGAAAGCTTTTTCTAGCGCGGGGTCTCCGGTTCCAATGACGGTCAAGGCGATGCCGTCGATATGGCTTTTGATGGCTTCCAGCGCGAGATCAAGACCTTTTTGGCGGTCAAGACGCGAGACAATTCCAATGAGCGGGGTTTGGGCAGAGACGTTGAGTTTCCCGGCAGTAAAAACCGCTTTTTTGGCCGCGACTTTTCCTTCCGCATAGTTTTTTATGGAATAATTTTTTTGAAGAAGAGGGTCTGTTTGAGGATTCCAGGTTTCCGTGTCCAGGCCGTTGAGAATTCCGTAGAGATCGCGGCTTCGATGTTTTAAAAGACCTTCAAACCCAAATCCCCTTTCGGAAGAAGCCTGAATTTCCTGGGCATAAGTCGGGCTGACGGTGTTGAGGAGATCGGAAAAAATAAGCCCTGATTTCATGAAACTCATCTGGCGATAGAACTCAAGTCCCTCGGAATTAAACAACAAAGGGTCAATGCCGCATTTTTGAACGCTTTCCGGCGGAAAATTTCCTTGATAAGCGAGATTGTGAATGGTGAAAATCGTTTTTGTGTCGGCAAAGAAATCATCCGAGCGGGGACTTTTGAGAAATGCGGCGATAAGCCCTGTCTGCCAGTCATGGGCGTGGAGAATATCCGGTTTAAAATGAAGGACCTTTGCGGCTTCTAAGACGGCCTTGGCAAAAAAGGCGAAACGCAAATCGTTGTCCGTGTAATCTCGTCCCGCTTCCCCGTAGAGACCTGGTCGATCGTAGAACCCGGGATAATCAATGAGAACTACTTGAACCTTATGGTGTTGAAAAATCCATGCCTGGCTGTTGAAGATCGACATCCCCAGAGAAACGGAAAGAGAAATTTTTTGCGCGTTTTGAGTCCATTGAGCGGAAACCGAGCGATACTTGGGGGAAACAAGAAGAACTTCGTTTCCAAGACTTGCGATGGTCTGGCTGAGCGCTCCGGCTACGTCCGCCAAACCCCCGGTTTTGGAAAAAGGGACGGCTTCCGAGGCCGCGATTAAGACCTTCATGATTGGGGCGTGGCGGGCGGTTCCGGAGAATTTTCTTGAGCTTGCGCGGTTTCTTCCGCGATGAGGGGAGGTTGCGGCGGCAAAGGGTCCGATGCCGGTTCTTCTTTGAGAGGCGCTTGAGCGGATTCGGCTTCCGAAGCCTCAAATTGTTCGATAGGAGGAAGTTCTTCCAAATGCTTGAGGCCGAAGTGTTTTAAAAATTCCGGGGTCGTCTCATACATGAGAGGCCGGCCGATCGTTTCTTTTCGGCCCGCGACGCGGATCAGTTTTTTCTCAAGGAGGGTTTCCAGGGCCGCGATGACGTCCACCCCGCGAATGGTTTCGATTTCAGCTCTAGTCAGCGGTTGGCGATATGCGATGATGGAAAGAGTTTCATGGGCCGCCTTGGAAAGTTTCAAGGTCATTTTGTCGGCGAATAATTTGCGGACAATAGCGGCATACTCCGGTTTAGTCGCCATTTGAAAACCGCCGGCGATTTCAAATATCCGGAGAGCGGAATTTCTGATGTTTAGGTTTTCTTCCAGCTCTTTAATCGCGTTTTCAAGCTTGGCGGGATTTTTTTCCTTGACGATTTCTCCAATGCGCTTAAGCGAAAGGGGGCGATCGGTAATAAAAAGAAGGGTCTCAATCATTCCCGCTAAAGGCATGGAAATTTTAGCCGAGGAAGTTTTTTCTTCTTCAGGTTCCAAAGACGTGCCCGTTTCCATTGGTTGGGACGGGAGGTTGGCTTCCAAGGTTTCCATTTGAGTCTGAAGGGGCTGAGACATTTCCATTTCCATGTTGAACCTCTTTCTTGAAGATCAAGATTTTACCGAAATTTGAATCTTGCCGGATAAAAACCTTTTGAAGACGCACGAGCTCAAGGAGGGCTAAAAAGCAGCTGAGAATTCCCCGGCGTTTCTTCTCGTCATTAAAAATTTCCTCCCAGACCAGGGCCGGGCGAGCTTCAAGCATTTTGGAAATTTTTTCAATTTTTTCTTCAATTGGAAATTCCTCGCCGATGATTTCACGGGAATCTTTTTCCCCTCTTTCGTAGATTTCCTTAAGCGCGGAGAGAAGATCAAAAACCCCGACGGAAAGGGTTTTCTCGGAATCCTCAAAATGAGGCGTTCCCCGGTAGAAAACGTTTTTGAAATCTTCCCCTCGGCGTTCCAGATATTCTGAAGCGGCTTTGAACTTTTGGTATTCGAGAAGTTTTTCCGTTAAATCAGATTGGAGATTGAGTTCTTCTTCCGTCGTTGCCGGAGTTGGCGGGAGGAGAGATTTTGCTTTAAGAAGCATGAGGGTTGAGGCCATCACCAAGAATTCGCCCGCGAGATCGAGGTTGAGATCTTTCATCAACTGTAGATATTCGAGATATTCACGCGTGATGTGGGCCAATGGAATATTGTGAATATCGAGATCATCTTTCTTAATGAGAAAGAGAAGAAGATCCAGCGGCCCCTCAAAAACTTCGAGGTGAATATCCAGCGTTGGAATAGGCATTGGCCTATTATACGAGATTCATCGCCCGGCGAACACGGTCCATGGTTAAAGCCGCCGCAGTTTTAGCTTTTTTCTTTCCTGATTCCAGAATTTCAGAAACGGTTTTGGGGTCAGAGGAAAGCTGTTCCCGCTTTTCCTTAAATTGAGCAAAAGGCTCTTTCATTTCCGCGAAAAGATCTTTTTTGCAGGCCACACAGCCGATTTTTCCGGCTATGCAATCACTTTTGCGCTGTTTGACGAAGTCTTCCGGCGCATAAATCTTATGGAGAGAAAATGCCGCGCAGCCTGGCGGGTTGTCCGAGCAGGGTTCTGGGTGGCCGGGGTCGGTCGCCTTGATTCTGGTCGGATCGGTATAAAGAGACTGGATTTTTCTCTTGAGAGAATCCTCGGTTTCCAGCATCTGGATTGTGTTTTCATAGGATTTGGACATTTTTCGCCCATCGGTTCCCGGAATTTTGGGAGTCGGGGTTAGGAGAGCCTGGGGTTCATCAAAAACTTTCCCAAATATGCGATTAAATTGACGGATAATTTCTCGGGCCAGCTCAATATGGGGGAGCTGGTCATGACCGACGGGAACTATATTCGCGTTATAAAGGAAAATATCGGCGGCTTGGAGAACGGGGTATCCGAGAAAACCGAAGGTGCGGGGCGCTAATTCGGAGACCATTCTTTCCGCGACTAGTATTTCGCTCTCTTCTTTTCGGACGAACGCTGTTCCGATGACTTCCTCCGCCTTCGAAGCTTTTGTCATCGCCAATTCCTGAAGCTGATCTTTCCAGGTGGGATTATTTTCCAACCAAGATAGATTTGTGACCATCCCTAAAAGAAGCGCCAACTCCGCGTGTTCGGAAACGTCGGACTGCTTAAAAATGACGCATTTCTTGGGGTCAAGCCCCGCCGCCAGCCAATCCAAGACCATCTCGCGGATGTTTTCTTGAAGTTTAGAGGTGTCCGCGTATCCGGTCGTCAGCATGTGCCAATCCACCACGCAAAAATAGCAGGAATATTTCTCCTGAAGTTCAATCCAGTTTTTGAGCGCGCCGAAATAATTGCCGAGATGAAGCCTGCCGGTTGGCCGCATCCCGGAAAAAACGACAGTCTTTGCGGCGTTCTTGCTTGACGCGAAGTCGGTTAACTTGGTATCATTCATTGTCAGTATATTTTAGATATTAGCAGTTTTCCCCGAGGGAATATAAACAAGTTTACTAAAAACAGCGTGCAGGTTCGGATTAATAACCGCATTTCCGCGAGAGAAGTTCGGGTGATTGATTCGGATGGGACTCAGGTCGGGGTGCGTCCGTTGCCGGAAGCTTTGGCGATGGCCCGGCAAAGAGGGTTGGACTTGATTGAGATCGCGCCCACGGCCAACCCGCCGGTCTGTAAGATACTCGATTTTTCAAAGTATAAGTACGAGCAGGAAAAGAAGGAAAGAGAAGCCCGCAAGAATCAAAAAGCGGGAATGCTCAAAGAAGTGCGTTTTAAGCCCCATATTGGGGTTCATGATTTAGAAGTTAAGATTAAACAGATCGGGGAATTTTTGGCCGCCCGCGACAAGGTGAGAGTGATGGTGGTCTTTCGCGGGCGGGAAATGCAGCATAAGGATTTGGGAATGAAGTTGTTGGACGATATTCGGACGAGGCTGGAGATGACGAGTTCCATCGAACAGGCTCCCCAAAACGACCGGAATCGTCTTTTTATGACGCTCATCCCAAAACATTAGTCCCTTTTTAGGAGAATACCATGCCCAAGATTAAGTCGCACAGCGGAGCGAAAAAGCGTTTTTTAAAAACAGGAAAGGGCCTTTGGCGTCATAAACGCGCGGGCAAGCGTCACCTTCTGGCTCCCATGTCTTCCGGACGGAGCCGTTTCTTGAGCGGGAAAAATACCCTCAACAACGTGGACGGAAAAACTATTTCGCAATATCTGCCGTATCGGTGAGGAGTTATGAGAATTAAATCCGGCGTTACAACCAGAAGACACAAGAGAAAATATTTTAAGCTCGCCAAGGGCTTTTATTCGGACAAGAGTCGCAAGTGGCGCATGGTCAAACAGCAAGTGGAAAAGTCCTTGACCGCTTCTTATACAGGCAGAAAAGACCGAAAGGGAGAATTTCGTTCTCTTTGGACGCAGCGCATCAACGCCGCCTGCCGCGAGCATGGAATGAACTATTCCCGCTTTATGGCCGGGCTTAAAAAAGCCGGAATTATGCTCAATCGCAAGATGCTTTCCGAGATCGCAGTGACCGACGCCGCTTCTTTTAAACATTTGGTTGGTCTTGCGGGAGCGTCCGGAAAATCCGCGTCTTCGGCAAAAGCGGCCGCCTGAAGCGGCTCTCGCCGAGTCGCGGGGCAAAATAAGAGATGAATTCCTCGGATTGGGAAAAAGCTCTTGAAAAAGTTGCCCATGAGGTGTCCTCTGAAAATTTTTCCGCCGCTCTCACGGAAGAAGATTTAGAAAGTCTTCGTATTCGCTTTCTTGGTCGCAAAGCTCCTCTGACCGAGCTTTTAAAATCCATTAAAGAACTCTCTCTTGAAGAGCGCAGGCTCCTGGCCCCCAAGGCTCAACAAATTAAATCCCAACTGGAAGCGCAAATTGAAGCGCGCGCTTTGGAAATTGAGAAATTACGTTTTGATGCCGAGCTCAAAACTCAAAGCCTGGATTTGACTCTTCCGCCTCTTTTGCCTTTAAGAGGTCGTTCTCATCCGCTGACAAAAATGCAGGATCAAATGGCGCATATTCTGGGGCTCATGGGCTTTTCGTGGGCGGAAGGCCCTCTCATTGAGGATGATGAGCACAATTTCACGGCTCTCAATATTCCCGAACACCACTCGGCGCGCGACATGCAAGACACTTTTTATGTCGAGGGCGGCCAGGTTTTGAGAACGCATACATCTCCCGTTCAGATTCGCGCGATGCGAAAACAAAAACCCCCGCTTAGAATCATCTGCCCGGGGCGGGTGTTCAGGCATGAAGCCGTGGACGCGACTCATTCCGCGGCGTTTCACCAGGTGGAAGGGTTGTATGTGGACCAAAACGTCACTTTTGCCGATCTGAAGGGAACCCTGGAGGAATTTCTAAAAGCCTTGTTTGGGCCTCAAATCAAGGTTCGCTTTCGCCCGTCTTACTTTCCGTTTACCGAGCCTTCGGCGGAAGTGGATTTATCCTGTTTGTTTTGTTCGGGAACGGGTTTAGCCTCGGATGGCCGTCCGTGTGGAATCTGCAAAAAAACCGGTTTTATTGAAATCCTGGGGGCCGGCATGGTTCACCCGAACGTTTTTAAAGCCGTGGGTTATAACCCTGAGATTTGGTCGGGTTTTGCGTTTGGCATCGGAATTGAAAGGGTCGCGATGCTTAAATGGCGGATTAAGGATATTCGCAATTTTTATTCAAATGACATTCGGTTTCTTGCCCAATTTGAAGACACGGAGCTGCCTCTTTTAGCTTAAATGAAAATCTCTCTTTCCTGGCTTAAAGAACACTTGGAGTTTGATTTTTCCGCGGAAGAATTGGCGGTGAAATTAGCGGCCTTGGGTTTTGAAGTCGAGTCCATTGAAAAAAAAGGGCCTCAATTCAAAGGGGTCGTCTCCGCCCAGATACTTCAAATTGAGAAACACCCCAACGCGGATCGCTTGAGCGTTTGCCAGGTGACCGATGGGCGCGAAAATTTGACCATCGTTTGCGGAGCCAAAAACATCGCGGTCGGCCAAAAAGTGCCTCTGGCTAAAATCGGCGCCGATCTTCCGGGCGGAATGAAAATTTTAAAATCTAAAATACGCGGGGTCGAATCCTCGGGAATGATTTGTTCTGGAAAAGAATTGGGCCTGGGGGCTGAAAACGGCGGCATTTTAGTTTTAGATCAGGAATTGTCTCTTGGAAAAGACATGGCCTTGGCCTTGGGAGAAAGAACCGAGGTTTTGGATGTTGCGGTCACGCCCAATCGTCCGGATTGTTTGTCCCATTTGGGACTTGCGCGCGAACTCGCTTCTTCGCTCAATATTCCGCTCAGGGATTTCAAGATTCCGGTCTTGAGCGTTTCCGATTTGCCTTCGTTTAAAATTACCGTTGAGTCCAAAGCCGATTGCCCGGTCTATGTGGGGCGCGTATTGGAAAATCTGGTCGTGGGCCCCAGCCCTTCTTGGCTGGTGGACCGCCTAGCCTCTGTAGGAATTAAGTCAATCAATAACGTCGTGGACGTGACTAATTATATCCTAATGGATTTGGGACAACCCTTGCATGTTTTTGACGCGGATACTTTGGAGGGGAATACCATTTTTGTTCGCCGGGCCCGCGCGGGGGAATCCTTGACGGCCTTGGATGACAAAAAATACGAGCTAAAACCCGATGTTTTGGTCATTGCCGATCAAAAATCTCCTCAGGCGATTGCCGGAGTGATGGGCGGGCTTTCTTCGGCCGTTTTGTCAAAAACCAAGCGCGTATTCTTGGAAAGCGCTTCTTTTAACGCGGCCCTGGTTCGGCGGGCGACTCAAAGCCTGCGACTTAAGTCTGAGTCTTCCTATCGCTTTGAGCGTGGAACCGATCCCAAGCTTCCGGAAATCGCTTCTTTGAAAGCGGCGGAATTGATTTTGTCTTTGGCGGGCCCCGCGGCCAAGGTTTCCGCTCCCGTCGTTTACAAAGACATTAAAGAAAGTTCCCCAGTCGTTGTTTCAGCGTCAAAAATCAATCAAATGTTGGGCTCTGACTTTAAGGCCGAGGAAATTAAAAACGTATTTTCAGCCCTTGCGCGTTTTGGCGGTCATTTGGAATCCCAAGAAAATTCCTTTTCCATCACCCCGCCTTCTCATCGCTTGGACCTTGAGTCGAAAGCGGATTTAGCGGAAGAAGTCGCCCGCGTTTTAGGCTATGACAGAATTCCCGTCCATCATCCGCCCCTAGCCGCTTCTCCGGCGCATAAAACCCCTCGCGCCGCGCTGGTTGATTTTTTAAGCCGGCGTCTCAAAGAAGCCGGCTTTTATGAAGCCTACAACTACGATTTTATTTCGCTTGCGGATTTTGAACTCTCGGGGGCTGAGGCAAAAAAGGGCGTGCGCCTGGCCAATCCTCTTTCGGAAGACATGACGATTTTGCGCCCCACGCTTTTAACCGGGCTTTTGCGGAACGCTCAATATAATTTCAATCACGGAAATTTTTCGTTCCGCCTGTTTGAGAAAGGAACCGGTTTTTATGGCGGGAAAGAAAATATTCTTCTTGCGGGCCTGGCCGTCGGCCGGTTTCCGGAGATTTATTGGAAAAAGGGCCGCGCAGTTGAGAATGATTTTTACGGAATTTTGGGCGTTTTGACGGACGCTTTCTCTGGATTTAAAATCAAGAGCTTTCCTTTGACTTCAGGCTTGCCATACAACCAAAAACTATTCCATCCCATGAAAACAGTTGAGTTTAAATTTGAGGAAAAGGGAGAAGTGATTGGAGTTATGGGAGCCCTTCACCCGCAAGCGGCGCCGCGCTGGGATATCAATCCGAGCGGAAAAGACGAAGTTTTTATTTTTGAGTTAAACCTCTCCGAATTAGAAAAAATAAACCGCGAGCCGTTTTTTTTGGAGCCGATTAGCGAATTTCCCGCGTCCTGGCGGGATATTTCCATTGTCGTCTCGGAAGATGTCCCTTATTCCACCATTTCACGGGCGATTGGCGCGCCCGACCTCAAAAAGACAGAGTTAGTCGATCTATTTTCGGGAGACAAAATTCAAAAAGGCTTTAAGAGTTTAACATTGCGGCTGACTTTTGGGCGCAATGACCGGACGATGACGGATGAGGAAGTTGAGGCCTCCGTCGCTAGAATTTTGGAGAATTTGAAGAAAATCGGAGCCGTCCTCAGGTCTTAGGGCTTGGGAATAAAAGAGTGCTGATCCCTGAAAAAATCAAAAGATTAGAAGAATTGGTTTTGGAGGCGAGCCAGGCTCTTAAGAAATTGCGGGGGGCCAACGCCAAACTGCTCAAGGCGAATAAAAATTTGAGCGATGAAAATGAACGCCTTAAGACTCAAATTCAGCATTTGTCTCAGTATCCAGTCCGGCAAAGGCGTCTGCGCGAACGGCTGGAAAAAATAATTCATAAATTAGACAAAATAAAGTAGGCGGAGCCGCAAAATGAATGAAAAAATCGACATTGAAATTTTCCGTCGAAAATTGACCATTGGAATTGAGGGTTTGACTCCAATTGAAATCAACACTTTGGCCCAAACAGTTGAGGCGCGGATGGAGCAGATTTTTAAGGAAAATCCGCAAATTGCCGACAGTTCCAAAATCGCCATCTTGGCGGCATTGTCTTTTGCGGTAGAAAACTTTAAAAAAGACGGGGCCTTGGACGCGGAAGCGAGAGCGCTTGAAAACAAGGTGGAGCGCATGGAATTGTCTCTTCAGGGAGCTTTAGCCTCGGGCGATGGAGACTGAGTCTTTATTTGGCCGTTCTGATTCCGCTATTGATTCTCCTCTGGCCTGGCGTTTGGCCCCCAAGACCCTCGAAGATTTTTTTGGTCAAAGCCATCTCCTGGGCTCCGGAAAAATTCTTTCCCAAATTATCGCCGGCAAAAAATTTTCCTCCTCCATCTTTTTTGGCCCTCCGGGATGCGGAAAAACGGCCTTGGCCCGCTTGATTGCCAGAGAGATGGATATGGAGACCAGCTTTTTAAACGCCGTTTCATCCGGGGTTTCCGAATTAAAAAAGGCGCTAGATACGGCCCGTGAGCTTCGGTCTTTTCAAAATAGACGTTCTCTTCTGATCATTGATGAAATTCACCATTTTAACCGGACTCAACAAGACGTTCTTTTGCCCGCGACCGAAAAAGGCGATGTCGTCTTAATTGGACTTACGACCGAAAACCCCTCTTTTTACGTCAATGCCGCGCTTTTGTCTCGTCTGGCGACTTTTGAATTTAAGCCGTTGACGGAAAAGGATTTGAAAAAAATTCTCAAAGCGGCCTTGGAAAACGAGGAAGTTCAAAAAATGAAGATCAACATGGATGAGGACGTCCAAAACCGCCTCATTCTCGCCTCATCAGGAGACGCCCGCAAAATGATCAACGCTTTTGAGCGGGCGGTTTTGTCCGCCGAGATTGATTCCGCCGGAGAACGCCGGATTGGCTTAGGCGAAATTGAGGCGAGCCTTCAAAAACGCGTTTTGCGCTACGATAAAAAATCAGACGATCACTACGATCACATCTCCGCGTTTATTAAATCTCTTCGCGGTTCCGACCCCGATGCGGCCCTTTATTGGATGGCGAAGATGCTTAAAGCCGGCGAAGACCCGCGTTTTATCGCGCGTCGCCTTTTGATTTGCGCTTCTGAAGACGTCGGGAATGCGGATTTCCGCGCGCTTTTAATTTGTAACGCCGCCTTTGAGGCGGTTGAGAAAGTGGGGATGCCGGAGGCCCGGATTATTCTCGCTCAAGCCGCCGTCTATGTCGCCTGCGCCCCCAAGTCAAACGCTTCTTATTTAGCGATTGACGCCGCGATGGAAGAAGTGGAAAAAGGGCCCGTTCGCGAGGTTCCCAATTTTCTCCGAGATTCCAATTTAGACGCAAAAAGCCGCGGGCACGGCGCGGGATACCAGTATCCGCACGATTTTCCCGGGCATTACGTCTTTCAGGAATATTTGCCAAGTCCCATTCGGTTCTATCATCCCACCGAGGAGGGAGACGAAAAGCGCTTGTCTTTGCGCCTCAAAGAATTAAGGAAAAAGACAAATCATTGAGCGCGGCGGGATATTGGGAGGCGGCGCGTGTCGGCCCTAAGGGCTTGTGACAAAATAATATGGACCTTTGGGACGGGCGTTAGTCTAACGCTCAAAAGAGTCCGGGTCTTTTAAAACGTCTACTTGAGCGGCAAGAGCCCCCCAATCCATATTCATCTGATCAAACTGCATTTGGAGGTCCTGCCAATCGCGAGAGAGTTCTAAAGGATTGCCGCCCTTTCCGCCTCGAGATTTTTTAGAGACTGTTTTTTTCATGACTGTTTCCTAATTTTCAGTATAATCCCTAATTTGAATTTAGTCAAGGGGGAATTGTATCCTTTGACAATGAAGATTTTATCCTGGAACGTCAATGGCCTTAGAGCCGTCCATAAAAAAGGGTTTCTGGATTGGCTTAAAAAAGAATCTCCGGACGCGCTGTGCCTGCAAGAAACCAAATGCCTTGAAAATCAGGTTCCGGAGGAAATTTCCGGATTGGATGGATATTCCTTTGAGATTTTTCCGGCGGAGAGAAAAGGCTATAGCGGAGTGGCGACTTTAAGCCGCGTAAAACCTAAGCGCATCGAGCGGGGGTTTAATGATCCGCGCTTTGATTCGGAAGGAAGAGTCTTGGTCTCCGCTTATCCGAACTTTACTCTTTTTAATATTTATTTTCCCAACGGAAAAAAAGACGCCGTGCGGCTCAAATACAAGATGGATTTTTATGAGAAGCTTCTCAAGGTTATTGAGGAGTATCGCGCGCGCGGAGAGGATAAGATCGTGATTTGCGGCGACGTCAACACCGCGCATCAAGACATTGATTTGGCGCGGCCCAAAGAAAACCGCGATGTTTCCGGCTTTTTGCCCGAGGAATGCGCCTGGATTGACCGCTTGCTGGCCGCGGGCTTTATTGACACCTTCCGCGAGTTTGAAAAAGGCCCCGGACATTACAGTTGGTGGGACCAGTTGACAAGGGCGAGGGAGCGCAATGTCGGCTGGCGCATCGATTATTTTTTCATTTCCAAAAATCTGCGCCCCCGTCTTAAAAAAGCCTTTATCCTTTCCGAGGTCATGGGTTCCGATCATTGCCCTGTGGGAATTGAAATCGACTGACTTGCGGGAGAACGGCCGATTCCCGTCCATAGTCCGTGATTTTTTCCGCGAAAGAATCTATGAAATTTAAAACCTGGGATTTAAAATCCTTCCAGGCTTCCGCAAGGGCCTAGAGGGTATTGTAAAATGGGTGTCCTATTGCGGAAATGGGGACTGTCCCCATTTCCATCGTCAAGAGCTAACGGAGTTTAATATCCTCCGCCGGGGAATTTGGCGGCAACAGTTGCGGGTCCTGATCGCGGGAATCTAAATGCGCGGCGTCTTCGACCTGGGGTTTGAGATAACTGTAAAGAGAATCAAGCGTGACATGGTCTTGTTGGTTGAGCGCGGCGCCGTTCAAGCCCTTTAAAAGATAATAAGTAAACGCTCCGTGACGCTTGTCTTCTAAGACGCCGGAAATCTGATCGGCTTTAGAGGCAGTCAAAACTAAAAGCTTGCCCTTGGGGGACACCGTTCCTTCTTTGATTTGATTGACCAGGGGTCTCGCGCCGGAAGCGATGACGGAACGCCCGCCCGCTCCTGAAAAACAGGAGTCCAGCATCGCGATCACCTTATGGGCTTTAAGGCGCGAGAGATGGGCGTAAAGGCGGCTTAAGGGATAGGCGGTGTCGGGAAGATCGGAGGGGTCGCCGCTGAAAGGCAAGAGATAAGCGTCGCCGGTAGTTGGGTCGGGGGCGCCGTGGCCCGAGAAATAAAAGTAGACGCGGGAATCGGATTTCACGTTCATGGGAAGCCAACGCTCGATATTTTTGACGAGTTCGCTTTTTCCGGCGCGTTCGTTCGACAAAAAAACGATATGCCGGGCGGGAACGCCCAAGGCTCTTAAATGTTTAAAGACGGCCTTGGCGTCGCTGGTCGCAAATTCCGCGGGCGGAAGGCTTTCGGCGTATTTTTCGACGCCGACGACGACCGCGAAATCGTCGGGATGGATGCGCTCGGAATAATTCGGCGTGTTGACGGAAATAGGCGCGGAAATAGGGACTGTCCCTTGCGGACTGTCCCTATTTCCATTTTCTGCGCTATTTTTGCTTGCGCCGGAATCCAGACTAGCGGCAGAATGAGGGACTGCGCTTATCCTGTTATAACTGGGCGCAAGGATATGATTTTGTTCGAATGCCGCCATTTGTCTCTCGTGCGTTTCCGATAGGAGGCGAGCCACGGAAGGGGGGGCATCTCTGACATCTTGCGATGAAACTCTTGCGTCGCTTTGGAGCAAGAGTTCGGTGATTTCTAACTGAGTATCCGAATGGGTTCCTGACAGAAGACAAAGGGCCTGTTCCAAGGGCGTTCTCCTGGGAGAAAGGAGAGACATGGGGCACAGCATTATCCCGAACCCCAATAACCCTATCCCAGGGGCAGGAGTGCAGAATATATTATCACAGATATTCTGTCCGCCTTGAAATCCTATAGGCGGAAGCCCTTTCGTGTTTGGGTCCATTCCTCTATTTAGCAGCGCCTGCACTTGATTGTAGTCTCCGTTATTTACGGCCCGGATAAGAGGGGTCGTGCAACCACAAAAGGCAATGAGCGATGTTTGCAATAGGGCCCAAATTCTTATGCGTCCAAACAATTTATTTTTCCTTCGCTCCATTCGGATATCTTTAACATAAGAGCGTGAATCTTGAGGTGAATTAGTGAACATAAGCAATCTTACAATACCGAAATTCCCAAACGTTTCGCCGCGGCTCGCATCTCTTCGTCAAGAGTCGCCAGGGGGAGGCCTTTGCGCTCGGCAAGCTCAAGATAAACGCAGTCGTAAACAGAGAGGCGGTGAGAAAGAGCCAAAGCCCTGTGGCGGCGGGAGAATTCGTATCCGGAAGAAGATTCGGGGCGGAGGGGCCACTGATTCAAGAGTTCGGCAATTCTCTCCATCTCAGCTTCCTTGAGTCGTTTTTGGCGATAAGCGCTTAAAAGGGCGTTGGACACTTCATGCCACCAGAGCTCGGGAATGAGAAAGCGCCCATCTTTGTTTTTAGAAAAGCGCCGCAACATCTGCTCGGCCTGACCCGAGCGTTCATCGGGCAAGACCGCGGCCAAGGCGGTGGAAGCGTCCAGGACGCAATCCATTAATATCGCCGTCCCGATTGGATGAGCTTAAGGACGTCCATGCGGCCCGGAATTTTTTTTCGGAGAGAGCTTAAGCGGTCAAGGATTTCCAGGAAGGAGGATGTTTTTTCTTCCACTATAGGCGTTAGATGCGCGACGGGCCGGCCTCTTTTAAGAATGAGAAAGGATTCCCCCATTTCCGCCTTTCGCAGAAGTTCCGAAAGATGGGTTTTGGCCTCAAAAGCGCTGATGGGATGTTCCATATAACTAGTTTAACAGACTAGTTTGATTTCGTCAAGAGCTAACGGAGTTTAATATCCTCCGCCGGGGAATTTGGCGGAAGCAGTTGCGGGTCCTGGTCGCGGGAATCTAAATGAGCGGCGTCCTAGATTTACCCACTTAAAATCAAAGGGTATTCTCAATTCGCCGCTGCGCCGCGGGCGCGCGAGTCTCAACGGAGAATTCCACGGGTTTCCCATTGCGGGAGAGTCTGTCGGATAAATAATGTTTGAACCCGATAATCGTCATTCCCACCAGTTCTCCAGTGTCTGGCCGCATTCGAACGAACACATCATCTTCCTCAACGGAAATCGCCTCCTGGGCCTTGTTTCCGATCGTCACTTCCAAAATATCCCGTTTGGGATCATATCCCAGCGTTAGCTTGCCAATCTTGGCCATAATTTTTCACCTCTCTTTTTAAGAGATCGGGCAATAAAGGCGGTGCTGACATAGCCCTTTACCCCCGCTAGCATAAACGGCTTCCGGTGATTGAACGGTTAGCTTTATTTCGTCCAAATAATCCCTGACCTCCGGATGGCCAAGAGCTGGATGGAGAATTTTTCCATGCCATACGGATTTCTCAAGGACGACTTCGACGCCGTCATAATCCCGGATGCCGAGAATATCCTCTTTCATTGCGCAAATTCACTTTAGCATTTTTTGGAAAAGTCATCCGATTTAATCTTTGACTATCGCAACTGCAATCCGTCCGCCGGGGAATGAGGCGGCAACAGTTGCGGGTCTTGGTCGCGGGAATCTAAATGCGCGGCGTCTTTGACCTGGGGTTTGAGGCAGCGACAGGGGGATCAGTGATGTGTCCCCAGAATTCGGGACTGATTTCATATCCACAGGCGTTAAATAAAAAGGGGCATAAGGCTAAGGCTACAATTTGTTGTGTTAGAGTTAGCGCCATGGTCCCACGTTTGATATTATACATCGGTTGAATGTTGGTGAATTCCTTTGGGGCACAACTCCTCCTACTGTAAAATTGCTCCATTCATAATAGCTTGAGATACAGTCACTGAGCTACCAGAAGCAATGGGGGTCTCATAAACGGCAGATGGGGTGGTTGGGCCAACTGCGTTGGCGGGAGACAGTGGATCGAGAAGAGGGTTATAGTTGAGGCTACCAGGATTATAGGTTGCCAGGTTGGATGGATCACTTACAATCTCTGAAGGAAAAGCATTATTCAGATTGTTCATTTGTTGTTGGAAACCCGCCATCTGCTCATTTATAGTCTGATCGATAGTTTGAGTGTTTGCATTTGCTAATGCTGTAGCTTCCTGGCCAGCACCCATAAGAGCATTGATTCCTCCCCAAACTAAAAGCCCGCCTCCGAGGGTAAATATAAGCCCTTGGAGGGTCTGGCCTTGGGACATTATGATCATTCCCATTACTGCTGCTGCTGCTGCTAAGGTTGCTCCAATTCCTCCAAGCCATTGAGCTAGTGTGAGAACCCAAGGGATCGTACTCTTAGCCAACAAAGAGGCTGTTAAAACCATCAATCCAGCTATTGTGAGAAGAAGACCTGCTGCTGTCGTTAATCCTCCCCATGGCGTGACGTTGCTTCCGCCGCCGGAGCCTCCCGGGATGCACCCCGGGCAATAATTGGAATTGCCGTAGTTGCCGCCACCGCCGCCGCCGGAGGGTTGACCGCCTCCATTGGGGTTAGTCGAGGGATTGGCATCCGCGGCGCCTAAAAGCCCGGTGCCGGAACCGATGCCCTGCGGGGCGCCCATGGTGGCGGGCGCGCCGATGGGACTGTCAAATTGCGCTCCGGAATTATAAGCCGCCCCGGCGCCGTTTGAGTTTTGGGCGGCGCCCCCGTAGGCCGCGGCGTTTCGGGCTTGACTAAAAGCTTTTCCCGCGCCGCCAAACGCGGCGCCGTGAGCCATGCCCATGCTGGGGGCTGTTTGGGCCATGGCCATGGCTTTAGGTTTTTGCAAAAAGCCGGCCGGCTGCATTTTCTGAAATGGCATACCCACTCCGCCGGAAAGGCCGGGGCCGCCGCCGGAGAGGCTTGGCATCGCGCTGTCGAGTTGCCCGACCTTGGAATCAAAGGGGCTGCCGCCGTTTCCGCCCTTGGCGGCTTTAGCCGCCTGGGTTAGGGCCGACATATCGGGAATGGCCGGCGAAGCGGGTTGAGTTGGGGGCGGCGCGGCCGCGGCTTGAACAGGCGCCGGGGCCGGAGACTGCATTTCCGGAAGCCCGCCTTTGACCATGTTTAAGGAACTATAACCTTGATTATCTGTTGGAAGATTTGCCGGCGCGGCGGAAGCTTGCGGGGCTTGCGTTTGAGGCGCGGAGCGCGGGGCGAAAACCCGCGGGCTGGCCGCGGGAATGACGGGACGACTGTTAAAGGCTTGTCTTGCGGAATAGACGCCAAAACCCGCGATGCCCAGCATTAAGGTCATGAAAATCTTGGCTCCAAAGGGAAGAGCGGCTCTCGCCGCGCCGCCAGCGGCGGAAGCCCCCGCCGATAAAACGGATGTGGCCGCGCGGGCGCGGACTAAACTTCCGGTTTCTTCAGCGGCCTTACTCCCAAAGCCAAACAGCCCGCCGCCTTTCTTTTTATTCTTGTTAATCTTGCGCGAACTGCCTACTCTTGAAATCTTAAGTCCGGGTATCGGAGCCGTCGAAATTATCGTTGCCATACTTTAAGGTTAACCCCGCGCCGCCTTTTTGTCAAGGCTCGGCGGTTTTTTTTACCGATTTTTTACTTTTATGAAAGGATTCCCGAAACGCCGCGTGAACGTCCGAGAGCGCGCCGAATTTCATCGTGGTTTCCGACTACAATGAAGGTTGCGCAATTCTTGTCCAAGGTAAAAAGAACTCTTTTGTTTAGGGATGCGCGAACTTCCCAGAAAGAGCCCTTGAGTTTCCGAAGCCCCAGGCCCAGGGGGCGGGGCTTGTCGTCGAAAGAGTCCAAAAGCCGCTGGACCGCGTTTTCCACGAGAACTTGATCCCGCTTGGGCAGAGACAAGAAAGCTTGGTCAAAAGAGCGAAGATAACGGACTTGAATCACTTGCGCAGACGTTTAAAGTGACTCTTGGCCGCTTGGGGGTTTGGATATTGCGTCCATTCTCCGGAATCAACTTGCTTGCGGATGAAGGCTTCCAGGGCCTTCCAATCTTCTTCTTCGAGGTCTTTTCCCTTGATTTCCTGGGGCTCAAGAATGATCTTTCCTTCCTTGGCTTCTATGGAATAAAGCCCCGCGGAAGGGAGCCCCGCGTCCCGAAGGATGCTGGGGGGAATCGTGATTTGATGCCGTTCGTTGATTTTTCTGAGCGTGGCCATAGCTGTATTTCCTAAATTCAGTATATCAGATATTCTGATTTATGTCAAGGCGTTTGGTTAAGACTTGAAAATTTAATAACTTGTATTTATATATGTTCATATGGGATTAAAATTAAAAGCAAAATTCTTGATTTGGGCCTTTCTCTTCTTGTCCTTACCCGTCTGGGCCAATAATTCGCGGCATCCGCGAGGCCTTTATCAGAGGGCCGATGAAATGTATTTAAACACGCATTTCAGGAAAGCCCTGGTTTACGCGAAAGAGGCGGTATCGGCCGATTCCGATTGGCTGCGCTCAAGAGGGCTTAAGGCGGCTATTGAGGATCGTTTGGGAGACTTTGAGAATTCTCTCAAGGACGCTAATTGGATTTTCTCGCATAACTCAAAACCATTTTCCCAAATGCGGAGTGGGGACCTTCTGGCGGCGGGCATCTCCTTTGAAATCAGAGGGGAAGGAAATTTAGCCTTAAAGGCTTATGCCGAAATGCTCAGCCGCGGCATTAAGACCCCGGAAGTTTTAGCGGGAAGAGCCTTGGCTTATCAATCCCTGGGGAAATACGACCAAGCCTTAAGCGATATCAACGACGCCCTTCAAATTGAAGCCGCGCCGCCCGCGCTGTACCTTTATGAGAAGGCGCGCATTCTTTATAAGGAAAACAAACCCGCCGAAGCCTTGAAAGATTTGCTCGGGGTCCTTCAGAAAAACCAGGCGGACTTGGAGGCCTATGTTCTTTTAGGCGATATTTTAATTCAAAAAAATGATCCCAAGCGGGCGGAAGAGGCGTATCAAAAAGCCTTGAAGATAAACCCGGATGATGATCGTCCTTATTTAGCCCTGGCCCGGCTTGAGTTTTCCGTCAATAAAACGACCGCCGCCTTTGAAAACTCGGACCGCGCCGTTCAAGAAGCGGGCGGGGATGAAAAGCCCTATTTGGAAAGAGCCGCGGCGTATTTCGCTCAAGGGAAAAAATCGAAGGCCGAGAAAGATTATCAAAAAGTCTTAAGCCTTTATTGGCTTTCGCCGGTGAAGGCCATTCAGATCGGAGATTATTTCGCGCAAAATAAAAGCTTTAAAAAAGCCAATCAGGCTTATTCCAAAGCGGTTGAGGAAAGCCTTTGCTTAAAAGCTCCTTGTTCCCGAATTTTTCTGACCGCGATTCTCAGGCGAATTAATTTGGAGAGAAAAAATGAAGATGACAAAGCCGCGCTGAAAGACTTGTCTTTAGCCATTGAGATGGGGCCGAGTTCTCCCATTCCCTGGACTTTGCGGGCCAAAATAGAAGAAAAGGCGGGCCAAAACGCGAAGGCTTTGAATGATTTAAACCAAGCGGTGGGAATCGCCCCGCAAGACGTATTTGTGCGTCTTGATCGGGCCGGGCTTTACGTTTCCACCCATCATTTAAAAAAGGCCTTGGGTGATTTAAACTTCGCCATCGAAACGGATACAAGGAATGCCAAGGCTTATAATGACCGAGGGGTTATCGAGGCCGAGATGCTCCATCAAAAAGACCAGGGGCTTAAGGATTTGCTTAAGGCGGTTTCCTTGTCTCCCAAATCCTCCGTTTACCAATATAATTTGGGAGTTGTCCAATATGAGATGTCGGATTTCCTCGGCGCGCTGAAATCCTTCGACGAGGCTCTAAAATTGGGGGTGGATTCAAAACTAGTTCTCGTCGCCCGGGCTAAGGTCTATTCCCGTTTGGGAGACGTGGATCATGGGCTTAAGGACGTCAATTCCGTCCTCGCTCAAAATTCCAAATACGCGCCGGCCTATTACGTGAAGGGGCTTCTCTATTGGCGGAGTAACGATGATGAGCGCGCCGTGAAGTTTTTTGGCCGGGCGGCTGATCTGGATGAAAAGAGTGTTTCCTATCTCATTTATCTGGCTCGGGCCGAGGGGGCTTTGGGCGAAACGAAAGAAGCTTTGAAGGATTTCCAGAAAGCCTTAAAAGTGGACGCGCGTTCAAAAGAAGCCTTGATCGGCGCCTGCGAGGCGTGGAGGATTCTTAAAAAGCCGGAAAAAGCCATTTCTTTCTGCAATCAGGCTTTGGAAGCAGATTCTTCTTATGGGCCGGCCTATTTCCAGCGCGGGCTTTCGTATTTGGCCTTGCATCAAGCGCGGGAGACCTTGGACAATTTAAATCGCGCGATTATCCTTGGAATCAGGAATTCTCATTTGTATCTGGCCAAGGCCGTCGCCCATGCCGCTTCCCATCATTACCGGCAGGCGCATGAGGATTACCGGGCGGCGAATCTGCTGCTTCCAATCGCGCATTCTCCCGATTTCGGTTTTGTTATTCCGCACGACACCCAAAATGATTTCTATCGGGCCATTGCCGAGGCCGCGCCCTTGTCTCCGGCCGACAAGGTGGACCCCTATCTTTTGCTGATTAAGGCGGATGCCGACGCCAACGCCGGGCGAATGGATGAAGCCATCACGCGCTATTCCAAGGCCTTGGATATTTTGCCGAACAATTCCCAAATTTTGGCGGCTCGCGGAGAGGCCTATATCGCCTATCACCTTTATGATTCGGCGAAGACCGATTTTGAGAACGCGATTACCGGTTCTCCGCGAGATGTTTCCTATCGCTTGGAGTTCGCCTCTCTTTTGATTATCCGCAAGGAATACCAGGATGCCTTGTCCGAGATTTCCACGGCTTTAAATCTTGATCCCAACAACGCGCGCGCTTACTTTCTAGGCGGAAACCTTCGCTATTTCCAAAAAGACTTTCAGAAAGCGTTAGATAATTATGCCTTGGCGGTTCAGAAAGATCCAGTCAGCGCCCAAACCTATAACGGCCTGGGATTGGGGTATTTCGCCCTTGGCAATTATCCAAAGGCCGTGGCCACTTTTAGCCGCGCGATAGAATTGAGCCCTCGCGCGACTAGGTATTGGAGAAACCGCGCCTCGGCCTATACCAAGATGGGGCAATATGAAAACGCCGTCTCGGACTTTAAGAGCGCGGCCCTCTTAAACCAGGATCCTCATCTGGCCCAGAGGTATCGGATATTTATCCAGAACGCCCAGTCCCTGTCCGAACAGAGCCCTTCGAAGCCCTAAAAGGGGACAGTCCCCTTTTTTAGTTGGGGGATGGAACGGGCGAACCGGGATCATCTGAAGAGCTGACGCAGGTCTGGCGGGAATTAGACCATTCCTTTTGAACGACGTATCCATCCACCATTCCTTGCTTGTCCGCGCAGATATCTCCAATCTCCCCGGCGGAGGCGTTATACCACCCCAAGGGATAGGCGGGTTGGGAGCCCTGAACAAGACCCACGGCCGGGTCGGTGATGGCTTCGGTGAGCTCATGCGAGGTGACCGAGGTTTCGTTGTCAAAGCGAGATGGGCTGGGCCCGCAACCGCCGTCGCAACTTCCTCCTTGATCGGGAATGACCCCGTAATTAATTTCAGATCCGTTTTTGAGAAAGCTGTTGTGATAGGCGCAGAAGACCTGACAGGATTTTTGCCCGGATAAATCAATTTGCATTTTGGGCGGGAAATAAATCATATAAAGCGTGTTTTTGTCTGCGGCGGGAACGGAACCGTCTTTGATCATCCTTGAAAGCTGAGCCTGAATCTCGGAATCCTCGACTAGGCTCTTAAACGGAGCTTTTTGATCCAGGTGCATGGCTTCCAGAGAACCGTATCCAATGGATTGATGGGGCGCGTTATACTCTTTAAGCCAATCAAAAAAATGGCTTTGGGTGATGTTGGCGAAAAACCCCGGAATCTGATCTTGAAAGGCGACGTCTTTATTCCAATAGACCACGACCACCTTCACGTGGCTGAGAAGGGGCCCGCCGTAATAAGACAAAAGGATTTTGGAGGAAGAGGCTTTGGGCGCGTGCGACAGGAATTTTGAATGAAAGTCGACCGGCATGATGTGCGCGCCGAAGCGGGTTTGAGGGGAGGGGTAGGCTTTTGCGCCGGAAGGTTTAAAATGAAAGCTCTTGGCGAGCGGAATGAGTTTCTGATACCAGGGAGAGGGATTTGAGATTTCCGTTTGAGAAAAAGCGGGCGAAAAAATGAGACCAATGGCTAAGAGCGCTCCCCATATCGCAAAAAGACTTTTTTTCATGGTACTGCCTCCAGTTGTCGCGACTTGTCTTGATTCTAACAAGAGCGCGGAGAAAAGTCTAGTCCCGTTCCTCAATAACCATAAGGTCGGGACAATGCCGTCTATAAGAATTATAAGGAAAAGGCATAGTAAATAATTTTTGAACTTTTATACAATGAGAGTATGAAAAAAATAATCTCCGTTTCAGCCTTAGCGCTTTTTTTAGCGCCTTCCGTCTTACGGGCCGCCTCAAGCCCGACTCCGAAACTTCTTTTGGAGTTGAATTTGAACGCGTTTACATCTCCTAAGAAGGAAGCCTTTATCTCCCGTCCGGTGGGGGATGACCTTATCAAGGTCGCGGTTCAAATTGGTTCGGACAGCTCCTTGTGGACGGAATTTCGCCAGGACGGAGTGATCCATATTTATTCCCGCGCGGATTTGGCCAAAGGAGTGACCGCGGTTTTTCCCGCGCACAATTATCAGGTTTCTCTGAAAGGAGACGCCGTCTGGGTCAAGGATTTAGACAAGCCCGAGGGGGTTGAGGCTAAAATTGTCTCTGACGATCTCTTAAGGCCGCTTTACGATTCTGTGGATAAAATCACGATTGATTCCATCGTTTTCGCGCCCGTCTATCAGCCCGGCCCGCATCCGGCGGCTTCCGTGTGTTTGCTTCAATTTGAAGATGGGAATTTCTACGTCATGCACGAGCCTGTTTCAGCCTTGAGGAAATCCATCCAGTGGTTTTTTGCCGTTGATCAGAATATGTACGGAGTCAAACTCAATGGAGATGTCCTTGAGTTTTACGGAAAGCGCGGTCCCTGGAATTCGGCTATTAAGTTCTTGAAACTCCGGCGGTCCCTTGAACCTCTCTTAAATTGAAAAAATCTTTTTTGTTTCTCGCCCTTTTGGCCTCGGCCTGTAGCTTGCGCCCGATCGCCGTGCGTTCGACTTCGGAGGTCATTCAGGGCGGGATTGGTGCCCTCTATGACGAAGCCGATCCGGCTTTCGCGAAAGACGCGTTTCCCGCGCAACTGAAACTTCTCGAAGAGCTTCTTTATAATAGTCCGAAAAACTCTTCTCTGCTAGTCTTGGCCGCTCAGGGTTTTGCGGGATATAGTTTTCTCTTTATCGAGGATTCAAACCCCGAAAGAGCCGCCGCCTTTTACCGGCGAGGGAGGAACTACGCCTTGAGGGCGCTCTCTCTTCAGAAGAAATTTAAAAACATCAAGACGGAAAACCTCGGGACCCTTTCAAAAGAACTAAAGACGGCTTCGCTAAAGGACGTGCCGCCTCTTTTCTGGGCCGCTTTTAACTGGGCGGGGGAGATCAATCTTAAAAAAGATTCTCCCAAAAATTTAGCGGCTCTCCCCAAGGTCGTCGCGATGATGCGGCGAGTCAAGGAACTAAACCCCGCTTATCACTTCGCTGGCCCCGAGCTTTTCTTTGGAACTTATTATTCCCGTTCTTTGATGTTGGGCGGAAACCCCAAAAAAGCGAGAGCTTATTTTGAAAAAGCCCAAACGATGAATCACGGAAAATATTTGATGGGATATGTTTTAGAGGCCGAGTATTACGCGGTCGCGGTTCAGGATAAGTCTCTTTTTGAGTCCCTGCTTAAAAAAGTCGAGGAACTTCCCACCGGAGAACTCCAGAACTCCCGCCTTATGGATGCGGTCGCCAAGGAAAAGGCGAAACATCTTTTGGAGAAAGAAAATGATCTCTTCTAAACTTAAAAATACCGTCTTTTCTTTGGTTCTTCTCGTTTCTGGGCCGAGTGGGCTTTGGGCTGGTCCCGTCGTGATCAAATTTGCGACCCTGGCTCCAGAGGGTTCGGCCTGGATGAACACGATGAAGGACTTAAACCAAGAGCTTAAGAAGGAAACCCAGGGGCAGGTTTCTTTTAAGATTTACGCCGGCGGCGTCGCGGGAGATGAAAAAGACGTTTTGAGAAAAATTCGAATCGGAGAAATGCAGGCCGGCGGTTTTACCGGGCTTGGGCTTGGGGAAATCGCGCCCAAGGTTCGTATTCTAGACTCTCCTTGGCTTTTTAAAAACGTTTTGGAAGTTGATTTTATCCGAAAGAAGTTTCACGCAAGATTTGAAAAGGCTTTTTTGAAAGGCGGTTTTGTGTTTTTAGGCTGGAGCGATTTAGGCTTTGTTCATTTTTTTAGCCAGCGCCCTTTTTCTAATTTAGACGCGCTTAGAAAAGACAAGATTTGGATTTGGGAGGGAGATCCCATCGCCGAAGCGGCTTTTAAGGTTTTAGGAATTAACCCCATTCCCTTGTCCGAACTCGATGTCATGACCTCTCTTCAAACAGGGATGATTGACACGGTTTATGGGCCGCCCTTGGCCGTGACCGCGCTTCAGTGGTTTACCAAAACTCAATACATCGATCCCGTGTCCTTGGCTTACGCCTCGGGAGCTGTTTTAGTTTCTAAAAAAATCTTCGACCAGTTAAACCCGTCCCAGCAAAAAATTCTTAAAAAAGTCAGCTTGAAGTATTTGACGCGCCTTAACGCCCTCGCGCGGAAAGACAATGACGAAGCTTTACGCGCTCTTCAAAAGCAAGGTTTGACCCTGAGCCCCAATCCCGATCCTCAAACGATGAAACTCTATAAGGTCTTGGGGCAAAAGGCGCGGGAAGCCCTGGTCGGAAAACTTTATTCGCAAAAATTTCTGGATGAGGTTCAAAACTCTCTCAAAACATTCCGACAACATCATGGGCGCTCTACTCACACCGGTTGAACGGGCGCTTTATCTCCTTGAGACCATTTTGCTCGTGGTCTTCCTGTCGGCGATGATTTTTCTGGCGTTCTTTCAGGTCCTCTTGCGCGATTTTTTCCACTCCGGGATTTTATGGGCGGATCCCTTGCTTAGGCATATGGTCGTTTGGCTGGGGTTTTTAGGCGCGGCCTTCGCCGCTTCCCAGGGAAAACATTTCGCCTGGGAAATGCCGCGTCCAAAAAACCCGGCTTTGGGGCGAATGCTGGGGGTTATTTCCAATCTCTCCGGCGCGCTCGCCTCCTTTTTTTTGGCTTTGGCCGCCCGTCAATACGCGAGGGAGGAAAAAATGTACGGGCATACCCTTTTTAGGATTGGAGGCTTTTCATTTCCGTCCTGGGCTTCTGCCGATATTATTTGGTTCGGTTTTTTGCTCGTAGGTCTTCATTTTACGCTTCGGGTTTTTGTTCCGCTTCAAGAAGAAATGAAATGAGCTTATTTTTTATCGGGCTTATAATCTTGGCGGCTTTGGGAGCGCCTATTTTCGCCCTTTTAGGCGGGCTGTCTCTTTTCCTTTTTCATCAAGCGCAGATTGAGTCTTCGGCCCTGATTATTGAACTGGCGCGCCTGGCGGATATGCCGTCTTTGATCGCGGTTCCTCTTTTTACCTTCGCCGGATACTTGCTCGCCGAATCAAACGCGCCCCAAAGGCTTTTGGACGTGGCGGAAGCGTCTTTATCCTGGCTTCCGGGCGGTATTGCGGTCGCTTCCCTGGGGGCGTGCGCTCTTTTTACCGCGTTTACCGGGGCCTCGGGAGTGACGATTATCGCTTTGGGCGGAATTATCTACGCCGTTTTGACTCGCCAGGGATACTCGGAAAAATTTTCCCTGGGGCTCATTACGACGACGGGGAGTTTGGGACTTTTGTTTCCGCCGAGCCTTCCCATTATCTTATACGCCTTAGTCGCCCAAATCTCAATTAATAAACTCTTTGCCGCGACCTTGATTCCCGGCCTTCTTCTTCTCATCCTATTGTCTATTTACGCGGCCAGGGTTTCGCTGAAAGGAGGCGCTGTCGCGATTCCTTTCCGATGGGCCTCTTTTAAAAAAGCCATTCGCGCGGCCGCTTGGGAAATTCCTCTTCCCTTCTTGATTATCGGCGGAATCTATGGAGGGGTTTTTACCGCTTCCGAGGCCGCGGCGGTGATGGCCTTCTATGTCCTGGCGGTTGAGGTTTTAATTTACCGGGACGTCAGGGTTTCTTCTATTCCGGAGGTGATGAGAAAAAGCATGACCCTGGTAGGCGCGATTCTCATCGTTTTGGGAACGGCCTTGGGGCTGACGAATTATTTGATTGAGGCGGAGATTCCCAATCGTCTTTTTGGCTGGCTTCAAACCCATATCTCCGGGCCTCATGAGTTTTTAATTTTGCTCAACGTTTTTCTCTTGGTCGTCAATATGGTCGAAATTTTTTCGGCGATTATCATCGTCGTTCCGATTATCGTTCCCATCGCTCTGAAATATGGAATTGACCCTGTTCATCTGGGAAGCCTGTTTTTGCTTAATCTCGAAATTGGATACATGACCCCTCCGATGGGGCTCAACCTTTTTCTCTCAAGCCGACGCTTTGAAAAGCCCTTGCCCGAGCTTTACCGCGCGGCGTTTCCCTTTTGGTTGATGCTCGTCTTTTTTTTAGTCCTGGTCACCTATATTCCGGGGCTCAGTCTTTGGCTTCCGAGAATTTTAAAAATACAATAAACGATAAGAGGGGAATTTATGGAAAATTTAGGTCATGAAGCGGGCCGCGAGGAAAAAGCCCGGATGATTCATCAGATTAAAAGTTCCAAGGCCTATTCCTTGGCCTATGAGGATATGCGCTTTTTAAACAAACGGGAACTTCGCCCCGTGCGTTTGCAACTGGAACTTTTAAAGCCCGAGATGATTTTACGGGAACACCGCATTCGCTCGACGATTGTGGTGTTCGGCTCGGCGCGCATTCTGTCTCCGGAGGCCGCGCGGGAAAACTTAAAAGAAGTCCAAAAGGAGCTCAAAGCCTCTCCGCGGAACCCGGAACTTGTCAAAAAATTTAATTTCGCAAAGATGAGGCTTTCTCAATCCCGCTATTACGTGGAGACGCAAAAATTCGCGGCTTTAATCTCAAAGGCCCAGCAGAAAGACAAGGGGCTTGAGTTTGTCATTGTCACCGGCGGCGGACCCGGCATCATGGAAGCGGCTAATCGCGGCGCCTGGGAAACCGGATCAAAAAGTATCGGGCTTAATATCACCCTTCCGCATGAGCAAGACCCTAATCCGTATTTGACGCCGGAACTCAGCTTTCAGTTTCATTATTTCTCTTTGAGAAAAATGCACTTCATGATGCGGGCCAAGGCGATGGTCGCTTTTCCCGGAGGATACGGGACTTTCGACGAACTGTTTGAGGCTCTGACCTTGGTCCAAACGGGCAAAAAATCCCTTCTGCCGATCGTTTTGTTCGGGCGCGAGTTTTGGGAGCGCGTCATTGATTGGGATTTCCTGGCCGAGCAAGGGCTCATTTCTTGGCCCGAGAGGCGTCTCTTTTATATCGCCGAGACGGCGGAAGAAGGTTGGGCCTATATTCAAAGTTTTTGGAATAAAAGCGGCCGGGGTGCGTGGGCGATGGAGGATAAGAAAAGAAAACGCCGATGAAGAGGGGATTGTTTTTCTTATTGATACTCTTGTGGCCCAAAGCTCCTCTTTATGCCGAGGAGCATTTTTTGGTTTCGACTTCCACGGCGGAATTAAAAGCGGCTTTGAGCAGCCTCTACGGCATGGATTTTGACGAGGCTAATCGCGATTTCGCCCGAATCATCCAGAATAATCCCAACGATCCGTTCGCCTATTTATCGGATGCTGGAGCCTTGTGGTGGGAAACCTCCGCTCAAGCCGGAATTGTTCCGCCTCCTGCTTGGTTAAAAAAACGTTTTGAAAACGATTTAAGCCTCGCTATTGAAGGCGCCAAGCGCTTACTGTCAAGCCCCAAACCTGAAGATCAGGCGGAGGGACATTTTATTCTCGGTCTTTCCCTAGGAGAATTGGGCGAGTGGGATTTTATCAACCATCATTGGTTCAAGGCTTTTTTTAATGGGCGTAAGGCGCTGTCTCATCTTAAAGATTGCGTTCGCCTGGACTCTACTTATTACGACGCCTATTTGGGACTTGGGAGTTATGATTATCAGGTTTCGCGTTTTGGCTTTCTGCTTAAAACCGGGGCCTTTTTGGGAGGGCTTCACGCCAATGAACGGCGCGGAATCGAGCATCTCATTATCGCCGAGGATCGCGGGCCTTATAGCCGGGATCAGGCCGCGATTTTTCTCGCGACTCTGTATTTGATGGATAAAAAAGATTATAAAACTTCCCTGTCAATTATTGAAAAGTTGCGTAAAAAATATCCGCAAAGCCTTTACTTTGAACTCATCGAGATCGCTCTTCGGGCAAAATTGGAGGAGTGGGACCAATCTTTCGCCTTGGGGCGAGATTTTTTTCAGGCTGTTAAGACCGACCCCGAAGGCTATAAGAAGGAGCTCTTGAATATCGCTTGCGGTTTTAGTCCGCGAGATTGCCTGAATCCTCGGGAGAGTTATGAGATTGTCAATTGGCTCAGCCGGGCCATTGATTTTTTTAATCAGCCGGGGCGCCTGGATTCCGAAGATGAAGGGCTTTTATCCTTACTTCATCTTTATCGCGGTTTTGGGGAAGATATCGAAGGTTTGGTTGGAGCCGCCAAAAACGACTATCAATGGGTTTTAGACCATCCCGATTTCTTGGAAAATCAGGCTCAGGCCGCCCAGTGTATTAAATCCCCTTGCGGGCGCAAAGAGATTTTTCTTCTCTTGCAGTTTAAATCCATAGAGAGTCATGGGACCGATTCCAACGAAAGCGGGACGCAACACTAGGTCCTTTGCCGGAAACCTTTCTGGGCCTTTTGGCCCTACTTGATTGGCCTTCAGCCTCTTACAATAGGTTTATGCGGAAAAAGATCACAATATTTTGGTTTGCGGCCGCCTCTTTTTTAGGGGCAAGCCCTATTTTTGCGCTAGGACAAAATATTGACGCGGGAGGGGCGGAAACGTCCGCTTTTTTTTCTCAGCCTCTTTTTACCCCTAATGGCCTCTCTCAAGAATTACCCAGTTTTGAAAATTTAGGGAACCTTGAGGAGTTTAAACAAAGTCAGGCCGGGACCGGCCTTAAAATTTTCTCGGAGATTTCTCGTTCTCCTTTAGCTTCGGCCTTGGCGGTTCCCATCCTTAAACAACTTTCCCCCGATTCTCTTTCCCAAATCAAGAAAGATATTGAAACGGCTGTTCGCTCAGGCAACGCGCAAGAACGAAAAGCCCTTGTCGCTCAAATAGTGGAGCGTCTCAGAGACGCTCAAGTCCGGGCGTCTCCCCAGGTTTTTGCGGCTTTAAAAAGCTATGGCCAGAAAATTGAAGCCAACGCGCAATCAGGGGCTAATGCTCGGGCTTTTGACCAATCAAGAGAGTTGGATGAGGCTCTTCTTCCTCTCGCGAAGGTTTATGCCCATGATAAAAGCCAAGAGGGCTTTATCAAAAATCTAAGCCAAAATCTTTCTTCCATTCAAGCCCGCCATGTGGCTGAGACTTTAAAACCATTTTGGGCAAGCGGCCGGAATCCGGAGGAGGGCTCATACGCCTGGAATCTCCTGAGCAATCCGTCTCTTTATCAGGCTCCCGCGGACCAACAAATGGAACTCTCGGAAGAAAGCGCGGAACAGCCGGCGCCTCCGACAAGCAGGCATTTTCTGTTCCCCGCTTCTTCCCCAAACGACGACCCTGTTAGCATTGGAAATCAGTCGGTCCGGCGCGTTCTTTTTCCCAATAGCCCCAGTGGAAACGGGGACGATATTCCTTCCGTTCTTGCCGCGGGAAATCTCGCCAGTCAACAGACCCAAATCGCCATGTATGAGGAAACCCTCGATCAAGACGCGGATTCCATTCTTCAAGGGGCGCGTCAAGGAAAATCCTATGAGCTCATTATTGATTACTCAAATCTTTTTCCGCAAAAGATGGGGCGCGGAGAGGACGGGGCTCACCAAACTCGAAGCCCGCAGCTTCAAAAATTAGTTGACGCTTATCTCGCGGGGACGCCGAATCTCAAGCTTTACGTCCTCAAAGGCCTTGGGAAATTTGGAATTCAACATTCAAAATATCGGGTCTGGAATATTCCGCAAGCGGACGGAAAGGTCTCTCAGATATTGGAGACTGGTTCCTATAACTATTCCGCTCATACCCAGGCCAGCAACTGGGAAAATGCCGTTTTAATCGATGACCAAAAACTGATTGATCTCTATCAAAAAGATTTTGACTGGATGAAAAGCGTGGCCCGAGTTTTCTCGGAAGACTTGGATCCCGAGCAACCGACCCTCAATACGCCCATTCCGACTGCGGGCTCCTTGGATCAAAGTTTTAACGGCACGCCTCTTCCTATCGCCACTTTTTCTCCCGCGGGCGGAACCGACGACACTTGGATTCAAATTATCAAAGCGGCCAAGCAAGAAATTTTTATCGGGATGTTCGCTTTTTATCCTTGGCCCGCTATGATGTCGGCCATTACGGATCGAGTTAACTCCGGATTGCCGGTGCGTATCCTCGCGGATCAGAAACAATCTCATAACGTCGCTTCCATGGCGGCTCTACAGCATCTCAAGGAAGCGGGCGCCCAGGTTCGCATTATTGGGGGCGCCAGTAATGGCGGCCTTTTTCATAATAAAATTGTGATTGGGGATTCGAAGGGAGATGGAATTGTCGCGACGGGTTCGACCAACATGAGCATCAACGGAACCAGAAATAACTTTGAGAACACGCTTTATCTTAAGGGCGGCTATCTTAGCGCCTTGACCAATTATCTGGAAGCGCTCTGGAACTTGGGGGCGGAACCCGACTTTTCGCAAAACCCCCAAGGTTTGAGTCCCAACCAGAATGTTTCCTCCAGGGAGAAACAGCTAATTTTATGATGGATTATTATCCTCTGTCAGTAGGGAAAAATTGGATTTATGTCGCCGTGACCTTTAGTGAACCGCCGCTGATTCGGCAAGTTGTGAGAAAGGTTGAATCCTTAGAACAAAAAGGGGGAGAAACCATGGCCATGATCAGCGAGCGTTGGGGGGATGGGAAATCTTTTACGTATCGTATCAAGAAAGATTCTAAAGGCGTCTGGTCGGAAGGAAATCTTCTTTTTCCCGTCTCTCCCAAAGTGGGTGAAAAGTGGGAGGATTTAAGCCGTTACCCCTCTTGTGGAATTGAATCTACGGGCGCCTCCATCAAAATCCCGGGTGGAGAAATTCCCCATTGCCTCAAGATTATCGCGACCGATCAGAATACAGGAAGCGTGGAACGCTATTATGCTCCAGGGAAAGGACTGGTTTATGAGAAGTATTCCGGCGAAGAAAGTCCTTGGGTGATGTTTCTGGTCGAAGCCTAATTGAACCCGTTATCCTAGGGCGATCATTAGTCCCACCAGCGCCCCGTAAATAGTGCTGATGTAAGGGTTGGCCGTGATGGGGCAGGCGCCAGTCGAGCAGCCCACGAGCCGGTGCCAGCCGTATCCAGCGACGCCCCCGATCAAGACTCCCGAAACAATTTTTAGAACGCGCGCTTCCATCAGAAAATCTCTCCTTGGGTTTTAGGGATGATGAGGGTGGGCCAACGGGTCGCGTGGAGAATGCGTTCGGTAATCGAGCTAAACACCGCGCCCAGGGTGGTTTTTTTGACGTCGGATCCCATGACGATGAGATCGGGGTTTTCCGCTTCCGCGAATTTTAAAATTTCATCCGCGGGATTTCCCTCGACGGAAACCTCGTCAATCTCGCATTGAACCGGCAGTTCCTTGGCGTTCCAGGGGCAAGGCATTTTAGGGCTTCCGACTTCTCGTGCGTGCAAAATGACGAGTTTGGCTTTTGCGGCCTTGGCCCATAGGGCTGCATGGTTGAGGGCGTTTTTTCCGGTTTCTCCAAAACTCACGGGGGAAAGAATCTTTTTGACGGATGCGAGTTTTGCGTGCGGAGAAACGATGAGAACGGGAAGGTTTGATCTCCTTAAAACGTTTTCCGCGACCGAGCCCAGCCAAACTCTTCCCACCCAGCTTCTTCCGTGGGATCCGAGCATAATCAAATTCGCCTGGTTTTCCCGGGCGCCTAATAACACCGCTTCCACCGGCGGTTCTTCTCGAAGGTCGATTTTCGCGATGTCAACTAAAAATTCCTTGGCCCATTTCGCGATGTGTTGGCGGGCCGTTTTGTGGGCCTCTTTTAATTCCTTCGCGAAAAAGGAAATTTGGCCTTCCGTGAAATAGGGCGGGACCTCGAAGTGCTGGGCGTAAAGAACAATCATCTCGGGCTTGAGAATGGGTTTGAGAATTTCCGCGTATTTCATCAGCGCCCCGGAAGCCGGGCCTAAATCGCTGGCGATGAGTATCTTGTGGGGCAACTCTTCTTTTAAAGTTTTTGCCATTGAGTCTCTCCTTGTCTTTATTTTAGATGCGCATGGGGCCAAAAGGATTCAAAACCAAGCCTACAATTAGTAATATATGAAAAAATCCGTCTAGGAGGCCGCCATGAACGAGACGCCAAATGCGGGAGGAGCCGTTTTAACGCCAATGAATTCTTCAAAAATTTCTAGCAAAAATGAATCGTCTATCCGTCTTTCTAAAAACGTAAATCCTAAAAGATACGATATCACAATTAAGGTTGACCCCGACGCGGGCTATTTTTCCGGAGAAGAGAAAATTGAGCTTGAGATTAAATCCGAGACCAGTCAAATCGTCCTTCACGGGCGCGATCTTAAAATTGAAAAAGCCTGGCTTAACGAACAAGAGCTTTCGGTCTCTATGGACGCTGAGGCCCAAACGATTTCTTTTTCCGCTTCTTCTCCGCTTAAAAGAGGAATTCTGTCCATTGCCTTTTCCGGAACTCTCAACCGGCAGATGCGCGGTTTGTATCTGTCCACCGCGAAACATAAGGAAAAAGACGGACGCGAAAAACTGGAAAATTACGCTTTCACCCAGTTTGAGGCCATTGACGCGCGGCGGATGTTCCCCTGTTTTGACGAGCCGTCTTTCAAGGCGACGTTTAAACTCTCCGTTTCCCATCCGGAAAAATTCCATGCCCTGTCGAATATGCCGGAGAAGAAAAGCAACACTCCGAAAAAATCCAAAAATTACGCAGGCGTGACGCAGTCTAACGGCTGGAAAATGACGACATTTCTGGAAACCCCGAAAATGTCCACTTATCTTTTAGCTTTGGCGGTCGCGAGACTGGTTCCCAGTAAAACAGTCAAGGTGGGAAAGACCAAAATTACGGTTTGGACCTGCCCGGAAGACGCCGGGCAAACCGCTTTTGCTCTTGACGCCGCTCAAAAGACCTTGAGCTACTTAAACGGCTACTTTAAAATTCCCTATTCCCTTCCGAAAATGGATTTGGTCGCCGTGCCCGATTTTTCCGCCGGGGCCATGGAAAACTGGGGAGCGATTTTCTTTAGAGATTCCGCCGTTCTCATCGATCCCAAGATGTCTTCCATCAAAGCCAAGCAGCGCGTGGATGAGGTGGTTTCCCATGAAATCGTCCATCAGTGGTTTGGCGATTTGGTCACCATGGATTGGTGGGATGATTTGTGGTTGAACGAGTCTTTTGCGACCTGGTTGGCCTATAAAGTGGTCGACCACAAAAGGCCGAAATGGCTGACCTGGCAGAATTTTGAGCGCGAGCGCCGGGCGGCTCTGTCTTTGGACGCCTTGAAAAATACCCGAACCGTCAGTTCTCCGGTTCATGATCCGGCGCAGATCGAAGCGATGTTCGACGTTTTGACCTATGAAAAGGGGGGCTCGATTCTCAGAATGATTGAAAACTTCTTGACCGAAGCTAAATTCCGGGACGGCGTGCGTTCCTACATGAAGAAGCATCAATACGCCAACACCAAGGCCTCGGATCTCTGGAATCAGTTGAAGGCGGCTTCCCAAAAACCGGTTGATCACATGGCGAAAGACTGGCTGACCCAGGAAGGATATCCCGGCGTTTTCGTCGAAGGCGATCTGGATTTAAGAACGCTTAAAATCAGCCAATATCGCTTTATGATTGACGGGACAAAGAAAGGTTCCGAACAACTTTGGACGATTCCCGTCGTCCTTCGCTATAAAGACGCAAATGGCCTTAAAACCGCGCGCTTGATTCTTCAAGATCGGGAAATGAAGGTGACGCTCCCAGGAAGAGGAAAAATTTCCTGGCTTTATCCCAATGCTGATGCGACGGGCTATTACCGCGCCTTCTTATCTCAAAATTTGCGCCAGAATCTTCTTAAAAATGGCCGTAAAAATCTCTCGACCATTGAGCGTTCGGCTTTCCTGGCGGATATGTGGGCTCAGATGAAGGCGGGAGAAGTTCAAATCGCGGAATTCATGAACGCTTTAACCCTCTTTAAGGAAGATTCTTCCCGCATGATTCTGGAAGACATTTCAGCTTATCTTAAGACTCTTTACTACACCCTCCTTAAAGAGGAGGAGCGTCCTTTATTTGCGAAGTTTGCCGTGGAATTGTTGGGTCATCACTGGAAAAAACTCTCCAAGATTAAAAAAGGAGAGACCGATGAAATCCGTCTTTCCCGCGCGGCGGTGTTATCCGCATTGGGGACGATTTCGCCCTCTTCCGAGATTTTAAGTCGGGTGAAAAAAGACTTGGCCCTCTATCTCAAAAGCCCCGAAAAGCTCGACCCGACCATTGTGTTTGCGGTTTTGTCTCTCAACGCTTTCAATGGAACGGAAGAGGACTTTTCCGTCTATCAAGAGCGCTTTCAAAACGCCAAGACCCCCGAGGTGCGGGATAATTTCCTGGCGGCGATGACGGACTTTAAATCTCCGGCTTTGACTCAGAAACTCTTGTCTTTGATTGAGGCGAAAGACTCGCAAGGTCTTGACCTTATTCGCGGGCAAGACGCCTGGCGGCCCGTGGTCCGTCTTTTAGGAAATCCCTGGTCTCAGCGCGCGGCCTGGAAATTTGTTCAGGAACATTGGGATTCTTTAAGGAAAAAGGTGGGGGGCAAGGGAAGTGAGCGCGTTATTCAGGGGCTTGCCGGAATGGATGAGCCGGAGTATTTAAAGGAAATCAATTCCTTTTTTAGCCTTTCTCAAAATCAGGTCCCTTCAGCGAAAAGAAGCCTGGCTCAGACCGTTGAATATATTGAAGCCGGCATTAAGTTTAAGTCTGCCCAGACCCAGGCTTTTTCGGAATGGCTTAAAAAGCGCGCTTGAACCGGCTTCTTCTGCTCAGCTGTCTGTCATTTTTTTTCCTGCCTAAAATGGCTTGGAGCGATGGATTTTCGTCCTCGGATGATTCTCCGCAGGACACCGCCTCGACTAATATCGATGTCATTCCGGATATGAATTGGCAGGTTTTTGATCATCCGGGGGAGATTTCCTATCACTTTAACCCTACCTCCTTAACCCGTTACCAAGGAACCTTGATTTCAAATAAACTGGGTGGGTTGAAATTTGGCTTTGACGCCAGCCTCAGTAATACCCAGTCCAATGCGGCCGGCGCCTATCAGGATTTGATTGGATATTTGGGATACAAAAATTGGATGATGAGGGTTGAACAAAGCCGTCTTTACGGAACATCTTCTTGGAGCGGCGCTTTGGCGCCTGGTCAATCCGGTCAAACGAATTTCGATAATCAATACACCAGTATTGATGCCGTTTATGAAATGGGTATAACGTATATCAGTCTTGGATATTCGTCTCTTTCCATGCCCGTAGCCTTACAGGGATATCGCCCTTGCGGCGGGTTTAGCTCTTGCGCGGCCACTTCTGTCTATGATCCCAGTTACCCGCTTAAAACTTTCGAGTTTGACTTCGGTTGGGATACCTTGGCCGGAAAATTTCTGGATCAATCCTCAAACTCAGATTCCTCATGGGGATTTTTTTCGCGCGGACTCGCCGGTTTTGGACTTGGCCAAGCGCGTTTAGGTTCTCAGACTGTTTCTTATGCCGAACAACTCAACGGAGGATATACTCTTCATTCGAGCGTCTTTACCAATGACATTGCTCATGCCGATGTGTCTTTGGGGATTAGGTGGAATCATCAATTCTGGAATATTCCTACCGCTTTTGGGGTTGGTTATGAAGCGGGGACTTTTGCGGTGATGCCATTAGGTAACGGCGGAAACTCTAATTACTTTACAGAATCAACTCTCAATATTCATCCCTTCTTTCTTTTTTACCAGGGGCCGGTTATTCGCCTTTATGCCCGGTGGTGAACCGTTTGAGCCAGTCTGATGCCTCGGCGAAAGATTTGATATTTGCCTTGAAAAAGTGATTTAATGTTATGCGTTTTTTAAGTTTAACTTAGAAAGGAGCCGCCTATGCTTTCATCCGCGTCCATGAAGCCGGAGTTTTTGATTATCTTTTCTGCTTCCCTGTTTGGGTTGCTCGTCGCCTTAGGGCTTATTCGCTGGGTCTTGGCCAAAGATACCGGGACGCCGGGAATGCGGAAAATTTCAGACGCCATTAAAAGCGGGGCGGAGGCTTTCTTAAGGCGGCAAAATAAGACGATCGCGGGGTTGGCTCTGGTGTTAGCGGTTGTGATTTTCGTTCTTTACGCTTTTGTCCGGCCGCATAATTCGCAAGACCCCGCTCTTCCCATGACCTTGGCGTGTTTGACCACGATTTCCTTTATTATCGGCGCTCTCTGTTCGGTGATCGCGGGATACGTCGGTATGTGGGTTTCTATTCGGACCAATATCCGCGTCGCTTCCGCCGCGCGAAATTCCCTGGGGGAAGCTCTTCAAACCGCCATGCGCGGAGGCGCGGTCAGCGGGCTGTTTGTCACGGCCATGTCCATTTTGGGGGTCGGAGGTCTTTTCGCGGCTCTCAAACTTATGGGTTATGATTATTTCCAAATTCCGTTTATTATCGTCGGCTACGGCTTTGGGGCTTCCTTTGTCGCTCTTTTCGCGCAATTAGGCGGCGGAATTTATACCAAGGCGGCGGACGTGGGGGCGGATTTGGTCGGCAAAGTGGAAGCCGGAATTCCGGAAGACGACCCCCGCAACCCCGGGGTGATCGCGGACTTGGTGGGAGACAACGTCGGGGACTGCGCCGGAAGAGGCGCGGATTTGTTTGAGTCTACCGCCGCAGAAAACATCGGCGCGATGATTTTGGGCGTGGGCTTGATTCCATTTTTCGGGTTTAAAGGCGTTCTTTTCCCGCTTGTTGCCGGAAGCCTCGGCATCTTGGCCTCGATTGTGGGAATCATGATTGTTAAAACCAATGAAGAAGAAGATCCCATGAGCGCCTTAAACCGCGGTTATTGGGTTTCTTCTCTTCTTGCCGCAATAGGGTTTGTGTGCGCGGCGCATTGGCTCTTGGCTTCTCCGGAAGCGCCGGAGGCTTGGAAATATTATTCCGCCTGCGGCCTCATCGGAATTTTGACGGCCCAGGCCTTTGTCTATATCACGCAATATTACACCGAATCTCGTTATCGTCCGGTGAAAGATATCGCGAAATCCTCCGAAACCGGCCCCGCGACCAACGTCATTGCCGGAGTGGCGGTGGGGCTTGAATCAACCGCGGCGCCGATTTTAGTCATCGGCGCGGCGATTCTCGCTTCCTATAAAATCGGGGCCATGGCCCTTCCCGGAAAGGGCGGCCTTTTTGGAACGGCGGTCGCGACCATGGGAATGCTTTCAACGGCGGCCTATATTCTAGCCATGGACACTTTCGGTCCCATCACCGACAACGCCGGCGGCATTGTTGAAATGAGCCAGGAGCCCGAAGAGACGCGCAAAAAAACTGATCGTTTGGATGCGACTGGGAATACGACCAAGGCTCTGACCAAAGGATACGCCATTGGGTCTGCCTCTTTAGCGGCGTTTCTTCTTTTCTCGGCCTATTTGGATGAGGTGTTTCACTACACCTCTCACCGGATCGCGGTCGATATCTCCAAACCGGAAGTTTTCGTCGGGGCGATTTTTGGAGCGATGCTGGTGTTTCTCTTCTCGGCTTTGGCCATTCGCGCGGTGGGAAAAGCGGCTTATGCCGTCATTAGCGAAGTGAGGCGTCAATTTAAAGAAAAGCCGGGCATTATGCAAGGGACCGAGCAACCCGATTACGGTCAATGCGTGGATATCGTGACTCTTGGGGCGCTTAAGGCGATGGTGCTTCCGGGGATTCTTGCGGTTACGGGGCCGGTTTTAGTGGGAGTGTCTTTCCGGGCGTTTATCACGCCTCTTGATCCGACCATTGCGGCGGAAGCCGTGGCCGGATTTTTGATGGTTGGCACCATCGCGGGAATTTTGATGGCCTTGTTTTTGAATAATTCAGGCGGAGCTTGGGACAATGCCAAGAAATTTATCGAGACCGGCGCTCACGGCGGAAAAAAGTCGGACACTCATAAAGCGGCGGTGGTGGGGGACACTGTGGGGGATCCTTTTAAAGATACCGCCGGCCCTTCGCTTCATGTTCTGATTAAACTCTTGGCGACCATTACGCTCGTTTTGGCTCCGCTTTTCGTATAATAAAAATTCAGGAGAAATTTTATGCAACCGCAAGGAAACCCGATCATCAGCCTGCTTCCCGTTGTCGCAATCTTCGTCATCTTCTATTTTCTGCTCATTCGTCCCCAGCAGAAACAACAGAAAGCCCACGAAAAAATGCTCGAAGGGCTCAAAAAAGGCGATAAGGTTTTGACCACCGGCGGTTTTTACGGAACGATTGTCGGGATTAAAGGGACTGATTTGGAAGTGCGTTTCGCCGAAAACGTGAAATTGACGGTGGCCCGACAGGCGGTTTCAAAACTCATCGCTTCAGGCTCTGAAAACGAAGCGGAACTCGCCTCTAAGTAAATGAATAAACTTCAAATGAAGTGGGGCCTGGTCGTCGGCGCGGTCGCGCTCGCTATTTTTCTTCTTTATCCCTCCATTAACTGGTATTCCCAAAGCTCGGCGGAGAGGCAAAAGCTGGAATCTTTAAGGCTTAGGCCTCATTGGCTCCTCAATCTGGGCCTTGATTTGCGCGGCGGAACCTATTTATTGATGGAGCTCGACGTCTCTAAGCTGAGTTCCAAGGAATCGGTTCCCGACGCGCTCAATCGCGCCATTGAAATTATCCGAAACCGCGTGGACCAGTTCGGGGTCGCGGAACCCTTGATCGCCAAACAAGGGGACCGCTGGATTGTAGTCGAGCTTCCTGGCGTGACCAATACGGAAGAAGCCAAAAACTTGATCGGGAAAACCGCGCTTTTGGAATTTAGGATGGTGGATAAATCCGATGCTTCTCAAAAAGCCTTGAGCAAAATTTCGGAACTCGCCAATCCCTTCGTGGGGCAAACAATCGTTGTTTCCACCGAAGCCGCAAAATTGGTTCCGAAAAAAGATGAGCTTTTCAAAGGGAAAGACGGGTCGCTTTATCTTCTCTCCAAAGACGTGCCTTTGACCGGGGCGCAACTTGAAACCGCCCGGGTTGAAACCGGCGGAGATTACGGCATGCCGGATGTCGCGTTTAAATTCAAGCCCGAATCTGCCAGCGCTTTCTCTAATTTGACCGGAGCCAATATCGGCAAAAACATGGCGATTGTGTTGGACGGGGTGGTCTACTCCGCTCCCGTGATTAAAAGCCGTATTTCCGGCGGTTCCGGAATCATCGAAGGTCAATTTACGATTGACGAGGCCAAGGATTTGGCGATTGTGCTTCGGGCGGGCGCTCTTCCCGCGCCGGTTAAAATTATTGAAGAACGCACCATCGGCCCGACGGTGGGAGAAGACTCCATCAAGGCGGGTTTGGTCGCGACCGGGATCGCGGGCGCGTTTATTTTGATCTTCATGGCCATTTATTACAGCATGGCGGGTTTGATTGCGGACGTTGCGCTGATTTTAAATCTCGTCTTTTTGCTGGCCTGCATGTGCTATTTTGGTTCGACCTTGACCTTGCCCGGAATCGCGGGTATTGTCTTGACGATTGCGATGGCGGTCGACTATAACGTCTTGGTTTTTGAGCGCATCCGGGAAGAACTCGCGCTTCAAAAGCCGGTCAGAATCGCTCTTGAGGCGGGATACGACCGCGCTTTCACCGCGATTTTTGATTCCAACATCACGACCTTGATCTCATCCATTTTCCTGTTTCAATTTGGAAGCGGTTCCATCAAGGGTTTCGCTGTGACCCTGGTCTTGGGACTTGCGATTTCCATGTTTACCGCCGTTTGGCTGACAAGGCTCATTTTCCAAAGCTATCTCGCTAATCGCGACATCACTTCAATTAGTATCGGATAAACCATGCAACTATTTCCTAAAACTCATTTCGACTTTCTCGGACTCCGCTGGAAATTTTTCGCCGTTTCCGGGCTTTTGTTGGGCGGAAGCGTCGTGTCTTTGATGGTGCGCGGCATTAAATACGGAATTGACTTTACCGGCGGAACCGAAATCCAGATGAGCTTTGATAAGGCGATCAACACCTCGGATTTGAGAAAGGCCTTGACGGCTTCGGGCTTGACGAACCCCGCCATTCAACGATACGTCGGCTCCAATACCTTCATGGTGCGCGTTCAGAATTCCGATCAAAACTCTTCCTCCGACGCGCTTGATACCCAGCTTAAAAACTTGCAGGCGGCCTTGCCGGGAAATACTTTTCATGTCGACAGCAAATCCTATGTCGGCCCGGCGGTGGGAAAGCATTTGTTCCAACAGGCCTTGTGGGCGATTGCCTTATCCTTGTCGGGCATCATTATTTATCTCGGCTTTCGCTTTGCAAACCCGGTTTGGGGCCTCGCCGGCATTATCGCCCTTTTTCACGATGTTTTGGCGACCTACGGGTTTTTCTCCCTGATGGGTTTTCACGTGGATTTGCTGATTGTTTCGGCCATCTTGACCATCGGCGGCTATTCCATTCATGACACCATCGTCATCTTCGACCGCATTCGCGAAAAACTTCGCATTATGCGGAAAGAATCTTTAAGACAGGTGATGGATGAGAGTATGAACGAAACTTTATCACGGACGATTATCACCAGCTCCACGGTGCTCATCGTCGTCTCCATTCTTTATTTCTTCGGCGGAAAAGTGATTCATCATTTCGCTTTGGCGATGGTCTTCGGCACCATTGTCGGTACTTATTCCTCCATCGCGGTCGCCGCTCCCCTGGTTTACGAGTGGACCTTGCGCCATGAGCGCGGGCGTCCGGATGAAAAGCCCGTCGTCGCCTCAAAAAACTCCGGTTCTTCAAAATACGAACGGAAATCCAAAAAACCCGTTAAAAATGCGTAAGATCGTCGGATTTAAGATTCAACTGCGCGCTTTTGAACTTATGAGACGCGCTAAAAAAAGCGGTCTTGCGCTTGAGGTTTCTCAAGAAGCGGTTCAGGGGGATTTAGACCGAATCGCGAAATCTCTTAAGCCCGCGATTCTTTTTGACACTTTCGGAATTGAGGACCCTGACCGAAAAGTTTTTTCTCCGGTTTCCGGAATCGCTTATAGCCTTATCTTAGCGACCATTGGAGAAGCCTCGTCTCCGCTTGAGCCCGTGTCGGTTGGACATGAAACCTTAATTTGGGAAATGGCCTTGGAGGAATGCCGGAAGTTCGCGGTTGAAATTATCAGTTCGGAAGCTCAAAAAGATTCCTGCGAATTAAGCCCGGTTTCTCTTCTCCTTGCGCCGGAAATTCAAGAAGCGGCCGTTAAAAAAATGGATGCAGGCAAAATAGGAATGAGTTTTCAGGACGGGCGCCTGACGCCGCTTTTGTCTTCGGTCGCTTCGCTTGCTTGGGTTTCTAAGATTAAGAAGAAAAAATCAAAGCCTCAGCCCGTTCGCGAGCCCGGCGCCGAGACGGTTTCCGCGGAGAGTTAGCTTGCTGCGGCGGCTGGCGCCGTATTTGGCTTATCTTTATCTCACTCTCGTCAAGTGGACGACAAGCCTTAAAGTCCTGGGCGAAGAAAAAAGGGCGTCTTTGCGCGCTCAAAACCGGCGTTTTGTTTACGCTTTCTGGCACAGCCAGCAGATGTTTTTTACGACCAGTCACCGCGGAGATAATCTTTCGGTCTTGGTCAGCCTCAGTCGCGACGGGGAGATGATCGCCAAAGTCATGAGTCTCTCCAAAATTCGCGCTTCTCGCGGTTCTTCCTCCAGAAACGCTTCCGCGGCCCTCAAAGAAATGATGCGCTTGACCGCTGAGGGCTGGAATTTGGGAATTACTCCCGACGGCCCCAAGGGCCCGAAAGAAGAGGTCAAGCGCGGGGCGGTTTTTCTCGCGCAAAAATTGGGCGTTCCTATTTTGCCGACGGCGAATTTTCTTTCCCGTAAAATCGTCCTTAAAAAAAGCTGGGACGGATATCAGGTTCCGCTTCCCTTTGGGCGCGCCGCCGTGGCTTACGGAAAACCGGTTGAGGTGGGGCCTGACGATGATTTAGACTTAAAGGCCAAAGAATTAGCCGAGGAGCTCTCAAAGACAAGTCTTAAGGCTTCAGACTGGGTTCAGAGTTCATCCGGCCCCTGGATTGCGCGGCTGGTTCTTTTTCTTGAAAATATTCTCGCCTTTCCCCTGTCTTTGTTTTTTGTCCTTAAGTTTTTATTCTCCAGCCGAAGGCGCGTCCTTTGGGGGCTTCAAGATGAAATCAAGGAGCGCCTGGGTTTTCTGCGCTTGCCCGAAAACGTCAAGGCCTCCGGTCGGCGCGTCCTTTGGGTTCACGCCGCTTCGGCCGGCGAGGTTTCGGCGGTTGAGCCCTTGATACGCCTCATTAAGGCCCGGTACCCGGAATACGCGGTGGGTTTAAGTTCTACTAACGCTCAGGGAAAAACTCGCGCCCAAAAATTAGATTTTTCTGATTTTGCTTTTATGTCTCCCCTGGACTTTTTTCCGGCGGTGAGAAGAACTTTAAACCGAATTAGCCCCAAAGCCTTGATCGTGGTTGAGACGGAATTGTGGCCGCATTTAATCGCCCTGTCTTTTTCGCGAGACATTCCCGTCATTTTAGTCAGCGCGGCTTTAAGCGAGAGAAGTTTTTCTCGCTACCAAAAGTTTTCTTTTCTTGCGCGGCCTTTTTTAAGGCGGATATCATTGATTGCGGCCCAGACCGAGAGAGACGCCGAGCGGTTTAAAATTCTGGGAGTGGACCCCGGTAAAATTTTCGTCGCGGGAAACTTAAAATATGACCGCGTTTCTTCGCCCGCCAGAACTGAAGCGAAAGAGGCGTTTCAAAATCTTCGTTGGGAAAACGCGCCTTTTTGGGTGGCGGCCAGCACCCATTTGAAAGAAGAAGAGATACTCCTTGAGTCTTTTGTCCGAGTGCGCGCTTCTCTTTTGAACTTAAAACTCGTGATGGCCCCGCGTCACGTCGAGCGCGCGCGGGAACTGGCGGGGCTTCTTAATCAAAAAGGGATTTCTTACGTTTTTTATTCAGAGTTGGAGAATGCGGTTTCTCAGGATATCGCTTGCCTGGTCTTGGACCGCCTGGGGCTTCTCTCCGGCTTTTACCAGGGGGCTCTCTTGACTTTTATCGGCGGTACCTTGATTTCCTTAGGGGGACACAGCTTGATTGAGCCGGCTTTGGAGGGAAGTCCTCTGGCTTTTGGGCCCTCGATTGATTCAAGTTTGGAATTGGCCGAGAGACTTATCTCAAAAGGAGCGGGCTTTAAAGTTCAAGATGCGGACGCTTTGGCGGGTTGTCTGACTCTTTTGTTGAATGATCCAGAGCGGCAGAGACAATCGGCCCAGGCGGCCCAGGCGATAGCTGAAAGTTTTAGGGGAGTTTCCAATAGAACGCTGGAGGCGATTAAAAAAAGGGGACTGTCCCCTTTTTAGATGTAAACCTCAAAGGAGGGGGAAAATGTTTGATAATCAAACGGAAGACTGGGCCGCGGCGCAAGAAGCTGAACAAAAAATAAAATTAGAACTTGGTCCAAATGAAAAACTGCTTTGGAGTGGAAGACCGAAACAAGGCATTTTTCTGCGTGGAACTGACGCTTTTCTTATTCCGTTTAGTTTGATGTGGGGCGGATTCGCCGTTTTCTGGGAGATTATTGTTTTTAGGAACCATGCGCCTTTTTTATTCAGGCTCTTTGGAATACCCTTTGTTCTCCTTGGCCTTTATATGATCATAGGACGTTTCTTCGCAGATGCCTCGCAACGAAGAAAAATTATTTACGGTTTGACGAATCAACGAGTGATCATCATTTCTGGTCTTTTAAGCCGCCAGGTTAAAACCTTAAATCTCAAAACGCTGTCGGATATTTCTTTAGCCGAAAGATCAGATGAAAGGGGGACCATAAGCTTTGGGCGAATCAACCCGCGATATATGTGGATTAATACGGGATGGTGGCCTGGCCTAAATCTCCTGGCCGTTCCAAATTTCGATACTATTGAAAAGGCAAAAGAGGTCTATGAGAAAATCAGACGTGCGCAAAATGAAGCTGAGAAAAATTAATCACTTTAAAAAAACATATCCCGACGCCGTCAATCTTTTTGTGGCGCGCGAGCTTTTGTAATAAGGGGACTGTCCCTTTTTTTATAGTAAAATAGCTTAACGCCCAGTTGGCGCAGTGGTAGCGCGTTCCCTTGACATGGGAAAGGTCATAGGTTCAAATCCTATACTGGGCACGTTTTTAAGAGGGGGCTTGACTCCTCTTTTTTTATGATTGAGAAAGCGGTCTTTATCCAGCAGCTTGAACGCGCCGCTCAAGGCGCCGCTTTACTCCCAGTCACGCGCGGGATGCTTACCTGTTTGCTGTCGGAACTAAAGAAAGGGGATCCTCCCTGGTGGAAGCACACCCTTAAGTCTTGGGAGAAACGCGAGTTCGTCCACTGGGCTGAGGCCTGGGGAGTTTTTATTTCCGCCGTCCACTATGAAGCTTTAAGCGACGCCGAAAACCCCTTGGTTCCCTATTTCCCCTCCTGTGGCGGAACTGCGGAGGCCGATCCCGCAACCGGGCTCCTTCAATTTTTAAAAGATCCGCCCCAAAGTTTTTTTGAAAACTTAAAGAAGGCCGAACGCCGGGTTTATCTTCCGGCGCGAAATCTTTTGTGGCCGCCACTCGCGCAGCTCTTTTTCCAGACCGTAGGGTTTTCTTATTACATGGTCGAGGTCAACGCCGGAGCAGGTCTCAATATGACCATGGATTTGTTGCGCGAAGTCAAGGGTTTCAATTCCGAGTTGCTTGAGGCCCGCATCGGCCTTGATTCCCAGCCCTTGGACATTCACGACATTAACCATCGCCGTTGGCTGACCGCTTCTTTTTTGCCGGAGCAGATGGCGGCCATTGACGAATTCGATGAAGACGCGGAAAAATTCATCAATCTTCTGTCCCAAGATACGGAACTCGTCCAAATCTTTCCTTGTCAGGCCCAAAACGCGCCGGAATTTTTGGCTAAAAACATTCCGGCGGAAGGAGATATGGGGCTTTTGATTTTTAACGCTGCGACCACCGGACGCATGAAAGACGCGGAATACGCGGAATATCAAAAACAGATGTTCGAAATGATGCGTCCCTGGAATGACCGCGTTCTTTGGGTGGAAATTGAAAGCGTTCGGGGGGAGATGTTTTCGACCACCTTTGAGCTCAGGGCTTGGAGAATGGAACAGGGAAAACCCCTGGGCCGCGTCCTGGCCCGTTTTGATTTTGCCGCTCGAAAAACTGATTATAACCGGCAAACGGCGCTGGAATTTTTGCTTCCTCCGGGCGTTCCTGTTCCCTCGGAACCCAAGCCTAAGAGATAATTTTTCTCTATAATTTTATTGACGAAAGGCGTTTGAAGAACTTTGGAGTGGAAAAATATTTCGGTAAACTGAAAGAGATTGCGTGATGGAGCGAAAAAAAATTCCCTATCAAAAAACGGTTTTTGTTTGCGTCAATAAGCGAGAAGACGGGCGCCCCTCTTGCGCCAGTTTTTCCGAGGGCGGGGCGGAAGTCTGTCAGGCCCTTAAAGAAGCGGTTAAAGCGGCGGGGCTTAAAGGAAAGATTCGGATTGCGAGTTCGGGATGCCTGGATTTATGCGCTCAAGGGCCGAACCTCTTTGTTTATCCCGAGGGAGTTTGGAAGAGCGGGGTAAAGCTGGCCGACATTCCACGAATCTTAAACGAAATTGGAATTTGCTAAGATTAAATTCTAGGAGGTCGTTATGAAATTGATTTCTTTTAAAACTTTCGCGCTTATCTCTCTTTTTGTCTTCGCCGGAACAGCGCCTTTAAGGGCTCAAAAAACGTCCGGAGTCGCGAAATCAGCGAGTCCTTCCCCCGCCGTCAGCGCCGATTTAGTTCAGGCGAAAGACGTTATTCAAGAGGCCGCCAAAAAATATCCCAAAAATGCGGAATTGGAAGTTCAACTGGGCTTTATTTTTAAAAAAATGAAGCGCTACGCGGATTCAAGACACGCTTTTGAAGAGGCCGTAAAAATTGATCCGAAGCTCGTCGAAGGCCATTATATGCTCGGCTTGATTTATGAGTACCGTAAGGAATCCAAAAAGGCGCTCAAGGAATGGCAGGAATGTTATAATTGGGCGACCGATCCGGAAATGAAAAACACGGCTCTCCTTCACATTCATCATATAGACCCTAAATTTGTCGTCAAGACTAAGAAAAAACCCTAATGAAAATTACCTCTTTTTTTCTTTTACTTGTTTCCGCCGCCGTCATTGGCTGTTCCTCGGCGCCCAATGTCGCTTACAACCCGCATTTCGATTTCGCCTCGATTAAACGGGTCGCGGTTGTGAGTTTTAGCGGTTCCGATGGAAACGCCGCTGCGGACATGATGGCCCAGGCCTTGGTGGCGCACGGGGCGAACGTAATTGAAAGGCAGCAACTCCAGGCCATTCTTAATGAGAATCATTTGGCCGCTTCGGGAATTTTAGATCCCTCGACCGTTCATCAAGTGGGAAAAATCCTGGGGGTGGACGCTTTATTTGTGGGGAGCGTGGTCGCAAGCGCGCCCAGCCAAAGTTACGTCGTGACCGGAGCGGCGGGTTATCCAGCGGTTGGATATCCCGGGATGTACGGCTACGGAATGACCCCGATTCCCGGAAGTAACGTCTATTCCCAAGGCGCGGTCATGGGCGTTCCAGGCTCTCAAATTGTCACTTCGGCGGCCCAGGTTTCGATGGTGTCTCGCATGGTGGATGTTCAGAGCGGTCAAATTCTTTGGTCGGCCTCGATGACGTATCAGGGGCTGGATCGTTTATCCGCGATTACCGACATTACCAATTCCTTCATTAATTCGCTGGTACCTATCTGGCCGCAGTTGATTGCGACAAAATCCTGATTAGGGGTTACTTCCAAACGTCGTCAATGGGACGGGCGCTTTGGTCTTTTTGCCCTAAACTTTTAAGCCCCAAGGCGGCTTCCACGGTTTTGAGCAGGCTGTAGTGGTCATACCACTTTCGGGAAGCCGCGCCAGGGCGTACGCCTGCCCCGTATAAAACGGTTAAAACTCGGTTGGCGCTTTTGTTATATCCGCGAGTGCGGAGATTATAAGAGCCGTCCTCATCGAAAGTAAAGACGAGAAGCTCATCTTTGGGCCAGTGGGTCAATAGCGGCCCAAACGTCTTTTTAAACCAGTGGTCCGCGTAGCGGACGTCGGTGTTGTGGGCGTCGTTCTTTAAGTCGGGAATGTAGAGCGCGAAATCCGGCAGGGCTTTCTTTTTAAAGTCCCGCGCAAATTCGTTTGCGTTGACGATTTTATCGCAGAGAGCCGGAGTTTTCTGAACGTCTTGATAGCTCAGCAGGGGCACGTGTTTTCGCGCGTAGGTTCCGGCATAGGAACCTAAAAAGCATTTTCCCGATTTTCCGGGATAGGCTTCGGCGTAAACCTTCCAGCTTTTGTGGGCTTCATTTAGCAAGTCGCCAATATGGCGGACGTTGAGGGAAACGTCGTCATCAGAATTAATTTTCCAGGAGCTTCCCGATGTTAAAGCGAGATAGTTGGGAAGAGATGGATGTGTGACGGCGTGATAATTTTTAAGGAGAGCCCCTTTTTTAGCAAGAGAAGCCATAAAGGGTTGCTTGGCCGCGTCTTTGTAGTTGGTGTTCTCAAAAATAACGATGAGGACTTTGTGAAACGGGGGAGTGCGTCGTGGTTTTACCGCGGCAAAAGAAGGTTGGAGTATCAATGCGAGAGAAAAAATAAGATTCATCATGAGGCTATTCTAGCAAATGGGCCTTTTCTGGGTCTTGACGAAGGAGAAGCGCCCTGTTACACTCGCTTTTGGCGGTCTGTTTGGTTTTTAGTTCGGAGGGCGTATGCCTTGCGCCAAAGACCTTCTCGAAAATATGGGGGAGTTGTTTGAGAGCCTCGAGGATGGAGTCGTCGTCTCCGAGGGGGAGCGCGTTCTCTACTGGAATCCCGCGTCGAGAGAATTTTTGGGCGTTTTGCCCGATTCTTCCGGAGAGAAGGCTTTCTGCGATCTCTTGTGCGGGAAGCTCTTCGTTAAAAAAGATTTCGATTGCTCGAAAGCCTGTTCGCTGAGGTTCTCAACCGAGGGTTTAAGAAGCGTAACTTTTTCGGGCCAGTTACGGGGGCGGGATATTCGCGTCCGTTGCCTTAAAATTTCGCTTTTTCCCTCCGAACCCGGCCTTTCCGATCCGCGTCTGACCTTAATTGAGGACATTTCCGCCCGCCCGGGCGTCCAAGAAGGCGCGGGGAGAATTTCCCCATGACCCGGATTCTCAGCGTCGAGGACGATCCCGATATGCAGCATTTGATTGGCGATGTTTTGTTCCGTCTCGGCTATGAGATCCATTATTCCTGGAATGGTCAGGACGGCTATGAAAAGACCTTGTCTCTCCGTCCTGATTTGTTGCTTCTCGATTTGATGCTTCCCATTATGGACGGCGTCGCCATGCTCGAAAAGGTGCGAAAAAATAATTTTTTCCGCCGTACCCCGGTCGTCGTCATTTCAGCTTACGGGGACAATCCCTCCTTGCTTAAACGCTTCGACAATTTGGAGGTTAATTTTTATCTTCATAAGCCGTTTGCGGTTTCCGATTTGGTTTCTTGCGTTAAGAGCGCCTTGCGTTCCTCAGAGAATAGGCGTTCTCATCGCCCAATATCGGCCGCGGCCAAGGAAATCGTGAAAGGCTCTTTGCGGCTTAATCCGGAATTGAGGACCGTCTGGGTCGAGGGCCGCCTCATCGCGACCTTGCCGCCGAAAAGTTTCACCTTGCTTGAGCGCTTGGCGATCAGTTCGGGCCCCGTCCTTTGGGAAGATTTGATGATGGATTTAGGCTACGAAAGCCATGAGGCCCTTAAAAAAGCTGTTCAGAGACTGCGCGAGGAATTAGGCGACTCAGAAACCAAAAACCGGATTTTGACTTCTTCCCATGGATATGAATTGAAATGCCCTTCTGGGTTGGGACCGGCGATCGCCGGTGACTATCGGTGACCATCGTCTCATTGCGCGCGCGCGCGTTTCCTGATACCCTCAAAGTATGACCGAAGAACCCCTTAGAATTCTTCTTATTGAGGACGATCAAAACGACGCCCTGATTCTGCTCAGGCTTTTGGCCGACCCTAACCAACCCCCTTTTCGCTTTGAATGCCGCTGTGCCCAGACCTTAGCGGAAGGCTTGACGGACCTGTCAAAAGAGAGTTGGGACATTATTTTGCTTGATTTGACGTTGCCGGATAGCCGGGGAATAGAAACGGTTCGCGGCGTCCGCGCTCAGGCCGGAGAAACGCCCATCGTCGTTTTAACGGGCCTTGAAGATGAGAACGTAGGGATTCAGGCGATAGCCGAGGGCGCGCAGGATTATTTGGTCAAGGGAAAAACCGATGGCCGCGATTTAAAAAAGGCGGTTATCTATGCGGTGGAGCGTTTGCGGGCCGGAGTTCAATTGCGGGAAATATTTTCCGCCGCGGTCGAGGGCGCGATCGTCTTGTCTCCCAAAAACGAAGTCCTTTATATGAATCCGGCGGCGGAGTCCTTGTTGAATCTCAGGGCGGAGGAATCTCTCGGGAAATTGTTTCTCTACGCGCTTCCCTATCCGTTCGTGGAAATCAAGGTGCCGAACCGGGTCGTGGGAAATCCCGATCGCACCCTCGAGTTCCGCGTGTTCTCAATCCAGTGGAAAGGCGCATTAGCGCGCCTGGCCTTGATACAAGACGTTACGGGGACGCGCATATTGGATCAATTAAAGGCCGAGATCGCGGAACGTTTGCGGATGGATAAGGTGAAGGATGAATTGATGAATTCGGTCGCGCACGAGATGCGCATTCCGGTGACCGTGGTAAGAACCGCCGTCGGGCTCCTAAAGGAAGGCGCCGGGGGGGCGCTGAACCGGAAACAACAGGAACTCGTCGGCCTCGTGGACCGGGGGTCGGCCCGTCTTAAAAAAATATTGGAGAGTATGCTGGATTTGTCCCGCTTGGAATCGGGAAACGCCGTTTTTAGCCCGGAGCAGGTTTCGCTTGCCTCCTTGATCGGCGATATCGCCGGGGATTTCCGGATTTTAGCGAAGGATTGCGGCATCGACGTGAAGGAGGAGATGTCCGAGAATTTGCCTTCCGTCTACGCGGACTCCGAATCCCTGAGGCATATCCTCAGCAATCTCTTGGAGAACGCCCTGCGCTTTACCGACAGCCGCATTACGATCCAGGCGCGGTCGGTCTCCGAGGAAATTGGAAATCGTTACGGGCATCGTAGTCTCAATCAGCCCGTTTCGGCCTTGCCCGCTGGCGAGTATGTTCAGGTCAGCGTCATTGACGACGGAGAGGGCATTCCCAAGGAAGCTCTCAATAAGCTTTTCGCGAAATTTCAGCAGGCCAGCCGAGACCCCAAGAGAGGGGAATACAAAGGAACCGGGCTTGGGTTGGCCTTGTGCAAGGAAACTGTCGAGCAACAGGGAGGAAAAATCTGGATTGAGAGCGAGGAAGGGCGGGGAACGGCGGTTCACTTTGTTTTGCCCCGGTTCAAGGAAGAAGAGAGTATTGAGGCGAAGGTTATCTCCTCGTCTCGAAAATCCTCTTCTCCCGTCGAATGATCCGGGGCGGAGCGGTCCCTCCGCATCCGTTTCCAGCGAGGTTTTCGTTGTTTGACCCTCGCGGGAGCGAATGCGGAGGTTTCCGGTTTGGCGGGGCGCGAAAGGAGGGTTTCTCATGAAAAGAGGGAAATCTCTCTTTTTTTCCCTAGCCCTTTCCTTGGTTTTGAGTTGGGGCTTTGGCGTTTCCTTCCACAGGGCCGCGCGCTATGGAGCGGCTTTCGCCATGTTCGCACTGGATATCTTATTGGGCGCGGTAACCCTCGCGTTTTTGTGGCACGAAATATCAAGGAACGCCGATCAGGCCGAGATATTGAATTCCATTATCACCAACACAGGCGAGGGAGTGGTCGCCGCCGACGCCTCCGGAAAATTCACGGTCTTTAATCCCGCCGCGCTGAGAATGATAGGAGAAAATAAGCTGTCGGATTATCCGAATAAATGGGCCGAGAATCACGGAGTCTATTATCCTAACCAGACGAGTTTTGTCAAGCCCGAGGATTTGCCTATGGCTCGGGCCTTGCGTGGAGAGGCGACCGACGGGGCCGAGTTTTTCATTAAAAACGATTTGAACCCCGAGGGGCTTTTTATCAGCGTGACGGGCCGCCCCCTTTTTGACGAGGCGGGGCGCCTGGTTGGGGGAGTTGTCGTTTTGACTGATATCACGAAACGGAAGTTGAGAGAAGCGAGAGTGGAGGAGTTGAATCGCGATTTGGAGCTTCTGACGCAAAAATTGATGCAGAGCAACAAGGAATTGGAATCTTTTTCCTATTCAGTGGCCCATGATTTGCGCGCGCCCTTGCGGGCCATTACGGGTTTTGGACAGTTTCTTCTTGAGGACTACGCCTCGCGCCTCGATGATCAGGGTCGCGATTACATCCATCGGATCCATCTGGGATGCCAGCGCATGGGGCAACTCATCGACGAACTTTTGGCTTTGTCGAATATCACTCGACGAGACCTGAAAAATGAGAAAGTAGACATCGGGGCCTTGGCGAGTTCCATTGTGGGAAATCTCAAGGAGGCGGAACCGGGGCGTTTCATTGATTTCCCCGATCCCGGAAATATCGAGGCCGCAGGAGACCCAGGGCTTTTGCGGATTGCCTTGGAAAACTTAATAGGAAACGCCTGGAAGTTTACAAGGAAAACAAAAAACGCCAAAATCGAGATAGGAGAGGAGCCCGTTTGGTTTTGCGGAGAAAAGACCTTTTTCGTCAAGGACAACGGGGCCGGCTTTGACATGAAATACGCAAACCGAATGTTCGATCCCTTCCAGAGATTTCACTCCCAGGCGGATTTCCCGGGCGAGGGGCTGGGTCTCGCGATTGTTTCTCGGGTCATTAATCGGCACGGAGGCCGGATATGGGCCAAGGGAGAGGTCGGCAAGGGCGCCACGTTTTATTTTACGTTGGGTCATGGAGGACATTCCCATGAAGACGAGACAGGGGACCATACTGCTGGTCGAGGATAACCCGGACGATGTCGCCTTGGCCTTAAGGGCATTTAAAAAAGCCGATATTTCTAATGAAATTCGCGTCGTCTCGGATGGGGCGGAAGCCCTGGATTATTTGTTTTTTCAAGGCCCTTATGCCGGGCGGGGCGAAAATGCGCGGACGGCGATCGTTCTTCTGGATATCAACTTGCCCAAGATTGGAGGCATCGAGGTTCTTAAGCGCGTGAGGGCCGACGATAGAACCCGGCGATTGCCGATTATCATGTTGACCTCTTCCAAGGAAGAGCAAGACCTTGTCGACGCTTACGATCACGGGGTCAACAGCTATGTCCGAAAGCCCGTAGATTTTATTCAATTCGCCGAGGCCGCCCGCCAAATAGGCCTCTACTGGTTGCTTCTCAACGAAGAACCTCCGACTCCCGTTCTAACGATGCGTTAGCGAAATCGCGTGAAACGTTTCTGATCAAGGCGCCAGCTGGGAATAATAAGAAGTAAATTCAGAAGAAGTTTTTTGAGAATAAACGCTGTGTCTCAAAAAAGCCAGGGCCAGGTGCAGAAAGGCGTGGGTTTCCCGGAGACGGGGATAGGCTTTGAGAAACCGTTCAAGGGTGGAGGAAGGGCGCTTAAATGAAGAAGGGGAAAGCGGTTTTCCATCTAAAGTTTCAAGCGCAGTTTTGCAGGGAGCTTGAACGCCCAGTTTTTCGCAGGCGAGATTTGAGGTTTCTTCAGCCATGAGTCTAAAATCAGACATTTTTCCGCCGCCGATGGTGATGAACCCTTCAATTCCATCCCGCTTGAGGTGATCCAAAACTTCAAATCCGCGGGATAGGAGTTTTTCATTTCCTTTTTGAGCGAGAATGGGACGCGCCCCAACAATGGTGGAATCATAGCGCGAGGGAAAAGATGGCAAATAATGGGCGGCCGTCTTTAAAAGGTATTGAATTTCTTCCTCCGAGGTTTTGATTTGGCCCGGTTTTTCCTTAGTTGCGAGGTCCGTGGGGCCAATCAAGGTTCCCTGGGGCGAAGGAATGACAAAGACGTATCTCTCATCCTGGGTTTGAAGAATTAGCCCGAAGGGAATCAGTTTTTCCTTGTAAACCAAATGGGTTCCTTTTTGAAGGCGAAGCGGAATGCGAATTTGAGCGAGTTGAGACACTTCATCAATCCAGGGCCCCGCGGCGTTGATGACAATTTTCGCGTAAATTTCTTCTCCGGCGGATTTAAGACCCACGATTTTCCGGCTTTGGAAAATAAATTCATCAGCCTCTCTTTTTTCTTCGATTTGAGCCCCGTATTTTTTCGCGGACTCAAGATTTTTTTGGACGAGTTCGACCGGGTTTACCCACCATTCATCAAAGGAGAGGGCGCCCACGAGCCCCTCGGCCTTAAGACCGGGGATGAGAGAAAGCGTTTCTTCCTTGGAGAGGCGCAGGTGTTTGAGCCCGCCCTTCATGACTTGGAATTGATCGTAGGATTCCAAAAGGGTTTCAACCGTTTCAATTCCATGGGCGTGCCCCCGGTAAACCGGCCAAAGAATGGGAAGGCGGGTCAGATTTTTTCTCGCGATTTGGAGAATGTTTCCCGAATCCCAGCAGGTGGTTTGAGTCGTTAAGCGGTCATACATCAAATAGCGCAGTCCCCCGTGAATCATGTGGGAGGAAGAGGCCGTGGTCGCTTGCCCGAACGAATTTTTTTCAAGTAAAAGCGTCTTAACCCCGCGCATGGAGAGATCCCGCGCAATACCCGCGCCCGTGATTCCGCCTCCGATGACGACGGCGTCAAAATTTCTTATCGGAGTCCCTCCCTTTCGCAAATTTCTTTTTTGAGCTTTAGCTTTTGGATTTTTCCGGTCGCCGTTTTAGGCAAGGAAGAAAGAATCTCGATTTGCCGCGGGATTTTATAATCGGCGATTTTGTCTTTGAGAAATAGGCGAACATCCTTGGCGGTTAAACTTTGACCTTCTTTTAAAACCAAAAAGGCCGCCACTTCTTCGCCCCAACGCTGATCCGGGAGTCCAATCACGGCCGCTTCCAAAATGGCGGGATGGCGATAGAGGGACTCTTCCACTTCCTTGGGGTAGATGTTTTCTCCGCCGCGGATAATCATTTCTTTTGAACGCCCCGCGATAAAGAAAAATCCGTTCGCGTCTTGATAGCCTAAATCGCCGGTGTAGAGCCAACCATCTCTAATGGTTTGCGAGGTTGCGGAGGAATTATTCCAATAGCCTTTCATGACGTTTTCGCCTTGAATCGCGATTTCGCCAATCTCCCCGCGTGGAAGTTCTGTTCCTGCGGAATCCAAAATTTTCATATTCTGATCTTTGAGCGCAAGGCCGATGGAACCGATTTTTCTTTTTTGCGGGGGCGGCGGGTTGATGGAAGAAACGCAGGTTCCTTCCGAGAGTCCATATCCCTCGAGGATGTAGGCGTTGAATTTTTTTTCAAAGCGCTCAAAAATCTCAACCGGCATCGGGGCCGCTCCGCAGATGCAAAACCGAAGAGAGGATAAATCGTAATTAGCGGAATCCGGAACGCCTAAAAGCACGGAATAGACGGACGGAACCCCGCTAAAGGAGGTCGCTTTTTTTGAGGAGAGGGTTTCAAAAAATTCCTTGGGCGCGAATTTTTCCATCAAGACCATGGCGCCGCCGCAATAGAGGGGGGATAAAAGAGTGACGACTTGGGCGTTGACGTGAAAAAGGGGCAGAAAACATAAAAACCGGTCGGACTCATTCATTTGAGTCGCTTCGACGAATTTCTGCACGTCAAACAGATAGTTGCGATGTGTGAGTTCGGCGCCTTTGGGGAAACCGGTCGTTCCCGAGGTGTAGATGAGGCTCGCCGAAAAGGGGACAGTCCCCTTTTCCTCAATAAAGGGGACTGTCCCCTTTTTGAGCCAGAAATTTTTGTCTTCCCCCAAAGGGAGAGCTTGAATGGTTTTGAGGGAAGGGATGCGGTCAGTCAAGGATTTGAGGCTTTTCTCATGAGACGGCCCCGTGAAGGCGCAGACCGCGCCTGAGTCTTTGAGAATAAAAGAAATCTCTTCTTCTTTGAGTGCGGTGTTGACCGGAACGACGAGAGCTCCCGCCTTGAGGATTCCAAAGAAATGAAGGATGAATTCCGGTCCATTGGGAACAATGAGGGCGACGCGGTCTTGGGCTTTGACGCCAAGGTCCTTGATTTCCTGGGCCAAGATGCTTGAGGCGATATCCAATTCTTGTCTGCTCCAAATTTGGTCTTTAAAGAAAAGAAAGGGCTTCCCCGGAGCTTCTTGGGCTCTGCGTTTGAGAAGCTCTTGAAGAGTCTCGACGGGGTCGTTATTTTTCGCTTGATGTATAAGTCCCATTTTAAATATTTTACTTATTAGCCCCTTCTTTCGCGACAGGGCGCTTATGGTTGGGGCAATGCCGTCCTTACGATTGATTGGAAAAGGCATGAGAAGGGTTAAAGGGGGCGTTATGGCGGATGACAAGTTTTCTCAAAAAATTTTACGGGTGGCGATTGTTGGTTCCGGCCCCTCCGGCTTTTATGCCGCCGAGGCCCTTCTTAAGCAAAAAGAGGTTCCGGTTGAAGTTGATCTTTTCGATCGTTTGCCCACTCCCTATGGGCTTGTTCGCGGCGGGGTGGCTCCGGATCACCAAAAAATCAAGGCCGTGACCGCAGTTTATGAAAAAATCGCGCAGCTTCCGGGTTTTCGTTTTTTTGGGAATATTCAATTAGGAAAGGACATCCAGGTTTCTGATTTAAAAGAACGCTATCATCAAATCGTTTATGCGGTCGGGGCTGAGACGGACCGAAAAATGGTAATTCCCGGAGAAGACGCTTTGGGCAGTCATTCCGCGACCGCTTTTGTCGGATGGTACAACGCCCATCCCGATTATCGGGATCAGAAATTCGATTTATCTTGCGAAAGCGCGGCGATTGTGGGAGTTGGGAACGTCGCCATTGATGTCGCGCGGATTTTGGCCGAAGGCCCGGAAATCCTAGCCAAGACCGATATCGCGGATTACGCTCTTGAAACTTTAAGGCAGAGCCGAATCAAGATCGTCTATCTTTTAGGGCGTCGGGGCCCGGCCCAAGCCGCGTATTCTCCGGCGGAGATTAAGGAGCTGGGAAGCCTTACGACGGCGGATTTGGTGGTCAGGGAAGACGAGGCGCGGCTGGATGAAGCCTCAAAGACCGACTATCTGAATCCCGAAAATAAAAAGAATGTCGATTATGTCCAGGCCCAGGCGAAGATGGGAGAAGGAAATAAGCCCAGAAAAATTCGGCTTCGTTTTTGTGTTTCTCCCGTTGAAATCGTTATTGAGGATGGCCGGGTTGGGGGGCTTAAGATCGAGAAAAATCGCCTAGTATCTGATGGAAACGGAAAGGCCAAGGCCGTGGGAACCGGACAGTTTGAGACATTGCCGGCCGGCCTTGTCTTTCGTTCGGTTGGATATCGCGGCGCGCCCATTTCCGGAGTTCCGTTTGATTTAAAATCTGGAAAAATTCCCAACCGGGAAGGGCGGGTTCTTTCCTCGGACTTAAAGAATCCCTGTATGGGAGAATACGTGGTGGGGTGGGCTAAGAGAGGGCCGAGCGGTCTCATCGGTACCAACCGCGCCGACTCGGTCGCCACTGTCAAAGGGATGTTGGAGGACGCCTTGGCCGGAAAATTCGGCTGGACAGTTCCGCCCGTTCATCCACCCGCTTCCATGGAACAATTTTTAAGGGAACGCCGGCGCCGATTTGTCTCCTTTCCCGAATGGAAAAAACTCGATCAAATCGAAATCGAAGAAGGAAAAAGGAAGGGCAAAACACGAGAGAAATTTTCCCGCGTCTCGGATATGCTGAGCGCTCTGGATTCCGCCGTTGGGACTGCGTGATTTGAAACTTTGGCTTTCGGCTCTCATTATTTCCTGCGCCGGTCTCTCTTTTGCGCAACCCGTCGTTTCTCCCAATGAACTTGGTTTTTCCGAAACAGGATTGTCTTTTGTCCAGGCGCGACATTTAAAAAAAGCGGAAAAAGAAATTTCGGAAACAAAAATCGGACGAAAACTCCTGGCTGAGACGGAATTTATCCCTGATTTTATTGGATCAGTCAAAAAAAATCGCCTGGTTAATTTCGCCTGGGAACCGAATTCTCGAATTTTGTTCGATAAAAATGCTTTATTGTCGCCTCCATCTCCGGAATTTGATTTGGCCTTGATTCGGGCCTTGTCCATCGCCTCTTTAGGGCTTCCCGTCGAGACTGAGGACAGTTTTTTTTACGCGCGGGTCAATCGCGTCTTGTTTATGGTTGAATACGGCGCTCGCCATCCAAAATTCGCGAAAGACTTCAATTTAAAGGTCTTAGAGGCGAAGAAATTATTTTCCGAGGGAATTGGGCGCCGGGAAGTGGCCGGGGAATGGGACAAGACCGCTTTTGACGAGATTCTTTTTATCCAGGATGCGTATTCGCTCTATCAAGTTTCGGACGCGGTTCCCTTTGTTTCCCAGATCGAGGATTTTGCGCAGCGTTACGGGCCTGATTTTGGAGGAGTTGTCTTGCGCGCGCAAGGAAAGCTAGCTATCGTTCATGGAAAAGTTTATCCCGGAATCTTATTGGATGACGCCGAGAAGATCGTCCATTGGGGAGGCCTTAGGCGCTTGAAGCAAATTCACTTCTATGACGGCCAGGATATAGAATCTTTTTCCAAAAAGATGCGCTAAAGGTTTGCCTAAGAATTAAAGCTTTCGGAAAAATAGATTTTCTTTCGGAGGAGGAGCTTTCTCATCAATCATTTGTACGTTATGCGCCGCCGCAAGAGCGGTCTCCCGGGAAATGACACTTTTCTGAAGCAGATTCTTAAGCCACATGTCCTTAGGAACCATTCCGACCGAGGTTCCGGCTTGAATGGCGTCGTTTATGGCTTCAAGGCGTCTTTCGCGGATGAGTTGGCGGACTGCCGATGTTGCGATTAAGATTTCAGGCGCCAGCACCATCCCCTTTCCGTCCGCGCGCGGCAAAAGTTCCTGGGAGATGACGGCTTCAATCGTTGAGGCGAACTGCTCGCTGAGGGCTTGCTGGTCGGCTTCCGGAAAAGAAGAGATGATTCTTTGGGCTGTTTTTGACGCGTCCCGGGTGTGGAGGGTGGTGATGACCAAGTGCCCCGTTTCTGCGGCCAGCATCGCGGCCTGAATGGATTTTGCATCCCGAAGTTCTCCGATACATAGAATATCAGGGTCTTGTCTTAAAGCGTCCAAGGTTCCCATCTCGAAAGAAGGGGTGTCGACTCCGACTTCCCTTTGGACGAAAATGCAATGGGCAGGTTTGAAAATAGTTTCAATGGGATCTTCAATGGTGATTATTTTTTGAGGGCGTCCGTTCTGATTGACTTGTTCAATCATTGCGGCCATGGTGGTGCTTTTTCCGCTTCCAGTGGGGCCGGTGACTAAAATAATTCCTGTTCGCCGGGTAATGAGATTCCCCACGATGGGGGGAAGTCCCAAGGAGGCCAAGGGATAAATCTTGCTTGTGATAATGCGAATAGTTGCCCCGACTGTTCCCAGGGCGCGATAAATAGAGAAACGAAATCGTCCCAGAGATTCAATGCTTCTCGAAAAATGAAGTTTACACTCTTTTTTAAAAGATTCTGATTCGTTCTCATCAATAAAGGGTTTAACGAGGGCCATGATTTGATCGGAATATAAGGCAGGATGCTTTAACGCCGCTATTTCGCCTGAAACCCGGACCATGGGAGAGGTGCCTTGAATTAGATGGAGATCGCTTCCTCCAACCGTGATGGCCTCTTGTAGAAGTTGGTTTAAAGTCAGTTCTTTGTCTGCCATAAGGTTATAGTTCTCCTTCTTTGTATCAAATTTGTGACAGGATGGTAAAAAAACGGTAAAAAGGTTGGTTCATTTGTTTTTAAATTCATAAGGGCAGAAGGGTTTAAAGAAGCAGGATGGGCAAAGCGGCTTTCTTGCCGCGCAAATTCTTCTGCCGTGCAAAACCAAAGCGTGCCCGAAAAAAATCCAATTCTTTCGCGGGATGAGCGGCATGAGGTCTTTTTCGATGGCGACGGGATTGGTTTTTTTCGTAAGCCCCAGTCTTAATGAAAGGCGTTGGACATGAGTGTCAACGACAATTCCTTCCGCGCGGCCAAAAGCCGTTCCCAAAATGACGTTGGCGGTTTTTCTGGCGACGCCGCGAAGTTTTGTCAATTCGGCCATGGTTTTGGGCATTTGACCGTTAAAGTCCTTGAGAAGAACTTTTGCCGATTCTTGGATGGAGAGCGCTTTGGAGCGAAAAAAACCGGTCGAGCGAATAATAGACTCAATTTCTTTGATATCGGCTTTGGCGTAATCTTCGATTGTCCTGTATTTCTTGAAAAGACGGGGAGTGACGGCGTTGACTCTTTTATCGGTGCATTGAGCTGATAGGATTGTGGCCACCGCTAATTCCCAAGGGGAGCTGAAATTAAGTTCGCAGTGAGCGTCCGGGTAGAGCGTTTTGAGACCTTTGAGAACTTTTCCGGCTTGTTTGGAGCGATCGGCGAGTTTCATTTTTTCCTTATATAGTAATAATCGAGTCCCAAGGCAATGGGGTTATCATAAAAACCCTCAACCTCGCGCCTTAAGGCGTAAATGGCGGTTGGGTTAGCGACCGGGATATTGGGTGCGTTTTTACTTGCGCGCGTTAAGATTTTCTTTTCCCATTCGATCCGTTTGAGACGGTTCGGGCTTTCCGCTAATTTTTTTACAAGCGAGTCCATTTGAGGGTCCTGATATTTTTGCTCCAAGGGATAGCGCCCGTTTGAGGCGTAGAACGCATTAAGAAAATTATAGGCGTCGGGATAATCCGCGTACCAGCCGCGCACGAAAATTGGCATCAAATGCTTTTCGCTTTTGTCTAAAAACGAGGGCCAGTCCAGGCCGCGAACATCGATGTGAAATTTTGGGTTGAGCGCTTCCACGTTCTTTTTCAGGATAAGGGCTGCGGCCATACGATTTTCGGAACCGGTGTTGTAGGTAAGGGTAAAATGAAATCCTTTTTTCCAAACTTGTCCATGGAATGCGCGCTTAAAATGGAAGACAGCTTTTTGGAGATTGTAAGAGCGGTAGGGAATTTTCACGCGCGTTGGCAGGAGTTTGGGGGGAACCACGCTTTTGGCTATGGTTCCTTCGCCTTTCAAAGCGTCGCCAACGAAGGTTTTAGCGTCAAAGGCGTAGGTCATGCCGAGGCGAACGTCCAAGTCGGAGAAAAAATCGGGAGGGATTCCGTCTTCTCCCAAACGGCCGGAACCGATATCGCGATTGGCGGTGGGGCTAATCTGGAAAGTAAAGAAGAAGACCGGGTCGGTCGCAATGCGCGGGAGATGGGAAACAATTCTTACCTCTGGGATATTGGAAACCTCGCTTAAAAAAGCGGGAGACACGTTGACGGCGTCCACGTCTCCGGCCTTGAGCATTAACTTTTGGGTTGAAAATTCCGGGATGGTGCGAATAATGACCTGGGACAGGGCGGCGGGTTTTCGCCAATAATACTCGTTTCTCTTTAGGATGATATATTTGGAAATGGGATTCCAGAGCATGAGTTTAAAAGGGCCGCTTCCATCCATGTGGTTTCGCAGATAGCTTCGGTCTTCCGATGGGCGATTGAAATGAAGGAGGGAAGCGAAGGTTCCGTCCCAGTCTCCGTGTTGGGCGGCCCAGTTTTTTGGCAAGACATAAGACCAGCGGGCCATGATGGATAAAAATGGAGCAAAAGGCCGCTTGAGAGTAATGACGACGTCTTGCCCTTCCACGCGCACGGCTTTTTGAGCGGAATCGAAAATAGATTTGAGGGACACTCCTTTCTCCTGGGTGGAGTCAATTCCCAAAATGGGTTTGAGGAGAAGGCTTGAGGGACCTCCGGGACGATCCATCAGCATGAAGCGGAGCAAAGAATAGCGAACATCCTCAGGAGTCAATATCTCTCCATCTTGAAAATGAATACCTTTTCGGATATGAAAACGGTAGACTCGTCCATTTGCGGAGATGCCTCCGTTTTTCCGCGAGGGAACCTGGGTCGCTATTGAAGGAATTAAATGGATGAAAGACGAACGGTCAAAACCCAGCAAGGTATCATAAACATTAAAAATGACGTTTTGGCTGGCGTTATCATAAGGATAGGCCGGGTCGAGGCTGGTGATTTCATCTACTTGAGCGAGAATGAAGGTTTGAGATGAGTTAGAGAATACCGGGCGCGCCAGAAGCGCTACTATCAGCAAAGCTAATGATTTTCGCATAAGAGAAGTATAGAATATAGTCCCGTTCCTCAATAACCATAAGGTTGGGACAATGCCGCCCGTATGATTATGAGGGAAAGGCATAGGCGGGCGTAACAAATTTGTCATTGATTTCAGGGGAAGAGTTGTTATACTTTTGTTTGAGACGCGAAAATTTAAGGGAGGCTTTGAGGTCCTATGAGCGAGCGATATTGGATTTTTCAGAATAATCAAGTCGTGGGTCCGTTTTCTATAGAAGAACTCGTATCTCGGCCGGATTTTTCCGGAGATGCCTTGGTTTGTCCCGAGGGGCGGCAAGGCACCGATGCCGGAGATTGGCAAAGGGCGAGCTTGATGTCCTCCATTTCACAGGCCATGTCTAAACCCAAATCGCCGGTTCCTAGCCAGCTTGCGCCCAGTCAGCCCGACCCAAGCCCGGAATTCAGTGGAGACACTCTTTTAATCAAGGAACTCAGTTTGTTGGGCGCTGTTCATGAGAAGTTGGGTGCCCTGGGCCAAAATGTAAGCCAGATGCAGGAGTCGGTCAAAGACGTGAAAAGGGAATTGGATGAGTTCCGAACGAAATTTGATGGAGATAATGGGCAAGCCAAGGAGTGGGATCAAAGGATTAAAAACCTGGAAAATATATCCGCGTCTTTTGGAGGTTTGAAAGACAGTATTGAGAAGATTGCCGTTGATTCCCGCGCCCAGGGAGTTTCTCTTGAGGAGGCGACTCGATCTCAAAAACGTTGGATTGAAGAACTGAGTCAAAAACTTGAATCTCTTTCGCAATCTCAAAACGGCGTTCAGCCGTTAGAAGCCAAGATTTCTGATTTGAACTCCAGAATTCAGGAGTTGGCTGAAAAAGTCGAGGGAGCTTCGCAGGTTGCCCCCTTGAGCGCCTCTTTGGATGAATTGCGGGGCATGGTCGGCGGGCTTAAAGATGAAATCGCGGAGTTGAGGCTCAAGCAGGAATCTTTTGCTTCCGCTCCAGTTTCGGCAGTTCCCCCTCCGGCGTTTGCTGATCTTGCTTTGAGCTCAACCGCTTCTGTTTTGGCTCCCGCGATAACCCCTTTGGAACAGCCGTTGGAGTCCGCGTCTCTAGAAGGGTCTGCGGCCGGCAACGTGGGGTTTCCTCCGTCTCCTTTTGCGCCACCTGCGTCCATGCCGGAAATGCCTCAAATCGCGCCTATGGGAGAATCCACTTCCCAAATTCCGGGCGCCGAGGCCGTTCCGGATTTCATCCTTCCCATAGGCAATATTCCGGACCCAAATTTGGCTGCGTCTCCGGTTGCGCCAATGGAGACTAATCAGACTCCGGGTCTTGGAGACAGTTTGATTGATCCAGGCGCTTCAGCGGGGGCGGAAATTCCCTTGGGGGTTCAGGCCGTTTCGGCACCTCCAGATAGCTCTTCTCTTGGCGGGTTTCCCTCTGAATCCACAGAAGCCCCGGTCAAAGCGCAGAAAAAAAGCAGGAAAGGAGTCTGGGTTTTAATTTTCGCGCTCGCAGGGGGTGTCTTGTTCGCTCTGGCTTACGTTTTAGGCCTTATTCCGGGCTTAGAGTTATCTAAACCAAAATCCGTTGCGCTGAGTTTGCCTCTTGCTTCTTCGGCGGCATCGTCGCTTTCCATGCCCAATCAGTCTCCCGTAGCCGCTCAAGCGTCTGCTTCGTCTCCGACCCCGGCCCCACTTCCTCCAGATCAGGACCAATCTTTTAAAGATTCCGCGATTAAACTGGTCCAAAATTGGCCGATCTCTTTGGGTGGGAAAACCATTTCCGAAGCCTTGGGGGCGACGGCTAGCGGCCCCTTGGGAGATTTGAGTCCTTGGAGCGCCGAGAAGATAAAAGATAATCTTTATCAGGTCAATTATCAAACTCCGCCCGCGATGAACGGAACGCAAAAATCCTACGAGTTTCAGGCGGATTTGTCTCTTCAAAAAGTGGTTGGACAAAATCAAGCGGCGTTGGATTTGTTGTCCGGAAAATCCCAGGTTCCTTTGGTTAAGAGAAAATTAGCAAAAAAGCGTCCTTTAGCCAAAAAGAAAATTCTTGCGCGCAGAAAAAAGAAGGTTGCCTTAAAAAAGAAGGTTGTTGCGAAAAAGAAATCTGTTGCCAAAAAATCCCCAGTTAAGAAAATGAAAAAAGGCGACATCATGCCGGGAATTCCAAATCCGCAATCGGCGACTGGAAATTCCTCGCCGTTGCCGGCTCCAAGCTCTTCTCCCGCGGCTCAGCCGCAAGCGGCGCCAACATCTGGACAAAACCAGAATCAAGAGTTGGATCAGTTGCTTAAACCTTGAGGTTGAACCCATGGAAACAGATCGCGCTTTGCGGCAGGTGGAAGGGAGCCTGGGCATTCTTTGCGATCGCGTTTCCGTCCAAAGCGCGCGCTTAGAAGAACTTCTTTTCCGCGCCCAGAGAATTTCCGCGAGCGTCAAAAATGGTCATAAAAATCCCGATATGATGTTTGGTTCCGACCTTCAGCATTTCCGCCAGGAAATAAGGCGTTTTGGCTTTGATGTCGCTGCCGTGCCCAATCAGGTGGGAGCGATTGAGCGCGTCGCCGTCTACGATGAATCTTCGGTCAAGGCCGCGCAGTCTTTGATGAGAGTTTGTGAACGGCTTAACCGGGATGTCAAGGCCTTGCATGATAAGGCCTTGCTTGCCCACCAACATATGCGGGAAGCGGAGTATAAAATCGAAGCCTGGTATCTGGTTCAAGACATTCAAGAGATGGTTCAGCGCGCGCAATCCCTGCCCAATATCGCGAATCGAATCGTGCTGAGGATCAGCAGTCCCTAGACCGATGAGCCGATCTTGGTTTTTGTGGGCGGCGTTATTATTCGCGCATTCCTCCGTCTTGGCAAAAACTCCGAGCGCGTCCACCCAAACCGTCCAAACCCGCATTGACTCGGAAGTTGAAGGCGTCCGCAAGGAAGGCTATCAAGCGTTTCTTGAAGGTCGCTTTAAAGACGCTAAAAATTCTTACCGTTATTTGGAAGTGATGGGTTCCGGTGTTGATCGCCCGGATGAGAATCTGGCGATTTTAGACCGGGATTTGGGCCGTAATGATGAGGCTTTGGCCCATTGGCTGAGAGCTTCTTTAAACTCCGACGCGGATGGGTTTGTTTTCAATCAGGAAGGCTGGGGGTATCTCTCCGCGGGAAATTATCGGGAAGCGAAGGCGGCTTTTTCTCAAGCGCTGAAATATTCCTTAAATTCGGCCCAACAGGCGGAGGCCTATTTGGGAATGGGGGTTGCGGAAAATTTGGATGGACACCCAAAGTTGGCCGTGAAGCCTTTCGGACTTTGTCTGACTAAAAGTCCGTATACTCTATCGGTCGCTTATGACAAGACCGGGGGGACGGAATTGCGCCTAGGAAACCCGGAAGCGGCATTAGCCGCCTTTAATCAAAGCGTGAGCCTGGACCTTTTTAATTTTGAAGCCATGGTTGATTTGGCCCGGCTGGAATTTAAAATTGGGGAAAACAAAGACGCTTGGATTCTTTATCATCATCTTTCGGCTTTGGACCCAGGAAATGTCTTTTTCGCTAAAATTCTCAAGTCCATACAGAAATATCTGGCGGAGCCGCCAAGCCAAATTCTTCCGGAAAGGCGGATATCCCGTCCTTTTTTGTCGGGGGATGTTTCAACGGAAGAAGATGTTTCCAGCCCCACCATTCGAGTCGCGCTTTTTTGCGGAGAAAAAGGGCGGCCGCATACCATGACGAGAGTCTATTTTATGACCAACCGTTCGTTTAAAATCGTGTCCCACAACGGCGAAGTCATTCGCGATAATATTGCGCCCTATAATCAATGGCAGATTTCTTTTGAATCAGAAAACGGGCTCATCGAGGTTCGCGATACCGAGGACAATATCGAATATACAAGTAAGGAACCGTTTAAAATTATTCCTTCTTCCGGTTCTTTGGGTTCGATTCTTCTCAAAAGCGCTCATTTCTCAAATACGATCGGATTTGATTCCGGGGACCGTGAATTACGCGGTATGGTTGAAGTCTTTCCCAATCCCCGCGGGTTTAAGTTGGTCAATGAAACCGGGGTTGAGGATTATCTCTATGGAGTGGTCGGCCGCGCTATGGGCGGGCAAAGCCCGATGGCGGCCCAGGAGGCTGAAGCGGTGGTCGCTCGCACGACGGCCTTGTGGTATAAAAGTTTAGGGCGGCCTAATTTGGAGAAAACCGATATCTGCGACTCTTCCACTTGTCAGAGTTATCGCGGGGTCACTTCTGAAATGAGCCGGGCGACCAAGGGCGTTCAGGAAACATTGGGGGAGGTCTTGTCTTACAACGGGCGCGTAGCCAAGGTTGAGTGGAACGAGGATTGCGGAGGGTTTACCGAAGACGGCTCTGATTATCCGGATCCGACGCTTAAACACTTGACTTCGGTCGCGGATGCGCCGACTGCGCTCATTGCCCCCGCTTCTCCGGCAGATTTGGAACGTTGGATTCACGGTTTTCCGCCCGACAGTCTCTTTTCAAATGCCGCGGCGGTCAAACAAACTTTTTCCCGTTGGGTGAGAATTATTCCAGCGGATTTCATCCGGCAAAGAATTCAAGCCTTTGAGGATATTGGAAAAATTAAGCGCATTCGAATTGATCGTCGCTCGAAAACCGGCCGGGTTTTGCAGATGACCGTGATCGGAGCCAAGGGAAGGTGGACGGCCGAGGGATTTTCTCAAATTCAAAAAGCGTTGTCTCCTCATTCATTGCGTTCGAGTCTTTTCACAGTAACCCCCGTCAAGGACGGAAGATTTGTCCAATTTTTTATTCTGTGGGGAGCGGGAACTGGGAGCGGTCTTGGGCTTTGCAAAAACGGAGCCTTGGGCCAAGCGAGTCTGGGCCGAGATTGGCGCGCGATTCTCGCCCAATATTTCCCCCATTACCAGATTCAGAGAGCTTATGGTTCTCCTTCCATTAAGAAACGCGTTCAAATTCCGGAGAAAAAACCTCTCCGCGGGAAAAAACGTTCAAAGAATAAGAATTGGAAAAAACGCAAAGCCGTCAAGAAAAAGATTAAGAAAAAAGTTCCAGCGTCTTCCCCATCAAAAAATTAGCGAGCGCTGGGGCCGCCGTCAATGAAAAGGAATGAGACGGGAAAGCCGTAGCGGCGGCTTAAAACGGGGGCCTGCTGTTTAAGAAACTCCATCAACTCTTTTTGTCGGCGGATTCTTTCGGCTTGTTTGCCGTGGCTTCTTCCTCCGTCTTGAGAGATTCCGAGGTCCATCGCGAAGACGACATTGAGAGGCGCTCCGGTTTCTTTTTCAATGAGAGCTTGATTTTTTTTGTAGGTTTCGAGTTTGTAAAGAACTTTTCCTTCCAGAACGCGTTCCTTGGTTAGAAGAACGCGAGAGGATTTGGCCTCCACGAGATAGGTTGTTCCTTCCGGGCTTTTAACGAGAGCGTCAATTTCCGTGATATAACGGCCTTCGGGATCAAAGAGTTCGTGCCCGCTTTGGAGTATTTGGTAATTTTCTTTGTAGTAGTGTTCGAGCGTCTTAAGCTCCAAAAGAAGCCCGGTGTAGCGGCTATAGATGACTCCTTCTGAAATTTTTTGCAGTGAATCCTTGTCATAATGGGCGGTCAATTCATTCAAGGCTTTGCGCATCTCTTCCGCGTTTTGTGGAATTGAGGCGATGTCGTCCAAATAAACAAAGCGGAAACGGTTTCCGTAAGATTTGTTGAGGCTCTCTTCCTGTGACTTTAAGAAATTCTTGATTTCTTGGTATCCGCGCGTGTCAAAACCCAAAACGACCCGATCGATGGGGCCCAATTGCCGTTCCGCCGTTCCGCCTTTTTTAAATTCCGTTTCGACTTCCTTTAAGTAACCGGATACGCGGCGGATTCCTTCTTCGATTTCCGATTTTGGGTTGGGCGAGGGATGGAAAAAAACCCGGTGGGTGTAGATCGCGGTTCTCTGTCCATTGATGCGGGTCAGAGCGTCAACCCAGGTTAAAGTTTCATCCATGTGTTCATTGATGTTTTCCAGAGGTTCTTGAGGCGCCACATGGTTGATAATCTTAATTTTGGCCCAAACGTCCGCATAGGAATCGTCCATGACCCCCAAACTTTCGCTGAGATCCATTTTCCCTTGGTATTGATCAACGAGGCGATGCACTTCCCGGTAATATTCCGCCGCTTTTCCAGAAATCCGAACGCCGTCGTCGTTGATGATAAAAGACGATTTCTCTTCAGCGGCCTTAGGCAATCGCGCTTCTTGGTCGTGGCGGGCAACACCCCCGTCAAATAAAGGAGAAGCGGAGAGGTCTTCCGGCTGTTTTGAGTCTTGGTTGGGCGAAAAGCGGAGAGAGGCGGCGCCAAAAATCTTCTTTGTTTGGTGAGAAATCTTCTTCGCGGAATCCTTGATAGTCTTAGGAAATTTCTTGACCAAAGGCTTTTGAGTAGGCGCTTTCTCTTCGATTTGGGGCGCAATCAAATCTTTCCTTATTAAGTTTAGAGAGGGGTCAAGAGGGGTATCGGGATTAAGAGAAGTTTCCAGCGGGTTTGAAAAATTAAGATTTACGGGAGATTCAATGGAAATAGCCGGAATCTCTTGAGGAACAGACTCCGGGGAGCGAATGGCTTCGCCTTGAGCTTTCCCGGCGATTAGTCCAAATGAGAGGAAGAACGAACCGAGCAAGAAGATTGTTCTATTTTTCAGGGATTGGGGTTTTTGTGGGTTCATAAAGTTGTTGTAACATTCCCGGGGCCTTTGTGTATGGGCCTAAAGGCCCAGACGGACTCCGGCAAAGGACCTAATATTTCAAAGTGGCGGGAAAAAGAGTTATAGTATGGATAAAGACTGACATTTATAAAGATAGGTGAATTTCAATGACCATTCAATCTAAAGACGCGCCCCAAACCCAGACCAGCCCCGTGGAGGAACTCGAATCGGTGACGATTCGCTTTGCGGGCGATTCAGGGGATGGAATTCAATTGACGGGTATGCAATTTACGACCTCAACCGCTCTCGCGGGAAACGATTTATCGACCTTGCCGGATTATCCCGCGGAAATTCGCGCTCCTGTTGGAACGCTCCCGGGCGTTTCGGGATATCAGATTCATTTTAGTTCCAGAGAAGTGTTGACCCCCGGGGATGCCCCCGACGTTTTGGTGGCGATGAACCCGGCCGCTTTGAAAGCGAACGTCAAAGATCTGAAAAAGGGCGGAATTTTGATTGCGAACGTGGATTCCTTTACCGCGCAGAATTTAACGAAGGTTAGCTACGAGAAAAACCCTCTTGAAGACGGTTCCTTATCGGATTTTCGCGTAATTAAGGTTGACTTATCCAGGATGACCGGAAACGCCTTAAGCGGTCTGGCCTTAACCAAGGTTCAGGTGGAGCGCTGCAAAAACTTTTTTGCCCTGGGAATGATGTATTGGCTTTACGATCGCCCGATGGAAGGGACGCTAAAGTGGATTGAATCTAAATTTAAAAAGGTTCCTTTATTAGTGGAAGCGAATAAAAAAGCCCTTCTCGCTGGAAACTCCTATGCCGAGACAGCCGAGATATTTGGGTTCCACTACCGAGTGAGAAAAGCGTCCTTGGCTCCGGGGCTTTATCGCAACATTACTGGAAATGAGGCGACGGCCTTGGGTTTTATCGCGGCATCCCAGGCTTCGGGATTGGAATTGTGGTACGGTTCTTATCCGATTACCCCGGCTTCCGACGTTCTACATGAACTTTCCAAGCACAAGGCTTTTGGAGTTAAAACCTTTCAGGCGGAAGATGAGATTGCCGCTATCGGCTCCGCCATTGGCGCGTCCTTCGGTGGGCGCTTGGCGGTGACGGGAACCAGCGGCCCGGGAGTCGCTCTTAAATCCGAGGCGATTGGGCTGGCGGTCATGACGGAACTTCCGGTTGTGATTTTAGACGTTCAGCGCGGCGGTCCCTCGACCGGCCTTCCAACCAAGACCGAACAGGCGGATCTTTTGCAGTGCCTTTACGGCCGAAACGGCGAAAGCCCGGTCCCGGTCATTGCGGCTTCAACCCCCTCGGACTGTTTTGACGCGACCATAGAGGCTTGTCGCATCGCCATTAAATATATGACCCCCGTCTTTCTTTTAACGGATGGATATCTTGCCAACGGTTCCGAGCCGTGGAAAATCCCGAGCGTCTCCGATATCAAAAAATTCGTGATGGCGTCTCTTCCGGCCAAGGACCAATTTAAACCTTATCTCAGAGATGAGAAAACCTTGGCTCGCCCTTGGGCCGCTCCAGGCCTTGCGGGTTATGAGCATCGAATCGGGGGAATTGAAAAACAAGAAGTGACCGGCAATGTCAGTTATGATCCGGAGAACCACGAGAAGATGGTTCGTTTGCGGGCGGCCAAGGTAAATAAAATCAGCCAGGAAATTCCTCCGACCCAGGTTCTCGGTTCCCCTAAGGGAAAAGTTCTGGTCATTGGATGGGGAAGCACTTACGGCGCTATTTCCGCGGCCGTTAAGAATTTACAGGCGAGAAAAGAACCGGTGTCGGCGATTCATTTACGCTATCTAAATCCGCTTCCCTCTGATTTGGGAGATTTGCTGGCGGGTTTTGAAAAAATTGTAGTCGCGGAGATGAATTTGGGGCAACTTCTCAAGGTCATTCGCGCTAAATTCGCTATTCCGGCGATTGGGTTGAATAAGGTTAAAGGGCAACCGTTTAAAATCGCGGAAATCGAAAACTTTGTCGAGAGCGTTTTAAGGGGATCATAAATGGAAAACGAAAAGGAAATTGAAAATCTTCCGGCTTCGGGACCGGTTTTATCCCGCAAGGACTTTGTTTCCGATCAGATGGTGCGTTGGTGTCCCGGCTGCGGAGACTTCGCTATTTTGGCCACGGTTCAAAAACTCATGCCAAGCTTGGGCATTCCGCGCGAGAAAATCGTCTTTGTTTCGGGAATTGGGTGTTCGTCCCGGTTTCCTTATTACATGAACACCTATGGATTTCATTCAATACACGGACGCGCGCCAACCTTGGCGACCGGGCTTAAATGCGCTCGGCCTGACCTTATGGTTTGGGTCGTCACCGGCGATGGCGACGGACTTTCGATTGGGGGAAACCATCTCATTCATGCCCTAAGACGCAACGCCGATATTAAAATTCTCCTGTTTAACAACCGCATTTACGGCTTGACCAAGGGGCAATTGTCTCCGACTTCTGAAATTGGGAAAAAGACGAAATCAACTCCTTACGGTTCGATTGATTATCCGCTGAACCCGATTGCGGTCGCCCTTGCCTCTGAAGCCACGTTTGTGGCGCGGGCCGTGGATACGGATCTTAATGCCTTGTCTTTGGTTTTAGATAAGGCCGCCAAGCATAAGGGTTCCGCCTTAATTGAGATTCTCCAGAACTGCATCGTCTTTAATGACGGGGCGTGGGCGGAAGTCTCGGATAAAAGTCTTCAAAGCGAGACGAATTTGGTTTTAGAGCACGGGAAGCCCTTGGTGTTTGGAAAAAACAAAAACAAAGGCATTCGGCTTAAGAATTGGAATCTGGAGGTGGTCGAATTTGAGCCGGGCAAAATACCCGCCGATATTTTGGTCCATGATGAGACCTCGGCTCCCTTGGCCTATCTGTTGTCTCACATGGAACGGCCGAATTTCCCGGTTCCCCAAGGAGTGTTTCGCAATGTTTCTCGGCCTGTTCTTCATGAGATGATGGAGGGCCAAATTTCCGAGGCGAAAAAATCGTCTTCCGTAGATTTAGAAAAGTTGCTTAAAGGGTCCGAGACGTGGACCGTGGCGGCATAGAGAGAAAGAGGAAACCATGAAATTATTGGAATACGAAGGAAAAAATATTTTGAGAGAGGTTCAGGTTCCGCTCCCGGAGTTTGGAGGCGTCATTGATAAGCCGGCGCAAATTAATTCCATTCTCAAACGTCTTAAGAAGGGGCCGTGGGTTTTGAAGGCCCAGGTTTTAGCCGGCGGCCGCGGGAAAGCCGGCGGCGTTAAACTCGCGAAAACCCCGGTAGAAGCCCGAGCTTTTGCCAAGGCGATGGTGGGAATGAAAATGGCGACGCATCAAACCCATGGCCAAACGCTCAAGGTCGATCAGGTTTTGATCGAACAAGGCGTTAAAATAGAAAAAGAATTTTATTTTTCTGTTGCCATTGACAGAAAAATCGGTTCTCCCGTTTTAATCGCTTCTTCTCAAGGCGGAATGGAAATTGAGACCCTGGCCGAAGACCATCCGGAAGCGATTATCAAAAAGCCCGTTGATCCGGTGTTTGGGCTTTTGCCTTTCGCGGCGCGGGCCTTGGCTTTTGAATTGGGAATTCCAGCGGAGTATATTTCCTCTTTTACGAAAGTGGCGACGGCCTTGGTCAAACTTTTCATCAATAAAGACATGAGTTTACTCGAGGTCAACCCGTTGGTTTTGACTCCGAAGGGATTTGTGGCTTTGGACGCTAAAATCGTGACCGACGACAACGCTTTGTTTCGTCACGAGGATTTTGCCTCAAGAGACGACATTGAATCCTCTCCTGCGGAAAAAGAAGCCAAAAAACATGATATTTCCTATGTCGGTTTGGACGGGAATATCGGTTGCATGGTCAATGGCGCGGGGCTTGCCATGGGGACGATGGACACCATCGCCTTGGCCGGGGGCAGTCCGGCGAATTTCTTGGACGTGGGGGGCGCCGCCAATCAAGAGCGGGTCGAGCGGGCTTTTAAAATTATTCTCAAGGACCCGAAGGTTAAAACGATCCTGGTCAATATCTTTGGCGGCATTGTGCGTTGCGATATGATCGCCGAAGGCATCTTGGCCGCGCTTAAAAAAATGAAGCTGAAAGTTCCCTTGGTGGTTCGTCTGGAGGGAACTAATTCCGATAAGGGCCGGGAAATTTTGGACCGTTCGGGAACTCGCTTAATGACGGCCTCTAGTCTCTGGGATGCCGCGCAGAAAAGCGTCCAAGCCGCGGCAGGAAAAATCTAATGCCCATTTCTATGAAATACAAGGAGGGCATTGTCCCGTCCTTAAAATCTTGTGAGGAGAAGGACTAATGAGTATTTTATTAAATAAGGATTCGCGCATCATCGTTCAAGGTTTTACCGGATCGGCGGGCTCTTTTCACGCGCAAAAATGTCTGGAATACGGCTCTCAAATAGTGGGCGGAGTCACTCCTGGTCGTGGCGGGACGACCCATTTGGACCGTCCGGTTTTCAATACGGTTGAAGAAGCGGTGAAAAAAACCGGAGCGAACGTCTCTCTGATTTTTGTTCCCGCGCCCGCCGCCGCTGATTCCGTCATGGAGGCGGGAAAAGCCGGCATTTCCCTCATTATCTGTATTACTGAGGGAATTCCCGTTTTAGATATGGCAAAAGCCAAACAATTCTTAAAAATTTACGCTCCTCAGGCGAGACTTATCGGCCCTAATTGTCCCGGGGTCATTACGCCGGAAGAATCCAAGGCGGGCATCATGCCGGGCTATATTCATAAAAAAGGGCCCATTGGAATTATCTCCCGTTCGGGAACCTTGACTTACGAAGCGGTGCACCAACTCACTCAAAAAGGATTGGGGCAATCAACCGTCGTCGGTATCGGAGGCGATCCGATCCCAGGGTCGAATTTCGTGGATATTTTAGATTTATTCGAGCGTGATCCAAAAACGGAAGCCATTGTCATGATCGGGGAAATCGGCGGGTCCGCCGAAGAAGACGCGGCGGCTTTTTACAAAGCTCATATGAAAAAGCCTCTCTTTATTTTCATTGCCGGAAAAAGCGCGCCTCCGGGACGGCGAATGGGGCATGCCGGGGCCATTGTGGAGGGTTCTTCCGGCACCCATGCCTCTAAAATCGAGGCCTTGAAAAACGCGGGCGCAATTGTCATCGAGAATTTAAGCGAAATTGGCGCAACCGTCGCTAAAAATTTCAAGCCCGTCGCGGTTTAGGTTGGACAAAAAGATAATCGCCAGAGCAATTAAGGCTTCCTTGATTGCTCTGCTTCTTTTTGAAACCTGGAAGTCTTTTTACCCGCCGACATTTCATCAGGGAGATTTTAAACTTTATTTTTCCTGTGAACAAATTTTAGCTCGCGGGGGCAATCCCTACGACGCCTCCTCGCAAATGCCTTGCCTTTACTCTCCGATCGTCTTAAAAACTCTGGGGGCTCCGCTTTTGGCGTTTTCTCCAGTGACCGCTCAATATTTATGGGTGTTTCTCAAATTGTCAGTCGTCGCGGGCCTTATCCTCTTATGGAAACGTTATTTTTTTAATATATCTTTCAGCGTTTTTGAACTAATTTTCTTCGCGTTGGCCTACGGAAACCCGTTCTTGATTGATATTGGAGCGGGAAATATCTCAGGGTTTGAGCAACTTTTTTTATGGTCTGGATTTGCGTTTCTTTTGGCGGATCGGCCATTTTTATTTGGATTATGCGTCGCCTTGGCGGCGCAGGCAAAACTGACTCCGCTTATTTTCCTCGCATTGCTTCTGGTATGGAAAAAACCGCGTTGGAGCGCCTTTTTTGTTTCCCTGGTCTCTTTCATGGCGATTTTTGGTCTTAATTTTATTTTCTACCCTCATTTGATGGATTCTTTCTTCAAAATCTTGCGCGCCGGCCAGGGGAGTTGGTGGTATGAGGTCGGAGCTATCAATCCATCCTCCTTCGCGTTCTTTGTTCAGCTCTCCCAACTTGAGTGGCCCGGAAACCTTGCGCGTGCGGCGACTTTCGCGACGGTTCTGACTTCCGGTTTCATCGGGATTTTGGGAGGCTTGAGCCTTTGGACCTATGTTAAAAAAATACGCCCATATTGGGCGGCGGATCCCGCGATGCCGCTTAAGGTTATATTTTGGTTTTGCGCGCTTTACGCCTTGTCCATGCCGCGTTTTAAAAATTACAGCTATATTCTCATGCTGATTCCCACGCTTTACATTCTTAAGTCTATAAGGTTGGCTTGGCAGGTTCCAATTCTTATCTGTTGCTTTTTAGACAGGCGCGCGGTCCTCCATGGTATTCCGGCCGCGTTCTTTTTGGCTTACTTTAACCTCTATGCCGTTTTGCTGGTTTGGGCGGCTTATACGGTTTGTTTGAAAAACCCTAATTACTGTTGTCCCGTTGGGGCCGGAACGGCGGGCGCGCCGCCGGACTGCTGAATCATTTGCTGAACGTTTGGCGGGATGCTTTGTCCTTGGGGCATACCTTTCATAATGTTTTGAATCATTTGCCCGGCGTTAGGAGGTTGGGCTCCTCCGCCGACAGATGGAATAGGGCTTCCACCTTGAGCCGCGGGGTTTCCAAACGGACTGGGTTTTAGCTGAGGAACAGAAAAAGGTTGAACCGTTTTTGCGGGTTTGTGGGGTCTTACCTGAGCCAAGGATTTAGGTTTAGTGGTTCTCTTGAATACTTTTTTAACTTTTCTCCTTGGCGGTGGAGGGGCTTGCGGACTTTTATCTCCGACAACCAGATTAAGCGAGCTTTGATTTGAGACCGGAGGGGTTAGGCTAGGGGCGACATTGGAGGGCGCTGGGGTTGGAGCGGGAGTCAATTTGTCTCCGACTTTTACCGTGCGCGCGTAAAACATACTCCCATTCATTTGGGATGTTTGGGTTCCATGAAGAGCCGTGAGCTTTGAGATAAGAATAATTAAAAGAGGCAAAATCAAAAGAGCGATGCCGCCAATAAGAATAAACCGATTTTTTTTATTGAGTTCTTCCGCTTTTGACTCTTCTTCAGAATTCTTTTCGCCGCTCATTTAGGAGCTCCTGGAATTAGTGTAACAGGTTGCTGGATTAATTTCAAGATATTGCCCGGTGTGTGAATGAGAATTCTGGGTGATGTCTTGAGGCGTTCCTTCCGCGATTAAACGTCCACCTCCAGATCCCCCTTCCGGACCCAAATCAATAATCCAGTCGGAATTGCGAATCACGTCAAGATTATGCTCAATGACCAGGACCGTGTTTCCATGATCGACAAGCCGGTGAAGGACGTTGATGAGTTTATCTACGTCGGCGAAATGAAGCCCGGTTGTGGGCTCATCCAAAATATAGAGGGTTTTACCGGTGTCTCGACGTCCCAGTTCGGCGGCAAGTTTGACTCTCTGGGCTTCTCCTCCAGAGAGAGTGGTCGCGGCTTGCCCAAGCGTGATGTATCCAAGGCCCACGTCCTCGATGGTTTTTAGGATTCGAGACAAGAGGGGATGGTTTTCAAAAAACGTTCGGGCTTCTTCAACGCTCATGGCCAAGACCTCGGCGATATTTTTTCCTTTATAGCGGATGGAAAGGGTTTCCTCGTTAAAGCGCGCTCCCCGACATTCCTCGCAAGGTACGTAAACATCGGGCAAAAATTGCATCGAGATTTGAAGGGAGCCGTCTCCGGAACAATTTTCGCATCGCCCGCCCTTCACATTAAAAGAAAAACGCCCCGGTTTATAACCCCTTGCCCGCGACTGCGGCAACTGAGAGAATATTTCCCGAATCGGAGACCAAAGTCCGGTATAGGTGGCCGGGTTTGAGCGCGGAGTTCGGCCGATGGGGGATTGATCGACGACAATCACTTTGTCTATGTTTTCCACTCCTGTCAGGCTTCGGTGGACTCCCGGCGCGTCCTTGGAGGCGTAAAATTTTCGAGCGAGAGCTTTGTAAAGAATTTCATGAACCAAGGTTGACTTTCCCGATCCCGAGACTCCTGTCACCGAGACGAAAAGGCCGAGAGGAATTTTGACGTCGATATTCTTAAGATTAAATTGTTTCGCGCCTAGGATGGATATAAATTGTCTCGCGCTTGGACGCCGCAAGGCGCGCTTTTGAAGAGGTTTTTTGTCTCCCCTCAGATAGGCCCCGGTCAGAGAAGTCTTCGAGGCCAAAATCTGTTTAGGCGTTCCTTGCGCGATAATTTGGCCTCCGTGAATGCCCGCTCCCGGCCCGAGATCGACGATCCAGTCGGCGTTAAGCATCGTTTCTTCGTCATGTTCGACGACGATCAAGGTGTTTCCAATGTCGCGAAGGCGCTTTAAAGTCGAGAGAAGCCGGGTGTTATCTCGCGGGTGAAGGCCGATGGAAGGTTCGTCAAGAACATAGAGAACTCCGCTGAGCCCCGAACCAATTTGAGTAGCTAGATGAATTCTCTGCGCTTCTCCTCCGGCCAAGGTTTCAGACGCGCGGTCCAATGTTAGATAATCGAGCCCGACGTTGGTTAAAAATTCTAGCCGCGAGAGTATTTCCTTAAGGATCATCTTGGCGATGGTTTTTTCGGTCGCGGTTAAATCGAGATTCTGAACGAAGGCGTAAGCCTGGGAAATGGAAAGGGCGGTGACTTCGCGAATATTTTTGCCGCCGACTAAAACCGCCAGGGCTTCGGGTTTAAGACGGGCCCCATGGCAATCAGGGCATTCTCCTTTTCGCATGAAGCGCTCGACTATGGCGCTTTTGACAAATTCCGATTCGGTTTCTTTATACCGGCGTTCAAGATTAGGAATAATCCCTTCATACTCTTGATCGTTTTTCGCCCAATGAGGCCGGTAATGTCCGCCGCCGTAAAGAATGATTTCCTTGTGTTTTTGTGAAAGTTCCGACCAAGGCGTTCTCGGGTTAATTCCATGTTGGCGGCAAATGGTTTCCAGAATTTCCGTATAATACCCGGACCAGGATTTTTTCCAGCGGTTGGTTCGGGTGGTGACCGGGTCATCCCAGGCGACAATGGCGCCGTCTTGAATGGAAAGAGAGGGATCGGGAATCACTAAATCAGGGTCAACCTCCGTTTTTTGTCCAATTCCGTCGCAAGAGGGACAAGCCCCATAAGGAGAATTAAAGGAGAAGAGCCGCGGTTCGAGTTCCGGAAGACTCAGCCCGCATTCCGGGCAGGCATTATGTTCGCTCATTAAAACCCCTTGAGCCGCTTTTTTTGAGGGTTCGATTCGGACCAGCCCCCGGGATTCTTTGAGCGCGGTTTCTAGGGATTCGAAAAGCCGGTTTTTTTCTTCCTGAACGGCGTCAACCGTATCAATGAACAGTTCGATGACGTGTTTGGCGTAACGACTGAGTTTGGGGGTCGAATCGAGCTCCGAAATTTTTCCGTCTATCCGGACCTTGACATACCCCGAGCGTTTCAGGCGATTGAAAAGTTCCTCGTAGGTCCCGGTACGGCCCATGACTAGGGGAGACCAGATGGAGACGGATTGTCCGGGAAATAAATTTAGAGTTTCCTGAGTAATGGCTTGGGGAGATTGTTTTTTAACCGGACGCTTGCATTTTGGGCAATGCGGGCGTCCAATACGGGCAAATAACAGGCGCAGATAATCGTAAATTTCGGTCGTGGTCGCGACGGTCGAGCGCGGATTATGAGACGGGTTTCTTTGTTCGATGGCAATCGCCGGGGACAAGCCCTCGATTAAATCCACATCGGGTTTCTCCATGAGTTCCAGAAATTGCCTCGCATAAGCCGAAAGGCTTTCAACATAGCGTCGTTGTCCCTCGGCGTAGAGGGTGTCGAAAGCGAGAGAGGACTTTCCTGAGCCCGAAAGCCCGGTGATGACGACGAGCTTGTTTTTTGGAAGTTCGAGAGAAATGTTTTTAAGGTTGTGCTGCCTTGCGCCTCGGATAATGATTCGGTCCATTTTTTCGATCCGTTTAGTGCCTTGCCGGACAGGAGCAAGGTTCCACCGTCATGTGTTTAAGGCCATCGGAGAGATTGGCCTGGGAGTCTCCGCGATCGAAACAAGAAAGAATTGAGGTTAGAAATGATCCGTCTCCATGCTCCAAACAGCGAAAAAATGTCCAGGCCACGAAATCGGCCAGTTGCATGATCCGCGTTCTGTGGGAATCCGTGAAATAAGGGATGTCTACGATGTTTCCCAAATACGCGGCGTGCTTTGTTCCTGATTTTCGGAAACTAATCATATCTTGGAAGAGTTTTTCGGAATATTGAGATTTATCAATAATCAGCAGTCCTTTCTGGGGCTTATCGGCATGGTGGTGCCGCAATAACATGGTATTAAAACGCGTGCAAACATCTCCGAAAACGTCTTGGAGGGCTTGATCGGGCGAATGGACCTGACTTATGTGGATGCCAGTAGCGAATGTCGTTATGGAATTAGATGTTAAAACAGAGGCTAAATCCTTAAGAATAGATTTACGATCATCATAAGGCAAGGCGCGGAAAGCGTTCTTTCCAGAAAAAATTTCGCTGGAGTGAAACTCAAGTGGAATAGGTATTCCTGGGAAATATTTGTTTTGGAGGGCATCCACGGAACTAGTAATTTTTCGTATTTCTCCTTCAAAAACGGCTACGCCTCCCAATACAAGATTGCGCTGTCCTTTATTCCAGCCAGAGGGATTTCCCGACTCGTCCAGATAGAGAATATACATACGGCGAGAAAATAAAAAGGCAGCCGAGCGCGCACGGATTTATTCGCGCGCGACGAGTCGCAAATAAGGCGACCCTCTCAGCTACAATTATATTATAACATGTCCCTGCGGTTCACGCAATTAAAAAATATCAAAAAAACGTTTCATTCGGTCCATTTTAACTAAACCGTTCGAAAAGCCTTAATGCCATTTTTTTATTCATGAGGGTATCATGCTTTTGGGCCGGAACGGGTTTGGGATAATCCAGCGTGTAATGAAGTCCGCGGCTTTCTTTTCTTTGGAGAGCGGACAAAATAACGGCGCTGGCCACATCCGCTAAGTTTCGTAGTTCAATTAAATCCGGGGTCAGAAAAAAGTTCCAATAATAATGATTAATCTCCGCGTTGAGGAGCTTCATTCTCCTTAACGCGCGCTCAAGTCTCTTGGTTGTGCGAACGATTCCGACGTAGTTCCACATGAGACGCCGAATTTCATCCCAGTTTTGCGTGATGACGACGGCCTCATCCAAGGCCTTGGCTTTTCCTGGGTTCCAGCTTTTGGGCGTAAACGGCTTTAAGCGGTGGATTGAGTCATCGTCTTTAATATGATGAAAAAGGCGATGGGCGAAAACGCAACCCTCCAAAAGAGAATTAGAAGCCAAGCGGTTTGCGCCGTGAAGGCCGGTTTGTGAGTTTTCCCCAACGGCGAATAAGCCGGGGATGTCGGTTCTGGAGTCGGAGTCAACCTTGACTCCTCCGCAGAAAAAGTGAGCGGCGGGGACGACGGGAATCGGGGTCTTGGACATATCGATTCCATATTCTCTCAGCGTGCGGTCGATATTGGGGAAGCGCTGGGACAGAAATTTTTTTGACTTGTGCGTCATGTCCAGATAAACGCAGGGTTCTCCCGATTTTTTGAGTTCGTAATCCACGGCGCGGGCGACGATGTCCCGGGGGGCCAGCTCCGCCCGCGGGTCGTGTTTTTTCATGAAGGCTTGCCCGTTTTTTAAAATCAGTTTTCCGCCTTCGCCTCTTAGCGCTTCAGATAAAAGAAAAGATTTTGCTTGCGGGTGATAGAGGCAGGTCGGATGAAACTGGACAAATTCCATATTCGCGAGAGTGGCCCCCGCCCGGTAGGCCATGGCCATTCCATCTCCGGTGGCGATGTCCGGGTTGGTCGTGACCAGGTAGACCTTTCCGGCTCCTCCGGTCGCCAAAATGACGGCCTTGGCCGAGAATGCGCGAATTTTTCCATTTTTCCGGCTCAAAGAATAGAGACCGCGGCAATGGCCGTTTTTATCGAGAATCAAATCAATGCCGATTTCATTTTCAAAAATATCAATGCGCGGATTTTTTTGACAAGCGCGAAGGAGCGCCCGTTCTATTTCATGACCGGTAATATCTCCGGCGTGAAGAATGCGCCTTTCGGAATGGCCGGCTTCAAGCCCCAAATCAACGGTTCCCTTTTTTTGAGAGAAACGAACCCCAATTTCCTGAAGCTCTTTGATTCTCGCGGGAGCGTCCTGGATGGTCATTGCGACTATTTTTTCGTCGCAAAGACCCGCCCCGGCGATGAGGGTGTCTGAGATATGGCGCTGAAAGCTGTCGATTTGGCTTGTGACGGCAGCGATTCCCCCTTGCGCGTAATTGGTATTGGATTCGACCGCTTCTTTCTTGGTCAGAATAGCGGTGCGCCCCAGGGCCGAGAGCTTGTGGGCGCTGAGAAGACCAGCGATGCCGCTACCAACGACGATAAAATCAAATTCCGCGTGGTCCATGAAATTGAAGAGCTTGCCTATACTGATTTGATTTTATCATAATCAACAGAGGACCTATGATTCGAGCTCTTCTAAAAGACAAACCGAAGATTCACAAAACAGCCTTTGTTCATGAAACGGCGGAAGTGATTGGCCGCGCTTTGATCGGCCCCAGGGTTTCTCTCTGGCCTTATTCCGTTGTTCGCGCGGATGTGTGTCCGATTGAAATTGGGGAAGCCTCCAATCTTCAAGACGGAGTCATCGTTCACGGGCGGGAAGAATACCCCACGCGAATTGGTTGCGGCGTGACGGTGGGCCACGGCGCGATTATTCATGGAGCCGTTATTGGGGATCTTTGCCTTATTGGCATGGGGGCGATTGTGATGGAGGCTGAGATTGGCCGTGAATGCGTTATTGCCGCGGGTGCCTTGATCCCCAAGGGGTTTCGCGTTCCGCCGAGGCACTTGGTCATGGGCCTTCCGGCTAAAATCGCAAGGCCTCTCAAAGATGATGAAATCAAGTTTTTAAAACAAAGCCGCGACAATTACCTGGAGCTGGCTCAAAAACATCAAAATTCAAAAAAGGCGATTTCTCGATGATCTATTTCTTGGCGGGGACGGTTCTGGGAGCTTTTTTCGCGGTCGTTGCTGGGTTATTGATTCACCGAAGAACGCGGCATAAAATTTCCCGGTTCCTGGCTTTTGCCGGACATGAGATGAATACTCCGGCGACGGCCTTGCGTTTAACGACGCTCAATTTTTTGGAAGGCATTTTCGGAGATTTGACCGCGGACCAAAAATCCTGGTTGGAAATCATGAATGAGCAAACGGTTCGTTTGGCTTTTCTTGTCGGGGATTTGCGGGATTTTGTTCATTTGGAAATGGGCGATGATTTATCTTTGCGCCTGCAACCGTCCAAGGTTCATGAGATCGCTTCGGAAGCCATACTCTCGATTAAAAGAGGTCTGGAACAATCCAGCATCTTGGTTGAAAATTCCATTCCAGATAATCTGCCGGAAGTGTTGGTGGATCCGGATAGGGTTATTCGCGTTTTATCAAGCCTTTTATTTTACGCTAGAAAATTCCGCAAGGAAGGTCCTTTGCGTTTGAGCGCGGCCGTCAACGGCGTTTGGATTGATATAGGTTTTCGATTTGTTATTAATCCGATGACTCCTCAAGAGTTGGAAAAGAGTTTGGACTTATTTTATCCCGCGCAACTGGCGCATAGCCCCATGATGCAGTCAACCGGGTTCGGGCTTGGTTTTGCGCGTCATCTCATGCAGTCTCAGGGCGCGGACATGATCGCGCAATTAAACTCGGGCGGCGAATTATCTTTAACTTTGCGCTTGCCCAAAGTGGAGGCCCCTCATGGCCATTAAAATATTGGTTGTTGAAGACGATCCGACAATTCTGGAAAGTTTGAAAGCCTTGCTTGCGGCCAAGGGGTATGGGGTTGTTGCGGCCATGGACGGAGCCGAGGGAGTGGCCGCAGCCAGGCGAGAAAAGCCCCAACTCATTCTTTTGGACGTAATTTTACCTAAGATGGGCGGTTTTGACGTCTGTCAAATTCTTAAAAAAGATCCGGCGACCAAGGAAATTAAAATCGTCATGACGACGGCCTTGGGGCGCATGGGAGACGTGGAGTCGGCTTTTGCCAGCGGGGCGGACGATTACCTGATTAAGCCATTCGACTCCCAGCGCCTCTTTAAGAAAATCGAAAAGGTTTTAGGAACAAAGAGCTGAACCCGAAAAATTCTCCGGCGCTTATCTATAGAACCCTCTTAAATTCTTACGGCCCTCAAGGTTGGTGGCCGGTGACTCCAGCAAATGGACGGAGCCCAATCTATCGCCCGGGATTTTGGGGAAGTTTAAGCGAGAAAGAATGCTTGGAAATTTGTTTGGGCGCCATTCTGACTCAAAACACGAATTGGGAAAATGTCTGCAAGGCTCTTATGCGTCTTAAGGCCGCCCGGATTTTGGATTTGGAAAAATTAATCAAAATCTCTCCCCGTAAGCTTCAATCCTTGATTCGCTCTTCCGGTTATTTCCGCCAGAAAAGCCGGAAAATCAAGATTTTCGTCGAGGCTGCTCTGAGTCGCGGGGGCTCGCTTAAGGATTGGCTTTCCGGCCCGCTGGAGAAGGTTCGGGGAGAACTCTTGGGCTTATGGGGTATTGGCCCTGAGACGGCTGATTCCATTCTCCTTTACGCGGCCCGGCGCCCGGTCTTTGTCATTGACGCCTACACCTCGCGCATCAGCCGCAGGATGGGCTGGATGAAAAACCCCGAATACTCGCGTCTTCAAGAATTTTTCGAGGCAAGTCTTTCGAGAAAGAGTTTTCTCTACGCGGAGTTTCACGCACTTCTGGTCGCCTTGGCCAAGAATCATTGCCGCGCAAGTCCCGTTTGCGCGGGATGCCCGGTCCTGGGCTTTTGCGCCCACGGGCTTAAAACGCGAGGAGATCGATGAAGCGACTCAAGGTCATTCACCTCATTACGCGCCTTGATTTCGGGGGGGCCCAGCAAAATACTTTATGGACGGCGAGAAATCTCAACCCGGAAAAATATGAGGCGGTTTTGGCTTGCGGAAAAGGCGGCGAGCTTGACAATGAAGCCCAGGAAAATTCAGAGAAAGGGTTTTACCGAATCGTCTTTTTTTCTTTTCTGCGCCGAGAAGTTAGTCCTTTTGCGGATTTAGCCGCCTTGTTTTCGCTTTGGCTTTTCTTTAAAAAAGAAAAGCCGGATATCGTTCATACTCACAGCTCCAAAGCCGGAATCTTGGGGCGCCTGGCCGCTTGGGCGGCCGGAATTAAAGTTGTCGTCCATACCTATCATGGTTTCGGCTTTAACGATTTCCAAAACTCCGTTGTCAAAAAAATTTACGTGTTTCTTGAGCGCCTTTGCGCGGGTCTAAGCCGGGCGCTTATTTTTGTCTCGCGTTCAAATTGGAATTACGCCTTAAAAAACGGCATCGGCCCGGAATCGAAATTTCACTTGATTCGCTCAGGCGTGGATTTATCTCGCTTTCCCGCTTCCGTGTCCGATCCAGAGATTAAAAAGAGAGAAATGGGCTTTGAGACGAATGCGCCATTGGTTCTTTCTATCGGCAATTTAAAGCCCCAGAAAAATCCGCTGGATTTTGTCTTGATGGCTTCAAAAGTTCTCCGGGAAATTCCGCGCGCCCAGTTTTTGTTTATTGGCGAAGGGCCTTTGCGGGACGCGGTTGAAGAAAAAGCCCGGGAATTGGGAGTTTTTGAGCGAATGCGTTTCCCGGGTTGGCGAAAAGACGCGGCGGAATGGATTTCTATCTCTGATGTTTTTGTCCTCACTTCCCTTTGGGAAGGCTTGCCGAGATCCTTGGTGGAGGCGATGAAAAGCGGCGCGCCTTCCGCCGTTTACGCGACCGACGGAATTTCTGATTTGATTAAAGACGACGAAAATGGATTTTGCGTTCCTCAAGGAGACGTTTCGCTTCTCGCCGCGCGAGTCATCGCCCTTCTGAAAGATACCGATTTGCGCCGCCGCCTGGGGCGGAACGCCACCCAATCCATCGGCCCTGAGTTTGACATTCACGGCATGGTTTTCGCCCAGGAAAGGCTCTATGAAATGTTATGGTCTTCCTAGATCGTTTCTTCCGGCGGAGAATTTATCTGTTATACTGTAAAGAGGATATTTTTCAGCGATAACGTTTCGCAATATCAAGGAAATGTTTTCCCGGTTTTTGGCTATGTTGATTTTATTCACGCCTTTAGACCCCTCAGCCTCCGCATGATTAGAGATGCCGTCGAGTTTTCCCTTTTTGGAGAAAGCATCAAGGTGGCTCGGCCCGAGGATATTATAGGTCTTAAGCTTCAGGCCCTTTGTAATTCCGATCCCGGCAGCCGCGAACAAGACGCTGTTGATATAAGAACTTTAATTAAGGCGAACCTAAAACGTCTCGATTGGACGCGAATAGAGGAGTATTACAAACTCCTTCAAAAAGAGGCCGATTACCGGCGGCTTAAGGAAGAATTCCATGTTTAGCGAGGAAGAAAAACGGGGATTTCTCGATGAGGCGGCATCGTCCGAACGCCGCGCGGATTTCGCGAGGATGAGGGCAAATGCGCTTTCCGCCCGTTTGACCCCCGAGGAACATATTGCGTTTCTCAATGCCGCAAGCCTCTCTTTCAACAGGGCTTTTCCTCACCCGGCCGTGGCAGATAAGGGAAAATTTCTGATTTAGCAGGGCGGGTCTGGGCCGAAAGGCCCAGAACGCCCTAGGCCTTTTGGCCCTATCGCGAGGGGCCTTTTTGTCCTATCATGAGAATATGATTAAGCTCCTTCTTTTACTGAGACTTGTGAGCTTGAGTTCTCATGCGCTTGACCGCGCGGAGGATGCTTCTCAACCCCAGACGCTGGCCCCCATCAATGTCAATATTTCGATTCCTTCCGTTAATAATGAAGATCAAAATCTAAACAGCGCGGTTCTTGAACAAGATGCGGTCTTGAGTCCTCGGCAGGAAATTCTTTCCAGCGAAGACGTTCTTTTGCAAAAAAATCCGATTCTCGCTCCGGTTAAGAGTGTTGGGCTTCTGGATCATTTTAAGCCGCTTGCGGCTGAAAATTTTACCGCTCCGAGGATTTGGTCTTATTCATCCGGCCAACAAAACCAATATTCCCAAATCCATTCAAAAACACTCCTGCGGCTTAAATATTTCGCGAAAAAATTATTAAATAACGGTTCGCTTCAAGGATTTTCGTCGGCCTGGGATGGGGCGGGCTTTAGCGGTGGAAACGATGGAAAAAACCGTTCTCTTCTGGCTCGCGGCCCTCCGACTATTATTCATGTTCAAAACGCGGGAGAGGTGGCCCGCGCTATTCCCAACACCAACGCGGCCCTTGAACATTTCCGCGAGCAGTTGGCGGTCGCTTTTGGGAATGGGAAGATCCAGTCGCTTAAGGTTTATCATTATCCTGGAGGGAACGGCGGAGATATTATTACGGTGGATGTATCCCATTCGCCAGCCCTGGTTGAAATTCTGCCGGATTTGTTGCCGCATGAAAGGGTTCTGCTGGAATCTCTTCTGAAATCTGGCGTAAATCAGTTGCAGGTGGTTTTAATTGAGGGCGGGGTGAGGGAACAATCAACTCCGGATTTGGTTTTAGACGGGCGCATGGCGGAGATGAAAACGGTTCATTCGCTCAAGGGATTTCCTTTGTTTCTTAACAAAGCCAATTCTCAGATTTACAAGCACGCTGAGCGCCACGGCCTTGGGTGGGGAACAGCGGTCCTTAATTTAACCGACCATGAGACGGTTCCCGTTGAGGAAATATTAGACGCGATTCATTGGTGGCAATCCATTCCAGTGGGGGATAAAATTGACTCTCCTTACCGGGATAAATCTCCGATTGCAAAATACCCTTTAGCGTTAGACCGGATTGAAGTCTTCGCCCGTCAGGATCATAAGGTCTTCGTCAAAAAAGCCGACGGGACTTTTGAAGTTTTGTAGAATAAACCACAGGCGATGGGGTTCGCCTAAAAGCCTTGGTCTCTCCGAGGATGATAACTCCTACCAAAAAACTTAATCAGGAGATTATTCTGATGAATAATAAGTGGCTGATTCTTTCGGTAGGGGGAATTTTAGGAACCTTTCTTCGCTACCTCGTTTCGACCTGGGTTCCGGAATTTACTGGAACAGGCTTTCCTTATGGAACCTGGGTCGTCAATCTAACGGCGTGTCTCATCGTGGGCGTTTTAGCCGGTATGACGTCTCGCGGGGCCTTAAGGCCGAATGCGCGACTTCTTCTCATGACGGGTTTTTGCGGCGCATATTCCACATTCTCAACTTGGATCCTTGAAACCTCAAATCTGGCCGATAACGGCGAAATGATGCGGGCGGGAGCCAATTTAATTGGGAACTTGGGGGCCGGGCTCGTCTTTTACCGCATTGGGGTTTTGATCGGAACGATGGTATAAATTGGGAGGATGCAATGAAACTTGAGGGCGAACAAAAACTGTTGAGGATATTCGTCGGCGAGCAGGACCAGTGGCAGGGGCACCCCCTTCATGAAGCCATTATCAACGAGGCGAAGGCGCTCAAAATGGCCGGCGCCACGGTTTTAAGAGGCATGATGGGTTTCGGGTGCAAAGCCCATGTTCACACCGCCAAGATGCTCGAACTCTCCTATGACCTTCCCATCGTTATTGAGATTGTTGATACGGAGGAAAAAATTAATCAGATATTGCCCAAGCTTGACGAGATGGTTCGTGAAGGCTTGGTGACGATGGAAAAAGTCCAGGTGATTCTTTACCGTGCGGATTCTTCGCGTCCGCGCTCAAAACAGGCCGATTAAAATTAGCTATAATAAATTCGATGGCCCTCAACGCGGAGCATATTCGACGCCTTATTGAACTTCAGGCCCACGATCAGGCCATTGACGCCGTCGATAAATCCCTGGCGGATATTCCCGCATTCATCGCGGATTTAAAAAACAAAATCGAAGCCGCCCGCCAAAAGGCTTCCCAGGCCAAGGCTCAGGTTCAGGATTTCGAGAAAAAGAAAAAAGAGCGGGAGTTGGAGCTTGCTCAAAAAGAAGAGGCCATTCGCAAGCATTCCGGCGAACTCAATACCGTCAAGACCAACGAAGCTTTTAAAGCCCTCCAAGTGGAGATTGACCGCGCGAAATCGGAAGTCGGCGATATTGAGACTAAAATTTTGGAATTCATGGAACAAATTGACGGCGCCCAACAGGAGTTTAAAAAGGCGACGGCTGATTTTGGAGTAGAGGAAAAAGCCTTTTTGGCTCAAATCGCCGAAAAAGAATCCGATCTTGCGGCCGTTAAAGCGAAAAAAGAGACCTTGCTGGCCGAGCGCAAGAATTTAGCGGAGCCTATTCCCGAGGATATCCATAAAATTTACGATCATGTCCGTTCCCGCGGGAAGCGCGATCCAGTTTCAAAGGCGATCAAGAAATCCGATGGAGGGGCGGTTTGCGGCGCCTGTCGGATGAATCTCGCTCCCCAAATGGTGATTGAGGTCACGAAACTTAAAAATTTCGTTTTTTGCGAAAGTTGCCAAAGAATTCTCTACATTCCCGAAGTTTTAGACAAAGCTCTAGCCGCTAAACCCTAATTCAGGAGGTTTTTATGCCTATTGCCGCCGCTTTGGAAATCCATCCGAATCTGCAAAAATTCTTATCAAAGAAAAGTCATCCTCTTCTCATCGGCGGACGCTGGGCTGAATCTGCATCCGGAAAAGTTTTTAAGACCCATAATCCGGCGACGGGCGAAGTTTTGGCTTCCGTGTCCGAGGCGGATTCAAAAGATGTGGACGCGGCCGTTTCCGCCGCGCGCAAGGCCTTGGAGGGACCGTGGTCCAAGATGAGCCCAGCGGAGAGAGAAAGAGTCCTCAACAAAATCGCCGATCTGGTCGAGGCCCATTCGGAAGAGCTTGCGCAACTGGAAACCTTAAATAATGGCAAAACCATTCGCGAAGCCAAAAACGGAGATTTGCCCCTGACCATCGGTCTTTGGCGTTATTTCGCCGGTTGGCCGACGAAAATTCACGGGGAAACGATTCCGGTGTCTGTCCCGTATTATCCCGGGGCCAAGTTTTTGCATTACACTGTTCGCGAGCCCGTTGGGGTTATTGGCGCGATCATCCCGTGGAATTTTCCTCTTCTCATGGCGGTTGAGCGTCTTGCTCCCGCATTAGCTTGCGGAAACGCGGTCGTCTTAAAACCCGCCGAGCAAACGCCTTTGTCGGCCTTGCGCTTAGGAGAGCTTTTGCTTGAAGCCGGGCTTCCGGAAGGAGTCGTCAATATTATTCCGGGTTTTGGCCCGACGGCCGGAGCCGCTTTAGCCGCCCATTCGGGCGTGGATAAAATTACCTTTACAGGCTCAACAGAGGTGGGGCGCGAGATTCTTAAAGCCTCGGCGGGAAACCTCAAGCGGGTGACTTTGGAATTGGGCGGAAAATCTCCCAATATCGTCTTTGCCGACGCCGATTTGGAAGCCGCCGCCAAGGGAATGTTCATGGGAGTTTTTTATAATCAAGGACAATGTTGCTCGGCGGGATCCAGAATTTTCGTCGAGAAATCAAAATACGAGGAAATGGTCCAGATTTTGGCCGAGCGCGCCAAAACCGTCCGTCAAGGGCCGGGACTTGATCCCAAAACCCAGATGGGGCCGCTCGTTTCCGAAGAGCAAAGAAATCGAGTTCTGTCCTATATCGAATCCGGAAAAAAAGAGGGCGCCAAACTTTTGGCCGGAGGAGAAGCCGCGTCAGGGCCCGGATATTTCGTTAAGCCCACGGTGTTTTCGGACGTGGGCGATTCCATGAAGATTGCGCGGGAAGAAATTTTTGGACCGGTCGCATCCGTCATGCCCTTTGATTCAGTGGATGAGGTCGTTTCCCGGGCCAATGCCAGCCCCTACGGACTCGTGGCTGCGGTGTGGACCAAAGACGTCAAAAAAGCCCATCAAATGGCCCAGAAAATTCAGGCGGGAACGGTGTGGATCAACTGCTATCACTTTGTGGACGCCGCCGCGCCCTGGGGCGGCTTTAAACAAAGCGGATACGGCCGCGAAAAAAGCCAATACGCGATTGAATCCTATACCCAGCTTAAGAGCGTGTGGGTGGACCTTAATTGATCTTGGATACGAAGCCCTCCGTCATTTTTGAAAAGAAAGGCGCGGTCGGGCTCATTACGCTCAACCGTCCGGAAGCGCTCAATGCCTTGAGTCATCCTTTGATGGATGAATTGGAAAAAGCTATGGATGATTGCGCGGCTGATTCCGCCGTGCGCGCGGTCGTTTTGTCGGGTTCTCAAAAAGCTTTCGCTGCCGGGGCCGATATATCGGAAATGGAAGGCTTAAGCTCAAAAGAAATGCGCTTGGACCCGCATTTGTCTCGTTGGGATAAAGTTTCCACTTTCCCCAAGCCAACCATTGCCGCCATCAGCGGATACGCCTTGGGCGGCGGTTTGGAACTCGCCTTGGCCTGCGATTTAAGAATCGCATCTGAGACCGCGGTTTTAGGTCAGCCTGAAATCTTAATTGGGGTTATGCCGGGCGCGGGCGGAACCGTGCGACTAGCCCGGCTTTTAGGCCGCGCAAAGGCTTTAGAGATTCTCTGGACGGGTAAAAAAATATCGGCCCGCGAAGCGCTTGAACTTGGAATCATTAACCGCGTAGTTCCTGCGGAATCATTTTTGGATGAAGCGATGAAATGGGCTCGAGAGATTGCCGCAATGCCGCCCTTGGCGGTCATGGCGATTAAAAAATCAGTTCTCTCGGCATTAAGCCCTGATTATCCCGATCACCCCAAGGCCTTGAAACTGGAGCGCGAGCTTTTTTACGATTTATTTGACAGCGAGGATCAAAAAGAAGGAATGAAGGCGTTTATTGAAAAGCGTAAACCAAAATTTAGAGGCAAATAATGACCCGAATCGCCGAGTCTCAACCCCTGTTGATTCAGATGGAAGGCGGGGTCATGACCTTGACCTTAAACCGTCCGGAGGTTCTCAACTCGCTGACCCTGGAAATGCTCAAAGGCATTTCAGAAGCCCTTAAAAAAGCGGAGAAAACTCCAGAAATTCGTTGCGTGATTTTAACCGCCGCTGGGCGAGCCTTTTGCGCCGGAGCCGATTTGGGAGATTTGAAAGAGCGGCAGGCGGAGGCTCCTTTTTCCCTGGGGGATGAACTGCGCCGCCATTTTAATCCTTTAATTTCTCAAATTCGCAAGCTTGAAAAACCGGTGATTGGAGCGATTAACGGTCTCGCCGCCGGAGCGGGGGCGAGTTTGATTTTGTCTACCGATATTAAGGTCGCGAGCCGCGATGCGAAATTTATCAACGCCTTTTCCCGCGTGGGATTGGTTCCGGATTCCGGCATGACTTATTTTATGCCTCGTTTTCTGGGACTCTCTTTAGCCCTGGAATACGCCTGGACGGCCAAACCCATAACGGCCGAAGATGCGTTTCGATTCGGCTGGGTCAATCGTTTGGCGAGTCCCGAAGAAGTCGGGCCGGCGGCTTGGGATTTGGCGAAAGAAATTTTAAGCGCCCCGCCTTTATCGGTCGCGTTGACCAAACGAGCTTTGAACCGCTCCCTGGAAAATGATTTAGAAACCCAGATGGAGTATGAAGCCCAGTTGCAGGAGATTTTGGGAAAAACGGAAGATCACGCGGAAGGCGTTACGGCATTTTTAGAAAAGCGAAAGCCTAATTTTAAAGGAAAATAGTTTCTGGAGGCCTTATGTCCAAAGAACCGGAGCGCGTTAAAGAAGAAAAATTGCAAGCCAAGATTGCGTCGGGAAAAAAGATTGAAACGCTGGATGAAATGACGGATGAATATCGAGAAAATTTGACTCATCTCATGATGATGCAGGCCGACTCGGAGCTTGCCGGGGCTTTTGGATACGTTCCGTGGATCGCGAAATCACCGGATATTAAAGAGACTTTGCAAGTCGCCCAAATCGTTAAAGATGAAGTGCGCCATGCGCGGGTGATGTACCGTCTTTTAGAAGGAATGGGAATTAACGTGGATGATTATTACCAAAGCCACAATTTTAATCTGCGCGTCCAAGACGACGACATCGGAACCAAGCGCGTGGCCGAGGATAAGCGGGTCAATATCTTTTATTATCCGATTGAGACCTGGTATGACTTCATCATGTTTAATTTCTGCATGGACCGGGGAGCCGGGCATCAACTGGAAGACGCGATGGATTCATCCTATAAGCCCTGGTGCGACGTCATGGACGGAATCTTTAAGGAAGAAGGAATGCACATGGCGCACGGGGATCAGTGGACCGAGAAATTGGCCAAAGACGATAAGACCCACGATGAACTCCAAAAGGCCCTCGATAAATGGTATCCGCGAACGATGAATATTTTCGGTCGGGCGGAATCTCCTAAAAATAAAATTTACCGCAAGCTGGGGCTCAAAAAACGGGATAATGACGAGGTTCGTCAATCTTTCGCCGCCGATGTTAAAAACAAATGCGCCCAATTTGGGCTCAAGGTTCCCGATTGGAAGCCGGAAATTTCCAAGATGACGGAAGAGCCCTTTATTCCCGGATAGATAAAAAGGGGACTGTCCCTTTTTTTATGATTGAACGAGTTGGAATTCTTGGCGCGGGGACCATGGGCGCGGGTATCGCCCAGTTGTGCCTGCAAAATGAATTTCCGGTCGCCTTATGGGATGTTTTCCCGGAATCCTTATGCGCGGGCGCGGGCCGAATCAGGGAGGGACTGTTAAACGCCGCCGCCAAAAATCGCATTTCTCAAGAAAGAGCGGAGTGGGGAAATCAAAATATCGTTTATGCCAAGAGCCTGGGTGAACTCTCTTCCTGTGATCTAATCATTGAGGCCATCATCGAGGATTTGCCCGTCAAGGTCAAAATTTTATCTGAAATCGAAAAAGTTTGTCCTCAAGCGATTTGGGCCACCAACACCTCGTCTTTTTTGGTTTCCAATGTCGGTCAAGGGCTTAAAACCCCGGGGCGATTCTTGGGGCTTCATTTCTTTAACCCTCCGGTCGCGATGAAGCTGGTCGAGATGATTCGCGCGCCTCAAACCCAAGAAGAGGTTTTTAAAACGGCGAAAGATTTTATCGAGGAAGGGCTTAAAAGACGGGCGGTTTCGGTCCAAGACACCCCGGGTTTTATCGTCAACCGTGTCATGAGGCCCTATTATCTGGAGTCCCAGCGCGAGGTCTTGTCCGGCGCGGAGCTGCTTGAAATTGACAGAGTGGCGAGAGAAATCGGACGTGTCCCGATGGGGCCGTTTGAACTGATGGATTTAATCGGCCTGGATGTGAATCTCTCAATTACCAAAAGTATTTATGAAGCCTTGGGGCGGCCTGCCCGATTTCAACCGCAGCCGATTCAAGAGCGTTTGGTCGCCTTGAAACAACTGGGAAAAAAATCCGGTCGCGGGTTTTATATTTATGAATCGGGAAAAATCATCGCGGTCAACCCCATGGCCTTGGAGATGAGGGGGACAGCCAATGTTACCGCCGAAAAATCCTGGAACAAGATCGCCCAGGCGCTGATTGGGGAAGCGGAACTCGCGTTTAAAGAAAAAATCGCAAGCCAGGAAGATATTGATCTGGCGATTAGGCTGGCGATGAATTTCCCTCGGGGGCCTTTTGAATGGAAAAAAGAAAACGCAAGCCCGCTTTAAAGAGGCTCAAGAAAAACAGGCCGCAAAAAAATATCGCAAAAATTCAGCTTTTTGATCTCATTTGCCGCCACCCGGAGATTTTACCGGTTTTAGACCGCCACGGAATTTCTTTTTGCGCCGGATGCTTTCTCACCCTTGAAAAAACTCCCGAAGAGGCCGCGGCTTATCACGGAGCGCCCAACGCGCAAGAATTTCTTCACGATTTGTTCCGCGCGATGTCCAAGAAGGCTTAAACTTATTGATTTCCCGTTCTCATTCGCGGGTCCACCACGGCATAGAGAATGTCGGAAACGAGATTAGCCAGCACAAACAAAAGAGCGGCGAGCAAGGTCGAGCCCAAAACTCCGGGCACATCCAGCTGTTGCGCCGCGACCACCCCCCAATGCCCGATTCCGGGGTAATCAAAAACGGTTTCGGTAATGACGACTCCGCCCAAAAGCCCGACAAAGAGAAGGCTCGACAAGGTGATGACGGGAATCAAGGCGTTTTTAAGGGCGTGCTTGAGAATGACGGTTTTTTCGTCTAAGCCCTTGGCGCGGGCGGTGCGGACATAATCTTTTCCCATCTCCTCAAGCATGGAGGAGCGGGTGATTCGCAAAATCAGGGCAATTTCAATATAGATCAAGGTCGTGGCGGGCAAGACCAGGTGTTTGACGATATTTAAGAAAGCGTCCCATTGTCCGTTGAGAAGGGCGTCAAGGCTTAAAAGCCCGGTGTAATGATGAAAAGAAGAAGAGTGAACCAGGATATCCACGTTAATGGAATAGCGTCCCGGCGGGAAAAGATGAAATTCGCCGTATAAAATCATGAGGAGAAAAAGCCCGAAGACAAAACTGGGGAGAGAGTATCCGGTAATCGCGACAAAGCGCATCAGTTGGTCAAACCAACTGTCTTTATAAACCGCCGATAGAACTCCAAATAAAACGCCCAGAATGAGGGTTGGGAAAAAAGCCGCGATGGCCAGTTCCGCTGTCGCGGGAAAAAAGGCCTGAATGGCGTTTAAGACCGGCATCTTGGCTGTTTCGCTATACCCCAGATCTCCGTGGAGAACCCCTTTAAGCCAAATGGCGTATTGAACCGGCATTGGCTTATTAAGCCCGTATTCCTGGATAATTTCGTTTAAGTGAGACATCTGCCGGGGATCTTTAATGTAGAGGGCGGCCCGCATATCGGGAGACAAAAATTGCAGGATGGTAAATAAAAGTGCGGTGACCCCGAGCATGACCAGGGGGAGCATCATGAGGCGTTTGAGGATAAATTTGATCATTTTTTTGCCGTTAGATTTTTATTTTTCGGGAGTTCTTTATAAATTGAATAAAAATAGGTGCCCGAAGGGGAATCCGGAAAAATGGGATTGTAGACCCATCCTTTGACCCAATCGCGCTGAACGCGAATTTCGGACGGTTCAACAATGAGAATATGAGGAACGTCTTCATATTCAATTTTTTGAATTTCCCAATAAAGTTTCTTGCGTTTTTCGGGATTGAGTTCTCGGGCGGCTTTAGCAATCAATCGATCCACCACTGGGTTCTTATAGCCTTGGGCGAAGGGATAATCGCCTTTTGAATCCATTAAGGGAAACGCGAAATCATCGGGGTCGGGATAATCCGCAATCCAGCCGATGGGAAAAATGGGAAGGCGGGCGGAATTAAGGGCGTCTAAGAAGGCCGGCCAATCCATGGGTCTTAAATCCAGGCGGAATCTAGGGTTTAAACTTTCGATATTGTGCTGAAAAATATGGGCGACCGCCATGGAAGGCCCGGAAGCGGCTTGGTATTCCATTGTAAAGCGAAATCCTTTTTTCCAAATTTTTCCGCCCATGGCCTTTTTAAAATAATCTTTGGCTTTCTTTAAATCAAAATGATAGGTTTTTTGATTGGGATTGTGCCCCAACATTCCGTTGGGAATGCAACCCGTGGGCTGAAAGCCCTGTCCCCCTTCGATGTCTCTAATATATCCCTGATAGTCAAAACTATAGGCGAAGGCCTTGCGGATATTCTTATGAGAAAAAAAGTCCGGCGGAATGCCCTCTCCGTCTAGTTTCCCAGAACCGATAAAGGGATTGGCTGTTGTGCTGATGTGGAAGGTAAAAAACGCGGAAGGGTTGGTTCCCATGTCCGGAGCGGAGATAATGCGGATTCCAGGAATTTTTTCCAGTTGGGATAAATGCTCGCGGCTTGCGCGTATTGAATCGGCGCGGCCTGACTCTAAAAGAAGTTTGTCTGTCTCAAATTCGCTAATTCCGCGAATGACAATCCGTTTAAGCCTAGAGGGTTTTCTCCAATAATGATCGTTCCGACTGAGAAGCATCTCATGGGTTTTGCGGTCCCATCTCCCGAGATAAAAGGCGCCGGTCCCGTTGGCTTTTTCAAAGAAAGGAGAATCTTGTTTTTTAGGGTTATTGAATTTCTTCCAGGTTTTAAGGCTTCCGTCCCAGGCGCCGCGCTCGGCAGACCATTTTTCCGAGACGACCGGGGCCCAGGTGGCGAGAATAGACAGAAGCGGAGCATAGGGTCTTGGCAAACTTAAGATGAGATTGTTTCCCTCAACGCGTACCGCTCGAAAGGCTTTTTTGCCGATTCCGGGAATCAATTTCCCGTTATCATCACGAGTGCTGGGGACTCCTAAAAGAGGTTGTAAAAGAAGGCCCGAAGGCCCGCCGTCCCGGTCAAAAAGCATGAAGCGCAGAATAGAATAACGGACGTCTTCGGGCGTCATCGGGGTCCCGTCTTGGAATAAAACTCCCTGACGAATGGGAATCGTATAGACGCGCCCGTCTTTTGAAATCAGCCCGTTTTGGCGGGAGGGGACCTGGGTTGCGATCAAGGGGTCGAGTTTTTTAACGGAAGAGCCGTGAAAGAAAAACAAGGGCTCGTAAATATTGAGGATGACCATGCCACTGGCCGTGTCATAAGCCCAGGCGGGGTCGAGGCTGTCGGTTCCCGCGCTTGTTAAATAAGTGTAGGTTGTGGGATCGAAGGCCGCTTGAGACGGCGTTTTAGAGCGGCAACTAGTGAAGGCGAGAAGCGGCAGGAGAAGACAGAGTTTTCTTTTTAAATCATGCGCGGACATTTTCCCCATTATGCCATTTTCGCTTAAGTTCTATTCTCGAAAGGCCTTGAGGATCCAAATCCAAAGAAAAAGAAGGAGTCCCAATAAGGCAAGGCCAAAGGCGTATTCATGTCCCGTTGGAGTTAAATGTCCCGGATACCAAATTCTCCCGCCCCAGACGCCCATTTAGCCTCCGTGACAATTCGGCACGCTTTCGTTTCGCTCCTCAGGAATGCAGAAATTGGCCAAAGATGAGCTTCCCCATCCCTGTATACTCTGTCTTCGAGAAAGCGTGCCGCCGAATTTGTCCATATTATCTTGTCACGGATCCTAATCGCGAGTCCATTATTATCGTTCTTTCTGTCCGGGCATAAAGAAGAGAACACCGATTGTATTGAATAGCAGGGCTATTCCAACCGTTCCCGCAAGGCCAATCATGAATTCCGCAACTTTTCCAAAGTGGAAAAGAATCGCGATTCGATCCGTTGTCCATCCAATTATTATGAACGCGGCAACGAGTATCATGCGACTGAGGCGGGGTCGAGTCACCTGACCGCACGGACAGACGTATTTGCCATGAAAAATTACGCTCTTGATCGGGACGTGTCGGCTACAGGAACAGTTCATGGAATCATCCTTTAATTCTTTTTAATGTCCTACTCGTCTGAGTATTTTTCACAGACCGATATATTGCTGCAACGGGGAACTTCAGTGCAAACATTTGGAAGATCATGTCCCTAGTCTAGTTGAAAAAAGTTGAGGCGATTCATCCCGACTTGGCAACAGTGAGTCGAGAAAAAGACGCACCAAGGAGGAAGAATCGCAATGAAAAGGTATCAAATTCTGGGCCGAAAAAACAGTGGACGCATCGCCTCATGCTAAAGTTACCGAAGGAGGGACGGTCGCCTCATACAAAATGTTACCGAAAAAAGAGGATGGTATGATCATTCCTGAATGTCTCCAGCGGGGATCGGGAGGTCATTTTGATGAGTCCAAATGGGAGATGGGAATATATGAAGGAGATGTATGTTCGGTATCACAAGGCGATAGGGAAGAAAGAAAAAGGTGAGATTCTTGGTGAGTTCTGTGAGGTGTGGAATGGGTGCGCTATGACACTGCGGAAGTCGTTGAAGCCTTAAACGATCTCTATAGAAACGAGTTGAGGCTGTTTGAGAATTTATTCATGCCTTCCGTCAGGCTGATTAAGACAGTCAGGCGAGGTTCGAAGACGAGGCGAGTTTTTGACAAGCCGCAAACGCCGTTGGATCGGGTGATGGGCTCAAAGCAGGGAGATCCTCCGATGAAACGGCCTATGACCTGTTCGGTAACATTTTCAAATGAGTTGACACGGGGCCAAAGGGCTATGGAATTTCCGGCAAAAGACCCAGACGGAAAGAGAACTTGCGCGCGCGATTTGACGGCGCGAGCCTATGTTACGGCTTGAGATTATCCGTCTTTCGGATAAAATCGGCCACGGTTTGATGGAGGTCCTTTAAAGACGGCTCATGAGCGTAGACCATGTGCCCGGATTGATAGAAATGAAAGGCGATGTTTGAGAAAAGTTTTCGGGGAATCTGAAGATGGCGCATTTCGTAAACCCCTTCGTAGAAGGGCGTCGCCAAGTCAAAATAGCCGGCGTTGAGGAGAATCTTGAGATTAGGGTTTTGCTTCATGGCATCCGCCAAGTCCGGCATGACGTTAGTCGTGTTGGGATTGCCGTTATGGGTAAAATCCCAATGCGGAATGTCGATCTCCGGCTTAAAGATTTTATTTTTCCCGTATTGAAGGGTTTTGCGGACATAATCGTTAAAGACTGAAACGTAGGCGGAGCTAATGGCCGCGCTTTGCGGGTCGTAGCTGGCCTCCTTGCTTAAAGGGTCCAAGGTGGGGCCGGAAAAGCGCGTATCCAAGCGTCCGGTCGTCATGCCTTCGGCGTCTTCTAAATTTTTCTCAAATTCCCCGCCGTCAATCCGGAGATTAGCCTTTTTGATATAGGAAACGGGAAGACCGGTATAGTTATGCAACTGCCCGGCGATGGCGTCTTTTTCCTTGGAACTCAGCGTCAAGCCCCTGGTCAATGCCTGGGCGTATTCGGTCATCGAGAATTTTTCGACTTCTTTAATTAACGCGTCCAAACTTTTCGGCTGATTGGGAATTTTGTGGTGAAACCAGGCTGTCGCCGCATAAGTGGGGAGAGCGAGTTCATAGGGAAGGTCAACCGAGGGGTTGGATTCCGGGCCGTCAATGCTCAGGTCAAAATTGAGAATTTGAGAAAGAAGAATGACTCCGTTAAAATCAATGGCCTCGTCATTTTCAAGTTCATCCACTAAGACGGCTGAGCGCGTGGTGCCGTAGCTTTCTCCAAAGAGATATTTAGGGGAATTCCAGCGCCCGTATTTGGACAAAAACTGCTTGATAAATTCCGCGAAGGCGTGCGCGTCCTGGTCCACGCCCCAAAAAGCCTTGGCCGCGTCTTTTCCGGCGATGCGGCTAAACCCGGTTCCGGGGGCGTCAATGAAAACCAGATCGCTTACGTCTAAGAGACTGTAGCGATTGTCGATTAAAGAGTAGGGCGCCGCGGGGGTATGCGTGTCGTCCAAAGTTACGACTCTTTTGGGGCCAAAGGCTCCCATGTGAAGCCAGACGCTTGAGGATCCGGGCCCGCCGTTATAAAGGAAAGTGATGGGGCGAGCGTTTGGCTTTTCGCCCTTTTTAAAGTAGGCGACATAGAAAATCGAGGCTTCGGCTTGGGGATTTTTGGTTTCATCCTTGAGGGCTTTTGAACCCGTGGGCGGAAGAACGTCGTCATAGCCCTTGGGATGAACGACCAGCGTTCCGGCTACGGCTTCATAATCAATGCGTTTCTTTCCGATGGTCACGGAACCGGTCGTGATTTTTTGGGTGGGCTTAAAAAAACCGATCGTCGGAACGGCCTCTGGAGAGGGCTTTTCTCCCTTCTTTTTGTCTTTTTTCGCGGCAAAAGCGGGAGAATTAAGAAGAGTTGCGGTCAGGAGAAGAACCAGAATTTTTTTTGTCATATTAAACCTCATGTTCTAATATTTTTTTAAGGGGTTGATTGGCGGCAAAGAATATAAGTCCGGCGCCAATGCCAAGCCCGGTCATCAAGGCGAAAAAAGTTTCTTTCGTCATCGTTCCGTAAAAGCCGCCGATAAACCCGGAGAGGTAATCGCCGAAAAAGCTCGAGAGAAACCACATTCCCATCATCATCGAAACCATGCGGGCCGGAGAGACCTTGGTGACGAGAGATAACCCGATCGGAGACAAATAAAGCTCGCCCACGGTGAGAATGGCGGAACTTGAAACCAGCCACAAAAGGCTTCCGCGCTGGGCGGGGCCGACGAGTTTTGAGGCGAAAATCATGACGACAAAGGAAAGCCCAAGTAAAACGCAACCGATGCCCATCTTGTTGACGGTCGTGGGTTCTCCGCCGTGGCTGTCCTGCCATTCCCAGAATTTATCCAAAAATGGGGCGAAGAGAAAAATGAAAATCGGGTTAAAGGACTGATACCAGCTGGAAGGAAAAGTGAAGCCGAAGAAATTCCATCTCGTGTTTTGATCCGCCCAAAGCTGCATCGTGTTTCCTTGCTGTTCGTAAACGGCCCAGAAAACGATGTTGACGATGCAGAGAAAAATTAAAGACGCAATCGCTTTCCACTCCTGGGAAGTTATTTTTTGAGGTTCCGCGGCCTCGGCGCCATCGGATTTTTTCATCATGCGGTCTTCCGGCAGGAGATGCCGTCCGAAATGGTAGATCAAAAGTCCAGAGACCATGCCGACTCCCGCCGCGCCAAAACCCCAATCCCATCCGACCAGTTGTCCAAGGGTTCCACAGACCAAGGGAGAAAAAAAGGCTCCCAGATTAATTCCCATGTAGAAAATGGTAAAAGCCGAATCGCGGCGGGGGTCGCCCTCGGGATATAAATTACCGACCTGGGTTGAGATGTTCGGCTTAAAGCAGCCGTTTCCCAGGATTAAAAAGAAAAGCGCGAAGAAGAAAAAGCGCTCGCTGGCCATCAGGAAGTGCCCGATGCTCATCAAAATTCCGCCGATATAGACCGATTTTCTCTGGCCGAAAACCCGGTCGGCCAGGATTCCGCCAAAAAAGGGAGTGAAATAAACAAAGCCGGTATAGAGGCCGTAAATTTGAGAAGCCAGGGCTTGGACTGAGAGGGGGTTGTGAACGCCAAAAAGGCCGACCGACCACTGAACGAAATGTCGGACGGAGTTGTATCCAAAAATGGTCATCCCTTTATTGGCGTCCAAGATCAAAATCTTGACCATGTAGAGAACCAATAGCGCGCGCATTCCGTAATAAGAAAACCGTTCCCACATTTCGGTAAAGAAAAGAACGTAAAGGCCTTTGGGGTGCCCAAACCACTCGCCCGGTTTTTTATGCGAGTGTTCTGTTGGCTGAACGGCGTGGGCGGCGGGAGCGGTTCCTAATTCATCCATTGTGAAATTATATCTTATGAAGGAACTTTTGCGAGCGGGCGAACGGGGCAAGAAATCAAATGGTTAGAAGAGATTTCTGAAAGAGCGGGCACATTTTCGCGACACGAGTTTTCGGTATAACGGCAACGGGGATGAAACGGACATCCGGCGGGAGGGTTGAGCGGGCTTGGAATATCTCCTGAGAGGATGATGCGCTTTCGCGATTTTTGTTTTTCGGGGTCGGTCAGAGGGATGGCCGACAAAAGGGCTTCGGTGTATGGATGCTGGGAGTTTGAAAAAATTTCGTCGGCCTTGGCGGACTCGACAACGCGGCCTAAATACATGACCGCGATTTCATCGCAGAGATGCCGGACGACCGAAAAATCATGCGAGATGAAAACATAGGTGAGTCCCATTTCTTCCTGGAGGTCCTTGAGCAGATTGAGAATTTGAGCCTGAATGGAAACATCCAGTGCGCTCACCGGTTCATCGCAGATGACAAGTTTCGGGTTTAAGGCCAAGGCTCGGGCGATTCCCACTCTTTGTCTTTGTCCGCCCGAAAATTCGTGCGGGTAGCGGGAAAAATGGCTCTGGGAGATTCCACAGGTTGAAGCGAGCTTCAATAAACGTTTAGGAGTTTCGGCGGAGTCCCATTCTCCGTGAATAATAAAGGGTTCGCTTAAAATTTCGAAAATCGTCATTCTCGGATCGAGGCTTGCGTAGGGGTCTTGGAAGATGATTTGAACTTCTTTCCTGAATTTTTTTAGTTCCCGGCCCTTAAGGCTCTGGATTTCGCGGCCTTCGTAGAAAATTTGCCCCTCCGTTGGAGTTTCAAGCGCCGCGAGAATTCTGCCCAGGGTCGTTTTCCCGCATCCGGATTCTCCCACGATTCCCAGCGTCTTTCCTCTTTGAACCGAGAGAGAAATCCCGTCGAGAGCGCGGACGGTTTTAGGGCTTCCAAAGATTCCCGCTTTGGATGAGAAAAATTTCCGGATATTTTTGACTTCAAGAATAGGAGGAAATTGGGGACTGTCTCTAACTTCTGTCATACTTTTTCTCCTTGAGAATTGGGGACTGTCCCTAACTCTTCCATGAGCCAGCAGTTGGCTTTGTGAGCATCTCCAAGGTCAAAAAAGGGCGGGTCGTTTTCCCTGCATTGGGCTTGAACCTTAGGGCAGCGCGGAGAAAAAGGACATCCCTGGGGCTTATTTTTTAAATCCGGGGGGCGACCAGGAATAGACTCAAGGCGATTTTTTTTGGAATCAAGAGACGGAATCGCGCTTAAAAGTCCCTGGGTGTAGGGATGGGAAGGATGGTTAAAAAGAGAATTCATGGGAGCCGTTTCAACAGCCCGCCCCGCATACATCACAATCATTTGATCCGCCATGTCGGCGACGATGCCGATGTTGTGGGTGATTAGAATCACCGCCATGTGAAACTCCTTTTGGAGTTCCTTGATGAGTTCGAGAATTTGAGCTTGAATGGTGACATCCAAGGCGGTGGTTGGCTCATCAGCGATTAAAATTTCGGGGTTGCAGCTTAAAGCCATCGCGATCATCGCGCGCTGGCGCATTCCGCCGGAAAATTGATGAGGATAATTCTTGAGACGGCTTTTTGCGTCGGGAATTCCCACGCGGTCTAAAAGCCGCGCCGCCTCATTGAGGGCGTCTGAGCGCGTTTTTCCCTTGTGAATCATCAAGGGCTCGGCGATCTGTTCTCCGATGGTTAAAACCGGGTTTAAGGAAGTCATCGGTTCTTGGAAAATCATCGCGATGCGGTCTCCCCGGATTTTGCGCATTTCCTTGAGCGGGAGATTTAAAAGATTTTTGTCGTGAAATAAAATTTCTCCCTCAACTAGGCATTGGGGCGGGGGCGGCAGAAGCCGGAGAATGGAAAGCGCATGGACGCTTTTCCCGGATCCGGATTCCCCGACGATGGCCAGGGTTTGATTCGCGTTGAGAGAATAGTTTAGGTTTTCAACGGCCCCAATCGTGCCGGAATCGGTTGAAAAGCGGACCTTGAGATTGGAGATGGAAAGAATGGGGGGCATCCAGCCTCGGCTAAATGGCGGTTGTGACCAAACTTTCCGTTGAGAGAACCCCGGGGGTGGAGCGAATTCCGCGGACGACGACATTTGATAAAGTGACGATATCTTCCGTTTCAACGTCTAAGACTAAATCCCATCTCCCGAAAACGGCCGTGACATGCGCGACGCCCTTGATCGCCTTGATTTGGCTGAGCGCCGATTTTTCTTTTCCCGCCATCAATCTGACCAAAACAAGTCCCGTAACCATAAACCCTCCCTTTGTCTTTTGTCAGTATACCAATTTGTTTAATAAGATATATCTCAAGAGGAAAACGAGTTTGAGATTGAAAAAGACTTTTATAATTTTGGGCTTAGTCTGTTGCGCAAAAGCCTCTGTTTGGGCCAAGACCGGGAAAACATTTCATGCCTCTCACCATGTCGTCATCGCGTCCTCTTCGGGCGCCAAGATTAAGGCCGATATCGCCGATACGCCGAAAGAACGGGAAGAGGGGCTGATGTTTAGGAAAAAGCTTCCTAAAGATTACGGGATGCTTTTCGTTTTCCCTAAAGAGGGGTATTTCGAGTTTTGGATGAAAAATACCTGGGTCAATTTGGATATGGTCTATATCGGTTGGGATAAGAAAATCACCGCTTTGTATCCGAACGTCGCGGCCTCAACACCTAAGACGACTGATGCCGATGTCGCCAGGGTTGGCGGTCAAGGCCAATACGTTCTGGAATTACCCGCCGGGGCGGCCAAGAGAGATCATTTGGCGGTGGGGCAGACTTTAAAATTTAAAGTCAAAATACCGCGAGAATAACTTTAATCCTCAAGACGATATCCAATTCCTCGAATGGGAATGACTTTATCAGCCGCTTTTCCCAGTTTTTCTTTTAAGTGGGAAATCGTCACATCCACGACCTTGGTGCTGATATCAAGCCCCGGGGAATAACCCCAGACGCGCTGGAGAATCAATTCTCGGCTGAGCGCGATATTTTTCCTCTCGGCGAGAAACCAAAGAAGATCGAATTCTCTTTCGCTTAAAGGCACGGCTTTTCCGGCGCGAGTGGCCTTTCGCGCCGAAAGATTGAGCTTTATATCTTCCAGGGAGACTTCCGTCAATTCCGGCTTGTATCCGCATCGCCTCAGAAGAGCGTCAATGCGTGCGCCCAGTTCCTGGGTATTGAAAGGTTTCCCGAGATAATCGTCGGCGCCTTCGTTAAGACCCAAAACGCGTTCGTTAAGCTCATTTTGCGCCGTCAGAATTAAAATAGGGATGGTCTCCATTTTTTTTGAAGTTCGGAGTTCCTTGACGAAATCAAGCCCGTCTCCGTCCGGCAAGCCGCGGTCAAGAATGAGGAGATCAAAGGTGACGCTTGAAAGTTCGCTGCGCGCGCTTTTCAATGAAGAAACCAGTTTGACGCCCAAGTTTTTTTCCTTGAGGATATGGGAGATGAGGCTTGCGGTTGACGGCGTATCCTCGACGACGAGTATTTGGGCGCGTTCCATTAAAGCGGGATGTTTCGTGAAATCAAGTGTTGTCCTGGTAGACGTTTGTTTTTGAGAAGTCTTAAAGCGCGGATGATTTTAAGACGCAAATCCGCGGGTTCGATGACTTCATCAATGGAGCCCGACGCCGCGGCGGGGTAGGGCGAGGCGAATTTTTCGGAATAATCCTTGATTAGTTTTTCGCGCAGGGATTTTTTTTCTTCTTCGGTTTTTGCGGCGGAGAGTTCTTTCGAAAAGAGAATTTCAATCGCCCCCTGCGGTCCCATGACCGCGATCTCGGCGCACGGGAAAGCGAAATTAAAATCGCTCTTGAGATATTTGGAACTCATCGCGATATAGGCCCCGCCGTAGGCTTTTCTAAGAATGACCGAAATTTTTGGAACGGTCGCTTCGCTATAGGCGTGGAGAATTTTCGCTCCGTGCCGGATGATTCCGCCGTGCTCTTGATCGAGGCCGGGCCAGTACCCGGGGACGTCGACCAGAGTGAGAATGGGAATATTAAAGGAATTGAGAAAACGGATGAAGCGCGCGGATTTATCCGAGGCGTTGATGTCCAAGGCCCCGGCGAAATGCCCGGGGTTGTTGGCAATGACCCCGACCACGTCTCCCCCTAGGCGAATAAAGCCGGTGATGACGTTTCGGGCATAGGACTCTTGAACCTCAAAAAACTTATGTTCATCAGCGATTTGCCAAAGAATGTGATGAACGCGGTAGGGCTTTTTAGGGTCAAGATTGCAGAGAGTTTCCAAAAGCGGCGTTTTTCTGCGAACCGGGTCAGGATTGGCAATGCGGGGCGGGCGTTCCCAGCGGTTTTGGGGAAGATACGACAAGAGCTCGCGAGCTTGCCTAAAGCAATCGGGTTCTGATTTCGCGACAAAATGGCAGACCCCGGATTTGGCGGCGTGTACGGAGCTTCCGCCCAAGGCCTCAAAAGAGATTTCTTCTCCCGTCGCCGCTTTGACGACATCAGGCCCGGTGACAAACATGTGGCTGATTCCCTCAACCATGAAAACAAAATCAGTCAAAGCCGGGGAATAGACCGCGCCCCCGGCGCAAGGGCCGAGAATGACCGAGATTTGAGGGATAACGCCTGAGGCCATCGTATTTCGGTAAAAGATTTGGGCATAGCCGTCCAGGGAATCAACCCCTTCCTGAATGCGGGCGCCGCCGGAGTCGAGTATCCCGATAACGGGCACGCGGCTGGACATTGCCATGTCCATTATTTTGACGATTTTGGCGGCATGGGCGAGCCCCAAAGAGCCCCCTAAAACAGTGAAATCCTGCGAATAAACCGCCACTTCTCTTCCGCCGATGGTTCCAAATCCGGTAATCACGCCGTCGGCGGGAATGTCCTTGTCCTTGAGGCCAAAATCAGCGGCCCGGGTGCGGACCAAAAGATCGGTTTCCTGAAAACTCCCCTCATCGAGCAAATAATGAATGCGTTCTCTGGCTGTGAACTTTCCGCGGGCTTTTTGCGCCTGGACGCGCTCGGGGCCTCCGCCCGCTTCCGCTTTTTGAATGAGGGTCTTGAGCTTTAAGACCGCAGGCGGCGTTTGACGGGGCTTTTGGCCCTCTTCCAGCGGAGAGTCGGTTTGTGAGGTCATTAAGATTATTATAACTAAAGCGGCCCTACTCTAAAAGAATTTTCTCATAGGCCGCTATCATTTTTGATAAAGGAAATTGTTCGAGCGTGGTTTGATAAGCGTTTTGGATGAGACGATGTCTTAAATCATCCGGAGCGTCGGCGAGTTCGGCGATTTTACGGGCTAAAGCCTCGGCATCATTAGGAACAACGAGAAAGCCGTTGATTTCATTCTCGATAATTTCAGAGATTCCGTCTACATTGGTCGCAATGACCGGTGTTTTTGACGCCATCGCTTCTAAAATGACGGAGGGAAATCCTTCCCAGTCTGAAGAAAGAATAAAGGCGTCTAGGGCTGGCAAAAAGGAGGCGGCGTTTTCTTTTTCGCCCAATAAAAAGACGCGGTCTTTGAGATCGAGTTTTTCAATTTGACGTTCCAGCGCCGAGCGTTCCGGACCTTCGCCGAGGATCACGCAGGAGAGGTTTTTTCTATCTTTGAGAATTGCGACGGCGTCAACGAGAGCGGCGTGATTTTTTTGCTTATGAAGGCGCCCGGCCGTTCCAATTAAAAAGGAGCCCTCAGAGATGCCGAGTTCTTTTCTCAAAGCGGATTTCTCTGCTTGAAATGTGGGAATTGCGATTCCGTTATGAATGACTTGAACCTTGTTTGCCGGATATCCTTGATGCTCGATCAAAAAAGAGGCGGAAGCCCTGCATTCTGCGATGGTGAGATCATCTTGAGTCTTAAGCATTTGGTCTATCAGCAAAGTCGCAAAGGAACGGGTGCGCGGGTTGACGCGGTGAGAAGAAATGAGTTTGAAGGGCGCGGGGGAGATGAGTTTTACGATTCGACAAAGCTCAAGAGCTTGATACATAAAGGCCAAAACGATGTCAGGGCGTTTTTCATTAATAATTTTTTTTAGATGAGCCGCGGCTGAAAAAAACCTCAGGGGCTCCATTTCAAGGCTGTGAACAGGAATATTTTCTTTTTGAAGCAGAGGTCCATAAGCTCCCAGAGATTTGACGCTCACAAGTCCCGCGATTTCAAATTTTTCGCGGTTGAGATAAGTCGCCAGGGTGTAGATTATTTTTTCCGCGCCTCCCCGGGTTGTCGAAGTTGAGACCAAGAGAAGGCGTCGGGGCATTATTGGTTATGAGGCGACGGATAGACTTTCTTGATTGAGCTTTGAGCGCGAGCCTTTGAAAAAAGAAGTCACGGCTTGTGCCACTTGTGCCATTTCCTTTTTAGAAAGAAATGGGTGCATGGGAAGGGCTAAGACTGTTTGAGAGGCTTTCTCGGCGTTTGGGAACGCTGCCGGGTTGAGATTAAGGTGTTGATAGCATTTTTGTCTATGAAGCGGGAGGGGATAATAAACCCCGCAGGACACCCCCGCTTCTTTAAGATGACTCGCGAGTTCGTCTCTTTTTTCAGTTCGGATAACGTAGAGGTGAAACACGGGTTGCGTTATGCCGTCCCCGACGGGCGGCAAGATTAACGGAAGCTTTGAGAATTTTTTCTCGTAAAATTTAGCGACTTCGATTCTTTGATCCGTTCTTTCCTTAAGCCCTTTGAGTTTGACGCGCAAAAAAGCCGCCTGAATTTCCGCCATGCGGCTGTTGCCGGCCACTCGCGCGTATTCGTAGGTGGGCCCCGTGAGGCCGCGCCCGGCGTTTCTTGTTTCCAGACAAATATTGGCTAGGGCGGAGTCGTTGGTGGTCACCGCTCCGGCGTCGCCCAAAGCCCCTAGATTTTTAGAGGGATAAAAGCTGAAAGCCGCGATGTGGCCGAAAGATCCGACGGGTTTTCCCTGCCAGCGGGCCAAATGGGCCTGGGCGCAGTCTTCGACAACAAAGAGGTTGCGGCGATGGGCTAACTCCATAATTTCCGTCATGTTGGCCGGAGAGCCGTAAAGATGAACCGGGATAATGGCTTTAGTCTTGTGGGTGAGAACGGCTTCTATTTCTTTCGCGCCGATATTTAAAGTTTTTGCGTCTACATCGCAAAAAACCGGCGTTGCGCCAACGATAGAAACGGCGGCGGCGGTCGCGACAAAGGTAAATGTCGGAACAATCACCTCATCTCCCGGGCCGACTCCCAAAGCTCTTAAGGCGACTTCCAGGGCGTCAGTTCCGGAAGAAAGGCTGATGGCGTGCTTGGCTTCCATAAGGGAAGCGAACTCCTGTTCAAACGCGCTTGTGTGTGGACCGAGAATATAATGTCCGGAATCGAGAACCTCAAGAGCGGCTTTTCTTAAGTCTTTGCGAATTTTTTTATATTCCGCGGCGACGCCAAAAATGGGAATCATGAGAAATCTCCTTTAGGGCCAAGGTTCCGGGTTGGGAATCATTGCGCCCCAATTCCATTATAACATCTCAGCCGTTGGCTTGTCCGATTTTTAATCGGTGGTTTGAAGGACAAGATACCGGGAGGCGGCCAAACTCCATCTCTTGATGAGAGGGTTTTCCACGAGTTTATGGTTCAAATAGAGGCGCGTCTGGTCTCTTTTGCCGCCTTTTCTTTTGGCGCTTAAGACAAATTCCACGGCTAAGTGCTTGGGTTTAATGAGGCGCACGATGACTTTCATCAAATTTCCATAAGCCAAACCATTTTTGCTTTTTCCCGTTATGAAATTGCGGATATTTTGCGTTTCTTCATCAGGAGTGATATGCGGTTTTTTGTGAGGATTTCCCAAATAAGGCAATTCCGCGACTAAATCTCTCATTTGCTCGAATTGATCTTTTTCGGCATGAAGATGCGAAATAAGGCGGGTTTTCTCAGGGCTTGGCTTTCCGGGAGGATAGAGACCGCGAATTTCTCTGTCAATGAGGGCTTCGGGAGTGGTATGCCTCTTTACGGCTCTGGAGGCGATTAATAAAAGCTCCCGTCGATTTTTTTGGGCGTTTAAATAGGATTTGAAGATGAGGTCTTTGGATGCGCGCTTAATGTCAGAGATCGCATTATGATCCAAAACGACGGTCATGGCCGAGGAACCGCCTTTGTAGGCGTCCTTCTCTCCTTTGGGAATGAGGCCGCCCAAGGGAAGAGCCAATTTCTTATCCCCATAGCTTGGGAAAAAAGAACGGGCAAGTTCGGTTAAGCGCAAAGGGGCTTTGCTGTTTCTGGTCAGTCCCGCGTTTTGGGTGTAGAGAATGACCGGCGAGGACACGCGTCCTTTCTTGTCGTAATAGAGGAAAGTCGAAACTCCTTCCTGGGAGTCTTGTTCAAAGAGAGAGCCGAAATAAGGGAGTTGTAATTCTCCATGTTGATTTCCATGAGAGGCGTCAAAGGCTTTGAAGGTTCCGCTAACCTTGAAAGCTCCTCCGGAGGGATCGAGTATTTTCATTTGCTGATGATCATGAGAGGATTGGGCTGAAAAATTAAAGATAATCGGAATCGTGAAATTAACCGAGCGGCTGATGCCCACCGATTCCTGGGTTCCGAGGAAATTGACCGGGCTTTTCAGGCGCAAGCTGTTTTGACGGGCGTTTTTAATCACGGATTTTTCCGTCAGCTTAAATGAGTTTTTCGCCGAGTCCGTATACATTTTCATAAGCGTTGAAAGAGTTCCGAATCTGCCGCCGGTCGCGAGTTTTTGAAGCTCCAGCATTTGCTTGTGATCTTCGGGGTTGAGGATAAATTCAATCAAGGCCTGGTTTTCTCCGCTCCAGGAGATGGACACTCCAAGTTTGGTGGTCGTGTAATTGATGAGCTGCGTAATCCAGAGTTGGCTGAGCCCTTGCCCGACGTTTCTGCCGCCCAAAGAATCTCCCACGACGGGCACTTCTTGCGAAAATATCACCGACAACATGGGGCCGGCCATGCTGAAAAGGGTTTGTCCCGAAGCGCTCAAAAGTTTGGCGTGGTTAAATCTAAGCCGGACCCGCAGATGGGTTTTATCTAGGCGTCTTAAGGTGAGGCCATAGCCGCCCGTTTGGGAGTAGAGGAGGTTAAGCCCGATGATGGCGGGGCCGAAAATCGGGGTAAGGCCCGGGCCGGCCGCGATTTGAATTTGAACCGGCAACTTCCAGATTTCGCCGATTTCCATTTTCTCGATGCGTTTAGCGTTGAGAGGAAAAACGGTTTTAGCGTCAAGCGGATTAAAGATGCGCAGGAGACTGTTGCAGGCGCTGGCCTGGTTCAGCGGAAGCGGGCGAATGACGGTCGTGTTGAGACTGGTATTCATGCCCAAGGTCAAGGTGAGCGGCGCTCCGCTGATACTGGTGGGAACAAAGCCGTAATGATATTCAGGCGCCGGCGTATAAGAATCCAAGACCGCGAGGCGTCCATTGGCGTAAGGGAGAGCGAGTATCGCGCGATGGATGGAGCCTGATATTCCCAAATCTCCTATCCAATAGGCTCCGGCTCCATGCAGATCGAGCTTGCGGCAGGCTTTGCTGGTATCTCCGACTTGATTATCTTGGTTCATCAGCTGATCATTAAAAGTAATTTCGCTTTCGTAGCCGGGATCGTCTTCAGGGCTGACGTCCCCATTAGCCGCTTTTTCCCAATCGCTTCCGGGAATCGGAATAAACCGGGGTTTTTTAGCCGCAGGCTTTGTGGCTGGTTTTGCGGGTTTACCGGGCTTTTGCGCTGGAGGTTGAGCGTTGGGTGAAGAGGGCGAGTTTGGATTGAGAGGGGTTGAGGCCGAGGAAAGTTGTGAAAAATGGGTTTGAACCGCAACCGGAGAAATGAGTCTTTCTGTTTTTCCCGAAAGGCCGGAAACGGCGATGTTTTCATCCGATGAATGAGCGCCAAAACTTGTCTTCGCTCTTTGCAGAAGGTCGTGAATATGGTTGGAAGATTTCTCAAGACCATTTTCTTGCGGGGGATTGTTGTTGGCGGTTTTTCTCATCAAAAACGTCGTTGGGTGATCGCAATTTCCGGATAAAATCTCTTTTTGCCGGGAGAAAGAAAGCGTCTTAAAGGTTTTTAGGGTTATTTGACAGGCTTTAATCGCCTGTGTATCCTTTAAAGAAAGGATTTGCGCGTGGGCCCAGGGAGTCAACAGGAAGCAAGCCCCGATAAAGAATCCCGCTTTTTGACGTCGGCGATAATTTTTTATCATTGATATATACTAACAGGAAACCGGAATCAAGACCTGGGCCTAAAGACCTAGATGGGACGCGAAAAAAGGCCTAGAAAGACAAAGAAAAAAAGGGGACAGTCCCCTTTTACCTTTTACCGGCAGGATATTGTCCAGGAATTGATTTCTTGGGCGATTTTGGGGAATCCGTAGGATTTGGCCATGTCCGCCGCGGTTTGGCCGTCTTTGTTTTTCGCGCAGAAATTAGCCCCGTGAGCGTGGAGCATGCCGACGATGACGTCATTTCCCGTCGCTGCCGCTTCCATGGCCAAGGTCCAGCCGGTCGCGCTTTTACCGTCGAGTTTCGCTCCGTGTTCAAGCATCACTTTGACCATGACCGTATTTTGAAATCCCACCGCGCACCAAATAACTCCGGCCCCGTGATGTCCGGCGAGATTATTGTAAATATGATTGACAGCGCCCTTGGGCATGGCGTTGAGAATCTTGGCGACTCCGGTCGCGTCATTTTTAACGCAGGCGGCCGTCATAAGGGCCTTATAATCGGCGCTTTCGGCGTTTGAGGCTTTGGCGTCGGAATTTATTTTTTTAAGAGCGGGAGAGCCTAAGACCATCTCAGTTCCCGCATTCAACCGCGCTTCAAAATCTTGGGCTTTGAGCGGCGCTTGAGCCGCCGCAAAAACGAGGATTCCCAAAAGTAAAGATATTTTTTTCATTTTTTCCCGCCTTTGATGATAATGATTTCGGGTTTGACATCATGGGATGAAGGACTCGCGTGTTGAGGGGCGGGTTTTTGATTTCGATGTTTTTTGTCTCGGCATCCCGGCATAATGACATCCACGGATCTTTCGCAATGAACGCCGTAATCGTCCGAAATATTGGATTTTTTATTTGAGGTTTTTTTCTTTTTAAGGTTTTGAATGCCGCCGGGACCCATGCCGCCGGGAAAACCACCAATGGGGCCGCCGCGAGCCAGGATTAAGTTGAACATTTTTCCGGATTTCGCGGACTGAGATTCAATGCTGTCTTCCGCCCGCAAGGCCGCGCCGAAAAACGTCAAGCCAATAACGGCGAGAATGAAAATTTGAATTTTGAACGTTTTCATTTTATATTCCTCTAAACCTTCTCTCTATCATAGCATAGCTCGGGGAGCTTATAGATTTTCCTTCGCCGCGCGCAAGGCCATCGGATAAAGCGGCGCGTCGCCTCCGCCCAGACTCGTCTCAACATGTTGCTTGGTCTTGGAAATTTTTCTCGCCTCAACGATTGGAAGGCTTGGGTGAATGAAAGAGTTGACGGTGACGTTTACGCGCAGGCCGGATATCCTCAAATCGCCGGGTCCCATGATTTTCTGAGTGATGACCCGGTCCGCGCCGAAGGTAAACGGATGTCCATTATATTGAAAGAAAGCGTAGTCGGAGTTCGTGAAATTAAAGCCGTCCTGGTCCATGAACATCACGATTTGGCCGTTCCCCAACAGCGCCATCTGCATGTGGAAGGGTAATCCATCGACGCTTTGGCCGCCGGCGGGAACGAGCGTGTGAAGATTATATTTGGCCATGACCTTCGACAACGTCTCTTGGGATAAATAATAGGAGTGGGGGCCTTGCCACGCGGAATTGGTGAAAAAATCCAGTGCGCTCATTTTTTGCTCAACGCCCTTGGCGATCATCGCGTCGGCCGCTTTAAAAGGAACTTCGCGGATGGAGGAGATATCCCATTGAGGAAAACTGGCCTCGATGATCTCAAGGGAAGTCTCATCCGGAGCCTTAAGAGTATTCCAGAGCCCCGGGGGAACGATTTCAGAAGTTCGCGCGAGCCCAACGGGAACGGGCGCAGGCGAAAATTTGAGGGCTTGTGAGAAATTGGGAAAAACGAGCGAGCTTTCCATTCGGTCGAAGTTAAAGCCGGCGAAGGAGTCACGACTCTCTTCGGCTTTTGAGAGAGACGTAGAAAGACATAACCCCGCCGCCAAAATATAAGCGAGCAATGATTGCTTCATCTTGAAGCATTCTAACATGATTTTTTTTCCAAGGACATGGGCCAAAAGTCCTAAATGATGTCCGGAAAAAGACCTAATTCCGCGCTTTTACGCCGCGGCTTCTTCTTTTCCGCTTCTGCGGCGCTCGGCTTCGCTGAGGGATTTTTTCCGGAGCCTAAGGCTTTGGGGCGTGACCTCGAGAAGTTCGGTTGAATCAATAAACTCAAGAGCCTGCTCCAGGGTCAAAATTTTGGGAGGTTCGAGCTGCGATTTTTCATCGGTCGATTTGGTCCGCATATTGCTCAAGGCCTTGGCCTTGCAGGGATTGACGACGAGATCGTTAGAGCGGGAATTAGTCCCGATAATCATGCCCGCGTAAACCTCAACTCCGGGAGCCGTAAAAAACACTCCGCGGTCCTGGAGATGATCCAGGGCGTAGGCGGTGACGAGGCCCGCTTCTTTGGCAATTAAAACCCCGTTGGGGCGCGGCGCCGGATCAGGGCCCTTGGGCGCGTAACCATCAAAGGAATGGTGCATGAGCCCCAGACCTTTGGTCGTGGTTAAAAGTTCGCTTTTAAGACCCATCAAAGCTCGGGCGGAGATGATATACTCAAGCCGCAGGCGGGAGTTGCCTTCCGGTTGCATATGGGTCATTTGAGCCGAGCGCTTTCCCAACGTTTCAATGATCGCGCCTTGAAATTGATTGGGGACGTCCAAGATCAAACGTTCGTAAGGTTCGAGAATTTCTCCGCCTTCCCGCTTTTCAATCACGACGGGGCGGGAAACCGCGAGCTCATAACCTTCTCGGCGCATGGTCTCAATTAGGACGGCGAGATGGAGTTCCCCGCGACCGGAAACAAGAAAGCGACCTTCCCCGCCCAAGGCCTCGATTTTGAGGCCGACGTTGGTTTCGGCTTCCTTGAGTAGCCGTTCTTTAATATGTCGACTGGTGACAAATTTTCCTTCTCGTCCCGCCAAAGGACTGGTGTTGACCATGAATTCCATGGCCATGGTGGGTTCATCGATATGGATGGAAGGGAGAGCGACTGGAGATTCAGCGGATGAGAGCGTGTCTCCCACGTCGATATCCTCGAATCCGGCCACGGCGACGATATCCCCGGCCGAGGCTTTCTCGACCTCGCGGCGTTCAAGCCCGAAATATTTTTCGAGGCGAGTCAACTTCCCGTTCGTGATTTTCCCATCGCTTTTAACGAGCGCGACCAATTGATTTTTCACCATTTTCCCGTTGCGAATGCGTCCGATTCCGATGCGTCCGATGTAAGAACTATAATCGAGCATGGTAACTTGCATTTGAAGAGTCTTGGTCTCGTCCGCTTCGGGAGCGGGAATATGCTTGAGGACGGCTTCAAAAAGAGGCGCGAGATTTGTTCCCGTTTTATCGATCTCGGTCGAGGCCCAGCCTTGCCTTCCGCAGGCGTAGATGATGGGAAAATCAAGTTGTTCTTCAGAGGCTTCCATCTCGACGAAGAGATCGAAAACCTTGTTGACCGTGTCTTGGGGCCGTCCGTCCGGGCGGTCCATCTTATTGATGACGACGACGCATTTAAGCCCCAAGGCAAGAGCTTTTCTTAAGACAAATCTAGTCTGCGGCATCGGACCCTCGGCCGCGTCAGCCAGCAGAATGCAGCCGTCAACCATGCTGAGGGCGCGTTCGACCTCGCTACCAAAGTCCGCGTGTCCAGGAGTGTCAACGATATTGATCGTGATCCCTTGGTAGACGACCGAGGTGTTTTTGGCTAAAATCGTGATTCCTTTTTCGCGCTCCAAGGGGTTTGAGTCGAGCACCTGCTCTTGCGGCTCGTCCATCTTTTTGGTGAAAAGCCCGGTTTCCTTAAGCATTGAGTCGACCAGGGTTGTTTTCCCGTGATCGACGTGGGCGATGATGGCAATGTTGCGCGTATCGGCTCTGCGTTGAATAGTCATGAATTCCCTTTGATTGATGTTGAACGCGGACTCAGTCGTTTACCTTTCGGAATTTTCGGAAGCTCGCGGACTTTGGTGAATAATCAGCTCGTAATATTCTAGCAAATAATAAGGAATTAGCGTGTGTTGGTTTTTCCCGGTCTTAAGAACGACGTAAAAAAGCCCCACTTCGAGGACTTCTCCCGTTTTTCCGGCAATTTCAATCGTATCCCCGATTTTGAACGGGCTTTGCCATCTCAGAGAAACGGCTTGGGCGATGTTGGCGAGGATATTGTTCGAGGCCAGGGTAAATGCCGCGGCGCCGACTCCAAGGCCCAGGGCCAAGCTCGTCATGTGAAGCCCCAGGGCGCCAATCGCCAAACTGATTCCGATGATGTTAGCGGCGAGTTGAAGGGCGAGGCGAAAAAGGGCGGTGGTTTCATCATCCCAATGGGCGTATTTTCCGACGAGTGGAATGAATTCCTGCAATGAGCGGGAAATCGCGCTTGAAACCAAAAGCGCGAACAGGCTCTGAGTGTAGGGAAGAACCGCGCCGATGAAATGATATCCCTTGTGCGCTTTTAAGATGGGCAGGACTTCTCCGAATAGAAAAAGGCCCAGACCCCAAAACGCGGCTTTGATGTCTGAGGAATAAGGAAGTTCTTTGAGCGCCTTCCAAAATGGAACCATGAGCAGTTTGAGAAAGGGCTTAAACGAAATTTTGTCGTCTGGATCATAGGATCTGTAAAGTTCCACGGCTTTGTTGCTGATCTGGGAATAAGTAAAGTAGACGATTTCCGGCCCGGGATCGGCTTGTTCTAGGGCGTCGGGGGCTATTTGGATGAATTTCAATTGGACATATTTAGGTTTGAGATCGGTCACCTGATAAATTTTATCGTCAATGCGGATTTTCTCGCCAAGATTGAAGGGGCGGTTAATGACAAAGATTGTCGCGCGCAAAAGGTTAGAGAGGGTTTTGTTGATGGCTAGTCCCAGGGCGATGCCTCCGGTGGCAAAAAGAACCGAGGTTGAGACTCCCGCGAAATGAAGAATCAGCCCTAATCCCAAAAGCCAGTTCGCGGCCGAACCGACAAAGCGCACGGTGTCGGTGGTGTTGGGAGTCCAATGAAACGAAGTGGAGAGTTTCTGGATAGACCAGGTGATTGCGCGATGGGTTCCGTAGATTAGAAATAAAAGCCCGGCGCCGATGACATACGGCTTAGTTTGGGTCCAGGCGTGAGCGGGATGAAGGGCTTGGTTTGCGGCTAGGGCCGGTGCGGGAACCAAAAGGGTGAGGGCCGCGGCTTGGGAGACGGTTTTTGCCTTTTTAGAGTGATAAAAATTTTCTTCGGGTGGAGCTCTTTTGAAAAGAAGCGTTCGGGTCCGTGGTCGCTTCTTGTTTATCTCCGGACCAAAACTTTGTCCAGCGAAAAGCGGAGCGTTCAAAACCTTCTTTTTTGATGGATTGATTTTGTTTCAGGGATAATTCTTTAGCCGCGTTCAATGAATTTCTTGAAGCGGGTGCTTGCGGACTTTGCTTGTAAACGACAGGCTTCTCATCGAGGTGAAAAGGGGACAGTCCCTTTTTTCGATTCATTACTTCCGAGGGAAATGGGGAAAGAATGAGAGACTGTTCTAAATTAAAGGGGACTGTCCCCTTTTCATTAGGAATATTGAGTTGAACGGAGATCGCGGGGAGAGTAGGCGTCTCCGCGCTTTTAAGGGTTTCCAGGGCGGCCTGGGCCAATGCGGCCTGAAAAAACAGAACCGCGGCCAGATTCCCAGCGATAAAAGATTTAAATTTCCTCAAGATGGGTTTATTCTATCTTAAAACTTTTATGGGGCGATTGGGCCTAAAGTCCTAGAAAAGCCTTGGCAAAGGACCTAGAGGCTTGGGCTCATTGACACTCTCGCTTCAAACTGCTTAAATTTTAGTGAGGTTCCTCTAAAGGAGATTTATGGAAATCCATTTTACCGCCAAGCAAATTAAAGTGACTCCGCCCATTCGGCAATACGTCGAAGAAAAGCTGGAAAAAACCCAAAAATATTTTGATTCCATCGTTTGGGCGCAGGTCTTTTTGTCCGTCGAGAAAAGATCCCACAACGCGGAATTTGTTCTGCACGCTCCGGGACAAACTTTTCGGGCTCTGGCGACGGCTTCCGACCTTTACTCCGCCGTGGATTTGGCGGGCGATAAGATGAACGCCCAGATTAAAAAGTTCAAGGAAAAACTCAAAAATAAGCATAAAGTTCCAACCGGAGAAGCCGTGGCGTCTTTGCTCGCTGAGGGGCCGAGATTTGATTTTATCGATCAGGTTATGCCGCTTTTAACCCCGGAAGAAGCCGTTCGCAACCTGGACTCATCGGAGCGGCCATTTTTCTTGTATCAGGATAAAAACTCCCATCAAATTCATGTCGCATACCGGACTGATGGGGAAGACTACCGCATCGTCCGCCCCATCAAAAAATCCGGCGCAGCCGGCAAGTGATTACGAAAGGTCTTACCGTTGAGCGCTTGTTTAAGGAACAAGCGAAATCCCTTTATTTGGAACTTGTGGCCGGAAAGCGCGGGCTTAATCGCGCGATTACGGTGCCGGAAATCAATCGCCCAGGGCTTGCCTTGACTGGTTTTTTAGAACATTTCAGCGCCGAGAGAGTCCAGGTCTTTGGGCGCGGGGAACAGGCTTACTGCATGAACGCGGGGGCCAAGGCCTTGAAAAAGTCCCTGTCGTTGATGCTGTCCTCAAAAGATATTCCATGCATTCTATTCACCCATGATCTCGATATTCCCCCGGGATTGAAGGCGGAGTGCAATAAGAGAGATATTCCTCTTTTTAAGTCGCGTTTGAAAACCGCGGATTTAGTGTCGGAGTTGGGGGAAAAATTGGAATACGAACTTTCTCCCAGCGCGCTTGTCCATGGGGTTTTCGTGGATATTTACGGAATGGGGGTTTTGATTCAGGGCGGCGCGGGAATGGGAAAATCAGAATGCGCGCTTGAACTTCTCAAGCGCGGCCATATCTTGATTGCCGATGACGTGGTTCGTCTCCAACATAGGCGAGGCGGGGTTTTGCGCGGGATGTGTCCGGAACCACTTAAAAATCATCTGGAAGTGCGGGGCCTTGGCATTTTGGACGTAAGCCTTTTATTCGGGATAGGACTCATTTTGGAACATAAGCGGGTGAGGCTGGCTGTTCAACTCTTGCCATGGGAAAAAGTCGAGTATCCAGACCGAACGGGCCTTTCCGATGCCACGGTCTCTTTTTTGGGAATTGATATTCCTTTAGTCCGCATTCCTGTGATGCCCGGCCGGAATCTGGCGGTTCTCATCGAGGTGGCTGCCCTCAATCAAAGACTTAAAATCAACGGCTATCATGCGGCAGAGAATTTTAATCAGAAATTGATCGACCGCATGAGAGAGGCTGGCAAAAGATGAAGCCCCCAGAGAAAGCGCGGGCACGGTCAAGGCCAAAGGCCGAGGGTCCACGCCGCGCTTTGGGGGAGGCGTCAGCGGCGCGGGCACGGTCAAAACAAAAGGTGTTTATCATCACCGGCGTTTCCGGCGCCGGAAAAAGCCAGGCGCTCAAGGCTTTTGAGGATTTGGGATTTTTCTGCGTGGATAATTTGCCGCTGACTCTTCTGGGCAATTTCGCTGATTTTTTGGCGAAAGGCCGTGACCGCGATAAAGTTGCCCTGGGCGTCGACATCCGGGAAGGAAAATATCTGGAAGGGCTTCCGCGTCTTCTCAAAAGTCTGCCCCCAAGGGGAATCGATTATCGCATTATCTTCCTGGACGCCTCCGATGACATTGTTATTCAGCGCTTTTCCGAAACTAGGCACCGCCATCCCCTGGGACTTAAAATTTCGGAGGCGATAGGCGAAGAAAGGCGCCGTCTTGAGCCGATTAAGGAAATCGCCGATAAAGTGATTGATACCAGCGCTCTGACTTTAGGGGAACTTAAGGAAGTTCTTTCCCAAACCCTAGAACTTTCAGGCGCGGAAGAGATGACTTTGTCGGTCGTCTCCTTCGGCTATAAATACGGAATTCCCCGCGACGCCGATATCGTGCTCGACGTGCGCTTCCTTCCCAATCCCAATTATGTCGAAAGCCTCAAGAAAAAAACCGGGCTTGATTCTAAGGTGAGAAAATACGTGATGGGGCAACCTGCCGCCGCGAAGTTTCTTGAAGGCTTTTGGCGTTTAGCGAAAGACCTCTTGCCCCAATACATCCGCGAGGGGAAATCTTATTTGACGATCGCCATTGGCTGCACCGGCGGCAAGCACCGTAGCGTGGCTATCACGCATCTGCTCGCCCAGCGTTTAAAGACAAGCGGATATCCCGTTCAAGAATTTCACCGCGACATCAATTTATGACCGAGCGAGAATTTACGATTCCAAATACCCTCGGGCTGCACGCGCGGCCTGCGGCCATGCTCGCCCAAGAGGCGGGAAAATTCAAGGCGGCGATCACGATTTTGAAAGACGGCCTTGAGGTCAACGGGAAAAGCGTCATGGGGCTCATGCTTTTGGCCGCGGAATGCGGATCAAAGCTCAAAATCCGCGCCGATGGGCCGGATGAAGGACCGGCCCTGGACGCTCTGCGCTCGCTGTTTGAAAGAAAATTCGGGGAGCAGTAATTATGATTATTGTTAAGGGAATTGGCGCCAGTCGAGGAATTGCGATTGGAAGCGCGTTTGTTCTGGAAGATGAGGAAGTCGTTGTTAATCGCGTCGAACTCCCCAAGCAGCTTTTAAGAGCCGAGGTCAAGAGATTTAAAGAAGCGCATAAGGCGACTTTGCGCGATTTAGACGCGGCGGAAGCCAAGGTTCTTAAATTTTTAGGCCGCGAACACGCCAAACTTATTCATGCTCACCGCATGATTTCAACCGACACCTTGATCACGAAAGACGTCCCCATGCGAATCATCAAGGAAGGCGTCAACGCCGAATTCGCGCTTTCAGAGTCGGTGGAACTCGTGGCCCAGCAGTTCGAGAAGATGGATGACGATTTCTTTAGGGAAAGAAAACATGATTTGATGGATGTGGCCAAACGCCTCTTAGCCCATCTTCTCAAAAAAAATAAAAAACCCGTTCCCGCGCCGGCGGAGGGCTCTATTTTAGTCGCGCGCAATCTTTTGCCGTCGGAAACCTTAAGTCTTCATGAGACCAGGGTTCTTGGTTTCGCGACCGATTTGGGAGGAAAATCCAGCCATACCGCTATCCTCGCGCAAAGCCTTCGCATTCCGGCTGTCGTCGCCTTGTCCGACGCCAGTCGCCGGGTCAAGACCGGGGATATGTTGATTGTGGACGGGGAAAACGGACTTCTTTTTATTGATCCGACGCCGGATGTCGTCGCCAAGTATAAAAATCTTCAGGATAAGGAAAAATTAGCCGAAAAATCCTTGGAATCTTTGCGCGGTTTGCCCGCTGCGACCGCTGATGGCCGCAAGGTTCTCCTTGAAATCAATCTGGATTCCCTGGAAGACGTCAAGGGCATCTCGGCTCTCAATCCTGACGGGGTGGGATTGTTTCGGACTGAGTATCTGTTCCTCAATCGCCCAACTCCTCCATCTGAAAAAGAGCAATCCGCGATTTATGCCGCCGCGCTTAAAGCTCTGGAACCTAAGTCGGTTGTTTTCCGCACCGCCGATTTAGGAGGGGACCGCGTCGCCGTCTTGGGGGTTGAGGCGGTTCGAGACGAGTCCAATCCCTTCATGGGGCTTCGAGGCGTGCGGCTTTTTTTGCGCCATCAAGAGGTTTTTAAGACCCAGATTCGCGCCATTTTGCGCGCCGCGTCCAAGGGCGGCCACGCCCGGATTTTGATTCCCATGGTGTCATCCTTATGGGAAATTCAAAGCGTCAAGGGCATTATTGCACAAGCCAAGGCGGAACTGGAGAAAGAATCTGTCGTCATTCCCGGAAAAATTGAGCTTGGAATCATGGTTGAAATTCCCTCGGCCGCTATTTTGCTTGACGCATTTTTGCCGCATCTTGATTTTGTTTCGATTGGAACCAATGATTTGATTCAGTATATTCTCGCGGTTGACCGCATCAACGAGCATGTGGCGCATCTCTATGACGCGTTTCATCCAGCAGTTTTAAGATTTATCAAGATGATTGTAGACGTCGCCCAAAGCCAAAAAAAACGCGTGGGGGTTTGCGGAGAAATGGCGGCGGATTTAAAAGCGGTTCCCGTTTTAGTGGGGCTTGGAGTGGAAGAAATTTCCGTTCCCATGCGCATGCACTTGCGAGTCAAGGAAGTGATTCGCTCTCTCAATTATAAAGCGGTTTCCGCCAGCGCTTCTCAGGCCTTGGCGGCTGCGGACGCCGAGGAAGTGCGCCGTCTTTTTGGATATTAATGGACCCCCGGCATATTCGCAATTTCTCGATTGTCGCGCATATTGACCACGGCAAATCCACCCTGGCCGACCGAATCTTGGAACAAACGGGAAGTTTGGACCGGAAAATGCGGCACGTCGACCAGGTGATGGATTCCATGGAGCTTGAGCGCGAACGCGGAATTACGATTAAGGCCAAAGCGGTCCGCATGAAATACGAATTTGAGGGAGAAGAATATGTTTTAAACCTCATCGACACTCCGGGACATGTGGATTTTAGCTACGAGGTTTCGCGGGCTTTAGCGGCGTGCGAGGGAGCGCTTTTGTTGGTTGACGCCACCCAAGGGGTCGAAGCGCAGACGATTGCCCATGCAAGCCTTGCCGCATCTTTAGGTCTTAAAATTATTCCCGTCATCAATAAAATTGATCTTCCCTCCGCCGATCTCGACGCGACCTTGGAACAAATTTGGGAGACTCTTAAAATCGAGGAAGAGGAAATGTCGGTCAGCGCCAAAGAAGGCCGGGGCGTTCCCGAGCTTTTAAAAGAAATCATCCGCCGAATTCCGCCGCCCGACGGGAAGCCCGAAAGTCCGCTTTGCGCCTTGATTTTCGACTCGACGTTTAATTCTTATCGCGGAGTTGTCTTGCTGGTTCGCCTTAGAGATGGAATCGCCAAAGCGGGAATGAAAATTCGGTTTTTTTCGACGGAGCATGAAGCCGTCATCGAGGAAGTGGGATTTTTGATGCCGCGTCCTCAAAAGGCGGAGACTTTGTCGGCGGGGGAAGTGGGATATATCATCTGCGGAATCAAGGACATTCATCAGGTTCGGGTCGGCGACACGATCATGGAGGCGGCGAAGCCCTTAAATAAGCCTTTAAGCGGATATCAAGAAGCGAAACCCGTCGTCTTCGCCGGCATCTTTCCGGTGAATGCCGCGGATTACCAAGCCTTGTCCGGCGCGCTTCAAAAACTCAATTTAGAGGACAGTTCTTTTCAGTACCAGGGCGAGCAGTCCCAGGCCTTGGGCTTTGGCTTTCGTTTGGGCTTTCTGGGGCTTTTGCATATGGAAATTCTTAAAGAGCGCCTGGAACGGGAATTTAGACTGTCTCTCATCATCACCGCGCCGAACGTTCGCTACCGCGTTCAAATCAAGGACGGCGCTTGGAAGGTGGTTGAAAACCCGTCTCAGTGGCCGGATAAGTCCATCATTCAATCCGTTGAAGAGCCCTACGTCATGGCGACTATGATTGTTCCCGTCGAACATCAGGAAGGCGTTCTTAATTTGCTCAAAGAAAAGCGCGGTGAGTATAAGAATATCGAATATTTGTCGAACAAACGGCTTTTGATAGAATATCACTTGCCGCTGTCGGAAATGGTAATTAGTTTTTACGATCGGTTGAAATCCATTTCCAAGGGCTACGCTTCCTTGGATTATCAGCCGGAAGGATACCGAACTTCCGATTTGGTTTTTCTTGAGATTCTGATTCATGGCCAGGCGGTCGACGCCTTAAGTCAAATTGTCCATCGCGACAAGGCCTACGGCGTGGCGAAAGCCTTATGCGAGAAACTCAAGGAGTTAATTCCAAGGCAGAATTTCGAGGTGGCGATTCAGGCTCAAATTGACGGCCGCATTATCGCGAGGGAGACTCAATCGGCATCGAGGAAAGACGTTCTCGCCAAATGTTACGGCGGGGATATCACTCGGAAGCGAAAGTTGCTTGAGAAACAAAAAGAAGGAAAGAGAAAAGCGAAACTCTTGGGAAAAGTGGAAGTGCCGCAAGAGGCGTTTCTGGCCGCTTTAAGAATAGACGAACCGGCGGAAAGGGGATAAACATGGAAGGAAGACTTTTTTTAATCGGAGTCGCGATGGGGCTTTACACTTGGAAAAGCCGGAGCCTGAAAAAAAGCGGCGGCTTGAATACGCCTCTTAGACGCGGGCTTTGGCACGGGCTTTTTTGCTCGTTGGCCGCTTCGGCGGCGGCTTTGGTTTTGTCGGTGTCATTAGAGAAACACACTCGATTTGTTTTTGTTGGTCCGCGCGCTTTTGCGACCTCCGAACTTTATCCGAGCATTATTGCCGCGATTGTTGGTTTTATCTACGGCTTTCTTCGCGGAAAAGCCGAACCGGAAAACAAGAGAGGCTATTTTCTCTTGGAAGATTCAGAATGGGCGGAGACGGTTTTTTCGGCAGTTCTCTTGGCCGCGACAATTATGTATTTTATCGTCCAAGCCTTTAAAATTCCTTCCGGATCCATGGAAAATACCCTTCTTATCGGCGATCATCTCTTCGTCAATAAATTTGTCTACGGTTTGAGAGTTCCCTTTACCGGAAAGCGCGTTTTTAATTTCCGCGGGGTCAAAAGGGGAGACATTATGGTTTTCTCCTTTCCCGACCAGGACCCCCGCGACGTTCACTGCGGTTCTGTGCAATATCACCGCGATTTCATCAAGCGCGTGATCGGCCTTCCGGGAGATAAAATCGAGATCAGGGCGGGACAACTGATCGTCAACGATATTCCCGTGAAAAACGAGCCCTACGCCCATTTTGCTGACGGCGAACTCCGTCAACCGGAGTCAGTGCGCGCTTTTGACTTAAGCCCCAAGAGGTATCAAGAGTTGTGGCAGAACCATGAGCTGGATGGGATTTTGCAAGACGTCCAGAGAGATTTCTTCGGCCCTGTCATCGTTCCGCCGAAATCTTATTTCATGATGGGAGATAACCGCGACCGTTCCTGTGATTCCCGTTATTGGGGCCCGGTTCCGCTGAAAGACGTTCGCGGAAAGGCCTGGTTTATCTATTGGCCGCCGTCCCGTATGGGAACGGTTCACTGAGCGCGTTGGGCTGAGCGGAGCATGGCGACGGCGGTGTAGCAAACGACCGCGATCACCAGCCAGCGAAGGGTGTTGAGCGGAAGAGATTTGACGAGATAGGCGGCGATTAAAACCGCGGGCGTTCCGCCCAGGGTCAACCCCAAGGCCGGGGCCTTAGCGTATTTTCTTTCCTTTATAAAGCGCGCGGCGGCGACCGGCATGAGAAAAGCGCAGGAACCCATCATGATGGGAAAAGCGGCTTTGGGGTTCATTCCCAGAAGACTGACCAAGATCATGCAGGGGGCGTAAAGCCCGATTCCCAAGCTCATCAAGGCTCCCAAAATGAAATTTCCGAAAACGGCGAGAAATAAGCTGATTCCGGATAAATCCTCCAAGGTTCCGCCAGCTGGAAAAAGGCCGAGGTTCGAGGCCAAAAAAATTCCCGCCGCGACAAAAAGGGCGATTCCCATTCCAATTTGAATTTTTCGGCGCGGCAGAGAGGAAACAATTCCCGAGCCTAACCAGGCGCCGAGGACGGAGGCGGCAATCATCAAGACCAAGGTTTTGGCTCCGACCGAAACAATCGCGATAAAAATCAAGGCTTCAGCGAAAGTTGGGATAGTGTGACCGACGTTGAGGGTTCCAGGGATGTTTTCATCGGGGACGATTCTCGCGAGCTTAAAAAGCGCGGTGGTCGTAGCATAAGAGCCGATTCCCAGTGTGTCAAAAAAATCGGTGACAAAGCCTATGGCCGTTTCCGAAAGAGAGGGTATCTTGAATCGGGAGGATTCCTCGCCTTGAACGAGGTCTTTGATCCAAACAAAAATAAAGCCAGATCCAAAGAGACCCAAAGCGGCAAACAATGCAAGTTTAACGGACATTGAATAGAGGATAACACTTTCGTTAATGGAATTTTAACGCCCGGTCCTGTTACGATAAAGAGGTATGGCGGAGTTGCTTGAGTTTTTGTCCGTGGTTGCTTTCTTTGGGGTCTGCTTTCTTCTTGTGTCCTGTTTCTCCGCGTTGATGGATAAAAAACTATGAACTATAGCCATATCCTTGCAGGTCTTGTTGTTCTTTTTCTTCTAGTTTATATGCTAGTGGCCCTATTTAAACCGGAGTTATTTTAATGAGCGTCAACGATTGGGTTCAAATCGGGGTCTATCTCGCGGTTCTTCTTATTTTGGTCAAGCCCTTGGGGTTTTATATGGCTCAGATTTTTGAGGGACAATGGCCCGGCCCGCGCATTTCTTCTTTTTTTGAACGCCCGATTTACCGCCTTTGCGGAATTGACGATTCTTCTGAAATGAATTGGAAGTCCTATGCGACGGCTGTTCTTCTTTTTAATTTTTTTGGTTTTGTCTTTGTATACGCTTTGCAAAGATTTCAGTTTTATTTGCCCCTTAATGCTCAGAAACTTGCGGGCGTCTCTCCTGATTTGGCGTTAAACACCGCCATTAGTTTCATGACCAACACCAATTGGCAGGCCTATGGCGGCGAGACGACGATGAGCTATTTCACTCAGATGGCGGGCTTGACCACGCAGAATTTTGTTTCGGCAGCCTCCGGCATAGCAGTTCTTATAGCTTTGATTCGCGGCATTACCCGCAAACAGACGGAGCTTTTGGGAAATTTTTGGGTTGATTTGACGCGCGGCGTTCTTTATATTTTGCTTCCTTTTTCTTTTATTTTGGCCTTGGCTTTGGTCTCTCAAGGCGTGATTCAAAATTTGAGTCCCTATCATTCGATTGAGACTTTAGAGAATTCCCAAAAGCAGCTCATCTCCATGGGCCCGGCGGCGTCCCAAATCGCGATTAAACAGTTGGGAACTAACGGCGGCGGCTTTTTTAACGCCAATTCCGCCCATCCCTTTGAAAATCCGACTCCGCTATCGAACTTTTTAGAAATGCTCGCCATTCCACTTATTTCCGCGGCTTTGTGTTATACCTTCGGGTTTATGATCAGAGACACGAAACAAGGGTGGGCTTTGCTTGCGGCGATGGTTTTAATCTTTGTCCCTCTTTTGTTTGTCGCCGTTCATTCCGAACGCGCGGGAAACCCGGCTTTTGCGTCCTTGGGCGTCGATCAGGCAACGGGGAATATGGAAGGAAAAGAAGTTCGCTTCGGTGCAGCTAATTCTGCTTTATGGGCAACAGTGACGACCGCGACTTCCAACGGTTCGGTTAATTCCATGCACGACAGCTTCATGCCTTTGGGCGGGTTTGTCACGCTCTTTATGATGCAGTTGGGTGAAGTCGTCTTTGGGGGAGTCGGTTGCGGTCTTTACGGGATGATTGCCTTTGTCTTGGTCGCGGTTTTTGTCGCCGGGCTCATGGTGGGGCGCACTCCCGAGTATCTGGGGAAAAAAATAGAGAGTTTTGAAATGCAAATGGCTTCCGTCGTGATTTTGGTCATGCCCGCTATTGTCTTGGGCTCAACCGCGCTTGCGGTGAGTTTCTCATCCGGGACTTCCGCCGTCTCTAACCCCGGGCCGCATGGGTTTAGCCAAATTCTCTACGCTTTCACCTCGATGGGAAATAATAACGGAAGCGCTTTTGCGGGTCTTAATGCCAACGTTCCTTTTTATAACATTTTGGGCGGATGGGTCATGCTTTTAAGCCGGTTTTGGATGAAAATTCCCATTTTGGCTTTAGCCGGGTCGCTCGCGCGCAAAAAAGTCATTCCTCCCAGCGCGGGAACCTTGTCGACGTCCTCTGCTCTTTTTGTGGGTCTTTTGATTGCCGTAATTCTCATCGTTGGAGTCTTGTCGTTTGTGCCTGCCTTGGCCCTCGGCCCTCTCGCGGAGCATTTAGAAATGGTTCGAATATGAGAAAGAAATCCCAGGGAAGGCCTTTGTTTGATCCGCCCTTGGTAAAAAGGGCTGTTCTTGATTCCTTTCTCAAATTATCGCCCAGAAACCAGATGCGAAACCCGGTTATGTTTTGCGTTCTTGCGGGCGCTCTCTTGAGCTCTGGACTATTTTTTCAAAGTCTTTTTGGAAAAGGGGAAGCTCCTTCAGGTTTCATTCTTCAAATTTCCTTGTGGCTTTGGTTTACGCTTTTGTTCGCTAATTTCGCGGAAGCCATGGCCGAGGGTCGCGGAAAGGCTCAGGCTGAGAGTTTAAGAAAGACCCGCAAAGATGTGAAGGCAAAGAAATTAAATTCCCCTAAAAAAGATTCGGGCTTTAACATGGTTTCTTCGTCAGATCTTAGAGCCGGAGATATTGTCCTGGCCGAGGCCGGAGATTTTATTCCGGGAGATGGGGAAGTGATCGAGGGAATCGCTTCGGTTAATGAGAGCGCGATTACCGGGGAAAGCGCGCCCGTCATCCGGGAAAGCGGAGGCGACCGGAGCGCGGTGACTGGCGGGACCTTGGTTTTGTCGGACTGGATCGTCATTAAAATTACCGCTAACCCGGGCGAAGCCTTCCTAGACAAGATGATTTCGCTCGTCGAAGGCGCCAAGCGTCAGAAAACTCCCAATGAGATCGCTCTCAATATTCTCTTGGCGGCCTTGACGATTATTTTTCTGCTGGTTTGCGCGACCCTTCTTCCTTTTTCCATTTACAGCGCGACCGCGGCCGGTCACGGGGCGCCCGTTACGATTACGGTTCTCATCGCTCTATTTGTTTGCTTGGCGCCGACTACGATTGGCGGTTTGTTATCAGCCATTGGGGTCGCGGGTATGGACCGGATGATTCAAGCCAATGTCATTGCGACTTCGGGCCGCGCGGTTGAAGCGGCCGGAGATGTGGACATTCTTCTGTTAGATAAAACGGGGACGATTACCTTGGGCAACCGCCAGGCGGCCGAACTCATCGCGGCTCCGGGGATTAAGGAACAAGAACTCGCGGAGGCGGCCCAGTTGTCTTCCCTGGCGGATGAAACCCCCGAGGGGAGAAGTATTGTTGTTTTGACAAAGGAACGTTACGGAATTAAGAGTCGGGATTTGCGGGACTTAGGAGCGAGTTTTATTCCCTTTAGCGCGCGCACCCGGATGAGCGGCGTCAATGTCAAAGATCGCGTCATTCGCAAAGGCGCGGCGGAAGCAATCAAAACCTTTGTGCAATCTCAAAATGGAGTTTATCCGGCAGAGATTGAGCAGCTCGTTGAGAAAATCTCAAGGCAGGGAGAAACTCCGCTTGTTTTCGCCGATGGCCCCAAGGTCTTGGGAGTGGTCCGTTTAAAAGATATCGTCAAAGGCGGCATTCGCGCGCGTTTTGCCGATTTAAGAAAAATGGGAATTAAGACCATCATGGTAACCGGAGATAATTCCCTGACGGCCGCCGCTATCGCGGCCGAAGCGGGAGTGGATGATTTTCTCGCCCAAGCTTCTCCAGAGACAAAGCTTCGCTACATCCAAGGGCTTCAAAAAGAAGGGCGCTTGATCGCGATGACTGGAGATGGGACCAATGACGCTCCGGCCCTGGCCCAGGCGGATGTGGCGGTCGCGATGAACACCGGCACTCAGGCGGCGAAAGAGGCGGGGAATATGGTGGATTTGGACTCCAATCCGACGAAGCTTATCGAAATTGTTGAAATCGGAAAACAGCTCTTAATGACGCGCGGCGCCTTGACGACTTTTAGCATCGCCAACGATATCTCGAAATATTTCGCCATTATCCCGGCGGCTTTTGTGGGCGTTTATCCCGCTTTAAACGCGCTGAATGTGATGCGTCTTTCAAGTCCCCAAAACGCCATTCTCTCGGCGGTGATTTTTAACGCCCTCATCATTGTTTTCTTGATTCCCCTGGCCTTAAGAGGCGTTCGTTATCGCCACGTTTCGGCGGAAGAACTTTTACGCCGCCATGTTTTGATTTATGGATTAGGAGGCCTCATCGTTCCCTTTATTGGAATTAAGCTCATTGATTTGATTCTTCAAAGGATTTAATCATGCGAGATGAATTTAAAAAACAAAGCCTGATCGCTTTTAAAGCCGTCTGCGTTTTTACGGCGCTTTTGGGACTTTTTTATCCCTTGTTGGTCACGGTTACAAGTTATCTTCTTTTTCCGAGACAAGCCCAAGGAAGTTTGATCTTTGTGGATGGGAAAGCCAGAGGCTCGGAATTAATTGGGCAATTTTTCTCTAAGTCAAAATATTTCTGGGGAAGACCCTCCGCTACAACTCCCAATCCCTATAACGCGGCTTCCTCTTCAGGCTCAAATTTGGGCCCCAATAACCCCGCCCTTTGGGCGGCGGTTAAAGACCGGGTTTCTTTCTATCAAAAAAATAATCCCTCGCCTGAAAAAATTCCTATTGATTTGGTTACAACCTCTGGAAGCGGTCTTGACCCTGACATTAGTCCCGAAGCCGCTTTTTCTCAAGTTAAACGAGTTGCCCGCGCAAGAGGCATCTCTGAGTCCGCCATCAAAAAACTGGTTATGGAACATATTCAGAAAAGGCAATGGGGATTTTTGGGAGAACCGCGGGTCAATGTTTTCTCTCTGAACTTAGCCTTGGACCGGATGGCCTGGAATTAGGGTTCGGATATATCCATCGGCCGCGACACTTATCCGTTGTTTTAAGCGTCTAATCATTGATATTCTAAAGATAAGTTGATTTTGATATGTCTCCCTTTAATTTAGAAGAATACGCTCTTCCAACTAAAAAGTTAAAAGAGTCCTTGGGCGGAGCTTTGAATCAACACCGGCAAAAATTTTCAAGCTGGTCTTCCAGAAAAAAACTCGTCGTTTTGGCGCTCGGCGGATTTTTTATTTTTTTGGCGGGCTCTTTTCTTTTGAAGCATTTTAGAAAACCGCCCAAACGAAATAACGGAGTGATTGTTGGGGTTCAATCCGCTTGGCTTGGGGATGTTTCGGTTTATTTAGATGAACTAGGGACGGTTACGGCCTATTATACTGTCACCATTCAGCCGCGCGTGAGCGGGCAGATCATGGCTGTTTATGTTAAAGAGGGACAAGAGGTTCACCCGGGCCAGTTGCTCGCTCTCATTGATCCGCGTCCGTATCAGGCCGCTTTGGACCAGGCCAAAGGCGCTTTAGCGCGAGATCAAGCGCTTTTAGCCGATGCGAAATTAGATTTAAACCGTTACCAAAAACTCTTAGCCCAAGACGCCATTCCTTCCCAACAATACGACACTCAAAAAGCGACGGTCGGACAATATGAGGGAATAGTGGAGAGCGATCAGGCGGCCATCGAAACGGCTCAGTTAAATTTGGAATATGCCCATGTGACTTCACCCATTGAAGGCCGCGTGGGGTTGAGGTTAGTAGATCCGGGAAACGTTGCTTACACGACTACGGCAAATGGGGCTAATGGGATTTTTGTAGTCACTACCTTGCAACCGATTACCGTGGTTTTTACGCTTCCCGAGGAAGACATCCCACGTTTAATGGAGAGGCTCAATCAACTCAAGAAAGGCCAAAAATTGCGGGTTGATGCCTATAGCCGGGATGGAAAAATCAAATTGGCGACGGGCGTTCTTCTGGCTCTTGATAGTCAAATTCAAGTCAATACGGGAACTCTTAATTTAAAGGCTAAATTCACCAATAAGAAGCGAATGCTATACCCCAACGAGTTTATCAATGCGCGTCTCTATTTAGAACAAAAGAAAAATCAGATTTTGATTCCAAGAGTGGCAGTTCAGACCGGACCGCAAGGATCATTTGTTTACGTGGTTAAACCTGATCAGACTGTCGAAGTCCGAACCATTGAGGTGGGAGTAACCAATGGCGACAATGTTTCTGTAAATCAAGGACTAAAAACCGGAGAAATGGTTGTGACTGATGGGATGGATTTTATTCGTCCTGGAAGTAAGGTTCATTTTTCCATGCCTCAAAAAAATAAACAAAGCGCTTCTTCCAAGTTCAAGAGAACTCAATCCGAGTGAACCCGTCGCGGCTCTTTATTGAACGGCCGGTCGCCACTTCCCTTCTCATGGGGGCTGTTCTTCTCGTGGGAATGCTTGCCTTTAAACAGCTTTCTATTTCGGCCTTGCCGGAAGTGGATTATCCCACGATCCAAGTTCAAACCTTTTATCCCGGCGCGAGCCCTGAAGTGATGGCGGATGCGGTGACAGCTCCCTTGGAAAAACAATTTGGCCAAATTCCCGGTTTAAACCGGATGACTTCAAACAGCTCTTTTGGAAGTTCCATCATCGCCCTTCAATTTGATCTCTCCATCAATATTGATGTCGCTGAACAAGATGTTCAGGCCGCCATTAATGCCGCGGGAACTTATTTGCCCGCGGATCTCCCTAACCCGCCGATTTATAACAAGGTCAATCCCGCGGATATGCCGGTTCTGACCCTGGCCTTGACTTCAAAGACCCTGCCTCTCACAGAGGTTGAGAAAATGGCGGAAACAAGACTGGCCATGAAAATTTCACAGCTTCCGGGAGTGGGACTCGTCAGCATGAGCGGCGGAGAGCGCCCGGCCGTTCGCATTCAGGCTAATCCAGTGGCCCTGGCTTCCTATGGGTTGAGTCTTGAGGATTTACGTTCCGCTTTAAGCCAGGCCAATGTGGATATGGCCAAAGGAAATTTTGACGGCCCCAAACAAGATTGGACAATTGAGGATAACGATCAGTTATTTTCAGCGGATGATTATCGCCCTATTATTATCGCGTATCGCAATGGCGCGCCAATTCGCTTGGGAGATGTTGCCACGGTGATTGACGGCGCGGAAAACGTAAAAGAAGCCGCTTGGTTTAATCAGACTCCCGCGATTTTGCTGAATATTCAGCGTCAGCCCAGCGCCAACATCATTTCCTTGGTTGATCGCATTAAAAAAACTCTTCCGCAGCTTAAATTATCCTTGCCGGCGGGAATCAACGTTCGTTCGGTTGCTGATTCCACGGTGACCATTCGCGCTTCCGTGGATGATGTGGAATTTGAACTGGTTTTGGCGGTCTTTCTCGTTATTTTAGTCATCTATTTTTTTCTGAGAAGCGCTTCCGCGGCGGCAATTCCAGGCGTGGCGGTTCCTTTGTCCATTGTCGGAACTTTTGGCGTGATGTATCTCTTTCACTATAGTTTGGACAATTTATCCCTGATGGCTTTAACCATCTCCACTGGTTTTGTTGTCGATGACGCCATTGTGATGGTTGAAAATATTGAAAGGTATATTGAGGCAGGGGATTCTCCGCTCGAGGCGGCTTTAAAGGGATCAAAAGAAATCGCTTTTACCATCGTGTCTTTGACGATTTCCCTCATTGCGGTTTTAATTCCACTTCTTTTTATGGGCGATATCATTGGGAGATTATTTAAGGAATTTGCCGTCACTTTGGCGGTAACGATTCTCATTTCTGCCCTGGTTTCATTGAGTTCTACGCCGATGATGGCTTCTAAAATTTTGCGCCATCACAAAAAAGAAGAGACGCGCTCTTTTTTGAGTTGGTTTGAGGATATCTATAACCGAAGTTTTTCGATTTATGAATATTATTTGAAGCTGGTTTTAGCGCGCCAAAAAGAAACGATGTGGGCTTTTGGAGCGACTTTAATTTTAACAGGTCTTCTTTTTTGGATGGTTCCAAAAGGGTTCTTGCCCAATCAAGACACGGGGGCTTTACTAGGAATTTCAGAAGCCCCGCAAACTATTTCTTTTATGGAAATGGCTCGTCGCCAGCAAAGTTTGTGTCATGTTATCTTGCAAGATCCGGCGGTTCAAAGTCTGACCTCGTTTATTGGCATAGACGGCACCAACATCACCCAGAATAGCGGGCGCGTTCAAATTAATCTTAAACCGATTTCCCAAAGGCCTTCCGCGGCGCAAGTGATTCGAAGATTAAATAAAGAATTGAGCGTTGTTCCTGGAATACGGCTTTATCTGCAGCCGGTTCAGGAACTCACTGTTGCCGATCAGGTGAGCCGAACTCAATATCAATATACGGTTGAGGGGCCCAATATGGATATCGTAAACGAGTGGGCCACGAAACTGGTTTCTCTGTTTGAAACCCTGCCGGGTCTGACTGATGTCGCCACGGATCAGCAAAATGGAGGATTGGGACTCAAGCTAAACATCGATCGCGATAATGCTTCTCGGCTTGGAATTTTGCCGCAGACGATTGACAATATTCTCTATGACGCTTTTGGGCAGCGCCAAGTCTCAACTATTTTTACCGATTCTAATCAGTACCATGTTGTGATGGAGAGTTTGCCGCAATGGAAAGAAGGCGTTAATTCTTTAGAACGCATCTATGTCCCCACCTCCGCCAATGCCGGAACCCCGGGTGGAATGGCCATGGGAAATTCACAAAGTTTTTCCACCGGAGGTATCCCAACGCCCATTAAAAGCATTGTGAGCGCGGAAGAAGTTTCAGCTCCCTTAGTCATTAATCATCAGGGCCAATTTCCAGTGGTTACCTTGTCTTTTAATTTAGCCCCAAGAACTTCTCTTGGGGCGGCGGTGTCTGAGATTAACCAGGCGGTGAAAAAAATAGCGGCTCCAGAAAGTTTATCCATTGGCTTTGTCGGAACGGCCCAGTCTTTTGAAGATTCTCTTTCGAATGAGTGGATTCTTATTATCGCGGCCCTGGTGGCTGTCTACATCGTTTTGGGAGTTCTTTATGAAAGCTACATTCATCCTTTAACGATTATCTCGACCTTGCCATCGGCAGGAGTGGGCGCTTTGGCGGCCTTAATACTCACGCGGCAGGATCTCGACATTATTTCTCTGATCGGAATTATTTTGCTTATTGGAATTGTTAAGAAAAACGCCATTATGATGATTGACTTTGCTCTGGAAGCGGAAAGAGTGGAGGGAAAGTCTCCACGAGAGGCCATTTATCAAGCTTGTCTTTTGAGGTTTCGTCCCATTATGATGACGACCATGGCCGCCCTTTTAGGCGCGGTTCCCCTGGCATTTGGTTTTGGAATGGGAGCGGAACTCAGAAGGCCCTTGGGGATTTCCATTATCGGCGGACTATTGATTAGTCAGCCCATGACGCTTTTAATGACGCCGGTCATCTATCTTCAGTTTGATCGACTCAAGAATTGGATTGTCCGCAAAAGAGACTTCCCTCAAATTACGGAGTCTGTTTGAATATCTCTGAGATTTTTATTCGTCGGCCCGTGGGAACGGCTCTTTTGACCGCAGCCTTGGCGCTTTTGGGGATCGCCGCTTTTTTCCTTCTTCCCGTTTCTCCGCTTCCCCAAGTTGATTTTCCCACCATTCAAGTTTCGGCGTCTCTTCCAGGCGCCAGCCCGGATATTATGGCTTCCTCGGTTGCGACTCCGTTAGAGCGGCAGTTGGGAACCATTGCGAGCGTAACCGAGATGACCTCGACAAGTTATGAGGGTTCGACCAGTATTGTATTGCAATTCGATCTTTCAAGAAATATTGACGCTGCTGCCCGTGATGTTCAGGCCGCTATTAACGCCGCGCGCGCGAACTTGCCTGCGAACCTTCCCAATAATCCAACCTGGCGGGAAGTCAATCCGGCGGACGCGCCGATTTTAATCTTGTCTTTAACTTCGGATGTGGCCACCAAGGCTCAAATGTATGACGCGGCTTCGACGATTTTACAGCAAAAACTTTCACAGGTTCGCGGCATCGGCCAGGTTTTCGTTGGCGGCAGTTCTCTTCCGGCGGTTCGAGTTGAGCTTAATCCCCAAGCGGTGAGCCACTTAGGGCTCAGCCTCGAAAATATTCGCGCTGTATTATACAATGCGAATTCTAATGAGCCCAAGGGAAGCGTTTCCAAAGGCGATAAGACCTGGGAATTTGAGGCTACGGATCAGCTCTTTAAATCGGGTGATTATAAGAAACTGATTGTGGCTTATAAAAATGGAAGCGCTGTTCGGCTTTCCAATTTGGGAGATGTGGTTGATTCCGTTCAAGATTTAAGAAACGCGGGTTTTTCAAGCGGAAAACCGGCAGTTCTTCTGGTGCTTTTTAGCCAACCCGGCGCAAACATGATTAATACCGTGGACCGCGTTAAGCGTCTCCTTTCAAGACTCCAGGCTTCCATTCCGGCAGCAATTAAACTTTCCGTCATTATTGACCGCTCGACCACTGTGCGCGCTTCGGTCGTGGATGTGGAGCAAACGTTGCTCATTTCGATTCTTCTGGTTGTGTTTGTGGTTTTTTTATTTCTCCGCAATCTTTCGGCGACCTTAATTCCCGCGGTGGTGGTTCCCTTGTCTCTTTTGGGAACCTTTGGCGCGATGTATTTGTTGCACTACTCTATTGATAACCTTTCATTAATGGCCTTGACTATTTGCACAGGCTTTGTCGTAGATGACGCCGTGGTCGTGATTGAAAATATCATGCGCTATATTGAAAAAGGCGATTCCCCCATGGAGGCCGCTCTTCAGGGCGCCGCAGAGGTAGGGTTTACGGTTCTTTCAATCAGCGTTTCTTTGATCGCCGTTTTTATTCCCATTCTTATGATGGGCGGAATTGTGGGCAGACTGCTCAGGGAATTTGCCATGACTTTATCTTTGGCGATTATTATTTCCATGGTGATTTCTTTGACGACGACCCCTATGATGTGCGCGAAACTCTTAAAATCGAATGCGCAATTTGAGGAAAGTTCTTTTCATAAAAAAAGCGATGAAATTCTTCACAAAATAATAAAAATGTATGCGCTGGGTTTAGACTGGAGCTTAAGGCACAAAAGAAAGGTTCTTTTCAGCGTTATTGCCGCGGTCCTCACGAGCGCGGCTCTCTTTGCCTACATTCCAAAAGGTTTTTTTCCGGAAGAAGACACGGGAAGATTTATGGGCGGTATTCAAGCGGATCAGGATATTTCCTTTACCGATATGCAAAAAAAACTCAAACAATTTATTGGAATTGTTTTGTCTAACCCTGCCGTCGTTGACCTGGCCGCTTTTACCGGAAGTTCCGGCGGTATGAATACGGCAAGGATGTTTGTGGCCCTAAAACCAAACGGCGAGCGCCCGCCAATCCAAGAAGTGATGTCTCAAATTAGAAAAAAAACGGCGGCTATTTCTGGAGCGCGGCTTTTTCTTCAGCCGGTTCAAGATATTCGGGTGGGCGGAAGGTTAACTAATTCCCAATATCAATACACCCTTCGGAGCGCGAACTTAAAACTGCTCAATGGGTGGGCGCCTAAATTATTATCGGCAATGAGAAAACTGCCTGAGCTTGCGGATGTCAACACCGACCAGCAAAACAGCGGTCTTGAGGAGTGGATACAAATCGACAGAGATCAAGCCTCGCGTTTTGGACTCACGGCCGCGGGCATTGATAATCAACTTTATGACGCGTTTGGACAACGACCGGTATCCACGATGTATACGCAAATGAACCAGTATTATGTAGTGATGGAAGTAGCTCCCCAGTATTGGTATTCACCAGAGACCTTAAAAGAAATTTACATACAAACTCCCTCAGGAAATGAGATTCCTCTTTCCGCTTTCGCGCGAATTTCAGAAACTCATGCGGCCTTGGTGGTCAATCATAGCGGGTTGTTTCCATCGGTCACGATTTCTTTTAATTTGCGTAAAGGCTTCGCCTTAGGGCAAGCGGTGGACGCGGTCGAACAAGTGGAATCTCGGATGCATCTTCCTTCTTCCATTATTGGACAATTCTCTGGAACCGCGCAGGCCTTCAAAGCCTCATTGGCAAATGAATTTTCCCTGGTGATGACCGCTCTCCTAGCGGTTTATATTGTCCTTGGAATTTTGTATGAAAGTTATATTCATCCATTAACGATTATCTCAACTCTGCCTTCGGCTGGCACTGGAGCTTTGATCGCTCTTTTGATGACGCATACCGATTTAAGCCTCATTGCCTTGATTGGAATCATTTTGCTGATTGGAATTGTGAAGAAAAACGCGATTTTAATGATTGACTTTGCCATCGAGGCGCAACGCAAAGAAAAAAAGAATCCATTGGAGGCGATTAAAGAAGCGGCTCTCTTGCGCTTTAGGCCTATTACGATGACGACCTTGGCCGCGCTTTTTGGCGCTCTTCCCCTGGCTTTGGGAAGCGGGACCGGATCTGAATTTCGCAGGCCCTTGGGCATTGCGATTATCGGGGGACTTGTGGTGAGTCAAATGCTGACCTTATTTACGACTCCCGTGATTTATTTGTATATGGAAGATTTAAGAATGGAGTTCGCCAGATTTTCTTTTTCAAAGTTTTTTGGGAGAATAATGCGAAATGGAATTTAAGACCTCGGGGATGCTTTGGGCGTTACTCATCATGATTTTCGGATTTCTCTTTATTTCTTGCGCCCCGGCTTATCACCCGCCCAAGGTGGAAGCGGCTAAGGAATTTAAAGAGCTTCCGCGGGCTTCTTCCGGGACATGGGTGGTGGCGACTCCGGGAGATCAGGTTTTAAAAAGGTCCTGGTGGGAAATTTTTAATGATTCGCGTTTAGATAATCTTGAGGTGGTTTTGTCTTCTTCCAACCAAAATCTTTTAGAAGCAAGGGCCCAGCTTAAAGAGGCGGTCGAAGAAGTCAATATTGATTGGGACAGTTTTTTCCCAACCTTGCCGGCTTCGGCTATCGTTCAGCGTTCCTATGCCTCCCAAAACTTCACTTCCGTCCAAAGCGTTTATTACGACAATTTCGAGCTTTACGGAAGACCCGCTTGGATTATTAATCCCTTTTCCGCTTATGACGCCTTTGCGGGAGCCAAAGCCTCGGCTCAGGCGAGCGCTGCGGCCTATCAAAATACGATTTTGACTATGGAAGAAACTCTCGCGAATGACTATTTTGCGATTGAGTCAGCGGATATGCAGATTGCCGTTATGGAGGAGTCCATTGGCGACTACTCTCAAGCTCTAGAGTTAACGGAAAATCGCCATCAAGGGGGGGTGGCCTCTGACGCCGATATTGTCCAGGCTAAAGCGCAACTTGAGGCGGCCGAAGCGCAAGAAAGCGCTCTTAAGATTTCGCGGGCACAATATGAACATGCCATTGCGGTTTTGATTGGAAAATCGCCTTCCAGTTTTTTGCTCAGTTCTTCTTCTATTAGCGGCCTTGTGCCGCCAGTTCCAGTCACCATTCCCAGCACTCTTTTACAAAGACGTCCTGATATTGCCCAAGCCGAACGGCAAATGCTGGTTGCCAATGAAAATATCGGCCTTGCGCGCGCGGCCTATTTCCCAAGTTTGTCTCTCTCGGCACAAGGTGGAAATAAAAATGTGACCTGGGCCAATCTCTTTACCCTTCCCAGCGAGTTTTGGTCTTTGGGGGTTAACGCGAGCGGAAATATATTTGAATTCGGAGTGCGCCGGGCGGAAATCAGGCAAGCCCATGCGGCCTATGAGGCTTCGGTCGCGGCATATCGGCAAACGGTTTTATCCGCGTTTCAATCGGTCGAGGACGCCCTGTCTTCTTTGGAGTTCTTATCTCAAGAGGAGTCTCAACAAGACGCGGCGACTCAAGACGCTGAAAAGTCCGTGGATTTGGAACTGGCCATGTATAAAGGCGGGACTGTCGATTATCTGAACGTGATTCAGGTCCAAACCATCATGCTTCAAGATAAAATCGCGTCCATGGTGGATTTGGGAAATCGCCTGCAACAAACCGTCACTTTAATCGCCGCTTTGGGAGGCGGTTGGACTCGCTCGGATTTGCCGTATCTCTCTCGTAAGGAAAAGAGGAAATGAAGAGATTAATTGCTTAATTTCTTTTTAAGTAGATTTGGGATTGGATTATTTCGGCCGGGGAGGTTCCTAAACCTTCCCGGCCGAATTTTTAAGCAGGTTAACGGCCCTTATTGTCCTTGGGACGCGGGAGCGTCTTCAGAGTTTCCTTCTCCCTGTCCGTGGCCTCTTCTCATCCAATAGCCGCGACCGTGTTTGCCGAAACGTCCCATATAGCGGCGCTTAAAAGCCATTTTCCGCCGCATACGGAAGATGAGGGCCTGGGCTCGTTGAGTGGGCGTCAGAATAGCGGCAATCTTAGCCCGAAAATTCCGCTTCTCCGCTCTTAAGGCCTTCTTGGCCGCCTTGACATTTTTCAAGGCAATCTGAATGTCAGAGTCAGACGCTTTATCCTCAACCTTGTCTTTGAGTTTAATCATCGCGTCGCGCAAGGCTCGGCGCAGAGGCGTGATGATAGGGCGCTCAGCTTGAAAGGCGGCTTTCATTTTCTTTTGTTGTCCTTTTGTCAGCATCAAGGGCCCGCCTGAACCCCACTTTCCATGCCGATGGCACGACTGTCCACCGGAATCCCCATGACCGTAGGCTGGAGCAAGGCCTGAAACTATTCCCAGAGTTGAGACCAGCATCATGACCAACATAATTCGACTGATGGTGCGGATGTTCATTTCCATAATTCCTCCCTTGGCGGCCCTTATGTGGCGAGGCCGTTCTTATAGTTGGACGTTTGGGTGAGCCGCAAAGTGTCGCGTTCATTTTAGGTCCTGACACTTCTTGGGCTTCGGAGACGTCTAATAAATGATGCGGCGGTTTAATTTAATTCTTGTGTTCACGGTGGTGTTTTGTTTGATTGCCCCAGAGGTTCGCGCTTTTTGGTGGGGGCCCAGCGATACGAGCCTTTGGCGCGACAGAAAAATTACTGTCGATGGTAATGATAAAGATTGGCTTAAACAGGAGCAGGAAGACTCGGATGATTCAGGCGGAATTCAGTTTGCTTTCGCCAATGACGCAAAAAATCTTTATGTCTTGGTTGTGCCGCACACTCGCTCAACCAAAGCTCAAATGGCTGGAAAGTATGGACAAGATTTTTCCATAAGGATGGGCGGTCGTCGCGGGGGAATGGGAGGACGCAGATCTCCTTCAAACGAATCCGAGTCTTTTGAGCGGATCAATGTCTGGGTCAAAGTAAAATTAGCCTCCGCGCCAAAATAGAGTTGTTTACAGACTATATGCTCCTTGATTGAATGGGGCCGAATCGCTACAATGAAGTAAAACAATGGCCGAACGCCCGAGTCCCGAAGAAATTCTCTCCCAGGTTCAAAAGGAAGAACACGCTGAGCTTTCTGGAAAACTCAAGGTCTTTTTGGGCGCGGCGCCTGGCGTGGGAAAGACGTTTTCAATGCTGGAGGCCGCGCGCCTAAGGCAAGAAGAAGGGTTGGATGTCCTCGTTGGCGTAGTTGAAACCCACGGGCGGGAAGAAACTCAAGAGAGATTAGCCGGCCTTGAAGTCTTACCCAGAAAGAAAATCCTCTATCACAACGTCGAACTTCAGGAATTTGATTTGGACGCGGCCATTCTGCGCGCGCCGGCCTTAATTTTAGTTGATGAGCTCGCCCATACCAACGCCGCGGGTTCCCGGCATGTCAAACGCTGGCAAGACGTTCAGGAACTTTTGGCGTGCGGAATCGACGTTTATACGACCGTCAATATCGGTCATTTAGAGAGTTTAAACGACGTCGTGTCCCAGATTACGGGAGTGACGATTCGGGAAACCATTCCCGATTTTATTATCGAAAACGCATCTTCGGTTGAGCTGGTGGATTTGCCGCCCGAGGAACTCATCGAGCGCTTAAAAGACGGGAAGGTCTATTTAAGCGAGCAGGCCCGCATCGCGGAGAAAAATTTCTTTAAGATTGGAAATTTGACGGCGCTTCGGGAGTTGGCGTTGCGGATGACGGCCGAAAGGGTGAACGCCCAGGTGCAGGCCCGACGCGGCAAGGAACCGGATGAAAAAACCTGGCCGACGGCTGAAAAGATTCTTGTCTGCGTGGGCCCGGGGCCGGGGTCGGCGAAACTCGTTCGAGCCGCCAAAAGAATGGCGTCGGCTTTACAGGCGGAATGGACGGCGGTTTTTGTCGATTCAGCCGGGCGAATTTCTTCCTCTTCCGCCCGCGACGCGGCCATTGATAATTTAAGGCTCGCCGAACAGTTGGGAGCTGAGACGATCACCCTGACTGGCATGAACGTGGCGGAAGAGATTGTCAGTTTTGCCCGTTCCAAGAACATCACTAAAATCATAATGGGAAAATCCCCCAAAAGAAGTTTTAAGGATTATTGGAGAGGGGAAAATCTTTTAGAGGAAGTGATTCGAAAAAGCGGGGAAATTGAGGTCTGCGCGGTCATGGGAAGTTTAGGCGGAAGCGCTCAGCCCGAGCCGGAGGCTCCGCGGGACAATTCATCTTCCTCTTTAAACTACGCCCTGGCTTTTGGGACTTTTCTTTTGTGTACGTTGATTTCTTTTTTAGTGTATTCGCATTTGTCCTTGATTAATATCATTATGATTTATCTTTTAGGAACGGTTCTCGTCGCTTCCCGGGGAGACCGCTGGGTTTCGGCGTGGATGTCAGTTTTAAGCGTTTTAGCTTTCGATTTCTTTTTTGTCGCGCCGCGGTTTAATTTTGCCATATCTGATAGCCAGTACGTTTTGACTTTTATTATTTTCCTCGCGGTTTCGCTTCTCATCAGCCATTTGTCGGTCGCGATTCGGCGCCAAGCGGAAATTGCCCAGATTAACGAGCGGCGAAGCGCGGCCCTTCACGGCCTCAGCCGCCGCTTGGCGGTCGCCATTGGAACGGAAGGCATTCTTGCCGTGGCCATCCCACATTTGGCGGAGGTTTTTGACGGCTTAGTTGCCGTATTCTTGCCGGATAAAAAGGGAAATGTGACTTTAAGTGAATGGGTTCCCAAAGAAGAGTCCATTGACGCTAAGGAATTGACCATTGCGCAATGGGTCTACGATATTGGACAAGCCGCGGGATTCGGCACCCAAACCCTTCCGTTTTTGGACGCCATTTATCTGCCCTTGAAGGGGGCCAATGCCTCGGTGGGAACTTTAAGACTCAAACCCAAGGATAAAAACCGGCTTTTGATTCCGGAGCAATTGTACCTCGCGGAGGCTTTCAGTAATCAAATCGCTTTGGCGTTGGAGGTCTACCGGCTTCAGGAGACGACTCGCCAGTCCCAGCTTGAGATTGAGTCCGAAAAAATGAGAAATTCTCTCCTGAGTTCGGTTTCTCACGATCTCAGAACGCCCTTGGCTGCGATTATCGGTTCCGCTTCGACCCTGCTTGAGCGAAATTCCTTCGCGGATGTGGAGGAGGTCAAGGAGTTGATTAAAAATATCCATGATTCCAGTCTTGGCCTCAGCCGTTTAGTCGCCAATCTTCTGCATGCGACCCAGCTTGAGGCGGGTGGGATTTTGCTCAACCGTAAAAAAGCGTCCTTGGAAGAGATTTTAGAATCGTCAATTCATAAATTAGGAGCGGCTTTTTCGGGAAAGGTCTTAAATATTAATATCCCGGAAAATTTTCCCTTAATCGAGGTTGACGACGTTCTTTTTGAGCAGGTCTTCATTAATCTGTTTGACAATGCGACGAAATATTCTCCCGCGGATTCTCCTCTCGATATCAGCGCTTCCATTGAGGGCGGGGAGTGTTTGATTCAAATCTCCGATCGCGGTCCCGGTCTTGATCCAGCGGATGCGGAACAAATTTTTGATAAGTTTTATCGCGGCGCCCAGGCCCAGCAAAAAATGGGGACCGGTTTGGGGCTGACCATTTGTCGCGCGATTATTAAAGCCCACGGCGGAAAAATTTGGGTCGAAAATCGTGCGGGCGGCGGGGCGGTGTTTAAAATCCTCATTCCCCTGGACGTTTTCCATGTCTAAAACTATTTTGCTCATTGAAGATGACTCTTCCATTCGGAGATTTATAGCGGCTTCCTTGTCCGGGCATGGCTTTAAGGCTCTGGAAGCGGTCACCGGAAAAACCGGGCTTGAGTATTTGCGCTCTCATCATCCGGCGGTCGTTCTTTTGGATTTAGGGCTTCCGGATACCGATGGAATCGAGGTTGTTAAGCGAATTCGGGAGTGGTCAAAGGTGCCCGTCATTATTATTTCCGCGCGGGGACAAGAGGGGGATAAAGTGGCGGGTTTGGACGCCGGAGCGGATGACTACTTGACCAAGCCTTTTGGGAGTTCGGAATTATTGGCGCGCATCCGGGCGTCTTTGCGAAGACTTGGGACCAAAGACAAGGATTCTCCCATTTTTAAGACTGGGAGCCTGGAAGTTGATTTATCCAAGCGTCATGTCCGGCTCGGGGGGCATGAAATCCATCTGTCTCCGATTCAATACCGGATTCTCGCTATTTTGGTTCTTCATGCGGGGCGGGTGGTAACTAGAGAGCAAATACTTGAGGAGGCCTGGGGCCCGGATAAGGACGCTGGATTAGATTCAGTGCGCATCTATATGCATCAATTGCGCGGAAAAATAGAAAAAAACCCCTTGCGGCCTCAGTATCTTAAAACCGAACTAGGAGTGGGATATCGGATGATTACGGATGAAGACCGGATTTAATATCATATACTCAGAATATGCAAAAAAACGAGGAGATGGTGTTTAAGATCAAGGCGGATTTCCTTAAGTCCTTGGCGCATCCGGTCAGGCTTCAGATTATTGAATACCTGAAAGACAAGGAATCTTCCGTTGGCGAGATGGTAAAAAATTTAAGCGTGGAACAGTCCGGTCTTTCCAAGCATTTGGCGATTTTGCGACAATCAGGCATTGTGAGTTCAAGGCAAGAGAAGGTGACGGTCTATTACTCCATTCGGGATCGTGATATTTTCAGAATTTTGCGGCCCATTGCCGAGATTTTGGCCAAGAGACTCAAGGAAGGCCAGGAAATTCTTTCGCACTTGGGAGTTTCTTGAACATTCTCAGTTTATATGCTAAATTGGGAATATATTCATATTTAAGGTTGAAATTGGATTTTTGAACGGAGGATGCCATGAAAACAATCAAACATAAGGAACTGGGAAATTGGGTCAACGAGACGGCAAAAGTGGGCGAACCGGATCAAATTTATTGGGTGGACGGAACTCCCGGCGAAAAAGATCGCCTGACTAAAAGGGCTATTGCCCGCGGTTTTATTATTCCCTTGGATCAAGAAAAATATCCCGGTTGCTATTACAGCCGTTCCCACTCCAGCGATGTCGCGCGCACCGAGCATTTAACCTACATCTGCTCTAAGAATAAAGAAGACGCGGGGCCGACTAATAACTGGATGTCTCCGGAAGAAGGTTACGCAAAATCCGCTGAAATCTTGAAAGGCTCAATGCACGGCAGAACGATGTATGTCATCCCCTTTTCGATGGGGCCGATTGGTTCCCCCTTTTCCAAAATTGGAGTTGAGATTACCGATTCCCTTTATGTTGTTTTAAACATGCTGATCATGACTCGCGTGGGAGACAAGGTCTTGGAGCAATTAGGGACTAATGGCGCCTATACCAAGTGTCTCCATACCCGCGCGGATTTGGACGTTCAGCACCGCTTTATCCTTCATTTTCCGGAAGACAACACGATTGTCTCAACCGGTTCGGCTTATGGCGGAAACGCACTTTTGGGAAAAAAATGCCTGGCTTTGCGCATCGCGTCCTGGCAGGCTCGGCAGGAAAAATGGCTGGCCGAACACATGTTGATTTTAGGAATCGAGAAAAACGGCAAAACCGATTATATCGTCGCGGCTTTTCCGTCCGCGTGCGGAAAGACTAATCTCGCGATGTTGATTCCGCCGGAAGGTCTTAAGGGCAAGGGTTACAAAATCTGGACATTGGGAGACGATATCGCCTGGCTGAGAAAAGGAAAAGACGGACGGTTGTGGGCTTTAAACCCGGAATCAGGCTTTTTTGGCGTCGCGCCGGGAACGAATTCAAAGACCAATCCCAACGCGATGAAGACGATGGCCAGAAATACCATTTACACCAACGTTCTTTTAGGAGATGATTTGAGCGTCTGGTGGGAAGACGGGGAAGGCCAGCCGCCGGCTTCCGGCGTTGCCTGGGACGGCAAGCCCTGGAAACCGGGAATGAAAGACGCGGCGGGAAAGCCCGTTTTAGGCGCTCACCCCAACAGCCGCTTTACCTCGCCGGCCAATCAATGTCCGTCCATCGCTCCCAACTGGGAAGACCCCGAAGGCGTGCCCATTTCCGCGATTATTTTCGGCGGCCGCCGGGAGCGTTTGGCGCCGTTAGTTTTTGAGTCTTTTGATTGGTCTCACGGGGTCTATGTCGGATCTACGATGGCTTCCGAAAGAACTGCGGCTGCGGACGGCAAAATCGGCGAAGTCCGCCGAGACCCGATGGCGATGATTCCTTTCTGCGGATACAACATGGGAGATTATTTCGCCCATTGGCTTGAAATGGGAAGCGAGGTTTCAAAGCCGCCGAAAATCTTTCACGTCAATTGGTTTAGAAAAGATGAGAACCGGAAATTTCTCTGGCCCGGTTACGGCGAAAATCTAAGAGTTTTGGAATGGATTTTATCCCGCTGTCATGGAGAAGGGAAAGCCGAAAAAACTCCCATTGGTTTTGTGCCGACTAAAGACGCCTTGGACTTGTCCGGGCTCAATATTTCCGGACAGACTCTTGAAAAGCTTCTTGAGGTTAAGTCCGAGGATTGGACGGCGGAACTCGACGGGGTCAAGGCCTTTTTCGAAAAATTCGGCAAGACCCTTCCCAAGGAGCTTTGGGATCAGTTTGAGTCTCTCAAAAATCGCCTCAAAACCAAGGTCGCGGCGTAAAAAGGGGACTGTCCCCTTTTCCTCATCATCTTAAGGTCGGGACAGAGCCGTCCCTAAGAATTATGGAGAAACGGCATAGCCCCTTTTTTTAGCTTTCCAGCCAGGCGATGAACTTATTGGGGGTTTTCGCGCCCCTAACAATGCGAAATTTTTTTCTTTATATATGATTATATTATCCTATAACTATTGATTCCTTTTTTCGCAAATGCTACGATAGAATATCTTTGGAGCGACGGGATTTTGTCGAAATCTCCGCGCTGATTTGACTATGAAAGGCTATCGCGTTATGGAGTCGGGCGTGGCATGCTGATCGCGTCCATTTCCATATTGCTTGTCGGCGCCCTCGTTTCGGCCTTGACGGCTCAATATCCCAAGATCGCCGCCGCGATGTCCTTGTTGTTTCTGGTCATGGGCTGCCTGACCGGGCTCGTGGCGGCCGTTGGGAGCGCGGCTTTTAGCGGATCGTCGGGAATCACGGCGGGATGGTCCCTGCCCTGGGCGCGTCTTTCCGTATCCCTGGACGGCCTCTCGACGTTTTTCCTGTTCACGGTGCTCATCGTAAGCCTCTTGTCCGGCATCTATGGCGAGGCCTACATCCGACGTTCCGAAGGGCTCTCTAAGAGCAAGTCGGTGAGGCCGTTGTTCCTTATATTGACGGCGTCCCTCGTCGTGGTCGTCTGCGCGCAAAACGCGATTCTCTTCCTGTTCGCCTGGGAATTGATGGCGCTGAGTAGCTTCTTTCTCGTCATCATCGAGGACGAACATCCCGAGGCGCGGCGCGCGGGCCTCCTTTACTTCATCTGCACGCACACCGCCACCCTGGCCCTTTTCGTCCTTTTCGCGATCCTGGGCCGCGCGGCGGGGACTCTGGATTTCGAGGGAATCCGGGCGGTCATGCCCCCCAGCGCGGGGCAATCCACACTGCTACTCTTGCTCGCGTTGGTCGGCTTCGGCATGAAGGCGGGCATCGCTCCGTTTCATATCTGGCTGCAGGAGGCGCATCCTGCCTCTCCGAGCCACGTGTCGGCCGTTATGTCGGGCGCCGTCATCAAGGTCGGCATCTACGGTTTTCTTCGATTGATCTGGATTCTCCATTCCGTCTCGGACGTATGGGCTATCGTCTTGGTCCTTGCGGGAGCGGTGTCCGGCGTCGGCGGCGTCCTTTTCGCTCTCGCGCAGCACGATTTGAAGCGCTTGCTCGCCTATCACAGCGTCGAGAACATCGGGATCATCACGCTGGGGCTTGGATTGGGTTGTCTGGGGCTTTCGCATCACAGGCCCGAGTTGGCGCTCCTCGGTTTCGCGGGCGCGATCCTTCATACTCTCAATCACGCCCTGTTCAAATCGCTCCTCTTCCTTGGCAGCGGGGCTTTTCACCAAGCGCTGGGAACGCGGGAGATCGAGGCCGGCGGCGGGCTTTTGAGGTTGATGCCCTGGACCTCGGCGCTCTCCTTGATCGGCGCCGCGGCGATATCGGGAATACCGCCGTTCAACGGTTTCGTCAGCGAGTGGCTGGTGTACATGGCGTCGAGTTCCGCCGTGACGGCCGGCGAAGCGCGGCTGGCCGCCGTTTCCATCGGCGGACTGGCGCTTATCGGCGGTCTTGCGCTGGCCTGTTTTACGAAAGCCTATGGGGTCCTTTGCCTGGGCATTCCCCGAACGGAAGCCGCCAAGTCCGCGAAAGACCCCGGACTCGTCATGACCTTCCCGATGGCCGCGCTGGCCGCGCTCTGTGTTTTCATCGGCGTCTGGCCGGGTCCCGCGCTCTCCCTTGCGCAACAGGCGGCCGCCACCGTCTGCGGTATGTCGCCGGGTTCCGTTCATCCCGCGTTGGCCGGCTTCTTAGACGGCGCCCGCTTGATCGGGCTCATCGGCGCCTGCGTCATTGTTATCGGAGGCTTATTGGCCTTCGCGCGGTTTCTCCTGCTTGACCGACGAATCGCCTTGGGTCCGACCTGGGGCTGCGGTTTCACCGCGCCGACGGCGCGGATGCAATATACCGCCTCGTCTTACGCCCAGCCGCTTACGCGCGCCTTCGCGCCCGTGCTGGCCATCCGCGCGCATTTCCACGCTCCGGCGGGCTACTGGCCGACGGAATCCCGATTTTCAAGCCACGCCGACGACCGAGTTCTGGACGGATTGTTGATCCCCGCCGGCTCCGCCACGGTGGGCCTGTTGGCGTGGATCAAGCGCCGGCAAAGAAGCCGGCTCCAATATTATCTGTTGGCCGTTGCGTTGTTCTTGCTGGTTCTGCTGGCATGGAAACTCTAGGACAGGGGAGGCTATGGATTTAAGTCTGCGCGACGCGGCGAAGATTCTTGGGGTTCCCGAATCGAGGATCTCGCGGTGGATCAAGGATGAGGGTCTTCCGGCGTTCATGATCAACGGTCGCTACCGGTTCAACCGGGTGGACCTTCTGGAATGGGCCAATCACCGCAGGATTCCGGCGGCCGCGCTTTATCAGTTCCCGGAGGGCAGGGGAGCCTCCTACCGGCTTGATTCTCTGTTGGAGGGCAACATCCACTACGATGTCCCCGGCGCCGATAAGAAGGACGTGCTGGCGGCCGTGGCGGAGCGCCTGCCGTTGGCGAGTCCCCGAGACAAGGCTCTGGCGGCGCAGGCGCTTTGGGACCGTGAGGCCAGGGGCGCGACCGTCATCGACGGCATCGCCATCCCTCACGCGCGCAGCCCACTGATCTTCGGCGTTGATTTTCCGATCGTGACTCTGTGTTTCTTGAGGAACGCGGTATCCTTCAAGGAAGCCGATGATCCTCCCGTCCAGATCGTCTGGACCTTGGTCAGCCCCACGGTCCGCGCCCATCTGGCCCTCCTGGAGAAGGTCGCCGCCGCCCTCCACGACGCCGACTTTCGGCGGTTGCTCGGCAAGCCCGCGCCGGCGCTTGAACTGCTCGCTCGCTTGAGGCAACTCGGATGATGCTACTCTTGGTCGCCGTTCTCGCGCTCGGCGTCGCGGCTCTCCTGTCTGGCCTCATGTCGCGGCATGATCGTTGGGCGAGGAACATCGTGATCGCCGGTCTGGCGGGGGCGGCCATCGCCGGAGGGACGCTTGTTTGGCGGACGCTCGCGGGGCAAGGGGCGTCCGACCTTCTTTGGCCTTGGCTTGTGCCCGGCGCCGTATTCCATATCGGAATGGATTCCTTGTCCGCCTGTTTTCTTCTACTCGTCCTAGTCGTCGGTTGCTGCGCCGGCCTCTACGGCGAGGGCTATATCGCGGGTTCGCACGGCCACATTCCCGCGACTCCCGCCCGTTTTTTCTTCCTTGTCTTGGTGGGCGCGATGGCCCTCCTCGTCGCCGCCCGTAATGCTCTTCTGTTCATGATCGCCTGGGAGACGATGGCTTTGGCCGCTTTCGGACTGGTCTCCTGCGAGCACGGCAAACCCGAGGTCCGCAAGGCGGGGTTGCTGTATCTTCTATGCACGCATGTCGGCTCTCTTTGCTTGCTCGCGTTATTCGCGCTCCTGGGGAGCAATGCGGGTTCGCTGGAGTTCAGCTCTTTCGCGGCGGCCCCGGCTCTACCCGCCGCCGAACGCGCGGCGGTCTTTCTGCTTGCGTTGGTTGGCTTCGGCATGAAGGCGGGCTTCATGCCGCTGCATATCTGGCTCCAGGAGGCCCACCCCGCCGCGCCGAGCCACGCCTCAGCGGCCATGTCGGGCGTGATGATCGAGATGGGCCTCTACGGCCTGCTCCGGCTACTCTCCCTCTTGGGTCCGGTCTCACTTGAGGCGGCGTTCTTCCTCGTCGCCCTGGGCCTCGTCACCGCCGTTTTCGGCATTACCTTTGCGATGGCGCAACGCGACTTCAAGCGACTGCTCGCCTACAGCAGCATCGAAAATATCGGCATCATCCTCACCGGAGCCGGTCTTGGGTGTTATGGCTTAGCCAAGCATAATTTCTTCCTGGCTTTGCTCGGCTTTGCCGGAGCGATCCTTCATACGCTTAACCACGGACTGTTCAAATCGCTTCTATTCCTTTCGGCTGGCGCCGTCTACCAAGCGGTTGGCACGAGGGACATCGAGGCCTGCGGCGGGCTGCAGAAGCGCATGCCGTGGACTTGCGGTCTTATGGCGGTCGGAGCCGCGGCCATCTGCGGCCTGCCCCCGCTCAACGGTTTTATGGGAGAATGGCTGATCTACAGCTGGCTGTTGCGGCCGGGTATCGGTCATGGGATTTTCTTCGCCGCCCTGGCCGCCGCGGCCCTGTCCGTCATCGGGGCTTTCGCCGTGGCGGCGTTTTCCAAGTGCTACGGTTTGACCTGCCTCGGCCAGCCGCGTTCCGAGGGAGCGCGGGATGCGCGCGATCCTTTCTGGATCATGCTCGGCCCGATGGCGCTTCTGGCCGCGCTTTGCGTCGCAATCGGTTTGTTTCCGTCTTTGGCGCTTCATGTGGCCTTCGCGGCCGCCAGCGACGTGGTTGGGCAAGCGAGGCTTACCGTCTCGGCAAGCCTTGAGGAGTGGTCATGCCTTCTCGAAGTCATCGGGTTGTTCGGCGCCGGGGTCTGCGCCTTAAGCGCGCTTTTGTGGCTGTTTCGGAGCGCGCTCCTGCGGCGGCGCGAGGTCGAGTTGGGGCCTACCTGGGGCTGCGGCTTTACCGCGCCTACGACTCGGATGCAATACACGGGCTCGTCTTATTCCATGCCGCTGACGAGGGTCTTCGCGGCGGCGCTGGCGACTCGGGAGGAGGTCCATCCGCCGCTCGGCTATTGGCCGGGCAAGGCCGCTTTTGAAAGCAGGACGCCCGACCCGGCGCTGGAACGTTGGCTCCCGGTCCTGACGACGAAATTCGAGGAGTGGCTTTCGCTGCCGCGTCGGCTCCAACACGGACGGCTCCAGCTCTATCTCCTTTACGTCTCGGCCTTCCTCGTGATCATCCTTCTATGGAAACTTTAAAACTCGTGGCGTCCTACCTCGTGATGCTCGTCTTCGCGCCGCCTGTCATGCTGGGAATTATCACCAAGACGAAAGCCGTCGTCGCCGGCCGCAAGGGCCCGCCGGTCCTGCAGCCGCTCTACGATACGCTTAAGCTCTTGCGCAAGGGAGCCGTCTACAGCACGACCACGACCTGGATGTTCCGGCTCGGTCCCGTCGTATCGCTGGCCGCCGTCCTCGCCGCCTCGTCCCTCGTTCCCCTGAGCGGAACGCCGCTCATCTCCTTTAACGGGGACGCGATTCTCTTCGTTTACTTGCTCGCGCTCGGCCGTTTCGTCACGGTCACCGCGGCTCTGGACACGGGTTCGAGCTTTGAGGGCATGGGCGCCAGCCGTGAAGTGGCTTTCTCGAGCCTCGCCGAGCCGGCGCTGATCCTGGCCTTCGCGAGCTTGGCCTACCGGTCCGGTGAACTCTCCTTGGCGCGGATGTTCGCTCCCCACGGCGGCCCAGGCTCTGCGGCCAGCGCCGTCCTGGCCTTGGGCAGCCTCTTCGTCGTGCTCTTGGCGGAGAACTCCCGGATACCGGTCGACGACCCGAACACGCACCTTGAGCTTACCATGATTCACGAGGTGATGGTCCTGGATCACGGCGGGCCCGACCTTGCCTTCATCCTTCATGGGGCGGGCTTAAAACTCGTGCTCATGGCCAGCCTGTTGGTGTGGCTGGTCCTGCCCGAGATGCCCGTTGCGGGGCGCGTCGGATCGCTGGTCCTGGGGCTGGCCGCGACGGCGGTCGTCATTGGTTTGGTCGAGTCGAGCATGGCGCGCTTGCGGCTGATCCGGGTGCCCCAACTCCTGGTCGCCGCAATTTGCGCGGCGACCTTCGGGCTCATTCTCACCTTGAGATAAGACAATGGGACAACTCTCGCAACTGCTGCTCGCCTTCATCGTCTTCCTGAGCCTCTACCTGCTCGGGTCGTCTTCCTTGACGGGATGCATCAAGATCGTGGCCTTGCAAGGGATGTGCCTGGGCGTGTTGCCCCTGACCGTCCGCGCGGAGGGCTTTCATCCCCAGGGTCTCCTACTGGCGGCCGGCATGTTCATCCTCAAGGGCTTCGCAATCCCGTGGGTGCTGCTCTATGCCATCCGCGAAGTGAAGATCCGGCGCGAGATGGAACCGATGATCGGCTATATCCCGTCGCTTTTGATCGGCGCGGCGCTCATCGGCGTGTCCTTCGCGCTCGCCGAACGGCTTCCGGTGCCCGCGGGACTTAGGACGAGTCTGCTGATTCCGGTGTCTTTGGCGACGGTCATGATGGGGATGCTCATGATGATCAGTCGATTCAAGGCGGTTTCCCAGGTCATCGGCTACCTCGTCTTCGAGAACGGCGTTTACCTCTTCGGCCTGGCCATCGCCTACCAGGTTCCGTGGATCATCGAGATGGGCGTGTTGCTTGACGTCTTCGTCGCCGTGTTCGTCATGGGAATCATCATCAATCACATCGCGCGCGCCTTCGACTCCATCAGCACGGAAAAGCTGACGCGCTTGAGCGACTAGAACGCTATGAACCTTTCCTCTGCGCGTCTGTGCCGAGCCCGAAGGGTCGAGGCCTAGCATGATCTACCTTCTCCTGGTCGGCGCGCCTCTCCTCGTCGGGTTGTTGGCCCTCGTCGTGGATAGCGACGAGCGGCGGCCGTGGCTTCTTCCTTTCGGCTGTACGATCCACGCCTCGATCGTGGCGGCGTGCTGGAAGACGTTGCCGGGGCCCGCCATGAACGGCTGGTTCCGGATCGACGATCTGGGCTTGATCGTCCTGAGCCTGGCGAGCGTGATGTTTCTCGTCTGCTCCGTCTACTGCCTGGAATACTTGCGCTTGCGCAAGGAAAGGCGCAACCGTCTCTTCACGGCTTGTCTCTCCTTCATTCTGGCTTCCGTGAGCCTGGTAGCCGTGAGCCGGCACATGGGAATTCTGTGGGTCGGCATGGAGGCGGCCACGCTGGCGACGGCGCCCCTCGTGTATTTCAACCATAACGAAAAATCCCTGGAGGCGACCTGGAAATACTTGATGATGGGTTCTCTCGGCATCGGATTGGCGCTACTGGGAACCTTTTTCCTCGCTCTCGCCGCGATCCCCTTCGAGGGGCGCGGCGATCCCCTGCTCATCGATACCCTCCTCTCCCGAGCGGGGACGCTATCGTTGCCGTGGCTCAAAGGAGCCTTCATATTTCTGTTGGTCGGCTACGGGACGAAGATGGGCTTGGCCCCGCTTCACTCCTGGAAGCCGGATGCCTATGGCGAGTCTCCAGGCGTGGCCGGAGCGATTCTGGCCGGCGTCATCACGGCCTGCCCTTTTCTGGGCATACTTCGAGCGTTCCAAATCTGCGCCGCCGCCGGGCTTTCCGAGTTCGCCCAGGGCTTGCTCGTCATGATAGGGCTTCTCTCCATGGCGACCGCCGCCGTCTTTATCATTGGCCAGCGCGACTTTAAAAGGATGCTGGCCTACTCTAGCGTGGAGCACATGGGCATCCTCGCCTTAGGCGTGGGACTTGGCCCGGCGGGGAGCTTCGCGGCGCTGTTGCATCTCATCAACAATGGCCTGACCAAGGGCGTCTTGTTTCTCTCGGCGGGAAATATTCACCGCGCCTTCGGAGGCAAGACCATGGATCATGTTCGAGGAGCGTTGCGCCGAGCGCCGATCTCGGCGACGCTTTTTCTGCTTGGATTTGTGGCCATCACGGGCTCGCCTCCGTTCGCCCCGTTTGTCAGTGAGTTCTCCATCCTGCGCGCGGCTGTTGACGGCCACCGGTTCGGAGTCGCCCTCGGATTTGTCGGTTTGCTCGCCGTCATCTTTATCGGCATGGCCACGACCGTCCTGTCCGTGGTCTATGGGATCCCGCCGAACAGCGATTCTGAACTTTCCGCGCAGGGGGATTCTCCGCTCATGATCGCGGCCCCGATGGTCTTCATGGCGCTCGTCGTTTTCCTCGGCTTGTGGCTGCCGGGCCGACTGACCGCAGTTTTGAGCGGCGCGGCGAGGTTGCTCAACGGAGGCGCGTCATGAGCCCGACCTCGCGCTTCGCCTCGATCCGAAATGGGGAGGCCGTCGACTTTTCCAAGGTCCCGGTCGTGTCGGTCGAGGAATTCCGCTCCTCCATCCTTAAAATGGCCGCAACGGGTCACCGTCTTTGCGCCTTGGTTCGCGACGCCAAGAAGGATCGGACGGCGGGCGGCCTTCTCGCCGTGCTGGCCGACGACGCTGGCGGCAAGCTGTTTTTGGCGGCGTCCCAGCCCATGGCGCGCTACCCTTCTCTGACGCCCGACCTTCCCCAGGCGCATCTTTTCGAGCGCGAGATTCACGAGGACTGCGGCATTGTGCCGGAAGGGCATCCCTGGCTTAAGCCCGTGCGCCTTGTTCCGCCCGACAAGGTCGCGTTTTTTAAGGAGGAGGGCGCCGAGATTCACGAGGTGGCGGTGGGCCCAATTCACGCCGGCATCATCGAACCAGGGCATTTCCGTTTTCAATGTCACGGCGAGACGGTGCACCACCTGGAGATACAGCTCGGCTACCAGCATCGCGGCGCGCGGCGCCTGCTGAGCGCCGGCCTGGATCGACGGAGCTTGGCCGTGGCCGAGTCGATCTGCGGCGATACCGCCGTCGCGCACGCCTGGGCCTATTGCGCGGTCTGGGAGGCTCTGTCAGGATGCGCCCCTAGCCTGAGGGCCGAAGCGATTCGCGCCGTTCTCCTGGAGGCGGAGCGTCTCGCCAATCACATCGGGGATCTCGGCGCGATCAGTAACGACGTCGGCTATCTCCCCGCGGCGGCGTATTTTGGGCGCATGCGCGGCGATTTCCTCAATATGCTGATGCTCGTCTCCGGAAACCGCTACGGCAAGGGCATCCTCAAGCCGGGCGGCGCGGCTTTCGACCTGCCCGATGAGATGCGGGCCCAGATGATCGAGACCGTCAAGCGCTCCATCGTTCAGGTTCGGGAGGTCGGAAATATGTTTTTCGGCGAGCCCTCCGTGATCTCTCGCTTGGAGGGCGTCGGCGTCATTTCCTCGAAGGTCTGCGACGACTTGGGATTGGTCGGAGTCTGCGCCAGGGCGGCCGGAGTCGACCGGGACGTTCGGCAGGATCATCCTTTCGGGCTCTACCGCTTCCGGTATATCCCCGTCATGAGACTGGATTCCGGCGATGTGTTCGCTCGAGCGATGGTGAGATTCCTGGAAGCGCAGCGGTCCCTCGAATTCTTGCGAGGTCTGCTGGGGCATCTTCCGGAGGGAAAAAGCGCTGTCCCTTGCGGCGCGCCCGCGGCTAATCAGATTGCGGTCTCGCTCATCGAGGGGTGGCGCGGCGAGGTCTGCCATATCGCCAAGACCGGCCGCGACGGGAAATACGAGTGGTACCAGGTTTTCGATCCGTCGTTTCACAACTGGATCGGCGTCGCCATGGCTCTGCGCGGAGGCGAGATATCGGATTTTCCGCTGTGCAACAAGAGCTTCAATCTCTCTTATGCCGGGCATGACTTGTAGCATGGACCTTTCATGATCGACATCCTAAAAAACCGAATCAAGCAAGGCTATCGGACCTCGAAGTTTCCCGGCGAGGACCCTGGCCTTCCGGAGCGCTTCCGGGGGCGGCCCGTCCTCAGGCCGGAGCTTTGCGTCGCGGGCTGCGCGGCCTGCGTCGACGCTTGTCCCACGCGGGCGCTCGAACAGCGACAACCCGGCGACGAGAAGGGTTTGCTCGCCCTCGATCTGGGGCGTTGCCTCTTTTGCGCCGAGTGCACGGCGGCCTGTCCCGAGGGCGCCGTCACTTTCACCAAAGACCACCGCTTGGCGGCCAGCCGACGCGGGGATTTACTGGTGACCTCAGAGGAGGCCAGGCTGGCCGAGTCTTTGGGACAGGAGATGCGTCGCATCTTCGGACGCTCCCTCAAGCTGCGCCAGGTGAGCGCGGGCGGTTGCAGCGCCTGCGAGGCGGAACTGACGGCGCTCGGCAACGTCGTCTTCGACCTGGGGCGTTTCGGCGTTCAGTTCGTGGCTTCGCCACGCCACGCGGACGGCCTTGTGGTTACCGGCCCGGTGACGCGAAACATGAGCGAGGCCCTCCGCATCGCCTACGAAGCCGTCCCGCCTCCGCGCATCGTCATCGCCGTGGGCGCCTGCGGCATCAGCGGCGGGCCGTTCATCGGCTCGAATGAGCAGTTGGGCGGCGCCGCTTCAGTGGTGCCCGTCGATCTCTTTATTCCGGGTTGCCCGCCGCATCCCGTCACCATCTTGGATGGGATGCTGAGGCTTCTCGGAAGGCTCAAGGAAAACCGCGTCCGAGAGGCATCGAGAGAACGGGGCGGGGAAACGAAGAATGACCGCGACGCTGTTCCGCGTTAAGGTGCGCGCCGGAGACAAGCGCGACCTGATCGTCTCTACCGGGCCTAACGCCTTCGCGGTCTGGGTGCGCGCCAAGCCGGAGCAGGGCCGTGCCAATCAATCCGTCCTCGCCCTGCTCGGCAGGCGCCTCGGCGTCGATCCCAAGCGCCTGCGCATCATCAAAGGCTCGAACGCGCCGAGCAAGATCGTTACGCTTTTGGGCGGCGCCTGAGATAGTCTTAAACCGCCTCTTTGATTACGACCTCGGAGGCTGGGCGGGAACGACGGGCGCGGCGGCCTGCCCCGTGGTCGCCGGGGTGAGCGCGGCGGGCGATGCCGGCTGATCCGTTGGCGCCGGAGCCTTCTGGCATCCCAGCAGTCCAACGGCAAAGACCGCCGCAAACAATTCCAAACTAACTCTCTTTACTGTTTTCATTCGCTTTATCTCCTCGTCCCTTTAAGCCGGGACCTTCGCTTTGAGACGCTCCTCCCCAACTATTTCTTCTGCGCCGGCGTCGCCTTGGCGGACGCGTGCTTCGACTTGCCCATCATTGGGGCTGTCTGCGAGGCCAGGCTCGGCGCGGCGGCCTTAAGCAGGATCATCGGCCTCTGGCAACAGACCGGCGGCTGCGTCTGCGTTACCGCGAATTTCTTTTGCGGATGCGTATTGTTCACGGCGCATTCATAAACTATGTCAGTCATTTTGTTTCTTCTCCTTTTCCGTCTCTCTGCGGCGGAAATCCTCTCGAGCTGGCGCCGCCCAACTTGCTCATATAACGTTGGATGACTTCCCTCATCCCAGCGTGGCCCGGGTGACGCGCCAAGACCTTCCGGGAAAATTCGAGCGCTTCGACGCGCCGTCCCATATCCCACATTGCCTCGCTGATTTCCATCAGACTTGCCATGTCGTCGGGATGTGTCTGGAGTCTTTCATCGCAACAGACCAGCAGTTTCGCGATGCGCTTCCTCCGGCTTTCCCCTGGGACTTCCAGCTGCGGCTCGGCGTTCGTGTTCATTGGAGATGGATTAAGCCCTTGTCGAGCTCCTTCTCCAGGGAACGGAGAAGCTGCTTGGCCGGGTCGTGGGAGGGATTGATCTCCAAGATCGACATCCACATCTCGATTGCGGCTCGATGATCGCCGCAGAGACGGTAGGTCATACCCATTACCAGCCGGGCCTCCAGGTCCTTGGGGTCGGCCAGTATCCTCTGCCGGCATTCTTCAGGAGTCAGTTTGAGCCAGCAAGGTTGATTCATGGAAATCTACCGGTCACCGCCGACCCCGAAAAACGATCCCAATCCGGCCTTGGCGACGATTTCCTTGAAACGCTTCAAGGCTCCCTCCGGCGAGTTGTTCATGGCGTCCACCTGTACGCAGAATAGGTCGCTCCGTGGATTGGCCTGGCTCAACTCCCGCACGTTCTTGAGCTTGGCGACGAGATAGCGCCGAACGCGGATTCCGTATATCTTGGACGCGATGTGCCGCAACTCCACGATGCCCGGGCCGAATTTGAGACTGTCGTTCGCGCGGCCTTGATCAGGGGAGCTCATGGCGCCCTCCGGTATGCCACCGAAACTATATTCTTATAGGATGAATAGTTCATATATTAGACAAAAAAATATTCACGGCTTTCCCAGATGCGCGAGCATCTCATTTGTCTCGCTGAGCTTCTTTCGCAGTATCTCCGCGATCGGCCGGAGGATATGGAAAATGTCCTTGTCCCGAACCGAATAATAGACGGTCGCCTTTTCCTGGCGAGAAATCAGGATGCCGGCTTGGCGCAGGACGGCCAGATGCTTCGAAAGCCCCGACTGTTCGACGCCCAGCCCCTTGACCATCGCGCCGACGGAGGCTTCCTTGTTCTTCAGATATTCGATGATCTCGAGTCGGATGGGGTGCGCGAGCGACTTAAGGAAATCCGCTTTGATCTTGAAGATGAGTTCCTGATTGTTTGACATGGCGCCGATAATTAATTATTGATTATATAATCAAGATAGAATATATTGATGAACCGCGTCAATGCTTTCAAATAAGATTTACAGGGATTGTTGAGCGTAGAAAGTAAATTCGCCAGCGGTTTTGTCCAAAATATTCTTCACGCCAAAGTTCAGGCATAATTTCTGCGTTAAGAGTTCCTAAAGGCCTAGACGGCAGTTGGGACTTTAGACCCTTTTCGGCGAAAGCGTCCGCCGCTATAATAAAGGAGCATCAAAAACGCTCAAGGGAGATTTTATGACAAACGCCTCGTTTCGCGACAGCCGATGGCCGAAAACGGCCCTGAGTCTCGCGCTCGTTCTCGCCCAGATTTCAACCTCCGCTTTCGCTTTTGATTTCGCGGACAAGCAGGTAGCCCCCGACGCCGCGCCCGTGGGCGCCGCATTCCATGCCGGAGAATCCATCTCCTCAATCAACATAGGACAAGAGAGTTTGGGGGATTCCGCGCTCGCTTCCCCGGAGGAGTCCCGCTCGCTTATCGAGGATAAAACCCCCGATACGGTTTCCGCCAAGCGTCCTTCGAATACAAATGCTTCTCAAAATAAAAAAGTTTCCGCCGCCAAGCGCTTGGCGGGTAAACAGTCGCGGTCGCCTGAAAAAGCGCGGCCCGTTTCCCCGGACCAAACCCAAAACCGAAAAAATAAAAAGAAAGCCGCTCTGCGCCAACTAAAACAATGGGCGAAAGAACTCGGCGCTAAACCCGAGGTCTCCGGTGACTGGGTCGAAAACATGACCGAGGAAAACGCGAAAGCTTCGCCCGAGACGAAAAGACTCCGGGACGCCGTCGAGAATCTGGGGTTTTCCAACGTCGCCTTGAACCGCTCGATTTTAGCGCAGCATGATCCTTCTTATACCAACGCCATCCCGGACGGAACGATTACCAACCAAGCGAGCTCCGGCCGATGCTGGATTTTCGCGGGTTGCAATATGATCCGTTCGACTCTTCTGGCCGAAAAGCGCCTCCCCAACGATTTCGAATTCTCTGAGAACTATATCTTTTTTTTCAGCAAACTGGAAAAAGCGAACAGCTATTTTGAAGACGTGATGAAGGCCGTTTTTTCGAAAATGGGTAGCGCGGGAACATCATCCATGAAATTCCGGAGGAAGATATTTCCAGACACGGGGGACGGCGGCTGGTTCAATTGGTTTCAGTTCTTGGTTTCTAAATACGGGCTCGCTCCAAAGAGCGCGATGGCCGAAACCGCGAGTTCCAAATCCTCCGCCCTCATGAATTCAGAGCTTAAGTCCGCGGTCGCGATTTATACCAGCGAAATGTTGAAACTCATGAAGAAACGTCCCTCGAAAGCGGCGCTTCAAGAGGCGTTCGAAGCGAAAGCCCGCGCCTTATCGAGAGTCTGGAAGATTCTTTCGACCCATTTGGGAACGCCACCGACTCGTTTTAATTACCGAGAAAACGCTCCGGCCCTGACTCCGGATGCCCGCAAAGTTCTCGATATTTTGGGACAGCGCCTCGGTCAACCCGGCCTCCAAAAAACCCAGATAACCCCGGCGGCGATTCGCCAATATTCCCCGCAAGAATTTGCGAAAGACTACATCAAGTTTAATCCGAGTGATTACGTCACTCTGGGAAACTTTTCGAGGAAAAAAGACGGCGTCGTTTATGAGCTTAAAGATTCCGCGCTTAGCCCGGGCGCTCAATTTCCCCTTCGCTTTGTCCAGACCAGTTCCGAACGGATGGCGGAGCTAGTCGCCGCCTCCATTGACGCTGGGCGTCCGGTTTGGTTCGGCTCGGAAATGGGGCGACAAACCGACAATACGACCGGCATCATGCATCCCGACATTTATGATCCCCAGTCGCTTTACGGGTTTTCCAAGGAAGAAAAGACGGAAAATCTCTCAAAAGACGACGCGACATATTTGTTGGTTCGCCAGCTTAACCACGCGATGGCGATTACGGGCTACGACCGGCCCGATCCAAAAAATCCGATCGTCAAATTCCGCGTGGAAAACTCCTGGGGAGATCAAGTCGGGAGCAAAGGCATTTATCACATGTATCTCGAGTGGTTCAACCAAAACGTCTACCAAGTCATCATCCATAAAAGCCTGCTCAATGACGCGGAGAAAAAGACTTGGGATGGAAAAGCCGAGAATATCAAATGGAAAGAACTTTGAGATTTAAAAGGCGTGGCTCCCGGCCAATATTCGACTCGTTTAGGGAATGGTCGAATGCCACAATTCCAGCATCAAAAGAGCCCAAAGGCGATAGCCGTGATCACGCCGGCCGCTTTGATGTTCTTCCCAGATTCGCCGGAGGGTTTTTTCCTCGAAGTATCCGCGCTTAAGGGCTTCGGGGCTAAGAACATGGGCGCGCCAAAAATCTTTCAGCGGGCCGCGAAACCAAGCTCCCAGGGGAATTCCAAAACCCATTTTTTTGCGGTTTAGGATTTCCGGAGGAAGTTTGTCTTTAAAGGCCTCTTTCAGAATCCATTTGTGTCCGCGAAGCCCTTTAAGTTTCAAGGAACCAGGCAGGCGAAAGACGAGTTCCACGAACTCGTGATCGAGAAAAGGGGATCTCGCCTCTAAAGAATTGGCCATGGAGGCGATATCCATTTTTGTCATCAGACATTCCGGCAAATAGGTTTTAAAATCGACATAGAGAAGTTTATTGAGGAAATCTTCTTTTTGCGCCCGGCTAAAAAAATTGGCGAAATAGCGCGCGGCTTCTCCCTGGCTTTGACCAAGGCGTTTGAGAAAATCGGATTGATAAAGGCCCTCTTTATCTTCCTCGGAAAAAAATCCCGCCATTTTGAGGTGTCGATTAGGCAAATCGCTAAAGACCGCTGAGCGGAAAAACCTTTTAAGCCTCCAGAAAAAGCCGTAGGGGGCGTCATATTCCGGAAGATTCTCAGCCGCCATCTTAAGCGCGCCAAGAGCGGGGCGCGGTAGATGATCGAAAGTTCTCCCCAGTTTCATCGCGAAATAGCGCACATATCCAGCGAAATTTTCGTCCCCGCCGTCTCCGTTTAAGGCGACGGTGACGTGCTTTCTGGTTTCCCGGGAAACGTAATAAGAAGGAAGGGCCGAGGGATCGGCGTAGGGCTCGCCGTAATGCCAGGCCAGTTTCGGCAGAATTTCCGCCATTTTTGGACTCACGATAAATTCCGTGTGTTCGCAACCGTATTTTTTGGCCACTTGTCTTGCGAAGGGAAGCTCGGAAAATTCCTTCTCGTCAAACCCGATGGAGAATGTCTTAACCGGTCGAGAAGACAATTCGCTCATGAGGGCGACGATAATCGAAGAATCAATGCCCCCGGACAAAAAAGCGCCGATGGGGACATCCGAGATCATCCGAAGTTTGACCGATTCCTTGAGTTTTTCTCGAATCCGGCTCTTGGCTTCCTCAACGCTGATTTGAAGCGGAGATTGTCCCAGCGGCAGTTCCCAATAGGGCTCAATGGTTGTTTGGCCGTTTTGATAGATGAGTTTGTGACCGGGAGGTAGTTTTTTAACTTCCGCATAAATGCTTTGGGGAGACGGGATGTATTGCAGGGACAAAAAAAGGTCAATGGCCTCGGGGTTGACTTCGCGCGAGATGTTTTCAAGCGCAAACAGACACCGCATCTCCGAGGCAAAAGCGATGAAGTTTGCGTTTTGATGATAGACCAGCGGCTTTTTTCCGATGCGGTCCCTGGCGAGGAGAAGGCGTTTTTTTGATTTATCCCAAAGGGCGAAAGCGAACATTCCCCTTAAGCGGGAGAGACACTGATCTCCCATTTTTTGATAAAGGGCGAGGATCACCTCCGTGTCGGAGTGGGTTTTAAATTTAAATCCCTCGGCTTCGAGTTCTTTTTTGAGTTCCTGGAAATTATAGATCTCGCCGTTAAAAACAATCCAGAGAGAATTATCGGCGTAAGACAGGGGTTGATGTCCGGTGTTGAGATCGATGACCGAAAGGCGGCGCATGGCAAGCCCCAGCCCGTCTTCGGCATGAAACCCTTCGTCATCCGGCCCCCGGTGAATGATGAGATCGTTAGCGGCTTTTAGGCGTTTTAAATCAACCGAGCGCCCGTCGGGATAGTAGATTCCGCAAATTCCGCACATGGTTTTGCCCTAACTCGTCAAAGAGAGTCTATATATTGTCTCATAACGTTCGGCGATTTTGTCGATGGAATAAAAATCCTCGACTTTTTTATGGGCCGCTCGGCCCATTTCATCGGCTAGTTCAGGATGGGAAATAAATTTAAGCGTTTGAGCTTGAATTTCATCCGCGTTGTCGGGTGAAAATAAAAATCCATCCACCCCGTCAGTGACGGCTTCCGTGTTTCCTCCGACCTTGCTCGCTAATACCGCCAAGCCGCAGGCCATCGCCTCAAGAAGAGAATTCGATAGGCCTTCCGCTAGGGAGGGCAAAACAAAAACATCGGCGGCGGGGTAAACAACGGCGAGATCGTTTTGCGGAGGATAAAAGTAGACGTTTTCAAGGACCCCGGCTTGTTCGGCCGTTTTCCGTATCGCGCTTTCCTCGAATCCTTCCCCAAAAAGGGCGAGTGAAACCGGAATTTTGGCTTTTTTAGCGACATCGGCCCAGGCATCCATAAAAAAGGGGAGGTGCTTTTGCGGGGCAAATCTGCCCGTATAGAGAAAGACCAATCCCTCTGGGAGGCCCCATTTAAGGCGCAGAATTTTTTTTGCGGTTGAAGAAGGGCGAAATTTCCTTAAATTGACTCCATTGGGAATTTTATGGAGAGGGATTCCGTCTAAAAATTTTCTCGCTTCCAATTCTTGATCGAGGGTCAAGGCGATGAAAGAAGGCCTCAGCATTTTTAAGAAGAGTATTTTAACTCTCCCTAAAACCGTTTGGGCGGACATTTTGAGTTCTCCGAAATCTCCAGAGGCTCCCAGTTTGACGAAAACTGGTTTGCGAAAAATTTTTCCAAAAAAAGAAGCGACAAGGGCGGGCGAGCTGGCTAAGTGAACATGAACAATATCGTAAGAGCGGGCGTTGAAAACCAGATGGGCGGATAGCGAAATCATAAAGCTTGCGGTATTGAAAATTCCCGGCCCAAAACACCACAGCCGTTTAATTACAATTCCGTGCAGGGTTTCCGTCTTTTTCAAATCTTTTTTTTGGCGCGTGACGACAAAGACGTTGAGTCCGCGGTTTCTAAGAGAAGCGGCCAAGGTCATGGCTTGTCTTTCCGCTCCGCCAAGATGCGGATAGAAGTTCGCGCTGATCATCAAAACCGAGAGAGGCTTTTCCGCCATTAAGAGGCCTCCTTTGCTTGGCGAGTTTGAGCGGAGATGTCGGCGAGCGAAAAGCCTATTTTTGAAAGGCAAAAAAATCCAAAAATAGTCACTGTTAAATACATCGCGGCGTGGGTCAGGAGCGCGAAAGCCAGGGAAAAATAAATGGGAGTTCCCAGTTTGACCATGATGCTTTCGACCAAAATTTCAAAAGCCCCAAAACCTCCTGGCGCGGTGGGAAGAGCGGACGCGGCGGCGGCCCAGGCCAAAACCAAGATCGAACCAGGATATCCAAGGGAAATTCCCAAAGCCTTGGCTCCGGTCCAATAGGTCAAAGCGTCGGCGCACCAAAGGAAAAGGCTTAAAGCGATGCAGAGAAAGGCGGTTTTTGGATTTTTAAGGGCCGCGGCTCCGTTAAAGAGTCCTTCAAATATTTCGGAGACCTTGGGCCAGCGTTTAAAGGCGCGGTTGACGAGCCCGAGCAAAAAGCTCTTTTTTTCCTCGGCGAAAATTAGGAAGACGAGTCCGCCGCAGGTCAATAAGAGAAAAAACAAGATGGAGCGGCGCAAGGCGAGAGGAACGAGTTGCGGGTAAAAGGGCGCGACAACCGTAAAGAGAAAAAGAAGGGAAGCGAGATCGAGAGCGCGTTCGATGGCGACGCTAGAAAGACTTGCGCTGAGGGGAATTTCTAATTCCCGGGAGGCTAAAACGGCGCGGGTTAGTTCTCCAAGGCGCATAAAGAGGATATTGTTGACGGCAAGACCCGCGGCTTCTAGTTCTAAAAGATTTTTCGCCGGCGCGCCCGGAGAAACAAAGGAAAGAAGGGCTTTCCAGCGAAACGCGCGGATGAGGAGATCGAGAAAAATAACGGCCAGCATTGCGAATATCCATCGAAACCGGGTTTGGGCGAGAATCATTAAAAGAGAGGGTAAAGGCACGCGACGAAACGCCAGCCAAATTAATGTTCCGCTGAGGAGAATCGATAGTGAAATAAAAAGAGTTCGTCGGCTCATAAGCATTTAAATATTTCGAAAAACCAAAAGAGCCATGAGAAAATGGATGTTAAGACGAGAATGCCCCAATAGTCAGGCTGGAAAATAAAGTCTATGGTAAAGGAGTTGGAAGCGCCCGATGTTTTTGAGATAGAGGAGAGAAACCCGTTCCATAGGCGAATGGGCGTTTTCTGCCCGTTCCAATAGGCCGTCCAGCCAGGATAAAACGGTTTGGAAATAATCAATTGGGTCGCGGGGTTTTCCCAGAGCCCGGAAATCCGCCAATGGTTTTCATTGAGGATTTTGAGTTCTGGGGTTTCGGGAAGGCGGCCGCCTTCTTGATTTACAAAGTACACAAGAGAATGGGGCGGCGGCGCGGAGATGAGAAAATGGGGTTTAATAAAAGTCCACTGGACTCCCAAATCTTTCATCTGGGGCGTGTCCCATTTTTGCAGATAGCTTCGGCTGGCGTCCACGGCGGGACGCCCTTCGCTCTTGAAAGCATAGTTTGGAAACCCTTTGAGATAAAAGGCGTCGTAACCATTGACATTCATTACATGATACATCATCGCCTTGTCGGGATTGCCGATGGCAGGGGAGATCAAAACTCGACCGGGTTTGCCCGCCAGGGCGCGCGCGAAAAAGCGGTGAGGTCTGAGATAGGGGCTGGAGTCTTGAGTCCTCACTAAATTGCGATTGAGAATTAAGAGTTGAAAAAGAGACAAGACGGCCAAAACCGCAAGCGGAACTCGGAGCGGTTGTTTTAGGGATTTTAAAGCCGCTCCGGCGGCCAGGAAAAATCCCCAAAGGCAGAGAAAAGCGAATCGAGAGGGAGTCCTTAAGAAATGAAGCGGCGTATGCGATAAAAGCCATAAATAGGCGGGGTTATGCCGTCCAAAAGCAAAAAAAATCCCCAGGATCATAAGAAGAGCATAAAAGCTAAACGGTTTCTTTAGAATTCCGAGGCCGCCAAGAACAAGGACAAATAAACCGGGAAAAGCCAAGGAATTCTCCAGAATAACAGAAATGGGAATGGATGAATGGCCCAAAGCCGCCAACCCAGATCCCGGCCATAACCAGGACCACAATTCATGGGGAGTGAGCGAATATCCCAAGGAATAAAGAAGCGACCAATTCTGCCGGATGGAATGAAGCAGGAATTGAGCGGTCATAACCCATTGAACGCAAGCCAAAAGAGCCGCGCCCAATGTGGAGAGAGTTAAGATTTTAAGATTTTTAAACCTTGGCGGGAAAAGAAGCGTCCATACAAGCATCGCCCCGGCGTTGATAAGCATGAACTGGGGATGGCCGGAGAGAAATTGAAGGGCCCAAACCGCCGATAGTAAAAATTGATTTTGGGCGCAGAAAGCCGTCCAAGCCCACGGCGCCCAGGCGAGAGAAGCGAGAATGGTCGGAACGCCTTCGGCGATTCGCCCGGTCAAAAAGGGGCAAAGCCCGTAGGAAATTCCCAATATCCAGGCCGCCTCGGATTTAAGCCCTTGCGACTTCATTAAAAGGGCCATGCCGAGGCCTGCCCACCATAAATGAAAAAGATTTTCCATGGAAAAAGAGAAGAGAAGCGGAAAAATTTTGCCGACTATGGCGACGGTATAAAAAAGAGCGGCTTGTGAGTTTGCGGCCAGCGGGACTCCTCCAAAAATATAGGGGTTCCAAAATGGAAATTGTCCTTTTTCCAGAAAATTGAGAGCAGTTTCGCGGAGAGGATAGTGATAAAAATACAGGTCTCCAAAGTTAAACAGTCCCATGTGAGGGAAAACCCAATCAATTCCTGTAAGCCCTAAAACCAGAAGAGACCAGAAGGATAAAAAGATTAAATCTTTTCTTTTCATTTTCCTAAAACGGCTAAACGTAAAATCCAAAGGTATCCATGAATTAGTTTCGCCCAATTGAGCTTTGAATATCCTTCTTTCCTGTCCACAAAATGAATGGGAATCTCCCGTATCCTCATTTTTGCGCTCGCGGCTCTAAAAAGAGTTTCATGGACGATGGCGGGGCCGCGCGCGCGCAGGGTTTCCGGATGAATGGCTTGAAGAGCCCTGCGGCTCCAGACGCGGTACCCGGAGTTTGCGTCCAGAACTGGAAGCCTTAAGAGAGCGCGCGCATAGAGATTGGCGCATTGGGTCAAAACTTGGCGCCCTTTCGGGCGTTCGCTGTCAGAGCCTCCTTCAATGAAACGAGAGCCAATGACGACATCCGAATCTTTAAGAGCGTCTAAAAGAAAAGGAATGGCCCTGGGGTCATGGGAAAAATCGGCGTCCATTTCAACGGCGATATCGAAATTTTCCTGAAGAGCATGGAGAAAGGCTTCCCGTCCGGCGGCTCCCCGTCCATAAGGCGGCGTTCGCCTTAAAACGCGAATGCCTGGATAGCGAGTTGTAAGGCTTTCGGCGATGTCTGCGGTTTTATCCGGGCTCGCGTCATCTGCGATGAGGACTTCAAGACCAGGAATTTTGAGTGAAAATATTTCTTCTATGAGGCGCGAAATGTTTTCCGCTTCGCAATAAGTGGGAACGCAGACCATAATTTTGGCGTTCATAGATTCTTCCGAGCGGCTAAGAGAATTTGGGTGGACGGAATCGCGTTAAGGCAACTTATTTTTCTTGAACAGGAAGGCCGGTAAAAGCAGGAGCAAGAGGGAGCGGCGATTTTTTCCCCTCTTCCAAAAACATCGAGTTCCGATTGAGAAGTCGGGCCGATGAGAACCAAAATATTTTTTTTGAGCGCAGTGGCGAGATGAAAGGCGAGGCTGTCGGTGGTAATCACAAGCTGACAAAGATCGATCAGCGCGGCAAAGGGTTTGAGCGGCAAAACGGGAGGCAAAAAGACGTGAGGCAGGTCTTTGGCAATTTCCCGGTTTCGCGCTTTCTCTTCTTGCCCGCCCAAGAGAAGAATCGGCTTTTTAAGCGCGGATAATTTCTTTAGAATCTCTCGCGACTTTTGGATGGAGAGTTCTTTGGAAGGCCAGCGGCTTCCCGCTCCGGGATTAAACCCGATGACGTGGCCGGAGAGACCGTGTTGCTTGGCAAAATTGAGGGCGGATTTGCGGTCAGAGTTTGTTAAGAAAATTTGAGGACGCGCGAGCGCGCTTTTTTTAAATCGCGAAAGGCCCAGGAGAGAAAGCCACAGGTCTAAAAAAGTTTTTTGATTTAGAGATTTAAGCCTATCCGCTTTCTTTTTGTCGGGATTTAAAAGGCTCATTTGATAATAAGGCGCGCTGTCTTGGGTGTAAGATAGGCGTTTTTCTTTATAGATCACTCCGGTGATTTTTTGAGAAGCGATTTTTGAGGCAAGCTTAGCCAGGTTTTGGTTTTCCTCGAGACTTAAAACCCAGTCAAATTTTTGATTGATTTCTTTGGGGTCGGTAAAAATCTTTCTGATAGCGGGGTTTCCTTCTAAAAGCGGTTTGGCCTCATTCAATGTCAACCAATCAATTTTCGCTTCGTAGAAGTGGTGTAATGGCGGGAGAAGGGCGGTCGTTCTCAGCACATCGCCCAAGGCTCCCGTTTTAATGAGGAGAATTCTCATGAGTCCATTGTCCCATTTTAAAAACGGCGTAGAGAAATAAAAATATAAAAGACAAAGTAGTGACGAAGATTCCCCCGTCAACGGTGGCGGAATTATAAATGAGAAATAAGTCGGACCACCCTTGGGGAACTTGAACTTTTTGAAAAGCGGTCAGGGCGGGCGAGCTTTGGATGGTCTTTGTCTTCCCGTCGGTCTTAAGCCCTATTTCCCATCCCGGATACTTCGGCTCGGAAATAAAAACCCAGCCGGAACGCCTATTTCCAGAAATGCGGTAACCGTCAACCTCTTTGAGGGCATGAACGGCGAGGGGGTTGAGCGCGATATTTGAACCCGGAGAAACAAGGCCTGCGGGAAAGCGTGCGCCTTCCTGAGGCGACAGAAAATAAGCGCGGCTTAAATTTTTAGAGAGAGAAGTTTCATAAAGATTCCAGATGATTTGGCCCCGATAATCTAATCTTGAGGGGTGCGGTATTTTCGACGGAGTGAGGAGGTATTGAATATCGGCCCAGGGCATGATTCTTGTCACGTTTTTGAGCCCTTGGGGGCCGTAGAGGAAATCCATGAGGGCGTAATTGTTTTTCGGAACCAAGGGCTGACCAAAATTTCCGGCGGCGGGTATTTGAAAAGGGGAATTGGTGAGGCCATATAAGCGGCTTTTCCAATCCCAAAATCCTTGGCCGGAGGATTTTTCAAGAGCCAAAGGAGAAAGAAGATAGCGGTTATTGCCGATATCGTTTTGGAAAAATTCCACCAAGGGGCCTTTAAATGCGAAAAAGAAACGTGGGAGAAGCGGAAATGCGTTAAAGGCGTAGAAGGAAAGCTCGGTCGCAATTAGAATTGCCGGTAGCCAGGAGGGAATTCTTAACAGCCTTGGCAGTCTCTCCATTCCCTGGGCGGCGGCGAGGGTCGCGGGAATCAGGATGAGATAGGTGAGGTTTCCGGGAAAGCGAATAAATCGCAATGGGATAAAATGCGTCCACAGCCAGGAAGAAAAAGGGTTGGAACCGGCGAGGGTTAGCAGGATAACAAGAAATATCCAGAGCGTCAAAAAAACGCTTTTATTGCGCGGCAAAAAGAACAGTCCGGCTAGGACAGTCATGCTTCCTATGATCCCCAGATAGACGCATTTCCACCAATCGACGGCAGGGCTAAAATGATGGTTGAGAGCGAAAAGAGGGCTGATCCAAAATCTCAAATCGGAGAATTGGAATCGAAATTGCCAGGCTTCACTTTGAGGGATTCCCGCGTATCTAATGGAATGGAAAAATAATTGGGCGGCTGGGCATAATAAAGCTCCCGATAGAGGAATGGATAGAATACATCCCATGACAAAGACCAGGGCAAAACGGCTTTTTTTCGGCTGATTGATGAGAGAGATGAGACCCGCGGACAGGATTCCGCCGATGATGAATTCCGGATGACCGGAGAAAAAAGCGCAGGTAATGGTGACGGCCAAAAGCGGCGGACTTAAAGCGAAGAGGCACAAGGCGGGCAGAAGAGCTAAGATGGGGAGATTATTTGTGAATATTTCCCGGCTGATCAATATTCCGTTGAGCCCAAAGAGTATCCCGGCGCCAAGTCCAGATTCATGGGAAAATCCGAGTTTCCGAACCCATAGATAGGCCAAAAAACAGGCCAGCCAATAATGGAAGACATGAAAGAAAAAAAGCCCAGTGGGAAATTGAAATAAGTCAAAAAGAATGGAGGCGGGATAAAAGAGGCCGTCTTGCATCGCGGCCATTTGCGGCATTCCAAAATAAAGATAAGGGTTCCAAAGGGGAGCCCTTCCGGTCATTAATCTTTGACTATCAAAAACTCTCCAGGGATGCTGGAGGTAGGTGAGATCGCCCCAAAAAGGGGACAGTCCCTTTACAAAAGGAAAGAGAAATGGAATCAGACAAACGGCGGCGAAAAAAATCGCGGCGCGGCTTGTCGAATTGATCCGGATCATAAACAGGCGTTTACGCTTTCGCGGGCGATTCCTTGCGCTTTTTCTTTTTCTCCAAGTAAATTATAGGCGTTTTCCAGAGCTTTCCAGGTTGAAGGGCGGCAGGGATTTTCTTGGGCGGCTTTTTCCCAGCGCTTGGCCGAGCTTAAAAGTTTTCCTTGCTGAAAATCGATCTCGGCTAAAAGCCTTTCGACATCGGCATCCGGAGCCCAGGAAAGGGCTTTAAGAAATTCCTCATGAACTTGATCTATCGGAGCATTGCGGTTAAAAAGAGAAATGCCCTGGGATTTGAGCCTTTCTTCCTGCCAACGCGCCCAGGCGGGGCGCGACAAGGCGAAAGTGGAAACTAAAACCAGGAGAGCGAGCGGAAATCTTAAGTCTCCCAGCGACAAGACATCCGCGGTTCGCGGAATTTCCGAAGCGGCCAAGTAACAGAAGATAAAAAAAATGGCTGGGACAGAAAGAGAGTAATCCCAAAACCCAAGGATTAAAGAGGCGAGAATGGCTAATCGTCTCAGGGGAGACTTTGGGAAAAAGAAAAACAGCCCCGCTAGGAAAATCAGGAGATAATTAATCCCGCACCCCGCCGCAGTTTCAAGATAAAATTCATGGGCGTAGAGGGATCTCAATAGATGAGGAGAAACTTCGGTTGGAATGAGATAGGTCAAAACTCCGGGGCCGACTCCGAGCCAAGGCCTTTTAAAAATTACGCGCAACGCCGCTTGCCACCAAACCCAACGGTTTTGGAAGTCAAATTGAGGCTTTCTAAAAATTAGAACTCCGCAGACAAAAAAAACAAACAAAGCCGTCATTTTAATTTTCTTGGACATTTGTCTTTCCAAGATTAAAGCCGCAATCGCCAGGCTCATCCAGGCTCCGACGCTTTTGGTTGCGAGAAGAATGAGCGTTAAAAGAGCCGTTAAAAATATCTTTTTTTCCTCCCAGGCCAAGGGCAGGACAAGAACAATAAAGCTCGCGAGAATATTGGGATTGGGAAAAAAGGATGAAACTTCAAAATGCCCGAAGATAAAAATTTGAAGGATGGCATAGGCGCAGAGAAGATAAGCGCTGAAAAAAATCGTTTGATTAATTCGCGCGCGGGATATTACGGGAATGAGCGCCGTCATGGGAATAATCCATAATCCCAAAAACAGGGATCTCCAGGCAATAAAGGATTGGGTAGGGATTGGCGAAAAATAGGCGGAGATAAAAGATAAGAAGACTAAAATGGACGCCCATCCTAGGAGTCGGGCGTTGGGGATATGAAAATCCTTATTCCAAATAGTCCAAGCGCTTCCGATTCCCCAGACCAGGACTGCCCAGGCAAAGAACAGGGACGCATCTTGGGGATTGATCAGCCCGCCAAAGACCGGGCCAAGAGAAAGAATGCCGGAAATCCACAAGACAAGCACTGCTTAATCAGCCAAAATTTTGGGGGTAACGAAGATTAAAAGCTCGTTTCGAGTGCGAACGACGCTTTTACTTTTAAACAGCCATCCTAGAATCGGGATATCTCCCAAAATCGGAACCTTGGCGATTTGATCGGTCACGGAATCGTGAATGAGGCCGCCGATCACGATCGTTTCTCCATCACGGACTAAAACAGTGGTTTGCGCGATGCGGGAATCAATGGCCGGGGCACCGGTGGCCGCGTTTCCAGCGACCGTGACGGAAGGTTGGCTGACGTTCGGGTTAATGATCAGCGTGATTCGCCCGTCCGCGTTGATGGTGGGAGTAACGGAGAGCTGAATTCCAGTTGTGACATAGGTTACGGTTTGACTTTGCGTTCCCAGGCCTCCTGCGATGACGTTGGAGGTGACATAAGGGATTTGGGTCGTTACATTGATGTTGGCGGCTTGGTTGTTTAAAGTCGCGATTTTAGGGTCGGAGAGAACCTTGAGTTTTCCTTCTGCGGCGGCGGCTGAAAGCGTCGCGCTCAGAAACATGCTGTTGGTGATGCGTCCCAGGGTCAATTCGCCGAAAATAGTGGATGCTGGAAGATTGACTCCCGTTCCTCTAGCAACGGCATTGGCGACAGTGGTCAGCGCCCCAGAGGTCGGCATCGGCTGAACTCCGGTCGCCCCCGCGCCGTTGGTAAGATTTGGGTTCGTGATAAACGGAGTTTGGGTGGGCGAGTCAAGAGAATTGGGAGGGGTGATCGTTCCGATTAAGTTTTGTCCATTGGCTCCGCCGATGTTGCTATTATTGACGCCTTGGTAGTCCCATTGAACGCCAAGGTTCAAATTGTTGTTGAGACTGACTTCGACGAGCTTGGCTTCAATGAGCACTTGTTTGGGGCGGACATCCAATTCCTTGACCAGCCTTTCGGTTGCGGCAACGGCCTCAAGAGGCGCAGTGACAATTAGCGAATTGGTTTTTGCGTCAGCCAAGGTCGTTCCCTTGATTCCCTGGGCTTTGTTGACGGCATTGATTTCCGGAAGAATGTCGGCGGCTTTTGTGTAGTTTAGGGTTAAGACCTTGGTGACGGTCGCGGCGGTTGCTTGAGATTTTGCCAAGGCGGAAGGAGTGAGTATCCGCAATATATCGTTTCCGACTTGCATGGTCGAGAGATTCATCATGGCAAGAACAGTCCTAAAGGCCTCGTCAAATGGAACATGGGAAAGATGGAGGGTGAGGTTTCCGCTGACATCGGAACCGTAGACGATGTTGATTTTCGATTTTGCGGCCAAGAGTCTTAAAACGTCCCTGATATCGGTATTTTCAAAATCAAGGGAAATAGGCTCTCTTGATAGGTGACTGAGAATATCGATTCCATCTTCTGGCGGACGGCGAGAATGTTTCTTCTGGATACTTTTAAGGGCGGGTTCTGACACCGCAAGCTTGGGAAGAGAAGCAGGGGCGCTTGGCTGGGGCTGGGCAATGGCTGGAGTTGGTTGAGCTACCGTTCCGGTCGCTAACGATATGCTGACGCTTGCGTCTTGCGCCTTATTTTCTCCGATCAAGACCACGAGTTCTGAACCTTGGTTGGTGATCCGGTAGGGCTGTAGACCTTTAAGATCAAAGACTACTCTGGCCATGGGAGTTGGGTGATCTTTAAATTGGGCGACTCTTACGCTTTTGAGATAGCGGCCCTTGCCCCGCAATTGCTTTTTCGGAGCGGGATAACGAGAGTTGTGAATTTCAAGCACAAGCCGGGGAGGACTTTTGAGCAGAAAACTGTCGTAGGTTTCCTGGCGATTGAGTTTAATTTGCACCTCATCCGGAGAAACTTGAACTGATTGAACGGTTGCAGTTTCGGCGGCCATGATGAGGGTCGGAGAAATAATTTGGAAAATCATCAGCGCGGCCATTAAAACGCGTTTTATTTTAGGCATCATTTTTTCTCTATTCATTTTAGCGTTTTTCTCCCTTCATGCGAAGGACTTGGACATCTCCATCGCGGGCTTTGAGATAGATGGTTTTTCGCCGTGAATCCAAATGGCCGGTGACGCCGGGGATTATTTTCCATTTTGAATTGTAAATTCGGTTTCCTTTGAAAATAAATCTGGTCCCATAATTTGCGTCTGTCAGGAGAGCGAAACTGGATTTTCTACCGATCATTAGCCCATGGAGAATAAGATTGTGAATGTTGAAATCGGAGAGCTTAAAGGGTTTCTGCGGCGCAGAAGAACTTCCCGCGGAGGCTTTCCTGAAAGGATCTCGCAGATTGGATGCGGTGTAAATCATGGTGGGGGTGAGCGCTTGAGGCGCGGCGGCGGCTGGCGCTTGGGAAGCGGGAAGAGTTTTTGAAACAGGGGGTTGCTTGGTTTGAGCGGGAATAATCGAACTTTGCGCATCTCCGGCGCAAAGAAGGGACAAAACAATGAGGAATAGATTTTTCATGTTTTGTATTGATAAGCCAATAAAATCAAATTCACGTGAATGAGCCCGGTTTCGGCGTTTGCGGAGCCAAAGGAGACGTCTTGGAGATTAAAAATTCTTTTTTTAAGAGCCAAAGCCGCAAAAAATTTGCCGATGTCATGGAAGCGGCCTTCGATGGTCAAGGGATATTGAAGCTCGAAAAAATAAGGGTTTGGCACCTGCTTCCCCGGAGAAAAGCTGAGGATGGAAACATTATACTGCTGAGCCAATTGGCTGATTGTAACCAGAGTGTTTCCCACCTCTTTTGTGTTGGGGATTTGTTTTGAAATTTCGGTCGCCTGCTTGTTGAGCTGGGCTATTTCAAGTTTTAAATGAGACACCATCATTGATTGCCGGGTCGCGGTTTCTATTTTTGAATTGGTTTCTTTAAGCTGTTTTTGAATAGCGGCTTCTTTTTTTGAAATAGGGAGCCAGAAAAAAGCGATGTAGAGATACCCTACCGAGCCGATGGAAAGCGCGGATGCCAGAAGCATTTTTTGTTGGGTTGGCGATAATTTGATATTTAGATTCATCGGATATTATTATTGGTGTAAACCGAGGTCAATGTAAAATTATAGGTTTTTTCTTCCGCGCCTGTTTGTGTCACAGTTCCAAGATTGATGTTTGAAAATCGGCCCGAGGTTTTAAGACGGCTCATCCATTCCGCGATGTTGTCTTGGTTCGAGGCTCCAGCCGAAATATTGAGTTTAAGCGGAGAGGCCTGGCTTCCGCCTCCAGTTGTGGTTAGGCTCTTAACTTGAATGTCAAAGGGAACGCTTCTAACAAAATCAGACATGAAATAGGGGTAGTAGGTTCTTCCTTTAATGAGCGTTGAGATGACGCCAAGGCGAGAGCGGATGGCTTTGGATTCCGATTCAAGCTGATTGACTTCGTTGACAATGACCTCAAGTTTTTTTAATTTTTCCTGGGCTTGGGAAAGGTTGCTTCCTTCCTTGGTCATCCGGTAATAGTGGAGCCAGGAAATAAAGATGAGCACAAGAACCATAAAGGCCCCGGCAATGGCCGCGCGAAAAAGAAGCTCTTTTTCTCTTGTTTTCGCCAGTATTTCCGCCGGAACGAGGTTAATTCTAATCATGGGGTTGGATCTTTCTCATATCCAATCGTTCCGTTTGCGCAAGGCAAGCCCGAGCGCCACGGCAAACGCCGGGGCTATTTCCGCGGGAATAGCCTGGGAGTTTTCTATATTGGCCAGCGGGTTTAACACTGAAACCGGAGTTTTAAACTCCAGGTTCAAGTAGCGGTCCAAGTTTTTTAGAGCCGCAGATCCGCCCATGAGAACGAGGCGGTTGATGACGCGCTCCGAGCCTTGAGAGAGAAAAAAATCAACCGAGCGGTGAACTTCTGTCGTTAAATCCTTCAGAACGCCTATGAGGGCGTCAGAGACCTCAATGTCTTCTTTCCGTCCTTCGGCGATGGCCGCGTCTTTTTGCGCGGAGTCAAAAAGAAGGGCATGGGCTCTCTTGACCGATTCCGCTTTGGCTATATCGCAGTTGAGGGCTTTCATGATTGCGCGCGTGAATATTTGTCCTGAGGTAAATATATCGCGCACGACGCGCGTGTTTCCTTGGTCAATAATGGAAAGATTGGTGACGGAGTGCCCGATGTTGAGGTAAAGGGTTCCTCCGGGTTCCATTGCGGCAGCGTCGAATTGGGTAAAAAGATTTTCCAGGGCGAAAGAATCAACATCAATGATGCTGGGGGTAAGCCCAACTCCTTCAAGAATTTCAACGCGGAAAGCGATGGCTTCTTTTTTTGCCGCGACCAAGACCGTTTCCATTTTTTTTTGGCCTTCGTCAACGATTTCACCCAGGATATGAAAGCCGAATTGGACGTCGTTGACGTCAAAGGGAATAAAGGGCTCCGCCTCAGTGGCGATCGTCGCGGAAAGCTCCGCTTTGGTCAGGAGCGGAAATTTAACGTAGCGGACAATCATGGAATTTCCGGAGATGGAAGCCGCGGTATACTTATTTTTTATTCCGCTTCGGATAAGAAAAGCGCGCAGGGTATTGAGAACACTCAGTTTCTTTTCTTCAGGAGATTCTTCCGGCTTGTTTTCAAGGGGTAAATATCCCCAGGAGCGTAGGGAAAGCCCTGTTTTCCCTGGAGATAAAAGGGCGACCTTGATTGCGTAACTTCCTAAATCAATGGCCAGAAGACTTCTCCGCGCTTCAATCAAGGACTTTACGTATTTGATCTTGGCGGATGCAGTCGTCGCAATCCTTGAAAATTTTTCTTTAATCGTCTGTTTTATAGCGCGCTCTCCCTAGTAAAAACCAAATGAAAATAAAAAGCCCTTATTGAGTCTAATAAAATTAGTCCCTTTGCTCAATAGTTTTAAGATTGGGACACAACACTAGATAATTAATAACAGGAATCAAGCAAACTGTCAAGGCTTGCGGTTGTTGCGGAAATTTTAGGATTTTTAAAAAAAGAGTTGCCGGGAGTTGCCGGCTTTTGCTAATTTATGGGTAGATATGGCGCAGGACGCTTTGGCGGTTAAGGAAGGTTATGATGTTCTTGGAAAGGAACTGCTGCGCCGCATTCATTCCCTGATGGTGGGAGCTCGGGTTTTAGAAGAGCGTCTCATTAAAATGTCCAAGAGCGGAGACGGGTTTTTTTGGATTGGGGGGCCTGGGGAAGAAGCTTTTAACGTCTCCCTTGGCCTTCAAGTTAAGAAAGGAAGCGGTCTTGAGCATGATTATCTTCACCTTCATTACCGCTCAAGCGCGATTTTACTGGCGATGGGAGCAAGTCCTATTGATTCGATTCGCCAGATGCGCTCAGTGGCGACCGATCCCTATTCCAAAGGCCGCAATTTCGTCAATCATGCCGTATTCCCCGAATGGAATGTCGTGCCTATGTCGCCGACGATTGAGACCCAGTATTCCACCGTGATTGGAACGGGCATCGCCCAGGCGCGGGTTAAAACCGACGCGATTTCCATCGTCAATGGCGGAGACGGAGGGACGGCGGAAGGCGATTTTCACTCTTGCTTGGTTTGGGCCAACCGCCCGGCGCTTCCCTTGCCCGTCTTGATGATCGTTGTCAACAACGGCTATGCGATTTCGACCGAGGAGCCGACCCAGCACGGCGAGCGCCATATCGCGGACTGGGGCCGGGTTTTTAATATGCCGTCTAAAACCATAAACGGAAACGATCCCGTTGAATCCTATCTTGCGATTAAAGAAGCGATGGCTTATTGCCGCAAGGAGCGAAAACCTTATTTATTGGAAGTGATGGCCAGCCGCTTAAACGGTCATTCCTCTTCTTCCGGCGCCAATCGCGTTCAAGAGCCGGATTGCATCGCTCTTTTCGAGGCCGAACTTAAAAAACGCGGCTTGATGACCCAGGATGAAATAACCCGCGTGTGGGATGAGGCCGTTAAGGCCATCGATCACGATCAACAGCAGGTGAAGACCGAGCCGTTTCCGAAGCCGGAGACAATTTGGGAAGACGTTTTCGCGGAGGGCTTGCCCGAGTCTTATCCGACCAAGGGGGGAAGCTGATGGCGAATATGGCGCAGGCCATTCGCATGGCCCTTCACTACGGCGAGGAAAATTTGGGGGTCAAGGAGATTTTTGGGGAAGACGTCGGCGCGCCCTTGGGAGGGGTGTTCACCGCGACCCAAGGACTTAAAACCGCCTGGAATTCTCCTTTGGATGAGCGCGGCATTGTCGGCGCGGCCTTGGGACTCGCCTGGGCAGGGTCTCGCCCCGTCGCCGAAGTTCAGTTTGTGGACTATATTTTTAACGTCATCGATCTTCTCAAGTTGTGCGGAAACTCCTGCTGGACTTCCGGCGGAAAATATAAAACGCCCATGGTCTTGATGACGCCGACCGGGTCCGGCATTCACGGTTCGGTCTATCATTCCCATTCCTTTGATTCCATCGCGTCTAAAATTCACGGCATGAAGGTCGTTTGTCCCTCGACTCCTCTTGACGCCTATGGGTTGATGCTCGCTTCAATTAAAGACGACAATCCAGTTTTGTTTCTAAAACCCAAGGCCTTGTTGAGGACTAAAGGCGAGGAACTTATTCCCGGCGAGCCCGCCGATGAAAAGGAGCTCAAGGTCGCTATCGACGCTCCCATCGGAGATCGTAGCCAATGGTCTCCCAAGTGGCCGGCTTTAAAAGAATATTTGGTTCCTATCGGGAAAGCCAAGATTTCAAAACCTGGAAAAGACGCAACCATCGTGACCCATGGCCGGATGGCGCCGATTGCTCTTGAAGTCGCCAAGGAACTCGCCGCTTCCGGAGAAGGAGATGTCGAAGTCATGGATATGCGGAGTCTCATCCCTTATGATTGGGCCGCGCTCAAGGATTCGATTCGAAAAACCGGACGGGTTTTGTTTTTAAACGAGGATACCGAAATCTCAAATTTTGGGGAGCATCTTTTCCGGCGAACGGTTGACGAATTGTTCTACGAACTTAAGACCCGCCCGCGTCTTCTCTGCGGGAAAGCCACCCCCGGAATCAGCTTGTCTCCCAATCTCGAATATTTCACGGTTCCCCAAAAAGCGGACGTTTTGCGCGCCGTCAAAGAAGTCCTTTCCGAAGAAGCTTGAAAAAAATTCTCGCTACGGTCCTCGTGATCTTCTTGTCCGCCGTAGCCGCTGCGGCGAACCCTTATGTCGCGGCAAAGAAAGCGGAACTTGGCGAGGTCGGGGTGAAAATGTTTACAGCCCCGAATTATAAGCCGGGACTGGTCCGCCACATCGTCTTGTTTCGCTACGGCGCCTCGGTGACGAACGCGCAAAAGGCCGAGGTTCGTCGGCGGTTTTTAGCCTTGAAAAAACTTTGCGTTCGCGACGGCAAACCCTACATCTTGTCCATCGAAGCAGGCTCCCAAATCAGCGGCGAAGAGGCCGGCGGCGGTTTTGAGGACGGTTTCGTGTTGACATTTAAGTCCCAAGGCGACGCCAACTATTATGTCGGGAAACCCGTCGTGACGAACCCTGGATTTTTCGATCCCGCGCATGAGGCGTTCAAAAATTTCGTCGGCCCGCTTCTTCGCCGCCCGGCGGTCCCTTTCGGGGTTTTGGTCTTCGACCTGTCGGACGGCGCGTTTTGCCGTGGTCAGGGCTGTTCTGACAACAGTCGGGCAAGATCGCGATAGCCGCTGATGACCCGAAGAACTTGCAGTGGTCGTGTTTCCGGTCGATACATCACTAGTGTAGTGATTCATAAATCTCTTTATTTATTAGCATGGGATTTGTATGATAATACTCATAAGAATTGCCGAGCGAATTATGCTGTCGCCTGAAGAGCAATCGACGTTGGCAAGCTGGGAGCGTGGTCGGAGCTTGCCGTTGCGTGTCGTGCAAAGAGCCCGGATTATCCGGCTGGCCGCCGAAGGGATGCGCAATGAGGATGTGGCGCAAGAAGTCGGCGTTTCATGTCCGACCGTACACCTGTGGCGACAGCGGTTTCTGGCGCTACGCCTCCCCGGGCTGGAAAAAGATGCTCCTAGGCCGGGGAGAATCCCGCGTATTTCCGCGCGCAAGGTGCGAGCCGTTGTGGAAGCGACCCTGCACACAACTCCGCCGGCTGCGACACACTGGAGCACGCGAACCATGGCAAAAGCTCAAGGTTTAAGCCAGCCGACAATTCATCGCATCTGGAAACAGCATCGGCTACAACCGCACCGGATGGAAACCTTTAAGCTCAGCCGGGACAAGCATTTCGTCGAGAAGCTTCACGATGTCGTGGGGTTGTATTTGAATCCTCCGGACAAGGCATTGGTGTTGTGCGTTGATGAAAAGAGCCAGATCCAGGCGTTGGATCGAACGCAGCCTTTATTTCCCCTGCGTCCTGGAATTCCCGCCCGCCAGACCCATGACTATAAGCGCAACGGGACGACAACATTATTCGCCGCGCTGAGCATGCTCGATGGCAAAGTGATCGGCGATTGCATGCCACGCCATCGGCATCAGGAATTTATCCGTTTCCTTAAGCGCATCGATGCGGATACTCCGGCGCGGCTGGATATACATTTGATCGTTGACAACTATGGCACCCATAAACATCCTCGTGTTGCGTCGTGGCTGGGACGGCATCCGCGCTTTCACCTGCACTTTATCCCGACCTCCAGTTCTTGGCTGAACATGGTGGAGCGCTGGTTTCGCGAAATCACCGACAAGCGGCTACGTCGTGGAACTTTTGAAAGCGAACGCGCCTTGATCAGGGCCATCATGGCCTACATCAAAAATCACAACCAGAATCCCAAAGCATTTGTCTGGACGGCTGACGTGGAATCAATTATGCGCAAAATCCGAATAAATAAAGAAGTGTTGGAATCACCACACTAGGTAGTCGTAAACAGGCCAGAATCGATGGCGTTGGTCGGCCCATTCTTTCCCGTAGATGTCCCATTTCCGGGTGTTTTGCCAGAGTTCGAAGCGCGCTCTCGATCCTGCTGATGACGCGGTTTGCTCGAGACGGGCTGTCACGGGCGACGAAATCCCAGATTGCCGCGAGATCAAGCTCGGCTTGAGGCGTTAAGACGAAGCGGCTCATGCCGCTTGGCTTTGCCTCTCGGAGCCCCGCTTCCGGAGCCTTTGAAAGACCTTTTCACCATCGACGAGGCGGCCTTGATCGGCTTGTTCGATTCCGACGGCCAATTCCCGCTTGAACTGCCGCACGCGCGCTTGTTTGGCGTCCTTTTGTTCCTTAAGAAGGCGAAGGCCCTCTCGAACGATCTCGCTTTGGGACTGGTAGAGTCCGGACGACAACAGCTTGCCTACGAACTTGTCGAAGGTGGGACCGAGGTTAACGTTCATATTAACAGTATAGCCTGATTATCAATAACTGTCAAGTATTGATAATCGATTCAAGGGGACGCCCGTAAAATCCAACCTCATTGCTGAAGCGAGGAGGACAAGGATTTTGCCGTCTTGAGCGTTCCCGCCGCTTTGCGACTGTCCATGCGGCTTTTGGCCTCCGGGACTTTCGGAAACACGTGAGGCCAGTTGTTCAGGCGCTTAATCGGAAAGTTATTCTTGTTTAAGGTCAAGTAAAGAACCTTAGACCGCGCAAAATACCCATCCACGGGAGGAGCGGCCGCAGAAATCACGGTGACATAATAATTCGTGTTCATGCGCGCACGAATGTCGTCAATCTGTCTATTGAGAAACTCTTTCTCCCTCTTAACGTATTCCGTAACGGAATTCACGGGTTCGCGAGAGCCATGAAAACCTTTCCCCGCTAAATAATCATCGAGAGTAGGCGCGTAACAAATAAGCTTTGCGGGGTCGGTGTGAAAATCACCTGCCGGGCATCCCCCAGCGTACACCTTTTTATAGTAAGCGCTAGGATTACGCATAAGAGCTTCTCTCTTGATAAGGATTGCTTTATCGGAGCCGGTGGGTAAATTGCCTCTTTTGACGCGGATGTTCACCTTCCCTTCGTTCTTTGCGATGCAGACCTTTTCTCCTCGGCGAAGCGCGCTTGGGATGACGGACACGATATTTGCGCAAGCGGGCTCGCGTGGGCTCTGATCGATGAGATACTTGACAACTCCAGGCGAATGAGGTCCAAGCTCACCGGCGCCAGTGGCATACGAACTTGTAGCAGTGGCGAAAAATAATCCAACTGTCGCTAGGGCGGCGGCGAGTAAAGATGTTGACTGTCTCATAAAAACCTCCATTTGCGAATTTTCGATTTGCGGCATTCCCATTCCTAAATATATATACCCGCCCTCGCGTTATGTCAAGGGCCTGCCCTGTCTAAAATTTTTATCCCACGATTTGAAATATTATATTCTTGGGTATGGGAGAAAAGTTTTTCTTCAAGCTAATCGGAACATCCGGGGATATGCGGTTGCGTTTTCGTATTCGGACATCAAGGGGGAAAGTATCGGGGTTTATGGTTCAGCTCGAGTTGCATGTTGAGAACTCGTGGAAGGCCGCGGTCCGTTACGACAACGCTCATGATTTCCCACATCGCGATGTTCTTGATTTCGCTGGCGGCGAAATCGCAAAAACGCCGTTGAAGCTGGGGACATTGGAAGAGATCATGGAATATGCCGAGCAAGATTTGACGGACCGCGCGGATTGGTACGCGGAGAAATTCATAAAAACGAGAAAAACGCAATGAAAAATCGTGAAAGAGATCAGATGAGAATCGACATCGCCGAGGCCTTCGCTTTCGCGCGCTTCCTTGTAAAAAATCCCAAGATGCTGAAAAAACTCAGGAGCGGTTCGGAAGTGAAAATTCTTCCGTTTGGCGCGGGATTGACCGCATCCTCTAAAATTTCCCGCAACACCCAGGCCTTTACGGCGGAAACGGTTTTTCACAGCCTTTGATTAGGATTCCTTTTCTCTGAAGAAGCTTGAAAAAAATTCTCGTCGCGGTCGGAATCTGGAAACGGCTAATCGGCGATTTTAGGTTGAGGCGGGATGCGGCAATAAAATTCTCCGATTATTTAAACAATCCTCTAACTTCTTCTTTAATCTTTGCCATTATACCGGCGTCGCCGATTTTCCTAGGCGTAACCTTCACAATATGTCCGTTTTTGAATTGAACGGAATATCCGTGAAACATAGGGTAGGCGACGACCACGTTCCTTGTAAAGTCTTGAGCGGAATGGGTCGTTGGATCCACAAAGGGCATTGACTGCCCCGTATGGAGTCGGACAGCTTTAGACAAACCCTTTTTCCAGTTATCTCCAGGCATTTCGACTATTTTCATGACCATCCATCGGCCCCCGAATTGATCCAATACCGGCATTGAGAGAATGGGGGCTTGCGTCAAGTCCACCTTCACTGTTTTTCTGTTCTCATCCACGCGTATGACGGAGAGATGAATTTCTTCCTGGAGTAGTTTTTTTAGAGCCGCATAATGCGGATCATGATACCAGTTATAGTTGGGATTGGATGATTCGCGCGAGGCATCCTCTGGAGCGACATGCGTCCATATCGCGGTGTCTCCAAGATATGAGGTTCCAATAAGGCCGCTGACGGGGCCGCTCACGCTGTCATTTTCAGGATTGATTTCAAATGGAACCGAATTAAACTGTGGTCCATCGCCGTTAGCATTGGGAGGGAAATCAACATTAATAGTCCCGTTTTCCGGCAGAGGCTCGGCGATGGCGACGGCAGAAGCGCGCGCGGGCGCTAGCAACGCAAAGACAAACAACGCATAAACCGCTTCTCGTATTTTCATTTAACTCCTCCTGCTTGCGGCATTCCCATTCCTAAATATATACCCCCCCCCCCCCCGCGTTTTGTCAAGGGCCCTTTAGGTTTTTTACCAATTTTTTACTTTCCTTGTTCGTTTGTTGGACACGGCATTAAAGTCGTAAAATAACGGTAGAAAAAAGGGGGGGGTGTTTTGAGAATTTTTTGGGGGCGGCTCTCGAACTTAAGCGTCTCGCCCGTCGTTGTTTCGGGTTTTTTCGCGTGGGCCTTGATTTGCGTTCTCCATTTCATGTCCATTTTTTCCTGGTTTCCCCAACCAGATGTTTTGACCTGGGACATGGCGGGACGAACCTTGAGCCTCTCATCGTCGTTGGCTCTTTTTATCGCGGCCGCCTGGAGCGCCGGCGCCTGGGGCTTAAAACTTTTTGCGCTTGAAAGCGCGCCGCGCCTGGAAAGGTTTTTGTTGTCCGTAGGTTTGGGGATGGGATTTCTTGGACTCATCGGTCTTGGGCTCGGTTTATGCGGTTGGGCGCGGCCCGCTTGGATGTTTGTCCTGATCGTCGCGCTTGCCTTGAGTGGAACGCCGATGGCGGCAAAAGCGGCGGCTTTTGCCGTCGGAGAATGGAACGCGCGCCCCAAGCCTTGGAAAACCCGTTTTTCTCTTTCCATCGCGGCGCCTCTTCTGGTTTTAATCGTCTACGGGGTTTACGATTTTTTACTCGCCCTGGGTCCCAACATTTTTTATGACAGCCTGGTCTATCACACGGCTCTTCCGGAACTCTTCCTTAATCATGCCCGCATTTTTCCGACTCCCTTCAATATCTATTCCGGAATTCCTTCCGGCGTCGAGATGCTATATCTATGGATTCTTCCTCTCGACCCAGGCGGCTCCTTGTGTCAAATGCTTCATTGGAGTTTGGGGGTTTTTACCGCGCTCGCGATAGCCGCGCTTGGAAAAAGGATGGGCCACTTGACCGCGGGCGTATGGGCGGCGGCTATTTTTTATTCCAATCCAATGGTTCTTATACTGGGGCGCGAGGCTGGCGTCGAGCTCGGCTCCAGCTTCTATTTGGCCTTGACGCTGTCAGCCCTTTTCGCGTATTCCTCGAGACCAAACAAGTCCGCGCTTGTCTTGGCGGGAATCTTCTCGGGGTTGGCGATGGGGACTAAATATCAGATGGTCTTGATTATGCCCGCCGCCGCGCTTTGGCTGATTTATCGGCAAGGGCTTTCAAGAGGAGCGAGAGCTTTTCTTTGGGTGGGGCTGACGGCTTTGGCGATAGCCTTGCCATGGGGGGCCAAGAACATCGCGTTTTATAAAAATCCCATCTATCCTTTTAAGGAAAGTTTTTTTTCCTCCGCGAGCGTCGTTGAGCCCGGCCATCTGGCCTCGGCGGCCCACGGGCGCGGGTTCGCCTCGACTTTCGGGAGTTGGCCCGGATTCTTGGATTTCGCTCGGCGTCCTTGGTTTTACTCCGGCTCGGATGAAATTGATAATCAAATGTCCCCGGCTTATTTGATGATTTTGCCGTTCCTGTTGATGGTCCCCCTTTCCGGGTTCGCCTTATCCCTTCTTCTTTTCGCGGCGGCGATGATACTACCCATGAACGTGATGAGCGGCTTGGCCCGGTTTAATACCGCCGCTTTGGTCCCGTTAAGTCTCGTCGCCGGTTTGACGGCGTTGTCCTTGCCGACGCGGGCCCGCTTCCTGGCCCGCGGAGCCCTAATTTTGTCGTTCTTGTTGGGCGGATTCGCGGCTTATGGACGATCTGGAATGTATGATTATTGGGAGGCTCTCCAAAATTCCGATTCCGCGTCGGATTATCTTGCCGGCGAACATCCGGGATACCCGAATCCTCCTTATTCGGCGTTTCAATGGGCGAATCTTCATCTGCCTCCCGACGCGAGAATTTTGCTGATGGGAGACGAGAGGCCGTTTTATCTCGATCGGGATTATTTGCCCTCCAGCCTCTACGCGAGGCAACCCCTTCAGGTTTGGATTCAGTCCTCTGCCTCAAGCGCGGCGCTTTACCAAAAATTTTTGGCGGAGAAAATCACGCACATCATCCTAAGCAAAGAAGAATATTTGCGCACTCGCGATCCCCTGGAGCTCTCCGCCGGGGAAAAACGCGTTTTTCGTTCCTTTTGGAAAGATCATATCCGGCCGCTCCATGTGGAGCCGGGAGAAACGACGCGAGACGACTGGGATTTCGCTTTTTACGGAGTCGTTCCGTTGGGAGCGTCCGGGCAAGCGGGCCCCATCCCTTATTTTCTGCTCGCCGGCGACCGCTAGGCGGCGTTTTCTGGTCTCGCCTTTACTCTCCCAAAATATTGATATCGACGGAGTCGACGGGTTTGCAGGTTTTTTCGCAGGTATAAAGCTGAATGTGGGAGGAACAAGCGGCGTCAGTCAGGAAATTCTGGAATTCCCAAAGAAAAGCCCGGAGGGTGAAATCATAAAAGCCCTTGGAATCGGTCGTCACGGTTTTTTCATCCTCGATTTTTTCGCTGATGCGGTCGGTACGGTCGCACTCTTTAATGATTTGGCCCTTGATCGTGAGAGGTTTTCCATTTTTAAGAGTCGCTTGTCCGCTTTCTTTTTGCCAATAAAGGCGCGGATAGACGATGCAACCGGAACCGGCGAGTGCCAAGAGTAGCGGCAGGGCTTTGAGGGATCCTAAATTTTTCCGTTCCATCCTTCCTCGCTAAGCAAAGCGGCTTTTTTCTTTAGTCCTCCCGGCGCGGAAAAACCAGTCAGTTTTCCAGCGGATGAGACGACCCGGTGGCAGGGAATTATGGGAGAAAATGGGTTTTTGGCCAGGGCTTGCCCGACCGCCCGCGCGGCTTTCGGTTTTCCGATTTTAACCGCGACCCAGCCGTAGCTGCGAACTTCTCCTTTTGGAATTTCGGCGCAGGCTCTCCAGACGGCCTGGTAAAAAGGAGGATAGCTCTTCATTTTTTTAAAAACGGACGCCGGTATTTTATTTTTCATAAGGGGGGATGGATAATCTTTCCGAGAATCCGGGGGCCTCGCGCGCCGGTGGCCTTGGGACAATTATTGGGAAGGCGCAGGAAAGCTCGGTAAGCGAGCCAGGCAAAACAAGCCGCTTCTTTGGCCATGACCGGCATGCCGAGAGATTCGGAATTTAAGATGGGAACAGGAGAAAGAGCGCGGGATAATTTTTTCATTAAAAAAGGGTTTAAGGCTCCGCCCCCGCTGACAATGACTTCTGAAACTTTTTTAGGGGCGAATTTTTGGATGGATTGCGCGATGGACAAAACCGTCAAATCGGCCAGGGTCGCAAGAATATCAGGGAGTTCCTGGGCTCTTAATTTTCCAAAATGATTTCTTAAAAAATTTCCCCCAAATTCGTTTCGGTCCAGAGATTTGGGCGGAAACTTCTTGAAATAGGGGAGATTTAGCCACTTCTTGACCTTGCTTAGGTCCGGTTTCCCTTGAGAAGCCAAGCGTCCGTTGAGATCGATGGATTTTTTTCCGGAGCTTAGGATTCTCACGGCTAAATCCATCAGGCAGTTTCCCGGGCCGGTGTCAAAAGAACTCCAGAGCTTGTTTTCCCCGACAAAACTGACATTGGCGATGCCGCCGATATTGAGAACGGCGCGCAAGGGGCCCTGACCATGGAGAAACTGGTCGAAGGCCGCGATGAGAGGCGCTCCCTGTCCGCCGGAAGCGATGTCTTGAGGTCTAAAATCGGCGACGACAGGGCACTTCATTTCTTCGGCGATAAAGGCGGGCTCTCCAACTTGAAACGTGTTGGGGGGATTGTCTCCAGGTCCGTGCCAAAGGGTTTGACCGTGGGAACCGATGAGATCGATTTTACGCCCTTGGGATATTTTGTGGGCGGCTTGGGCAAAAAGAATTCCCAGTTCGGCGTTTAGGCGCGAAATTTCGCTGAGTCTTAAGGTTGAGGCGTTGAGAATTTTTTCCCGCACAGGTTTCGTAAATGGGAAGGTTTCAAAACGCAGAACCTTGAGGGATTTTCCTGAAATTGAAACGGCGGCGGCGGTAATTCCGTCGGCGGATGTTCCCGACATGAGGCCCAAAACCGTTAATTTTTTCTGTAACATTTTTTTTATAATCTTGAAATCTTTTTGTGACGCCCTTCTGTTAATCTAAATAGTGACGGAACACAACGGTACGACACCACGAACGACAACAGCTCACTAAATCTTGGCGCCTCCCGCCCCGGAGGCGCCTTTCTCTTTTAGAAGAGGAAATGAGAGGGTCGCCGTCGTTCCTTTTCCGATTTGGCTTTGAATACTGACTTTCCCTCCATGATTTTCAGCCACCTTCTTGACATAGGGAAGCCCCAGGCCCAGCCCTTCGACTTGTCCGGTGAAATAGGCTTCGATTTGATGAAAACGGTCAAAGACCTTCTCAATATCTTCCGGGGGAATTCCCGGTCCAGCATCGGCGACGGAAAAAAGAACGGAAGCCGCGTCCTCTTTTAATTCGACCGTGATTTTTTTTGACGTAGGAGCGGAAAACTTGATGGCGTTTTCGATGACGTTGACCATCGCGTTTTTGATTTGAAGGGCGTTGGCTAAAACCGGAGAGAAAGACTCTTTTTTGACGGAGATGGAAAAATGATTTTTTTGAGCGAGGTCTTCGGTCTCTTTTAAAGCGTCATCAAGAATTCGCGCTAGAGGCGTGGGCTCAAAATGAACGGTGTCTTCCGGACTTTCAAGCGAGACGTAGCGCAAAAGCTTATCCACCAAACTCGCCAGCTTTTGCCCTTGTTGTCTAAGAGAGTTGATGAGCGGCTCCGCCGTCGGGCGGGGGCTTTCCTTAAATTCTTCCGCCAAGAGATCGGTAAAGCCCAAGATGGAGGATAAGGGGGTTTTGAGCTTGTGGGAGATAAAAGAAAGAAACGTTCTCTTGATGGCTTCTTGACGCCGGGCCTCGGTTTCATCGCGGAAAACATAAAGAAAAATTGGTTTTTCCTTGACGGCGGAATTTTTATTTCGGATGGGGGTCGCGATTCCCCCTAGAATAAAAGGTTTAACTTCTTTCCGCTCAGCCGTAAAGTGAACCGTCCCCACGGTCAAGCGCCTTGAGATTTCAGGCCAGGGTGGAAGCATTGTCCACTGACTGAATATCTCGCTGAGAGTCGAATGCCCTCCCAGGATTTTTTTGGCGGCGCGGTTTGCGATCAGAATGTTTCCTGCTTCATCCGCTAAAACTGCCCCGTCAGACATTTCAAGAAAGACGATATCGAGTTTCTGGCGCTCTTCTTCAAGGCTTGTGAAAAGCCGCGCGTTTTCAAGGGCGATGGCGGCTTGAGAGGCTAGAGCTTCTAAAAGTTCGGAATCGTCTTGGCCGAAAACCCCCTTCTTTTTGTTGATAACTTCAATGACTCCCAAGAAGCGGTCTTGCCGCATCATCGGGACGGCTAAAATTGAGCGAGTGGCAAAGCCGGAAATCTGATCCATTCGAGAAGACCAGCGAGGATCTACGTGAACATCCGGGATGAGGAGAGGTTTTTGATTCAAGGCGACCGCGCCCGCGATTCCCTGCCCTGTTTTCAGGCGAATTTTTGCGGCCTCTTCCGTGATCCCCAAGGCGATGTCGAAATAGAGTTCCTGGGTTTCCGCGTCGAGCAAAAGAAGAGACGCGCTTTCAGCCTCGGCCACTTCCGCTGAAAGTTTTGTGATCGCGCGAAGGAGATTTCCGATGTCCAAATTTGACGATAGAAGCCTTCCCGCCTCAATGACCTTTTTCCAGGACTCTTTGGATTCCATTAAGGGTATTATGATACTTTCCAAGGGCGGAGTAAAATGAGAAAATGAAGGCGATGGAAAAATCAAGCCGATTTTTAATCTGGATATTTTTGGTTGGAATCGCTTCGGCCCTTTGCGGGGCGGCGTATCTTTACATTCTAAAAGGGCTGTCTTTCTGGCTGGGACCGCAATCTTTCTTCGGCTCGTTATCCCATGGATTTGTTTTGATTGCGGCGGGGTTTCTCGTCGCGCTTTTGGAAAGGGGAATTGGCCCAACAGGAAACGTGGAGAGGCTTGTGGATAATATCCACGAGATGGGCGGAAATAAGGAAAGAAAGAATCTTTTGTCTTTAATCCCCGCCTCCTTGATTTGCATCGCTTCGGGCGGAGCCATGGGGCCGGAAGCGCCGCTGGTTCAAACGACCGGTTCCTTGGGAAGCTGGGTATCTGACTTGAAGAATTTGAGCGTGTCGGAAAAAAGAACCTTGACGATTACCGGAATGGCGGCGGGTTTTACCGTTTTGTTTGGCGCTCCCCTGGGGGCGAGTTTGTTTGCGCTTGAAATTCTTCACCGGCGCGGTATGGAATATTATGAAGCCCTTTTGCCCGCGATTGGGGGTTCCTTGTGCGGCTATGTGGCCTACGCGGGGTTGACTCATCTCAACTTAAGTCCCATTTGGTCTTTCCCGTATCCCGTCTTGAGCTTTCATCTGCGGGACTTTGCGTTTTCTTTTTTGTGCGGAATAGTTGCCGCCCTGGTCGCGGCGGCATTTATCTTCGCTAATCATTTTTTAAGCCGCGCCTTTAAAATTTTTCCGCTACTTGCGCGCGGCGCTGTCGGAGGGCTCATTCTCGCCTTGCTCGCGTCTATTTCTCCCTATGCGCTGACTTTTGGGGAAAGCCAGGTCAACGTTCTGGTCGCGGCCGCTCCTGTGGCTTCTTTTTTTCTTCTCGCTTTTGTCTTCAAGTTCTTGGGGACTTCGACGACTTTTTCCTCCGGCTGGAAAGGCGGCTTTATTATTCCGCTTTTTTTTATGGGCGCGGCTTTGGGGCGTTTTTTACACCTCATCTTTCCCGGATGCCAGGAGATTTTAATGGTGGCCTCTTTGATGGCGGCTTTAAACGCAGGCGTAACAAAAACCCCCTTGGGATCGGTCTTGGTTGTCACTGAGATGGCGGGACTTCGGATTTTTCCGACAACGGTTTTGTCTGTCATGGTGGCGATGCTTTTAACCAGCCAGATCGGCCTTATTGACAGTCAGCGCCCACGCAAGAATTAGGGACTGTCCCTAATTATAAAAGAGATTCGATATTCTGAGTGAGTTCTTTAGACAGAGGCTCGACTTGGGGCCCAAAGCGGGCGACGACGTTTCCTTGGCGATCGATTAAAAATTTCGTGAAATTCCAGGGGATGTCTCCGTTGTGGCCCGATTCGGTGGTTAAGAAATGGTAGAGAGGGCAAATGCCTTCCCCTTTCACCTTGATTTTAGCGAAAAGATCGAAGCTGACGGAGTATTTCGTCCGGCAAAAATTTGCGATTTCCGCATTGGTTCCAGGTTCCTGTTTCCCAAACTCATTGGCGGGGAAGGCTAAAATTTTAAATCCTCTGCTGGAATATTGGCGGTAGAGTTTTTCAAGGCCTTCATATTGCGGGGTGTATCCGCAAAGAGACGCGACGTTGACGATGAGAAGGACCTGGCCCTTGTAATCGGACAAGCTTTTTTTCTGTCCGTCAATAGCGTCAACCGTAAAACCATAAACTTTTCCCGCTTCCGCCGTTTTCTCGCCCATGATTTGCCCCCGTATTTTTCTGATTCGTTCCCGCGTTCCAAAGACGGCGCCGCCAATCATAAGCCCTATTTTTTGTCCCGGATTTTTCATTTTAGGCGGCTTCCAAGACAGCGAAGCGACGTTTCTATTTTATATAATGAAAGAGTCGTTTTGGTTGTGGGCTCCAATTTCGCGGGCGTGGTTCAATGGTAGAACGGGTCCTTGCCAAGGATCAGACGAGGGTTCGATTCCCTTCGCCCGCTGAGTTTCAAAAATCGAAATCAGGTGCGCTCGACCTCGATTCCAAATTCCCCGTCTTCCTCGTGGACGTGAAGGGTCAAGGCCCGGCAACAGACCTGGCAATCCTCGTAAAGGATTTGCCCCGCATCGTCGGAAGAGACCTTGATTTCAAAGCTTTCGTCGCAATAAGGGCATTCGACGACGAGGTCCTGCTCCAAAACCTCATCCCCCGATTGGGTGGATATTTCTTCGAGAACCGATTCGAGAACCTTTCCGTTTGAATTCGGGAGAATTTCCGGCGTGGTTTTTTTGAGTTCTTTTTTTACGCGGCTTTCGGTTTTAGTTTTGTTTTTCATCGCTTCACCTCTTTGTGTCGCTTCTTTTTCAAAATATAATGCACGAACTCATTTTGCGCAAGACCCAAAAAGGGCCTAGGCCGGTATCCCTGCTGGAAAAATGATAATATCGGCAGAGAGGGGGAATTATGAATTTATTATCGAAAGACAGCTTTAAAACCGCTTCCGTTTTGACCGTCGAGGGGAAAAAATATCATTATTACGCGCTGAAAGTTTTGGAGCAAAAGGGCTTTGATTTATCGAAACTCCCGTTTTCAATCAAGGTTTTTTTGGAAAATCTTTTGCGCTTTGAAGACGGCCAAAACGTCAAGACTTCCGATATCGAGGCCTTGGCCGCCTGGGAGAAAAAATCTCCGGTGGGGCGGGAAACTTTTTTCATGCCCGCGCGCGTTCTCATGCAAGATTTTACCGGCGTTCCGGCGGTGGTGGATTTGGCCGCCATGCGAGACGCCGTTAAAAAGCGGGGCGGAAACCCGCAAGCGATTAACCCACTCATTCCGGTGGATTTGGTCATTGATCATTCGGTCCAGGTTGATTTTTACGGCGCGGCGGATGCCTTGTCTAAAAACGCGGAAATTGAATTTGAACGCAATCAAGAACGCTATGCTTTTCTTAAATGGGGGCAAAAGGCGTTTCGCGATTTTCGCGTGGTGCCGCCGGAAACCGGCATCTGTCATCAGGTCAATTTAGAATATTTGGCGAAAGTGGTTTGGTCAAGAGAAATAAAGGGAGACGCCTGGATTTATCCCGACACCCTGGTCGGCACCGATTCCCACACGACGATGATTAACGGACTTGGCGTCTTGGGTTGGGGAGTGGGTGGAATTGAAGCGGAAGCGGCGATGTTGGGACAATCTTTGTCCATGCTTATTCCCGAAGTGATTGGCTTTAAACTCACCGGGCGCTTGCCTGCCGGGGCCACCGCTACCGACGCGGTTTTAACCGCGACTGAAATGCTGCGCAAAAAAGGCGTGGTGGGGAAATTTGTCGAGTTTTACGGGCCGGGGCTTTCTTCCTTGCCGGTAGCCGACCGCGCGACCTTAGCCAACATGGCGCCAGAATACGGCGCGACCGCGGGTTTTTTCCCGGTCGATGATCAGACGCTTAAATATCTTCATCTGACTGGCCGCGCGGAAAAAGAAATTGCCTTGGTCGAGGCTTATTGCCGGGGGCAAGGCCTTTTTAGAGACGACTCTTCTCCGGAACCGCATTTTTCAAGCACGCTTTCCTTGGATTTGGGAACGGTTGAACCTTGCATGGCCGGGCCCAAAAGGCCGCAGGACCGCGTGGTGTTGTCCGAGGTCAAAACATCCTGGAAAGGGGCCTTGGAAACGCTGGTGAAAGAAAAAGATAAAAAGGGAAATTTGCCCGCGCCGGTGGGGACCCGCGTGCCAGTGAACTTAAATGGAAAATCAGCCGAAATTTCTCACGGCACAGTCGCCATTGCCGCGATTACCTCTTGCACGAATACTTCTAACCCTGCCGTCCTTATTGCCGCTGGTCTCCTTGCCCAAAAAGCGGTTGAAAAAGGTTTGTCGGTGAAACCCTGGGTCAAGACCAGTCTCGCTCCGGGATCCAAGGCGGTCGCGGAATATCTCAAAGCCTCGGGCCTGTCAAAATCCTTGGATGAGCTGGGTTTTCAACTCGTGGGATACGGTTGCACGACCTGTATTGGAAACTCAGGGCCCTTGCCGGAGCCGGTGGCCCAGGCGGTTTCAGAAAAAAATCTGATTGTCGCGGCGGTGTTATCCGGCAACCGCAACTTTGAAGGTCGCGTCAACGCCCTGGTGAAAGCCAATTATCTCGCGTCCCCGCCCCTGGTCGTGGCTTATGCTTTGGCTGGAACGATGGAACTTGATTTAAAATCCGAGCCCTTGGGAAAAGATAAAAGCGGAAACCCCGTTTATCTGAAAGATATTTGGCCGACTCATGAGGAAGTTTCCAAAATCATCGCGGATTTTGTGCGCCGGGATCTTTTTACCAAAACCTATGCCGATGTTTTCGCGGGCGGCAAAAACTGGCGTTCGATTCAAATCGCCGAAGGAGACGTTTACGCCTGGCAACTGGGTTCGACCTATATTAGGAAGGCCCCTTATTTTGAGGACGCACAAGAAAAGAAAAAAGATGATCTTGCGGGCGCGCGGGCTCTTGCGGTTTTTGGAGATTCCATCACGACTGATCACATTTCTCCCGCGGGCTCTTTTCCAAAAGATTCGCCGGCCGGGCAATATTTGTTGGAAAAGGGCGTCGCCGCGAAAGATTTTAACTCCTACGGTTCTCGTAGAGGCAATCATGAGCTCATGGTGCGGGGAACCTTTGCCAACACCCGCATTAAAAACCTGATGCTCGATATTTCCGGCGGGTATACTTATTTATTGCCCGAAAAAAAGCAGACGACGATTTTCGAGGCCGCAGAAGAATACCGAAAAAGAAAAACTCCGCTCATCATTTTGGCTGGAAAAGAATATGGATCGGGTTCCAGTCGTGACTGGGCGGGAAAAGGCCCGGCTCTTTTGGGGGTCAAAGCCGTCATCGCCCAAAGTTTTGAGCGCATTCACCGCTCGAACTTAGTTGGCATGGGCATCTTGCCGCTGGAATTTACTCAAGGCCAAAGCGTTCAGTCGTTGGGGCTGACCGGTTTTGAGACCTTTACGATTGAGGGCCTTCAAGACCTTAAGCCCAAGAAAGAATTGCGCGTGGTTGCGAAAGCGGAGAATGGGAAGACAACTGAATTTAAGGTTTTAGCCCGCATTGACACTGCCGTTGAGCTGGGTTACTACCACTCCGGCGGCATTTTGCCTTATGTTCTGGATCAAATTCTCGCCCAGGGGCGTAAGGCGATTTTCTCTTGACTTTTTAAAATATATCAGTTATTATAAATTCTGATATATGAAAAAGTCTGAAACCGCCCAATTATTAAAAACTCTCCGCAAGCGTCTGGAGATGACGCAAACGGATTTGGCCAAGGCTCTTCACGTTTCCTATCCAACGATTAACCGCTGGGAAAACGAAAAAACCGTTCCCACTTTGGCCATTCTCAATCTGATTCGCCAATTCATCGCCGGAAAAGGGCATGATTGCGCCGATATTCTGGCGGATTTTTTTCCAGAAACCGCGTCTGTTTCAGTCCAAGAGCCCGAGGGAGATGAAAATTCGATCGCTCCCGCCGCGTTCGATTTAAAAACGATGGAGGGAATGCTCTGGCGGGCCGCCTGCTCTATTCGCGGCGAGAAAGACGCGCCGAAATTCAAGGATTATATTCTTCCTCTAATTTTTATAAAACGCCTTTCGGATGTTTTTGATGATGAAATTTCCCGGCTGATTAAAACCTTCAGCAACGAGGTGACTGCCTTGGAAAATGTGGAGGCTGATCATTCTCTGGTGCGCTTTTATATTCCAGCCGAAGCCCGCTGGCCAGTTTTAAGCGGCCGGAAAACTTATTCCTGGCCTTCGGGCCGCGCGCCCAAAACCATAGGCGAGCGCGTCACCAGCGCCATGCGCTCCGTGGCCAAGGCCAACGAATCCCTGCAAGGCGTGATCGACATTGTCGATTACAATGAAGCGCGAAACGGCGAGCGCGAGATTAGCGACAACGCGCTTTCACGTCTTATCGAGACCTTGAGCCGCCACCGACTGGGTTTAAACGACGTCGAGCCGGACTTTTTGGGCCGGGCTTACGAGTATTTACTCCGCAAATTCGCGGAAGGGCAAGGCCAAAGCGCGGGGGAGTTTTTTACTCCTCGCGAAGTTGGGCGGTTGATGGCGAAAATTCTTCGTCCCAAACAGGGAGAAGAAGCCCATGACCCCTGCTGTGGTTCGGGAGGCCTCCTCATTAAATGCGAGTTGGACTTAAATGAGCGCGAGGGCCGCGTGGCGAAGCCCTTGAAACTCTACGGCCAGGAATTGATGGGCTCAAGTTTCGCCATCGCGCGTATGAACATGGTGATTCACGATATGGAAGGGGAAGTCGTGCGCGGCAATTCCATGTCCAACCCCAAATTCCGCGAGGGCGGGCGGCTTAAGCGTTTTGATCTGATTGTCACTAATCCAATGTGGAACCAAAAGAATTTTGATCCGGCGGAAACTTACGAAAAAGATCCTTTGGACCGATTTTCGGGGCGCGGGGGCTACGCTCCGCAACAAAGCGCGGACTGGGCCTGGCTCCAGCATATTCATGCGTCTTTAAAGGAAGATGGCCGGGCCGCCGTGGTTTTAGACACCGGAGCCGCCAGCCGCGGCAGCGGCAGCCAGGGGGATAATCGCGAAAAATCCATCCGAAAGTGGTTTGTCGAGAGGGATTTGATTGAGGCCGTTATTCTTTTGCCCGACAATTTGTTTTATAACACGACGGCCGCCGGCCTCATTCTGGTTCTCAATAACGCCAAGGTCAAGGAGCGTCAAGGCAAGGTCTTGATGATTAACGCTTCTGGCGAGTTCGAGAAAAGCCGGCCCAAGAATTTCTTGCCCGAGACGGCTATCGAAAAGGTCGGGGCGGCGTTTCGCGCCGGAAAAGACGTGGAGCGTTTGTCCAAACTCGTCTCGGTTAAGGACATCGCGGGTAAAAATGATTTCAATCTTTCTCCGTCCCGTTACATTGAAACCGCCGCGGCGGCGGAGCGCCGGGACGTTCAAGACATTTTAAAGGATTTGTCCAGGCTAAAGAAGGAAACCGTGACTCAGGACGCGGAGCTTAAAAAAATATTTTCCGGGCTTGGCTACCATTGGGTCAACTCGTGAAGCGAAGCAAAATACTTATGGCAGAAAACTACTATACAAATGACGAAGCCCGCTTTCGCGGGCTTGTCACGCTGGCCCATGCGGGCCATCCACCTCCGGATAACCGGATTAACTTTATTATACCAGGTAAAACAAAAGAATTGAAAAAAATTTTTTCAGATCAAGGTGTTGACAAACATCAGCCTAACTGCTACTCTAATCTTAACACACCCGCCACGCCTCTAAGCCTTCGGGCTTATGCGCATTTTGGGCGGGTATCTTTTTTAGAACGCTCAAATCTAAATTCTTCGCCGGCAAAACCTGGGGGAAGAATCCATGGCCGTTAAACCCCTGTCGAACGCTCCTATGCCGGCTGTCTCTAATCAGACGCGATTTAAGGAAACCGAAATCGGCCCATTGCCTGAGGGGTGGAGCGTATCCTCTCTTGGGAAACTTTTCGATATTCAACAAGGCAAGGCGATGTCGGAAGAAAGTCGTAAGGGCCCCATTCAGATTCCTTTCCTGCGAACATCGAACGTTCTCTGGGGGAAAATTGATCTTTTGACGGTTGACACCATGCACTTTGCGGAAGAGGAAGCGAAGAAGTACGCTTTGCGCGCAGAAGATCTATTAGTCTGTGAAGGCGGTGAAGTCGGGCGGGCCGCTATCTGGAATAATGATCTTCTCGGATGTCTTTATCAGAATCACATTCACCGGCTACGGCGCGCTACAGACGATATAGAGCCAAGATTTTTCATGTATTGGCTTCAGGAAGCGATTCTTCATCGAAATATTTATGAGGGTGCGGCCAATAAGACGACCATACCGAATCTTTCTTCAGCACGCTTGAAAGAATTCGTGGTTCCACTACCTCCTCTTCCCGAGCAGCGCGCCATCGCGGCGGTTCTCTCCAAAATCCAGTCCGCGTCCGAAACGCAGGGTAAAATAGTTTCTACGCTCAAGGAACTTAAATCCGCGACGATGGAGAAGATTTTTCGCGAGGGACTGCGGGGTCAGAAGCTCAAGGAAACCGAGATCGGCCCCTTGCCGGAGGGGTGGGATACAACGCAATTAAGCAAACTTTGCGAACTTCGCCGCGAGCTTACTCAACCATCTCCTAATGGGAATCGATGTTATGTTGGTTTGGAACATATTGATTCTGGAATTTCCGAATTGCGCCGTTGGGGAAGCGAAAGAGAACTCTTGAGCACAAAGGCGCGATTTTATCCTGGAGATATCCTGTATGGGAAACTTCGCCCTTATCTTGATAAATCTGTACTCATTCAAACGGATGGCGTATGTTCAACAGATATTCTTGTTTTGCAACCGATGACAGATAAAATAGATGCGGGCTATATCAGTTTTCTTCTCCATTCCAACCGATTTCGCGAGCACGCTGTAACAACCACAAAAGGATTGCATCACCCGCGCACTTCTTGGGAAGACATAAAACGGTTTGAATGTCCTCTGCCGCCGCTCGCTGAGCAACGCGCTATCGCGGCAACGCTGTCAAAAATTGACCATTCCATCGAAACCCATCGCAAAACCGCCGAGATTCTTCAAGCTGGTTTTTCTTCCATGTTGGATATGCTCATGACTGGAAAAATTCGGGTTGATTCGGAATTAGGGAAGCTTAATATAATGAAAAATAAAATGGAGCGTGAATAAATTATGTCTATATGGCGTAGTGGGTTTGATGGGCAACAACTCATACAAAAAATTAAAGAGTCATCCAGACTTTTGGACTCCGCAAAGACGGATAAATTAAATACCAACGATTTGGCTAACTATGCTCGTCTTTTAAAAGTCGTCAAAGTTATAGCGGCTCAATTGGAGCATTTGGATCCTGAACTCTATCAGTCAAATATTTGGGCATCCATAGGACAACAAATGACTGCCCTCCAGAACCAAATAAATACATTTGCTCAAAATTCACAGCCCGGTTTTCTTAATAATGCGAATGCTACGGCGGATCAATTATTGGGAAACTTGCGCCCAATTGAGCGGAATATGGCAGACGATGTAAAAGCGATTGTAGAAGCGGTGCGGTCTTACCAGGTAAAAATATCAGAAGAATTAGAAGAATCTCGAAAAATCCTCGACGATGAGAAAGTAGCGGCTAAGGCTATTAATAAATCTATTGAAGATCAAAATGCAAGGTTAAAAGAATTAACAACTTCGATTGAGCAACAGAAAGGTCGCCTTGATAACTCTATCGCGAAGTATCAGGAACAATTCATGGCGACAGAAAATGGCCGAGCAACAGCTTTTATCAATGATTCTAAAAGGCGCGCAGATGAATTTAATCAGTTTCTAAAAATAACGGATGATGATGCAAAGAAATTGCAAGAGGGGAATAAAAAGCAGTTTGAGGAATTTTATAAAAGTATTAATGTGGAGGGAGAGCAACATCTTCAACGCTTGAAGCATCGAGAAGAAGAGATTGATCGCATATTCGGCGCCATTGGTTCATCTGCCTTTGCTGGCCATTTCAAAAAAACCGCTGATGATGAGCGTCTAGCGGCCAATTGGCTTAGGCGGGGCGCATTCTTTTTAATGGTAATCATGGTTGGAGTTGCTGGATTTTCATTTTATTTGAGTGTGAAATATGAAGTCAATTTGCATACCTTTATTTTTAGATTTGGAACGATGATTGTAATTGCTATTCCAGCGGTTTACGCTGCACAAGAATCCTCGAAACATCGAGACCGCGAGAATTTACTAAGGAAGGTTCAGCTCGAACTTGCATCCATTGACTCTTACCTCGTTCTGCTGCCTGAAACTCAACGAAACGAGATTAAGGCGAAGTTGACGGAAAAATTCTTTGGGAGAGAGGAGCCGAGAGAAAAGGAAGAGGCGGTTTCCAAACATGCTCTATTCGAACTTATGTCATCCGTACTCAAAAACCTGACAAAAGTAAAATGAGTCATATTTCTATAGGCGACTGCTTCCGTCTCGCTCAGGAAAAGGCTTTAAGTTTGTGTCGTAGTGGTTATCTCTAATATTAAAGATGACATCGAAACCTACCGCAAAACCGCCGAGATTCTTCAAGCTGGTTTTTCTTCCATGTTGAATCTGCTTATGACTGGGAAAATTCGCGTCGAGGGAAATGAATGATGAACCCCAATCGCGATGGTGTTTCCAATCTAATTTGTATTTATTGTAAAAAAAGCGGAGTCTCGTTTAACCGCGAACACGTGATTCCCGAGGCGTTTGGGCGCTTTGACAGCAATAACTTGGTCCTTCACGACACTGTCTGTCAAGACTGTAACACGTTTTTCAGCCGTGAGCTTGAGTATCCTTTCAGTCGCGGCAGTTATGAAGCCGTACAGAGGTTTAACCATGGACTGAAGGAGTATTCGAAAGGCGATGAAATAAGATGGGATCGTGTTGAATTTGTAATCCCGGAAGGGGAATTTAAAGGCGCGCGCCTGCATTTCGATGCGAGTTCTGATGATCGGCCTTGTATGCGCTGGCATCCCCAAGCGGGTTTTAAACGAGCATTGGGCGCTGGGCGGCAGTTCTTTTTGCTTCGAGAACTGCAAGGAATGAGTTCTTTTGATAACAATAGCTTCGTTAAAAATGAGGCGCGGGCGATCCTTCTAATTGACAATTCGCAAGATGAGAGAGATGAAATTCTTGCTGAATTTAGCCGTCTTGGGATTAAATACAAGAATGGATTAAAAGCTGTGGCGCCTGAGTCCATGGGCGTGGAAACAACCCTGGAAATACGGGGAACCGTCGATAGAATATCCGCGAGGACCATTGCTAAGATCGCTTTCAACTATATGGCCTATGTCTTGGGCGCGGAGCGCTGTCTCCATCCGGATTTTGACGCCGCGCGCGAATTTATCCGAAATGGAACCGAACCCGGCTATCGAATTTTTAGACCATCGAGGCGTCCAATTCTCGCTTCGGATTCAGAGAGATGGCGGCGGACGGATGGCCACTTGATAACTCTTGATGCTATTACAGGATGGACGCAAATTCTTGTAAGAGTCTCGCTTTTCAATACCATTACCTATGAGATATTGCTTTGCCCTCGATTATCAGGCCCCATTTTCTTGCCTATTAGTTCTGGTCATCACTTTGATGTTCGAAACAATACCATCTCCGAATTGGGGAAATACTCGCAACCGATCGGTCTCATTCTGACTACGCCTCAGTTTAAATTTTAAAACCATGATTTTGCGACAGGAGAATCCATGAAAATCACGCTGACAAAAGAGCAGTATAAGACGCTAATCGAGATGGTCTATTTGGGCGAATGGATGGTCAATGCCTGCCGCAAGCCCGACGAAATCATAAAAAAATACCAGGATCTCAAGCAGCATGTTTTTTCGTTTTCCAGGGGAGAGGACTTGGAGGATCTGCTCGAATTCGATGAAGAGTCGGGAGAGTTTGTTCTGGCATGGGATTTTGAAATGGAGTCCGAGGTCTCGAAATATAGGCTGGAATTCGAGGAGGAGACTTTTTGGGATGAGCTTCTGGAGAAACTCTCGACGCGCGACGTGATTCGAAAATGCGGCGAGAAGGCCGTTGAAAAAATGGACGGCGCTGATTTTTACCGCGAGCAAATTCCTTTTCTCGAAAAATATGAAAAAGAATTCGAGCAGCACGGCCTTGATCGGCTGGAAATAATGGGAACCGAGGACAAGTTGAGCGCGAGATGACGTTATTCGGTTCCGAGCGCCCCGCCGTCCAGAATCCGCCTTCCGCGGATTACCGATATATTTTCTTGGATGAAGGAGGCAACCTCGATTTTTCTTCCACTGGAACAAAATACTTCACGCTGACGACTGTAACGGCCAGTCGGCCTTTTTCTCTTTACGGGTCCTTGTCCGACCTGCGCTATGATTTGATCGAGGGCGGGCTCGATCTTGAATTTTTTCACGCGACTGAAGACAGGCAACCCGTCAGAGACAAGGTTTTCGCCGAACTGTCCCAAAATCTACCCCGCTTGCGGATTGACTCTCTTATCGTTGAGAAGAGCAAAACCGGCCCGACGCTGCGGGCTTTGGAAAGATTCTATCCGGAGATGTTGGGCTACCTCTTGCGATATCTATTCAATGGAAGCGCGATAAATAATTGCAATGAGGTGGTGGTCATTACGGATTCTTTGCCGGTAAGCCATAAACGGCGCGCAATAGAAAAGGCCATAAAAACTACATTACAGCGTATGTTGCCGTCAAATGCTCCCCACTATCGTCTTCTACACCATTCATCGAAGGCGTCCTTGTATCTCCAAGTCGCCGATTACGTCAACTGGGCCATTTATCGGAAGTGGGAAAGAAATGATTGCCGTAGCTATAATCTCATATCAAAAGGCATTCAAAGCGAATATGAAATTTTCAAAAAAGGCGCAATCCGCTACTACTAGAAAAAGCGACCGCCCCGACTACTCCTTGCGGAGAGAGCCCCATGGGCTCTTGTTATCAGGGCGGAACCTTTACTGCTCTACTAGTAGTATAGCAGTCAATAGCGTCGTCGTCAAGGAGAAAATTTTGAGCCCTAATAGTGCGAGGCCTAGGATAACTCATGTCTAATTTCGGTTCCGAGCGCGCTTCCGTCCAAAATCCGCTGATTCGCTACTGCGAAGAGATTGGCTGGGCTTATCTTCCACCCGAAGAGGCGTTGGGTTTGCGGCGCGGCGAAAGCGGATGCCTTCTTTATCCCGTTTTGCGGGAAAAGCTGATTGCGCTTAACCCCGGCGTTGTGGATGAAAAAAATGTGGAAGAAATCATTTCCCGCATCGAGAATGTTCGTTCTTCGCTTGAGGGCAACGCCGAAATACTCAAATGGCTCAGGGGCGAACAGTCGATTTATTTGGAAAAAGAAAAACGCCGCAGAAACGTTCTCCTGGTTGATTTTGAGCATTTGGCCAACAATATTTTTCAAGCGACCGATGAGTGGGGTTACACCAACGGCCAGAAACTTAATCGCGCGGACATCGTTTTTCTCATCAACGGCCTTCCCGTCGCCATCGCCGAAACCAAAAGCGCGAAATATGAAGACGGAATTGACCGCGCGATCGTTCAGTTGCGCCGCTATCATGAGGAGACTCCGGAAATGATGGCGTTTCCCCAGGTCTTTGAGGCCACGCAGCTTTTAGATTTTTATTACGGCGCGACCTGGAGCCTTGAGAGAAAGAATATTTTCAACTGGAAGGAAGAAGAGCCCGGTAACTTCGAGAGAAAGGTCAAGCGCTTTTTCGCGCGCGAGCGGTTTCTTAAACTTCTGCGCGACTGGATCGTCTTTTATCTCAAGGATGACGAACTTCATAAAACGGTTTTGCGGCAGCATCAGGCGCGGGCGATCGAAAAAATCGTGGAGCGGGCTCTTGACCCAGTCAAGAAAACCGGCCTTATCTGGCACACTCAGGGCGCGGGAAAAACCCTGACCATGATCACGGCCGCGCGTATTCTTTTGGAACGCTCCGCCATTGAAAAACCGACCGTTCTCATGTTGGTGGACCGCAACGAACTGGAAGGGCAGCTCTCCGGCTGGATTTCAAGCGTTCTTGGAAACGGCGCCGCGCGCGTCGTTCAAAACAAGAAGGATTTAAAGGACATTTTGCGCTCGGATTACCGCGGGCTGGTCGTCTCCATGATTCATAAATTCGAGAAAACGGATCAAGACCTCTGCGTCCGGGAGAATGTTTTCGTTTTGGTGGACGAGGCCCACCGTTCGACCGGGAGCGATTTGGGAAATTATCTTACGGCCGCTCTCCCCCGCGCGACTTTCATCGGTTTTACTGGAACGCCGATAGATAAAATCGCCTACGGGAAGGGCACGTTCAAGGTTTTCGGGAAAGACGATCTTCAAGGATATCTGGACAAGTATTCCGTTCAAGAGTCCATCCGGGACGGGACGACCTTGAGGCTTCATTACGTCCTGTCGCCCAATGAAATTCGGGTGAATCGCGACTTGTTGGAGAAAGAATTTTGGGCCTTGGCCGAAGCCGAGGGAATCAGCGACATCGAAGAGCTCAATGACATTCTGGAAAAGGCTGTCAAGCTCAAGGGGTTTTTGAAATCCAAGGACCATATCCGGCGCGTGGCGGAATTTACCGCCAAGCATTTTAGGGAAAACGTCGAGCCTCTGGGATACAAAGCGTTTTTGGTCGGCGTGGACCGGGAAGCCTGCGCCCTTTACAAAAAAGAGCTCGACTGCCTTTTGCCGAAAGAATATTCCGCGGTCGTCTATACCTCAAAGCATAACGACGAGCCTCTTTTGGCCCAATACCGGCTCAGGGAAGACGAGGAAAAGCGCGTTCGCAAGGCTTTTACCAAACCGGGAGAAAAGCCTAAAATTTTGATCGTCACGGAAAAACTTTTGACCGGTTTTGACGCCCCGATACTCTACTGCATGTATTTGGACAAACCCATGCGCGACCACGTTTTGCTTCAGGCCGTCGCGCGGGTCAACCGGCCTTACGAGAATGCCGGAATCCTCAAACCCGCCGGGTTGATTATTGATTTTATCGGCATTTTTGAGCGCATGGAAAAAGCCCTGTCTTTTGACTCGGACGTCGTCGAGGGCGTCATCAAAAATCTGGATATCTTAAAGGACCTTTTTGCCCGAATGATGAAGGAAGAAGCTTTGCCTTATTTGAAGCTGTGCCGCGGGCGAACGGATGACAAGTCCGTGGAACGGGCCATGAGCGAGCTGGGTGAGCCCGCCAAACGGGACAAGTTTTTTGATTTCTTCAAAAGGCTTCAAAACCTCTATGAGATTATTTCGCCCGACCCCATGATGCGGCCCTTTATGGAAGATTACGCCAATCTTTGCCGGCTCTACCAGGTCATCCGCGCCGCGCTCAACCCGCGCCGCGGCCTTTACGCCGACATCATGAAGAAAACAGAAGGCATCGTTCGGGAATGTGCCCAGGCTGACGGTTTTGGCGCTATTTTGCCGGCCGTTTCTATTGACGAAGCGGCTTTGGAGGCGCTTAAAAAAAAGCGGGCTCCGGCAGCGGTTAAAATTATCAATCTGGTTAAAACTCTTGTGGATTTGGCTCAAGCGCGCGGAGAGAAACAGCCGTTTTTGATTCCTATCGGCGAACGGGCCGAGGCAATCTTGAAGAATTACGAGGAGCGGATTCTCGCGACAGAAGAGGCTCTTAAAGAGTTGGAAGCCTTGCTCAAGGAGTATGAGGACGGGAGTCGCCAGGCTGAAAAAACCGGGCTTTCCGCCGAGGCTTTCGCCGTCTTTTGCGTTCTCAAGAGAATCGAGGCGAGTCAGGCCGATGTCCTGGCCCAGAAGACGGAAGCTGTTTTTAAGCGCTTGCCCCATTTTGCCGATAACGCGGAGGAAATGCGGCGGCTCAAGGCCGAGCTCTACAATATTTTGCGGCCCGCGGTGGGAATTGAGCGGATGAAAGAGACGGCGGAACAAATCATCAAGTTGCGCGCGAAATGACGAAAACTGTTTGCGCAAAATCCAAATCCATTTCATTTTTTAAACGGCGGGTCAATCGTTGGGCCGCGAAAATCGGGGTCAAGCCTGAGCGCGTTTACGTTCAGGCCATGCGAAATAAATGGGCTTCGTGTTCAAGCGGCGGACGAGTCTATTTCAGCGCGAGTCTCTTGTCAAAGCCCGTCTCGTTTCAAGATGAAGTCATCGCCCATGAACTCCTTCACCTTTTGATTCCCAACCACGGAGCGCTGTTTAAAAGTTTTCTGGACGCCTTCATCCATAAAAATTGAAACCGGCGTTCGCGATACTTCGACCTCGCGAGAACATTTCGAGGAGTCGCCCCGCGCGCGAACCGCTTTACCGCGACCTAATCCAGCGCTGGATTTTGGGATCATCCGGACGCGGGGAAATTTCTCCGCGCCGGATCATTGACTTAAACTCCTCATACGGGTCGCGGCGGCCGCCCTCCTGCCTAAGATTACTTTCCGAATTCAGATAGAGGAAAATAATGACAGGCGGGGTTTCGGAAAAACAGAAAAAAAGGCGGTGTCGCCCGATGCCTTTTTTATAGCGGCGGAACTTGCGCAACTCGTCATGAAGAAGATATTCGCGCGCCTTGGGATTGGCGGCGATTTCCTTTTCCGCGTCCTGAATGCGCAAGGCGAATTTTACTGTTTCATGGCGGGAAAACTCCTCCGGCGAAAGAGTGACCTTGAGCTTTTGGACGCGGGCTTTGAGTTCGGCGATGCGTTCGGCGTAAAAGGCGTGATATTTGAGGAGGTAGGCGGGCCTATTTTTTTCCACGCCGCGCGTCCTTAAGCAGAGAACCCCACTCCGCGTCCCAGACGTCCTCGGTATTTTTGAGTTTTGCGGGGTTTTTGAGCGCGTCGCTTAAGAGGACCTCGGCGAAAATCTTGAACTCGGGTTCGTTTTCTATGGTTTCGGGAGCGCTTTGGGCCTCAATAATGATTTTGCCGTTTTCCCGCGTGACCGTGACGGTTTTAGAGCCCAGCTCGCGGACGAAAAAAGCCGGCAAGTCGACAGCGTAGCTACCCCCGTGTTTAAAAAGCGTTTTTCGCATAAAAAAAGTGTATACTAAAATATATACTTTGTCAAGGCCTGCCTCTTGCTATAATTAATTCAGGCCCATGTCCTTTCCTTCTTTTGCCGCCATTGATTTTGAGACCGCCAATCCCGCGCGCGCAAGCGCCTGCGCGGTGGCGGTGGTCCGGGTTGAAAACGGTCGCGTGATTCAAGCCCAAGCGCAGTTGTTAAGACCGCCGACTTCGGAGTTTTTATTTACCTCTATTCACGGCATTACCTGGGAGATGGCGGTTAAACAGCCCACGTTTTTAGATTATTGGCCGGAGCTTAAAAAACAATTGGACGGGGTCGATTTTTTGGCCGCTCACAACGCCGCTTTTGACGCTTCGGTTTTAGAGGCTTGTTGCCGGCAAGCCGGGGTGGATTGTCCGAGATACGTCTTTCGCTGTACGGTTAAAGAAGCCCGCCGCGCGTGGGGAATTTTTCCAACCAAACTTCCCGATGTCTGCCGGCATTTGAAAATTCCGCTGAATCATCACGACGCCCTGTCTGATGCCACGGCTTGCGCCAAAATCATGCTTGAGGTTTTAGGGCTTCAAACGAAATAATTTGAGCTATGAAATCGCCAGATTTCCCGACCTTCATTCTGAGCCGCACGGATCATTTAGGCGATGTCGTCCTCACCTTACCCATGGCCTCAGTTCTTAAAAAGCATATCCCGGGCTTACGCCTTCTTTTCCTTGGACGCGCCTATACCCGTTCGCTTATTGAATCTTGCGCGGCTGTTGACGCGTTTATCGATTGGGACGCGCTGGCCCGTTTAGACGCGGAAAAGCGGGCTCAGGCTTTGCGGGATTTGGGCGCTCAAGCCTTGATTCATGTTTTTCCTCACCGCGAAATCGCAAAAGCGGCTTTGGCGGCCCAAATTCCTCTTCGCGTAGGCACGAGTCATCGCCTCTGGCATTGGATGACCTGCAACCGGTTGGTCTTTTTTTCTCGGAAGAATTCAAAACTTCATGAGGCCGAGCTCAACTTTAAACTCCTCAAACCTTGGCGTATTCCGCTTCCCTCGCGGGAAGAAATCGCCCGCTCTTATGCCCTGACGCGGGTCGCGCCGCTTGCCGAAAATTTTAAAGGGCTTTTGTCGCCGGGAAAAATTCATCTTCTCTTTCACCCCGGCGGTCTTGGAAGCGCGCCTCTTTGGCCGCTCGCCCATTACGCCGCCTTGGGGCGGCTTTTGAGCGAAGAAAAATACCAGATTATTATCACGGGAGATGAGCAAAGCCGGGAAACCCTTCAGCCGCTTTTAAAAAGCCTGCCGGGCGCGCTCAATCTCGTGGGGCAGACGACGCTTTCGGAATTGTTGTCCTTGATTCATGCTTCGGACGGCATGGTCGTTGCCGCGACGGGGCCGGCCCATCTGGCGGCGGCCATGGGAAAACGAGTCTTTTCGCTTTTTAGTCCGCGGCGTCCGCTTTATCCCGAGCGTTGGGGGCCCTTGGGCCCGGGGGTCAAGGTCCTTAAAGCCTCGCGGTCTTGTTCTGAATGCGGACGTGGAACCTGTTCTTGTCTTGGCTCCATCAGCCCGGAAGAGGTTTTTGCCGCCATTGAAGAGGCGTTTAAATTTTGAGAACTGCCTCGGAGTTGAAATATAGTAAAATAAAAAAGTCGGCGCCGTAGCTCAGAGGTAGAGCGGACGTTTCATAAGCGTCATGTCGGAGGTTCGAGTCCTCCCGGCGCCAGAAATTAAAAATCCATGGCCACTACTGTTGATACCAAACAAATCATCTATTCGATGATTGATGTGGGCCGCATTCACCCTCCAAAAAAGCAGGTTCTCAAGGGAATTTACATCTCCTTTTATTACGGCGCCAAGATCGGCGTTTTGGGAGATAACGGCAGCGGAAAGTCCACCCTTCTTCGCATCATGGCCGGAAAGGACACGGAATATACCGGTCAAATCACGATTTCAAAAGGCTATTCAGTGGGGCTTCTGGAACAGGAGCCGCAGCTGGATTCTTCTAAAACAGTGCGCCAGATTGTGGAAGAAGGCGTCGCCGAAACCAAGAAAATTCTTGACGACTATAACGCGATTTCAGAAAAACTCGCCGATCCCAATTTAACGCCGGAGGAGATGGAAAAACTCCTTGATAAGCAAGGAAAACTTCAGGAAAAAATCGAAGCCGTCGGCGCCTGGGAATTGGATCATAAGCTGGAACTAGCCATGGACGCTTTAAGATGTCCGCCGCCCGATCAAAACGTGGCACATCTCTCCGGCGGAGAAAAACGCCGGGTCGCTTTGTGCCGTCTTCTTTTGCAGGAGCCGGATATTTTGCTTTTGGATGAGCCCACCAATCACTTGGACGCGGAATCAGTCGAGTGGCTCGAACAACACTTGCGGCAATATAAAGGAACCGTGATTGCGGTAACCCATGACCGCTACTTTTTGGATAATGTCGCAGGCTGGATTTTGGAATTAGATCGCGGGGAAGGCATTCCCTGGGAAGGCAATTACGCGAGTTGGCTGGAACAAAAGCAAAATCGCCTGGCCCAGGAATCTAAAAGCGAGTCCAAATATCAAAAATCCCTGGCCCAAGAGTTGGCCTGGGTGCGTCTAGGAGCGAAAGGCCGTCAAGCGAAAAGTAAGGCGCGCCTCAAAGCCTATGAGCAAATGCTGGAAGAAGGTCAAACCGAAAAGACCTCGGAAACCCTGGAAATTTATATTCCACCCGGCCCGCGCCTGGGAGAAACCGTCATTTCCGCCCAGGGGATATCCAAGGCTTACGGCGACAAGCTTCTTTTTGAGAATTTAAGCTTCAGTCTTCCGCCCAACGGCGTGGTCGGCGTCATCGGCCCCAACGGCGCCGGTAAAACCACTTTATTTCGTCTAATCACCGGCAAGGAAAAGCCCGATTCCGGTTCTTTTAAAGTTGGCGAAACCGTAAAACTGGCCTATGTCGATCAGGAAAGAGATTCCCTAAGTTCCGAGGTCAATGTTTGGGAGGCGATTACGGGCGGGCTCGATGTCGTGAGCTTGGGGAAAAAAGAAGTCAATTCCCGGCAATACGTCTCGCGCTTTAATTTTTCAGGAACCGATCAGCAAAAAATCGTCAAGAATTTGTCCGGCGGAGAGAGAAACCGGGTTCACATGGCGCGGATGCTCAAAGAAGGCGGAAACGTTCTTTTGCTGGATGAACCCACCAACGATTTGGACGTTCATACCCTGCGCGCTTTGGAAGAAGCCATTTCCAATTTTGCCGGTTGCGCGGTCGTCATCAGCCATGACCGGTGGTTTTTAGACCGCATCGCGACTCACATTCTCGCCTTTGAGGGAGACAGTCAGGTGCGTTGGTTTGAAGGCAATTATTCAGACTACGAAGAAGACCGAAAAAAGCGCATGGGGGATTTGATTCCTCGGCGTATTCACTATAAAAAGCTGACGCGCGGAGCCTAAAGAATATGCGCTGGGTTTTGCGTTCAAAAATTCATAAAGCCACGGTGACAGGAGCGGACGTGAGTTATGTGGGTTCCATTGCCATCGATCAAAATCTCATTGAAAAAACCGGACTTTGGATTGGGGAAAGGGTTTTGGTGGTCAGCAATACCTCGGGCGCGCGTCTTGAGACCTATGTCATTGCTTCCCCCAGGGATTCCGGTGTCATTACCATGAACGGGGCGGCCGCGCATTTAATCAAGGCGGGGGAAGAGATTATCATCATGGGTTTTGAACTGTCGGATAAGCCCATTAAGCCGACGTCCATTCTTCTTGATTCCAAAAACCGCTTCGTCAAATTTTTGTCTCCAAAAGAAGATCATCTCTCCCCCGAAGAACTCATTCAAAGTTTTTGAAAACCGGAATTTTTTCGCTCTTGTTTTTTCTTTTTCCCTTGGGCGCTTTTGCCTCTTCTTCCGGAACAATTCACGCGTCCGCTTTCGTTGATTTCTCGAAACTTGATCGCCGCGTTATTTTCGACATTCGCTACGCGACCAAAAACAACTTTACCCATCAGGCGGTTTATCCCGTGGCGAGGTGTCTCTTAAGAAAAAGCGTCGCCCGGAAACTTCTTGCGGCCGCCAAGGATTTTGAAGCGCGGGGATTTCGCCTGGTTATCTTTGACTGCTATCGCCCGCTTTCTATCCAGAAAAAATTCTGGGCCTTGGTTCCAGATGAGCGTTACGTGGCCAACCCCGCCCAGGGTTCCCGGCATAACCGGGGGGCGGCGGTGGACGTCTCCCTGGCAGACGCCTCGGGACGGGAACTCGTGATGCCGTCCGGTTTTGATAATTTTACCGAGCGCGCCCATCGAAACTTTAAGGGTTCAAGCCCTCTGGCGCGAAAAAACATGAAACTTCTTGAGCGGGTCATGGAGCGGCACGGATTTGTCGGGCTTCCCACCGAGTGGTGGCACTTTGACGCCAAGGGCTGGAAAAAATTTCCCATTGAAGACGTTCCGCTGACCACGCCCTTAAAATAAGGGTTTTTGAGTTTCTAATTTTCTACAATAGGGATATGAGCCGCGCGGAAAAAAAATTGCGCTATCCGGAGAGCTCGGTTTTCTACCGAAATTTAAACCGCGTCTACCCCAAAATTTCCCACGGGGAAGGAGTCTGGCTTTTTGACGACGCCGGAAAGCGTTACTTAGACGCCTGCTCGGGGGCTTTTGTCGCCAATATCGGCCACGGGGTTCCGGAAATTGCCAAAGCGGTTTCCGAACAGCTTGAAAAAGTCGCCTATGTCAATGGGACGGCTTTTACGACCGAATCAGCCGAGGAACTGGCCGCTCAATTAGCCAAGTTGTCTTTGCGGGGGCTCGATAAATTTTATTTTCTCTCCAGCGGTTCTGAAGCGGTCGAAGCCGCGCTCAAACTTTCCAGGCATTATTGGGTTGAGAAAAATCGCCCACAAAAGCATAAAATTATTTCCCAAAGCCCCGGATATCACGGAAACACCCTTTTGGCGATGTCGGCTTCCGCGCGCGGGCATTACAAAAAAATTTATCAGCCGTGGCTTTTGGATTGCGCGATGGTTCCGGCTCCCTACGCCTATCGTTGCGATTGCGGTGGGAATTTGTCTTGTCGGGTTTGTTCTGGAACTATTCTTGAAGAGATCATCTTAAAAGAAGGCGCAGACACTGTCGCGGCTTTTATTATGGAACCCGTGGGCGGGTCTTCGACCGGAGCGTCGGTTCCGCGCGCGGATTATCTTCGCAATGTCCGGGAGATTTGCGATCGCCATGATGTTTTACTGATTGCCGATGAGGTTTTAACCGGCGCGGGCCGGACTGGAAAATGGCTGGCGACCGAGCATTACGGAGTTTTGCCGGACATTATGACTCTCGGCAAGGGAATCTCCGGCGGATATCTGCCTCTTTCAGCGGTGGTGGCGGGAGAAAAAATTCTTGATCCCATCGCCAAGGGATACGGCTCTTTTCTCCATGCCCAAACCTTTTCCCATGCGCCCTCTATTTGTTCCGCCGGTCTCGCGGCTATCCGCTATATTCAAAAACACGGCTTAATTGAGCGCGCGGCCAAAATGGGAGATCTGCTTCAGAAAAAATTAGAGGCTCTTAAAGAACTTCCGTTTGTGGGAGATGTTCGCGGGATTGGGATGTTGGCGGGAGTTGAATTTGTGTCCGACGTAAAAACTAAAGAGCCATTTCCCCGCCGGCTTAAATTCGCCGAAACCTTTACCTCCATAGCCCAGGATTTGGGCCTGATTGTTTGGCCGAATGTCGGGCAGGCAGATGGAGAAAACGCCGCCGATCGCCCGGGACGCTCGACCGCTGGTCTTGGCCGCGGAGATTTGGTCATGATCGCCCCGCCCTTTACCATCGCGGAATTTGAGATTGATCTAATCGTCAGCTTTTTTAAAGAGGCCCTTGAAAAAACGGCTTCAAAAATCACCGTCACAGGAGAAATCAAATGACGACAGCCCAAGCGAAAAAAGACTTTAAAATTACCTATACCTCCGCCGCCGCTCCGGACATGGATTTGTTCCATCAGTATTTCGACGAAGGGCTTAAATGGGCCAAAGAGCAGATGGGAAAAACCTATCCTCTTATCATCGGCGGACAAGAGGTGCGGCCTTCTTCAAAACCCAAAACCGTCCATTCTCCCATTAATTCCGACTGGGTCATCGGACATTTCGCCGTGGCGGAGGTCTCCCATATTTCTCAGGCCTTGGACGCGGCGCAAAAGGCGAAAAAAGACTGGGAACGCCTGGGTTGGGTTGAGAGAATTAAACTCATGCGCAAGGCCTCATCCCTGATTCGGGAGAGAAAGTGGGAATTGGGCGCGGCGATGTCTTTGGAAGTTGGGAAAAGCCGCATGGAATCCATGGGGGAAGTGGAGGAATCGGCTGATCTTATTGATTATTACGCCAAAATCATGGAAGAAAACAAGGGTTATGTTAAACCCATGGGACCGTCCTACAAAGAAACGACTTCATCAGTTTTAAGGCCCTACGGGGTTTTTGCCTGCATCTCGCCTTTTAATTTTCCGATGGCCTTGGCGACTGGAATGTCTTCCGCCGCTTTGATTGCGGGAAATGTCATTGTCTTTAAGCCTTCGCCCGAAACTCCGTGGACGGGATACCTCCTCAACGAAATTTATCAGCAGGCGGGGCTTCCGGCGGGAGTTTTTAACTTTATCACTGGGGATGACTCCGTGATTGGCGATCCTTTATGGAAAGATGATCGCGTGGATGGTCTCGCTTTCACTGGTTCTAAGGAAGTGGGAATGCGGATGGTGCGAGAGTTCTCCGGAAAATTCTGGAAGCCAGCCTTGGCCGAGCTTGGCGGTAAAAACGCGGCGATTGTCTGCGCTTCAGCCGATCTCGACGCGGCGGCGGAAGGAATCATGAGGTCCGCTTTCGGCCTTCAAGGGCAAAAGTGTTCGGCCTGTTCCCGCGTTTATGTCGAAAAAAGCGTCGCCGAAAAATTCACCCAGAAACTCATTGAGAAGACCAAGAAGATTATGATGGGAGATCCGACGCAGAAAGATATTTTTCTGGGTCCTGTGATTAATGCGCGCGCGGCCAAGCGTTATGAAGAAGCCGTTAAGTCGGCTAAAAACGGCGGTCAGATTTTGACTGGGGGAAACCGCATGACCGACAGTCTATTCGCCAAAGGCCATTTTGTCGCGCCTACCGTTGTCCATTTGCCCCTGGGTCATGAGCTTTTCTTAAGAGAACTCTTCCTTCCTTTCACCGCGATTGCGGAAGTTGAAAATTTAGCGGAAGCGGTCAGAGAGGCCAATAAGGTCGAATACGGGCTCACCGCCGGAATTTTTAGCTCTAAAAAAGAGGAGATTGAGTTTTTCTTTGAGAATATCGAATCCGGCGTTTGCTACGCTAATCGCAAGGGCGGGGCGACCACCGGCGCCTGGCCGGGAGTTCAATCCTTTGGCGGATGGAAAGGCTCTGGAACAACCGGAAAAGGCGGTTGCGGACCCTATTACGTCTCTCAATTCATGCGTGAGCAGAGCCGCACCGTCGCGGAACTCTAAACGATTTCATGAAAAAATTATTGGATGAAGTAAAAGTTTCTTCCGTCAAGGCGGATTATCCGCGCATCGTGGTCTCTCCGCCGGGGCCGAAGGCGCGAAAAATCATCGAGCTCGATCAGAAATGGGCGTCTCCTTCTTATATTAAAGAGTATCCCTTCGTCATGGCCGGCGGGCAGGGCGCGATGGCGGAAGACATCGATGGAAACCGTTATATTGATTTTATGTCCGGCATCGCGGTGTCTTCCACCGGATACAATCACCCGGAAATCGTCCGCGCGGTTCAGGAAGCGGCCGCGAAATTTCTGCATATTTGCGGGACTGATTTTTACTACGAAGCGATGGCCAAGCTTCTTGAAAAATTGGGGAACATTGCCCCGATGAAAGAAAAATGCCGGGTCTTTTTGGCCAATTCCGGAACCGAGGCGGTTGAAGGCGCGGTGAAACTCGCCCGAAGCCATACGAAGCGTTCAAATCTCATCGCCTTTGAGGGGGCTTTTCACGGGCGGAGTTATGCCGCGATTAGTTTGACGGCCAGCAAGGTGAAATACCGGGCCAACTTTGGGCCGCTTTTGCCCGGGGTTTATCATCTGCCGTTTGACAATCCCTACCGGATGGATGAGGGCGCGGCGCTGGAAGCCGCCGAGAGGCTATTTCACGGTCGCGTCTCTCCCAAGGAAATTGCGGCGGTGATCATGGAGCCGGTTCAGGGGGAAGGCGGATACGTTTTCCCGCGTCCGGAATTTTTAAAGGCATGGCGAAAGATTTGCGATGAAAACGGAATTCTTCTTATCTTTGATGAAATCCAATCTGGAGTTGGGCGTACCGGGAAATGGTGGGCCTCGGAACATTTTGGAGTTGAACCGGATATTCTTTTAAGCGCCAAGGGCTTGGGCTCCGGGCTTCCCATTGGAGCCATTATCGCCAAAGAAAGCGTGATGACTTGGCCAAGGGGTTCTCATGGCACGACTTTTGGGGGAAACCCCGTCGCTTGCGCTTCGGCGCTCAAAACCTTGGAACTTATCGAAGATCGGTACATGAAAAACGCTTCCGAAATGGGCGAGAGAATCCTCAAGGGTCTTTTGAAGCTGAAAGAAAAGCATTCTTTGATTGGAGATGTTCGTGGAATTGGACTGATGATTGGGCTTGAACTCGTCAAAGACCGAAAAACTAAAAAGCCCGCGCATCAGGAAATGGGGCAGTTGGAACAAGAAGCCTTTAAGCGTGGGCTTTTACTTTTAGGTTGCGGAGATTCCACCATTCGCATTGCGCCGCCCTTGGTTTTAAATGCCTATGACGTGGACCAGGGACTTGAAATTTTAGACGTTTGTCTTTCGGAAATAGAAAATAAAGCGTAAAAAGGAGACTTAAATGAAAAAAGCGTTCTTGTTGTCGTCGTTGTTTTTGGCTTTGGGGGCGGCCGGATGTATCACCATCGGGCAGGGTTTTATTAAAAATAATAAACCCCCGCAGATTGTGGTGGGGAAAACAACCAAGATGGACATTCTTAAGACCTACAAGCAGCCGGTGAGCGTGGGAACGGAAGACGGGGATGAGACCTGGACCTACGTCAGCTACCACGCCAATGTCTTTAGCGGATGGACTTCCGATTATTTCTTTGTTCGTTTCGCCAAGAATGGAACCGTCAAGTCTTATAATTACAGCCACGGCAGTTCCGAGGATCGCGGGCCGGACCGTTATTAATCAAGACTCGAGATTATGGACGAGGTGGGATTTTCCCGCCTCGTCTTAAGATTTGACAATGAGGCGTTTGGATTTTATAGCATGAGTGTAAGATGATCCTCGGAATTCCCAAAGAAACCTTAGAAAATGAAAAGCGCGTCGCGCTGGTTCCCGAGGCTCTTTCAAAAATTAAAGGCCTTGAGATTCATGTTCAATCCGGCGCGGGAGAAGCGGCCGGGTTTACGGACGAGGCTTATCGCGCAAAAGGCGCGGTCATTGTTTCGGAAGCGAAAAGCCTTTATGAGCAGTCAGACGTCATTTTAAAAGTCATGCCGCCTGAAATTTCCGAGTCTTCCTGGATGAAAGAAGGCGCGGTCTTGATTTCCTTTGTTTATCCGCATTCTCATGCGGAGCTTTTAAAGTCGCTCGCCGCTAAAAAGGTCAGCGTGTTTGCTATGGACTTAATTCCCCGCACGAGCCGCGCTCAATTCATGGACGCCTTGTCTTCCCAGGCGACCATTGCGGGATATAAGGCGGCAGTCCTAGCCATTGATTCTCTCCCTAAAATTTTTCCAATGTTAATTACGGCGGCTGGAACTATCTCTGCGGCTCGCGTGTTTGTTATCGGGGCCGGAGTCGCCGGTCTTCAAGCGATTGCGACGGCCCATCGCATGGGAGCCTCGGTTGAAGCCTATGATTTGCGCCCGGTGGTCAAAGAACAAATTGAAAGTCTGGGCGCCAAATTTGTCAGTCTTCCCTTGGAAGCCCAGGACGCTCAAACCTCGGGCGGTTATGCCAAGGCTCAATCGGAAGAGTTCTACCGCAAACAACAAGAATTTCTCGCCAAAACCGCGCAGAACGCCGATGTCGTGATTACCACCGCCTTGGTTCCCGGAAAACGCGCCCCGGTTCTTTTGTCTGAGAACGCGGTCAAGGGCATGAAGCCTTCTTCCGTGATTGTGGACCTCGCCGCCGAGCAAGGGGGAAATTGCGCCCTGACCGAACCCGGAAAAACGGTGGTGAAATACGGCGTGACGATTCACGGGCTTTTCAATCTGCCCGCGATGATTCCTGGTCAGGCGAGTTTGATGTATTCACGGAACATCAGCGCTTTTCTGGCTTTGATGCTTAAAGATGGAAAAGTGAATATTGACTTGAAAGATGATCTTCTTTCCGGTTCCCTGGCCGTCCATAACGGAGAGGTTTTATTTCCGAAACAGCCCGCCCCTGTCGCGGTCGCTGCGGGAGGAAAAGCCGCATGAACTCTCTTCCCACCAGTCATATCGCCATTGATTTGTTAGTTTTTGTCTTGTCCGCGTTTTTGGGGCTTGAGCTGATTCGCAATGTGTCTCGGCTTTTGCATACGCCGCTCATGTCTTTGACGAATGCTATTTCCTCGGTTTCAGTTGTCGCCGCCTTTATCGTGATGTCGGAGCCTGGAAAGACCAATTTTATCGTCGCCCTGACCGCAGTCGCGACAGCCTTGGCCTTTGTCAATTTAGTCAGCGGGTTCATGATTACCGAGCGAATTCTTAAAATGTTCAAAAAGGACAAGAAAGGTTAAATGCTTTCCTCTCAGTATCTCCATATTTTTTCCGCCGCGCTTTTTATTTTGTCTTTAAAATGGATGGGAGAAGTGAAGACTTCCCGCTACGGAAATTGGTCGGCGATTTTGGGAATGGTGACGGCTATTATCGCGACCTATCTCGCTTTTCCGGTGGATCACGTTCCCCTTATGATTGGAGCCGCCGTCATTGGAACTTTGATTGGAATTCCGATTGCGATGAATGTTCCCATGACCGCGGTTCCGCAACAGACCGCGATTTCTCACGCCTTTGGGTCGTTATCGGTGGCGCTTTTGGGCGTGGCGGAATATTATCAACGGGCGCCCCATGTCGATCCCTTTACAATGTCGGTTTTGTCTTCCGAAATTATTCTTGGATTTTTGACTTTTAGCGGCAGTTGCATCGCTTTTGCCAAACTTCAAGAAATTATTCCTGGTAAACCTTTCGTTTATAAAGGAAGTAACGTCGTCAGTCTCTCGGTTCTGGGCGCCGCCGTTCTTTTGGCGGCGGATTTGGTTTTGCATCCGGGAAGTCAAAGCCTGATTCTGGCTATTATCGCTTTGGCTCTTCTCTTTGGGTTTTTGCTGGTCATGTCTATTGGCGGCGCGGATATGCCGACGGTGATTGCGATTCTCAACTCTTTCGCCGGAATTTCCGGGGCGGGGCTTGGTTTTGTCCTCAACAGCAAAATTTTGGTCGTGGCCGGAACCTTAGACGGGGCTTCGGGCCTCGTTCTCGCCATCATTATGTCTGAGGCCATGAACCGCTCTTTTATCAATGTGCTTTTTGGCGGTTTTGGCGCGGCGCCCGCTGGAGGCTCAAATGGAGCCGGGTCTCATCATCCACAACGCTCCGTTAAATCTTATTTACCGGAAGATGTCGCGTCTCTTTTGGACGGAGCGCGCTTGGTGGTCGTAGTTCCCGGTTATGGAATGGCGGTGGCTCAAGCTCAACACGCCGTTAAGGATCTCGCGACGATTCTTGAATCTCGCGACTGCAAGGTGCGCTACGCCATTCATCCGGTGGCCGGACGTATGCCGGGGCACATGAATGTTCTGCTCGCAGAAGTGCAAATTCCCTATAGCAACCTTTTGGAAATGGATGAGGTTAATCCCATGTTTCCCGAAGCCGATATGACGATTGTGGTGGGCGCTAACGACGTTGTCAACCCTGCCGCCCGCACTCAAACCGATTCTCCGCTTTACGGTATGCCGATTCTGGATGCCGATAAATCCCGCTCGGTTGTTTTTATTAAACGCTCGATGAACCCCGGTTTTGCCGGAGTTGATAACGAGTTGTTTTACCTTCCCCAGACGATGATGGTCTTTGGCGACGCCAAAAAAGTCATCACTGACATTACTTCCGCCCTCAAGAAAAATTAAATCTTAAACGCTCAACGCTTTTTGTCTTTCCGCGCATTTATTGCAGCGGTTGCAGGGTTTTATCCCATAGGGATTAAGACAAGAAAAAATAAGATGGCGGGGAAAATTTTTAACGCGGTTTAGAATTTTATTTTTTTCAAGGCGCACATAAGGGGTCATGATTTCGATTTTGAAATTAAGTCCCAAGGAAAGCGCTTTCTGTAAGGAGCTTAAGAATTGAGGCGTGGCATCGGGAAAAGGATTGGATTTGAGTATGCCAAGAGCAATCTGCGGGATTTTTCTTTGGGCGCAGAAAAGCCCGGCTTCTCCCAGTAAAATAATATTTCTTCCCGGCAGATAGACGCTGGAGTCTGGGTCCGTGTCTTTGGGAATCGCGCGGCCGGAAAAACCCCAATGCCGCCGCAAGAGACTGCGCATTGGATAGTCTACAACCGAGAGCGTTTTAAGACGAGGATTTTTGATTTCGCTTAATAAGCGCTTGAGCCAATAGAGTTCCGCTTTTTCCCAGCGGAAACCGCAACGGATATAAAGCGGGTGGACGATTTGACCGCGGCTGAGCAAATCCGCCATCAAGGCTGAACTGTCAAAGCCCCCGCTCGCTAAAACGCAGACCGATTTTTTAGGCACAAGATTTGTCCCCGACAGGAATCGAACCTGTATCGCCTGCTTAGAAGGCAGGAGCTCTGTCCATTGAGCTACGGGGACGATGGTTTATTTTACAAAAACGGCTGCCCCGCGAGATTCAAGCGCATCGTCTCATCAGCAATTCCGCAGGCAGTGGTGAAAGTCGCCTGCCTGCGGTAGGCAGTCCAGTTCATCACGGAAAACCTAGACCCCGGCTTTCGCCGGGGTGGCCAATGCTAAAAGATTTCCAACTTGTGGTGCTAAAAATATTGAATCAGAATTCGTATCCCAGAAACGCGCCGATGGTATTCCAGGGGTTAAAACCCCCGCGAGCAAAACCGACATAGCGCACTCCGATTTGCGCGTGATGATAGGCAAAAGAGGGAGAGATTTCCCAGGTCGCCCATCCATAATTTGAGGTGGGTGTTCCAGAACCAATGGAAGCAAGCGATCCAGAACTTGAGTAATTGTCGTTTTCCATATCCATGGCCCACCCCAAGCCCGCGCCAATATTAAATTTCCAGTCTTGATTGATTGGGTATGATTCTTTTGCCTCGGCTAAGAGTCTCAGGGTGTTGTTGGTCACAGTGTCTGAAAAACTTCCGGCAGGCGAGGCGTACGAGATAGTTCCCTTCCCTGAGATATCAGGACCGCCATCAATATAGCCCAAGCTGCCTCCCCACTCAAAGTTTGAGTTTTCTTTGTAGAAGATTCCTGCTCGCGCTCCATATCCTCCGTAGACATTAGCGGAATATCCGCATCCGCTTGCGCCGGAACAAATAGAATTTAAAGCTTCTTGGGCGGTTTGTTTGCTATTGCCAATCCCATAATAGTCGAAACTTCCAAACGGATGCCAAGTCCCAGTTCCGGCATCATCGGCGCGGGCTATTTGAGAACAAAGAAAGCTTCCCAGCGTTAAAAGAACGGCCATTCCCATCACTCGTTTCATGCGATTCTCCGTTATGTTCTCGGCCTGCGGAGGAACGCCTAGAAACAAGTCAGGCGGACGTCCAATCCCGAGCCACGCCAGTAACCCAGAATAGTCCGGCCGCCCTTTCACGCCGCCAAAGGCGGCGCTATCCAGCGGCTGAACATTCATACTGGCGTGTGCCGATCTCCTATTGGAGTATCAGCTCAACCGTTCCCAAGGAACGGCTTACGAGTTTCAGCCAAGAACTTATTACGACGAAGTTATTTTACATCATCTCCAATGGAATAAATACAACTCGCATAATCATCCAGTTGTTTTCGGGACACAAAACTAGGTCCTTTGCCGGAGAAGTTCTAGGACTTTAGACCCATACGCTTTTTTAAAGAATCGTGATAAGATGAAAAAGACGGAGATATCCGCCTAAATTTTTTAAGGGGTCAAGAAATGAAAAAATTAGAATTCGTGAAAAAAATAACCGCGGCGGGAATCGCCTTGGCGCTTTTGCTTGAAGCCCCCGGGCTTCGGGCCTATGCCGCGATGGGGGAAATGAGTAATCCCGGCGGAGAATCCGCCGCTCCTCTTGGGAAAATTGAAGCGCCGCTTTCCTTTAATACGGATTCTGTTAATCCCGCGGACAATTTGGTTCCCGCATCCCAGATTCAAGCCTATGGTTTGTCTTTAACCCCGCAAGAAAAAGCGCGCCAAACCCTTGAAACCGCCGTGGCGAGGCAACAACTTCAGGCGAAATTGTCAGGAGCCTCGGAAAAAACTCAAAACCGCCCGGCCTTGGTTTATGACGCGGTCTTAAGAACCACGGCTTTGGTTCAACAGAACGCGGCCAGTCAAAAGACCTCGGGCGGATTTTTTAGCGCGAAGTTCATTCCGGCGCTCAAAAAAGCGTTATCTCCTTCCTCTCTTAAGAATTTTGGTTCAAAAGCGCGAAAGACCTTATCTGGAATTTTTGACGGAGAAAATGGCGCTTCAAGAATTTTGCCGGGCCCGGATGGGCGTTCCTTCGCCGTCATTGAGCGTTCCGCCGTTTCAAGTTCACGTTTAAGCCCCAGCGTTTCTTATCGCGTTCAAAGCGTTTCTCCTTCCCAAGTTCCTGCGCCTTCTTCGCAGACTCCGACGGGTCCCACAAATCCTCAAAAATCTTTTGCGGCGGGTTTTGCCCTTAGTTCCGCTCGGGTCATCTTCTCGGCTGCCGCGGTGATCGCCGTTCAAGTCATGGCCGTTCACTTTTTGCCGGCGGTTTTTGGCCTTGTGGGAGTCGCTTCTGTTTGGGCGGTGATGGGCGGCCTGTTAGCAATGCCCGCGGCTTTGTACACGCGATACCGTCTTTCCCGTCATGACGCGCCGCGCCTTAATAAGGTGAAATGGATTTTAGACGCGGCGATCGGCGGTCTTATCGGCGCTTCCGTTCTGGCTTTTCCGGTGCTTGCAACCGCTATTTCCGCGCCCGTCTTGCCTGCCCTCATGAGCTTGGCCGCTTTGTCCGGAGTCGGCGTTTTGATGACCATGGCCGGCGGCGGAAGCCCTTTGAATTTCCTCCTGGGCGGGGCGGCCTTGTTTGGGAGCGGTTATCTGAGTCATCTCATCGGCGTCGGCGCCTTGGGGGCTTTGAGTCTTGGTCCGATTTTTGGGATGGCCGCTCTTCCCGTGATTGCGACCGTTTCATTTTTCTTAAGATTTTTAATCAATGCCGCCGAAACGGGACAGCCCTTTACAATCCCTGGAGCCTTGATGGGCGCAAAAATGCGCTTTCCGACCTTTACCTGGGTCATGACTGGAGTCGTCTTCGCGCTTTTAAGCGGATTTACTCCGTGGCATGAGAACATCGCCTTTTTCGCTTGGAATATGTTTGGCGATCCTAAAGTCCATTGGGATAAAACCAAACCTTGGTTTAAAAACCTTCCTGTTGTTCTCACGAATTTTAATGTGATTTACGCGGGGCTCTTTCTCTTCGCGGCGGCAACCGGTTTCACCGCTCCGGCGACTTTCCTGGTCCTGGCCTTCTTGCCCGAGCGCATCGCCCATTTGACGGAGTTTTTGCTCCAAAAGTCTCTTCCCGCGTCTGCGGCTACGGTTTCAAGTTCGCCTGCCCAGGCGGCGCCTCAAACTTTGAGCGAGAAAGTGGCCGCCAAAATGCCTAGCGTCAACCGTTGGTTGAGAACGGCGACCTTTATCGGGCTCATGCTCGGCGCGGCGGGGGTGATGGGTTTTGGGGTCTTTGGCATTCACCAACTTCTTAAAGTTTCGGTCGCGGCGATTGTTCTCTCCGCGATTCCGTTTTTGTTTTCGGCGCCGCTGATTAAAAAAATGCAAAATGCGACCGATACAACTCGTGCCCAGGACCCGGCGATATATCGTGTGGTGGACAATCTGCGCGCCTTGGAGAATGCGAATCGCCCCGGAAAAAAGCCGATTCCCGTTCCCGAGGTCGTCATTTTGCCGACGGAACTTCCGAACGCCTTTGCGACCGGTCCAAGCCCGTTTCACGCGATGGTCGGCGTGACCCAGGGAACAAAAGAGATGCTTTTAACTCCGGAGAATTTGAGAAAAAATCTCATCAACGCCATTGCGGCCTCAAATCCGGAAGGAGACGCTTTTAAAGTTCTCAGAAGAACGATCGCGGAAACTATTCCAGGAGCCAGCGAACAAGATTCTCCGGAGACTTTATCTAATGTCGTCTCAAAGGCGAACGCTTCCGATATTGAGAAATTGGGCGAGAGATATCTTCGTGGCGTTTTAGCCCATGAATTTACCCATGTCATGGATCGCCATATGCTCGACAATTTCGTCATTGGAAGCGTGCTCAGCGCGATTAATTTCGCGGCCTATTCCTTGATGTGGTCGGTCGTGGTCGGACATCGGATCATTAAGAGCATTCTTCCCAAGAAACAGAATGCCCAAGAAGATTCTAATTCCGCTTTAGGCCCCAAGGACGAACATTTTGCGCCCTTGGCGGTTCCTGCCATTGCGGCTCTTCCGGCCTTGGTGAGACTTTTCCTGGCCCTGTGGGCGCCGGTGTTTTTGGGCATGCTTCAAATCGCGGCGTCCCGCAATAATGAGGCTCAGGCCGATGAAGGTGGCGCTCGCCTGGTCAAAGACCCGCAGGCTTTAGCGGCGGCCTTGGTCCTCTTGACGAATTGGCGACCGTCTTCCAAGTTTAAACTGAGCGAAGAGGACTCGCTGAAACTCGCGATGGATTCTCATCTGTTTACCGTGAGCCCGGCTGAACAATTAAACAATGCCGGTCTCATGGCGCAAGCGAACGCTCAAAAGGGTCCGGCCTTGACTCGCGGAGATGACTGGCTTTTTTATCTCATGATCATGAATCACCCGGAAACTCCCGCTCGCATAAAGGAGCTTTGGCAAATGTCCGAGGCTTTAAAAGCCCAGGGCATTCCCCCGGCTCCCATGGCGGGAAATTAAAAAGGGGACAGTCCCCTTTTTTGTATAATCTCTTCACGGGCGTGTAGCTCAGCTGGGAGAGCGCCTCGATGGCATCGAGGAGGTCAGCGGTTCGATCCCGCTCACGTCCACATTTTTTTGAGGCGATTTCTTGCTCCTAGGTCTTCACTGTTCGGTTCGACAAGGTTTCTTGGAAGCTCTTCGCTATGCCGAGTCCTTAAAAGCCCAGGCTCTTCAAATTCTCCCTTATCGCCGCCATGTCGATCCCGAGGAAGAAGATTATGCGGGCTTTGCGCGGCAGTTGCAAAATAGTTGCGTTAAGAAAATCTACGTCCATTCTCGCTTTGTTCCCAATCTGGCTCTCAGGGATGAGAAAAAAAGGCTTTCTTCATCCGCGCGTTTGAGTCGTGAACTGAGCCTTGCCGCGCGTCTTCAGGCCGAGGCTTTTATTTTGCATTTAGGCGCTTATTCTGAGGGAGAAAGCGCACTCTCGGGAATATCTCTCGTCGCGCGTTCCATTTCCGAAGCTTATCGCGAGGCAGAGAAAACGATTCCCTTGTGCGTGGAAAACGTTCCCGGTGGGGGAAGACGGCTCGGCGGAACGCTGGAAGAATTAGCCTCTTTCGCGGAAGCCCTCCAACGGGAAAATTTTAAAATTTCCCTTTCTTTTTGTCTTGACACCGCTCATGCCTGGGCGGCGGGATATTCCATTTCCGACGCGGAAGGGATGTCCCGCTTTTTAGAAAGAGCCGCGGCTTTTTTGGGGAAAGAAAATATCCGTCTCTTTCATCTCAATGACACGCGGGCCGAGTTTAATTCCCATCGCGAAAGCCATAGCTTGTGGGGGCGGGGAGTTTTAGGACTTGAAGGGCTTCGCTTTCTTTTGGCGGCGAAAGATTTTTTAGATTGTTCCGGAATTTTGGAAAGCCCTAAACCGGACGAGGCGGAACGCCTTAATTTTAAGGAACTTCAGCGGCTTAACTCTTTGGTTTAGACTGATATTTCCATTCCCTCTTTTGCCGCCTCGCAAATTAAGGACGAGGATTTTTGCGAGATGAGTTGATTGGCTTTTTCGGCCATCCCATCGATGATTGAGTCTGCGTAGAGGGAATTTTGATGAAATAAGACCAGACGCTTGACCTCGGCTTTGATGGCCATATCCACGACGTTGAGGCAACCGGAATGCCCGAGGGTTTTGTTCTTTTCGTAGTCTTCCTGAGTAAAATGGGCGTCGTGAATCAATAGATCGGCTCCGCGGCAAATACCGGAAAATTTTTCGTCATAGTCTTGAAAAGCGGTCACCTCGGGTCCGTAAATCTCGGCGTCCGGAGAATAAACGATCTTGCGCCCATCCGCTTCAATTGAAAATCCGAGACTCGTCCCGGGATGGTTCGCGTGAAAGGCGCGGACGATGAGGCCGGGCAAAATCCTATAAGAACGCTCTCTCAGTTCATGAAGCTCAAAGTGCACCTTGGGGAGAGGTTTTCCTGGGACTTTGAGAACTTCTTGGAGCAGCGTCGGCAAGTTTTTTTCCGGTTCCGGCGCCGCCGCGATATGAAGCAAGGTGTCTTGACTCTGCGTGGAAGAAAAAGAAACAAGCCCCTCCACATGATTGGGGTGAAAATGGGTCAAGAAAAGACGGATTTCCCGAAGCCCGCGGTTTCTAAATTCATCGTTGATAATGTTAAGTCCGCTTCCGGCGTCAAAAATGAGGCGCTGGTCTTTGTAAGAGAGGGCGATACAGGGAGTATGAGTTCCGTATTGGGAAGGCGTGGAGAGATTTTGACTTCGAGAGCCTAAAATTTTGACGCTCAGAGCCGCCGCCGCTAAACTAGGCGATTCAGAGGCGGAAGTAGCGGGCGCCAGCTCTGGTTTGGGCGCGATTTCGGCATGAGGCGGAGCCGCGCTTTCTCCGATGAACTCAGCGATGGCTTTCGCGAAGGCGTTAACGTCGTAAGGTTTGATGATGAAGCCGGCCGCCCCTAATTGCTTGGCTTTTTGTTGTTCCGATTCAAAAGATTTTCCTGAAACCATGACGACCTTGATTTTTTTGAGCGCCGGGTCGGTCTTGATTTTATGGCATAAGGTGAGACCATCAATTCCGGGCATCAAAATATCTAAAACGACTCCCTGGTAGGTCTTTTTTCGGAGAGTATCGATGACTTGAAGACTGTCAGAGACGAGATCAACGTCAAAACCGCCTTCCCGCAACAGATCGCTGGAAAGGCTTCCCGTGAGTTCGTCGTCATCGACCACCAAAACCGAGAGCATAAATGTATTTTATATTATATGGCTATATATAAATATATAGTCATATAGATGAAAATTATAGCAGGATTGTTACGAGGGAAAAAATTATCGGCTCATTCCGAAAAAGGGGTCAAGCCTATTTCCGGGCGGATTAAACAGTCTTTGTTTGATATCCTCGCACCGGTCATCAAAGACGCTCGTTTTCTGGATCTTTTCGCCGGCACCGGAGCTGTTGGCTTTGAGGCCTTGTCCCGCGGCGCGGGGGCGGTTGTCTTTATCGAGCAAAATAAGAGATGCGCCCGCTCTATTGATGAAAATATTAAGTCTCTCAGTTTCGGCGAACGGGCCAAGGTTCTCGAGGGAAACGTCCTTGAGGATTTGTCCTGGATTTCTTTTCGATCTCAAATCGAGTCCTTCAACATCGTTTTTCTGGGTCCTCCTTACCGCGATGTTGAAAATACTCCCTTGTCTTTGACTACTAAAGCCTTGGAGCGAGTTGTCGAAGCCCGTCTGATTGCCCCAAAGGGACTTGTCATTTCCCAGCGGCATATCAAGGAAAAAGTAGAAATCCCTGGAGATTTAAAAGTCGTCAAGGAAACGAAATACGGCGATACTCTTTTGAGTTTTATGCGGCTTAAGGCCTAAAACCTGTGTCCAAGGAAATCAGACGACCAAAGAAAAGAAGCTTCTAAATTTTGGATGGAATTGAGTTCTATCGCCACAACTTGAGCGGGCTGAAGCCCTATGTTTTTACCGCAGAGAAAGTAAATCATATCTCCCAGCTGTGGCTGATGTCCGACTAAAACCAAGGCTTCGTAGCGCTTAGCCCAAGGCTTAACTTCATTGAATAATTCCGGCGCGGTCAAGATGTTCGCAAGCGGCTCGAAAGATTTAACGCCTTCGGGACAACTGAGCGCAGAGTGAATCTGAAGCGCCGTTTCATGGGCGCGTTTCAAAGGACTATGAAAGATGATTTCAGGAATTTTTCCCGCGTCCTTGATTGTCAGGCCCGCTTTAAAAGCCGCTACTTTTCCTTCTTCTGATAAGGGACGATCAAAATCAGAAGCGACTCCCGCTTCCTTAGCGGAAGGCGAATGACCATGTCGAACGATGTAAAGTTTCATTAAAAAAAGGAACGAAACGAATACCAAAATCTTTCAACTATTTTATCAGAGAGAGGTCTCTTTCGCCAAAAATTAAGAGTTATTTCACGGGAGCGGGCGATATCGCTTTCCAGCGCTGCGGCCAATTTTCCGGAAAATTCCTCATCTAGGATATTGAGGTTTAATTCCAGATTGGACAGCAAGCTTCGGTGATCGAGGTTGTAGGAGCCGATGGAGCTCCAGGTTCTATCGGCGACCGCGACTTTTGCGTGGAGAATGGGCCCCGGCCATTCATAAATTTGGACGCCATGTCTTAAAAGATAGTCGAAATGATAGCGCCCAGCCTTTTGAACCCAGGGAAGGTCCGAGGCGCCTTGAACGATGATTTTAACCGCGACTTTCCGATGCGTTGCCGCAGCCAAGGCGTGGGTGATGCGAAAATCTGGTACGAAATAGGCGTTGGCGATGATTACCTCATGCTTGGCCGCGCGAATTGATCTCAAGTAAGCCGAACGAATGCGCATTCGGTGGAGAAATTCTTGATTGGCCGCGACCCATACTTTGGAAGCGCCCGGCTTAATATCGAAAGTTTGAGGAAAGGAAAGAGGACGTTTGGTTTCCTTACTCCAAACGATTCTAAATAAACGGTCGATTTCGGCGGCGGCGGGGCCTTCGACTTTCACGTGAACATCATGCCAATCGCTGCCGCCTTCCTCGACAGGCGCGTGATCGTCGGAAATATTGACGCCTCCGGTGAAGGCGATTTTTCCGTCAATAGCCAGGATTTTTCTGTGATCCCGCCGGTTGATGCCCCAGCGGGGCCGCCAGGGAGCGAGGGGATGATATTCCAAGACCTGAACTCCCGCGTTTCTCAGGCGATTGACAAAGACTGGGTCAAGATCGAAAGACCCGATCGCGTCGTAAATCACCCGGACTTGAAGGCCCGCTCGCGCTTGAGCTTGAAGCCTTTGGGCGAATTCCCGCCCGGTTTTATCGGCGCGCAGGCGATAAGTCTCTAAATGGATGGACTCCCTGGCTTCTTCAATGGAGCGCCACATTTCATCATAGACGTCTTTTCCGCGGGTGAGAAGAGTGAGGTAATTGCCTTCGTAATAACGGTCAAGGTGGCGATAAAGGCTTTTGCCTTTTTTCCAGCGTTCTCTGATTTCTTTAAGCGACACCTGTCAGTATAACAAATGCTTCTTGAGAGTTCGGAACTGCTTCGGGCAAAACTGTTACAATGAATGAGGAAAATTGTCCCATGTCTGCGCATCCAAATAGTAGAAAAAAATCTCATTTTGCCTTAAGAGTCGTCAAACTCTTGTTGGAAGGTTTCGCTTTAGGAATATTAATTTTTGTCTCCGTTTTGCTGGGTTTTTTCTTTTATTTACCGCATTTAATGAACGGAGTTCGGACTCGCGAGATTTTAACGGAAGCGCTTCAAGAAAAACTTAATCGCCCGGTCTCCATCGGTTCCATTTGGGCGACTTTTAACGGGCTTAAAATAGGGGATATTTCAATTGGGGGGACGGCGCAAGACCCTGGAATCCTATTAAAAGCCCAGAGCGCCGTTTTAGATATTGATTTAACGCACTTGTTGAAAAAACAGGTGGGAGTCGGAGCGATTCATTTAAGGGGTCTTCGCTTAAATCTTCGGCGAGGCGCCTCCGGTCCCTGGAATATCGTCTCTATTCTTTCCTCCGCCCAATCGCGCAAACAAGAAATCAATATTTTTGGAAAAATTCCCCTTTCCGTGGTTGTCTCTCCCTCGGGCCTATCCATTGAAGATGGTCATATTCAAATCGAAGATGCCCAGTCGACTACGACTCTCAACGTTCACGTGGTGGAAGGAGACGTCAAGCCTCTTGACTTCTCTCATCCGACGTTTCTCCATTTAAGCGGAGACGTGGATGGCTTTATCCGTGGGCGCTCTCTTAAGGCTTCCTTAAGTTTTCAGGGGGTCGCCGATTTTGATTCATTTAATATGGATCGGGCCTTCTTAAGAGCCGAAAAGTTTACCCTTCAGTGTTCCAGCTACTCCGTTTCCGGGTCTTTTCGGTTAGTTGGATTTAAAGAACCAAATCTTGACGCTTCGATCCAACTCCCGGTTTTAAGGCCGAGCGACTGGAAAAATATTTTTGGTCGTCAATGGAATGTTCGCCTTGCCTCGAGCGTTTGCGATTTTGACGCCGACTTTTCAAGCTCGGTCATTCATGTCCGCCATTTCGCGATTGTTTCCGGAGCCTTGAACGCGGAGGCGGAGGGAAATGTTTTTCTTTCCCCGGGTTTTCCGCCCCGGGCGATTTTGGCGGTCAAAGTCAACGGCTTTCCGCTAGACGCTGCGGCGTCTATTTTCCCGCCGGTCAAGGTCTATCAATTACATGGGACGGCTAATGCGTCTGCGCGAATAGCCGGAGATTTGGCGAAGATGAAGATCGAAAACTCGACTTTTTCCGCGGAGCAGTTCAGCGCTCGTATTTTTGGAGCCAGGGAAAAGGCCGGCCATCTTGATTTTTCTTCCGAAAACGATTTTGCCAAAATGTCTTTTAACGCGAAGGGAGCCGAGGTGCGAACCGCGTCGAACACGTTTTCAAGGCTTAGCGGCGATTTTTTTCTGAACAAGAAGCGCGATTTGTTCATCCGCTCTCTCTATTTTAAATGGCATGGTTCTATTTTTAGGGCGAAGGGGCATATTTTCCCATTGCCAAAGCCGCGGATAGTCGCGATTGCGGGTTCAATTAATAGAATTAATTACGAGGAAGTGGAAGATTTCCTGAGACAAATGCAAAATCTAGATTCCAAAGCGGCGCGCGCTCATCCTCGGAAAGATTCTCAATTGAACGAACCTTGGCAAAAGCGCTGGGTCAGAAAATTCAAGAGTTATATTCCGCGACAGTTTCCCAATACCATGGGAGGCATTCATATTGGGGAAATTGTTCAAGATGATTTCTTCGTTAAAAACGTCAATTTGCTTTGGAAGCTTAAGGGAGTCACTCCGCGCCTCAATCATTTGAGCGGGGAGGCGGCAATTACTCTGGGAAAAGGGGAGGTCAAGGACATCGAAACCCTCCAGAAATCCCACAAATTGCTTAAAATTATTTTTTTGCCCTACGTTTATATGCACAAGATGAATAGTTTCTCGGTCCTGAGCGCGGCGCAAGCCTATCCTAAGACTCTCGACTTTAATGAAATCCAAGGGGAATACGGAATTAGAAACGGAGTCATCACGACCCGGTTTTCTTACGTGAACGGCCCGGAGCTGGTCGCTTACGCGGAAGGAAAAGCGGATTTTGCCAAGGAAAAAATCGACATGAGCGTTTTGACTCGTCTCACTCACTACGGGGCGCCGTTGCCGGAATGGTGGGTGGATGAATTGGGACGTCCGGCTATTGGTTTTCGCGTGACCGGGGATCTCAACCATCCAGACGTCGAACCCAGGTTGAGCAAGATCAAGGCCGGGGAGATTTCAGGAGATGTTAAGCGCGGTCGCCGGGAAGAGCGGATTCGCTTCAGGTCCTTGAGAAGACTCAAATTTTAATCAGACAGGGAGAAATTATGATTGAACGCTATAGCCGTCCCGAGATGAGCCTTATTTGGAGCGAGGAAAACAGGATTAAGGCCATGATTGAGGTCGAGAAAGAATTTGTCCTCGCCTTAGCCAGGGAAAAAGGCCTTGATAAGTCCGAAATCGCAGTCTTATCCTCTCTTAAAAGCGCCAGACTTCTTCAGAAAACAAAAGAAATCGAAGCCAAAACCAATCACGACGTCGTAGCTCTTATTTCCGCGATCGCTTCCGAACTTAACGGCAAGGCCCCGAATCTTTTGCGCTATCTTCATTACGGGCTCACCTCTTCCGATGTTTTAGACACGGCCTTGGCCCTTCAAATGAGAGAATCGGCGGATTTGCTTTTAAAAGACATGGATTCCGTTTTGGCGGAACTTAAAAATTCGGCGAAAAAATATGCCGGAGTCTGGATGGCGGGCCGTACCCATGGGGTGCACGCGGAACCCATGACCTTGGGACTTAAATTCGCCTCTTGGCACGCGGAGGCCTTGCGCGGGAAAGAAAGGCTTTTGCGCGTTAGGGAAGGCATTTCTTATGGCAAGCTTTCCGGCGCGGTGGGAAATTTCTCTCAAATTACTGAAACCCTAGAAAAAGAGGCGTGCTTCCGATTGGGGCTGAGCCCGGAACCGGTTTCAACGCAAGTCATTCCCCGGGATCGCCATGCGGAATTTATCCAGGCCTTAGTCTTGATTGCGGCCGGAATCGAGCGTTGGGCGACCGAAATTCGCCATTTGCAAAAGACCGAGGTTTTGGAGCTTGAAGAGCCGTTTGCCGCCGGACAAAAGGGTTCGTCCGCCATGCCTCATAAAAGGAACCCGGTCCTCTGCGAGAACCTGGTTGGTTTGTCCAGGCTGATTCGCTCCTATGGACAGGCGGCGGTGGAAGACATCGCCTTGTGGCACGAGAGAGACATCAGCCATTCTTCCGTTGAGCGCGTGATTTTGCCGGATGCCTGTCTTCTCCTTGATTTTATGCTTACGCGCTTTAAAGGCGTTTTGGCCGGGCTTTTGGTCTATTCCGAGAGAATGAAAGAAAATATGGACCGCTCTTACGGCCTCATGTTTTCCCAGCGCGTCCTTTTAGCCTTGATTGATTCCGGGATGGAACGCCTCAGGGCCTACGAGGTGGTCCAGAAAAACGCGATGAAGTGTTGGCAAACGAAAGAGCCGTTTCGCTCGGTTCTCGCCTCGGACCCTGCCGTGAATAAGAGGCTTTCTAAAAAAGATTTGGACCGCTGTTTTGATCTTTCCAGCTATCAAGGTTCGGTTGAGAGTCTTTTAGCGCGCGCGGGAATTGAGTGATGGTCGCGACTTCTCCTGGGCCGATTGTTCTATTGACTGATTTTGGAACCTCTGACCCTTATGTCGGCATTATGAAAGCGGTCATTTTTTCTCAAGCCCCCAAGGCGCGCTTGATTGACTTGTCGCATGAAATCCCGCCTCAAAACGTGTGGCAAGCGGCTTTTTTCTTGCGTTTCTCGGCCGCGTATTTTCCAAAAAATTCTCTTTTTGTCTGCGTTGTCGACCCGGGCGTTGGATCAAAAAGAAATATCCTGTGGGCCAAAACTAAAAATCATCAGTTTTTGGCTCCCGACAACGGCCTCTTAAGTTGGATTCAAGAGCCCCTAGTTGAATGCCGGATTGTATCTAATCGCGCCTGGATGAGAAGGGAGGTTTCTTCGACCTTTCATGGCCGGGATATTTTTGCTCCCGTCGCGGCGAAGTTATTTAATGGAAGTTCCCCAAAGCTTCTCGGGCCAAGGACTGAGAAGCGAGCTCATGTCCCATGGCCCAGTCCTTTTTGGAGGCGGGACCGCGTGGAGGGCGAGATTATCTTTGTGGACCGGTTTGGAAACTGCGTCAGTAATATCACTCAAGGGGATTTAGAAAAACGCAATTTTAAGCGCCGTCCCGAAATTTTTTTTAGAGGAAAAAGTCTGGGTCCGCTTTGGAATTGTTACTCGGAGGTTCAGGAAAATCGTCCCCTGGCCTTAACCAGCTCTTTTGGGCTTTTAGAATTAGCCGTTTGCAACGGGAGTTTCGCCGAAAAATCCGAAGTCAAAATTGGAGAAAAAATAGTATGCCGATAGAATCATCAAGCGAGACGAAACTTAAGATCAGTCTTAAAAGAAATGAGGAGAGACGAATCTTGTCCGGACATTCCTGGGTTTTTTCCAATGAAATCGCGGAAGTCAGTGGAAAGTTTGAGAGCGGGGATTTGGGAGAAGTTTTTTCAGCTTCCGGCGAGTTTTTGGGAGCGGGGTTTTATAATCCTCATAGTTTGATTGCCGTTCGCATTCTCTCCAAGGAACGCTTGGATGCAGCGGGTTTTGATTTTTTTCACCAGCGCTTGTCCGCGGCTCTTGGTTATCGGGAGAGAACTTATCCCGGGCGCGCGCCGTTTTACCGGCTTTGTTTTGGGGAATCAGACGGGCTTCCGGGACTCGTAATTGATCGCTATGATTCGGTCTTGGTTCTTCAGATTCTGTCAGCGGGAATGGAAAAACATCTACCTCAAATTACGGAGGCGCTTTTAAAGTTAACCCGGCCTTCCGGCATTTATCTTAAAAATGATCATAAGAGCCGCGCGCTTGAAGGCCTAAAGAGTGAGGAAAAAATTCATTACGGAACCATTCCCCCGCTCCTTGAGGTTGATGATTTTGGACTTAAGTTTTTGACTCCGATTGCCTCCGGGCAAAAAACTGGCTTTTATTTCGATCAATCGGAGAACCGGGTTTTTCTAAGACCACATTTCTCCGGTAAAACCGTTCTTGATCTTTATTCTTATACTGGAACCTTTGGAATCAACGCCGCTAAATTCGGGGCCCAAGCGGTTCTGGGTTTTGACAGCTCGGAAGATGCTGCGCGTCTGGCCAATCAAAATGCGGGCTTAAACGGGGTTTCTTCCATTGCGAGGTTTGAGAAAAAAGATGCCGAGGAGGCCTTGGCCTTAGCGGCGGAAAACCGCTTAGGCTTTAAACCGGATATGATTTTGCTGGATCCTCCCAGTTTGGTCCCGTCCCGCAAAGACCTTCCGAAGGCGGAACGTTTGTACGTAAGACTTAACAGCCTCGCTTTGAAGGCTTTGCCCGCGGGCGGGCTTTTAGCGACGAGTACCTGTTCCCATCATGTCAGCCGCGAGCTTTTTGTCTCCATTGTACGCAAGGCCGCGGGAATGGCTAAAAAAACCGTTCGACTTTTGAGCCTAAGAACCCAAGCCCAGGATCATCCGATTCTTTTGGCTATGCCGGAGACTGAGTATCTTCATTTTGCCTTGCTTGAAATCGTCGGGTGATGGGACCTTCTAGGCCTTTTGGCCCTGGCCAGCGCTCGTTTTTTATTTGACAATAAACTTAAGCTTTGTAATAATGCGTTTATGATCAACTTAATACTGATGTTGCTGTCAGTTCCGGCGATGGCTCAGAACGTGGTCAATTCCCAGGCGATTTTAGAGAAAATTGCCCCGCTTGTTTTAGAATCCGGCGTGTCTCCCTCCCGGCTTGAGATTAGCGCCCCTCTTTCCGTTCCCCATTCAGTGTGGGTGAGTCAAAACACAAATTCGGCCGGGGAAGAAGACCAGCCGCTGATCAGCCCCAAGTTGTGGAGTTCTCTTAAGCCTGTGCCTTCTGTCATTGCCGAGTGGCTCTCCAGCCAATCTCTAAATTTAGATATTTCTCAAGTGAGAATGATTCCCTTATCCACTATTGAGAAAATCGCTCAAACGGCGGTCAAGGCTAAGGATAATTCCTTGACCTTCATGACCGATCCCGGGTTTACCACCCCGCATATCTTCTATTTATCTCGCGGCGTGTGCGCGGCGCTTTTCTCCAAGTATGATTTTGGCGAAATTACTCTTGATTCTGGAGTTTCTAAAAATGGCCAAAAGTTTCAAATTCAGGCGATGGTGGTTGGAAATAATAAAATTTACGTCATCTATAATATTGACCATTTTGAGTTCACGCAGCCTCAATATCCCCAATACCCCTTTATTTTAAGCCGCATTGTGACCTACACCATCAATGGGCCCGGCGACCTGGGGGTTTCGGGGATTCTAGCCGATGCAGGCATTGTTCATGCGACCATTCAAGACATCGAAGACCCCCATAATGGGTATTTGCAGATCGACACGGACTTTGGGCAGCAGTTTATAAAGGCAACTCCCATTTCCGTAATTTCGTTGCGTTAAGTTTTCCCATGCTCTGGGCCTTGCCGTTTATTTTCTTAGGCGTTCGCGCTCAGGCGGTTGAAATCACTATTTACCAGGATCAGCGCGCGTTGATTAAAGAAGAAATAACTTTCCCGCTTAAAGCGGGAATCTCCAAAACCGCGCCGATGCCCGTGCCGTGGGGCTTTGAACCCGCCAGCGTCTTAATCTCTCCGGCCAATCCGAAAGATAAGGCGTCGGTCCTGGAACAAGATTTTTTCGGCGGCTGGACGGACCAATCTCAGATTCTCAAAAATTTTGTCGGCAAGGAAGTTGAATTGAGGGAAGAGAAAACTCCCGCGTTGATTAAGGGCGTTTTGTTGGAAGCGGAGGAGCATCTCACGGCGCTCAAGGTTCAAAACCAGGTCTATTTAAATCCAAAAGGGACATGGGTTCTTCCCTTGCCGCTGACGCCTTTTCAAAAGCGCGGCAAGGACGCTCGGTCTTCGGCCTTGAGCGCGCCCTCGCTGTCGAAAGCGAGTTTTAAGCCGTCCATCTCTTGGAAAATAAAAGCGGAAAAACCGGGCGCTTACCCGTTTAAGATCAGCTATTTAACCGGCGATCTGACGTGGAAGGCAAGTTATGCCGCGATGATTAATTCATCCTCAAATTTAATGGAGCTTCGGATTTGGGCTAATTTAAACAATCAGTCCGGCGTAGATTTCAAAAAGGCTCGCGTTCTTTTAGTCGCCGGAAACCCCCATCAATCCTTGGCGGCTGTGGGAAACCCCCATCCATTATTTCGGGCGATGGCGGCGGCTGCTCAACAGATCATCGAGAAAAGCCAAGATTTGTTTGAATACCATCTTTATCCGTTGCCGGGTCTCGTCAATTTAGGCGAAGGGAGCGTTCGCATTTCAATGGGAGAAGCCTCGGGCATTCCCGTAAAAAAAGAATATCTCTATGACGCCTCCGATTTTGGGGGAGACTTTAGCGTCTACACCCGGGTCAACCCTGATTATGGGGCGGAAAGCCAGGGAGAAGTGAAAGTGGTTTTTAAACTCAAAAATTCAAAAGATTCCCATCTGGGTTTTCCCTTGCCCCCGGGAAAGATTCGGATGTACCAGAAAGACAAAAATGGGGCCTTGGAATGGATAGGGTCTGATTCTTTGCCCGCCACTCCCAGAAATGAGAAGCTCGTTATTCATGCGGGGAGGGCTTTTGACGTTCTCGGCCGCCGCACGCGCATGAGTTTTGAACGCGGGTCTAAAAATACGCGGGAAGGTTTTGAGATTACGCTTTCCAATCGCAAAAAATCCGCTGTGACGGTTCAAGTCGTCGAACATTTGTACCGCTGGTCGAAATGGAAAATTGTTTCCGCAAGCGAGAAATGGAAAAAAAAAGACGCCCAAACCATTGCCTTTGAAATCCCCGTCAAGGCAAATTCCTCGTCAAAAATTAACTACCTCGTGGAGTATGATTGGAAATAATGGGTTTCTCCATTCCTGATGTTTTGCCTTCAATTCAAGAGGCGCGCGATTTCCTCGACCTTTTGAAAAAAGACCTCAGCGAAATTTTTTTCCCTGCGCCAAAGGCTCCCGCGCGAAGAAACGGGGATTTTGTCTCGCGCGCTAAGGCCAGGGAAATTATTTCTTCTTCCGTTTCTTATTGGTCTTCCCGAATGGGTGTGCGCTACGGGCGAATCGCCATTCGGGAGCAGAAAACTCGGTGGGGAAGTTGTTCTGAAAAAGGAAATCTCAACTTTAACTGGCGTTTGGTTTTGGCGCCGCCCGAGATTCGAGATTATGTCGTCATCCATGAGCTTTCCCATTTGGCCCATCTCAATCATTCGAGAGAATTTTGGAATAAGGTCGCGGAGTTTTGCCCGGAGTATAAGACCCGTCGCCGCTGGCTGAAAGAAAACGGGCATACGCTGATAATTTCATGAACTATTTTCCCGAGCCGTCGGGTGACGAGCCGCCTCCAAGGATTGTCGAAGCTGAAATCGTCGAGGAAAATCAGAGCGAGGAAGCTTTTTTTGAGGAAAGGCTCGTTCAGGTTTCTTTTTTACGCCGGTTTTTGTCCAAGGCCGCCTTGAGTCTTTTTTTGGGGCTTATTGGTTTGGGGATGATGGGGGCCGGCCTTATTTTGAGTTTGACGGTGATTGGCCTTCCCTTTGGAGTTCCGCTTTTAGGGATCGGTTTCTTTGCGTGCGTGTTGGCCGTGATTGTGTTTTTTTCCCGCGTTCAAGGAGCAGTCGTCATTGGGCGGCCTCCGCGGAGATGAATCCTTTTTGGAGATATTGTATCTAAAGAATAAGAGGAGGAACTTATGATTCAAATCAATGTCGGAACTTGGGATCGTTACTTGAGAATTATCGTGGGGCTGGTTTTAATCTCGCTTGTTTTCTGGGGGCCTAAAACCTGGTGGGGGCTAATCGGGATTGTTCCGGTTTTAACCGGAATTTTCCGTTATTGCCCGGCTTATACCGTGTGCAAGATTTCAACGCTTGGAAAATAGCGTGGAACACGATAGGCACGGAGCTCGCCAGCCGGAACGTTTTAATCCGGAGCGCGCCGCGGGCTTAAACGACCGCGCGCGTTTTGATTATTTACCGCCCAAAGAACTCATTTCCCTTCTGGATGTTCCGCCTCAAGGGGTTTTGGTCGATTTTGGAGCGGGAACGGGGCTTTATGCCATCGAAATGGCCGCCTTGCGTCCGGATATTCGGGTGATTGGGGTAGACGAGCAAAAAAAGATGCTCGAGTTTTTTGCTGAAAACTATTCCCGGAACCCGCTCAAAAACCTAAGTTCCTTCTGGTCAAAAGACGAGGGTTATTTAAGGCTTAAAGGAACTATAGATCGCATTTTGGCTTTAAACGTTCTTCACGAATTAGGAGATGGGGCGATGGCGGAAATTAAAGCCCTTCTTAAGCCTTCGGGGCAGGTTCTTTTCGTGGATTGGAGTTCCGCTATTGAACGCCCGGTCGGGCCGCCCCGCGATCATGTTTATTCGCCTGAAGAAGGACTTGCGCGCGTCCAGAACTTTGGATTTTCTGTTTCCAAAAAACAGAACTTTCCCTATCACTACGCCTTGTTGTGCGGCGTTAAAAATTAATTCCGCGTTTTAGCCGTCGTGGCGGCGGTTTTCTTCGCGGACGTTGGTTTCTCGCCTTTGTGATTGAGGCGGTCGATAATGGAAATAAATTTTTCCTCGGGGTAAGCGCCGCGAACGGGAATTCCGTTTAAAAGAAACCCAGGGGTGCCGGTAAAGCCGAATTTTTCCGCTTCCTTGATCTCGGCTTGAATGATGTCTTGGACGCGTTTGGATTTGGCGTCTTTTTCCGCTTGCTTGACGTTGAGGCCCAGTTCTTTAATCGTCTGCTTGTAAAAAGCTGGTCCGAGTCGCGATTGGTTCTCATACATCTTGTCGTTAAAGAGCCAAGCCTTTTTGCGGGATTGAAGGGCGACGGCCTCGAAATATTCGGCTGCCGGCATGGATTGCGGGTGCATGGGAAGCGGCATATTTTTATAGATAAAGCACATTTGCGACCCATATTTTTTTCTTAGCGCTTGAACCGTGGGAAAAGCACGGCCGCAATAGGGACACTGAAAATCGGAATACTCAACGAGCGTATATTTCGCATTTTTGTTTCCGCGAATCATCGTATTTTTGTCGATGACGGGTTGATAGGGATGTTTAAAAGCTTCGTCTTCTTCTTTTTTTTCTTGAGCCTCCGCGTCTTTTTCGCGTTTGACTTGTTCTTCCTGGAAGGCCTGGCTGACGATGTCATAGAGCTCGGACTTATGATCGCGCAAAACATTCAAGATGAGATCCGGATGGGCTTTGAGCACGTCCTCGATTTCCTTATCCGAAGGTTGAGAACTAAAGACGCCGGAGAAAGCGGGGAGTGAAAGGCTTCCGATGAGAAGGCTTGAAACAAGCGCGTATGTTTTTTTCATGGTTTGTCCTTATTCGTCTAATTTGTGCTAGTTTTTATTTGCGTCCTCATATCTTTGCTCAAATACCGCCTCTGCGTCAAGCCCCCCTTTTGCTAAAATCCAAAAGTGCTGAAAGAATTAAAGGCCTTAAGCCGGGAGACCTTGATCTACGGTTTGTCCACTGTCATGGGGCGGCTTCTCAACTTTTTTCTCTTGCCTCTCTACACGCACGCTTTGTCTCCGGCGGATTACGGCGTTGTCGCGACCTTGTTTTCATATTTAGCTTTTCTCAACGTTCTTTATGGCTACGGGATTTCTTTCGCGTTTATGCGCTATTATAAGACCGATGAAAAATTAAACGGGGCCGAGGTTTTCTCGACGGCTTTTTGGTCGGTCTTAATAACGAGTCTTTTCTTTTCCGCTTTTCTTTTTGGAAAATCGGTCTGGATTTCAAGTCTCATTCAAATTCCCGATCGGCGTCTTATTTTAATTTCCGCTGGGATATTGGCTTTCGACGCCTTAGCCTTGACCCCGTTTGCGCGCTTGAGAATGAATCACCGCGCGGGCCTTTACGCCGGGCTTAAAATCGTCAATATCGCCCTTAATATCGTTCTTAGCTATATTTTCCTGGTGACTCTGAAAAAAGGAATTGAAGGCGTTTTTTGGGCTGGGCTTATTTCTTCCGTTTTAACCTTCATTTTGATTTTTCCTTTCTCCTGGTCTGAATTGCGGATTAAATTTTCAGGCGATATCTGGATGAAGCTTTTGCGTTTTGGGCTTCCGCTTTTGCCGGCGGGGCTCTCGGCGATGATGGTTCAGGTCATTGATCGCCCTATCCTCAAGTTCATGACTAATGATAGGACGGTGGGAATTTATCAGGCCAATTACCGTCTGGGCATTTTCATGATGATGGTCGTCAATATGTTCGATTCGGCTTGGCGGCCATTTTTTCTCCAAAGAGCGGCAAACCCCAATTCGCGAAGTTTGTTCGCCCGAATTTTGACTTATTTCGTTGCCGGGGCGTCTATTATTTTTTTGGGGATTACATTCTTTATCGCTTATCTGGTCATGCCGCGCGTCTTTGGCGGGAAGTCCCTCATTCCCTCCGCCTATTGGGCGGGGTTGTCCTTGGTTCCGGTCGTGACCTTGGGATATCTCTTTGACGGGATTTATATTAATTTCTTGGCGCCAGTTACTTTAGCGGAAAAAAGCGAATACGTGGCCTATGCCGCGGCCTTGGGGGCGCTGGTGAATGTGGGAACCAATTTATTGTGGATTCCCCGCTGGGGCATGATGGGCGCGGCTTTTGCGACCTTAGCGGCCTACGCCGCGATGGCCGCGTTTCTTTTTCTTTTAGGTCGTCGGCTTTATCCAATTCCATATGAATGGAAAAGGCTTTTACATCTGTCGGGTTTAGTCGCCGCTATTTTGATTGCGGCCAAACTTTTGGGGGTTGGGGTGGGAGAAGGGCATTTGGGGTTGCGGATTTTTTTCCTCGTCTCTTTCCCCGCGGGTCTCTGCCTGACCGGCTTTTTAAATCAAGAAGAAAAATCCGCGTTCAAAAAGATGCTGGGATTTTTTTTCTTAAACTAATTAAGTTGAGTCATTTGGGCCCGCCAGGAATCGAACCCGGATCTCGTGGTTCGAAGCCACGCGCTCTATCCGTTGAACTACAGGCCCGTTACGCTTATTCTACAAAGCATTTTCGCTCTTTTGCGAATTTAAAAAAACCTTCGTGGTGGCTAATTCTATCGGGATATCTCTCTGACAAACTCAGGCAAACTGGGGCAATAGGCCGCGAGGAATTGAGCGCGTTTAAATCTTCTCCAGGTGGGGCATACTTGTTAAATGCAGGACATTTCTAAAAGTCCTTGACAAACAACTTACTGGACTGGTCTAATCTGGGAGATTGATATGAATGAGTCTGACTTGCGACGCGGGTTTCGCCCTTGGAACCGGGATTGGTGGCAATGGGAAAAGAAGAAGAAATGGTATTTAGCGGAAATCGTTATGTTTATTATTCTGGGATGGGGTTGCATCACCTATTTAAATTTAGACTTAAGAATAGAAAAATACAAGGCTGAAAATGTTGCCTTAAGGGCACGGAATCATGCTTTGAAATTGAAGTTTGCAAGATTGAAAAGAGAAAATATTATGCTAAAGGAAGATATAGAACTCGCCAGAATGACTAGAGAAATGCGTCAGCGTGCTCTCGATTTCCTTTCTAAAGAAAAGGAAGATTCTTCAGGCCAAGAGCCTCAACAGGTTTCACCGGAGCAAAGAGAAAAGAATTTTGAGGAGGTTGAGAAGACTATCTATCAAGAAATCGCTCATCCTTCTAATGGAGAATAACCAAAAAATGGAGCTTTTATTTGGACAAACCCGAGGCATACCCCTGACTAGGAACGATGGCGTTTTCCTGTGGCAGAATATCCCCAGTCAAAGCAGGTTGTGGAGAAATACGCGCATTTAAGTCTTCTCTAGAAGTTTGTTGGATTAAGGCGTCCATCTTATCTAACCCCACGCGCAACCTTTCAGCTTGAAAACCTAGATATCTTTGCGTCATAAGAAGCGTTGAATGTCCCAGAATTCGCCGCGTATTATCGAGGTCGTAGGTTTTTGAGTGATAGTGCGTGGCGAAAGTTCTTCTTAGGTCATGAAACCGAAAGGGGGGAAGTCCTGAAGCATTCCGGGCTCTATCAAACAATCTTCGGAAGGTGATCATGCAAAGAGGAAAGACCCGCTCCGAATCTCTGGGCAAACGTGATAGCAAATCCCGTAAAAGGGGTGATAGCGGTATCCAGCGGGGTTGACCGGATTTAGTCTTGGGAAGAAAAATAAGGGATTGTCCCCAATCAATATCATCCCACTTGATTCCCAATATCTCTCCTCGCCTCATTCCTGTCAACAGAGCACAGATAATCAGGGGTTTAAGGCGAGTGTCACAATTTTCAAGAAAAAGGCGGATTTCTTCGCTGTTTAAGTAGCGGGTGCGGGAAGCATTATTGGGACTGCGCTTCACCTTGGAAGCGGGATTGTTTCCATTAAAATCATCCCAGTCACGAGCGCGGTTAATGACAGATTTAATCACCGAGAGCCAACGATTAGCTGATGAGGGGGAACAGACCTTAAGACGTTCGTTAACGGAGGTTTTATGAAACGGTTATCGAAAATCATTCATAAAGATAAGCAACTTGAGGAATTCGAGAAGCGCGATTTGGGCGAAGACCTAAAACGTGGGAAATCTGCTGTTGTCCTTCGGCCCAAAATCCGTCAAATGCCGACTTCCATCATGCTTGATCCGGTCTTGATAGAAAAATTAAAGGCTAAGGCCGGGGGACGCGGAATAGGGTATCAGACCATGCTCAAAATCATCATCCATGAGCATGTGGATGAGTATTAGAAGGCTTGAGAAGCGAAATGATGCAGGTTTTATTAAGGCTTCCGTGGATGTTTGCTTTAAGAGCCATTATCGCAAACAAAATAACGCGGTCTAATTTTCAGTAATAAAGCCGATTTTTTCTAAAAAATCAGCTCAAATATTGACAAATTAATTGAGAGGTGCTACCATAATACTGGAGGCTTTGCGGCGAAAGCCGCATTGCCTTTTTTATTTCTCCCCACTGGAAGACCGCAAATCTTTTATGACCTTGAGTCCAGACGGCTTTCCTGGGGATTGATAGGTCAATTTCCTGAGATCATTGGCCAATTCCATTAGCTCCGGGCGTTTGGGTTGCGTGCCCTTATTAGGTGAGTAGTAACCCCAACTAAGAAGGTAAGCCGCTATATCGGCGATCTGAATGCCGGTGTTGAGATCGCTGTGCACGAAGAAAGGTTCAGGAATCACAAGAGTCGAACGATCGCGACCTTTTCGCGTGCGCTTAAAATATCGGTCCATCTGAGCTATCAGGACATGACTTCTAGATTTCTCCAACTCATCAAAAACAATCGCTCCAGATCCTCGCGATTCGCGTTTTTCATCCAAGAAATAAAAAAATCTTTCAAATAAATAGGAATAGTCCTTTCGCAAGAAATCGCCATCTTCCGGTCTCGGAGTATTTTGGGGGACTAATGAGGCGAAAAGAACGCATTTAAATTCTTGACAAAGAAAAATAATCTTGCGTGTAAATTCGATTTTACTTTGGGCCAAGGCGATGTATTGGGCTGGAGTCGCTCCTGCCCCGTTTTGGAGCGCCTCTTTGGCCAACCCACGCCTCTCGCTTTCAGGATAATTTGGACGACTCTTAGCCAATTTTAAAACTTTTGTTTTTAAGAGTTTAGTTCCTTTAAGTTCGCGGGAGTCTTTGGAATAGCGCGTTCCAAAACAGTTTTCCTCGGTTTCGTGGACCCTTTTTATGAAAGGCCACAGCGTTTTATCCCTCAGAGCAATTCCGGCTAGAACTTCACAAGGCGACTCCTGTTGATCTTGTCCAGATTCATCGATAAACAAAAAATAGGCCATAGGCTTTCTTGACAACCGTCATTCTATCAATTTGCCCTAATCATAAGATTCCTATTTTTGATGAACTCGGTGGTTAGGGGGTGTCCAATTTGGGACAAACTCGGGATAAACGCAGCAAACTCAGACAACTTTTAATCTTCATTTTTCCGATGAGAATCAATGAAAGAAATCTTGAGAAATACAGGTTGGAGTCCTTCGAAGCCACGCGCTCTATCCGTTGAACTACAGGCCCGCTCCGCTTATTCTACAAAGCATTTTCGCTATTTTGCGAATTTAAAAAAACCTGCGCGGTGGCTAATGGGTGGCTAATTCTATCGGGATATCTCTCTGGCAAACTCAGGCAAACTGGGGCAAAAGGCCGCGAGGAATTGAGCGCGTTTAAATCTTCTCCAGGAGTTTGAGGGGCGTACTTGTTAAATGCAGGACATTTCTAAAGGTTCTTGACAAACATTTTCAAGGCTCTTGCGGAAGCCGATAGATCGTGTTAAACTATGGTTGTATGAAAAAATACACTTTCCCCATCATTATCGAACAAGACGAGGATGGTTGGTATGTCGGCATCGTTCCAGACATCAAAGGTTGCCATACCCAAGCCAGAACCTTAAGCGAACTTGACAAACGACTGAAAGAAGCCATCAAGGTATGTCTTGAGGCCGATAAAAGCCAAGTTTCTCAGAATACTTTTGTCGGGGTGCATCAGGTTCAAATAGCCGCGTGAGCAAGTTGCCGATTATCTCGGCGTCCCAGATGGGAAAAATTCTCAACCATTTGGGCTTCGCTCTCATCCGTCAAAAAGGCAGTCATGCCTATTTTCATCATCCCGATGGACGCGCGACGGTTGTCCCATTTCACAAAGGCGAGGATTTAGGCCGTGGGCTCATTCGCGCCATCCTTAGGGACATTGATTTGTCTCTGGAAGAATACGCGCGCCTACGCCGTAAACTCTAACTCTGCCTTTAGGCTCTCTACATTTTTAGTCTGACTAGGAACGATGGCATTTTCCTGTGGCAGAATATCCCCAGTCAAAGCAGGTTGGGGAGAAATACACGCGTTTAAATCTTCTCCAGGAGTTTGATGGATTAAGGCATTCATCTTATCTAATCCTACTCGCAACCTTTCAGTCCAAGTTCAAGATGAACCTGAAAGTAAGGTCGCCGGTATATTTCAGGTAAACCCTGTAACAAAAAAGCCCTTGAAATAATTTGTTCCGGAGATTATCCTTGTTTTAGGTTTGTGCGCGTTTATTTTGGAGGAAGATATGAAATATTGGGTTTATATTGACGGCAAGGTTCCCGGGGCTTATTCGGCGGATGAATTGTGGCGGCTTTCCGGTTTTTCCTCGACCACCTTGGTTTGTTCGGCGGAGGGGGAAATCCAGGACAAAAATTGGCGTTATGCCGGAGAATTTTCCGAGATTGTTGGGGCAGGAAATAAACAAACTTCCCGTCCGCCGGTTCCTCCGTCGGCTCAAAATGGGCTTTTGGGAGCTGAAAACCCAAAGGAAGCCCTTGAATCGGCCGAAGCCAAGATTTTTCTCCACGTTAAAGAATTAATGTCGGAGATCGAAAACGCCCGTCACGAAAAAAATCTTCTCATTTCCTTGCAAAACCAAGTGGAGGGGATGAGCCGGGATTTGAAGCAGGAGTCGGAGGAGAAATCATCTCTTGAGAAAAAAGTTGCGGCGCTGGAAAAAGATTTATCGCATATTAATAAGGAAGCTCAAGAAAGTTCTGAGCGCCTTAACGCTCTTTTAAAAGGGAAGGAAGAAGCCTTGGCCTTGGTCAAAACCGAATTGGAGAAAGAGCGTTCTCAATCCGATCGCCTCAAGGATCAGGTGAAGGAACTTTACGAGGATTTGACGATTCGAAATGGATTGGTCGACCGCTTGGCTAAAGATTTGGCGGAAAAGGAGAAAAGTTTAGCGCAATCTCTCGGGCTCATCAGAAGACTGGAGGAAGAGTTGCGCTCAATTCCATCTATTCAGTTGGCGCAGAAGGGGGCGTCGTCCATCAAGATTTCCGAAGCCGATGCTTCTGAAGAGCGTCCCTTGCCTTCGGTGGAAAATAGCTCCTCATCTCAAAAAATTACTGCTCCTATTGTTTCTTCTGGCGAATCTGGCGTTGGCAAAAGGGGCGGATTTTTCTTTAAGAATCGCAACCAATCTCCCTCTAATTCTGCCTCCATATCCCTTCTGCAACTCAAAAAGAGCATTCGGGATTAATTAGCAGTCAAAGCCCTCGATTGACAACTCTGCCTTTCTTTGTGCTATAATTAGCAGAGAAGGTGAGCGAGCGCTAGATTCGCTCTATCAAAGATTAGGAGGATTCAAGGTATGGCAGAAGCGACTCTGACGAAAGTGAAAATCCAGCCTCTCGGCGATCGCGTTTTAGTGAAACCGATCGAGGCCAAGGAAACCAAACGCGGCGGGCTCATTATTCCCGACACCGCGAAGGAAAAACCGCAGGAAGGCGAGATCATCGCTTGCGGAAAAGGAAAAACCGCCGAAGATGGCAAGGTTCTCCCGATGGACGTTAAAGCCGGAGATAAGATCCTTTACGGAAAATACTCCGGATCTGAAATCAAACTCGACGATCAAGAATATTTGATCATGCACCAGGACGACATTCTCGGAATCCTGAAATAACTGGAGGAATAATCAACCATGGCTAAAAACATTGTATTTGCGGAAGAAGCGCGCCGTTTCTTAAAGGCGGGCGTGGATAAGCTCGCCAACGCGACGAAAGGGACCCTGGGTCCTCGCGGTCGCTCGGTCGTTTTAGATAAAAAGTTCGGCTCCCCGACCATTATTGACGATGGCGTCACCATCGCGAAAGAAATCGAGCTTCCCGATGCGTTTGAAAACATGGGCGCCCAGCTTGTGAAAGAAGTGGCGACCAAGACTAACGACATCGCTGGAGACGGAACGACGACCGCTATCGTTCTCTCCCAATCCATGCTCGCGGAAGGGATGAAAAACATCACCGCCGGAGCCAACTCCAAGGCCATTGAGCGCGGAATGCACAAAGCCCTTGAAGTCGTCGTTAAAGAGCTTAAGAAATCTGTTAAGCCCGTTAAGACCAAGGAAGAGAAAGCCCAAGTCGCCACCATTTCTTCTAACGACAAGCAGATCGGAAGCTTGATCGCCGAAGCGATGGAAAAAGTGGGACATGAGGGCGTGATCACGGTCGAAGAGGGAAAATCCGCCGACACCACCTTGGACGTGGTTGAGGGAATGCAGTTTGACCGCGGATACGTTTCTCCCTACTTCGTCACTGATTCTGAGAGAATGGAAACTGTTCTTGAGGACACCTATGTCATCATCACGGATAAGAAAATCTCCGCGATGTCGGATATGCTACCTCTCCTTGAGAAAATCGTCCAGACCGGAAAATCCTTCCTCTTGATTGCCGATGATATCGAAGGCGAAGCCTTGGCGACCCTGGTCGTCAACAAGATTCGCGGAACGCTTAAAGCCGCCGCGGTTAAAGCCCCGGGCTTTGGCGATCGCCGCAAGGAAATGCTGCAAGATATCGCGGTATTAACTGGCGGAGAAGTCATCTCCGAAGAATTGGGACATAAATTCGAGAAAGCAAGCCTTGATATGCTCGGCCGCGCCAAACGCGTCGTGATTGATAAAGACAACACGACGATTGTCAACGGCGCCGGAAACAAATCCGAGATCACCAAGCGGGCCGATTCCATCCGCAAACAAATCGCCGATACTACCTCCGATTACGATCGGGAGAAATTACAGGAGCGTTTGGCGAAACTCTCCGGCGGGGTGGCCGTCATCAATGTCGGCGCCGCGACCGAGACCGAGATGAAGGCGAAAAAAGCCAAGGTCGAGGACGCCAAAAACGCGACCAAGGCCGGAGTGGAAGAAGGCATGATCGCCGGCGGCGGAGTGGCTCTTCTCCACGCCTCTGAAGCTCTTGAGAAATTCAAAGGCGAAAACGAGGATGAGACCGTCGGCGGCATGATTGTTCGCCGCGCTCTCCAAGCCCCCATTCGCCAAATCGCCGAGAATTCAGGTCTTGAAGGTTCGGTCGTCGTTCAGAAGATTCTTTCTTCCGGAAACGGCATGGGTCTTAACGCTTCCACCGGAGAATACGTTGATCTTTTCAAGGCTGGAATCGTTGATCCTCTTAAAGTGACCCGGACGGCCCTTGAGAACGCGGTTTCAATCGTGGGAACCATTCTCACGACCGACGTTCTCGTCGCGGACATTCCCGAGAAAAAGGAATCTCCGATGATGGGAGCCGGCGCTCACGGCGGAGACATGTATTAATCGATAAAAAGGGGACTGTCCCCTTTTTTGAGACAAGCCCCCGGGCCTTCGGGTCCGGGGGCTTTTTGTTTTTAGGATGATCTGGATTTCTTGCGAGGGCTACGGGTCTTCGTCATTTCAACGATGACTTCCCGGGCTTTGGGCATGGAGGCTGGCTTTTTGTGGACCCGGACCGAAACCGCATCTAGGCGAGGCTCTTCGTCCAAGATGTGAAGGGCGATCTCCCAGGCCAGGCGCTCAATGAGAAGACGTTCTCCTTTTTCGGCGAGCGCCCGGGCCAGCCTTTCGATTTTAAAGTAGTTCGCGCTCAATTTTAGGCTGTCATGGCGGCCGGCGGCGGTTAAATCAAGGGTCAAAACTAAATCGAGAGTAATCTTTTGCGGCTTTTTTCTCTCTTCCAAGGTGATGCCCAAGCGGCTTTCGCACTCAATTCCCAGAATTTCAATTTTAGAGCTCATAAGTCCCTCTCTTGATGAAGTTCCAAGGATGGGACAATGCCCTCTTTGGGGTTCATGAGAATAGGCATAAGGACTAAATGATATAATGATTCTTATGAGTAATTCCAGAAAAATTATCGTGATTGGATCCGGTCCCGCAGCCTATACCGCCGCGATTTATGCCGCCAGGGCCGATTTAAACCCCTTGATCATCGGCGGAATGGCCGCTGGCGGACAACTGATGCTGACTTCCGAAGTCGAAAATTTTCCCGGTTTTCCGGAGCCAGTTTTAGGCCCGGAACTCATGGAGCGCATGAAAAAACAGTGCGAACGCCTGGGGGTTTCCATCGTTTCGGAAGATGTCTCGAAAATTGATTTATCTTCGCGTCCTTTTAAACTTGAAACGACGGAAGGAAAAACCTTTGCCTCCGAAACCGTCATTGTCGCCACTGGCGCCACGGCCCAATGGCTGGGCTTGGAATCTGAGAAAAAATTAATGGGGCATGGGGTCAGCGCTTGCGCCACTTGCGACGGGTTTTTCTTTAAAGGAAAGGATGTGGTCGTCGTTGGCGGCGGAGATACGGCTTTGGAGGAGGCCTTATTTCTTTCCAAGTTCGCAAGCAAGGTTATCATTATTCACCGCCGAGATGAATTGCGCGCTTCCAAAATCATGCAGGACCGGGCTTTTAAAAACCCCAAACTCTCTTTTGTCTGGGATTCGGCTATTTCCGAGGTCTTGGGAAACGGGCATGTCTCCGGCGTTCGCGTTAAAAATTTGAAGACCGAAAAATTTTCGGATATCTCCTGTCATGGGTTTTTTGTCGCCATTGGCCACAAGCCGACGGTTAATTTTTTGGGCGGCCAGCTCAAACTTGACGATCACGGCTATATCGTGACCGATGGGCGAACAAGAACTTCCATCCCCGGGGTTTTTGCCGCTGGAGACGTGATGGACTCCCGTTACCGTCAGGCTGTCACCGCCGCCGGAACGGGCTGCATGGCCGCCCTTGAAGCCGAACGGTTTCTGGCCGGGGAAAAATAATGCCGGTGGCGGAGGCTTCTCTTTCGCGTTTTCCTGCTTGGCTTCGCGTCAAGCTTCCAACGGGAGAAAATTACGAGCGCATTAAAAAAATTTCTTCTTCCCGTAATCTTCATACCGTTTGTGAAGAGGCCCGGTGCCCTAATCTTGCCGAGTGCTGGGGCGCGGGAACAGCCACCTTCATGGTTTTGGGAGAATTATGCACGCGTGGTTGCCGCTTTTGTTCGGTCAGTTCCGCTTTAAAACCTCCGCTGCCCGACCCGCTTGAGCCGCAAAAACTCGCCCAAACTATTCAAGAGATGAAATTGGACTATATTGTTTTAACTACGGTATGCCGGGATGATTTGCCGGATCAGGGGGCCTCTCATATCGCTTCCTGCATCAAAGCGATTCGGCAAAATTGTCCCACGACCAAAATCGAGGTCTTGATGCAGGATTTTCGCGGGGACACAAATCTGATTGAGAAAGTTTTAGAAGTTCGGCCGGATGTTGCGGCCCACAATCTTGAAACCGTGCGGCGGCTGACTCCCGCGGTTCGAGATTCAAAAGCGGGCTATGATCAATCTTTGGCCGTTCTCGCTCATTTTCGAAAAGTTTTGCCCGATACTCCGGCGAAATCTTCGCTTCTTTTGGGAATTGGCGAAACGGAAGAGGAAGTTTTAGAGTCTTTGCGGGATTTGCGCGCGGCGGGAGTTTCGATTGTGACTTTGGGACAATATTTAAGGCCTGATTCATCCGGCCGGAATGTTCCGGTGCGGGAATTTTTAAGTCCCGAGCGTTTTGATTTTTACGCTGAGCGCGCCAGAGAAATGGGGTTTGCTGAAATTGCTTCCGGCCCCTTGGTTCGCAGTTCTTATCATGCTGGAGAATTATTCATGAAAGGTTCAAAAGTCCATGCCTCTTGAAACCGTTGTTCGCCACGAAACCCAGCGTCTTGAGATTTTAAGTCCAGACGGCTCTGTTGATTCCACTCTTGATCCGCACATTGACTCCAAGACCTTGCTTGAAATTTACCAAAAAATGATTGAACTCCGCGCATTCGATGAACGCGCGATTAAGCTCCAGCGTCAAGGCCGCTTAGGCACCTATCCTTCGGTTTTGGGACAAGAGGCGAGCCAACTTATTCCCGCTTTTTGCCTCAAACCCTCGGATTGGATGATTCCCACTTATCGCGGAACCGGGGCGTATTACGGGCGTGGAATGAAATTTCGCCATTCGCTTTTAGTCTGGGCGGGCGATGACCGTGGGACCGTTTTCCCGGAAGAAAACCGTGATATGACGTTTTCAATCACAGTCGGCGGGCATTTGACCTTGGCTGCGGGGCTCGCCTGGGGCGCGAAACTCGAAAAAAAAGGCGCGGTCAAGGCCGAAGGCCGAGCGTCCTTGTCGCGCTTTGGGAAAGGCGTTAGCGATGATGGCGCGGTCGTCTTGGCTTATTTGGGGGACGGCGCCAGTTCCAAGGGCGATTTGCACGAGGCTTTAACTTTTGCAGGCACAATGAAATTGCCCGTGATATTCCTCATAGAAAACAATCAATGGGCCATTTCGGTTTCAAGGCGAACGCAATGCGCAGCCGAGACTTTCGCTCAAAAGGCCCATGGGTATGGAGTGTTTGGCCTTCAGGTAGACGGAAACGACGCCTTGGCAGTTTTTTCCGCTATGCAGCAGGCCATTTCTCGCGGGCGGGAAGGCCGGGGATCGACTCTTCTTGAGCTTGAGACTTATCGCATGGCCAATCACACAACTGCGGATGACGCTTCCCGCTACCGAGAGAAAACAGACGTGGAGAAATGGGCCAAACGCGATCCGCTTTTACGTCTTAGGCGATATTTGGAGACGCTCAAACTCATGGATGAAGCGCGGCATCAAGAACTCCTCAAAAACGCGGAGGCCCTGGTGGATGCGGAGATTAAGGCCTATGAGTCTTTCCCTGAGCCGAACCCTTTGGATATGTTCGCCAACAATTATGCGAGCGCGCCACGAGCTTTAATCGAACAAAGAGCCGAACTCGAAGCTTTGCTTGAGAGAAAAATGCGTTTGGGGGAAATCGTCGAGATCCCGCCTCTTGAGGGGCGCTTTCCATGACAGGGACTGCGGTGAAATCCATGGATGACAGCGAACTCATAACGCTCTTGAAAGAGATTGAGTCAGATCGTGTTGAGAGAAAAGCTTCGCTTGCCAACCCTGGCGATGTGTGTAAGGCCATTTGCGCGTTTGCCAACGATATGCCGGGGCATAATCTGCCCGGCGTCATTTTTATCGGCGTACGGGATGACGGTAATTGTGCCGGGTTGCGAGTGACAGAAGAGTTGCTTATTCAACTTTCCGATATGCGTTCAAACGGGAATATCCTTTCGATGCCCACAATGTCCGTTGAAAAGCGCGTGTTGAATGGTTGCGAGATTGCTGTTGTTATCGTCTGGCCGTCTCTTTTTCCGCCGGTTCGCTATAAAGGTCAGGTTTGGATACGAGTTGGACCTCGAAGGGCTGTTGCCTCAATGGAAGAAGAGCGTCGACTGAACGAGAGGCGCAAGGCCGCCGATTTGCCCGATGATTTGCGTCAAATCACGAGCGCCTCCATAAAAGATTTGGATGAGGATTTTTTTCGCCGCGTTTATCTGCCTTCGGCCATTGCCCCGGAGGTTTTGCGGGTAAATGGGAGGACATTGGAGCAACAGATGGCCTCTTTGCGGTTTTTGACCTTGGGAGATAAGTCGCTGCCGACGGTTGTGGGAATTATTGCCATCGGAAAAGGGCCCGAATCGTTTCTGCCTGGAGCCTATATCCAATTTCTCAGAATAAACGGAACAACCCTGGCGGACCCAATCGCGGATCAAAAGCTGATTCAGGGTCCTATTCCCGACTTGATGCGCCAAATAGATGAAATTTTTCGCGCGAATATACGAATTGCGACGGATGTTCGATCGGCCTCAACGGAAATACAGTGGCGTGATTATCCACTGGACGCCCTTCAGCAACTCGTCCGGAATGCCGTTATGCATAGAGATTACGCGAATTCCAATGCCCCGGTTAGGGTCACGTGGTTTTCAGACCGTATCGAGATGCAAAATCCAGGAGGGCCGTTCGGTCAGGTGACTCTCGAAAATTTCGGCAAGCCGGGGATTACGGATTATCGCAATCCCAACGTAGCCGAGGTCATGCGTAATCTCGGATTCGTTCAGAAATTTGGAGTAGGCATTCAGATAGCCCGAAAAGCGCTTGCCGATAATGGAAATCCCGCGCCGGTTTTTAACGTTGAACATAACTATATACTCGTGACAGTTTGGAGAGCGCCATGAGCGTTCCCGTATTGACATTCTTTAATAACAAGGGCGGCGTCGGCAAGACGTCTCTCATCTATCATGTCGCATGGATGCTTTCAGATATGGGGTTGAGCGTTTTAACCGCCGATCTTGATCCCCAGGGGAACCTCTCCGCCGCTTTCCTTGATGATGAAGAATTAGAAAAATTATGGCCGGAGAATGGGAGTTCGCGGACGATTTTTGGAGCGATTGAGCCTCTTAGGCGCGGGGTTGGCGATATTAAAACTCCCGAGACTCAAAAAATTAGCGATACGCTTTTCCTTGTTCCCGGAGATATGGCGTTGAGCGGTTTTGAGGATGACCTTTCCCAGGTTTGGCCTGAATGTCTGGACAGCAAGGAACGCGCGTTTCGGGTGATATCGGCATTCTGGCGGGTCATCCAAGAAGCCGCTGAAAGGCAGAAGGCAAAAATCGTGCTTGTAGATATTGGTCCTAATCTCGGCGCCATTAATCGAGCCGCCTTAATTTCATCAAGCCATGTGGTCGTGCCGCTGGCGCCCGATCTCTTTTCTCTCCAAGGGTTGAGAAATTTAGGCCCGACTCTGAGAAAATGGCGGAAAGAGTGGGGTGAGCGATTGAAAAAAAATCCCGATCCCCAGCTCCAATTGCCGCAAGGCGAGATGAGTCCCATCGGCTATATTGTCATGCAACATTCAATCCGCCAGGATCGTCCCGCTAAATCCTATGAAAAATGGATTCATCGTATGCCTGGCGCCTATCGAAAATACGTGCTTGAGGAGATAGAGGGCGACTACACGGTTTCCGAGGATCCGCATTGTTTTGGCCTTCTCAAGCATTATCGAAGTCTCATGGCCATGGCTCAGGAGGCGCGTAAGCCTATGTTTTTACTCAAGCCGGCCGATGGCGCTATTGGATCCCACGCTCTGGCGGCGCAAGACGCCCGTGAGGATTTTAAGAATATGGCGAACAAGATTGTCAATAAGATGGGGATTTCTATTTCATGACTGAGCTTAAGCGAGGTCGCTATCTTAAACGGAATTTGGAAGCGGCATTCCCTCATTTATATTCGGTCAGAAATGGTCGGCTCCGACCGAGCATAGGCGAGGAAGTGCCGTTTCCAGATTCGTTGGAGAACGGCCAGAGTCTGTACGGAAGGAGACCATGACAAAGACGGTGGTGAAAACCCGAGAACTCAATTTGGTTGGGGCCATCAACGAGGCCTTGCGCCAGGAGATGGAAAAAGATGAGCGCGTGATTATTCTGGGCGAAGATGTCGGCAAAAATGGCGGCGTTTTTCGCGCGACTGAAGGCTTGTTTGACCGTTTTGGAAGTGAAAGAGTGGTTGACACTCCCTTGGCAGAACTAGGCATCATCGGTTCGGCGATGGGGCTGGCCATTGCCGGGTATCGGCCGGTTTGTGAAATTCAATTTGACGGATTTACGCCCTCTATTTTTGATCAGGTCGTTTCTCACTTAGGGAGAATTCGAAGCCGGACTCGCGGACGCTACTCCTTGCCTTTGGTTATTCGCTCGCCTCACGGCGGGCTTATTCATGCCCCTGAGCATCACTCGGAATCTCCAGAGGCTTATTTTTGCCACACCCCGGGAATCAAGGTCGTTTGCCCGTCGACTCCAGAAGACGCCAAGGGGCTTTTGATTGCCGCCGTTCGAGATCCGGATCCCGTCATTTTCTTTGAACCCAAAGCTCTTTACCGGGCGGCTCGCGGGCCGGTTCAGGAAGAGCCCTATGAGATTCAAATTGGAAGCGCGCGCGTGCGCCGGGAAGGCTCGGATTTGACGATGATTTCTTGGGGGGCGATGGTTGGGACCTGTCTTAAGTCTGCCGAGCGTTTGTCTCAAAATGGAACTTCGGCTGAAGTTTTGGATTTAAGAACTCTCACTCCGCTTGATTTAGACGCCATTCTCAAAAGCGTTTCTAAAACCGGTCGAGCGCTGATCGCCCATGAAGCTCCTAATTCCGGATCCTGGGCGGCTGAGATCAGTGCGGAAATTTCCGAGCGTGCGTTAACTGTGCTCAAGGCCCCGGTTAAAAGAGTGGGAGGCTGGGATATTCGGATGCCACTTTTCCGCTTGGAACGCTATTACATTCCGGATGTGGACCGATTACTCATGGCCGCCGAGGAAGTTCTAGCCTTTTGACTGCCGTGAAAGAAACTCAAGACTTAAACTCTTCGCCGGGAGTTTTGGAAAAATTCAAAAGTCTTAAGCGGCCGCTGGTCATGGGGATTGTCAACGCGACCCCGGATTCATTTTATTCCCACAGCCGATCTTTTTCGCCCAAAGCCGCTGCGGACAAGGCCTTTCAATTCTTGGATGAAGGCGCGGATGTCATTGATTTAGGCGGAGAATCAACCAGACCGGGATCGGACTCAATTTCTCTTCAAGAAGAACTGGACCGCGTTCTTCCGGTTTTGGAACTACTCAAAGATTTCCCCCTCCCGCTTTCCATTGACACTCAAAAAGCGGAAGTGGCCCATCAAGCGCGATCCCTTGGGGCTTCCATTTTAAACGATATTTCAGCCCTGCGTTTTGATAAAAAGATGATTCAGGAAGCGGTTCATTTTCAATCCGTCATACTCATGCACCGCGGCGGAGAAAATCCGAAGACCATGCAGGAAAACCCGGTTTATGCGGACGTAGTAGGGGAAATTTATTCTTTTTTAGAAGAACGCAAAAACTTTTTTATTCAAGCCGGAGGAAGACTCGAACAGGTTTTGGTCGACCCGGGCATCGGTTTTGGAAAAAAACTTGATCACAATCTGGAGATATTAAAGCATCTCTATAAATTTTCAAAAATATCTCCGGTGGTGGTTGGCGCTTCGAGAAAGGGATTTATTGGAAAAATCTGTGCGGATATCAAACCAGAAGAGCGTTTGCCGGGTTCTGTCGCGATTGCCTGCTGGGCCTCGCTTCAAAAGGCAGCGATGCTTCGGGTTCACGATGTTTTAGAGACCGTGCGCGCGCTTGAAGTGTGGCATGCAATGTCCTTGGGAGTTTATTTAAACTAATGGAGAGGCTTTTTGGGACTGACGGCATTCGTGGTATTCCGGGGGAATATCCTTTTATCCCGTCCTTTCTTAGAGCTTTGGGAGCGGTTGTGTCGGAGCTGTTGCCGCGGGAGAAAGTATTTTCTCCCAACGGAAGCGCGCCAAAAATATTGATTGGAAGAGATACCCGCGCTTCAGGGCCGTCCATCCTCAAAAATCTGGCTTTAGGAATTGGATCCCGGATGAAGATGATTGATTGCGGGGTCATTCCCACTCCCGCTATTTCTTATCTGGTTCCGCATTTAAAAGCCGCGGGCGGCATCGTGATTTCGGCGTCTCATAATCCCGCGGAGTTTAACGGCATCAAGTTTTTTGACTCCCAGGGACTTAAAATCAGCGGGGATTTGGAGCAAAGAATTGAAAAAGCCGTGAAGAAAAGCTCCGCTTTGAAACTCTTGGGAAAGCCGGTTTTGGAAAATGGAGAAATTTACGAAAAAGAATACGCCGATTTTTTAAAAAGTATTTTTCCAGCGGCGTTGGATTTATCCAAAATCACTATAGTCTTAGATTGCGCCAACGGCGCTTCTTATAAAATCGCGCGACCTCTTTTTGAAAGTTTGGGCGCCAAGGTTCATTGTCTGGGCGTTTCTCCCAATGGCTATAACATTAATCGTGGATGCGGGGCTCTTGAAACTGGTCCGCTCAAAACGGCGGTTTCGGCTTTTAAGGCGGATATCGGCATCGCTTTTGATGGAGACGCGGACCGCGCCGTTTTTTGCGATGAAAAAGGCCGTATTAAAGACGGGGATTTTGTCCTTGCCGTCGCGGCCCTTCGCATGCAGAAATGCGGGCTCCTTAAAAAGCAAAGCGTCGTCTTAACGACGATGTCAAATGTCGCCTTGGAAAAATTTTTATCTGAGCGCGGCATTACCGCTCTGAGCGTGGGTGTTGGAGATCGCCACGTGACCCAGGCTCTTGAGAAAAACGATTTAAGTTTGGGCGGAGAACCTTCAGGCCACATCGTATTTCGGCGTTTTTTAAGGACCGGCGATGGGATGCTGACGGCGGTTGAGACCTTGGCGGCCTTGGCTGAATCCGGGAAGCCCTTTTCGCGGATTATTCAAGATTTTAAGCCGTTCCCGCAGGTCATTGAAAATGTTAAAGTGTCTTCTAAGGTTTCTCTTGAATCGTTGCCTCATTTCCAGGAGGAACTAAAAAAACAGGAAGCGGCTCTCAAAGGGCGAGGGCGGCTTTTCGTTCGCTATTCAGGGACAGAGCCCCTTTTGCGGATTATGGTTGAAGGACCAAAGTTAAATTGGGTGAGGGAAATCGCCAAAAAAATTGCGGGCGCCTATCGTCAAGATGTGGGCGCAAATTCCCGGGAGAAAGTTCATGGCCAAGGATAAAAAGAAAGACGGAAAATATAAGTCGTTTTCAGGCGGAGTTGATTTGGGGTTTGATTTGGACCCTTTCTGTTCCTTGTCTCAGGTGCGAACAAACTCGCCTTTAGACTTACCGACTGTTTCCGCGATTGCGAGGCGTTCCGGCGCGGATCAAATAGTTCTTCATTTAAGATCTAAATCCGAAACCGAGATTTTAAAACTATGCAAGGGCCCAGGGAAGATTTGCCTGAAAATCGAGCCGAAACCCGATCTCGTGGCGGCGGCCTTAACCGCCGCGCCTTCTTCGGTGTGTTTGGTTTCAAGAACTGACGGGCGGCCCGCGCCGATGACACTTTCCGATTCCTCTCTGGATACGGTAAAAAAAGCGGTTTTGGCCCTTAAAGCTCGAAAGATTTTGGTTGGAATCTCGGTCAAGGCCGAGGCGGTAAGTTTAAGGCGCGTTCGCGCTTTAGGCGCTGATTTTGTCGAGATTTGCGCCTCGGATTACGCCCAAGTTTCCGGTAAAAGACTTAAAGAGGAACTGGAACAGCTGCAATTAGCCGTCTATCTTGCCTCTGAGTTGGGCCTAAAACCTTGGCTGGGGTGCGGAATCAACTATCAAAACGCGCGGGCCGTGTCCCAAATCACGCGCTTATTTGGGGTCAATGTCGGTTGGGCGGTCGCCGCTCATTCCATTCTCTGGGGACTTAAGTCCGCCATCAGTGAAATGAAGGTTTTAATCGCTTAAGGAGTTTTTATGTGCGGAATTGTTGGCTATGTTGGGGAAAGAGAAGCGGTCCCTTTAGTCTTAGACGGGCTTAAGAGCCTTGAATACAGGGGATATGATTCGGCGGGCATCGCGGTTTTATCCGGCGGAAAAATTGTCCGAAGACGAGCTTCCGGAAAACTCGTCAACCTTAAAAATTTGTTGCGCAAGGAACCCTTGGAGGGAACTCCGGCCTTGGGGCATACCCGTTGGGCGACGCACGGGCGCCCCTCGGAAGAAAACGCCCATCCGCACGCGGATTGTTCGGGGTCCTTGGTCGTCATCCATAACGGGATTATTGAAAATTTTTCGGAACTCAAAGACCGCTTGACGGAACAAGGGCATCATTTCGCCTCCGACACCGACACCGAGGTCATCGCGCATCTAATCGAGGAAAATTTCGCGGTCTTGATGAAGAAATCTTCTAATGGAAGTAAGCAAAGCGGAGAGAAAAACTTTTTTGAAGCGGTGCGTCTGACGCTGAGGGATTTAAAAGGCGCTTATGCTTTGGCCATTGTTTCCGCGCACGCGCCGGGGTCTTTAATTGCCGCTAAGACCGCTTCTCCCTTAGTGATTGGTCTTGGTGATGGAGAAAATTTCTTGGCTTCGGATGTTCCGGCCTTTTTGGAATACACCCGACAGGCGGTTTTTCTCGAGGATGGAGAAATGGCGCTACTGAAGGCGGATTCCTGCGAATTCTTCGATATTTCCGGAAATCCGATTCAAAAAAAGCCGGTTCAAATCTCCTGGGACCGGAGCATGGCGGAAAAAGGCGGATACCGCCACTTCATGCTTAAGGAAATTCACGAACAGCCCGAGGCTTGCGAGGAAACCCTGCGCGGCCGGATTTTTCCATTAATCGAAGGCGCGCTTGAAAAAGAAGCGGGGTTTAAGAGCGGATACCTTAAATCCGTCAAAACCATTTATATGGTGGGTTGCGGAACGGCCTATCACGCTTGCCGGGTGGCGAAATTTTGGCTGGAAGAAATGGTCGGGCTTCCTATCTTTGTCGAGATTGGATCGGAATTTAGATACCGCGACGTGCGCCTTGAAGAAGGAGATTTAGTGGTCGCGGTCAGCCAATCCGGAGAAACCGCCGATACTCTGGCTTCTATTCGCCTCGCGAAATCAAAGAATATTCCGGTTTTAGCGATTACCAACACCCTGGGCTCCGCCATTTCGCGGGAAGCCAACTACAATCTCTATACCCGCTGCGGCCCGGAACTCGGGGTCGCTTCAACCAAGGCTTTTACTGGGCAATTAGCGGCTTTGTTTGCGTTTTCAGTTCACATGGGCCTTTCAAGAAAGACCTTGCCGAAAGCCAAGGCCTTGGAACTGGCGCGTGAGGCCGCGCATATCCCAACGTTAGTTCGCGAGACTTTGAAACTTGAGGAAAAGACCCGCCAAATCGCCAAGCACTTTTTTAAGAGCCGTAACTTTATTTTTATTGGCCGCCGCCTCAATTATCCCATCGCCTTGGAAGCGGCTTTGAAACTTAAGGAAATTTCCTATATTCACGCGGAGGGTTTTGCCGCGGGGGAACTTAAGCACGGTTCGATTGCCTTGATTGACGAGGAAATGCCGGTCGTCGCCATTGCGACCCATTCTCCGGTCTTTGATAAAACGGTTTCTAATTGCGAGGAGATTCGCGCGCGCGGCGGACAGGTGATTATGGTCAAAAGTAAAGGCGATCCCGAAGCGCGGGCGGATTATGTCCTTGAGGTCCCGATGACTTCAGAAGCCTTGGCCCCCATTCTCGCGGTCATTCCGCTTCAGATGCTGGCCTATTACGTCGCGGCGTTGAGGGGGCTGGATATCGACCAGCCTAGAAATCTTGCCAAAAGCGTCACAGTCGAATAGTTTATCCGGCTTGAATTTGGGGCTGGACATCATCGAAGTCTCTCGCATTAAGTCCTTGGCCGGGCGATCAAAAAAATTCTTGCCGCGGATTTTTACAGAAGAAGAAATCGCCTATTGCCGTCCCAAGAAAAATCCCTGGCCTCATTTCGCGGTTCGATTTGCCGCCAAGGAAGCGGTCTGGAAGGCTTTGGGGCAAAAAGGATTGACCCTTAAGGATATTTCTGTTGACCGCGATAAAAATGGGCGTCCCAGCGTTCTCTTGCGCGGGAAAAAGGCGGAGGACATTCAGTTGTCTCTGACGCACAGCCGGGACTATGCCTTGGCGGTCGCGGCGAGGTCGCGGTGAAAATATGAAAAAAGGGACAGTCCCTTTTTCTTTAACTCCTCGCTATCCGGAGGACCACAAAGGCGTTTTCGGCCATGCTTTAATTGTAGCGGGTTCTCGCGGGATGATGGGAGCGGCTTTATTAGCGGCCAAAGCCTGTTTAAAATCCGGCGTGGGGTTGGTCAGTCTTGGAATTCCAAAAAGCTTTGAGGTTGCGGCCGTTTCTTTTATTCCTGAAGCCTTGACCGTGGGGTTGGATGAGACCTCAAGCGGCGCTATCTCAAAACGGGCGTTTAAACAAATTGAACGCGCTCATCAAATGAGGCGTTTTGACGTTCTGGCCGTAGGGCCGGGAATCTCCCAAAGCTCGGAAACGGGAAAGTGTCTGCGCTTAATCTTGGAGATGGATATTCCTTCAGTGATAGACGCCGATGCCCTCAATTTGATGGCCAAGAACCCTCAAGAATTTACAAAAATTATGAAGCGGCGAAAGAGCCCGTCTATTTTGACCCCGCATGCCGGAGAAATGGCGCGGTGTTTGGGAATTTCTCTTTCAAAAGCGCTTTCCGAGCGTTCTTGGTGCGCCCACCATCTGGCTGAAAAATTTAATGCGGTCGTAATTTTTAAAGGGCATCCGAGTCTCATTGTTGGAAATGGCAAGGAAGCGGTCAACTCAAGCGGAAACACAGGGCTTTCCCGCGGAGGAAGTGGGGATATTTTGACCGGACTTGTCTCTGGCTTGTGGGCGCAAAACCTGTCTTCCCGGCGGCTTAAGAATGTCGGTGCGTTTGAAACGGCCGTGCTTGGCGCCTATTTGCATGGGTTAGCTGGAGACTTCGCCGAAGAAGCGCTTACTCCCTATGCGATGAGCGCTCAAGACCTCATTTCTTTTTTCCCACAAGCGTTTAAAAAGATATGCCGAAAGTAAGGGTCATTAAGGAAAAGGGAGCGGATTTTTCTTTTTATTCTTCCAGCGTGGATGAGACCAAAGCCTTGGGAAAAAAACTGGGTCGCGCTTTAAAGTCCTTGGATATTGTGTGTCTTCAAGGAAACCTGGGCGCCGGTAAAACCGCTTTTGTGGAAGGAGCGGCCCGAGGCGCGGGCTTTAAAGGAGACGTCATGAGCCCCAGTTTTGGCTTAGTCCGGATTTACCGAACGCAGAAACTCAATCTTTATCACCTGGATTTATTCCGCGTTTCTGAACTTGAGACCAGCGAAATCGGCCTTGAAGATTGTTTTGGAGATCCCAAGGGCGCGTCTTTGATTGAATGGGCCGCTTCCGGCCGTCTTTATCTTCCTTCTGACCGGCTTGAAATTTCATTTGAGTATCAAAAAGAGGGACGTCAAATTTCTTTTCGCGCCTTGGGCGCGCGGGCGCGGAAGCTTTTAGAATCGCTTTAAGGCTCGACCCATTTGCCGTGGGTTTTGATGAGGTCAATAAGCGCCTGGTCGGCCTCTACAGCGGGAACGCCTTTTTTGACGCATTCCTTGCCGACATAGAGATTGATTTTGTCCGGCGCGCCGCCTACGTATCCAAAATCGGCGTCGGCCATTTCTCCGGGGCCGTTTACGATGCAACCCATAATTGCGATCTTAACGCCTTTCAGATGCCCGGTTTTTTTCTTGATACGCTCGGTTGTCGTTTGAAGATCAAAAAGGGTTCTACCACAGGAAGGGCAGGAGACAAATTCGGTTTTGGTAATCCGGCTTTGAGCGCCCTGGAGAATGTCGTAAGAGAGCCGTAAATCTTCTTTCGGGTTTCCCAGCGAATTAAGCTCAAAAGAGTCGCCGATTCCGTCGCTGAGGAGACTTCCCGTTAAAACGGAGGATTCCAGAAGTCGAGTTTCCGGTTGTTCAAAATGCGGCGCGTGGATGTGAATGGGAAGAGAACTCGCTTTGGCGGCGAGTTTGCGGTACTCATAAATTAAAGCGGCGGTTTCTTGTCCCACAAGGCTTAATAAAACCGGAAGGCCTTCTTTTTGAGCCTCTTTCGCCATTTGAAGCGTTTCATCCGCGCTTTTTCCTTCAATTAAAAGCGGAAGACCCGTGGATGCGGCTTTTTGACAAAAAGCGGGAAAATCCTTTGGGTCTTTGGTCCAGCTGATGAGATCAAAATGTTTGAGAGCTGAAAGCGTTTCGGCCTCTTGGGTTTCAAAGCGGCCTAAAAAGGCCAGGCGAGAAGTTTCCGAGGCAAGAGATTTTCTTAACTCAATAAAAGCCTCGGCTTCGGCGGAATTTCTAATGTCAAAGGCTAAAATTTCCGGATCGGCTCCGTTTCCATTTTTAAGCTGAGTTTCAAACCAGGAAAGAATCTGCTGGGCGGTCCATGAGGCGGGGATGGAGGTGATCACGCGAATTGGATTCTCTTTCCCGATCATAAAGGGACCAACGCGAAGAAGAGAACTTAGGCGGCGGGCATAGCTATAAAAATCGGGGGTATATTTTAATTCGGCGTTTTCCGGAGAGGCTTTTTGCGCGGGTTTTTTTTGATAAGGTTGAGCCAAGGCTTTGCAAACAGGGATTTCAAACTCAGGGTCTTCGGTGAGAGAAACTCGAATAGTGTCTCCAATGCCATCGGCCAAGAGGCTTCCGATTCCAATTGCGGATTTAATCCGTCCGTCTTCCCCGCCGCCGGCTTCGGTCACTCCCAAGTGAAAGGGATAATCCATGCCTAGTTCATTCATGCGCGCCGCTAAAAGACGATAAGCCGCGATCATGATTTTCGGGTTTGAGGCTTTCATGGACAAGACAATATCATGAAAACCGTTTTTCTCACAGATACGGACAAATTCAAGAGCGCTTTCGACCATTCCCAGAGGAGAATCTCCGTAGCGATTCATGATGCGATCGGAAAGAGAACCGTGGTTCGTTCCGATTCGGAGGGCTCTTTTGAGTCGCTTAAGTTTTTCAACTAAGGGGGTAAAACGTTCTTCAATTCGCTCGATTTCTTTTAAGTATTCAGCGTCGGTGTATTCTTTGACGGCAAAGCGCTTGGTATCGACGAAATTTCCGGGGTTGATGCGCACCTTTTCGACGTATTCCGCGGCTTCCATGGCGGCGGCGGGAGAAAAATGAATATCGGCGACTAAGGGAACATTGATTCCGCGCTTAAGAAGACCTTCTTTGATTTTCCCAAGAGCTTTGGAGTCCGCCGGAGTGGGAGCGGTAATGCGGATAATTTCGCATCCCGCTTCGGCCATGCGAATGGACTGAAGAATAGTCGCTTCTACGTTAAGGGTGTCGGTCGTCGTCATGGATTGAAGGCGAATGGGGTTGTCGCCTCCAACGCCGACGTTTCCTACCATGACGACTCTCGTCTTGCGGCGGTGGTAGTGAAAAAGGCCTTCGCAGTATTTTAGCGTGTTTGACAAAGTTTCTATTTGACTCACAAAGCTATTTTATAAAATTATCGCGTTGTGCGTGGGAGGTATTGTATATTAGGGATTAAGGGCGGAGACTATTAAAAATGGACACAAGAAAAAAATGGGGTTTGGGACTGGTTTTCTTGGCTTTGGCCGCGATTTTTACAGCTTGTAAAAAAAGCAGTTCCAGCTCTTCTTCTTCGGGATCAATCAGCGCGGCAACCGGAGATATTGCTAATTTCGCTCTGGGCTTTTCTGAGGTTACTCCTGCGGCGGTTCGAGCAGAAGGGTTTCATGCAGGGCATTTAAAACCCCGAAATTTTAGTAGTTGCGCCTCGTTTGGTTTTCAAACTCAAGCCGCGCCTTATGATCCGTCTGGATGTCCAAATCCACAGACCGATAGCGCGGAAGCTTTTTCCGGCACTGAGAATATGACTTTTTCAAGCTGTACGACTAGCGGTTACACTTTTTCTGGCCAGTTCAATTTAGGATTTAATGGATCCAATGAGATTGTCTGCATGAATAGCTCAGGTGTAATTGATAATGTCAGTGGAACTATTGATTTAACTTCGCCGGGACTAAATATCGCGGGGAATGGAATTTCATATTCTAGTTGCTCTCTAAGCATCCCGCTAGTATTAGGCATGTCAGGCGGAGTTGCGACTGGGTATGCTGCCACTGCCACCGCCTGCGATGGCAATTCTTTCTCCGTGACCGCGCAACAATAAGGATTATTAAGGCTGGTTGGACTTTGGAACAATCGGCAAATCAAAGAAAAATTCGGTTCCCTTGCCTTTTTTGGTATTAAAGCCGATTGTTCCGCCCATCTTTTCGACAATGGCCTTGGAAATGGATAGCCCGAGACCCGTTCCTTGTTTTGAGCCGGCGGCCTGTGAAAATTTTTGAAAAACCCGTTCGTGAAATTCTTCTGGAATTCCAGAGCCGGAATCGATGACGGAAACGCGGACAAAATCATCCCATTGGGCGGCGGTAATATCCACGGTCTGGCCCTGAGCGGAATATTTGACGGCGTTGGTGATTAAATTCGCCATGACCTGCAAAAATCGTCCTTCATCCACGCTTGTTTCAACTGGCGGAATGAGGCCGCGAATATGGATGTTTACGCCCTGTTTTTGAGCGTAGGCTGAGTTTAGCTCCGCGGCTTTTTTTATAAGAGGTTCAATGGCGAGTGTCCTCATGTGAAATTCCATGCGCCCGTATTCCAGCTTTTGGATGTCCAAGAAATCATTGACGAGTTCGATGAGATGCGCGCTGCTTTGATGGGCGATGGAAAGGAGTTTGTCAATTGAGGGGGTTCGGACCGGTTTTATTTCCTCGACCAAGACCGAAAGAGAGGCGTGAATGGCGGTGAGCGGATTTCTCATCTCATGGGTTGCCATCGCGATAACTTCATCTTTCATTTGGATGACCTTCTTTTGTTCAGTGATGTCGCGGGCGGAGGCGTAGATGAGTCTCTCGGGAATGGATGAAACAGCGTTCCATCTCAGCCATTTGGAAGAGCCGTCCTTGCAGAGAATGCGGGCTTCAAAATCCTTGAGAGAAAAACCCAGGGTGAGGCGTTCAATCTCACTGGAAACTTTTTCCCGGTCTTCTGGAAGGAAAAAATCCATGACGGGACGGGAAATGATTTCAGAGGGAGAGTATCCCAAGGCTCTTTCCCAGGCGGGATTGATTTGTTCGAAAGACCCGGAAAAGTTGGCGACGCAAAATAAATCGATGGAAAGCCTAAAAAAGCGCGCGCGCTCTTCCTCAAGCCGTAGCCTCTCATCGAGGTCTTGGTAAATAATCCAAGTCGCCAGGGAGAGAAAAATGAGCGCGGCTAGAACCGCGGCCGTAATGGCTGAGATCATTTTTTTCGCGCTTTTCCCGGCGGCGGCGATGCGGACAGCAAGCCTCTTTTGTTGTTCGTCTTTAACAATCTCGATATATTTCCTAATTAAGGTCGTAATGCCGTCAGTGCGCCCAGTCCTTATGATTTTCTGCGCGGCGGCAAGGCCGTCTTTCTTGCGAATTTTAATGAGGATATCGGCGATTTTAAAACGCTCGATGATGAAAGGCTCAAGCATCCTGATTTGCTTTTGCCCAATGTCTGGAGGAGCCAGGAGGGCGTTTACTTCCTCAAGAGTCTTTAGAGCGCGCTGTTTGTAGTCGGAGTAGGAGTCTATGTATTTTTCTTGTCCGGTGATGATATAAAGCCTTTGTTCGCTTCCTGCGGTTTCAATCTCAGACAACAGCCGGTTGAGAAGATGAAGATCTTCTTGGGTGTGGGTGACCCATTTTTGGGTTTGGATGAATCCATAGAGACTTTCATACGAGGCAAAGCCGATAATGCTTAAAATTAAAAACGCGGAAACAAAGCTGACGGCGACTTCGCTTTTGAGAGAAAAACGGATGCGCATGGATAGGCCTCAATCTTAGTATACATCAATACAGGCCCAGGGGCCGGATAGGTAGATTCTGTTTCCGGTCATTTTCTTGGCATTAAGCGTTTTAAGGATATGGGGAATATCGCGTTTTTGAAGAACGATAAAAACTTGCTTTCCTTGAATGGGCAAATCCTTGATGGCCGCATCGTCTCCAAAGCGGTCTTGATTAATTTTCAGATTCTTGGCGTAGGCCAGTTCCCCCGTCCAGTTGAGCACCTTGTCTACCGGATGCTGGGTATAAAACGGAATTCCCTGAAGATAGATGCCATCGGTGTAAATTAAATCTCCGGGTTTGATGAACTGATTGATGAAACCCCCGATATTTTTTGCGCTCAAAAATCCGGAATCAAATTGAAAGGCGTAGAGGCCTAAAAATCCCGCCAGCCATGCGCAGGCAAAAGGCTTCCAAAGCCGGGGAGGGATTTTAGGGCCGAGTATTTGTGCGGGCGCAGTCGCGGCCGAGGGTGCGTCTTTTTCAAAGACAAAACTCCAAAGCGCGGCGGCGAAAAGAAGTAAAACCGCGACGGCGCAACTGATGTTGAGATTGATTCTTGGAAGGCCCGGGGGGATGAATTTTGTCCCAAAATGCGTATGAAAAAAAATAAGAGCGCCGATTGCGGCCGCGATAAAAATAGCGGAAAGAAAGAGGGCCGTGTTCTTGGCCCAACGCGCCAAGGGTTTTTTAAACTCCCTGGCCGCAAGCAGACACGCCTGGGGAATCACGGGTAAAATGTAAGTAATGAGTTTGGAGTGAGAGATGGAAAAAAAGGCCGTGATCATCAAAACCCAAATGGCGAGGGAAGTTTCCGGAATTTCATCTTTTGTCTTCACGATCCCATTCCATAAGCCGGCTAAAGCTAGCGGGCTCCAGGGCAAAACCGCCAGCGGAAAAATCAAAATGAAGAAGTACCAGGGGTTTGAGCGGTGATATTTAGGGGTTAAAAAGCGAAGGACGTGTTGGTCCCAGAAGAAAAATTTAAAAAATCCGGGATGATGTTTTTCCATGATCCAAAACCAGGGAAAAAGAAGAGCGGCAAAAAGAAGAATCCCTTGGATTTTAAAGAGAAGAGAAAAGTTTTTTCTTAATGAGGGCATGGCCAAAACCGACAGAATGGCCCAGCCTCCGGGGAAAACAAGACCAATGAGACCCTTGGATAGAAAAGCGAGAGCTGAAAAAGCCCAGGCGCCGGGAACGGACCAGGAAGCGTCCTCGGGATGGAAAAGAGTTCTCAAAATGAGGGAAAAAGAGCCGAGTAAAAAAACCGTGACCGGCAAATCCGGCGTGATGTAATGGGAAAGGAAAAAGTAGAGAAGACTCGTTGAAAGAAAAATGCCGGCTAAAAACCCGGTTTCAAAATCAAACAGCCACGAACCGGTCCACATAAGAAGCAAAATTCCCAGAATGGACAAAAGCGCGGTGGGAAGGCGGGCGGCGGCTTCATTGACTCCAAAAATTTTGTAGCTCGTGATAGCCAGCCAATAGCCCATGGGGGGTTTCTCGACGTAATCGAAATAGTCCAAGGTCGGGGTCGCCCAATGGTTGAGAACCAGCATTTCTCTTGGCACTTCCGCGTACCGGGCATCATCCACTTCAATTAAAGGGTGCCCAAGGCTCCAGAAGGGCATTGAAAGAGTGAGCAAAAATAGCCAGGCAAAAGACGAGGGGAGGCGTTTGAAATTTTCAAGCCACTTCAAGAAGCACCTTCCCAAATTGATTTTGTTCCGCCAGATACTGGTGGGCTTTGGCCGCGTCTTTGAGCGGGAAAGTCTTGTCTATAATCGGTCGTAATTGACCCAGGTTAATGAGCTTTGTCACTTCGCGCATCTCGGAGAGATTTCCCATCTTCGCTCCTAGAATTTGAAGTTGACGGCTAAAGAGGTAGCGCATATCGAGTTGAACATTCGGGCCGCTAGTGGAGCCGCAGGTGATGAGTTTCCCGCCAAAAGAGAGGCTTTTAATCGCGGCTTCAAAAACAGCCGGGCCAATGTGTTCAAAGACTAGATCGACCATTTTCCCGCCCGTGATTTTAATGACCTGCCGGGCAATGTCTTGCGGGGGAGAGTGAATGACGGCATCGGCCTTAAGGGCTTTTGCTTTTTCTAGTTTTTCCTCGGAGCGGGAGACGGCGATGACAAAGGCCTGGTGGAGTTTTGCGATTTGAATGGCGGCGGTGGCTACTCCGCTTCCCGCGCCCATGACAAGAACGGTTTGATGGGGACGCAGATGTCCCAGACCCATCAACATATGCCAGGCGGTCAAGAAAGTCAGCGGGTAGGCCGCGCCTTCTTCAAAACTGACGGAGTTTGAAAGCGGCAAGACGTATCTTTCGGGAACGCAAAGATATTCCGCGTATCCGCCCGGCCCGCCTTGGGCTCCGATGATGCCGTAATCTGGGCAATAACTGTCTTGACCGGCGACGCAAAAATCGCAAGCGCCGCAGGAACGTCCGGGAGAGACGGCGACGCGGTCTCCCACATTCAGCGAGGAAACCCCTGGCCCCAGTTCGGCGATTTCCCCGGAAACATCGGAGCCTGGGATATGCGGCAATTTGATTTTGTAGGAAGGAATTCCTTCCCGAATCCAGAGATCGAGATGATTGAGGGCGCAAAAGCGCACGCGCACCAAGACCTCGCCTTCCTTGGGCGCGGGCTTGGGAAGTTCCGTCCATTTAAGGTTTTCGGGACCTCCGAAGTTTTCGAGAACGACGGCCTTCATTAAAAACTCCTAACGCGCGACGGGCGCTTTTTTGGGAGCGGATTTTTTTGTTTTTGGCTCGCGCCCCATATATTCTTTTTCCTCCATCCAGTCGTCGTTATAAATTTTGGAGAGGTATCTCATACCGGTGTCCGGCAGCAAAACCACGACGAGGTCTTTTTCGGTGAGTTTTTTGGCCAACTCCAAGGCGGCCCAGACCGCGGCTCCGGAAGAACCTCCCGCGAAAATTCCTTCTTCGGCGGCAAGCCTTCGGGTCGCCAGGAAAGCGTCTTTGTCAGTGACCTGGATCACGTCATCGGGGAGTTTTAAATCCATCGTCGCGGGAAACATGTCTTCCCCGATTCCTTCAATGACGTAGGGTTTGGCTTCGCCCTTCCGGTCGAATTTAATTTTTTCGTAGTAAATGGAGCCGATGGGGTCCGCGCCGACGACTTTGACTTTGGGGTTTTGGTCCTTTAAATAGCGCCCAGTTCCGCTAATGGTGCCTCCGGTTCCCATTCCGGCGACGAAATGGGTCACTTTCCCTTCCGTGTCTTTCCAGATTTCCGGGCCCGTGGTGCGGTAGTGAGTTTTTGGGTTCTCGGGGTTGAAGTATTGGTTTGGATAAAAGGAATTGGGGATTTCCTTGGAAAGTCTTTCCGCGACGGAATAAAAACTTTGAGGATCGTCAGGTTCAACCGCAGTTGGGCAGACGATGACTTCCGCGCCAAGAGCTTTGAGAAGATTAATTTTTTCCTTGGACTGTTTGTCGGTAATGGTAAAAATGAGCTTGTATCCTTTAATCGAGGCGGCCAGTGCTAGCCCAATTCCGGTATTTCCGGAGGTTCCCTCAATAATGGTGCCGCCGGGCTTTAAAACGCCGCGTCTTTCGGCGTCTTCAATCATCGAGATTCCGATGCGGTCTTTGACCGATCCTCCCGGGTTAAAAAATTCGCATTTGGCGTAAACGGCGGCCTTGAGGTCTTTGGTCATCCGGTTGAGGCGAACCAAGGGCGTGTTCCCGACGGTTTGAAGTATATTTTCGTATTTCATGTTTTATCCTTGTGAGACTTCTTGTCTTCGAGTGAGCGCTTCTGAAAGCGTTCTTTCATCTAAATAGTCCAGATCTCCCCCTAAAGGAACGCCGTGGGCGATGCGGGTGATTCTGACGGGAAAGTCTTTTAAAAGCCGGGTCAGATAAAGGGCGGTCGCTTCTCCCTCGGTGTCCGGATCGGTGGCCAAAATAATTTCTCCGCTTCCCGGAGAAAAAGCCTTGGCTCGGGAAAGAAGCTCTTCTATTTTTAAATGCTGGGGAAATTTTCCGTCCAAAGGGGACAACGCTCCGTGAAGGACATGATAAAGTCCGCGGTAACTCCGGGCGCGTTCAAAGGCGACCACGTCCTGGGGCTCCTCGACCACGCAGACAATCGCGGAATCCCGGTCCTTATCCGCGCAAATGCGGCAAAGCTCTTCTTCCGTAAAATCCAGGCATTTTCGGCAAAGGCGCATCGCGCTTTTCGCTTCTCGAATGGCGGAAATTAAACCCTCGGCTTCATTTTGAGGCGAGCGCAAAAGAAAAAGAGCCATGCGTTCCGCCTGCTTGGGGCCGATGCCCGGCAGGCGTTTTAAGGAAGAGATAAGCTTTTGGAAAGATTTCATTTCTTGAGCACTCGTCCGCCGAAAATTTGTTGAGCTTTCGTCAAAGATTCAGCGGCAGCATCCTGATCGGGAGACGGGCGCGCGGGGACTTTTTCCACGATTTCAATGGAAACGGGGTTTCCCGTCATTTTGCCCAGGGTTTCCTGAATAAAAGCTAGATTCTTCTTCGCTTGTGAAGCGTCAAAAGATTGAGCGAAGATAAGACGCCAACTTTTGGGAGAGTCTTTGGATACTTCAGCCTTGGCCAAAGCGGCTGAGAGAGCTGGTTTGTCGGATTCAAGAGAAGCGAGAAATTGAGTCCAAAGCTCGGGATGGGCGGTTTTGCCGGCGGGTTTCGAAAGAGAGGATTCTTCAAGCGGAGCTTCGTCTAAAGGTTCCAAGGAGTCCGACTCTTCCAATATTTTTGCGGGCGCTGACGAGCTTGGCGGGGAAGTTTTTCCTTGGGAGATTCTCGACTCCAAGGCTTCCAGGCGTTTGACCCATTCTGATAAATCCGTAGCCGCTTCCAAGGTTCCCACAAGTCCCAGCTCAAGACTCAGAAAAGGGGAATCGCTGAAGCGCAAGTCTTCCATCACGGCGTTAAGGCGTTTGAGAATAAAGGTTAAGGCTGCTTGGCTTATTTTTTTCTTAAGGTTTTCCACCGGGTCTTTAAGAGTGATTTTAGGTTGATAGAAACTCCGATAAATTTCGTGAAAAAAAGCGCGGAGGTCTTTGACGATCTGAGCGGGGTCAAGCCCTTCTTCTTCCGCTTGAAAGATGAGATGCGCTAAATTCTCTTTATTTTTTTCAATGAGGGCTTGGGCGAAATTTTCAATTGTTTCTTTCGGCGAAAATCCGAGTAAATTTCTGACGGAGGTCTCGGTGAGAGGCCCGGCGTTTGCGGAACGACATTGATCAAGAAGGCTGATGGCGTCTCTGGCCGCGCCTTCGGAAGCCTGGGCTAAAAGAAAAAGGGCTTGTTGGTCCGCTTCGATTTTTTCCTGCTCAGCGATTGAAGCCAAATGTTGAGTCAAGATTTCAATGGATAAAGGGCGAAAGCGGAAACGCTGACATCGAGAGACAATCGTCGGCGGAATTTTGGAGACCTCGGTCGTCGCCAAGATAAAAACCACTCTGGGCGGCGGTTCTTCAAGCGTCTTAAGAAGCGCGTTGAACGCGGCGGTTGAAAGCATGTGGGCTTCGTCAATAATGAAAACTTTATAGCGGTCCCGATGGGGGACGAGACTGATGGTTTCGATAATCGCTTCCCGAACGTTATCAACCCCGGTGTTGGAGGCGGCGTCCATTTCAAGAACATCCAAGGAGCCCGAGCGCGCGATTTCAACGCAGGAGTCGCATTTAAGGCAGGGCTCGGGAGAAAGGCCCGTTGAACAGTTCAGGGATTTTGCGAGAATTCTTGCCGTCGTGGTTTTCCCAATTCCGCGGGGGCCGGTGAAAAGATAAGCGGGATAAATTTTTCCGGCTTTGAGGGCGTTTTTAAGGGTTCTTGAGATCGTTTCCTGGCCGATGACCTCATCGAAGTTGCGGGGCCTGAACTTTCTTGCCAGCGGAAGATAATCGCTCATCTTAAAGCGGTCTCCCCGTCAAAACTGATCGCGCCGGGGCCGAAGGCCAAAACCATGAGGAGTCCTCCCATGATGGCGATGTTGGCAATGAAAGTGGTTCGCTGATCGGGGGTTAAATGAAAAATCAATGTGACCGGAATTAAGAAGGCGGCAAGTACGGCCGCGCCCCAGCGGCTGTAAAAGCCGAGAGCCAGGGAAAGGCCTCCGGCCGCTTCGATGAGAATGGCCAAGGCGCACAGAAAAGAGGGGATGGGAATTCCGTAAACGCTCATCATATTAGTCGTTGCATCGAAATGGATCATCTTCCCAAATGCGGCGGCGATGAAGGTTAATGCCAGGAGTTGGCGTCCTAAAAAGGCGCAGTAATCTTGACGGGCCACTTAGACGAAGATATCAAAGGGGCTTTGCCTCTGTCAAATTTTCGCGGAGGGAGTGTTATAATTCAATTATGGAAGAAGCCGGCGTTAAAATCTCAAAAATTAAAACGGCGGGCTTAATAGGGCTTTTGGCCCTGGGCCTTTCCTCTTGTCAAAAATTTCGCGGAAATCTCGCCATCTCGGGTTCCATTACCATTTCAGGAAATCTGATGAATGAGGTGGAGCATCGGGAAGAGTCCTTATTCATTATCGTTAAAGACGCCGGCGGAACTCCGATTGCAGTCAAGCGCATCGTCAACCCGCGTTTTCCCGTTTTTTATAAGGTTGGTTCCGCTGATCTTTTGCTTCCGGATGCTCATTTGAAATATCCGCTGACCGTGGAGGCCCAGCTCAGTTCAAAAGGCAAAATCGGGCCGCCCGTTCCCGGAGATTTCGTCGGCGTCTATCCCAATTCCGTCAGCCCACGCCAAAGCCGGGTGGGAATCGTCATCAACCGCTACTTGTAAAAAAGGACTGTCCTTTTTTATTGAGGGAACTTTTTTGATTCTTTTTCCGTAAGAAAGGGGTGGAGCTTCGGATTTGGAAACAGAAATGTCTTGATTTTCTTTGGCCGCCAGTGTGCGCGCATTGCCGAAAGGATTTGCCCGGAAGCTATAGCGGAACTCTTTGCCTTGCCTGCCGCACGCAATTAGTTCCGTTAGAGGCGCCCTTTTGCTTAAGGTGCGCGGACATTTCCCCTCTGAGGCATGGCGTTTGCGCCTCTTGTCAAGGTGAAAAATTTGCCTGCCGATTAATTCGCGCGGCCTTTTTGTACCGGGGGCCGATTCATTCCTGGGTTTATTCTTTTAAATATCGGGGGCGGTTTCCCGCCGCCCAGGAAGCGGGGCGGCTTATGGCGCGGCATTGGGCGCGTTTTCGGGAACTTCCGGCGCCGGAAATCCTTGTTCCAGTGCCTCTTCACTTTCGGCGGGAAAATGAACGGGGGTATAATCAGGCGGAAATTTTGGCGGGGGCTATCTCAAAAGAAACCGGCATCCCCGTCTTAAATCCCCTCATCCGCGTTCGCAAAACGAAACCTCAGTGGGAACTGGACAAAAAAGATCGCAAACAAAATATTGCCGGGGCCTTTAAGGTTGCGCGTCCGGGGGATATCTTGGGGCGGAAGTTAGTCTTGATTGACGATGTCTGTACGACCGGCTTTTCTCTTGAGGCTTGCGCTCTTGAGCTTAAGCGTTCCGGCGCGGTGGATGTTTGCGCTTACGCTTTCGCGCGCGAGGTTTAGACGCCTTTTAGGGGAGCTTTCTCTGGCGCTTTTCGCGAAATTTTTTTGCGGACCATGCGAATTTCAGCGGGGACGTCCTCAAGTCCGATTTCGGCTTGAGAAGCGAGAATCAGCATACGCTCAACCGTATGTTCCAATTCTCTCACGTTGCCGGGCCAGGAATAATCTTTGAGGGCTTTGGCCGCTTCCGGCGAAAAGCGTTGGGCCGAACCGGATATTTTCTTTTGCGCTTTTCTTAAGAAATATTCAGCTAGTGGGAGAATGTCTTCGGCCCGTTCTCTCAGAGGCGGAATTTCAATCGGAAAAACCTTGAGGCGGTAATAGAGATCATCTCTAAATTTTTCCGTTGCCACTAATTTTTCTAAATTCTTGTTTGAGGCCGCGAGCAATCGCCCCGAAACTTTAATAGGGTGATTATCCCCGACGCGGCGGATTTCTCCTTCTTGCAAGGCGCGCAAGAGTTTGACTTGAAGGGCGGGCGTTGTCTCGCTGATTTCATCTAAAAAGAGAGTGCCCTCCGAGGCTTCCTCAAAAAGACCTCTTTTATTTCGGTCGGCTCCGGTAAAAGAACCCTTGACGTGGCCAAAAAGTTCGCTTTCCAAAAGTCCTTCGGGAAGGGCCCCGCAGTTAATAGCCACGAAAGAGCCGTGGCGGCGGGAACTTTGTTCATGAATCGCTCGGGCGATAAGTTCCTTGCCTGTTCCCGATTCTCCCAGGATGAGAACCGTGGATTCTGTTTTAGCGACTTTGTTGACTAGATCGAGAACTTTATGAATCTTGGAACTGGCGTAAACGATGCCGTGGAGGCTGTATTTGTCGCGAACATTCGCTTTCAAAGTTTCAACTTCGGCGATTAAATTTCGGTGTTCGACGGCTTTTTCCAGCGTCAGAGCCAATTCTTCGGGGTCCACGGGCTTGGTGAGATAATCAAACGCTCCGGCTTTGATGGCGTCTACCGCGTTGTCGATGGAACCGTGTCCGGTGACGACGATGACTTCGATTTTGGGGTCATATTTTTTTACGCGTTTAAGAACTTCAAGGCCGTCCATATCGCCGAGTTTTAAATCGGTGATGACAATGTCGGGGTTATTTTCAAATTTACGGCATCCTTCCTCTCCGGATTTGGCTGAGTCAACTTCATAGCCCCGCCGTTTGAGTTCCAGAGTGGTCAAGGCGTTTAAAGACGGGTCATCTTCAATTAGGAGAATGGATATTTTTTTCAATTTAGCGCTCCAAATAAGGCAGCCAAACCGTGAAAATGGTTCCTTGTCTTGGTCTGGTGTCAACCTCGATTCGTCCGCCATGCGCCAGAACAATTCTTTTCGCGGTGGGAAGTCCTAAACCCACGCCTTGGCTTTTGGTTGTGTGAAAAGGCTTGAAAATTTCGCGTTGTTCTTCTTCCGTCATGCCGCCGCCGGTATCGGCAACAGCAAAATAGGCGAAATCGCCCGAACGCCCGGAGCGCACGGTGAGAGAGCCTTTCCCTTCCATCGCTTGAATGGCGTTGAGGAGCATATTCCATATCACCTGCAGAATTTGATCGGAATCGAACAAAAAGGGAGAGAGCTCTTCATCTAAAGATAGCGTGAGTTCGATGTGGGGCGCAATATCTCGATTAGCTTGGATGAGTTGCGTGGTTTCCTTGATGAGAGTGTTGAGATTGGATAATTTTCGCTTAAGCGCGCGCGGTCGAGCAAAAGAAAGAAGATTGCTGAGAATTTGGTTTAGCCGAGCGCTTTCCCGTTCGATAGTTTTCGTCGTAGATTCTCGCTCCTCCCAGGTCAAATCCTTCAAAGTCAGGCGCTTTGCCGACATTGAAATTGAACCCAGGGGATTTCTAATTTCATGCGCGATGGAGGCCGCCATCTCTCCAATATCGGCCAAGGCCTGGGTTTGGGCGATTTTTTCTTCCAGTTCTTTATGTTTATGGATATCAGTCGCGCTCGAAATAAAACCGATCAGTTCTCCTACGGCGTTGCGGGCCGCGGAAATGGTCAAGATAATGGGAATTTCCCGTCCGTCTTTGGAGCGGTTGATGATTTCCCCCTTCCAAAATCCTTTTTTGGGATTGAGAATGTCTTTCCATATTCGTTGGTAGAACTCATCTGTTGAATGGCGGGATCTCAGAATTCCAGGAGTTTTTCCAATGGCCTCTTCTCTTGAATAACCGTAATGCTCGACAAAGGCGTTGTTGACGTCTAAAATCATGCCGTTGGGACCGGTGTAAAACATAATATCGTTTGAGGTTTGAAATCCCATTCTTAAGATGGCGGAGAGGCGTTCGTCTCTTTCCGAATGGCCGATCTCCCTTCCAATTCCAAAGATGATATTTTTTCCTTTATGAGAGACCAGGCAACCGCGCACTTCGACTTGAACGGGGGAGCCGTTTTTGTCTCTCATGAGCAAGGTAATCCGGTTGCTCCCTTGGCGGAGAAGAGTATCCGTATATTTATGGCTGATGGGACGCTGCTCGGGGTCAATGTAGAAATCGTAGATAGATTGTCCAATGAGCTTTTCTCGCGGAACCCCCAGCCTTTGGCAGAGGGTTTCATTGGCCATGAGAATCGTCCCGTCCGGGTTTCTCAGCATGACAAAATCGGGAGCGTGGTCGAGAAATTCAATCAGTTCATCCGCGCAATCTTTAAATAAGGAGGGGGCCTTCATGGGGTTGTCTCTTCCTCATTTTTAGCAAATTATCGTCGCTATGAAAACGCCGGGAACATCTGCTACACTCGTAATGATGGCGAAGATGGATCAGACGCTGGCCTTAAAAACCCAACAACGCCTTTCCATCCTGGGGCGCATGCAAATTGCGGAACTCATTGAGAAGCCGGAAGCTGATTTCGCGGCTGAAGTTGCGAAAATAGAGAAAGACGAGTTGTTTCGCAAACTCTATTTCGGCGACGGGAAAATGCCTCCCGCGTTTCAAAGGCAAAAGTGGCCGTCCGGCGAACTCCATTCTTCTTTTTATGAAATCGACGAGAGACGGGTGGCGGGAAGCGGGGAAAGGGTTCCTGTCGAGAAATTAGCCGAGGAGCAGGGCTTGGCCGTTTCGGCGATCAAAAAAATGGGCCGCGAGAATTTCGAGAAGTATTTTTTGAGGGGGCAGGGTCTTTCTCTCGGAGAAATATCAAAACGGCTCGGCTTTTCAAAAGAAGAAATTCTCTCGATTCATGATTTTTTGCTGGACGTTGAAATTCGCTCTGAGTTTGAAGTTCCCTCTTCTTTGCCAGCCAAGACTCCTCAGCGCGGGGCGGCCTGTATTGCCCATTTAAAAGTTTTAGATGGAGAAGTTCGTTTTGAGTTCTACGCTCCTTATTGGGCCAGGGGCCTTTATCATATCCGCTATGATCTCATTGATGGCTGGAAAACGGAGGCTCTATCTCTCGATGAGAGAAAACGATTGCCGTTTTTGATTAAGCGCATGGAGAGCCTCAATTTAAGGCAAAGCGCTCTTTACCGTGTGTTTGAATCGCTGTCTAAAATTCAAATGGACTATTTATCCAGCCGGATCATTGAAAACTTGCGTCCCATCAGTCTTAGAGGGCTTGCCCGGCGTTTGGATTTGTCTCCTTCAACAGTTAGCCGCGCTCTTTCTCGCCGTTCGGTCAGGCTCCCTTGGGAGGAGGAAGTTCCCGTCATTTTTCTTCTTCCGGGGAGGCGCCGCGTTCTGCGGGAGATTGTGGAGACTTGGCTTAAAAATTCTCCGGTTATGACGGACGCGGAATTGACGGCGAAGTTGAAAGCGGAGCGCGGGATTTCCGTTTCCCGGCGAACCGTCAACGCCGTGCGGCATGAAATTGGATTTTTCACCCCCAAAAAATCAACCTTATTTCTTTCCAAGCCCTAAACTTTCCTGATCTCCAGAAATTCCAGGGAACAAATGAGGGCTTAAGGCCGTAAGAGAGGTATGCCGCTTTGCTATTTCCGCCGGGCTTCTTTTATCGGGCTTTGCCTTTATATGGCCATTTTGTCGGTGGCCTATCGTTTTGGGTATTTAGGCGTTCATTTCGCGCGCAATGCAAGGCCCCCGCTTTACTTTGGGGCCAGCTTTGAGATATTGGCTAAAACGCCGGGCCGGGAGGGGTGGGGTGGATGGACTTTCGAAGGGAAAATTCTTAACTCGCGGCTTCAAGGGCTTGTCTTAGCGCGTTTCCCGCGAAATTTTCCATTAGCAGACCTTTCTCCCGGAGATATTGTTTGGGTTAAAGGCCAGCTTAAGACTCCCGAACCCGCGCGAAACCCCGGGGATTTTGACGTCCGTTCTTTCTTTTCCGTCAACGGAATCTCCTATGAGCTCAACGCTTATGCGTTGCATTGGGTTTCCCATCCGATCAATGCGCGCTGGACGGTTTTATCATGGGCGGCATCGTTTAGAAAATCCCTTCAGAAGGCTTTTAATTCGCGCCTCAATGGGGTTGACGCGCGACTTTTAAGCGGGATGGTCTTGGGGATTAAAGGACGCTTACCAAAAATTCTCAACCGGCAAATTCAGGATGCGGGTGTCATGCATCTTTTGGTTCCCTCCGGGACTAAGGTCGCATTAGTTTTGGCGGGAGTTTGGTTTTTGGGCCGCCTTGCGGCCTTAAGGCCCTTCCCGCGCCTTTTTATCGCCGCTTTAGGCGGCGGTTTTTATGCCGCCGCCGTGGGCGGAGATCCGCCTTATACGAGGGCTCTTTTTGCCGCCCTGTTTTTTGAATGGGGACTGAGAAGCGGGAAAGACGCGGTTCCGTTTCAAGCCTTGACGCTCGCGGCCTGGGTTGAACTTTTGTGGAATCCATTGTCTTTGTTTTCAATGGGCTTTCAGATGAGCTATGCGGCCGCTTTCGCGCTTATTATCGGATTTTCCCATTGGGAACGCGGGGAGAAAGCGAGGGGAAAATCTTGGCTTGGGCGGGTTTCTCAGATACTGGGCGCGACCTTGATTGTTGAAATCGCCCTTTGGCCGATATTTGCCGTCGGATTTGGGCGAGCCCCTTTCCTGGGAGCCCTGGCTAATTTGATTTTGTTTCCTTTGGCGGGGGCTTTCATGTTGGGCGGGATTTTTTTATGGTTGAGCGTCTTAATGCGCATTGAACTTTTGTCTTGTCTTTTGACCTGGGCTCTAAAAGGAGAATTGTCATTTTTTTGCGGCGTCTGCCGGTTTTTTTCGGGACTTCCGTTTTCTTTCGTTTATTTGTCCCGCTGGAACGAGGTCTCAATCCTTGTTTATTACCTGTTCGTTCTCGCGGTTCTAATTGCTCCCAAGTGGAAAGTTTCCGCGAGCCTGGCCTCCCTGGCTTTGATGATTTTTGTCTTCCATAAGTTCATAGTTAAAGTTTCCCAGCCGCTTTTGGAAGTAAGTTATTTCAGTCTTGATGATGGTCAAGCGGCCTTGATTTGTGAAAAGGGCCATGAACCATCCTTGGTCTTATCAAGCCGGAAAACAGGAGCCATTCTTAGGATTCTCCACTCGAAAGGCATTCGTAAAATCAAGACTCTTTTTTTGCTCTCTCCCGCGTCTCTCGCTGGCGCGGAAAATCTTGCCACTCATTTAAAAATTGCTTCTATTTCGCGCGAGAGCGCGGATTTTAAAATTTCCAGAGGGGTTTGGCGTTTTTATTTCCAACCTCCCATGATTCAAGAGGGAGGAAGGAAGTTTGATATAATCAATTCGCTGCGCCGCCGCGCGGTGAGGGCGAAGATTTATAACCGCGGGATTAAAATCAATGCGACATTTTAAGTCGGTCTCCATCTTCTTAAACGCTGAAAAGCCTGAGGCGGTTTACAACTTCAAAAAAGTGGCCCAGGTCTTGCGTTCGCATCGCATTTTGATTAATGCGGAAGGCGCCTCTGATTTTTCAAATGGCCTTGTCCGCTCCGATTTAGCGATTGCGGTTGGCGGAGATGGAACGATGCTCAAAGCGGCGCGCTCTGTCGCGCCATTGGGAATTCCTCTTTTAGGCGTCAACTCGGGGGGGCTTGGTTTTTTGGCCGGCCTTGAGGCTTCTGATTTTTCTCGTCGAATTTCTGAAATTTTCTCCGGAGGGTTTCGGATGGAAAGTCGCCTGATGATTGAAGCGGAATTGCGGCGCGCCAATGAAAAAATTTTTGGCCCCGTCTTGGCCCTCAATGACTGCGTGATTCGTTGCGGGGATCAAGCGCGCGCGGTCCTTTTGGAAATGAAATCGGAAGGCCTTAAAATCGCGGATTATTTGGGAGATGGGTTGATTGTTTCAACTCCCACGGGTTCAAGCGCGTACGCCCTGGCGGCTTCTGGGCCGCTCGTCGAGCCGTCGTTACAGGTTCTATTGTCCTTGCCTATCTGTTCCCACGCGATGACGCATCGCCCGCTTATCTTCCCAGCCTCGGAATGCGTCTCCGTTGTTTTGCGCAAACGCCGCTCCAACGATATTCCCCAAGTTTTTCTTTCCATAGACGGACAAATTTCCCGTCCGATGGATGCGGAAGATGAGGTTCATATTCGCCGGTTTAAAAAGCCGCTTAAAATTTTGCTCAGTCCGGAATCTTCTTATTATGAGACCTTGAGGCGTAAAATCCATTGGGGAGAAAGATAATGCTTAGAACTCTCCGCGTTAAAAATTTCGCCGTCATCGAGGAAGCCGCGCTTGATTTTTCCGCCGGTTTTAACGTTCTGACGGGAGAAACCGGAGCTGGAAAATCTATCTTAATGGAAGCCTTGGGGTTTTTAATGGGCGGACGGGGCAGCTCGGCTTGGGTTCGTCCAGGGGCGAAGACGCTTCAAATCGAGGCTGTTTTTGATTCCGGAGATTGGGCGCGGTCGTTGCCGGGAAAAGCGGCTAAGCAGAGTTTGGATATCCGCATTCGCCGCGAAATGGATGAGAGCGGAAAAAGCCGGGCCTTTGTTAATGACGAAGCTGTTTCATCCGCGGCATTGTCTCAACTGGCGGATTCGCTGATTGATTTTCACGGGCAAAACCAGCACCAGAAGCTGATGAAGCCGGCGTTTCAGCGGGAATTTTTGGATTCTTTTTCGGAGCAAGAGGGGCTCCTCAAGGAAGTGAAGGTCGCTTTCGATAACTGGTCAACCCTCAGGCGCCAGATCGAATCTTTGAATTTATCGGAGGCGGAAAGAAGCGAGAAATTGGAATACCTCCGGTTTCGCTTGTCTGAGCTTGAGGCGGCCAACTTAAAGGAAGGCGAGGAAGAAAAATTAGAGACGGAACTTCCCGCTTTGAGAAACGCGGAACGTCTAAAATCCGCGGCTTTAGAGGCCTACGGGATATTATACGCTAGGGAATCCTCTTGTCTGGCTCAGATTCAAGAGCTGGATCGCCAAATACAGGAACTAGCCAAGATGGACGCGTCTTTAGAGCCCTTGAAGACCTCTTTGTCGGAAGCGAGGATTACCCTTTCAAATATTTCCGAGACTTTGTCGGAGTATCAATCCCATTTAAGTCTCGACCCGGCGAAGCTTGATTCAATCCTTGAGCGCTTGGACCAAATCGCGCGGTTGAAGAAAAAGTATGGGAAAGATTTCCCCGGACTTCTAAACGAGAAAAACATTTTGGCCGAGGAAGTGTTTCGCCTTGAAAATAGGGCCGCGGGACTGGAAGAACTTGAACGCCAAAAAAATAAAGCGGAGTCTCATTTAAAGAGCTTGTGCGAGGAACTTCATCTTCGGAGAACTCAAGGGGCCAAAAAACTCGAGAAAGCCCTGGCGCTTGAATTCAAAGGCTTGGGCCTTTTGCACGCGGAATTTAAAATTTCAGTTGAGATGGAAGACGGGCAGTATCATGCCTTTGGCGGGGATGCCATTGAGTTTATGTTTTCCGCCAATCCCGGTTCTCCGCTGAGACCTTTGAGAGAAACCGCTTCCGGCGGAGAATTGTCGCGCGTGATGTTGGGGCTTAAAACGGTTTTGGCTAAAGCGGATAAGACTCCGATTTTGATTTTTGACGAAGTGGACGCGGGCGTGGGCGGCGCGGCGGCTCGCGCCGTTGGAGATAAGCTCCTTCGTTTAGCCCAGGGGCGCCAAATTTTATGCGTGACCCATTTGCCCCAGGTTGCGAGCCTGGCTCAAACCCAATTTCATGTTTCAAAAGAAATGGGATTGAAAGCGGCAAAAACCCAGGTTCGGCGATTATTGGGCGATGACCGCCTTGAGGTTTTGGCGGTGATGCTGGGAGGGACCCCGACCGAGACCAGCCGCCGACATGCCCGAGAACTTTTGGGAGTTGAAAAAGAATCTATGGAAAAGGCAGGGAAAAGATGAATAAAATAAGAACTCGTTTTGCTCCATCTCCAACGGGATTTCTTCATATTGGCGGGGCGCGGACGGCCCTTTTTAACTGGCTTTTTGCGCGAAAACATCAGGGAACCTTCGTCCTTAGAATCGAGGATACCGACGAGGTGCGCTCGACCGAAGATTCCGTTCAAGCCATTCTCGATTCCATCCGCTGGCTGGGACTTAATTGGGACGAGGGTCCCAAGGACAGTCGCTTGAGTGATGGCCCCTATAAGCCTTATTTTCAAATGCAACGCCTGGACATCTACAAGAAATTTCTGGATCAGTTAATGCGGGATGGAAAGGCCTATCGTTGCTATTGTTCGAAAGAGGATTTGGATGAAATGCGCCGCTTGGCTACGTTGGAAAAACGTCCGCCGCGCTACGACGGCAGGTGCCGGAATCTGAGCGAAAAACAGAAAGAAGATTATGACGCGTCTGGTAAAAAGTACTCCATTCGCTTTAAGATGCCGGATTCTGGAACGACGGTTGTAGACGATCTGATTCGCGACAAGGTCTCCTTTGAAAACAATCTTCTTCAGGATTTTGTCATTATCAAGACCAGCGGAGTCCCGACCTACAATTTTGCCTGCGTCATTGATGACCATTTAATGGAGATTAGCCATGTTATTCGTGGAGACGAGCATTTGTCCAATACCCCGTCCCAGTTAAAACTTTACGAGGCCTTGGGATGGACGCCTCCGGCTTTCGCTCATTTATCCATGATTTTGGGGCCGGACGGCGCCAAACTCTCCAAACGCCACGGAGCGACCTCGGTTTTGGAATATAAAAACGAGGGCTTTATTCCCGGAGCCTTGAGAAATTACCTCGCGCTTTTAGGCTGGGCCACGAAAAATTCCCAGGATTTATTCTCTTATGACGAACTTATTTCGAGTTTTGACATCGAAGGTTGCCAGAAAAACCCCGCGACCTTTGATAACGTTAAGCTCACTTGGATGAACGGAGAATATATTCGCAAAATGCCGATTACTGAACTTGTCAAGGCCGCCGAGCCTTTTCTCGAACAGTCCGGAATTAAGCCCGCTTCCGGTTCTCCTTCCTTGGAGTCCGCGATTTCCTTGGAACATCAGAAATATAAGAAGTTGACTGAGATTCCAGGCTTGATTAATTTTTTCTATAAACCCTTGGAATTGACTTCTCAAGCGCGGGAAAAATCTCTCTCAAACCCCGAGGCGCCCGGTATTCTTGAGGATTTGTCCGTTCGTCTTGAGAAATTGCCCGAATTTAAGGAAAAGGCCATCGAGGGCGCCGTGCGTCAATACGCCCAGGAAAAAGGCTTTAAAGCCGGGCAGGTTTTTCATCCTTTGCGCGCGGCCGTTTCAGGGCGAACTGACGGCCCCACCCTGTTTTTGATGCTGGAGGTTTTTGGACGGGATGAGGTTGTCCAAAGACTAAAGGAGTCTTGTCGGCTTTTGACCGCGGGTAAAATTTAAAAAAATATGCTAATTTGTGAGAATGAACTTTTTGCGTTTCTTAGCGTATTAAGTTTGTCCGAATAGAAATAAAGGAGCAAATCCATGAAAACCGCAACCAAGAGAAAAATAGTTTCAAAAAAAACGTCCGCCAAACCCGCCGTCTCCGGGAATTTTTCCGCTATCCATAAAGAGCTTTTGGCCATGAAAGAGGATCTTCTGAAAACCGTGTCCAGAAAGTCATTGCCGGATGATTCCGAAATGGGAGATTCCATGGACCAGGCCAATCTCTCAACAGAAAAAGAGCTTATTTTCGAACTGTCGGATAATGAGCGCGTGACCTTGGATCAAATCGAGGCCGCGATCAGGAAGATCGAGAAAGGAATTTACGGGCTATGCGAATCTTGTCACAATCCGATTCCAAAACCCCGGTTGAAAGCCCTTCCTTTTGCCCGCTACTGCATTTCTTGCCAAAGCGCTTCTGAGCACGCTTCCTTTGAGGAATCCGCGGAAGAATTGGCGGATGTCGCAGTCGGCGGCGACGACAAGGATTCCGACTTCGGCGCGGCGAGCTAATTCAAAACGAAAAACGATAAAATCCCCCTTCTCTATCGTGAGAGGGGGGATTTTTTTATGTATTGAATTTTTAACAACTTTCATCTACACTTCTTTTTAGCGGTTAGCGCTATTTAATTTCTATGCCTTATTATCTCTACAGAGACCATCAAGTTTCCGGCCCGTATAAACTAGATGATATCCGATTATCCTTAAGGGTAGACCCCGATGCCTTGATTTGCGAAGAGGAATCGGGCCTTCCCGATGGACGCTGGTATTCGCTAACGGATTTAGTTGGAGAAAAGTCTTTTCCCGTTGATTTCCTTGTCAATGAAGGGCAATCTTTAAATGAGGAGTTTGACGAATTAAAATGGGCTGCTCCCTTTTTCAGAAAGGGCGTAGAAAAGAGCAGGGAAAAGTTTTCGGAGATTAATAAGAAAACAAAAGACGTCTTGTTTGATGTCCCGGAAACCTCTCTTTTTGAAATGGAGCCTCGGAAGTCCGAGTCTTCAAATCCTCCGGCGGCTCCTGCGGAATCACGCATGGAGCCGAGCCGATCTGATTTTGAGGAACTCAAGCGTTATTTGCAAACGCTCGAAGAAAAAATCGAATCCCTGAGAAGAGTGGAACAGGCCAAAGACGCTTCGCCTATTGCGATGGAATCTCTGGCCGTTTTAATTCCTCATCCGCCTTCCGTTTCTCCGCCATTGGCGGTTCAAATGCCGTCGCCTCCTCCGCCGGAGCCTGTTCAATTAAATCTTAAGCCTCTCCCTCCCTCTTTAGCTCAAGAAGAGGCCATGCCTCAAAATGAAGGGGAAAAAGCGCAGGAGGCTTCTATTTCCGCGAAAGAAAGAGAAAATAAGGAAATCAGCGACATGGCGGCAGTTTTGCCAGCGCTTCCGGAGAAGGTTTCAGATTCAGCTCCCGTTGAACAAGAGCCAATTCATCAGGAGGAAGCTCCGGCAGGGGAACTTCACTTTCAGGTAGGAGAATCTTGGGATTCTTCCAGAGAAGCCGCTGAATCAACCGGCGGCGGTTTGCAAATTCAGATGGGAGATTCTTTCGAAATTGTTGATGAAGGCGTTCAAGAAAATCAAGATTTAGCCCTTCACGTTTCCGAGCCGATGTCTCAAGAAACGAACCTCCCGCCGATCCAGGCGTCTTCGGCTTCTTCGGTTGAAGCCGTCGAAACTTCACCGCCGATGGAGCTTGAATCCCCATTGCCCTCTTCTTTGGAATTGGCGGTCCCTCAGTCTCAAGCTCCTTCTATTTCGGAAGAGCCGCCTCAAGAATTGCCTGCGCCGCAAAATGGTCCCGGATTAGAATTAACTCCGGCCGTATCCGCTCAAGATGCGCCTGTTTCGGTTGCTTCTGAAGCGTCGGCGCCTGCTGTTGAGAATCCTTCTTCGGCTGGCGCGAACTCCTTTGTGTTTCCCACCATCAATCAAAATCCCGAAAATCCGCCTCTGGCCGGGAGCTCATCTTCTTCAGGAGGCCTGGAGAGCTTGATCCAAGCTCCTTCTTTTTCCGATGTGGGCGTCTCCACGCCCGTTCAGTTGGCGTCGCCAAGCCCAAGTCCGGAACCAAGCGCTCAAATCGTGATTGAAAGTTCCATAGAAGCCGCTCAAGGTCAATCATCAGAACCTTTGATTACTCCGATTTTCAATCAACCGGGTTCTCCTTCCTCTTCTTTAGGAGCCGCTTCGGAAGGCGTTAATCTTTCGGCTCCGCTTGAGGTGGGCGCCCCAAGTCCTTTTCAGACTGCTCCCGGTTCTCAGGATTTATTGGAGCGTTTTGCCAAGCCCGATTCTTCAATTCCAGATAAAAACCAAGCGAAAAAAGCCGCGAAAAAATCTCGTTCGAAACTTCTTCCAGTTTTGGGCCTTGGGGTGGTTGTCTTGGCGGCAGTTTCATTTTTTCTCTTTTTTAGAAATCCGAAGGATTTGAGCAACATGCTGAGCCCAGGCGCGACTCAAAGGCCTCTAGGCTTAGATCAGTCTTCTCAACCCCCGGTTCAGGGCGCGCAACCATCTCAAGGGCTTCCTATGCCTTCAGCAGGAGCGCCGGCGCAAACAGCGGCTTCTCCGGCGAGCGTGACTTCTCCTGCGTCTTCCGCGCAAACAGGAAGCCCGACTTCAAATCCAAGTCCTACGCCTTCTCAAAATTTAAGTTCTCCTCTCCCGCAGAGTCCCGAGAAACCTCAAACGCCTAAAACTCTCACTCCATCTGAACAATCCATTGAACTCGTCAAACAGTATCCATTGGAGGGGCCTAAGGCGAATGTCGGAAAATGGTTTGATTACGCTTTCGGAGGAGATTCAGCCGCCAAGGAAGAATGGAGCGCCGGGAAATTATCCAAGGGAGTTTATTTGGTTCGCTATCGCGTCACCTTTGGGCGTTCTTCCAAACGGAAAGCGGTGGTCTATTTGTTTCAGTCTGATATAGCCGGCGGAATGGTTTTGGGAGATAATGGCGCGGCTCGACGGCTTCTCTCGGGTGAGGCGCCCATGCCTTTTCCTCATCATTCTTAGATGGCATTGTCCCGCCCTTAAGATTATATTGAGGAACGGGACCAAGATTCATCGCTAAAATGCTAATTTGACGTGTGGGTCATTTTATTCATTTAGGCGTTTTGGATTGGGCGATTCTTGTTATTTATATCGCGACGCTTTCCGGCATTGGTTTCTGGGCCGCGCGGCGCGCTCAAAAAAATACGGACGATTATTTTTTGGCGGGGCGTTCCATTCCCTCTTTTGTGACCTGGGCCAGCTTTGTCGCCACCTGTTTGAGCGCGGTTACTTTTATTGGAACTCCGTCGGAGGGCTATTCTTCCGATTTTAGATATTTGTTGAGTAGTTTCGGGGATATCGCCGCGACTTTTTTTATCGCCTACGCTTTTTTGCCGCACTTTCAAAAATTGCGAGTGACCTCGATTTATGAGGCCATTGGTCGGCGTTTTGGCTCTTCCGTCCGGACTTTGTCCTCGGCTTATTTCCTGCTCACTCGCCTTTTGGCCTCGACGGTTCGCGTGGTGGCCGTGGCCAAGGTTCTTGAGGTCGTCAGTGGCGGAGGATTGTCCTATTCAAACAGCGTTTTAATTATCGTCGGTCTTATTTTAGCCTATGCCACGATAGGGGGCGGGCGGGCGGTCGCGTGGACTGACACCGTTCAATTTTTTCTTCTCATTGGGGGAGCCTTGGCGGCTTTGTTTTACCTAACCACTCATATCCCCGGGGGCGTTTCAACGATTATTGCTTTGGGCTGCCATGCGGTTAAACCCGATGGGACGGTCTATAATAAATTTAACTTCTTGGATCTGTTGAGTCCTCAAAATCTCGGAATCCTAGGTCTTATGATTGTTTGGGGGTTTTTTAATTCCTCGGCCGGATACGGAACCGATCAGGACATGGTTCAAAGACTCTTGGCTTGCCGGGATGAGAAAGGCGCGCGCTTAAGTTTGATGTTCTGGGGAATCTCAAGCATCCCGATCGTTTTTCTATTTTTAAGTATTGGAGCTTCTCTTTACGCCTATGCCCATTTTTATCCCGCATTTGTCGCGGGAATGAAAGACCCTGATCACGTTTTTCCGCGCTTTATTTTGACGGTCGTGCCTAGCGGACTAAGAGGGCTTTTGCTGGCCGCGGTTTTTTCCGCCGCCATGGGAAGCGCGGATTCCGCCATGGCGTCCTTGTCGACTTCTTTTGTCATTGATTTTTATAGTCCTTTTATTAGCCCTGAGTCCTCCGAAGAGGAGCGGCTAAAAGCCTCTAAACTTTCATTTTTGGGCTTTGGCGTTTTCTTCATCGTTTTTGCGCTGATTTTAAGGCGCTTGGACAATCTTTTATGGATGGCTTTTCGCGTGACCGCGTTTACCTATGGGCCCTTGCTCGGGATTTTTTTGGTCGCGATTTTAACCGGTTGGAAGATTGAAGGAAGGAGACTCGTAATTTTGGCGCTCTCGACGACTTTTTTGACCGCGCTCATGGCCATGACAGCCTGGGTTTTGACTCTTCACGGAGCTCAAGGTTTTTGGAAAAATTTGCACCAAACCTATTGGCCGCTTTACGTCGTGTTCGGAGCCTTGTTTGTCGTGTTTGGTTCCTATTGTCTGCGGGAAAGAAATTAGTTTGCGACTGAGGAGAGAACTCTCACCGGTAACACCATTGAGTTCAGCCCTAAAAATTGCAGGCGCTTTTGCATTTGATAGGCCGTTTCGTTGTGGAGCATTCTATGAAACCAATGCTCGTTTTGGAAGATGAGTTTTCCGGCGAAAATAATCGCGCGCGGGTATTCCTTGGAAAGGTCCACGCAGATTTTTTCAGCTTCGGTGACGACTTCGGTTCCGATGCCGAATCGAAAATCCGAGGCAAACCCAAAACTGTGGGCGAGCGCCACGTATCGTTTAAGAGAAGCCTCCGTTTCTTTTTGCACTTCTTCGACCGCCTGCACGCCTTTAAAAGACGCGGTATCGACGACTCCCACGGAGATAAATATGAAGTTCTTAAAATAATTGGGAAATAACTTTTGGATGGAGAGAATACAGTGGACCCCGAGTCCGCTGTATCCTCCGACCATGATGATGGCCGTTGGCGCCTTGGGATCGGTGTTTGGAAAATCGGTTTTCTCCGACTGCGGGAGGTTTGTCAGAATATCGTCCAAGCGTTTAAAATCTTTTTGGAGAGAAACGTAATGGTTTTTGATCAAAAAACATATTCCGATGAGGGCGGCCGTTGTCGCCAAGGTGACCCATCCCCCTTGGGTAAACTTTTCAATGGTGTTGAGCGTTAAAATCGAAAAACAAAGGCAAAAACCGATGATATGAACGCTGATTTTTTTGTACCAATCCGGGTGGCTTTTTCGCCCATGAATCCAGAATCGAATCATGGAGGCTTCCGTCAGACAGAAGGTGATGAAGACGTTAATGGCATACATTAAGACCAGGGTTTCAGTGTTCCCGCGGGCGTAAAGAAGCATCAAGGCGGAAGCCCCGGAGATAAGTAAAATTCCGTCCTGGGTCGTTAATCGGTCGGAGAGAGTCGAAAACCGGTGAGGAAGCCATGAATCATGAGCCATGTTGGCCATGACCCGTGGACCGTCGATAAACCCAGTTTGGGCCGCGACATAGAGAAGGGCCGCTTCCGAAAGAAGGGTCGGGATAATAAACCATTTTCCCAAAGCGGGAGAAAGTCCCAAAAGTTCCACGAATCGCGCAGACAAAACGGCGTTCATGGTCTGTCCGGGCGCGGGTTCGGCGTGAACCAGAAGATAGGCCAAAAGAATTCCTCCGGCGGTGACGGCCAATGAAACCGCCATATAAGTCATGGTTTTTTTCCCCGTTTCGACCTTGGGTTCCCGCATGATGGCCAGACCATTTGAGACCGCTTCAAGACCCGTGTAGGTTCCGGCTCCCATGGAGTAAGAACGGAGGAAAAGAGCTGCCATTCCCATGAGGCCGATGGTGGCCATTCCGTTTGAAAATCCAGCGTGAACTTCATGCGTGACGAGGGGAAAAGAACCGAGTTTCAGCGCGATCGTCCCGAAAATCAGAAGGGCGTGGCTTAAGATGAAAAATAGAAAAACCGGCATCATCGCCTCGACCGATTCCTTGACTCCGCGCAAATTGAGTCCGGCTAGGAAACCGATAATGCAAAACTCAAGTGGAAATTTCCATACCTGATATGAATAAGGCAGAAAACTGAAAAAAGCGTCGGTTCCCGCGGCGATGGAGGTGGTAATAGTCAGAACATAATCAATAAGGAGAGCCGAGCCGGAAACGACTCCGAAAGAGGGTCCTAAAAGTTTTGTGGCGACGACATAGCCGCCGCCGCCGAAAGGAAAATGTTCGATGACCCGAGAATAGGCGTAGGAAATAATGAAAATACTGAGTGCCACCGCGAGGGCGACCAAGATCAGCAGATAATGGTTGGAACCTAGAACCCGAAAAGACTCGTCAGGCCCGTAACAGGATGAAGAAAGTCCGTCGGCTCCCAGCCCTATCCAGGCCAAGAAGGCGACTAGCGAAATACGGTGAAAAACTTCCGGGTCTCTGACGTCTTGGGGTTCCCCGAAGACGATGCGTTTAATTTTTTGAAACATCGAAACTCTCTAGAAGCGGGCTATTTATAAGCTCGCTTTTGGAAAGTTCCGCATTCATTATATCATTCCTGGATAGAAGATATGAACTTAAGCAGACTTTGTTCATAGCGGTTTTTCTTTAAATCGCTCAACGAGCGAAAGACGTCTTTTTTCTTAGCCCAAAGGGCATGGGCGATGTCTTTAAGCTGTTCGGTTGAAAGAATTGCCGCCGGATCAAGACCTTCGGTTTCGCCTTGAGTTTTTCTCCAGAGGCGCAATTTTTCAAAGAGGTTGACTTCTTCTGGGGGCGTGCGGCGGCTACGAGTTTTATCAGCCCAGCAAACCGGCGCTTCCGGAGACTTCTCTCCGCGCAAGACGCAGTCGACAATGTGCCGGCCAAAAGCTTGAAGAAGATAGGGGGTCATGCCTTTAACCTGGGAAAGGTCCGAGACGTCCTTGGGGCATACTTTCGCGATTTGAAGGAGAAGTTCATCGTTCATGATTCGAAACCGGGCCTTGTTTCTCATTCGGGCTATCTCTTCCCGGCAGAGATAAAGTTCCTTGAGAATCCCGCGGCCTTCTGGCGACAGATCGCGGCTTCCTTTGAGTTTGCGATATCCCTCGGCGTCAAAGGGTCTTGTTTGCGCTTTAAGGGCGGATAAGTTTTCCGAGGCTTCTTTTGCGTCTTCAAGGCGTCCGCGCTCAAGCAGGGATTTCTTTTGGATGTCGGAAAGAGAAATTAAGAAATGCGTATCCAATTGAGCGTAACGCAGTTGATCGTCGGTCAAAGGTCTTTTGCTCCAATCCGCTCGCTGATGTTTTTTGCACAGCTCGATTTTAAAGTGCTTTGAAATCGCCGCTTTAAGCCCCAGTTCTTTCTCTCCAAGAAACCGGGCCGCGATCATCGTGTCGAAGAGATTTTTAAATTCAAATTGATAGTCGCGTTTAAGACATAAAACGTCGTATTCCCCGGCGTGGAATATCTTTTCCATATTAGGATTGGAGAATATCTTCCCGAGAAGGGATAAGTCTTGAATGGCCAGGGGATCGACGATATAGTCTTTGGACGAAGATGAAATTTGAATAAGGCAGACCCTTTCCCGGTAGGCGTAAAAACTGTCGGATTCGATGTCGATTGCGAGTTGCGGAGAATTTTCTATTTCTTTGACGGCTTCCGCGAGTTCCTTGGTCGAGGTGACAATCCAAGGGGGGAAAATTTCCAGGTTTCCCATTTAGGGTTGGTTTCTCAGAGGAACAGGAACTTGTTCAAAAGCCTTGGAATAGAATTTTTCCGCGTATTCTTTAACCATTCTCTGGGCGGAAAAACGCGGGGCGGAAGTTCGGATGGATTCTTTCATGACCTTAACCCACCCGTGAGGGATGGAATCGGAGTCTCGGTCGTAAAAAAGAGGAATGATTTGAGATTCAAGCGTCTGGTAAATTTTATTGGCCTCTTCTGCGTTTCTATCAGAAGATTCCTTGCCGATGCCCTCGATTCCCCAACCATTTGTTCCCGTGAAGCCTTCTTCCCACCAGCCGTCCAGGATACTGAGATTGGGGACTCCATTGGAAGCCGCCTTTTGCCCGCTGGTTCCACAGGCTTCAAGAGGAGGAATCGGGTTATTGAGCCATAGGTCACAACCCTGCACCAAATATCGAGCCAGCTGCATATCATAATCTTCGACAAAAGAGATATGACCGGCAAAAGCAGGATCCTTCGCGAGGTGAAATATCTGTTGAATGAGGGTTTTTCCATTATTGTCGGCTGGGTGGGCTTTTCCCGCGAAGATAAGTTGTACGGGACGGGCGGAGTTGAGAATCATTCGCTTTAAGCGTTCGATATCATGGAAAATGAGATCAGCTCTTTTATAGGTGGCGAACCTTCGGGCAAATCCGATGGTTAAAATTTCACGGTCCAGGAGAGCTCCCTGCGCTAATATTTGGCTTGGTTCCGCGCCTTCTTGCCAGCGGGATTTTAGCCGATGTTCGAGAATGCTTAAAAGCCTTCCCTTAGCTCTGAGATGCGCGCGCCAAATTTCTTCGTCCGGGATGTTTTCAATGCCTTCCCAGAATCCAGGATTGTCCTGAGCCTTAACCCAATGGATGCCGAGGCGCAAGTTGAAGAGTTGTTGGAGGTCTGATTGGACCCAAAACCCGAGATGGACTCCGTTAGTGATAGAATCAATTGGGACATCGTGAAGCTCTTTTCCCGGCCATAATTTATGCCACATCTCTCGGGAAACCTGGCCATGTCTTTTACTGACCGCGTTTTTATGTCCCGCTAATTTTAAGGCTAAGGCCGTCATATTCCAACCGACTTCATTGGGAGATTGGCCTAACTCCAAGAATTGTTCTTGCGTGAGATTGAGCTCGTTGATATAATCTTGGAAAAAGGGCATCAAAAGTTGCGTTTCAAAAACGTCGTGACCGGCGGGAACAGGGGTATGGGTCGTAAAAAGGGTTTCATGAGCGGTCTCGCTTTTCGCTTCTTCAAGAGATAAGCCGGCGGCAATTTTTTCTCGGAGAAGTTCCACGAATAAAAAGGAGGCGTGCCCCTCATTGGCGTGAAAAAATGCCGCGGGAATACCCAGAAATCTTAAAAGCCTGAGGCCTCCGATTCCTAAAACGATTTCCTGTTTAAGGCGCATGCTGTGGTCTCCGCCGTAAAGCTGGGTCGTGATGTCGCGGTCAGCGGGAGAATTTCCATCGATGTTGGTGTCCATTAAATAAAGGGATACCCGCCCAATGTGAACCAGCCAGACGGCGATTTTAAGTTTCCACGAACCAAGCGAAAAATCGAAAATAACATGTTCCCCGTTAGGACGGCACAAGGGTAAGATGGGGGCATGATCCCAATTGAGATCGTGATAAACGTTTTGTTGCCAGCCATCGGAGCCCAGTCTTTGCGTGACGTAGCCCTTGGGATACATAAATCCAACCCCGACCAGGGGCAGATTGAGATCGGAAGCCGATTTTAAATGGTCTCCGGCCAAAATTCCCAACCCTCCGGAATAAAGCGGTAAGGACGCGTGGAGGCCGAATTCAGCGGAAAAGTAAGCGATGGCTTTATCCCGGGCGTCAGCGCCGAACCGTCTTTCAGACCAAGTGTCGGAACAGCTGGTGTCATGATCAAAGGCGTCCACGACCTGATCGTAATGCGCCAGAAACCGCTGATTGTCCGCCAATTGGATCAGTTTGTCTTTTGAGCGTTTAAGAAGGAGAACGGGATTGTGATTGGATGATTCCCACAAAATAGGGTCAATTTCTCTAAAGAGAAAGCGCGCGTCGTGATGCCAAGACCACCAGAGGTTATAGGCCAAATCTTTGAGTCTAGAAAGTCTTTGCGGAAGCGCGAGTTCTTGATGATTTTGAGGGTTCATTGGAGATTCATTCTACAAAAATTTTAACGATAGGACAGAGCGCTCCGAATGAGATTGAAGGCTTCTTGAATTTGGGCTCTGGTAATGGTCAAAGGAGGGGCGAAACGGATGGTTTTCTCGTGGGTTTCCTTGGCCAATATTCCGTTTTTCGCGAGAGCCTCGCAAAAGGGGCGAGCGGGTTTCTTTAGTTCGACTCCGATGAGCAGTCCTTTGCCGCGAACCTCTTGAATGAAGTCTAATTTGAGGGTTTGAAGTAAACTCCTAAAATATTCTCCTGTCGCGGCCGCTTTTTGGGGCAATCTTTCCTCGACGATAACCTTGAGGGCCGCAAGGCCGATGGAAGAGGCCAGAGGGTTTCCACCAAAGGTGCTACCGTGTTTTCCTGCGGTGAATAAATCCATGATATCGGAACGGGCGGCGACGGCAGAAATGGGGTAAAGCCCTCCTGAGAGGGCTTTACCTAAAATCATGAGATCGGGGCGGACCTTCTCATGATCGCAACAAAAGAGTTTTCCTGTTCGGCCTAGGCCCGTCTGTATTTCATCGGCGCACATAAGAACGTTATGTTTGGAACAGAGGGCGCGAATTTCCTTGAGGTATCCGGTGGGCGGGATGAGAACCCCAGCTTCTCCTTGGAGAGGCTCGAAAAGAAAACCGCAAGTGTTAGAGGTGATGGCCGATTCAAGAGACTTTCCCGAACCGTATTCGATCTCAATAAATCCCGGGGTTTTAGGCCCAAAACCCTCGTAGGAATTGGGATCGGAGGAAAATCCGACAATCGTCGTCGTTCTTCCGTGAAAATTATTGCGGCACACGATAATCTCGGCGCGATCTTTGGGAATTTTCTTAACCTGGTATCCCCATAGGCGCATAGCTTTAATCGCGGTTTCAACCGCCTCGGCTCCGGAATTCATGAGAATCGCCTTGTCTTGTCTGGTCAAGCGGCAAATTTCCTTAAGCAAGGGGCCCATGAGCGCGTTATGAAAGGCTCGGGAAGTGAGCGTAAGCCGATTGAGCTGGGCTTTTGCCGCCGCGACAATCTTCGGGTGATTGTGGCCTTGGTTTAAGGCTGAGTAGGCCGAGAGCATATCGAAATAGCGGTTTCCATTCACGTCCCAGACGTAAACTCCTTTACCCTTTTTAAGCACGACGGGGAGCGGGTGATAATTAGGCGCGCCGTAACGCTCATCAAGAGAAATAAAGCGCTGGTCTAACCGGCTCATGGAGATTACTGCCCGTTTCCTTGAGCTTGAGGAAGGACATTTTGGAGTTGCTGCATCTGGGAGTTCACGGAATTCATGATCGCTTTTTGATCGGCTTGAGGCGATTGGCCACCCAGGGAATTAAATAAACTCGGCGGCAATCCCAGCGCTTGAGAAACGTTGGAAGCCACTCCCTTGACGGTTCCGTCTTGGCTGATGACGCTCATTCCTACCGACATAAATTCTGGGGGGGCTTGATGAATGGCGTCTTGGGCGAATTGCCGGATTTCCGGGTGTTTGGCGTATTTTTTCACCAGTTTTCCGAAATTCTGGGAGGCGGACAAGCCTTTGAGAAACGCAATGGGATCGTGGTTTTTCATGTAATTGTCATTGAGTTGCTTGAGATCGGGATAACTCATCCAATCACGCCCGTATTGTTGAATGGCCGGATACTTTCGGGTGTAGGCCATGGCCAAGGCTTGAACCTTGCCCTCATTGGCGCGGCAGAGAGCGGTAAATTGATCGGCTAAAGTCTGTGCGGCGGAAGGCTTGGCTTTAGAGCCGCTGAAAAGCCCCGGGATGACTCCCTTGATCATACCGAGTCCGGATTGGTTGGTTTGGGAGGCTGAGGAAGACGGCGTTGAAGAGGCTTTTGAGTTCTCTTCTTGAGGCAGGGAAGTCACGTTAAATTCTGAGCTGGAGACGCTGAGCGGACTATTTTCTTTTCTGGAGAAATAGAAAATAGCGGCTCCCGCTCCGATGAAAACAATCAGCGCCAATAATCCCCAAAAACCGCTGCTTTTTTTCTGTTCTTGCGAATTCCCCATTTTGCTTTACGCTCCATCCGTCTCTTTTTCAGCGGAAATAATTCCCAGGTCGATTCCCTTGACCACCGCTTCCGTTCGATTGGTGACGCCGAGTTTTTGGAACATATTATTGAGGTGATTTTTGACGGTCTTGACGCTGAGGCCGAGCTTAACTGCGATCTCTTTGTTTGATTGCCCGCGGCCTAATAAGGCGAGAATCTTGACTTCCATTCGGGTCAATGCGACCAGTGAAGAGTCGGGAATGGCATTATTGGCTTTTCGGAGACTATCCATCAAACGGCTCATGACGGGTTGAGGAATCATGACGTTTTTGTTGGCGAAGGCTTTAAGGGCGTTGACGAGTTCGTAAGAAGGAAGCATTTTCGACAGATATCCGTTAGCGCCGGCTTGAATGGCCTCCATGACATGGGATTCATCCTCGAAAGACGATAAGATGAGGACATTGGTGCGCGGGCATTCCTTATGGATTTGCCGCGCGGCCTGGATTCCGTCCATGTGGGGCAGTTTGATATCAAGGAGGATGACATTGGGTTTAAGGGTTTTAACTAGTTTAAGAGCTTCTTTCCCATCCGCGGCTTCCCCGATAACTTCGATGGTTCTCTCATCGGCGAGCATATCTTTAATTCCTTCTCGAAAAAGAGTTTGGTCGTCGGCGATGATGACTCGCACTTTCCTATTGTTTGTAGAGGAAGCGCTGGTTTTTTTCGCGGTTATTGATTTTTTCTTTTTTGCGTTTTTTCGGGTTGGCATATACCAATGATTCTAACATATTGAACCAGTACAAAATAGTATAATGAAATCAGAACCGCAGTTTGAGAGCTAAGGCTCTAAGCGGTCAAGTTCTTAGGAGGCTTCCATGAAGCGAATCGTTCTCTTTATCGCCGTCAATTTGCTGGTTCTTTTGGTTATTTCTTCCGTCATCAGTCTTTTGGGTCTCCAGCCGTGGCTGGGTGCGCGCGGGATTAATTATCAGTCTCTTCTGATTATGTGCGCCCTTTTTGGATTTGGCGGCGCTTTTATTTCGCTTCAAATGTCTCGCTGGATGGCGAAAATGTCTTTAGGGGTTCAAGTCATTGACGCGCAAAATCCTCGAGGAGATTTGGAAGCCCAAATCGTGGCCAAGGTGCGAAGTCTTTGCCAGAGGGCCGGACTTGAGACCGTTCCGGAAATCGGAATTTACCAGAGCCCTGAGATCAACGCTTTCGCCACCGGGCCCAGCCGGCGACGCGCTCTTTTGGCGATATCTAGTTCGCTTTTGGAAAATATGGATTCAACTGCGGTAGATGGAGTCATCGGCCACGAAATCTCCCACATCGTCAACGGCGACATGGTAACGATGACGCTTTTACAGGGAGTGGTCAATACCTTTGTTATTTTCGTTTCTCAAATTTTAGCGTTCTTAATTGAAAATGCGATGCAGAAAAGAGAAGATGAGCGCGGGGGAATGGGCTTTATCGCGCAGTTTCTTTTAATCAACGCTTTAGAGACGGTGTTGTTTATTTTGGCTTCGCCCATTATTTATTGGTTTTCGCGCAGGAGAGAATATGCCGCCGATTCAAGTTCCGCTCGTTTGACGAGCCCGCAGACGATGATTCATGCCCTTGAGTCTCTTCAGACTGCGATGTCAGGGGAAGATAACCGGGCTCCAGCCCTTTCAACCTTTAAGATCAACGGGCATGGTCGGGGGCTCATCGCGGCACTTTTTGCCAGTCATCCGCCCCTGGACGCTCGAATCGAAGCCCTCAAACATCAAAGGTAAGGCTTTCCAGGACGCTTTTGGCCTTGGGGGTATTTTCCGCCGCGATTAAAATACGAGTTTGGTTTCCACCGACCGCGGTTCCATAAATAGTGGTGATGTTGACGTGGTTGTCGGCGAGTGTTTTTGTAATTCTGGAGAGCTCTCCCGGCTTGTCCGGGAGTTCAATCGAGAGAAGACTGGTTTCCACGCTGGCAAATCCGGCTTGGGTGAGAATTCCTGATACATCTGTTCCTTCTGGAACCGCGACCCGAACGAGACCTGAATCATTTGAGATTTCGGACGCGATGCCGATGAGGTTGACTCCCTGATTGGCGAAAAGCCGCGTCATCGCGGCCAGTGCCCCTGGGCGGTTCGGCATGAAGATGCTAAATTGCTTGAGGAGTTCGATTTTCATTGTTTTTATTCTATCATAAGAAACGAACAATTATGGAACAGGGAAGTTCTCAAGAGCAGGTTTTGACGCCGGCTATGATTAACGAGCGCTTCATCGCTTACGTCTTGGATTTGTCTCCCTTTATCTTCGCGTGGACGCTGAGCCTATGGGCGATGGCTCATTCTTATTCGTGGCCTGTTTTTTTAACCCCTCTCAAGGTTTCCGCTTTTTGGATATTTCTCTATGGAATCTATCAATGTCTCGGAGTGCGTATGGGTGGAACTATCGGCAAGCGGCTGATGGGGATTGTGGTTATTGATGGAAACGGGCGCCATCCCGGTTTCTTGCAGTCCTTGATTCGGGCGTTTGGACAAATTCTGAGTTCGGTTTTCTTTAATTTCGGCTTCTGGTTCGCTTTTTTTCGCGCAGATTCAAGAACGCTCCATGATCTGCTTTCCGGGACCTTTGTAGTGCAGCTGCGCCCGAAAAGCAGGGGGGAATCCAACGCGCTTTTCGCGGCGGCGGTTTGCGTGCTTGTTTTTATTTACGGGGTTCTTCTTCACGGGCTTTTTTCGGCCCCAACTTTTAGCGAACAAGAACAAGTTAAAAAATCTGCGGACGCTCTTTATTTCCTCGCTAAAATTGAAGATGATTATAAGGCTCAACATGGAACTTACACGGATTCCTTGGCGGATTTGGCGAAGGCCAGCGGTAATGCCGATGAATTTAGGAACGCTCTCAAGATGATGTTTCAGCCGGATCGTTTTCAGATGCGCGCGGGAACGGATGTCTATTGGATTTCAGCGGTTTGCCTGGATCAGAGGCATACGCGCTTGATCGTGGAAGGTCCGCCGCCTAGAGTTCACCGCTAATGAAGATTGTCATCGCGGGCGGAACGGGTTTTATCGGAGATCAGTTGCGAAAGGCCTTGCTTTCCCAGGGTCATGAAGTCGTGGTTTTATCCCGAAAAGGCGGCCAAGACTTTCCGGCGCTCATCTGGGATGGGAGAAGTTCCGGAGAATGGCAGGCCGCAATCGAACAAGCGGGTGCGGTTATTAATTTGTGCGGAGAGTCCATTGTGAATGGGCGCTGGAATTTGCGCCGAAAAAAACAAATTTATGACAGCCGAATTCTTTCTACGCGCGCCTTGGTCGCGGCCATCTCCCAAGCTAAAGAAAAGCCCAAGGTTTTCATTAATACATCGGCTTGCGGTTTTTACGGAGACCGGGCGGATGAAGAACTGAGCGAATCTTCAAGGTCGGGCGATGATTTTCTCGCAAAATTGTGCGTGGATTGGGAGAGAGAAGCCTTGATGGCCCAGAGTTTGGGCGTGCGCACGGTGTGCCTCCGGATGGGAATCGTTTTATCTCGAAAAGGCGGAGCTTTAGAGCGAATGGCTGTTCCCTTTCGCTGGGGCTTGGGCGGCCGATTGGGAAGCGGAAGGCAATGGATGAGTTGGATTGCCCTTGAGGATTTGATCGCCATGATTCTTTTTTTGGTTGATTCCGATATTTTGGGGCCGGTCAACGTGGTCTCTTCTCAACCCGTTCGCAATAGCGATTTTGCGCTTTCTCTCGCGAAAACCCTCAGTAGGCCGTCTTGGACTTTCATTCCTCGTTGGGCCTTGAACCTGGCCTTGGGCGAGGTTTCCTCCGTTATTTTATCGAGTCAAAGGGTTTTCCCAAGGAAAATGGAAGCCGCGGGCTTTAAGTTTCAGTTCGATGATATTTCATCAGCCTTAAATTTTTGTTTGAAGAAGTAAAATTTTTTCCAAGATATTAGCTCTTGACTTTGCTTTAAACAGACATTAACCTATCCCGTGGGCCGAAATCCCCAAAAAAGGGCGAAAATGTCTAGGTCTTTTGGCGGGGTCTTTTCTAGGACCTTTGGCCCATGTCTTTAAATTGAAAATGATTTACCCTAAGAATATGACCGAGCTTAAGCGAGGAAATGGTTGGTTCCAGTGTTCGTTTCAAAAGGAAACCATGAAAGAGAAGTTATTTAAGCGCGTGATCGCCTTGGGTCTAGCCTTTTCCATGGGGATTTTGTGGCCCGGTGAGGCTTATCAAGCGTTGGCCAAGGATATCGGGCAACAGACGGATTCTTCAATTGAGTCCGTGCCCGCTCTTTCCCAAGGTTTAAATTCCGGAGCTCTGTCGTTACCTGATGTCTCCCAAACGGAACTCAATTCCCTTCGTTCGACTCTATTGAATGCGCCAGAGGCTCTTTCGCTTCCCAAGGCCGCTCTTCGAGAAAAGGCGGTAGGGAAACTCGAAAAGAAAGTAACCCCCTCATCCGCTCTGGATTTGCCAGCCAGACAACAATCAGAGCTTTTGTCTTCCTCGACGCCTTTGGGGCCGGAAAATGGGGCGCGGGCGAAAAATTCGATTTTAGGTCGACTGAGCTCTCGCGTATTCGGGTCTAAGCAGGGCGTATCTTCCGGCTTACAGGCGATTCGACGGCTTTATGATGGAGAGAACGCTTCTTCTCGCGCGTTGCCCTCGGGAGAAGTGGTTGCCGGAAAGATTTCAGGTTCGTTGCGATCGAGGCTTAGAAAAGCCTCGGTAGCCGTCGGGGCGGCGGGCGTTTCAGCGGCGGTGGCTCTCCCCGCCTATGCCGAGGCGCTTCACAGCGCTCCGGCGACCCATGGAAGCCTGGCCTTCTTGGCGGCGGCCTGGCCTCTTTTTGCGCGGGGGGCGTATTGGGTCAGCATGGCTTTGGGTTTTGTGATGGCGATTCCGGAACTTCATGATCTCATCAAGAAGAGAAGCTATAACTGGAGAACTTACGGGGTGATTGCGGCGAACCTCATGGTGGGGCTCATTGTCGCTCCGGCGCAGACCGCGGCGGATAAATTCTTATGGGGTTCGGAATGTTTGTCGGTTTCCGCTGTTTTGGCCGTGGGAATTATGTTGGCGAAATTTCTTCCCAAGGAAAAAACGCAACCCAACGTTCCTTCCCAAGAAGGGTCGTGGATTCGGAGATGGTTGAGCGAGCTTAAGACCGACCGTGCTCTTCAAATGACCGTGGCCTTGGCGCCTCTTCTCATTGCTGCGGGCTTTGGGATGTATTTCGGCCTGGGGGTTTTTATGCCCTCACTCATTGCGTCTTTCTCCCCGGTTTCATTGCCTCTTATTAGCGCGGGAATTCAGATTTTAGTCCAGGGTTTCTATTTGTCCTTGTTTGTTCCGGATTTGATGGCCATCCGGCGGGGAGAAAAGCCGAATAGTTTCGCCCCGAGTTTCGTTCTGATTTTTTGCCTCATTGCCGCATGCTTTGTCGTTTGGGGAGGAACTCAGGCTTGGCAAAACCCGGCCAAGCATATTGATTTGATTCTGGTCGCGGCGTCCAACGTCCTACAGTTCTTATTTTCTTTCATCACCTATCGCGCGCTTAAACGCCCGGATTCCAGCGGTAAAAAGGAGGGCCCGCTGGCTGTCAACTCGCCGCGCCGATTTTCTCTCGTCTACGCATGATTCAAAAAAAGATCAAGCAGCCTCTTTCCGTATTTTTGGCTCTCAGCTTGATTCTTTTGTCTCCAGGAACCCGCTTTTACGCGGTTTTAGCCGCCGAGACCCCCAAGGAAGACGCTTCCGATTCGTTGGGAAATCCCATCTCTCTTCCGGATCAGTCGCTGGAGCCCTCGGCGGCGCCTAGCTTGGGAGCCGAAGCTCCCGTTTTCTCTGGTCATTCCGGCGAAAGCCGGAATCCAGTTCATCGCGAGAACCTGGACCCCGGCTTTCGCCGGGGTAACGAAAATAAACTAGGGCCTGTCCCTAATTCCTCTCTTCATTCCGGCGAAAGTCAGGGTAAGTTAGGGACAGTCCCTAACTCAGTCCTTAATCCGGTTCAGGGCCTCGGCCTACAAAATGCCGGGGAAAAAGGCCAAGACCCGGAGACAGCTTCTAACTCGGCCGAGTTTTCCTCCTGGGCCAACGCGGCTCTGTTTGACGGCGCGGGGAGAATCGGAGACGCCGGTCCGCCGATAGGGCCGCCGAACGACCCTGGAATGGCTTTGCCGCCGGAATCTTCCAAGGGCCCTCCGGGCGTTTCGATTTTTTATGAGAATATTCTTGGATACCGAAAGGTGGTCGGGCTTAAACACGATTCAAAACTTTCCCGTCTGCCCTTAAACGCCAAGACCCCCCAGATCATTGATCAAATCTCTCGTCAATTTCATATTACGCGCGCGCGCGTAATAGAGCTTGCTTCTAAAGTCGGGCTTAAAGAAGACTCTCCCCATGCCGAGTGGGACGCGGTTTATCTGGGACTTCAAAGACTCAACGCCCAAAGGTTCCAGCACTTTGACGCGCAGAAATACCACATCGGGTTTCAAAAATTGGCGAATGTGCATTACGAGCCGGGATGGAAGGGCCGCCTGAAAAGAACCTTCGAGATTCAGAAGCATCTGCTTGGCTTTTTTGTCCGTTTCCCCTACCACTTGTTCGATATTTTCGTCCTGGGCTATTTCCGGCAAAACATCAGCTATACCTTTGCTCATTCGACCGAGGATTTCTTAAGTTTGGCCGACGCGGAAGGAGGATTGGTCCTAGAAACCCAGAATGCCGAGAAATTTTTCCGCCGCGTGCTGCGCGAGAGCGCGGTATCGGGAAACGGCGAAACCTGGGCTTCCCGTTTACTTGCGACCGGACCGGGCCGCCTGGTCAGAATCTTCGGCCATATCGCTCCCTTGCCGCTTCTCGCGTTTTTGAGGCGGCGTCTCTTAATGGCTGTTGCTTCGGCGGTGGCGATGGGAATTCTAGGAGCTTTGGCTCCGGGCGTCGCAATTCTTCACTTGAGTCTTCTGTCTATTCCCGTGATGGGGCCGATTTTGGTTTCGGCCGCCAACGGCCTTCCTGTTTTTATTTCTGGAATTCCATTCTTGGGGGGAATTTTCGCTCCGGTCGTGGCCGCCGCCACCCAGGCCCTGATGAAAGATTTTGTCGTGGGACCTCTTCTCAACACCTTTATTCTCTCGACCATTTTTACCTTGCCGCAATCCTTGGATCAGCATCGAAGGCGGCTTGAGGCCGAGCATCCCCTGGATTCCGTCAGTTGGTCTCAGACCTTGGCCTCGGCTGTTTTCGCCCGCCAGTTCTGGAAATTTTTTATCTGGCAGGACCTGAAATTCTTCCTGGGGCTTTTGACCGTGGGCTCTGAAATCCAAGGGATTCTTTCCTACGGAACGCAGATTGACACGGGACTCACTCCCGCCTGGCACGCGGTCACGGGACATGATTTCCACGGTTTTCACGGTCTTTTTTCGGCCTTTGAGGCGCCGAAAGGCCAAAGCGTGATTCCTTTCGGCGGAGCGATTACCTGGGGAAACGTTCTTCTCTACAAGGCCGAATCGGCCCTGGGATTTAATTTGTCCGATGCCGTGATGCACGGCTTAAATGCCCGCACTTCAGGGGCTTCCGCCGCGGCTTTAACGGCGGCGGCCTCTTCCCCAAGTAAACCCATTCCGTTTGATCCCGATCTTTACAAGAAGACCCCGGAGCAAAGGGAGGCGCGTCTTAAAGAACTTGGAAAATCGGCGGGAAATTTCAAAGACGAGATGAAATCCGCGCGCGCCAAGGAATTAAAGCTTCAAAAAGATTTAGCCTCGGTCCAAAAAGATGAAGCGGCGCTTAAATCCCAAAACCGGCCTTTGAGCGCGGCTGAAATCAAGGCCTATAAAGCCCGGCTCGCCAAATTAAGACAGATTCAAAATGAACGTTACATTCGCTCAAAACTCGCGGAAAGCCATGATTTGAGCCATCGGGCCTTGAATTCAGATAAGCGTCTTCACCAGTTGAAACAAAAATTAGATGACCTTTCTCCCAGAAGCGCGGAAGATCGGATTGGATATGCCGAGGACAAGGAATTGCGCTCTGGGATGTTGAAATCGGTTTTGAGCGGTCTGGATCAAAAGCTCGGGATTAATGACAAAAATTCCAAGGATTCTGCTTCCCAGGTCGATTTAGAAACTCAAAACAAAATCGAAAAACTCGTGAAGCAGATTCGCGTTTTGAGGACTAATTCCGCGGCCCAGATGAAGATGAGAGATGCGACGAGAAAAGTGCTCGAAGTAGTGGCGAAAGCCCGTCAGCAGGCCCTTAATAATCGCCGCAACGGGCAGGACATGATGAACTTCATCCAGAGCCTTTCCCAAGTCTCAGCGGTGATGGATTTTGCCTTGGGTCTTCGCGAGATTAATTCCGCGGAAAACGCCATTGGCGGCATGGAAGGTCTTTTAAACGCCAATATCCAGCAAATCAACCAGTCCCAGGCCTTGTCGCAACAAAACCAGGCGGCGGCGCAACAGATGGAGTCCAATCTTCCGCAGTGGCAACAGGAAGTGTCTCAGCAGACCCAGGCCGATCAAACCCAGCAAAATCAATTAGCCTCCGATTTTAGCGAAGCTTCTTCAGCGGTCCAAGTTTTTACCTCCGTCCAAAACGTTTTGCCTTCGGTCATGGCGACCATCGCCTCGCATGAAGGGGTCGCAAGCGGAAGTTTTGATTCCGAGGCCCAGGCTTTGGAGGCGAAGTTCCAACTGCGTTTGCAGGAACTGGGGCAGGTGGCCCAATGGCGCACGAATGGAAATCCCAACAATCCCTCGGCATTTTCGCTCAAGGAATTTAAAAGTATTCTAGCCGAGGTTCAGACTAATCTTGCGTCGGCCCAGAATGGACTCAGCGAAATTAAGACGGCTCCCACTCAGGCTTGGCCCATTATCATTAAAGACGTTCCAGGCGGCCCGGCTATATCAAATTCAATGACTTTAAGCGATATTTTAAGCGCCCGCAAGGCTTATTGGGAAGGGCAGCTTCAAACTTTCCAAAAGGATTTGAACTCCGTTCAAGCCATGTTGGACCCCAACAATCAGACGATGGTGACTGATGAGTTTGGGCGCTCTTATCCCCAGTCCTTGCCGGTTTGGGAAGCTCAGGCGAATCAAACCTTAAGCCAGGCGCAAAGCTCGATTAACTCCCTAACCTCTCAAATGGATCAGATGGCGGATCAAATTAGCCAGGCGGGGGGACCGAGTTTGCCGCGGCTGTCGGGGCTCACCTTGACGCAGCTTCAGACGGCTGTTCAAAATTATGGAACAGCTCTTCAAAACGCCCAGATTCCCAATAACGGGACGCCTCAATCTTTTCAGGCTTCATTAGATTTAGTCAAAATCGCTTCCCTTTTGCCGCAGGCGGCTTGGTTGGTCATTCAGGGAAGCGAAGCGCAGACGACGGTCACGACTATTCAGGGCGCGCTTCAAAATACCGTGCCGCAGGCTCAGTCGGCCATGAAGCAGGCGGTTAATATGGTGCAGGATATCATTAACGATGTCGGGGCTGACCAATCTTTCGTGGCGCAATATCCCAATGCGAACGCCAATCCTCCGACTAGCGCGGTGCAGGCTCTCATTAATCGCAAGGAAAACCTGCTTCAAAACGACATTATTACTCCTTTAACCGCCATTCAAGGAGCCGTGCAAAACACACTGATTCCTTACCAGGAATCTTCGATTCAGCAGGTGTCTCCCAACGGAGTTTACCAGCAGCTTTTCACGGCTGAAAATTCGCTCATTACCCAAACTCAGCAACTCAACGATAAGACCATTCCCTGGGGGCTTATCTCCTTGGGCGGCAGTTCTGGAAATACTGCCGGGAGTTTAGCGAGTTTGCAGTCCTGGCAGACCAACTTCACCAATCTTCAACAGACGGTTTCGACGAATCTAACCGAGGTCAATGAGAGAAAAGATCCGAATTTTAACGGAAATGAAACCGTGGATTATTTAAAAGACAGCAATTATCCCGGCGGCGGACCATACAGCCTTCCGAAAAAAATTACGCTCTATACCACCGAAATGAACCAGCGCGTCCAGCAAATTAACGATCAGGACGCGCAACTCAATCAGATTTTGACGAAAATTCAAACTTTATCGGGCGGAAAATATAATCTGTCGTCTTATCAACTCCCGACCAATGTCCAGGCCAATCAAGCGGGCTATAATCAAATTTATTCTCTCTCCGTGACCAATAGTCAACAGCTAACGGGACTAGCCTCCGAGCTTAAAAATATCGCGAATCAATCAGGTTCGGCCTCATCCATTAGTGTTGGCGGCGGAGGAGGGTTGGGGGTTCAAACCGGTCATCAGCCGTCTCCGACGGTTTCCAATGCTCAACAACTGGCCCTTTTGGCTTTGGATGCGGCAAAATTCTTGGCTCCCTCAGCCGGAAGTAGCCCTAATTCTCCCTCCATTTCTTATTCCATCGCGCGTTTTCTCTATTCTTTTTCGACGGTTCAAAGCTCCCAGCAGGAACTGACCACCGAAATTCCCCAGGCCGAGAAATTCTTAAACGATGCAACCGCCGCTCTTAACAGCGCCCAGGCGCAATTGAAACAAGACCAATCCTACGTCAATTCCGGCGGGAACAGCCCCCCGACTGCGACGGTATACGCCAATCAAATCGCGATGCTCAATTCCCTTCAGTCCGTTCTTCAGGAAGGAATCAATTTCTACAATCTCAAAATTAGTCAATACGATCCGCAGTCCTTGGGGACGGTGAACCTTCTCTCGACCTACTATCAAGCCATGGCCAATCAGGTTTACGGCTCTGGGACGACGGTTGATCAAGGCAATTTAACGGCGATGAACTCGATGATGACAGCGCTTCAAAATACCATGAACAGCCTCAACAGCACGAAAGCCGAACTCTTATCATGGATGGGGCAACTCAATAGTCCTTATGACAGTGCATTACGAAGAACTTCAGACGCGATTTCCCAGATCCAGGATGACACCCGCAAGGTTCTTGAATCCAATCACAAATGGACTAAATTGAAAGAGCAGCTCTCTCGGACCGATAGAATCCTTAAAGCGGATATGGATTTGGTTCAGGATAAACAGGATCAGTTGACTGATTTGATCAAAAACTTAAAAGACGATGGATGGGACCGCTTGCCCAATCAGATTAAGAAAGATGTCGCTTCCCTTGACCTAAGCGATTCCGGCTGGGGAATGGGGCTTAATTCTTCTTCTGGGGCTTCCGCTTTGGTGATTAAAAAATCGAGTTTCCCTGATTTTGTCCACAATATTCTTTCAAACTTTACAGGCGGACAAAACGCTTCCTCGGCTGATATCGGTTCCTTGGGGCAAAGCATTCTCGCCAATCCTCAAAATATCTCTCAGTTGGTTCCTGGCGCGCAGGTTATGAATCTGGGGGATTCGGAAGACGGCTTCTATTTGGTCTATCAAACCGGTTTTGGCGTTCCTTACGGGCTGAGCTCGACCAACTATGTGACCTTGGGCAATGTCGCTCATGCGCTGGGAAGCAACCTCAGCGTCATGGCTTATGACACCTATTCTCCGCCGGAAACCGGCGGGGCCTCAAATGCGCCTTGGGGAGACAAGGGCGTCGGCGTTCAAGTGGAAACCTTGCGCAAAAACGACGTCAACTATTTCGAGGCGATTATTCATCACGATATTTTAGACGTTCCTCCCAATATGTCGTTTGCGTCCCAGGCTAATGAGTCGCGTCTTCTCCTCTTTGACGATTATGCAGTGCTTTTAATGAATGGAAAACTCTACGTAGGTTTGTCGGGCTTTGGGGACGCGGCGGCGCAAAATTCAGCCAATCAACCTTATTATTACGGGGCTAACGCCAAAACCTCGATTCAACTGACTCCGATCATGAGTTTGGACGCCGATCAGCAGGCGTTGTTCGCCAAAGATCCACGGCAATTTTTTGAGACCGCTAATCTCGACTTCACGGGGCTTGATCCAAGCCTCAACCAAACCTTCGATATCGCCGCGCATGGGGCAAGCGCGAATTTTTACGAAACCCAGCTTGGGCCTAAAATTAACGTAGCGGCTCTTCTCAAACAGGCGGGAGTCGTCTCTAAAGACGACAATAATCCGTTTACCGTCGACCTTTATTACGCCAATTATGCCGGCACTTACGATATTACCCAGCAAACATTGGGAACGACGATTCTTAAAGGCTTTACCATTCATGATGATTCCGGAAAGCCCTTGGTTAATATCACCAACACCGCGACCGGGGAATTGGGACAACAATATAATATCGCGATTGATCAGCTGTCGGTGGAACTTCCAAAAAATGGAATTGTTTTCAGCGCTGAAGGCCAGATGTTGGGGCCCGCCGACGCTTATTACGCGCAGATTGGCAAGAAACTGAATGAACATTCACAGGTAGATATTGGATACGGTTCTCCGTTTGTCGGCTACAATAACCGCCTGTCCTTGATGTTCAACACCTCGGCGAGTCTTTCTCAACTCTGGGATGACGTAACCCATAGCGCCGCGGAGGATTTAAACGGGGGGAAAGCGCTTAAAGACTATCAAAAGCAAATGACGGGTTTTCTTAAGCCTCAGAAAGGCCAAAAAGAACTCAAGGAACTTCAAACAGTTTTCGCGAAAGACGTTGGCAGAAGGCTCATTGAGCAGAAAATCGGAACCTTGGATCATGATATCAAGGACTTAAGATCGGCGGGCGCGATTTTAGACAACGTCAAGGTCGTGGGAGACGCCGGCTTTGTTTCGGGCCCGGTTTCAAACGATCCGGCGGAACTGGCCGCCACCGGCGGTTTTATGAGCGGCACCGAAACCATGATGACGCTGACGAAAACGCAAAAAGAACTTTTAGACAGCAAGGTGGTCTCTCTTTACAAAAACGGTCTTTTGCTTCAATCTCGCCTGGTTGAGTTGACGAAGGATTGGGAGGACAACGCCCTTCAAATCGTCAAGGCTCGGCTGGCGGCTGAGCGCGCGGGGTTTTTGGTCAGCAACGCTTCTTCCGTTGTTGAAAAGGAAAAGGCCGACGCGCGTTTACAGGAAGCCCTTGAGAAGTTAAGCGAAGCCAGGGTTCGCTACAACATCATGGCCGGAAAAAATCCTGATTCTTCAACGCCGTTTGATAATCTTAATCTCGCGGACGTTCAAAATTTAGTTAAAGAGATTCATTCTCTATTGGCCGCCCCCGACCGCTTAAAGAAAATTCTCGCATCCTTGGATAAGACTTCTCTGGAAGATCGAATTGGAGAAGACCGTTTTAACATCATGGATTGGATTCCTTTTGTGGATCAGTTTACTTTCGGCATCGGAACTCAAATTCAAGACTTGATGGCGGGGCAAATTTTTGGCGTCGGCGGAACCTTGCGCCTGCCTTTCTATGATCCCTCGTCTAAAGATAAAAAGAAGAGCTACTTGTTTAAAAAGGCGGCGGATCTTAAAGAGATGGAAGATATTCATTCCCAATACCGCCTTTTAGCCAATAATGAGCGTCGTGAAGCCGAGGTTTGGGGGCAAACCTCCCAAGAGATGACGGCGGGTCTTTCCCAGACTAGCCATGAACTGGAATTTGCCCTAAAGGCTTATCGGAACGGCCTGATTTCAGGAGATGAGCTTCGGCAGGCGGTTAATCTGTGGAATCTGAGCTCTCAGGCGACGGTCAATTCCCAATCTCGCGCCGCAACGGCCGGGGCTTGGGCGGAAATGGATAAGGTGGTGGCCGGTAAAAAAACTTCAGCGGCGCCGCCCATTAGCGTTTCGGATTTGGGAGGCGCCCTTCAAACCGCGTTTCAGAATTCATCCCTGGAGGCCTTGGCCCTTCATCAGGAGGAGTTCCAGGCTTTGGCGAAAGCCGACAACCATGTCACCCAAAAATTCTGGATTAACCTGATGATTGGAGCGGATCTCACTGCCACGGGCACCGGGTTTTTGCCTTCTTTTGGCTTTACCGGATTTCCAATCCTGCCGATTCCCGGCGCGCGCTTCCAACCGCAGGAACTGAAAGAATTGCAAGTCAAGGCCGATAGAGGGCAATCGGCTTATTACGGAGCCTTGGAATCAAAGCTTCAAGTCGAGACGGCCCTTCAAATGTATCAGGATATCGTTCAGGCCAAGGCCGCGCAGTCCATTATCGCCCAAATGGATGAAAAAGTTCTGCCCGATCTTGAGCGGCAATTCTCTCAAGCTCAGGCTTCTCATGATCGCGCGCGGGCTGACAAAGTACAAAAAGAAATTTTCAGCGCGAAATTGTGGCGAGCGCAAATGGTTTTAACTAATGATGAGGCCCACTCGGCGCTCAATGTCTTGATGGGCCGCCCGCCGGATTCTCCTTTGTCCATTGACATTTCTCCGGAGAAGGCTTATCAACAGCTCCAGGAAACGCTCAAAGGCCAGAATCTGGTTGAGGCACAAAAGACCATTTTCGCGGCCCGCGTTCAAGTGGCCAAGGCGTATCAAAAGATGGTGGATAGGAACTTGAAGGTGCAGGACGTTTCGGCGGACCCCATTTCACTGACGGCTCGAACAATCGGACGTTTGATTAGCGCCTTATCGGAAGAAGATTCGGGCCGCGCCGATAAGGTGATGGCCGCGCGTCTGAGGCTTTTGACGGAAGAAAGGCAGCAAGGTTCCTTTGACTCTCATTTGTCGACTCTTCGCGCGCGCAGCCAAGTCCGGCTTCAAATCATTGATTCCGAGATTCAAAGCTTGTCGGCCAAGGGAGACCCGCTTAGCCTCGCCAAGGTGGAAGAACTTAAAGGACAGAAAGCCGTCATCGAAGCTTCTTTGATGAGCCTGGGAAGCGATTCCTCAAATCCCTCTCATGCCGCGCTTCCCGCGAGTTTTGCGGAGCTCAGACGCCGCTTGATTGAGGGCGAAGAAAAAGTGACCCGCACTCCCCGTTTGGATTCCTTGCCCCCGATTCCCGCGCCCGGCTTGGACAAGGCTCCGGCGGAAATGTTCATGCGCTATTTTTACGCGCGGCAGACTCTGGATGAGACGCCGATTAACCGCGGCTTTTTAGAGCCGTGGATTGAGTTGCGCCTTAAGAGTAAAGACACTCCGGCTCCGGATTTAATCGCCCTGGCCCAATTATCCCAGGACAAGGCCGAGCGTCTGGATAAAATTGCCCGCGAGCGCGCGGCGGCTTTGGCCGATTCGGAATTGGCCAGTTTCACCGAAAATATTCGCTTTATTAACTGGATTAAGTCGTATTCAGGGAAAAAAGTCGGAGATGATTGGGAGAAAATGTTTGAGTCGGCTCATCAAAAAGCGATCGCTCAAACGGAAGAGATTTGGGCGCTTTTGGGGCTTTCAAGACCCGTGGGGCAAACGGCGGAGGACCGCTTGCGTCTTTTATCAAATCTTGTTCCGGAATTTTCGGCCGCCGATTCTTCCGGCGATTTGCCCCGTCTGGTTAAAAAAATTAATTCTCCCGAGGAAAAAGCGCGCATCGCTCAAATGCTGGGGCTTGACGCCTTTGGCCCCAACAACGAAAAAGATATTTTCATGAATCAAATTCGCGCTAATGTATTGGCCCAACACATGAGCTATCAGGGAATTACCCCTATTGCCGCGTTTGGAATTTTCCGCGGAACTCCCATTTTTGGCGGGTTTTTAGAAGCCCCCGACCCGCAGGAAATTGAGCGCGGTTTGACCAATATCCTGTCTGATTCCATCCGCGAACAGCTCAAGGCCCAGGGGCAGTTTCAAAAACTCGAACTGGTTCTCTATACTCAAATGGCCCGCGTTTCCGGCGGGATGAAGGAAGTTCAGGCCGATAGCCGCCTGTTGACCGAGGCGGCCAATGACTTAAAGCAAAAGGAATGGACGGCTAATCAAAACAAGGACTCGCTTAAGGCCCAGCAAGATTTATTAGAGGCCAATAAAAATTTAGTCCATGCCTGGGAAAGGCTGATTCGCCAGTCGGCGGATTTAAAATCAAATTTCGTTTCTCTGGTCGCGGAACTTAAGGCCTTGGGACAGAAGGAAAACTCAGCGGCGCCCAATCTTTCTCTTAAGAATTTTAGTTTGGGGGACCAGCGCGCTTTGGGAGACAGGGGTTTGCCTACTCCGCCCTCCGACAAGGGACTTTTGAGTTATTGGGCCGATCGCATGGAAGACCCGAATTTTGTCCTTGATCAAGATCAGCGTCTTAAGAGCCTGGGAATTTCCCAGCAGATGATTGATTCCGTTGACTCGGTTGCCCGCCTTTACCGCACTTCTATTCAAGATTCCAAGGACGCGACCGCGGAAGATTTTTCATCTCAAGAACGCTTGCGCCTCTTGGCGAGAAATGACGCGCGCGGAAAGAGAAATCTTTTGATGTTCGGCCTTGAGGCGCTTAAAACTGAAGTTCTAAAGAAAGATCCCCAATTAACGTTTTTGCGCGAGGATTTGGAGCGGGAGTTGAGCTCAAGCGAAGAGAAACGGGCGGAATATTCCCAAGCCGCCTTGGATATTCGCGACGCTTATTGGAACGCGGTTGCGGTTTCTCCGAAGGCTGAAGCCGCCTTTAAAGCCCTTCAAGCGGACCATCAGGAATTAGTTCTGGCCAAGGGCGCCCTGATTGATTCCTATTTCTCCTCGCCCTTGAAAAATGACGAGTTCATCCTAAGAGACGAACTTTTGGACAATTATCTCAAGGCTCAGCAAGTTTTTGACGAGGATTTGATTCGGACCTTGGACCTCAAAGAGGTTCAAGGAAACGTGGAACTCATGCGCACGCTGGACGCTCTTTATGACGCCAGAAAGAGCCTCAACCGCCAAATTGATTCAAAGGAAGCTGGGCGGGGGATTCTCGCTTTGGACGCCCTGATCATGCTTGAAAAATCACGGCTTTTTGCGGAGCGCTGGGAAGGGCGTTCGGAGGAGTCCATCAATGCCGCCGCGCTTAAGATTGAGCAGTTGGAAAATAAAAAGGCCGACTGGCTCAAAAACGGCGCGCAACTTCATCCGCTTTATGTTCAAACTCAAGTGGATAAGAATGGGCAACGACTTTGGGCGGTAAACGGTTGGCTGACTCAAGAGGAATTATCCACGCGTTCTAATCCGCAATATCAAGGCGCCGATAAGATTATTGAACGCGGAGGGCGTTATTTCCTCAAATCAGATACCAAGGTTGAATTTGTTCCAGGGCTGGACGCTTTTGAACGCCGGAAATCAGAAGCCCAAAACGGCATTAAGGAAGATTCTCGCGTGATTGATTTAGCGGACCGCCTCAGCCGATATGATTTCGCCGAGGACGGCGGCAAAAAGGGTTATTCCGTTCAAGAGCTTTTTGGCCCTCAAGGCCTTTTAAGCCAAGGAAAAGTTCTTTTCTTCGAGACTCATGATCCAAAGGATACGGGGCGTTTGCACTACCGGCTTCCGGCCTTGGCGGCCTGGGCGCGGTCTCCGGACCATTACGAAATCTACGTGTATAATGGGAAAGCGGTTTTGCCTTCGGATAAATTCGAGACCCTAGAATCTCTGAAGGCTTCTTCCTTAAAGGGAGATTTTTCTCGGGTTTATCTCTCCCAAAAAGGAGCCGCGGATTTGGCGGATTTCTTTGATTATCGGAGGCAGGCGGAGCTCCGGACCGGATACGCGGAATTGAAATTGGCTGGATACGGTTTTGCGAGAAATGAGAAAGGAGAAGTTTCAGACATCTATTTAAGCCAGGATGATTTCAACGCGGCGAGAAAAGCGTTTTCTGACGCGGATTCGGGCCTTAAGGTCGCTCAACTCAAACTCGTCAAGGCTCAACAACTTCAGGCGGCGGCCGAGAAAAAAGAAAAAGAAGCCGCGAAAGCGATGTTAAAGGGAGTTCGGATATCTAACGAGACTCTGGAAAAAGTGAAAGCGGACATTCGCGCGCAGAATCCCCGGAAAGATAACGAGTCAGACCAGGATTACGGCCAGCGGTTGGACAAAGAAATTAAAAAGGAATTGGCCGCTAATCACGATTATAAAGAAGCCCAGAAACGCGCAAGCGTCCTTTCCAAGAAATTGAATGCCGCGCGCGAAAATTTAAAACTTGAATCCGCGTTGTTTACCGACGCCAAGAAACAGGTTGAAGATGCGTCCATAATCAAACAACATTCAAAGACCTGGAGCCTTTACCGCAGTCGAGATTTGATTTTGGGGCTGGATAAACAAGGAACAGTTCTCCATGCCCAGGCTTCCCCGACCTACGGCCGTTCCGTTCTGGACGACCGGTTGTCGCCGCGCAGCGCCGCTGTCTATGTGCGGGGCCCGATTTATGCGGCGGTGATGGATTCTGATGGACGCTTGAAGGAATACTACACCAATTCTTCTGAAATGGAAAAAGCCGCGAAATCCTGGACCTTAAAATCAAGGACGATTGAGGGAAAAAAGAACGTATTTGACGCGAAGAACAAGACGCTTAATCCCGCCTTGCGCGTCAGCCATTATGAGGTCTGGGTAGGGCGGGAAGGCCAGACTCAGAGCCAAATCCATGAGGAGATTGCCAAGGTCTCTGATGCGGTTAAAAAGGATATTCCGCGTAAGCAGAATGAAAGCCCGGAGGACTATGCAATGCGTATCCGCCCCGAGATTAAGACCCGCTTATCGAAAGAGGGAATTGATGAACTGCCCGTCCTTTTGAATCAGAGATATTTGGAGCAGAGCGCCAAGAACGTTTCTTTCCACTTGCCGTTTAAAAAATATTGGGGCGTGATGCCCTGGCGTTGGGGGAGTTTGATGATGGAGGTTCCGCGCGAAATCGTGGGACTTCCGGCGGAATGGGCGGGGCGAGATCCCAGGTTCCAGCACTATCTTGGCCGTGTCGCGATGTATAAAACAGAAGGCGGAGAAACTGATCATCATGGGTTTTTCCGTAAGGTTGCGGGAGCCCTGGATGTTCTTAATTTCCTTCCGGACCCGGTGACTCCTTATTATGACTTAAGCCAATTCCCGCCCGATTTGCGCGTGGGACAAACGACGCTCATGCCCGGAGAGAGCGAAGCGTCTTTGAGCGGACGCTTTAAAGACAAGGATGTTCACTTTGGCGCGGAGTTTTTGGCGCGGCTATTGCGCTATTATCAGGAAGATATTAACGCGGCGCGCTTAAGAACCCTGGCTCATTTTAACGGCGGAGTGTCTGAGGTCGTCGTCAACGAAATGCAGGGGCGGGAGAAGACTTACGAAGAATCTAAAAAGGACGGCTCTGTCGGGGAACAATCCTTGGCCAAGGCTTTAAGCGACAAAGAGCTGGGATTATCTCCTCAAGCCGCCGGTTCGGGCGAGATTGTCTTTTCAGGGAAGCCCGAGGATATTTGGGTCAACCGCGCCCAGAAAACGGTTCACATAGAAGCGGGAGCGCGGGAGTATCAATCCGATTACAAGGAAGCTCGCGGATATGTCGATCAAATTGAAAAAGACCTTCCAGCAAAGAAAAGCGATTTGGCGAGCCTGAACCAAAGAAAAGCCGAAATTGAGCGCATGAGAAAGGAAAATGCGACGTTAGATTCCAATGCTAAAGCCGCGGCGGACCGGCTCCATGAAGACGTCTATGGGCGGGAGATTCGAGTCTTGACCCAACAAGAAATTGAGTCTCGCCTGAAAGCCGACCGGGCAAGGGAAAAGAGCCTGGCGCGGCAGATTTCATGGTGGAAAGGCTACATTCGCCGCTTGCAAAAACTAGAACCTGCGCTCGCGGTTTCCTTTATCCCTCATGCGGCGGTTTCGCTTAAAGATAGAATTCTTTCCTATGCCGCTAAAATAACGCTTTTCTTTGGAAGCCTGGCGGGAATTTTAAACGCGCTTTTTAAGAAGAAAAAGCGTGGGAAGAATGTTCTATAATTCTAAGGAATGAAGATTAAAACATCGGCGTTAATAGTTCTGGCCCTTTGTCTTTTTGGGGGAAATCTCCTCGCCGGAACTTTTTCGCGCAATATCGTAGGCTCTAATGGCGTGATGCCGATGGCTTTTTCGGGATCCGCGAATTTCGAGGCCTTGCCTCAAAATGCGGGTTTGCCTTCAGGGATTGGCGCGCCCTTGACCCAGACCTATCCTCAAACCGGTCTTCCTCAAATGATTCCCTTGGGAGTTCTTTCAGAGATGACTATGAGCCCCAATTTACCCTCAAAGTCTCCGGAGACTCGCCCGGCGACCAATAACGTCGAGCCTGTTCCAGCGGCTGGGGCTTCCGTTCTTTTCCCGCGGAACCAAAATTTGCCTTTCTCGAAACACATTCGGCGTCGGGAACTCGATATTAAAAAACCTCTCCAGAATCTGAGGGTTTGGGAAAAGGGCGCAAAGAAATCAGTTGAAGAGGGGCGCCAAATCAGCGATGATCTTTGGCGGCTTTTATCGCAAGGAAAATCCAAAACGCCTTCAAAACAGCGTTTGTCTATCGGGGAGTTAGGGACAGTCCCAAATTCCACTGGTTTACTGAATTTAGCTTCCCCGTCTCAGGCGAGCGAGGAGCTAACAACAGAAGAATTAGGGACTGTCCATAACTATGCGTCGTCTGTTTCTTTGGGACGAGACCCTGCTGCTTCTCCGGTTGGAGAAATTCCTTCTCCTGAAGATTCAAATAAAAGAGGTTTGCTGCGTTCGTGGACGGCCCCATCCCAAGTTTATGAAGCCGGAAACGGCGTGGGAGGCGGTTTTCTTTCAGGCATTTCCGAGATCGGCCGATTTCCGGTTTTGATTGTCATGACCGTCTCTAGGCGGATTTTAGATTTCTCATTGTTTGATCAAATGCGGGGAGTCTATCAAGGTTTGCGCGATCAAATTTCTCCGAGATTAAATCCGAAATGGAATTTCTTCGTTCCGTTCTCTTCTGTTTCCAGGTCAGACGCTTCCAAGGCTCAATTAAACGCGGTTTCCTTTCCGAAATTGCCGCCTCTGTCTGACTCCGATAATTTGGCTCGGTGGTGGCTTTCGCTTAGCCTCTTGCCGATTCTGGTTGCGGCCATCCTTTTCAGGCGTTCCTTTCTATGAAAAAAATAAAAACGCGCCATCAAGCGGGACTGCTTTTCCTGGCCGCGCTTTTAACTCTTTGGGGTTGCGGCGGGGCTCCTCGAAAGATTGTCGTTCTGGATTTTGCCGAAGGCCGAGTGGTGGACCTTTCCATCACGGAAAAATTGACGGGCGTCAGTGATTACGTTTTTTTCTCTCTTCCGAAGAAAAGCGATTTTTTAGACGGCTATATTCAGGGAGTGGTCACCGATTATGCGGATAATCCCATTCAAGGCGTGGTCGTTCGCGCGGTGGCTTCCGCTGAAGGACAAGAGAATCAAGATCAATTCGATACGGGGGAAAAAGCCTTGGCGGTTAGTTCTTTCGATCCCGGGGTCAGCGATTCAAACGGTTTTTACCGAATTCGTTTTTCTTTGCCGATTGTAGACGGAATCGTGGACGTCAGGGGAAAATTGGTGTATAACCCCGGGTGGGAGGAAGAGAAAGCTAATCTGGGAAAGGCTTATGATCCGCAGATGAAGCAGAGTCCCTTTAGGCTTTATTATGAGCAAAAAACCGGGATGATTGTTTTTGCGGAAGGAATTCGGAAAGTGATTGTGGCGCCGGTTCGAAGTTTATCCGGGGGTACCGCCGCCGCTCCACTACCTGGAACCTTGCCGCCCGCGTCTTCTCCCGCTTCTCCCAAGAAGAAAAAAGAAGCTGCCGCTCCTGCCGCCCAGTCCGAGGATAGTCTTTTTAAGGGATTTGGTTTCGGCCCTTAACATCATGCAAGCGGTTTATCTCGATTACAACGCAACGGCTCCTCTTCGCCCGGAGGTGGCGCGAGCGGTCGAACCGTATTTAAGAGAAAACTTTGCCAATCCCAACAGTCCTTATCGCCTGGGCCAGGAAGCGCGACGGGCTGTTGAGTCCGCTCGAGAGGCGGTTGCGCGCTTATTAGGGGCGAACAGCCCGCAAGAAATCGTTTTCACTTCTTCCGGATCGGAATCAAATTCCGCCGCTCTTTACGGAGCCGCTTGGCATTCTCGCCAGCAGAAAGGCGGAAATAAAATTATCGTGAGCTCTATTGAACACGATAGCGTTCGGGAGATGCTTCCCGTCTTATCCAGCCAGGGATTTAAAATTTACGAAACCCAGGTGGATTCAAACGGGATTGTTGATTGCGATTCTCTCTGTGACGCTATTGATGGGGAAACGGCCTTGGTTTCGGTTATGCACGCCAATAATGAGACCGGAGTGATTGAGCCCATTGAAAAAATCGCGAATTATTGCCGGGGAAAAAAAGTTTTGTTTCATTCTGACGCGGTTCAGTCCGCTGGAAAAATTGAAATTGCGGCCTCATCTTGGGGGGTAGACTTATTGTCTATCTCTGGACACAAATTAGGGGCGCTTAAGGGCGTTGGGGCCCTCTATATCGGAGAGGGAGTCAAACTGTTTCCGTTGATTGGCGGACTTCAAGAAAAAAGACGCCGGGGAGGGACGGAAAATGTTGTTGGGATTGTCAGCTTGGGCGAAGCGGTAAAACTGGCTTTAGAGGAACTTAATCATTCCGCCAAATATTTGGCATGGCAGGCTCAGATTGAGAAAGCGTGTCTTTCAGTTGAAGGCGTGAGGCTCAACGGCCGCGGCGCCAAACGCCTGCCGAACACTTCTAATTTCTCAATTGAGGGAGTGGATGGACATTCCTTATCCATTGCCCTTGATTTGGAGGGCCTTTGCGTTTCATCCGGTTCAGCTTGCGCGGCGGGACTTTCAAGCCCGTCTCATGTGCTGCGCGCTATGGGCCTCCCCAAAAATTTAATCAAGGGAGCTTTGCGCGTTTCCACTGGTTGGAACACCAAACAAGAAGAAGTGAACCGGTTTATTGAAATATTTCCGGGCGCGGTTCAAAAAATGCGTTCGGCTTCTTTGGTCGCGGCATGAAAAAAGAACGCGCCGTTGTCGCGATGTCAGGGGGGGTGGACAGTTCTGTCGCCGCCGCGCTGCTCGTTGAACAAGGCTTTGAAACTATTGGCGTGACTCTTCAGCTTTTACCGGGCGCGCCCACGGGCTTTGGCTGTTGCGGCTCTCCGGCAGATATTGCGGATGCGAAAGCGGTCGCTTCCCGCCTGAATATTCCCCACTATGTGGTGACAACCGATGAACTTTTTGAGGATAAGGTCATTCGCCCTTTTGTCGAATCGTATCTTCAGGGGGATACGCCCAACCCCTGCGCTCTCTGTAACCGCTTCGTCAAATTCGGCCATCTTTTGGGTCTTTCCCAGGCATGGAATGCGAGATTTTTGGCCACCGGCCATTATGCGCGGGTTCAAGACGGAAAACTCTACCGGGCGCGGGATGAAAATAAGGACCAGACTTATTTTCTCTATAATTTGGGTTCGCGAGAATTATCCCGGTTGATTTTTCCCGTGGGAGAACTTTCAAAACCCGAGGTCAGAAATTACGCAAGGCGCCTGGGGCTTGAAACAGCGGAAAAACCGGAGAGTCAAGAAATTTGTTTTATTCCGAATCGCGATTATCGCGGGTTTGTGAAGTCTCATCCCTTGAGTTCGCAAATGAGTTCCGCGCTTAAGTCTGGCCCCATCAAAGATGTTTCCGGGAAGGAGATTGGGCGTCATGAAGGGACTGTTGGTTATACGATTGGGCAGAGAAAAGGTTTGGTCGCGGGACTAATGGATCCAAAATATGTTGTGCGCCTGGATCCTCAAAACCAAACGGTGATTGTTGGAGAAAAGAAAGAGACGATGGCGTCTTCTTTTGAAGTTTCCGACATGAGCTGGACTTGCGGCCGTCCCATTTCAGGCGGGCGTGCCGAGGTTCGCATTCGCCATCGCCACGCGCCCGCGTCTTCGGAATTTTTATTGACGGAAAGCGGACGGGTGCGCGTTCATTTCGATTCCCCACAGAGAGCCATTACTCCTGGGCAATCAGCGGTTTTGTATCATGGAACGGAGGTTGTCGGAGGCGGAACAATCAGGGAGGTCTTACGGTGAAAAAGTTCTTTTTCTTAGCGGTTGCGTTTTCATTTTCGGCTTGCGCGTCTTCGACTAAACTTTTTACCGACTCATCCTCGCGCGCGATGGATAAGGAAGCTTCCAAAATCCAGGTTCAGGCGGATGAATCCCAGACTCTTTCATTTTTGGGAAATATTGATTCCGCTATCGCGGCTTATTATCATGACCAGGGGACAATTCCTCCGGATATTCAATCCTTGGTTCCCAAATACTTATTTGAAATTCCAATTGTGGAGATGGGAATTCCCAGCTACCGGAGCACTCGCTTAGTCACGGTCTATCCACCTACGATTTTAAAAAACGGACAAGTTGACGGATCTAAGATTAAAAATACCGGGGGCTGGGGGTATGTCGTAAGTGGAAGCCAGGTGATTGCTTTTGTGGACGCGACCGCTCCTCTACGCTATCCTCTTGATTCCAACGCCCCTAAATATTGGTATCAGCAATCCGGGGCGAAGTTGACGCCTTAAGCCCTAATGTCTTTCCCTCGCAAGCGAATGGCGGCGCAGGAGCTGGTAGACGATCTTAAGATGCCGCGGCAAAACGTTTCCAGTCCGATCCTGGGCCATTAGACTGTCATAAGGCGCTATTGAGCTTCCTTGATGCGATGAAAAATTATAACTTTCCTGGTATTCGTCGTTTAATCCGAGAATATGCCCAAATTCATGAGCGGCGGTTGTATAGGATAGGGATGTTCTTCCCAAGACAATGATGGGCTCGCCTCTCCCAACATGGCTGGTTTGGTTGAAGCCGTCGAGGATTTGCAATTGCTTAGAGGAAGGAAGCGTCCCCGGCTTGATGCGTTCGATGGAAACCTCGGTTTGCAGATTGTAGGTTTTGCCGCTGTAGGAGAATTCTCCCCGCCAGTAGTCCTCGATGGAGGTTTTCACGGCGTCCAGGACGGCTTGATTGTCGATGTCCGTTAGAAAATGAGCGCGAATTACGAAGCCTGATGCAGTTTCCGCCATTTCCAAGCCATCGTAGTTGGCAACGCTTATGACCCGCCGCTTTTTCTCCGGAAAAAGACCTCTGTAGATTGTAAAGTCAATGAAACGGTCGATATCTGTATCGTAATAATAAATAAAATTGCGCAGAGTCTTGAATTCTTTACTAATCTTATAGGTTAAACGAGTCTTAAGTTTCCTTGAAAAGCGGATAGGTCCCGCCGACGCGAGACGCCTTCTCGACAAGGCCTTCTCATAAAAGAAATATCGATTGACAAGCTTAGTCGAGATTTCGCGGAGGGACCATTGGAAAGAGTTGACTTCTCCGGCTTTTCCAGTTTTATTCTCGGCCTCCGGCGTCGGAACAAGCCAGGGCGCGATTGTTTCCGGTTCCTTGGCGTCTTGGGGCGAGGCTTTTGGATTTCTTTTCTCCTGGGGAGCGCTTAAGGATGCTGTTTGCTTCCATTGATTGCGGTCTTGGCGGGCAAGAAGGAGCGCCTGCACCAGCGTTCCGTCCGAGAAGGGTTTAACGGCGGCCTTGGCTTCTTTCCTAAACGCAACCGGCATTCGCTGGTCGTCTACGATTTTATCGAGAAATTTGGCGTATTCGCTGGAGAGATGGAGCGCAAGAGCGGCTCTTTCGCGCGCGGGTTTCTCGGCCATGGCGACATTCCGAATGGAATTATAGAGGCCCCATGTAACGTCGCAGGGATGCTGTCTTCCCAGGAAATTCGCGAGATTCTCCCAGTCCGAGTCCTTGGCGTCGCGTTTGAAAATTAAGGATGGCAAGAGCTTTTTTAATTCCGGGGAATAACCCAGGGTCTTTGCAAGGAAACCGGATTCGCGGCGGCGCATTTTAGCCGCAGTCATTTCTTCCGGCATTGTGGTGGGCGCTAAATCGGAATGCAAGGAGCCGTCCGAGGGCCGGCCGGCGGTTCCATCCGTGAACTCGGTAATGGCTTTCCGGGCGCGGCTTAAAGAATGTGCCGCATTTTCCCGAAGGCTTTGGACGCCGCTCTCGGCGCCGCTCGGAATAGTCTCTGGAGCGTGAATGAAAGAGTCCCTCGTATTTCCGCCAAGGGTATTCGGCGATTTTGAGGTTTTTGTCTCTTGCGTGATTGGCAAAATTTCTTCCCTCAAATTCCGCGGAACCTTGGCGTTTTCTTGTTTAAGTTCCAAATGATCGTCCGAGGGAATGTTCGAGGGGAGGATTTGCGGGTTTAATGAGTCTTCACCGGGAGATAAAGGTATTTCGAAATTCCCCATGGGCGCGGCTTCTATCCTGGCTTCTTGCGCCAGGGCGCCGCGGCGCCTCTGGCCAAGAGAGAGAAGAATAAGGAAAGAAATCCACGCCGCGGACCGGACTTTTTTTATTTCTTTCATATAAATATTATGGGGTCAAACTTGAGAAAAGAGAAGGGCCAAAGGGCCTAGGTTAATTCCGGCAAAAGGCCCATTGCCGCGGAGCGGAGTCGAAAAATCTCTTCAGTTGAGGATTTTATTTAAAAAAGCCTCGTTGTTGGGTTCGCGGCCTAAGAAATCTTTCATAGATTCCATTTCGGAGCGTTCGCCGCCTTTCTCAAGGATTTTTTTGCGGTAGTCCATGCCGACCTGGGGATTTAAAATTCCCTCTTTCTTAAAGCGCGAGAAAAGGTCATCGGCAAAAACTTCCGACCACAGATAGGCGTAATAGCCCGCCCCGTAGCCGCCCAGTAAATGTCCGAAACTCGCGACGGGATGAGTGTTTTCCTGCGGCGGGAAAAGTCCAATCCAGCCCATGATTTGATTGAAAAGAGTGTTGGCGTCATTGGGGACCGTCGCGTGAAGAGTCATGTCGGCGAGGGCCTGGGCCAGTTGTCTTAGATAAGCCAGGGCTTCTCCCATTTTTTTGGATTTTTTCATCTCATTAAGAATTTCTTGGGGGAGTTTCCTTGAAGGGTCTTGATAATGGCCGGAAATCTCGTTTAAAACCTCGGGCTCCCAAATGAAATTTTCCATCATCTGGGACGGCGCTTCCGCAAAATCTAACGCGACATTAGAACCCGCGAAACTCGCGTATCGAGCCTTGGTCAGCGTTTGGTGCATGAGATGCCCGAACTCATGGAAGAAGGTTTCCACCTCGTCAAAATTAAGCAGGGCCGGACGATCTGCGCGAGGCGGGCTCAAGTTGGCCACCATGGCCGCGACAGGCTTTTGGTATCCATTTTTGAGTTCTCGGCCGTTGATTAAAGAGAAAGCCGCGGCATGTCCGAATTTGCCCTGCCTAGGATAGAGATCAAGATAAAAATGTCCGATGCGTTGACTGGTTTGGGCGTCTCTAATTTCAAAGGCGCGGACATCTTTATGCCAAACATCTGGATTTTGAATCTCGGAAAATTTAATTCCCAAAATCTTTTGATAGGTTTTAAGAGTTCCTTCAACAACCTGATTGACCGGAAAATATTGCTTGACCGAGCCCTCATCAATCTTGCTTTGAGCCTTGTGCCACTTCGCCAGGTAATAATTTTTTTCCCAAGAATAAACCTCTTTGGCCTCGGGGAAATCTTTTTGCTTAATTTTCAGAAGCTCTTGAAGCTCCGCGTTGCCTCTGGAACTCAAAAGAGGCAAAAGCCCGTTTAAGAACTTCCAGACATTTTCCGGCTTTTCGGCCATTCGGTCTTCCAAAGCCATGTCCGGATAAGAGGGGTATCCTTGAATCTTGGCCGATTCATCCCGAAGCCGCAAGGCCTCCGTTAATAGAGGGACGTTCTTTTCGGACGCGCGGTTGTTAAATTTAAACTCAAGCTGTTTTCTTAAAGAAGCGTTTTCGGCTTGCTGCATGAAGGGGACATAGTCCGGGTATTTGAGGGTTACGAGATACTTCCCGCTTTCGTCTTTTTTGAGACCGTCGGCATAATCTTTTGGCAGGCCTTTGAGTCCTTCTTCATCCACGGCGATGAAATCATTGTTTTCATTGATGTTCTTTTGAAATTCCATTGAGATTTGCCCCAAACGCTCCTCAATGGCTTGAAGGCGTTCTCTCGCTTCGGGTTTAAGTCCGATTCCGCCGGATTCAAAACTTTGGAGACTGCTCTTCAGTAATTCCGCGTCTTTTTCATCAAGATTTTCTTTTTGATCGGCGCAACGGCGCAAAACATGGTAAAGGGCCTCGCGGTCGATATGGTTTCCAAAATTCTGGGCTTTTTCTTCAATTCGCTCCGCTGTTTCCCGGATTTGCGGATTAGGGGAAACCTGGCTTAAGAAAATGAGGGGCTGGATTTTATCTGAATATTCGGCGGAGGCCGTTTCAAGGGCTTTCGCGGTATTCTCGAAATTAATTTGATCCGGGGGAAGCGAGAGAACTCTTTGAATTTGAGTTTGATAGTGGGCTTCGGCCTCCTGATATTGCCCTAACATTTCCTGCGGCGTGAGGAAAAAAGACAGTTCGGGTCCTGTCAGGGAATGCCCGAGGCCTGAATTTTGCGGGATACTTTCCCGGACTTCCCCAAAATCAGCGGCGATTGAAAGCGCGCTTTGGGAAATAAGACAAAAAACGAGAAGAAGGGCCAGCCACTTTTGTTTGGGGCGGCGCTGAGTATTCATAACGTTAGGATAAACTTATCTTTCAAATTTAGTCAGGGCCTTTAGGCCTAGGGATGGCCTAGGCCTTTGGGCCCGCGCCACCAAAGATAAAGCGCGGGATAGACGAGAAGTTCGAGCAGAAACGAGGTGAAAAGTCCGCCGACTATGGGGGCGGCGATGCGCTTCATGAGAGAAGCTCCCGCGCCGCGGGCCATCATCGCGGGCAAAAGCCCCAAAAACGCGCAGGAAACCGTCATTAATTTGGGGCGAAGCCTTTTAGCCGCGCCGTCGTGAATCGCCTCTTTTAAATCGGACAGGGTGTTGAGATGTCCGGAGGCCATGCGAGCCTTTCTTTCAAGATCAAGGTAGAGAAGCATGAAAATCCCCGTTTCGGCGTCAAGCCCTAAAAGCGCGATAAACCCAACCCAGACGGCGACTGATAGATGGTATCCCAAAATCCACAAAAGCCAGATCGCGCCGATCGCGGAAAAAGGTACGGCCAGAAGGACGATTCCCGCCTCCGTCCAGGAACCCGTGTTAAAGTACAGAAGAAGGAAAATTAAAAACAAGGTCAGCGGGATAATGCGTGTAAGCCGTTTATCGGCCGCTTTCATCTGCCGATATTGACCGGTCAGTTCGTACCGGTATCCTGGAGGAATGGAAACCGACTTTTGAATCGCCGCTTTGGCTTTTTGGACATAGTCGCCAAGGTTGGAAGTATCTAAATCAAGATAGACATATCCGGTCAGTTCTCCATTTTCATCTCGAATCATGTCCGGGCCGGGGCTTTTGCGGATGTCGGCGATTTCCGCGAGAGGAATTTGGGTTTTTCCGGAAATGGGAATGAGCGTCTCTTTAATTTTTTCAAGGCTATTTCTAAAGTCCGGAGCGTAGCGGACGTTGACGGGGAAACGCTTTCGGCCTTCGACAGTCGCGGTGAGATTTGTTCCTCCCAAGGCGGCGGCAATAACGGTATTGGCCTCATTGACCGATAGATTATAGCGGGCCAGGGCCAGGCGGTTGAGATGAATATTGATGTAATAACCCTGGACGGTTCTTTCCGCCACCGCCCGGCGGGTTCCAGGGACCGCGCTTAAGACTTTTTCGATTTGAGTTCCCAGTTTTTGAATGCCGGACAAATCGGGGCCGAAAATTTTAACGCCGACCGGCGTTCTCATGCCGGTCGAAAGCATATCGATGCGGTTTCGAATGGGTTGCGTCCAAATATTGGGAAAGCCCGGAATCTTGAGCTTTTGATCCATTTGGGCGATAAGTTCTTTGTAACTTAAGCGGCATTTCCAAAGCCCGCCCAAACAGAGAACTCTCGGCCAATCTTTTCTTGGTTTTAAGACGACGGTCGTTTCCATCATCGAAAGAGGCGCCGGGTCGGTGGCGGTGTCGGCGCGTCCGGCTTTTCCGTAAACTGTTTTAACCTCGGGAAAAGACTTTAATATTTCATCTTGAATTTGAAGGACGCGGCTGACCTCGGCAATCGAGATTCCCGGAAGAGTGGTCGGCATATAAAGGATGGTTCCCTCATTTAAGGGCGGCATAAATTCAGAACCCAGGCGCCAAAAAAGCGGCAGGCTCAAGACAAAAAGCGCGGCCGCGGATAAAATAACGGTTTTGGGCCTTTCCAGAACCCAACGGACGACGGGAGAATAAATTTTAAAAAGCCTTCGGCTGACGGGATGTTTTTCTTCCGGATAATAGCGGCCAACGAGTAAAGTGTCGGCGATTTTTTTGAGCCAGGGAGTTTTGAAATTAAATCCCTCCATGCGGGTAAAAATCATTCGGACGGCCGGATCAAGAGTGACGGCTAAAATCGCAGCTAAGGTCATGGCGAAGGTTTTGGAATAAGCCAGGGGCTTAAAGAGGCGTCCTTCTTGCCCGGTCAAGGCGAAAATCGGCAAAAAAGCCGCTCCGATAATGAGAAGGGAGAAAAAAACCGATGGCCCCACCTGGGTCAGGGCTTTGAGGCGCACTTCGTGAAAATCTCCCTTTCGTCCCGAGGCTTGCCATTCTTCCAAACGCTTATAGGCATTTTCGACCTCGACAATGGCGCCGTCGACCAAAATGCCGATTGAGATCGCGATTCCCGATAAAGACATGATGTTGGTGGTAATTCCGAAGGCCGCCATCGGGATAAACGCAAGGAAAATAGAGACGGGAATGGTGAGAATGGGAACAATCGCCGATGGAAAATGCCATAGAAAAAATAAAATGACCAGGCTGACTATCAGCATTTCTTCCATTAGAGTTTCCGTCAAGGTGTGGATGGCGCGATGAATCAAGCGCGAGCGGTCATAGACTGAAACGAAGCGAACCCCGGGCGGAAGAGAAGGCGTAATTTCCTTGATTTTCTCTTTGACGCGGGAAATGACATTGAGGGCGTTTTCTCCGTTTCTCATGATGACGATGCCGCCAACGGCGTCGCCAAGGCCGTTTAAATCCGCCGCTCCCCTTCTTCGGGCCGGGCCAAGACTGAGAGTGGCTACGTCTTTAAGCACAACCGGCGTTCCGGTTTTGGGATCGCGCCCCAGGGGAATTTGGGCGATGTCTTTAAGTCCTTTCAAGTAGCCTTTTCCCAAGATCATAAATTCCCGTCCTGAAAATTCAATAGCGCCGCCGCTTTTTTCGCTGTTTGACTCGGCAACGGCTTTAAGAACGCGGGTTAAGGGAATTCCGTAGCTCCACAGGGCGCGAGGGTTGATTTTGACTTGGTATTCTTTTTGGTATCCGCCGATGGAGGCAACCTCGGCTACTCCAGGAACGCTTTGAAGCTGGTAGCGAATTTGCCAATCTTCCAGAGCTCGCAATTGCGAAAGATTAAGCGCGTGGGAATCATCCACCAAGGCGTACTGATATATCCAGCCAAGACTGGTCGCGTCCGGGCCGATTTCAGTTTTAACTCCCTTGGGAAGATCCGCGCTGATTTTTGAGAGATACTCCAAAACGCGGCTTCTAGCCCAATAGAGATCGGTTCCATCCTGAAAAATGACATAGACCAGGGAAATTCCAAATTCATTGGTCGCGCGAATGGCCTTGACCTTGGGCGCGCCCAAAAGAGCGGAAACGATGGGATAGGTGACCTGATCCTCCAAGACCTCCGGCGCCTGATCCCATTTGGAAACGATGATGACTTGAGTGTCGGATAAATCCGGAAGAGCGTCAAGCGGCATTTTTTGAACGGCGTAAAAGGCGCCTAAAATCGCGGCCAGTGTGAGTAATATCACAAGAAATTTATTGCGCGCGGAAAATTCGATGATTTTAGCGATCATGAAGCGGCTCCTTGAGGGAACTTTTTTGACTCTCCACCCGTATGATAGGTAGGACCTTGCCGGGTAGCTTAATGGTAGAGCGCCCATCTGTCAAATGGAGAGATGCGGGTTCGAGTCCCGCCCCGGCAGGTCTCATGGATATTTGCCTTTCTCCAGACAGATGGGGGGTGAGGGTCCGCCCCGTTTTTAGAACTTTCTTGACAATGTTCATCGCTTCTGTTACACTAATTCTGACAGATGGGCCAATAGCTACCCAAGGCCTCGGGAAACCGGGGCCTTCTTTTTTAGACTCATCATTTTTCATCACATTTTCATCCCGGGCATGGAACCCATTGAATTGGATTGAGACTCGCTTTTTGAGCCATCGGGTGGGGCGAAGGATTTGATCGCATTCTGAAACTGTGATTCCGCGTCAATGAGAAAATTGGCCGAGGTGACGACGGTTTGTCCGGCTTTGAGGCCGGATAAAATTTCAACATAACCTTGGGCTTTCTTTCCGATGGCGACTGGAGTCGGGGTCAAGGTTCCGTCCTCATTGGCGACAAAAGCGTATTGGTTTTCTCCGGTGTCTAGGATCGCGCCCTCTGGAACGCTCAATAATTTTCCCAAGGGGGATTCAATTGCGACATCGACATAGGTTCCGGGTTTGAGAAGCCCCAGAACATCGTCTAAACGCGCGCGAACGCGGGCGGTTCTGGTCTCGGGATTAATGACGGGGTCTATCGAGATAATCTTGGCCGTCCAAATTCTTCCCGGAAGAGTCTGAGAGCGAATTTCCATAGACATTCCCGGACGGACCAAGGGCGTATCGTATTCGTAAACGTCGGCGTAAACCCAAACCGCTTCTCCGCGCTTTCCCAGAAGAAGACTTTGAGCGGACTCCGGATTTTGAAGCCATTGCGAAACTTGCCGCGGGGAGAATCCGAGAAGCTTGAGCTTTAAGGCCGCAGCCTTTTTCATGGATTGGGCCCAGGCCGTTTCGGAAGACGCACGCTCAACAGATTTAAGAGCTTCCAAAGCCTGGCGGTATTCCTCGATCGCTTGATAGAGCTTGGGATCGTAGGCGATGCGTCCGGGAGAATCGATTTTTTTGACAATATCCCTCATTTTCACCTCGCCGTAGGTGACTCCGATTAATTGTTTTCTTCGCGCGGAAATTGAAATAGGCGCGCGATTGGGGACGGAAGAGCCTGTTTCCTTGAGATTCTCCATCGGCCTTAAATCCATTCCGCAAATGGGGCATTCTCCGGGACTAGAGCGAATAATTTGCGGGTGCATTGGACATTGATAGAGGTTTTTTTTCGCCACGACGGGAGGCGCGGGCGGATAGTTCGTTTTTTTAATTAGAAAAAAACCGCCGATGAGTAAAAAAAGGACGGTCAAAAAAACGGGAGTTTTTGATTTCATGGGTTCATCTCCTGGCTAGACATGGCGTTAGGCTGTGTGTTGGGCGGCCCACCTAAAGCGCGTTCAAGGCGCGCTAAATGTTCCTGATAGAGCTCAACTTCGGTCGGATATTTTAGTTGCGCGTCCAAAAGCGCGCGCACGGCTTCGGAAAGCTGGGAAAAGCTCTCGCGGCCCGCTTCGTAGCCTTTTTCCGCGATTTTAAAAGCTCCTTGGGCTAATGGGATGAGTTCTTGTCGGGCGCTGAGAGCCAATTCTTGGTGTAGGTTGACCTCGATGAGTTCCGAGTGAATTTCCCTAAAAATTTCGTTGCGGGCTTGTTTCGATTCTGCTGCGGCTTCGCGCTCGTGAGCTTGAGCCGATTTGAGCATGGCCTTTTCTTTCCAAAACCACAGGGGAATCGTGAGATTGACGCCATAGGCGCTTTCCTCCATGGCGGGAACGGGACGGCCGGATTCTTGGGTCGCGGTGAGTTGAAAATCCGGCAAAAAACCCATTTTCCCCAGGCTCACCATGGCTTGGGCGTGGGAAATGAGATGAAGAGCTTTCATGTAATCCGGGCTGATTTTTTGGGCGAGTTGATCGAGACCTGCGGCGCTAATTTTAAGTTCTTGCGGCTGAGACGGCGGAAGAAGATGCCAACGCTTTCCCGCCGGTTGATTGAGAAGAGAGTCGAGAGATTCTTCCTGGACACGGCTTTCCGCGTTTCTCTCCATCGCCGCATTTCTTACCTTAATAAAAGCGGCCTGGGCCGATAAGGCCTCATCGGCTTTGGCGCGGCCGGAGGCGACGGAAGCCTCCACGACTTTTGACAGCGCTCGTAAAGTCTCAGAATCTTTTTTAAGAATTTGGGCGGTGTTTTTAAGCCAATAGATGCGCGCGTAGGCAATCGCCACTTGGGCTATGACATTGAGTTTCTCGGCGCGGTATTCCTGATAGGCAATGAGCGCTTCATGGCGTTTCATCTCCGCGCTTTTGGATAGTTTCCCTGGAAACGGCACGTCTTGCGCGACGGACCAATAATTGCCGGCGTCTCCGCCTTGAAAATTCATTCGCTGAAAGCCGATTGTTGGATCATTCCAGCTTGCCTCGGCGGGAACTTGGGCCATGAGAGATTTCCAATGCTCCTTGGCCCGCGAAATATCGGGATTGTTCTTTTCGGCGATACTGATGAGGTCATCCAAACCCTGAGGCGGGTTTTCGCTTCCCCAGGCCGGCATCATTAAAGCGATTAAAATTAGACTCTTAAACACATTTTCTCCTTAAGCGAACGAAACAATAGATGAAATAAAAGACGGAATTAAGTGAAGGACGGCTTAGGCGAGAGGCGGGGAACGACCGAGAGATTCAAAGTCTCTAGGTGGGCCTATCGGCAAGAATGTTCGCGTTTGACTGGAAGAGGCAGATAAATCAATGAGGGATGAAATCGTTGAGGTGAAAGCCAAGTTGTTTTTCGGATTTGGCGAGGAAAAAGAAGAGTTAATACCAAAAGTGGCCGGTAAATTTTTAAAATGGCAGGATTTCGCGTGAGTAGGAATTTTGTGGGTCGTATGTCCCGCGCAACAAGGCATTTGGGCGCAGGCGGCGGAAACCGGACGCGGACAAAAACCAGCCAGAAAAACCAGCGCGACAAGCCCGCGCGTTAAACTCCTCATATCTACACTATAGCAGGCCCCGGGAATTTTTGCAAGGGAAATTTAAGCTCATTTTTTAAGACGTCTCTTGAGCGCGCGTCGGGCGATGAAATCATAAACGCCTCTTGGGAGATTGGGCAAAATCCAGGTCATGGGAATGGCCAGCGGCCAGGGAAAATAAAACAAGCGTTTTTTCTTTTCGATCGCTTGGATGATTTTTTTTGCGCCGGTTTCGGCGTCTAAAACAAAAACCATGTCCCGGGGGTCGTTTTTATCGGTCATCTCGCTTTTGATAAATCCTGGGCAAATAGTCACGACGGAAATTTTTGACGCGGCGAGATCGACTCGCAAAGATTCCAAAAGGACCATCAAGGCGGATTTACTTGAAGAGTACGCTCCCGAGCGCGGAAGCCCGACAAAACCCGCTAAACTTGCGATGCCCGCGATGGTCCCGCTTTGAGCCTTGACCATGTCGGGGATAATGGCTTCAAGCCAATAGGCGGCGCCAAAAACATTGGTCTCAAAAGTTTTTTTATAGATTGCGGCGGAAAATTCTGTTCCATCGTTTCTGAGACTGATGCCGGCATTCAGAATGGCCCAATCAAGCCCTCCCCATTGGTCTTTAATCTCGCCGTAATGTCGGGCGACGATTTTGGGGTCGGTTGTGTCTCCAACTAAGACCAAAGCTTTTCCGCCCGCTTGTTCAATTTGTTCAGCGGTTTCCCGCAAAGCTTCTTCTCTCCGGCCTGTGATGGCAATTTGATGTTTTTCTTTTGCGAGAAGAAGGGCCATTTCGCGGCCAATTCCGGAAGAAGCCCCGGTGATGAGAATTCTTTTAAGCGCCATTTCGATTTCCTTTGAGGGCAAGAATAGGGCAATAGGACCCTTGAAATTCGCGTTTCCACCAATGCCCGTTTAAGCGGCGTGCTGCGGGCGAAGTAAACTGATACTCATAAAAAAGAGCGCGCACGTATTTGGGAGGATTTTGCTCAAAAGGATTATTTCTTAAAAGAGACAAAACGCTGGGAGAACCCTCAAGCAACCGGACGAGAAAAGCGGTGAACCAGGAACGCCTTTGATAGGGCTCAAGGGCGGCAAACCACATTTGCCAGTCAAGCCGAGGCTGATAGGGTTCGACAAAAGAAGGCGCGCGTCCGAGGTCTTGAGGCTTCCACTTAAAATAATAATCTTCCCAAGAAACTCCGTCCTCGCTTCCTTGAATAACGATTTCATAGCGATGGGTGGTCATCACAGCGAAAGGACCGTAGGAACTGGCGATGTGAAGCGGGCTTAGAACGGCGTCTAAATTCTCAAGAGGCCTCGGAATGGTTTGGGGAATGATCATGGCCATAAGCTGGGATAAAGAGAGAATTCCCCAAAGACCTGCAAAAGAAAAAATGAGATGGCGTTTGAAGCGGTTTAGCGGCTTTGTCTCGGTGTCAAGATTAAATTTTGAAAACCATTTCCTGAAAAAATCCTGAAAGAAAAAATCGTCGAAACAAAGAACGCAAAGAGAAATCGTCAGTAAATTGAAAAAGCCGTAATTTCCGGTCAGGGCGATAAGACTTTGAAGAAAAATCATGAGTATAGCGCCTAACATCTTGGCGCGGCGGGGGAAAAAAAGCAGCAAAGGCGCGATGAGCTCGATGGCCAGAGTAGCGGCTGTAGAAATCTTGAGAAACCAGTTGGGGCTTTGAGCCGCCCACCAACCAATCCAGGTTGGGAGAGGCTGGGTTTGAAAATGGTAAAAAAGCGCCGTGAAATTGCGCCAGTGAGGGTCTCCGCTTAAAATCTTAACAAGTCCCGATTCAAAGAAAAGTTTAAAAAGGAGAAAAAAAAGAAGTATTCGCGCGACGAGTCGGGGTTCTTCAATTTCAAAACCTCGCCAAAGTTTCCAGGGAAGCGTCCAAAAGCTGATGAGACCGATTTCCAAAAGCAAGATGTCCCATTGGAAACTCAAAAAATCCTGTCCCGCTGAGACGAGAGAAAGATAAAGAAGCCAGCAGAGTAGAGTCAAAGGGCCTTCCGCGATTCCCAAGACTATTAATAAGGAACAAAAGGTTCCGCTCCACGCCATAAATCCTAAAAATGCGTCAGACTTAAACGCCCAGCAAAGAGTGGGCGAGAGAAAATAAGCTTTAGATCCGAAATGAGACTTGAGCGCATCGAGATAAAGTTGGGCGGGCAATATTCCCTGATGTCCCCACAAACCTTTCCACTGAAAAACCAACGCCCCAAAAGCGAAAAAATACGAGAGCCCGACTAAGCGCATAAAAACCCAAGAGGCAAAAGCGTATCTTGGTTTTTCTAAATGCGCTCCCCAGAAAAGCCGGGTCAGCTTTGAAAAAAAAGCGCGGCGAGAGGCGACAAAGCGGTAAAAGGCTTCGCTGAAGGTTTTGAAAAACGGGAGTTTCTGATACAAAAAAAAGGGACAGGTTTTTCCTCCGTAGGCGAGGGTTTTAAAAACGGCTTCCGCGCCGGAGTATCTTTTGGTGGAGTCGATGAGTTGGACGGCGGTTTTTAGTTCCTCATCTGGAATGTTGGAAAATAAATGGCCGGCTTCCTGAGAGGCGCGAAATTCAACGGCATGGCCGGAGGTTGCTTTCCAGCGATTGACCCAGCCGCGGCAAAAGTAACAGTCGCCATCATAAAGGAGGGTCGGCTTCTCCATTTGAGCGTGCGAAAGCCCTAGGAAGAAACAGTTGATTTTTCGACGCGAACAACTTCTTCGGCCAGCATTTGGGCGATAACGTTTAGGTTGAAAGGCCAGACGTAATTGGTCGAAATATCGGGGTGGGTTTTTGAAAATTTGCTGATGATGTCTGGGATTTCCGTTTCGCTGTGAATGCCCCCGCGGGTAAACATGGTTGGAATGACGGTGATGCTGTCCGCATTTTTTTGAGCGGCAAAATCCAGCGCTTCTTCGAGGCTTGGAGAGCAAAATTCGTTATAGGCCTCAATGACCACGTGATCAGACATTTGTTTTTGGAGAGAAGCCGCGATTCGTTCAAGGCCTTCTTTATAAGGATCGGTTTCGGAATTTCTGGGCCAAGCGCGAAGCTTGCGGTCGGCTTCCCGCAATTCAGGAGAGTTTGGAGAAACGCGCTCAAGACGCTTAAATTCTTCCACCAAGGATTTGGGGGCGTCCTTGGGCACGGCGCCGTGTCCGACTAGGATTGTGTATTTCTTCATAGCAATATAGTATATCTATTTTTAGGATGTGTTCTGGAAACGGGACAAGAGTGTTGCAAACGCTTTTTTAATTTTGCAATATCACTTTAAGGGAGTTAGTTATGGAAACGACAATGGCGGCAAATCAATCTTCAGTTGCGGCGTATCAAAGGCTTAAGGATCGCGTGGCGATTGTGACCGGCTCGGCCCAAGGCATTGGACTAGCGATTGCGGAGCTTTTCTCAAGAGAAGGAGCCAAGGTGGTTTTGGTCGACGTGGATGCTCAAAAAGTTTCGGGCGCCGCCCAAGGCCTTAACTCCCAAGGTTTTACGGCGTTGGGAATGGCTTGTGATGTGACCAAATTTGAGTCTTGCGAGGAAGTGGTTAAAGAAACGGTGGCTAAGTTTGGAAAAATTGACATTTTAATCAATAACGCCGGCGTCACCCGGGATAATTTGTTGATGAGGATGTCCGATGCGGATTGGGATTTGGTTCTCAGCATCAATCTGAAAGGTCCCTTTAATTTTACGAAGGCCGCCATTCGCCCGATGCTTAAAGCCCACTATGGGCGTATCGTGAATATTGCGTCTGTCATTGGAGAGGAAGGAAACGCCGGGCAGGCCAATTACGCGGCTTCTAAGGGAGGTCTCATTTCCTTTACCAAGTCTTGCGCGAGAGAATTCGCTTCCCGCAATATTTTGTGCAACGCCGTGGCGCCCGGGTTTGTCAAGACCCGCATGACCGATATGGTGCCGGAGGCGGAAAAGCAAAAATTTTTATCCGGCATCCTTCTAGGACGCATTGGAGAACCCATTGAAATCGCCAAGGCCGTTTTATTCTTGGCGTCAGAGGATTCGTCGTATATTACCGGCCACGTTCTGAATGTGAACGGCGGCGGGTACATGTAAAAAAACAGGGGGAAACATGACTGAGACAGCAAGCGGCAGCATTAGCGATCGCGTAAAGAAAATTATCGTTGAGCAATTGGGCGTGGATCCGGGAGAAGTCAATCCCCAAGCTCATTTCGTCAACGATTTGGGCGCGGATTCTTTGGATACCGTCGAGTTGGTCATGGCGCTTGAAGAAGAGTTTGACACCGAGATTCCCGACGATCAAGCCGAGAAGATTCAGACCGTTGGCCAAGCCATAGACTACGTCACGGCGCACGCGAAGAAATAGCGGTTTCGCCCAATGTCGGCGGGCGGAGGTCTAATGACGCTTGTCCCCAAGGGCGGCGCTTTCGAGGGGAATGCGACCGATAACCCTCCTTTAGAGGGGGTTATCGGTTATCGCTTTTCTTCCGTGAATTTGCTTAAGGAAGCTCTTTCCCATCGTTCCTACGCTTCGGAGTCGGGCAACAGCGTTTGCAATGAACGCTTGGAGTTTTTGGGAGACAGCGTTCTTTCCACGGTGGTTGCTCATCGCCTCTATCAGGAATATTCTCAAGAAGACGAGGGGCATCTCTCAAAACGCAAATCGCGGATTGTTTCCCGCCTAAGCTTGGCTCGTTGGGCGGCGCGGATTAACCTGGGCGCGTATCTCTATTTGGGGGTTGGCGAGGAGCAGTCCGGAGGCCGCGCAAGGCCCAGTCTTTTGGGAAACGCTTTAGAGGCTTTGATCGGGGCGATTTATTTGGACGGTGGATATGCGTCCGCTGAAAAATTTATTCATCGTCTTCTTGAGATAGGTCAGGAATCTTCCGAGGGAGAATTTGATTACAAAAGCGAACTACAGGAATACGCTCAAAAAAAATCGCGCATGATGCCGGTCTATCAAGTGACCAAGATGGTGGGGCCTGATCATGATAAAACTTTCGAGGTGACGGTTCTTATTGGCGAAACCATTCGCGGTTATGGCCATGGCAAAAATAAAAAAGCGGCGGAGCAAAATGCCGCTCGTGAAGCTTTAAAATTAATTAAAGGAGAGGGCTCTAAAAAAGCTCACTAAGGAGAAATTATGGATTACGAATTAAACGAACAACAGCAGGAAGTGGCGTCCTTGGCTTATCAACTGGGTCAGCAGAAAATTCGTCCCGTGCGCGAACACTACGATCAGACGGAAGAATTTCCGTGGCCGATTATCGAGGAAATGAGAAAAGCGGATTTGTTCGGCGTTTATCTTCCCCAGGAATACGGGGGCTTGGGCGGCGGCACGATGGACTTTGTCTTGGTCGTCGAGCAGCTTTCCCGCGCTTGCGGCGGAATCGCTCTGTCCATGGCGGCTTCCGGGCTTTGCGCGATACCGATTCTCCTTTTTGCCAATGCTGAGCAAAGAAAAAGATGGATTCCGGATTTGGCTTCGGGAAAACGCCTGGGGGCTTTTGCCTTGACCGAGCCGGGCGCCGGTTCGGACGCGACCGCGACTAAATGCTCGGCGAAACTCGAAGGCGATCATTATATCGTCAATGGAATCAAGAATTTCTGCTCGAGCGGAAACGCTGCCGAAATCTACACGACTTTCGCGACGACCAATCCGAATCGTGGCGCGCGCGGAATTACGGCGTTCGTGGTTGAAAAAGGAACCCCGGGGTTTTCTTTCGGCAAAAAAGAGCAGAAGATGGGAATTCGGGCTTCTTCAACCTATGAACTCGTCTTCAACAACTGCAAGATTCCGAAATCAAACATCCTTTATAAAGAAGGCTATGGCCTTTTTGTGGCTCAAAACACCTTTGATATGTCCAGGCCGGGGGTTGCGGCGCAGGCCTTGGGCATCGGTCAAGGGGCTTTGGATGAGACCTTGTCCTATGTGCGGGCCAGAAAACAATTCGGTCAAGCCATCGCCAGTTTCCAGGCCATTCAACACATGTTGGCTGATTGCGCGACCGCTCTTGAGGCCGGGCGCGCGCTTCTCTATTCGACGGCCAAGGCGATGGACAGGGCCATGCAGCCGGCGATAGATGCCGCGGTTCAGAATCAAACCATCGTCTATGACGAGATGAACAAGCTTAACGTGAAACGCTGGACGAAGGAATCTGGAATGTGCAAGGTTCTCTGCTCAGATACCGCCATGAAGGTGGCGACCGACTGCGTCCAAATGTGCGGCGGAATTGGGTATATGCGGGATTTCCCGATTGAAAAATACATGCGGGACGCGAAAATCACCCAAATCTACGAGGGCACTAATCAAATTCAGCGCAACGAAATCGCGATGATGATTATTAAGGAGTCAGCTTCAAAGCAAAAGGAAGCGGTTCTCGCTTAAGGTCGGCCAATCAGCGAAAAGTGGATTGCGGAGAGAAAAGAGAATATGGTGGAGGAATCCGGCGGAATCATTCTTGTCATTGAAGATGATCCGGAGACCTTAAGCTTGCTTGAGAAGTCTTTAGGTTATGCGCATTTCTCGGTTTTGCCCACTGATTCCGTGTCTAAGGCTCTTGATGCCTTGAGTTCGTCTCGTCCCGACTTAATCATCGCGGACATAGGGTTGCCAGACGGAAGCGGCTTGGATGTGCTGAAGCGCCTTCGATCTCAAGGCAACCCTATTCCTTTTATTATTTTGACTGCCCGCGGCGATATTCAAAGCAAGCTGGACGCTTTTAAAGCCGGAGCCCAGGATTATATCCAGAAGCCTTTTGTCATTGAAGAATTGCTTGCCCGCGTCAATGTTCATCTTCCATTAAAAAATTCCATCAAATCCAATCCTTCAAAGGAGATGAACGAGGAAATTGTTTCCCGGGTCCATCAGGATATGCTGGATATGACCATCCATGATTTAAAGGTGCCGTTGGCCTCAATCAAGGGGAGTTTGGATATCATCAATTCTCGTGGACTTGTCAGCGATGAGCGGGTTTCCCAGTTGCTCGCCCACGCCGGAGAATCCGCCAATTATATGCTTTTGATGGTTAATAATCTTCTAGACCTTTCCCGATACGAAGAACAAGGGCTCCAAATTCAACCGAGCCGTTTCTTGCTGGCCGATATCCTGGACAAGATAGAAAAGCTCTTTGAGGGAGTTTGCCTGAGGCGCCAGGTTAAAATCATGGCCTATATCGAAAAAGGACTAGGAGAATTGGATACAGACGAAAACCTGTTTTTACGAGTCCTGGTTAATTTGGTTTCTAACGCCGTCAAATTCTCTCCGAGTGGCGGTGTTGTGGAAATTCGCGGGCAACAAGAGGGACCTATGGCGGTTTTTTCCGTTTTAGATCAAGGCCCGGGGCTGAGCGAATCAGTGAAGAAAAATCTTTTCAAGAAATATGCGACGGGATCCGCGCGTGAGATTTTGAGCGGGATTGGCGGGACGGGTATTGGTCTAGCCTTTTGTAAAATAGCGGTGGAAACCCTTCAAGGGAGTATTTTCGGGGATAATTTGCCTCAGGGCGGAAGCGTTTTTACGGTCAAAATCCCCATGCAAGTAAGGCCCCATACGTTTTCTCGTTTGCTCGCGAATTTGTGTTCCTTGACGGCTTTTTCAGCCTTTGGGACGAAGGTTTTACCTCTCTTCGTCGGCAAATTGCTACAATAGGGCGTCGCCGGGAATTCCATGAAACTTCGCCTGCTCCTTGCTTTTTTTCTTTCTCCGCTTTTTGCCGCTTTATCCCCGCGTTCAAATACGTTTTCTTCTTTTCGCCTGCCCGAGCGCGTGATTGCCCATCGCCCGCATTTTACGGATGGAGGTTTAGGACAAAGAATCTCAGCGCTAGTCGGCTCTCGTTTTGAGTTCCTCAAGTCTTACGGCCTCGGAGTCGAAGACGGGACTTTTGTTCATTTAGATTTAGAGAATTTTTCTGTCATCAAGCCTCTCCAATACGCCGGAAGCGGGGAGCTTCGCCAAGTCATCGACAACTTAAAAAATTTTAACTCGTCTTCGGCGGCCTTCGTGGTCAGCCGCTTGAACCTTCCCGTTTCTTCTCAAAAATCAGCGCAGGATTATTTATCGTCTCATCCCGAGATTTTGCGTTCGTTATTGACGGCGCGTCTTAACTCCCGCGTCATGGCTAAAATTCGCGCATCTTTATCTTCCGGAAATAATTCCTGGGGTTGGCTTTTTGACGGCGCAAACTCGCCTTCTTCTTCCGTCGGAGAGCCCGCCGCTTCGGGCAAGCCGAGGGCTATTTCTTTAAATTCTCCCCTGCTTCAAACGGAATTGAAAAGCCCCAACGAATTTGAGCGAATCAGTGGAGTGCGACTTTTGGGGCTCTCCGGCTTTGCGTCTTTGCCAAAACTGGGTCAAATCGCGAAAACGGATAATTCCCGCTGGGTTCGCGCCGCCGCCGTTCACTGGTTGGGAACCTTGGGGGGGCCGGAGGCGGTTGACGATCTCTGGGATTTGTTCCAAAAAGAAGATGACGATTATGTCCGTGGTAAAATCTTGACCGCCTTAAACCGCAGTCGGGATACGCGTTCTTTAACGGCCGCTTTGAACATGGTTTCTGACGCCATTGATTCCAAAGCGGCCAGAGGAGAATCCTTGGGAGTGGCTCTCAACATCTTACGCGCGGATTTTATCCGACTAAATAAAGCCGAGGAACAAAATCATAACCTAGGGCTTTCCTTATTTTTGGAACGCCTGGGGCTCAAGTCCAGCGTCTCTTTCTCCTTGGATCCTCAAGCTTCCAAGATGATGACGGAGGTGGCCGTTTTTACGAAGGTTTTATCCAGCGAAAATTCTTGGTCTCAGGCTCATTCCCTCAAATATCAGGCTCAAAGCGTTTTAGGGTATATGGTCGAGCAAGCGCACTTATTATCGGATTCAAGTCCCAAGGACCAGCAACGCCTTTTTGATTCTTTAACTAATTCGGACGCTCTTTACGCGGTTTTGGCGATAAGTCCCATTCATGCCCATGACGTGGGAGAGGCGGCACTTTCCAATGTTGAGAAAAAAATAAAAAGTAAAAATGAGGGTCTTCTTGATTGGCTCAATGCCGAGGACCCAGGTAAATCCGAGACGAGAAATTTTTTCTTGAGGCTTTCCGAGATGGATTTATTAACCCCGCTTCTCAGTCAAAACCCGAGGCTGGCGATGAATCTTGCCTCCTATGTTTTTCCGCCTGGGTTGGATGACGCCCACGGCGGATGGGATGCCGTGCGGATGGGGGCTTTTTGCGATGAGGCTCTCTCTTCCTGGCCCCAAAAAGATCGCTTCGCTTTTATTAAGGGATTGATCCGTCAAAAGAGCCGTTCCACCGGCATTGACTCCAAGCGTTTAGACGCCCTTTTGTCGGCCATTCGCGATTATTATGGCCGTCGCCTGAACCCAGAAGAGAAAAATTTAATTAATTCTGCCGTCACCTTGCCCGGAAATTTTGCCCGTTCTCCCGCGATTAACCCTGATCTCATTTTTGGAAAAAATCGAAGACAAATGAAAGGCTTTATCGCCTTTGACCAATATCGGCAATTTAGGGATTTTTTGAAAGCGGCCTTATCTCGCGGATATAAGGTCATTGAAACTGGCCCGAGGATCGTCTTAAAGCGCGGTTTTATTCTCATAGAGCTCATTGGTCCGCCCAGGGGTCAAGAGGGTTTTCGCTGGGTTCATCGCACCAGCGAGGAATGGAAAGAGTGGGAGAAAACCGTTCACCTTAAAAGCCGGGTTTTGGGCTCTCAGTGGATGGCGATGCGGGGAGAGCCCTGGTTTACGGCGACCACTCCGGATTTGCTGAAAAATTACGCGGGCAATAAGCCAAAACTGGTTTTTTTAGGTTCCTGCCGCTCGGTCGATCAAATTACTGAAATTAAAAAAGCCTGCCCCAAGTGCGTGGTCTTGGCCAATGAGGGAACAGGCTATTACCGGGTGGACAATGAGGTTTTGTTTTCCGCCCTGGACTGGCTTTCAAAAGGCGTTTCTTGGCGGAAAGTCGGCAAGAACTTGGAATCTCAAATGCCAAAACGTTTTCCTGAAATTGTGGGCCCCTGGCATTTTGGATATTTGTATCAGTCGGAACTTGGGCGGCTGGGGCTGAATTAACCGTATTTGTATTTGACGCCCATGCCGCCTTCGGGCCAATCGCAGACGATATTGTCAAAAGGGCACAGCATCCGGCATCCGCCGCACTCAATACAATTTTCGTAGTTGACGACGATTGAGTTTTTCTCGCCGTGCCATTCATAGACCTTTGCCGGGCAGACGGTGACGCAGGTTTTATCCTTGCATTGCGTGGCGCAGGGAGAATTGGCGGAAGAGTCTTTAAGATGAATGTGGGGGTTGGGAGATTTTTTCCATTCAAGGGTTCCCAGTTTGGTCTCGGTTGTTTCTTTAATGATGCCGGCGAGTTTATTTTCTTCCATTAGATTCCAACCTTTCTGAGCGGCCACAAGTCTTTGGCGATTCTAAATAACCCGCGTTTTCCGACCAGGCTAAGGGCTTCTTTTAAATGGCCTTTTTTGGGACGGCCGTCGGCGGAGAAGCGCAAATGGGCCAAATCGCAGGCGAGTTTCGGATAGAAATCCAAAAAGCCCGGACTTTTTTCAACCGCGTCTTCCAAATCTTTGACCTCTTCCATGTCCTGAAGGACGTAGCTTTCCTTGAGTTTTTGAACATAAGCTGAAAGCGAAGCTTTAGAAAAATCATTTTTCTTTTTGGCTTCGATAACCGTCTCTCCCGCGAGCTTGCCCGAAGTCATGGCGAGATTTGAGCCTTCCCGGTAAGCGGGGTTGGTCATTTGCGCCGCATCTCCGGCTACGAGAAACCCGTCCGCGGCCAAGGGAGGCATGGATTTGAGTCCGCCCTCGGGGATGAGATGCGCGGAATATTCAAGAGTTTTCCCGCCGGAGATCAGCTTCTTAATCAAGGGATGGGTTTTAACGTATTCAAGATGATCCGAAGGACGGATATTTTTCTTTTGATAATCCGAGAATTTACACCCAACGCCCAAAGAAAGGCTTTCTTTATTGGTATAGAGAAAAACGTATCCCATCATGCCAAGAGTGGTTGAACCGAACATTTCCATGGTCGAACCCTCTCCGGGATTAAGCTGAAAGCGGTCTTCAATCACCTTGGGATCGAGCGCGATGACTTCCTTGGCGCCCAAGGCGACTTCCGCGGGCTTAAGCTCGTCAATAAAGCCCGCTTTTTGCGCGATCATGGAATTGACCCCGTCGGCGGCGATGACGACCGAAGCCCTAAGCTCGTCTCCTTCGGAGGTTTTAATGCCGACGATTTTTCCATTTTCCTTGATTATGTCTTTTACGGTGACGCCGCAGAAAACCTCGGCCCCTGCTTCCTCCGCTTTACGCGCGTACCAGCGGTCGAATTTGACGCGGATGATGGTGTAGCAGTTGGGAACATCCTCAAGAAATTTAAGCGAACGATATCCGGTCGTAACCCAGGAGTCTTCGGTCGTAATGCAAAGCTTTTGCTCGACAACGGGCCTCTCAACCGGCGCGTTTTCTTCTTTCCAGAAATGAGGGACAATTTCATGGAGCATCTTGGAATAAAGAACGGCGCCTTGGACATTCTTAGCTCCGGGATATTCTCCCCGCTCTAAAACGACGACTCTAAGGCCCGCGCGGGCTATCGTGATCGCGCAGGAGAGACCGGCCGGGCCGGCTCCGACGACGAGCGCGTCATATTCATCAGCCATGGTTACGCCGCCGCTTGCCCGACTGCTTTTTGAACCTGGGAAACCAGCTCGTCAATATTGCAGGGTTTGGTCATGAAGGCAACCACTTGCGAGAATTTTTGAAAGAGAGGCTTTGAAGGCTCAAGGGCGGTTAAAACGATCACTGGAATCCCTTTGGTTTCCGGGTTCCCCGCGATTTGTTGCCCCAGGGAATAGCCATCAATTCCTGGAAGCATAACGTCCAAAATCAGAAGGTCTGGCTTATGCGAGGAAATGGCGGCCAGAGCCTGCTTTCCGCTGTCGCAGGTCGCGGTTTTAAATCCCGCCTTTTCAAGGGCGTAAGAAATCATTTTGAGCATTTCGGGTTCGTCATCAATAATTAGAACTTTCTTTTCCATGTCCTTAAGCTATAAATTACGCCTTGCGCCTGTCAATGATGCGCTATACTATTTAAAAAGACGGAGAAAATTTCATGAAAAAAAATCAAGACCTGGACGAAACACTGGATTTAGCGGCAAAGGTTGTGGGACATATTGGAGAGACGGCGGCCTTGCCTTCTTACGCGCGCGCCGAGATTTTGCAAAAAATTTCCGGCAAAATAGCGGCGTCTTCCGAGGATTTCGCGCGCCTGATCTGCGAGGAAGTGAAAAAGCCAATCAAGGAAGCGCGAAGAGAGGTCGCGCGCGCGGTGTTTACTTTTAATTGGGCCTCTGAAGAAGCCAAACGCTTTGGCGGGGAAGTTTTGCCGCTGGATTTGGATTCATCCAGCGTGGGACGCTCGGCCTTGACCCGGCGTTTTCCGCGCGGCCCCGCGCTTTTGATTTCTCCTTTTAACTTTCCGCTCAATTTGGTAGCCCATAAAGTCGCGCCCGCGATCGCCTTAGGAATTCCCTTTGTTCTAAAACCCGCGCCCCAAGCGCCCAAGACCGCCCAAAAATTAATGGAGATTATTTTTGAATCCGGGTGGCCTGATCGCGCCGCCGCGGCCGCGTTTTGTTCCAACGAAATTGCGGAAAAACTGGTTCAAAGCGATTTGTTTTCCATTCTTTCTTTTACCGGCAGCGCGGCGGTCGGCTGGAAACTTAAATCCCTGGCCGGGAAAAAGCGCGTGATTCTGGAATTGGGCGGAACCGCTCCGCTTTATGTGGATGAAACTGCGGACTTGGTTTATGCGGCTAAAAGAGCGGCGTGGGGGGCTTTTTATTACAGCGGTCAGGTCTGCATTTCGGTTCAGAAAATCTTTGCGGCCGCGCCTGTCTATGAGAAATTTAAAGACTTGTTGCTTAAGGAAATAGCGGCTTTAAAGGTCGGCGATCCGATGGATGAAAAGACCGACATCGGCCCCTTAATTGACCCAAAATCCGAAGAACGCGTTGAAGATTGGGTTTCGGAAGCGGTCGGTCAAGGTGCAAAAATTTTGTGCGGGGGAAAGCGCATGGGAAACGGCATTTTCCCTGCGACCTTGATTGAAAACGCGCCAAAAAACTGCCTGCTTAGTTGTGAGGAGGCGTTCGGGCCGGTGGCGACTCTCGAAAAAGTTGAGGACTCGGATCAAGCGCTTAAAAAAATGTCCGAGGGCTCTTACGGGCTTCAAGCCGGAATTTTTACCCGGGATTTAAAACTGGCCCACCGCGCTTGGCGGGAACTTCCTTATGGCGGAATTATCATCAACGATATTCCCGCTTTTCGATCAGACGCTATGCCTTACGGCGGCAACAAAGATTCCGGCATCGGGCGGGAAGGCGTGCGTTACGCGATGGAGGAATATTCAGAAATTAGGACGCTTGTGATTAATCCTGGGTGATGGGCTAAAAAGGCGGCGTTTTCGCCCATGCTCATTTTATATGCTTATTTCTTTCCAAGCCCTTAGCGCGTCAACGCTTGAAGGGCGGCGCCAAACTCTCGCTTTTGAGCGGGACTCGGGAGGCTTTGCTTGAGGGCTTTAAAGATTGACAAAAGAGAATGAGGGGACATTCCAGGTTTTTTTCTGAGCGCCCATAACTTCCGGCTTAAAGCGATAGCCATGGGCGTTGCGTTGGGCGTTAAGGCAAATTGATTCCACCAGTTAAGAAGCGCCTGCTGATCCTTAAGTCCCTGGTAAGTTAAAACAGCTTGGTTGATGCGCGCATCTTCAATCGGCTTTGAGATTTGAGATAGATTTTTTGTGGGCAGGCTTTTAATTTGGCCCGATGCGGTTTTTTCAGCCAGCGAAATATCAGATTGAACCTCGCTTGGTTTAGGGTATTTCAAGGCGTAAACCCAAGCGGATTGAAGGGAGTCGTCAAAGCCGGCTTCTTTAAGGAGAGAAACTGCGCGGCTATTTTCTGATTCGTGAAAAACTAAGAGAATGGTTCCTGTGTCCTGATTTTTCCCCTGATCCGCGAAAAAGACGGGTTTCTTGAGGTTTTTTGCCGCGCGCTTTAATGCTTGAAATAAAAAGGCGATTGCGGATGCGTCAATTCTTTCGGTCCAGTAGTTTAAAATCCGAGGATCGGCGCTTTTGGCGGGCGCGGTTTTGAGGCTTTGCGCTATAGCTGAAAGGCCTTGAAGGCCGGAAGAGTCGCCGCTTAAATTTTGATAAGCCTTGGCCAAGTTTTCAGCGTCCTCAACAGAAGGGGCGCGCTTGAAATTAAAATAAGGTTCGGTGAGGGGTTGAAGATTGAGAAAGACGACTGAAGAACCTGAAATGGGCGCGTTTGAATTTTTGTCCAAGAAATGGAGAATGCGTTTAAACGCGGGGGTGTGGGTTTGAAACTCAATTCCGTTTCCAAAATTTATGCGCGTGGGCGCCCTGAACATAGCGACGACACGCCAAAACCAATTCCATAGTCCATGAGCCCATATCTGGGCGGAATATTTTGCCGCGCTTAAGGCCGCCGCAAAGAGAGATTTCCCCGCAAGGTTTCTTTCTAAATCGTAAAAAGCCTTCCAGGTGAGGTTAAGGGAAGGAGCGAAAATTTTTTGGCCGCCGAAAATTAACGCCAGGTTTCCGGCGGGAGATTGCGGCAGAAGTTTGAGAGAGAGGTTTGCCAAGCTAAAAGGCGGCAAAAGCGCCTTAAATTGCCGGGAAGGCGTCTCTTCCAAACGCAGGCTGGAATTAGACTCAAGCAACGAGGAACTCTCTTGAGGCGCGGATTTTTTAAGGTTTTGAAGATAACTTTGGGTTTCCGGCCAGTTGAGAATCAGCGGTTTTTGAGGGCTTCCCAAAAGCCCGTTCCAGGACTCAAAGGCCTTGAGTCCGCGCTCAAAGACGGAAGTCCTGCGGTTGAGCGCCGCTGTTGCAGTTTCCTCTAAGAGTTGCGGCAGGGCTTGCCGCGCTTTTTTTGCGGCTGATTGAAAGATGGCGCGCTTAAACTGAGCGGCGATTGCGTGGAGAATTTCTCCCTTTTTAACGGATTCATTTGTCGTTTTAAGAGCGGATTGAAATAAAACCGGGGCGTCGTAAATAGAGGCGGAAGCGGCGACGGAGGCCGCCTGATAAATGCGGTCAAAGGCGTTTTCCGTTTTTCCCTGAATTTGAGCCGTTGGGGTTTGGGGTTCGCGTGAGGGCGTGGCGATTTCACGGTCAAAAATTTTTCGCAGCTCATTTTGAAGCGCCTCGACGTCTTCGGGGTTTGCGGTTTGGAGAGAATTGAGCCCTTGTTTTTCTTTTTTCCAGGCTTTACTTTTCGGCGGAAGCCCGACAGGGAGATTTTGGCCAGCGGTTTGGACGGCGTTGGCTTGAGCTGGAGAGGCTTTTAAGAGAGATGAACCCTGCGTCGTTTGCGTTTGGGGAGTTAGAGCGATTTTTGTTTGCGAAACAATTTGAGCGTTTTGAGTTTGGACGCTGGGAAGAACTTCTGATTCAGACGGCGCGGTGTTTGGGAGAGTGTTTTCCTGAACGCCTAGGTCCTGATCCGGGGTTTGGGGTTGGGTGAGGACAGGCGAATTATCGCTTGACGGGGTTTCTATCTTGATGCCTTGAGGCCCGGCGTGGGCCTTCCACGAGACAAGACAAGAGAGAAGAAAAATCAACCGCATATCTTTATTGTATCAGAGTTTTGCGGCTTTCCGAAGTGAAATTCCTCAGTTTCCTTTTGAAAGGCGATCGGAAATTTTTCCGCGCAGTTCGAGAATCGCTCGGACGTAATTGTCGGAAGGGTTATAGGCGTAAATGGAATTCCAGATCGCAGAACCTTGAGTCATATCTCCGGGCGCGTATCCATGAGCGATGAGGTAATGGGCGACGCTGGCCAAGACATCCGGCCAAGTTTTCCAATCTTTAACCCCGTCTCCATCAAAATCTACGGCATAGGCGTTGTAGCTGGACGGCATGAATTGAAAATAGCCGAAAGCCCCGGCGTAAGAGCCGTCAATTGATTGCGGCGGGATGTTTCCTTTATAACAGAGCTCCATGTAAGCGGCGAGTTCCTGGCGCGCCCAATCGGAGAGGGCTGGAATTTTGGCCGCGATGGTGTAAAGGGCTGAGATGACCGGAATATTTCCAGTGACACGCCCCCAACGCGTTTCAACTCCAACCAGGCTGACTAAAACCAAGGGGTCGACTTTGTAGTGGCTTTGAATTTGGGACAGAAGTTCCGCGTGCCTCTGGTAAAAAGCGGCGCCATAATTGATATTGGCTTTCGTGATAAAACGTTTGCGGTATTTTTCGTAGGGCATTTTCTCGGCGGGCCTTCGAAAGAGAGAAATAATAGCCGGGATGATTTTAGTTTTGGGGTTAAAGAGGGCTTGTCGGACAAAAGATGGGGGAACGTTAGTATTAGCCAGGCGGTGGAGAATATCGCGGTAAATACTTCGTTTGCTCAGGGCTTTTTTACTTTCGGTTAAATGCCCGAGGGAAGAGGTTTTCTGTTTTAAGAGGACTTGGATTTGTCCGACTTGGTTAAAGAAGGCGGAATCCGTCTGCGGCAAACTTTCCGCTTGTGTTATGGGAAGACTCCCGGCAAATAGAGCGGCGGCCAAGGCTATCGGCAATTTTTTGATATTCATATTTTAAGTTTAGCATAGAAACTCTTACATTAGGCTAGGGGAAATTCCTATGATTAACAAGATGGCGCGCTCAAAAGTTGTTGCGGAACCCGTCTTGGAATCTTTTTCAGGACTAGACTTTGCCCGACACTTTTTTTTAGTCATCGCTTTTTTTGTTTCGCCGCTTATTTTCTTTACGAATCTTACTCGCAATCCCTACATCACTCAAATCTGCCTTCTCAATATTTCGATTTCAGTCGCCTTGACTCTCTGGATATTTCAAAATCGAGACCGATTGAAAGAACTAAAGACCGCGCTTAATCTGCCGCTTTTGTTTTGGACCTTGATTGTTTTTGCCAGTTGGGGATACGCCTTTTTTAGGCACGTGAAGTTTTTCCGGCCTTCCGTTTTTAACGAAGGGCTTAATCACGAAATTTTTTGGATCATTAATTGCGTGGGGGCTTTTTTTCTCGGAGTAGCGGCCGTTCGAGAGGAGCAAGGCCGAGATGAGGCTGTCAACTTCGGGGCATGGGCGGGCTTTTGTATCTTATGGGGAGGATTGTGGCTTTTCTTTCCGCTGATGAGAAGTTTGAATTCTCCTCCTACCGATATCGCTTCCTTGGTCTGGAACGGCTACGGCGCTTTTTTATGGGCCTTGGGCGTCGGGCTTTGTCTATGGCTGAGCTTTAAAAGGCGCAGGATTGATTATCTCCATTTGGCCTTGGCCGCGGGTTTTTTGGCTTCCGCGTACGGAGTTCTTCAGTATTTTAATTTTGAATTTATCTGGCCGCATGCGCTCAATCCCTACGGCGGGCGCGCGGTTTCGACTTTTGGAAATCCCAATTTCCTTTCTTCTTATAACGTCATTTTAATTCCCTTCTGCGTGATTTTGTGGACGAAAGCCAAGGGCTTTGCGCGCGCGGGATACGGGTTGTGCGCGTTGACTCTGGAAGCGGGGCTTTTATGCAGCCTGACCCGCTCTTCTTGGTTGGGGGTTTTCGTCGCGATTTCCTTTCTCTTTTTTTCCAAGGGATTTCTTAAGGCGCTCCGTAAAGAAGTGCGTCTGTTCGGGCTTTTTTTCGGACTTGGTTTCGCCGTTTTTATTTTGTGGCCGCACAGCCTTCTTTCGGCGGGATATCATCCCAGCGTCTTGGGTCGTTTGGAGGAAGCCTCGACGATTTTAAAACCGGGAAAAGAAAAACAAGCTTATAGCCCTTGGGATCAACGAGTGATGATTTGGACCTGCGCCTGGCTCATGGCCAAGGACAACCCCTTGACCGGCCAGGGTTTTGGACTTTTCGAATTATTTTATCCGTTTTATCAGGGGCCTGTTTTGCGAGCCAGGCCTTTTTATTGGGGGTTGAGAACCCATGCCAACAACGCTCATAACGAGATCCTCGAGGTTTTGTCCCAAACAGGAATTGTCGGGCTCGGATTATTTATTTGGATTTGGATTGTTTTTTTCCGCTTGACCAGTGATTTTATAAAAGACGAAGACTCATTCGAGGGTCTATGGGTTTCCGCGGGGACGGCCGCAGTTTTAGGCATGATGGCGGACAATCTTTTGAATGTGTCTCTTCATTTCGCGGTTCCGGCTTTTCTTTTTTGGTGGGTTGTGGGAATGACCTCTGGAATGGGACGAATACCCGCTTCCGAGCCGTCTTCGACGAAAAAAAACTTGAAAAATTTTTGGGTTCCTGCACTGGCCTTATGTCTATGTGTCTGGATGGTCGGACGCTGGAGCTGCGTTTGGGAAAGAGAGGTTCATTATTTTTCCGGTTTTAAACTGGCAAGGCAGGGAGACATGGCCGGTGCGATCGAACAGCTTGAGATTTCAAAGCGTTGGGGGCCGCCGGAGGTAAATGCCATTTATGAATTGGGGAATGCCTATGCGCGTTCAGGAGATTTCAAAAGAGCTGAAGAAAGCTATCAGGCGGCTTTGGATGCGAATGCGGGTTATGATGAGATTTTCTTTAATAAAGGTTCCATTGAGGCCAATCATCTTGGCGATATTCCCACGGCGATTGATAATTTCCGCGTTTCGTGGTGGATTAACCCGTTGCTTCGAGATGTCTACAATAGTTTAGGCGCCCTTTATTTGCGGAATCCGGTCAGGTATTTATCTCCCGCTTTGGACCTTCTCTCTTACGGAGTTAAGGTCTTCCCTCAATCCGCCGGATTCTGGAATAATTTAGGTTATCTTGAAACTCTCAACAAAAATTATTCCGAGGCCGTCAGCGATTACCAAAGGGCCCTCCAAATCAATCCGGCTTTGACCGCCGCGCGAAAAAATTTGGAAGTCTTGACCCATTCCCATCTATAAGGAAGCGCTTGAGTCTGTAATAATTTAGTAAACACTTTAGCGCACTTTGGCGCAATAATGATTAAGATGAGCGGCGGATCAATTAAAGGAAATATTTTTAACTATGCCTAAGAGCAGGCGAAAATTTTTTTGGAGTTTTCTTTTTAGTTCGGTTGCCATCGGCGCCTGGGGTGGAATTATTTCGGGCGCGGAGCCGCCCTTGAGCCGGGATATGCGATTAGGAATTTTTTATTTCAAAAAAGGAGAAGATTCGGAGGCGATGGATCGTTTTATCGAAGTTCTTAATGGGGGAGATCCCGCCGAGCAAGTCCTGGCCAATAAATATTTAAACCGCATTACTCGACGTATGTCGGGGACGGAGGTGCCTTCAAAACCAAAAAAGAAAAAATCTTCACCCCGCAAGAGTTCTCAAACTTCTCAACCTGCCTTGAAAAAAGCGGTTCAAAAATCTGCCGTTCCCAGAGCTTCTGCTTCTTCTCCTGTCGCGGCAGAGTCCCATCAAGCGCCTGCAACTTCTCAGTCTGCCTTTAAAAAACCGGTTCAAAAATCCAAGGTTTTGCAACCTTCTTCCTCAACCGAGGAAACGTCTCATCCAGCTTCAGCGCAAATCTCGGCGGCTCCAAAATCCCCTAAAATCGTTCAATCTCCGCCCATGAGCGCCGCCGTTCTTCAGAGGGAAATCAAAGGACAAATTCAAAATTTGACGGTTGCGGGCTTGAAACATTTAGAACGTATTCGCCGAATTGTCATTCTTCGAAAGCATGATGGCCGGCCTTGGGCGATCGCTTTGCCTTCAAGCTTGTTGTTTGAAAAACAGATCGAGTTTAAAAATAACGCTGATAAAATCATTTCCAATTTAGCTTCGGTTTCTTATGGGGAAGGGAAAGCGAAAATATTCGTTTTCCCTGAAGGGGCCGCTTTAGGAGACGTAAAGGTCGTTGCCATGCGCCGGGCGGTGGCGGTGGCCGATTCGCTTGTCTCTTTGGGAGTTTCCCCAAGCCGGGTGCAGGCGGAGCTTTTGACCGGAAGCTCTTACCGAATTCCCAGCTCTCTCCTGTCGTTTAAGGGGATTATTCTTGTTTTCGATTATCATGAAACTCTGGATCTCAAGGCGCCGCCGGATGAAGACGGGCCTCCTTTGTCCATGGGCCTTTCTTCTTCCCGCTTTCGTGCGGATAAGGGGCAAGGCGTGTTGATTGAGTTTTCCGTTGAAAAGCCGCGTTCTGGCGTGCGTTTTTGGAAATTTAAAATTTTGGGCCCGGAAGATAACAAACAACAGACGATTGAAGAAGTTGTGGGAAGCGGCCCGGTCTTTCATCAAGTTTATTGGGACGGCAGAAAAAATTATTCCGGTTCGCATGAGCCCTACGGTTCTTACGAGTGTTTATTGACGGCGGAAGACGGTGCAGGGCGGACGCGAACGATTCATCGCTGGGTGGAACTTGCGGGGCCTCCCGGAACTCAAAATGCTTCCAAGAAAAAACACGCGGATCATGCTCAAGCGAAAGCGGCGAAAAAAAGTTCTTCAAAGCGTAAAGTGGCGGCTAAGATTTCATCTTCTTTGACTCGCCTTCATCCGATTAAAAAATCCTTTCATGGACACAAGAAAGTCGCTTACGTCGAATTAGCCGCGCATCATGGAAAGAAAATAGCGCGGCGCCGAAAAAAAATTAAATCCCGGAGACGTGGTCCCCAAATTGTGGGAGAGTTTTCTTTCGAAAACAATAGCTATCAGTTGACCAAGGCGATGAAAAATAAAATTTTAAAGATTGCTCGCGATATGGCTAAAAATAGGAAAGCGGGATATGATATCATCGGTTATGCCAAACCCGCGGAGAAAAATGCTAAAAACTTATGTCGGCAACGGGCGCAGATTGTCGCGGGATTCCTAATCAACAAGTACCGGATTAGCTTAAAAAGACTCAAAATCAGCGCAAAGACGTCAAGTTCAAAAGGGGATCGCGTCGTCGTCTTGAAGCGGGTGGTCGCTAAAAAAAGGAGAGCTCAAAAACGTGAACGAAAAGCTCATTGATGAATGGGCCTTTGGAATCAAGCCCCGCAATATCTCCCAAAATTTAGGCGTTTATCTCAGTTCAAGTCTAGTTTATATTACCCAGTCTCATAGTGAAAAGGGCCATTTGGTCATAGACCAGCTTTTTAGAATTGCTCTTCCAAAACCGAAGGCAGTGGCGCCGCCGAAAGATGCTTCTCAAATGCCGGGCGCGGAGTTATGGGCAGACTTTAACGACATCTTGGATGTTTTAAAGCCCGCCTTTGGAAAGCTCGTTCGTGCCCCGAAGGAAGTCGTAGTTTGTCTCGCGCCGGAATTGAGTCTTCTCCGTTATTTTCAAATGCCTCAAATTGATCAGAGATTTTGGAGAACGGCCATCCCCCTGGAAGCGAAGAAATATATTCCTTTCTCGTTTCAGGGTCTCATTAGCGATTTTCAGGTTTTTCCTTCCGCTGGAGCGGTTTCGGATGAGAAGGCGATGCAGGGGGTTTTGTTTGCGGTGACCTCAAAGTCTACTTGGGAAGGAGTGAGTGTTTTGATGAAAGGTCTCAACTTGGATATGGTCGCGGTGGAAACCGCGGTCAGCGCTTACTTGAGATTTCTCTTGTCCATGGATAAGACTATCGCGGAGCCTGTTGGCCTATGGGTCCATTTTTCCGATACAAAGGCTCGCGTTTTGGCCTTCGCTAAAGGAATTCCTCTTTTGTTTAGAGAAGCCGACTGGTATCCCAACGGCGATATTCGAAGCCTGGGGTTGACCGGCGTGGTTGATTTTGTGAGCCATAAATTGGGTTTTGGGCCTGTTCAAAAATGTTTAGTGAGCGGCGCGGCCAATGAGGTTCTCTTAGAGAGGATTTCTCAAGAGATTAATCTCCGGGCTGAACTAAAAAATCCGGGTCTCCCTTTAGGTCTTAAAAATGCGGATTTCGAGCCCTTGGCCACTATTGGAAGTTCGTTTCGTTTTACCGCTCCTGCTCCGGTCAATATGGATTTTTCCGCGGCCATGAAGGTGACCGATGGCGAGAGAAAGGCCGCCTTATTTATTGGAGGAGCTTCCGTTTTGGTCGCCGCCTTTTTTATTCTTTTAGGGCTTTATTCGAGTTTCCAGGTTTTTATGAAATCCCGGGAGCTTTCCAGCATTAAACGGGATCCCCATGTGGAAGCCCTCTTTCGGGGGAAATCTGCCAATGATATTCAAAAGATGATTGCGAAAATAGAAAAAGAAACCGCTTATTTGGGTGGGGCCAGCAAGAAAAAAAACTCGTTGCCTGATTTTTTTCAAGATATCTCTGATAATATTCCGGAAAATTTATGGTTGACCGATATTGAATTTGATGATTCTCTTCCCAAGCCGGGAACGAGGGGAGGAGAGCAACTGTCGATGAAATTATCCGGCTATTCCACCGCCAGTTCTATCATGGAAGAACAAGACGCGGCTAAGAATTTTAAAGAGTCCTTGGGCGAATTGCCGGACTTTAAAGAATTGCCTATTCAAATTCAATTTAAGGAACAGCAAAATCAGATGCTGTACGGCGGCGTTCTTCAAGACCCTTACGAAAAGGAGCGCAAGCAGGAAGAACGAACCGGTTTTGAGATTACCGGTCAGTCGCAGTATAATTAATTTTTAGCGACTATGAATATTAAAGAAATTGAGCAAACAATACGCCATCTTCAGAGGGATTTCAGCGAAACGGTTTTTATCCTCCAGAATAAAGGGCTTAAATACTTTCAGCGCGTATGGATTGCGGCGTTTTTGATCATGTTTGTACCGTATAAATTTTTTTATCAGACCATGAACGATGAAGTTTCATCTTTGGAAATGAGAATTAAGACCGCGAGGGTGGCCGGAAAATACGCGAAGTCTTATAATGACGCCTTAGAAGAACTCTTGGTTGTTCAACGCCGTCTTCCGCCGCCCAATAGCGGGACTCAATGGCTCAGCGACACGGTCATTTCTTCGCTTGAGAAAGAAAATATTTCCCCTGATTCCGTCTCGTCTGTCCATCAATTTAAGAGCAAAAAATTGATCAAGGAAACTATTTCTGTTGAGTTCCTGGCGAAGTTTCCGGAGATTTTCGCCTGGTTATATCGGGCTGAACATAATCGCTATCTCATCCACGTGGATTTTTTGCGGATTCATAAGAAAGGGCTGGATGAAAATAAAGTGAGTTGCACTCTTTCAACCTTGATTAAATCAAGTGGGCGTGGAGGGAATTCCTAGGCATGGCCAAGAAAAGTCCGGCCGGGTGGATTATTCTTATTTTGGTTTTGGCTCTTCCAGGCGTGATTTTCTACTTTGGATGGGTTCGCTTGAGGGAAAAACGCGTGTCTCGCCGTTTTGGCGCGCGTCCTCCCTTAGGGCAGGTTTTTAATTCTGCCCCTCCAGGAGTAAGAGTTCTTAATTCTATTCCCGTTAAACTTGCTGTTCCGGTCGCTCAAACTGCGACTCAATCTTCAGCTGCGGCCAAAGCTCTTTTGACTTCTCTTCCGCATTCATCGGCTTCTCCGCAATCACCTCAAGCGGCTGTTCCTGCGGGATTACCCGCGTCTCAGTCTCGCAATATCAGCAATATAGCGAAATCTGTCTCAAAGACGCCGCCTGTTTCTGCCCCTTCAACGTCTGTGGCCATGAGTTCTCAAAATCAAAAATTGACGATTCCGCAACTGAAACGAGATCCAACTCTTTCTCCCGCTGACAGAAAAGAAATCTACGACATTCTTCATCCAAAACCCAAGCCCAAGCCTAAGATTGTCCATTACCGTCCCAAAAAGAAAAAAGGGCCGCCAATTGAGAGTCTCATTGATTTGGAGGGGATCATCTTTGTCTCTCCCGTAAATGCCAAGGCTATTATTAATGGGAATATTATGAAAGTGGGCGAACTGGTTCATGGGGCAAAAATCGTTAAAATTGAAAAAAAGAAGGTGACTTTTTCTTACCGTGGCAGGCGCATTATTAAAGCCATGAGCAGTAAATTTTGAGTCCCTTTCTTGTAAAGATATTAAGGTTGGGACAATGCCGACCTTAAGACTATGAGGAAAGGCATGAGGAGAGAATAATTATGAACATCCAGATCAGGTATCCTAGAGGTAGAGCGTGGGGACGATTTTTTGGACGCGCCTTGTGTCTTTTATCCGCCTTGGAGTTGGGGCTTTTGCCGGGTTTGACGGCTTGGGCTCAGTCTGATAGCTCGACTCCAGAAGCGAATCCTCAGTTTCAAAATTCAGTGCAAGCTCCTCAATCTAATTCCGGTGGGCCGGTAGGAAGCGTTTCTGCGGTCAAGGCTCACGCCGCTACCGCCTCTAAAGCGTTAGACCAAGCAACTTCGGCCTCCCAAACAAGCGCGTCTCCCCAGGGAATACAAATTGGCGCTTCGACGCCTCATGCGCCGCCAAAGAAAAAAATCATTTCTCCTCTGGATACGCGTATCTCTATTCGAGTTAAGGCCGCGCCTTTGGCGACTTTTTTAGACGCTATTTCAGCTCAAGCAAGAATAAACTTTCTTGTCACGGAAGGCCTTGAATCCATCAAAATTACCGCCTTTTTGCAGCATGTGACGGTGCGGGAGGCGCTGCAGATACTTCTTGAAATCAAAGGGCTTACCTATCGGCAAATTGGAAGAAGCAATACCTATGTCATTAAGAAGAGATCAAAGAACGCCCCTGATTTTATCACGCGGATTTATTCTCTCTCCTATATACCCTTGGTCAATATCTCTCAACAAGGAACTCAAGGTCAGCAAGGCGCCATGGGGGGCGCCGCCGGAGGCGCCGCGGGAATGTTGGGAGGAATGGGTGGGCCTTCCTCTGGCGGGGGGGGATCTCCCGCCGGTGGCGCCGGAGGGGGCGCTGGCGGGGCGGGCGGCGCACCTGGCGGTGGCGGGCTTTCTCCGGGACAAGGCGGTCAAGCTTTGGGAATGGGATCGTTAATGGGCGGGGCGGCAGGTGGAGCTCAAGGCGCGGGTGGAATGCCGGGAGCAGGGGCAGGAGGCGCGAGTTCTATTGTTACGGTTGTCCAATCGGTTTTAACCAAAGCCGGGCGAGTGGCGGTGGACCCAAGAACGAACTCCTTGATTGTCACCGATGTGCCCGAGGTTTTTCCGCAGGTCGATCAGTTGATTGCGGAGTTGGATAAGAAAGTTCCGCAGGTCATGATTGAGGCGCAAATTGTGGAAATTGATTCCACTCGTGCTAACGATCTGGGTTTTGAATGGGGAGGCCCTAACGGCGAAATGGGAACCTTTACGGGCGGTCAGAGAGATACGACTTTTCCCATGGTTTTAACGGGAGCTTCCGGTCAAGCTCGTTTTTTTGACCCGGTCCAAAACGTCATGAGCACCCTGGCCCTTGAAGGCGGTGGAATGAGTGGTGGCGGTGGTGGTGGTATGGGCGGTGGCATGATGGGCGGCGGTGGGTTTTCATCAACCTTGGGTGGTATTGGTTCATCGGGGGCGACCTTGGCCATTCCAACAACCCAAGCAGGAATCAATCCGCTCACGGGGCTCCCCATGTTGGGTTCGAGCGTTATGACCAGTGTTCTTAACTTAAGCCAACTGACTGTGACCCTTCGCATGTTGGTTTCCCGTTCAGAAGCGCGATATCTGGGAAAGCCCAAAATCCTGACGGTCAATAATACCCCTGCGACTATTTCGATTACAGGAAATACAGCTCTTTATATGTCGGAGCAAACGACCGGCGGCGGAATGGGAATTACCCAGGCGGCCTATACTCCAACGACTGCGCAAACTGGACTTTCTTTAACAGTGACGCCCCAAGTCAATGGCGATGGGTATATTACGATGATGGTGGCTCCCAGCTTCACCGATGCCCAGGCGTCGGTGATCTCAACTGCCGCAAATCCTGTCTATGACACTTTAAACCGCTCCGCTCGAACCCTGGTTCGTGTCAAAAATGGGGAGACCTTGGTTCTGGGCGGGCTTCTCCATTCCACCGAACAAAAGACCGTTGATAAGGTTCCCTTCTTGGGATATATTCCCGTGATTGGGTGGCTCTTTACCAGCGTTCAAGCTCAGCGCAAAAACACGGATCTCGTCATCTTTATTACGCCGACCATTATCAATGACTAATAGGCCTTGACATATCAGGGAAACCCGTTATACTTCTAAAAGGGGTTAAAATTCTCAATGGCTGATAGAGCGCTCTTGGCTGATGTGATGGTTTCCGCGGGGTCTTTGACTGCGGAGCAAAAAGACAAAGCCCTTAAAATTTCCAGAGAGGCTCAATGCAGTTTTGAAGAGGCGGTGATTAAGCTCGGCTTTGCCTCGGAGAGCGTCATTACCGCGGCTTTGTCCAAGCAATTGGGTATTCCCCTGGCTTCTAGGGAAAACAAGATTTTAATCCCGGAAAAAAGCCAAGGACTCGAGAAATTGATTCCGGAAAATTTTGCGCGGGAACATTTGATGGTTCCTCTCTTTCTTGAGGATGGAACGCTGGGGGTCGCCATGGTGGATCCGACCAACGTCATGCTTCAGGATAATATTCGGGTCCTCACTTCAAAAACGATTCATCCCTTTGTGGCGGCAAAAACGCAAATTTTAAAATCTATTGATGAACTTTACGGCGGGATGGGAGGTGGGCTCGTCGCGCGGACGCTGGAGGAAAACCAAAAAACCAATGTTGCCGCTCTGCCCGAGGAATCCGAAGCGGGAGATGTCCGTGTAGACCTGGATAAAGCTATTCTGGGCTCAAATGACGCCCAAATTGTTTCTCTCATCAACGCGATTTTAAAACAAGCCGTGACGGAAAGATGCTCGGATATTCATCTGGAGAGTTTCGACAGCCGGGCAAGTCTGCGTTTCCGCATTGACGGGATTTTATATGAAAGAAGTTCGCCTCCTAAAGCGATGTTCTCATCCTTGGTTTCTCGCATTAAAATTCTTTCAAAACTCGACATCGCGGAAAGGCGCCTGCCTCAAGACGGAACTTTCGCGATTAAACTTCAAAACCGCAATATTGATTTGCGCGTGTCTATTTGCCCGACGGTTTATGGAGAGAAAGTGGTCATGCGTATTTTGGACAAGGGGGCGGTAAACCTTGATGTCGATAAAATAGGCTTTGAGCCGAAACAAAAAGCGGATTTTCTGGACGCCGCCAAACAACCCCATGGATTAATCTTTTTGACCGGTCCAACGGGTTCTGGAAAAACGACCACTCTTTATTCCGTCTTAAATACTATTAAAACTCCCGAGCTGAATTTCATGACGATTGAAGACCCAGTTGAAATAAAGCTCGATGGATTAAACCAGGTCCAGGTTCGTTCCGATGTCGGACTCACCTTCGCGGCGGCTTTGCGATCTTTTTTACGTCAAGACCCGGATGTGATTCTGGTTGGAGAGGTTCGCGACCAGGAAACCGCTCAAACTTGTTTGCGCGCGGCGTTGACCGGACACCTGGTGCTTTCCACCTTGCACACTAACGACGCGATGTCGACGGTCGTGCGTCTCATTGATTTAGGAATAGAGCCGTTTTTACTTTCAGGAAGCCTTCTTCTGGCTGCGGCGCAGCGGCTGGTTCGCATTCTTTGCCCTCATTGCAAAAGGCCCTATAAGCCGGATCCAGAGCAGTTAAGTATGTGCATCAAGGAATCTTATTTGCCGCAAGCTTCAATTCCCAATCCAGCCAATATCGTTTTTTACAAACAGAGGGGTTGCGATAAATGCGCCCAAACCGGATATATGGGACGGCGGGCCATTTACGAAATTTACCGTATTATTCCCGAAATGAGGGAAATCATTTATAAATACGGCGGCGATTTAGCGCGGTTGCGCGAGGTGGCAATGAAAAGCGGCATGTGGGATTTGAGGGCGAGCGGTTGGCGAAAGGTTTTAGCGGGGCTGACGACCATGGAAGAAGTGTTGTCGGTGACGATGAAGGAATAGGGGGCGCTATGTCTCAATTTTCATACGTGGTTCAGGATCCTAGAGGCGAGGCTGTTTCCGGAACTCTTGAGGCGGGAGATGAAAACGAAGCAGTCGCGGCCCTTCAATCAAAGGGCTATTTTATTTTGTCTTTGTCTTCCAAGGATACAAAAACCTCCGTGCGCGGATTTGGTTCCTCAAAAACAAAGAAAGTCGCCCAGCAGGATTTGATTTTTTTCTCGGAACAGCTTTCTACCCTCTTAACTGGCGGAGTTCCCTTGGTCAGAGCTTTATCCCTTCTTGGCGAACATTCCAATTCTCCGGCTCTTCATGATATCGTAGGCGCTGTGACCCAGGACGTATCCCGAGGAACCGCGCTTTATAAAGCCCTGGCCAAACATCCCGCTGTTTTCGATACCTTGTGGGTCTCCTTGGTTCAGGCGGGAGAAATGGGCGGACAACTTCCCAAGGTCTTGCGTCAAATTTCCAGTTACTTGACGGCTCAAGCGGAGCTGAGGGGAAAGATTATTACCGCCTTGGCTTATCCGGCGGTTTTGGCCTTTATGTCGGGAGGGGTTCTCGCTTTTTTCGTCATTCATATCGTTCCCGTTTTCGCCAAGATATTTAAACAATTTAATATCAAGCTTCCCATCTTGACGCAGATGGTCGTTTCCACCTCTGAACTTATCGTCCACCATATAGGACTTATTCTATTTTGCGTTATTGGCGGGTATATGGCCTGGAAATCCTATACTTCAACCGATGCCGGAAAAATTGCCAAGTGGAGCATGATATTTAAGATTCCATTCTTTGGGGAATTTATCAAAAATGTCATGGTCGAAAGGCTTCTAACGACTCTCTCGACTTTAATTGAAAGCGGAGTCAGCATCTTAAACGCGATTGCGGTCTTGGAAGGTGTTTTTGCGGCCAATATTATTTTTCAGATGGCCTTATCCGCTATCCGACTTGATGTCGCGGCCGGGAAATCCATATCCTCGGCTTTTAGAAAATCTGAGGTTTTACCTCCCTTGGTAACCGAAATGATGTTTATGGGCGAAGAATCGGGAAAACTGCCGGATATGCTTCAAACCATGTCCGGATTTTATCGCCTCCAAATCGATCAGTTTACAAGAAGATTTACCGCCATTATAGACCCCATTCTGGTCGTTGGAATTGGCGGCCTTGTCGGCGTGATTGTTCTTGCGGTTTTCATGCCGATATTTAAGATGTCGACGATGGGAGGAAAATAATGAAAGGCTTTACCTTGATTGAGCTTTTAGTGGTGATCCTGATTGTTGGTATACTGGCGGCCATTGGTTATCCTTCTTACATTCAATCCATGGAGACTAGCAAGGCCAATGACGCGGTGGGGTATCTCACCATGGCTGGGAACGCCGATCGGATGTACGCGGTGGACCATAACGGTCAATATGTTACCGCTGGGTGTATTGGGAGTGGAAGTGGTTCTTGTTCAAGTAATTGTGATAACGGAGCTACGTGCCCTCAGAATAATGCTTGTGATTTGGTGTACTGCGGCTATATGCCGGCGGATAACTACAGTGAAAAACCCTATACGATTACCATTCAGAGTTGTACGACTCCTCCTTGCTCGCCGTTAGTGACCGTGAGTCGTTGTACGGGATCTTCTCCCTGTACGAACACTTCTCCTTACACGACTTGGGGATATAATATTGATTCCAATGGGGTTGTCACTGCGGTGGGGACCAATGTGCCGCCGCCGCCGCAGTAAGAAGAAAAAGGGGACTGTCCCTTTTTTTGTTTGAAATGATGGAGGGTCAATGAATGAATTAGGAGGCCGTAGGAAAAAGGGACTGTCCCTTTTTTTCTGCGAGGGTTCGACTCTCATCGAGGTTTTAGCCGCCGTTCTTTTGGCGGCGGTAATGACTTCCGCTGTTTTTAGCGTGGCGTTGGGGGCCAAGGGAGAATCAAAAATTACGGAAGAGCATAATGCGGCGTCTCAGTGCATGACGCAATTGACTAATGAACTCCACTCTTTTGTGACTGGTTATTGGAATTACAGCACAAATTCTTTTAATCCTACTATGCCGGAAATTTGCGGGCCCTTGTCCCCGGCGAGTTGCTCTACAGGTTCTGGGAGTTCCACGCAATGGACTTGGGCTTCTTCGGGAGTAACTGACAGTTGTAGCGGCTGCTACGCCCTTGTAGGGGGTACGCATCAACTGACGGTTGGGTCTAATGGTTTGACGAGTTTGGGAACGCCTTTTTGCTTGCCCCCTTGGATGTGGCAGCCGCCTTATAACGCGACCTTGTCTTATCTCGTGGCGGCCCCGCCTATTAGTTCGGGACAACAAATTGGCGGCCCACAGGTTACGGTTTCAATCAACTGGAGTAATCCATGAAATTGCATTCTGGGTTCACCTTGGTGGAAATGATCGTAGCCGTCGCTTTAAGTTCGATTGTGATGGTAGGGTTGATTGACATTACCGCGAGCATGCTTCAAAGACATTTTGAGGGAATTCGCCATGGGGCGGTGGACTCCGAAACCCTTTATTCGTTAGATCAGATGAGGCTTGAGATCGAGGCCGCGACTTATTACTCCAATCCTTCGACATCAAGCCCCGCGAGCCTGTCTATTCAAGGTTGCGGGAATTATTCTTCGACGACTAATCTTGGCCCGCAAATCTATACCGCTGCGCCCATGACTTCTTTCGCCTATTGCGTTCAGAACCCCTGTGCTTCGTCAGTGGTTCCTTGCGATCCTTCGGGTTACACTGGTCCCTATGATTTGGTTCGCTATTCTAGCACGGGGGGGTGTAGCAGTATTTCGTGCGGAGGAGGAGGAGGCCAAACCTTGGTTTACCAAAATGTTTACTTGGAACCCAGCTTTTCAAGCCCTTTTTATCTCAATTCTCAATTTGGGGGAATTGATATGCACCTGGTTGTGGGTTATCCCGTGGCGACGGCTGTCGAGCAAACCCCGACTTATTATCAGATTGACACGACCTTTGTTCCAGATACTGGGCGCCTGCAATGAAATCCATCCAGAATTTTAAAGGGCAGGTTCTAGTCAGTACGATTGTAACGGCCTTGGTCGTCGTTTTAATCGCGGCGGGTCTTATGCGCTTAGTTTTGATGAGGTATACCGCTGCCAATAGAGCGACGATGGATGTGAAATACGCCCGCTGTGTTCAGCTTGCGGCAGCCCAGTTTTTTTCAACCTGGGATAGGCTCAGTTCAACCGCGGGCGTGACCGATCCGGTTTGTAGTAGCGCCCCTCCACTTTTTAGTTGCTCGGGGACTTCTGGACAATGTAACTGTACATGCACTTTTACTAGTGGCTCCTTGGCCGGCCTTACAGTGGCGGTCACCAATGGCCCTAATGGCGCAAATCCCCCGTGCACTTTTACGGCGCAAACCACGACCAATTCATTTCCGCCTTTTGCTTCGGTGACCCCCACCTGCCAGTGAAGCGTCTATTGTTTGTCACCGCCGATGATTTTGGGGCAAGCCCCGAGGTCAACCATGCCGTCATTGGCGCATTTAAAGAAGGAATTTTGCGCTACGCAAGTTTACTAGTTGACGCCCCGTACGCCCAAGAGGCGGCAGACTTGGCGAAAGACAACCCAGGTCTTGGAGTCGGGCTCCACCTCAATTTATGCGATTCAAATCCCGCGTTGTGCGGACTTAAATATTTTTTCTTGCCTTCTTGGCGCAAGCGCGTGGACGCGGAAATTGAGCGCCAAATGGAAAAGATCAGAAGTTTTGGTCTTCAGCCGACGCACGTAGACGGACATATCAATATCCATATTCATCCGGTCATTTTCCCCGCTCTTTTGCGCGTTTGCAAAAAATTCGGAGTTTCTCGCGTGCGGGTTCCGGCGGGAGAATATTCTCTCGCTCGGCGGTTTTTAAAAAAAATTCCATTTTCAAATCAAATTGAATACGCGGCGTTTGGGGCGCTCGGGCCTTATCTCAAAAAAAAAGCGCGAGAAATCGCGCCGGAAATAAAAATTCTTCCCCATTGTTTTGGCCTTTTGCGCTCCGGGCGCATGAGGGAAGATTATGTTTTAAGGTTGCTTGAAAACCTTCCGGAAGGGGAAACCGAAATTTATTTTCATCCCTCTTTGGACCCCAATAGTCGCGTTAGCGGCGAGCGCCCGACTTTAAGTCATCAGACTTTGACCGAGTTTGAGACTTTGACTAGTCCGCGGGTTTTAGAGATGCTGAAACACCGAGGTATTTCTTTATTCCAGTCCGGTGTGTGAGATAGATCAAAAACCCCAGGGATGCCCACAAAATTTCCCGGATATGGCGAATGATGGCGAAACTAAGGCCTTGCCCGGCTGTGTAGCCAAAAGCTTTGAAGATGAGAACTTTCCCAACCTCTTGGGTTCCAAGTTTAGCCGGGACCATGAAAAATATTGCCTCAAAGGCATGGGAAAGAGCTTCAATGACCAGGGCCGTAAAGGCGTCAATGGGCAAATTCATAAAAGAGCAGATGACCGCCACTTCAATCATCATGCTGGCGTATCCGACGGTAAAAAATAAAACCGAAAGCCCCATGCGGATGGGATGAGACAAAAGGTAGCGGCGCATATTTTCCCTGATCGCTGAAATTCCGGGCCCTCCAATATCGCAAAAAAATTTTCCATCTTTTTTCTTAAAGGAAAGAATAAAAAGGGAAAAAGAAATCAGGGCCGCCACAAAAAGAGCGCCAAGAACAATCCAAAGGATTTCTCTTCCGTCCAGGGCGTTCATTTTCCCGAGTATCAAAAAAAGAATTCCGACTAAAATAAAAGCCATTTGGGCGAGGCTTTGGGAAAGTTTGCCGATAAAGACGCTGGTGTTTTTGACTTCGGAGGAAAGTTCATTTCCCAAAAAAGGGGGGCGGACAAATTCCCCGGCGATAGAGGCGGAAGGCGTGAGATAATTGACGCCGTCTCCCGCGAGTCTTCCCTGGGCTAACGACATAAAGGGAACTTTGCCCGCGTCTTTAGGCTCAAGAGTAAAACGCCAGGCCCAGGCGTTCAGACTTTGTTCAAGAATGGGAATGGGAAGAATGGCTAGAAAACCCCAAACCCCGAACTCCCGGATATGGGCTAAGATTTTTGAAGGCCCGAGATGCTCGATGAGAAAAAAAAGGGTGATGAGGCCGATGACGATGACAAGGCGGTGAAACCAAAGGAGTATTTTTTTGCCTGCGCTCATCTCTCGGCTGCGGTTAAGACAGGTTCCGTGTTGGACTGGGGGAAAGAATAGGTTTTTCCTCTCCAGGAAACGGGTTGCCTTCGCCAACCAAGAACCCAAGCGCAAAAAATAATGAGTTCGCTGATGGGCAAAAGGAAAAAGGACTTCCAGTTTGATTTTATGCCAGCGGCATTTAAAATTCGCTCTTGGGCCAGGAATTTAGCCAAAATGACGGCAGTCATGAGAAGGAGCGCGGTGAAATTGACCCCGAATGGAATGATAAGCAAGGCGAGCAAAGAAAATCCATGGAGGAACAAAAGTCCCAAGTATCCGGAAGGGCGGCAGATGCGAATGGTGTGAGCCCATCGTATCTGATGTTTGAAATATTTTAGACCCCCGGAATCTTCAGTGAAGCATTCAATCAGCGAGTGGGAAGCCGCGATTTTAAGCCCCACGGATTTAACGGCTTCCCCTAAAATAAAATCATCGGCTAGGTACTTGGCCTGATAAGAGAATCCCCCAATTTCTTCAAAAATATCTCGACGGATGAGCATCGCCGGCCCCATCGCAAAGCGCATGCCAAAGGCATAGGCCGTGAGAGCCTGCGGGAGAAAATAGGCGTTGATGGACAAAGCTTCCATGGTGGGCCAAAATTTTCGGCTTTGCGCTCCTTGATAAAACGAGGTCACGAGCCCGACATTGGGATCTAAAAATGGTTCGACCATTTGTTTTAAGAAATCTTTTTGAACCCGAACGTCAGAATCTGTCATCATCAAAAAATCATGCTTAATAAAAGGCTGAGCGGAAGAGACGTTATTGATTTTGGGGTTAAGCCCCAAGGGGGGATTGTTTCCTGAAAACACTAATTGAATGTCTAGGTGAGGAAATTGCTCTTTTATTTTTTGCGCCACGGCGGCAGCGGGATCATCTGGAGTTGTGACAGTTAAGATCATCTGAAACTCAGGGTAGTCTATTTCGCAGAAGCTTTTTAGATTTTCAAAAAGCCCCGTTTCCGCGCCCTTGAGCGGTTTCAGAATAGTGACCGGTGGATAAACATTGTTTTCCAGCTTTCGCTTTTTGACGATGGATGGCGAGATAAAAGCGGTAATAAGAAAAAAAGCGATGGAAAAAAGGGCAATACCGTAAACACACAAGGTCAAAACTGTATAGACGTATCCCGGTCCGAAAATCATGGCGGGCTTTAGACCGACGCCATGTCTTTTGCGGGAGACGCCGTTTGAGCGGTTTTTCGGTTCCGCAGGTATTGGAAAAATTCTTTTCCTTCCCGGAGTCGCCGGCGACGTTCGTTGGGGTCTTTGAGCATCCCGGCAAGTATCCGCAAAATGGGTTTTGGGCGCGCGTAAAAGCGGGAATAAAAACGGAGTACCGCTTGCTCAATTTCAGCGCTGGAAAGATGCGGGTAGTGGAGAGTGCAGGCTTGAGTGCCGTCCGAGCGGGACAAGGCGCTTTCATCATACCATTTGTTGGCCATGGCTTGGCGATAGAGTTCGGTTCCGGGATAGGGAGCTGAGAGAGAAACTTGGATCGTCTTTACATCGAGCTCGCAGGCGTATTTCATCGTTTCCTCGATGGTTTCCTTGGTCTCTCCCGGAAGGCCGAGAATAAAGCAACCGTGAATATCAATTCCCAATTTGCGGCAATTTTTCGTGAATTCTTTCGCGATATCGGTGCGGACGCCTTTTTTAATGTTATTGAGAATTTGCTGGTTTCCCGATTCGTAACCCACCAAAAAAAGTCTCAGCCCATTTTCCTTAAATATCTTTAAATATTCGTAGGGGATATTGGCTCTTGAATTACAGGCCCAGGTAATTCCCAGTTTTTTAAGTCCTTTGGCGATTTCAACGGCGCGCGATAAATTGGCGGTAAAGGTGTCATCGTCAAAAAAGAAATCCTTGACCTGGGGAAACATTTCTTTGGCGCGAGCCATTTCAGCGAGAACGCTTTGCGCGGAACGCACGCGGTAAAGATGTCCGCTTACGGTTTGCGGCCACAGGCAAAAACTGCAACGCGCCGGACAGCCGCGCCCGGTGTAAACAGACAAATAGGGGTGGCGGAGATACCCATTGAAATAATGCTCGATGGTGAGATCTCTCTTATAGACGTCGATGACTGAGGGAAGTTCATCCATGTTTTCAATCAGAGGACGATCGTTGTTGTGTGAAATTGTGCCATTCTTTCGGTAGCTCATTCCTAAAATGCTCTCCCAGGGTTTTCCCTGGGCGATTTCAAGAATGGTGTAATCAAATTCTTCCCGTCCGACGAAATCAAGGTGAGGGGCGGCTTCCAGGGACTCTTGCGGCAAGACCGCGACATGGGCGCCGACAAAACCGATCAGCATTTGAGGGTAAGCGTCTTTAAGAGCCTTGGCGATTTTGACATCGCTGTCAAAAGAAGGAGTGGAGGTATGAATCACGCAAAGCTCAAACCCCTTGGCCCTTTGAATGACTTCGGTGAGACTGAGATTGTCGGCCGGGGCGTCAATGAGTTTTGAGCTTGGAATCATCGCGGCGGGCTGGGCCAGCCAGGTGGGATACCAAAACGATTGAACTTCGCGGGTGTTTTGATAGCGGGCTCCCGCTCCGCCGTCAAATCCTTCAAAAGACGGCGGGTTTAAAAAGAGCGTTCTCATTGTGTCCATTTGAATATACCTCTTAATATTGCTTAATATTGCGCGGTGACCGGACTTAGTTTAAGAGCGGCGTTTTCAAGCGAGAAAAGAAGAGCGGTAAAAAATAGATCGCCCAAGGCCGAGTTTCTTAAGAAAGGAAGAGCGGCCGTATAACACATCACAAGGCCGGAGGCGTTGTGGGCGTAAAGACCGGAACTCATCCAAACCCCGAAATTGGTCAGGATAAAAAAGAGTAAGGAACTTCCCAGGCAAGCGAAGACGACCGTCTTCGTATTTCGGCGGTTCTTAAGAAGAAGCCCTATGGCTGACACTAAGATAAAAGAAAAATAGACAAAAGGCATTGTTACATGAAAGCCTAGAAATAAGTCGCTGAGGAAAAGAGCGCCTAATGGAACGGTCAAGGCTAAAGCCGGGGATAAATAAGCCCCGCCTAAAAGGGCGATCGCGGTGATGGGCGTGACATTGGCCGGATGCGGTAAAAGACGAGCGACGGCTCCCAACAAGATAACGCTGAGAGTGACGGAGATTGTTCTCTTATGGTTCATATGTTTTTTATTATACCAAATTAATCAACTCCGCATTAAAAGAAGACTTCCCTCAAACAGAAGAATTGAAAACGCGGCAAGCGCGATTTGAGACACCGGATCGGGAGTGACGAGAACGGGAAGGATAAAACAAGCCAGATAAATTTGCCGCCAGTATCCTCTTAAAACCGATTTTTTAAGAATGCCGGCGTGATTGAGGGCGTAAAGAATGAGCGGAAATTGAAAGAGAAGCCCGCAACCGAGCATCAGATGAACGACAAAACTTAAGTAATGCGCAAGACCGATCAAGGGTTTGATTCGGGCAGTTCGGTAAGACAATAAAAATTTAAGCGCGGCGGGCACGGCGACAAAAAAGGCCAAGGCTGAACCAATAAGAAAAAAAAGATAAGAAATTGGAATCATGGTCAATATCCGTCTTTTCCAGGGCGCCGATAGAGCCGGAGCCGCAAAAAGATAAGCCTGTCCTAAAATAAAAGGCAAGGTTAGAATGAGACCCGCAAAAGTTGCGACCTCAAGACGGGTAAAGAACGCCTCGGTGGGGCCCATAAAGACCAGATATCCTGCGGGTCTAGCCAAAAATGAGAGAATGGGGCCTGAAAAATAAAATCCGATGGCGATGCCGACGGAAAGAATCGCGACGGAAGTGGTCACTCTTTTTCTGAGTTCATCCAAATGCGACAGAAAAGGCATGGGTGCGTCTTTCTGAAGAGGGGCTTCAAGGACTTCTGCGCTCATTTGACCGTAAAGACCACTTCTTCCTTGCCTTCAAACCACGGAAGGCGCACGACCTCAATTCCCAAGCTTTTAACCAAGCGTTCCGTCTCTTCGTCTGGAAATTTTTGATCGTATCCCAAGACGAGAATATCCGGTTTTTCTTTAAGAAGAGACTCGGCAAAACTGTTTTCTTCGCCCACTCGCACGGAATCGGCGATTTTGAGGTCCTGGAGCCACTTAAGCCTCATTTGAGCCGGGACGGCGTAGGGTTTTTTGTTGTGGCTGTCGCTGGACAAAACAATAACCAGTTCATCTCCCAAGCTACGCGCTTTTTCAAGCATCTTAAGATGGGCTTTGTGGATGCGGTTAAAACATCCGGCAGTGAAGACTTTACGCTTGGCGCTCAAAGGGTTAAAGTTTGGGAAGAGCGTCCGGGGTTTTGGCCGCTTCAATTTTTTTGTCTTCTTCCAAGCCTTCCTTGAGGCCTTGTTTAAACATATTGACCGCGCGTCCGCATTGCTTGGCGAATTCCGGAATTTTATTGGGGCCAAACAAAACAAGCGCTACGATCAGAACAACGAGAATTTCTCCAAAAGAAAGGTCCATGACATTCCTCCAAAGATAGGGACAGTCTTCTTCCTAAATAATCTTAAGGCTGGGACAGCGCCGCCCGCAAGAATTATTAATAGGAAGATGCACAGTCCCTATCTCTTTATATATCATATCACGAAATGAAGCGTTTAAATTATTTTCTGTGGGCTGGCGCCGTGGCGGCGTTTTTCTTGGGCGCCTGCTCGAATAAAAAAATAGCGGGAGGAAACGGGCGCGCCTATTACCAGGCTTTGAATTGCCAGGTTTGTCACCGAATTGGACCGGAGGGAGGCGCCCAGAAAGGCCCGGATCTTTCTTTTGTGGGTTTTCGAAAGAGCGCCGAGTGGCTAAACCTTTGGCTTAAAAATCCCCAGGCGTGGAACCCCCGAACGCCGATGCCGAATTTTCATTTGTCTTCTTCCGCGCGGAGAGCTTTAGTCGAGTATTTATCGAGTCTCAAGGGACAGGTCTGGGGCGATCAGCGTCCCTGGAATACCCCGGAATTCCGCCGCGATCCAGTTCTGCGTGGGCACATGATTTATATTGGAGTTGGCTGCGTGACCTGCCATGGAATTAAAGGAACGGGCGGATATCCCGATAATAACGTGGTGGGGGGGCTCATCCCTCCGCTTGATTCCGTCTCCCAGTCGTTCACTAAAAAGGAGTTAGTTCAAAAAATAAAATTTGGCGCAATCCCTCAAAAAGCCGATCCCAAGGGGCCGGCTCCGCTTCTTCAAATGCCAGCTTGGGGGCAGGTTCTAGACGATGGCGAAATCTCCGCAGTTGCCGATTATTTGCTTTCGCTTAAATCCAAAAAATCACCTGCGGGAAATTGGTAGGATAAAGGCGTAATGGCTATTGCGAGTTTGCGCGGGCGAGTGATTGACTCAAATAACGAGCGTTTGGTGGTAGAGGTTTCGGGAGTAGGCTATGAGGTTTTGGTTTCCCGGGGGGTTTTAGAGCGGATTCGAGAAAAGGGGGAAGATGAGACCTTGTTTCAAATCGTGTCCGTTTCCGGAATGTATGGGGGCGGGGAAACCCTTTACGGATTTTTAACGGCGGAGGAAAAAGATGTTTTTTTCCTTTTTAAGGACAATATTCCCGGCGCCGGGGCCAAGAAGGCCATGGAATACGTGGAGAAAGCCGCGAAATCTTTCCCTGATTTTCGGCGCGCCATTATTGAGAAAGATTCCAAGGTTCTGGCCGGGATTTTTGGGTTTACGGCTAAGACCGCCGATAAATTAATTGCCGGTCTCAAGGATAAAATTGGAGAGGTGTCTTTATCCGGTTCCGAGAAAATGGCTCGACTACAAATGCCGGCGAATGGATCCTTGTCGCAAGCGCTCAGCGCCTTGTCAGCTTTGGGCTATAAAAACGCGGAAGCGCGAACGGCTTTACAGGCCGTAATGGATGAAAACGGAGCGGCGCATTTGGGAGTGGAGGAAATTGTCCGCCTGGCGCTTAAGAAACTCTAATGGATGATTTAGCTGACTCAATTTTAATTCCTGAAACTTCCGCCGGTGATGAGGTCTTTGATAAGGCTCTTCGCCCTAAGACCTTGGATGAGTTTATCGGCCAAGAAAAATTAAAGGCGAATTTGCGCGTTTTTATCGAGGCCGCGCGAAAGAGAAAAGAACCTCTGGATCACTGCTTGTTTTATTCTCCTCCGGGCTTGGGAAAAACGACTTTGTCCTACATCTTGGCGCGGGAGATGGGGGTTAATTTACGGACCTCTTCCGGGCCCATTTTGGAGCGAGCGGGGGATTTAGCCGCTCTTTTGACTGACTTAAGCGAAGGCGATATTTTTTTTATTGATGAGATTCACCGCTTAAATGCGATTGTGGAAGAGGCCTTGTATCCGGTGATGGAGGATTTCACTTTCTTTGTTTCAACCGGCAAGGGGCCTTCCGCCTCAAGCTTGAAATTGGCGGTTCCGCGTTTTACCTTGGTGGGGGCGACGACTAGGGCTGGGCTTTTGACCGGGCCCTTGCGGGATCGCTTCGGCATCGTTGGAAATCTCGGTTTTTATGAGAACGGAGAACTTGAAAAAATCGTTCTCCGTAGCGCCGGCATTTTAAAGATTCGCATGTTGGATGACGGAGCCTTTGAGATTGCCAGCCGCTGCCGTCAAACTCCCAGGATTGCCAATCGTCTTTTGCGGAGAGTTCGAGATTTTGCCGATATTAAAGGAAAGGGAGTCATTGACGGCGCGATTGCTCGTTACGCCTTGGACGCTCTTGAAGTTGACCCTATGGGCTTAGACGCCATTGATCGCCGGCTTCTTCTCGCTCTCATCGAAAAATTCTCCGGCGGCCCGGTGGGACTTGAGAACTTGGCGATTGCCATCGGAGAAGAGTTGGACACCTTGACCGATGTGATTGAGCCTTTCTTAATTCAATCTGGGTTCATGTCCCGCACTCCCCGAGGGAGAGTCGCCTCTCAGAAAGCGTATCGGCATTTAAACTTTCCCGTTCCTCCCATGCAAAAAGATGCCGGACTTTTTTAAAAAATTTTTAAAAATCAGCGCCCTTATTACTTCAATTTTTTTAATTCCTTGGATTTCTTGGGCGCATGAGCGAAATATTCGCGTGGGAATCGTTCCGCAAGCGGATTCATTCGTTTTTGTTCCACGCGGCCATTATCAGGTCATTGATTTTTTAGGACATCAAAAAAATCTTGTTGATGGAAAAACCTACGCCGTCAAACCTTCGGCGAAACTCTTATTGTTGGGAACATGGACCTTGCCGGCCCAGGCGTGGCTAAGGAGTCAAGATTCAAACGCCGCTTTATGGATCGGGGGGAGGCGTTATCCGGGGAGTTTTCTTATCCTTTTAAATTCCAATAAGACGGTCACCGGAATTGAAATTCTAGGAATGGAAACTTATCTTTTGGGCGTGGTCGGACACGAAATGGACGCGTCCTGGCCGCTGGAGGCGTTAAAAGCCCAGGCGGTGATGGCCCGGACCTTCGCGTATTTTCAGCTTGAAAAATACCACACTCATGGCTACGATCTTAGTGATGACGCGGGCTCTCAGATGTATGGCGGGGTGGATCGAACGCCGAAAAATATTACTTTGGCGGTTCGTGAAACCAAGGGCGAGGTTTTGGGGTACAAAGGGAAGCTCCTAAGCGTCTATTACCATTCCTGTTGCGGCGGGCATACCGCGGACGCGGGATGGGTGTGGGGTTTTAAGCGCACGCCGAAGCCTCTGAGAGGCGTTTCGGATCCCTATTGTAAAATTTCTCCTTATTACCGTTGGAAGGTTTTTTTTAGAACCGATGAAATCAAGGCGGCTCTTGAAAACCGCCATCTGATTGGCGGAGCGCTTAAGTTTTTCAGGCTCGGCTCTGAAAAATATGACTACATAAAAATTTTTAAGGCGCGAATTGGAAATACGCCTATTGTCGTTGACGCGAATCGCTTTCGCTTGGCCTTGGGGGCTTCCAGCCTGAAAAGCGTACGGATTTTTAGGATGAAAAAAGAAGGCAATGGCGTGGAATTTGATGGAGGAGGCTCCGGACACGGGGTTGGCTTGTGCCAATGGGGGGCGCGCGGGCAAGCCGTGCTTGGCCGAAGTTACGAAAAGATACTTAAATTTTATTTTCCAGGCTCGGTTCTTTCTGTCGTCGAGTAAGAATGGTTTTTTCGCGTTTTAGGATTGCAGCCTCTTGAATCTTTGTTCTAGTTCTGTTAATCTGTTGAAGATGCTGGCGGTTTCAGGGTTTAGAAGAATGGGAGAACTACTATGAACTATCATCTGAAGCGAATCAATCCGTATTGGCATAATCACCCAATGATTCCGACAGGAGTCGTTGTGGGGGTCATTTGCGCGGCCATGGGGTTTGTGGCGCAAAGGGCGGCTATCGAAATCATCGGGGTCGGCATTGCGGGTCTGTCTCTTTTCGCGGCGGTGAAGCCGGTTTTTTCCCTTCTATTTTGTTTGATTGGACTTTTCGGGGGAATCAGCACGTTTTTAATCGCTCCCGGCCTTAATGCCGATAGTTTGACGGCTCCTCTTAAGTTTGTTTCCATCATCCTCTTTACCGCGTTTTATGCGGCGTTGATGGACGCGATGCTCTTGGTCGTGGCCGTCATTTATAATTTTTTGGTGGGGCCCGGAGGGCTTTCGGGCTTGCACCTTGAATTATCCGAGGCGGAAGCGGAGGAAGAGACCGAAGGATGAAAATCAGCGCCATTTACGCCTCTCGCGAGCCTAATCGCGCGGCCGTTTTGATTGAAGCGCTGTCGGCGAACCAGTTCGCGGTTTCCGTCGCGCAAAAATCAAAAGAGGTTTTGACGCAGCTTTCCAAACAAAATGCCGGTCTCCTCCTTGTGGGAGAAAAATTGGCGGATATGGACGGGGTTGCGATTGTCAAAAATTTAAGGGCGAAGGGGCTTTATAAGCAAATGCCGATTGTCGCCGTGGTTGAACATGGGGAAACTCAAACCGCGGCGCCGCAGCGGAGCGCTTACGCCGCCTTTGGGAAAAAGCCGGTGGACGCTATTCGCGTTAAATTTTCCGGCGACGCAGCGGCCAACGGCGCATCCGTTTCCAGCTCCTCTCAAGCCGCCATTCGCCTCGCATTTTTTAACGCGGGGGCGGATGAGTGCTTATCCTTGAATTGGGACGCGGCCGAGTGCGTGGCCCGCATCAAGGCGCTTCTTCGCCGCACCCAGACGGCGCCTTCGGAAGAAATCATCAAGATGGGGCTCATTGAACTCAATTTAACGAGCTACACCCTTCATATCAGCGGGAAAAAAGTCAATCTGACTTCCAAGGAACTTGATTTGCTTTACGTGTTTTTAAGTTCATCCAACCGCGTCTTGAGCCGCCCCTATCTCATCGAGCGCGTCTGGGGCTATAACTATTTCGGTTCCCCTCGGACCGTGGATGTTCACGTGAGGCGCTTGCGGGAAAAATTGGGGCCCGCCGCGAAATACGTGACGACCATTCCCTGCGTGGGCTACAAATTGATTCCCCCGAGTTCTGAAATGCGGAGGTAATGAAAATGACGAAACAAAATCATGCCAAGCTTTTGGTCATTGATGACGACGCTCATTTGCGCGAAAGTTTGGCCGAGGTTTTGGAATTAGACGGTTTTGAGTGTTCCTTGGCCGGAACAGCTCAGTCTGGGCTTGATTGCGCGGCAAAAATTAATCCCGATATCGTGATCATGGACATTCAACTGCCGGATTCCTCGGGATTCCAGATTTGTCAGGAACTCCGCAAACGCTCCAAAACGACGATCTTAATCATGATGACGGGGCGCTTTCTGTCATTAGACGAGAAAAAACAAGGTTTTGCCTTGGGAGCGGATGATTACCTGACCAAACCTTTTGATATTGTCGAACTCTCCGCGCGAATTCGGCAAATGCTCACTCGCCGCAAGGGCTAGTTTCGGGCCGCATGCCATCCACCACTCAAAGAGGCAGACTCGCTTACAAGATTCTCCTCTGGTTTCTCATTATTTCCTTGATTCCCATGGGAGTGGCGGGGCTTTACCTCATTAATATTTCCCAGGCTTCTCTTCATCAACAAATTCTGGGAACGGAAAAATCCTTGGCCCAGAGTTTCGCCGAGACGGTCTATAAATATATCGCGACCTATCGGGACATCTTAGAAGAATCCGCAGCGTTGCCCCAATTTGTTTCCGGAAACAAGGCGCTGGAGGATGAATATCTCAAACATCTCATGAGCCTTCATGTCGCCATTCTTGAACTTTCTGTCCTGGATTCCGCGGGTCATGAAGTAATTCGCGAAGGGCGCTTTCTCGGCCCCAACCCCCAATTACGCGATATGGAGTCCGAGGGATTTTTTGATACGGCTTTAGCCCGGGGAGAATTTATCGGCGCTTTAAAGAGATTTCAAGGCATTTATCCGACGGTGACGATCGCGGTTTCTATTGGAACTCCAAAACCCGGACAAACCCCTGTCGGGGTCTTGGCCGCAAAAATCAGCCTCAATGGGCTTTCTTCCATGCTGTCGATGGAATTTCCGCCATCGAGCGAAACCTCGGCCGCCGTCGCCAGTCCGGATGGGTTTTTAATCGCCCATTCCGACCCGGAAAAAGTCTATAAGCCTGATGCCCGCCTAAACGGCGAGATTTTGAAAATTTTAACGAGCCAGGTCGCCGATTCCGGCGGCGGAGAGATGACTCTTTCAAGCGGTCAAAGTTTTTTAAGCGCTTATGCGGATGTCAACGGTTTGGATTGGATCGTCTACGTTCAAGAATCCATTCAAGCCGCTTACCACACGGCCGCCCGGATGCGTTCTCAAATCTTGAGGCTTTTGGTTTGGGTGATTATCGCCATCATCGTTTTGTCCCTAGCCGTTTCCCGGCATATTACGCAGCCCCTCAGAGCTCTTAAGGACGCGGCGCGAAAAGTAGGCATGGGACAATTCGAGGATTTCCCCGAGGTTTTGACGACCAATGATGAGATTGGAGATTTGGCGCAGGCGTTTTTGTCCATGAGCGAATCCTTGAAAGAAAAGACCGGCGAACTGGTGGACACTAAGCAAGAGCTTGAGCGCTTGAACCGAACTCTTGAAAAACGGGTTGAAGCGCGCACTCGTGAGCTGAAAGCGGCGCAAGAAGAGCTCATTAAAAAAGAGCGTTTGGCCGCGATTGGACAAATGGCTTCCGTCGTCGGCCATGAAATACGCAATCCTCTGGCGGTCATCAATAACTCCATCTACTTCATTAAAACCAAGCTCGCTTCCGTTCTCTCGCAAGATCCAAAAGTTTCCAAGCATGTCAAGATTATCGAATCCGAGATTCAGCAGGCTAACGGAATTATCAACGAGATATTGACCTATTCAAGACAGCGCGAACTTCAGCCCGAGACCGTTCGTCTCAATGATTGGTTGGAAGAATTATTGTCGGTTTATCCCTTTCCGCCTCATATCACGCTTCAAAAAATTTTTGTTCCGTCCAATCCTCCGGTTGAGATTGACCTGACCGAGATGCAGCAGGCGCTGAGAAATCTTATTGGAAACGCCATCGAGGTGATGCCGGAAAAAGGAATTTTGGGAGTCAAGACCTTTTTGTCCGAGGCTAATATGGCGGCCATTGAAATTTCGGACACCGGCCCCGGCATTCCTCCGGAAACGCTTGAAAAAATATTCGCTCCGTTTTTTACCACCAAGGCGCGTGGAACGGGCTTGGGGCTTGCGGTCGTGAAAAAAGTCATTGATCGTCACGGCGGCAAAGTCGAAGTTGCAAGCGTAGTCGGGAGAGGCACTATTTTCCGTCTCCATATTCCCATTTCGCAAAAGGTTGAGGCATAATGGAACCCAAGGCGCGCATTTTAATCGTAGACGATGACCCGCATATTCGGGAGTCCTTGTCCGACGTTCTTGAAGATGCCGGTTATGAAGTATTTAAGGCCTCCGGAGAACAGGAGGCTTTGGACCAAGTGCGGGCGCGCTCATTTGACGTGATCTTGATGGATTATAATTTGCCGAACTCAACTGGAATTCAGATTATCAAGAAAATTAGAAAAATCGATTTGAAAAGCCAGGTTTTAATGCTTACGGCGGACCGAACCCAGGAAACTGCCGTAATGGCGCTTCAGGAATCGGTCGCGGATTTCTTGGTCAAGCCGGTCGACGTAGACCGCCTCAAACACTCGATTTCAAACTCATTGGAAAAGTTGCGCTTGATGCGGGAAAACGAGAGAATGAATCTCGAACTTAAAAAAACCAACGAGGAATTGGAGCATCTGGACCGGATGAAATCCAAATTTCTTTCCATGGCTTCCCATGATTTATCGAACGCTTTAATGGCCCTTCAGGCGAGTTTTGAGCTTCTGTCTCAAACGATGAGCCCTTCGGAAGAACAGAAAAAAAGAATGGTCGCGATTTCTTCCAGCATCAGCCAATTGACGCGCTTGACCGCGGACTTGGTTGATTGGGCCGCCATTGAGAACGGAAAATTTAGAATTGAGCGGGAAACCTTCGACCCCGAAATTCTTTTGCAAGAAGTTTTGCCGGGTTCCCAGGCGCGGGCGGCGGCCCGCGGAATTAAATTCACGGAAAAAATAGAAAAATCCTTGCCGGAAATTTTCGCTGATAAGAGGCGCATTTCCCAGGTTCTTAACAATTTGCTTGAAAATGCCATTCGCTATACTTCCAAGGGCGGGGAAATTTTGGTTTATGCGCGGCCGGTTCTAAATGAAAAATCGAGCCCCGCTGTTCGATTCGGAGTGAAGGATTCCGGAGACGGAATTTTGCCGACGGAACTGAGTAAAATTTTTCAAAGTTTTTATCAAGGTCCGGACGCTTCCAAAGGCGGGCGTCTTGGCTTGGGGCTGGCGACCTCCAAAGAAATTGTCGAAGCCCATGGCGGGAAAATGGGCGTTGAAAGCGAAGGAATTGGGCGCGGGGCGACTTTTTTCTTTACGATTCCAGTCTCTAAGAATTCATGACTTTCCGGCGAATCGTATGCTTTTTCATCCCGCTTCTTCTTATTTCCTGCTCTACGGTTCAGGTTCCCATGGCGGTCACCTTTCCTTCGGCGATTGATTTGTCTCCCTATCGGAGCTTTGCATTTGGGGATATGAACGGGAATGCGGGACAGCGCTTTAAGGATTCTTTGGCCGTGGATTTGTCGCGTTCGAGAAATTTTAATTTCATGAACCGTGATCGGCTCAATGTCCTGGTCGCGGAATATGATTTGGCCAAAAATCAAGATGCGGCCAGCGTCAAGACAGGAAGCATTGAGGCGCTTCTTCACGATGCGGCATTTATTTCCGGGACCATCAATAAAAATTATTATGAGTTTGTGAGGGAATCTCCGGATACCTGTCAGTGGAATAACCGCGCCCATCCTTGTCCTTTAAAAACGCGCGTGGGGAGACTCCGCATCGGCGGGCATTTAGACGTGACGGATGCTAAAACCGGGCGATTAATTCATTCTCAAACTATCGCAAAAGTTTGTCAAGCGCAAACCCAGGCCAAAAACGCCTCTCCAGGCGCTATTGACCGCGGGCAATTAACCGAGAATTGCGTCAATGCCGCGGCGGGTGATTTGGCGAAGCTTTTTTTGCCGTCTAGGAAAATGTTTTATCCGGATTTTAAGAAAGTGGGAGATATCTCTGAAGTGGCCCAGGGAATCAAAGATGTGCGGGCCGGAAAAATAGCTCAAGCCGCCCGAGATTTTAATGCGGCCCTTAAAAACCCAAAGGTGATGGACCTTCATTTTAGCAAAGAGTCTTTGTCAGAAATTTATTGGGACGCGGCTTTGGCCGAGGAGTATTCCTGGCAGTTTGGCCCGGCCTTGGATTCCTTGAAGAAATCTTATGCGCTTAATCCTCGTAAAGAAACGCAAAAAGAGGAATCTCAACTTCTGGGTCTTGAAGCCGCGCGGAGAAGGCTCTTGGGCGTCACTCCGCTGATGTTGGCCGTTCAAGGCGGGGCGTTTAATCAGGTTAAGGCGCTTCTTCAAAAAGGAGCGGATCCTAATATTCAAGACTCTTCAGGAAATACCGCTTTGATGGAGGCGGCCAAAAGACAGAATTTTCCCATGGTCCAGATTCTTCTCCAATACGGGGCTTGGCCGAGCATTAGAAATAATCAAGGGCTGAGCGCCGAAGATTTTTCGAAAAATCAAAAAATTTCCTCATTGCTCGGTCAAAATTATTCAAAACCCGCCGCGCCAAACCATGGAGAACATGTCTCTCCCGTGCGTATCGTCATTCATTCCGATGTGGACGCCATTCCCTATCATTTTCCCGAGGACCCGTTTAAGATTGCCTTGGTGATAGGCATAGAACATTACGAAAACAATCTTCCGGCGGCGGATTTTGCCGATCACGACGCCGAGGCTATGCGCGCGCATCTTATGGCTTTAGGGTACGCTCCGCGCCATATCCATTGGCTGAAAGATGAGAAAGCGACGCGCGCGGCCCTGGTCAAGAATCTGGAGGGTTGGCTGCCGCAGGTCGTTTCCTCTTCATCCACCGTTTTTGTCTATTTCTCAGGTCATGGGGCGGCCGATCCGGAGACTCATCAAACTTATTTGGTTCCCGCCGACGGCGATCCTAATTATCTTAAGGAGACGGCCTATCCCCTTTCTCGACTTTATTTGACTCTTGGGAAATTACCCGCTCGACAAGTGGTGGCCGCTTTGGACTCATGTTTTTCCGGGCGAGGCGCGAGGTCTCTATCTCCAACGGGAATGCGCCCTTTATTGACTGTCTCACCATCGGCTCCTTTATCGACAAGGGTAGCCGCGATGACGGCAGCCTCTGGCGCTCAGATCGCGGAAGTTCTCAACTCGGAAGGGCACGGGCTCTTTACCTATTATTTTTTAAAGGGGCTTAACGGCGCGGCTAAGAATAAGTCTAAAGAAATATCGGTGCAGTCTCTTTATAGTTATTTGCGTCCGAAAGTTGAGGACGCGGCGGGAATGAAAAACCGCACGCAAACTCCCGAACTTTTACCTGGAAACGTGGCCGAGGCAAATCCTATTATTTTAGTTCCATGAGCGAGAATACGCCTATGTCCGATTTAAATCTTCCCGTTGATTTTGACCTTGAGGCCTATCGTTTTTCCTATCCCGAGGAATTGTTGGCCGCAAGCCCGCTGGATAAAAGAGATGATTGTCGCTTACTAATTTTTGATCGCCAGAAAGATGAGATTTTCCATCAGCGATTCTGCGATCTTCCCAGTTATCTCTCGCCGGGGGATTGCCTGGTTCTCAACGAGACCAAGGTTTTTTCCTGCCGCTTGGTCGGAAAGAAAAAAAGCGGGGGGAAAGCGGAAATTCTTCTCACGCGCGAAATTGAGCCGGGGCTTTGGGCGGCTTTGGGTTCCGGTTTTAAGAAAGATCAGGAATTAATTTTTGCGGGAAATCTGACGGGAAAGATTGAGGGTTTAAACGAAGACGGCGAATATCTGATATGGTTTGACCGCGAGGACATTCAGACTTACATGGCTCAAAGCGGTTTGCCGCCTCTTCCTCCCTACATACTCAAAAAAAGAAAATCTTCTTCCGCGCCGGTTTCATCCGAAAAAAACGATGAGGAGTCCTATCAAACCGTTTATGCGCGAAACCTGGGCTCTATCGCCGCGCCCACCGCAGGGCTTCATTTTACCCCGGAACTTCTTGAGGAAATAGAACGCCGGGGAATCTCCATTTGCCGCTTGACTCTTCATGTCGGCCGCGGAACCTTTAAACCGATTATTTCAAGAGACATCCGCAAACACCTCATGCTTGCGGAATATTACCATGTGGACGCGGAAAATTTGCGAAAACTTGAAGAGACCCAGAAACGCGGCGGGAAAATTATCGCGGTCGGGACCACGGTTGTCCGCACTCTTGAAACCTTAGCCGAAAAGGGGACTGTCCCAGATCG
>JAKAQO010000008.1 GCA_021822495.1 bacterium | reverse complement strand
AAATGGGACTTAAGGAAGAAACGCTGGTCCGGTTGACGCTTCAAGACGACAAGGTAAAAGAGATTTTCATTCCGGGATTTTCCGACCGGGAAACGGATATTCAATATCCCAAGACGCCGAACTCCGGCGCCGACAACGGCTCGAAGGCCGAACCGTCGGTTGCGGGGCATCCCGCTGATCCGCGTACGCCGACGCCTCCGGCGCCCATGGATATTTCTTGGGGCCGATTCTTCGCCGGCATGGGCGCTGCGGTTGTGGGCGCGGTCGCTCTCTCGGTCAGCGCCGCGGGATTGGCTCTTTGGTACGGGCCCCAGGTCCTTTGGTACGGCTACGGGGAAATCCTGACCAATAAGAATTTGGGCTTGCGCTACAAATTGGGCTATGGCGCGCTTCTTTTGCCCGCCGTTCCTCTCCTCATGGCCGCTTCTCCCATCGTTGGAATGTTTTATGGGTTGATTCGAGGCTTTGGGAAAGCCGCGCAGAGCGGTTTTACGGCGGCGGTTAAGGATATCAATTCGACCGCGCGCGATGCGGTCCACCAACTTAACAACGCTCGACTTCAGGCCCAGGCGACTATCGCGCGGCAAAAAGCCGAGCCGCGCCCATCGAACGCCGCGGACATCTCGCTTAAGGCGCTGGCCAAGGGGGTTGCTGGATCGGCCCTCTCGCTTGTCTCCATTCCGATTCCGGCTTTCGGGGTCATCCTTTGGCAGAGCCACCGCGTCTTGTACTACGGACTTAAGGCGCTTTGGAAAACCCAAACAATCGGTTTGCGCTATAAACTCGCTCTTTCATTGCTCGCGCCGGCGACCTATGTTCTCGTCAACGCGCTGGCCTTGCCCGTGACGATGGTTTACGCCTTGGGCGAGGGCTTTATGCGGGGTAAGGATCTTGGTTCCATGGCGGCCTTCGCCAAGGGCTCGGATGACGTTCGCACCCTCAACCGCAATATCAATGCGTTGGTGGACTCCTTAAAAAACTCGATCGAATCTTCGGCCGCGCCGACTAACACGGCGCCGATGACTCCGAATTCCGGTTCCGCCTCCAACGGCGCGATCATCGCGGCCGAGCTTGAGTATTCGAAGACGGCCGGCGCGAAAGCGGAACCGGTTTCCGTGTCCGGCCGTGCGACCGCCGCCGGCGGAATAGTTCCGGTCATCAGTGATGACGGGCATTCCATCAGCCTGCGCGATGCGAAAACGGGCGAGGAATTGCGCCGCTTGGATCTCCCTTCGTTCTGGGTTACGTTCGCCGCCACGATTAAAGGCGGAAAGGAAATCGTAATCGTCGACAGCATGGAAGACGGGCAAGCCGTCGTCCTGGACGCCCAAAACGGAAAAATCATCCGCGCCTTCAAGGGCCCCAATGTCGGATTCTGGTCGAAGGCGGTCAGCGCGGACGGCCACTACTTGTTTGCTGGCCAGCACGATCGGCGTCAAGCCGCGATGTGGAATATCGAGACCGGCAAGCGCGAAATGGTTTTCGCTTCTCCCGTGACGAAAATCATGGGAAATTTTTGGGACGCCTTGATTATGAGAGCGGCCATGTCGACGGCACTCAGCCCGGATGGGAACATCGTCTATGTCGGAGAGCATTGGGGGGCACACTACGGAGCATCCGTCTCGGCGTGGAACAGATTTACGGGGAAAATACTTTGGCGCATGGACGTTCCGGACGCCGATGGTTGGATTCACGCTCTTTCCGTCAGCTCCGACGGCCGCCGACTTTCCATCACGCCTGAGATCGGGAGATATCCTTTCACGATGGACATTCCTCCTCAAAATCAAAAGTCGGAGAAAGCAGCCGTCAAAGGCAAAATCATCGCCGTCATCGCGGGTCTGGCGATTGGAACTCTGGCCTTGGCGCTCATGCCGCATCTCGCCCCAGCGGCGACCTTGATGGCCGCGCCCGCCGCCGCCCATGCGGCGACTCTCGCGGCGGCGGGAGTTGGCGGGACATTGGCCAGCAACGTTGACGTTCTCATGGGCGCCGGCGTCGGCGTCATTGTTGGCGTCATAGCCGCCGCGTTTCTGGCGAATCGTATTTTTCCGAAGACCTACGGCGGGAATGCGAAAGTTGCGCTTGTGTTTCTCGCCCCTGTTTTTGGAGCAATCGGCGCCGTTGTCGGCGCGTTCATTGGATTCTTTGTTGGACTCTTCATTTGAAGCAAAAATAAAAAACGGAGGTCGTTACATGAAAAATACGTTGATGGCGTTAGTCGTAGTCGTGATGTTCGGCTCTCAAATCTTGAGCGCGGCGCAAATCGCCGGTTCGGACTTTGAGGCCCAAGTAGGACAAGGCGTTCAGACAGTCGTTCGTGCGGCAAAGGCAAAGACCTTAACCTCAAAGACCGTAGCCGCAGGACAAGAAAGTCCCCTTCAGTTTGTCCAGGGCCTGATGGCGCACGGCGTGGCCGTTCGCCTTCCGTCCCCCACGCTTGAACAAATAGGTTCTTTGGAGACCTTGGTTGCGGCGCTGAAAAATCAAGACATAGGGAAAAAAATTGACCAGGGTACCCCCGTGTCTACTCTCGGTTCCGGCATTTATCGTAGCGAGACCTCCGAAGCGACGGCATTGTTTATTATCGAGAAAGATAATTCAAAAAAATCCGAAGTCGCTTATATGTTCATGGCGCCGAAAGATTCTAGCGGTTCCATTCTATTGGGATACAGCGACAACCGCAGCTTCGCAAATAATGGCGCAGCTACGATGATGATCCTCGATCGTAGAGGCGGTAATGTGGTGAGTTCGGGACAGTCAACCGCGCCCGTGCGCAAAGCTTGTCTTGATTTGCTTAATTATTGGGTGATGAAATCGGAAAGCTTCGCCTCGAAATAAAACTAAAAAGAAGTCGTATTTTTCCGCCCGCTTGAAATTCAGGCGGGCGGCTTTTTTCTCCCTTGACAGGGGCAAAAATATGAACCATAATATGGTTATAAATGAACCACTTAATGGTTTAATCGAGGAAAATATGAAATCAATGACCATCCATCATATCGAACCCAGTCTCGCTAATCTTATCGAACGCGAGGCGGAAAAAAACGGCCTGAGTTTGAATAAGACGATTAAAAAAATATTGGCGTCGGCCCTGGGGCTGTCGCGCGAAGAAACCGTCAATCGCCGGAAAAATTTCGAGGACCTTTGCGGGCTTTGGTCCAAGAAGGATGCCGATATTTTTAAAAAGTCATCGGAAATGTTCGAGCGAATCGATCCCGAAGACTGGAAATGAAATCAATCATTCTCGACACAAACGCCTATGCCGCCTTTCTGGCGGGAAATCATGCGATTTTAGACGCATTGTCTCAAGCCGAGACCGTTTTCATGTCCGTGATTGTCTTGGGAGAACTTCAGGCGGGCTTTCGGGGCGGACACAAACGCGCCGAAAATGAAAGGATTCTGGAGAAGTTCCTGACGCGCCCGGGAGTCTTGCCGCTTTTGCTTTCTCTTGAGACGGCGCGGATTTTCGGAGAAATTAAGGCGGGGCTCGCCCGCGCCGGAACTCCCGTTCCCATTAACGATGTTTGGCTGGCGGCGCAAACGGTTGAAACAGGGTCTGTTCTGGTGACGCTCGACGCTCATTTTCGCCGCGTTCCAGGGCTTCGTCTTTGGAATTGATCAAGATTCTTTGGACGCGCTTCTAAAGCCGTCGCCGGCGCCAGGCAAAATAGAGAGAATTCCAGTGTTCCGGGCCGAAAAAGACGAGATAGTTGAGAACGCCAAGGCCGTAATAGAGACGATCCCCAAAAGAACCGAACAAAAGAGTCCAGGCGACGACAAAACAGCCGACGGCCCAAATCCATTTCATTTTAATCGGCAAAAAGAAAAATAAAAGAATTTCGACATCGGCGTTGAGTCGCGCGAAAGCGAGAACCAGACTCGTCGTAAAAATGGAATTGGAAAATTCCCGGCCTAAAATGAGAGAACACGCGATTACGGCCAAAGCCCCGATGAGACAATAGGCGAGAAATTTAAAATCTCCCCAGATTTGTTCCAGGCGGTTCATGAGCCAGTAGAAAAAAATCAGCCAAAAGGCCAGCCACAAAGGCCCCATTTCCGGCGGGACAAAGAGGAAAGTTATGGCGCGCCAATATTGCCCGCTTAAAAACAAGCCGGGATCAAAGACGAGAATATCGGGAAATTGAGGTTTAAAGAGGCTGAGAATTCCAATGATGGCGTTCATTCCGGCCAGAAACGCGGCGAGACCAGGGATGGACAAAAAGCCCAATTTTCTTTCCAGCCGGTCCATCCATTGGGGGCCCATATTGAGTCATGATATCATTTTGCTTATCTCCGCGTTTTAAATAAAACCGCCGACGTGGGAACTATGGTAAAATTGATTGTCCTCATTTTTTGGGGAATGATTTATGGGAAAAGTTAAAATCGGCGCCTTGAAAACCTTGGGGATATTGGGCGGTGGGCAATTGGCGGCGATGATGTCTGAGGCTGCCAAAAGGCTTGGGTTTAAAGTGGTTATTTTGGCTCAATCGCCTGACAGCCCCGCTGTAAAACTTGCGGATCAATTTTTTCTTGGTTCTCTTAATGACCGCGCCGCTTTGTCTTCTCTTGCGGATGCTTGCGATGTTCTGACCTTGGAAAATGAATTCGTGGACTCTCAACTTTTAGCGGACTTGGAACGCTCGGGGCATTGCGTGCGTCCCTCGTCTTCTTGTCTGTCTTTGATTCAGGATAAGTTTTTCCAGAAGCGTGAGCTCTCCCGCCAGGGGATTCCGGTTCCGCGTTTTGCGGAAGCTTCCAGTGTCGAGGAAATTATATCCACAGCCAAAAAATGGGGCGGGGCCGTGATGATTAAAAAACGCCGGAACGCTTATGATGGACGAGGCAACGCTGTCGCTCGTTCAGAAGAAGAAATTAAAAGCGCTTGGGAATTTCTCAAGGGAGATGCGGAATCTCTTTACGCGGAAGAATTTTGTCTATTTGAAAAGGAGTTAGCCGTGATTGTTTCTGTCTCGCAAAATAAAGAGGCGGCGGTTTATCCCGTGGCCGAAACGATTCAGGAAAATCATGTGTGCCGGGCCGTTCTTGTTCCCGCTTCTATTGATGAGCCAACCGCGGTCCGCGCTTCGGAGATCGCTCTTAAAGCGGTTGAGGGAATTGGCGGAGTGGGCTCCATGGGCGTTGAACTTTTTCTCCGAAAAGATGGGGAGATTCTGGTCAACGAGATATCTCCGCGGGTTCATAACTCCGGTCATTATACGATTGAGGCTTGTGAATCAAGCCAGTTTGATAATCATGTTCGCGCGGTTTTTGATTTGCCTCTCGGCTCTGCCGCTCTCAAAGAAAAGGCCGCCGCCATGGTTAATCTTCTGGGTATCGAAAAGGGAGATGGAATCCCCAAAGGACTTGATGAAGCGAGGGCCGTTTCGGGGGCCTCGGTTCATCTCTACGGAAAAAAGGAAAGTTTTCCCGGAAGAAAAATGGGGCATGTGACCGCGCTGGGCCCGAATCCGGCGGAAGCTCTTAAAACCGCTCAAAAAGCCGCAGCGGCCATTCAATTTGGCGCTCCTTCCAGGCGATCTTCATGAACCAGATGCCATTAAAAAAAATTCGTCGAACTCAAGGAAAGACCTTCGCGCCTTTAGTCGGCGTTATTATGGGTTCAGCATCAGATTATTCAACGATGCGACATACGGTCAAGACTCTTAAACAATTAGGAATCCCTTATGAGGTCGAAATCGTCTCGGCTCACCGCACGCCTGATAAATTATTTCAATACGCGGTTTCAGCCGAGCGGCGCGGGCTTAAGCTCATCATCGCCGGAGCCGGCGGGGCCGCGCATCTGCCGGGAATGACGGCTTCAAAAACGAGCCTTCCAGTTTTAGGCGTTCCTGTCGAGTCCAAGGCTTTGCGCGGGCTTGATTCTCTTCTCTCCATCGCTCAGATGCCGGCGGGAATTCCGGTGGGAAGTTTGGCCATCGGCCGGGCGGGAGCGGTCAATGCGGCTTTGCTGGCAGGCGCTATTCTTGGTCTTTCTCATCCTGAATTAAGCGCGGCGGTTAAATCCTATCGCGCGGCTCAAACCCGGAAAGTTTTAGATGCGCGTCTTCCGAGCAAGTTAATAAAACTATTCGTCAGAAAATGAAGACGCGCTTTTTGAAAGCCGATGTCGCCGGGATGAAGGCGGCGGCGCAAGCCTTAAGGCGCGGGCAATTAGTCGCTTTTCCAACGGAAACGGTCTATGGTCTTGGGGCGCGCGCTTTAGACGCTAAGGCGGTTAAGAAAATTTACCGGGCCAAGGGGCGCCCGTCTGATAATCCGCTCATTGTGCATGTAAACGGCTCCGCCATGATGGAAACCGTCGCGCATCCGACTTCGCTTGCGCGAAAATTGATTGCGGCATTTTGGCCGGGGCCTTTGACCTTGATTCTGAAAAGTTCTGGTCTTGTGCCTGATGTTGTGACAGGAGGGCAGGAAACCATTGCGGTCCGTTGTCCGGCCCATCCCTTTTTCCAAACCCTGATTGATTTTCTGGGCGAACCCATCGCCGCTCCATCGGCCAATCTTTCCGGGCGCCCTAGCCCTACGACCGCCGCTCATGTTTACGCGGATTTAGACGGACGCATTGCCCTCATTTTAGACGGCGGCCCTTGCAATGAAGGTTTGGAATCCACGATTATTGACGCGCGCGGGCGTTATCCCGTGCTTTTGCGTCCCGGTTCCTTAACGGTTGAGGATATTGCCCGCGCCGCGGGAGTTAAAGTCCTCAACCCCGGCGCGAATTCTCCCGCCTCTCCCGGAACGCGCTATCGGCATTACGCTCCCGATTGCCGCGTTGAGCTTGTTTCCCCCAGGCGCGTGCGCGAAGGAATTGAGGCTTTGAAATTTCCGAAAACGGGGCTCATTCACCGCTCGCCTTCGGGCGCGCCCTTGCCGGGCTTTTCCCGAAAAATTCCCGGGGGCCTTGACGTCTACGCGCGCTCTTTATTTGCCTCCTTGCGCGAGGCCGAATCTTTCGGCGTCAAAACTTTATATGTTGAGACTGTCCCGAAGCGCGGCGTGGGGCGGGCGGTGATGGACCGATTGCAAAGGGCCGCCGGTCTAAGCCATCCGGCGCAGTAGAGTGGCGACGCGGGTAAGCGACATTGGCGACGAAAAGGGAGAGAAATCAATATGAAGAAGGCTAGGGGCAAGGCGGATATTTTGCCGGAGTATGATTTTAGCAGGGCCGTTCGCGGGAAGTATGCTCGGCAATACGAGAGAGGGACTAACATCGTCGTCCTGGAAAAAGACGTGGCGGCCGTATTCCCGACCTCCAGGGATGTCAATAAAGCCTTAAGAGCTCTAGTCCCAATCATTCGCTCTCACGCGGCCATTTAAGAGCCGGAGATATTCACGGGTGGGAAAAGGGGACAGTCCCTTTTGACCTTTTGACCCTCGCCCGAATGCCGCGCCGAATCTCGAAAAAATCCAAAAAGAACTGGGTCTTTTGCCGGGTCGCGTCTAGGACTTTGGACCCATACGGATTTTCCGGCTTTGGGCGTAGGATATTACTTGACGCCGGATATTTCGGCGCGGTTTAAAAGATGTTCCGCGTGAAGCGGAGGAGAATAGAAATGACGAAATTAAAAATGGCGTTGACGGGTATGGCGGTCGCGGCGTTTAGCGCGGCGGCGGTCTTGCCGGCTCGGGCGCAGAATGTGAACTTCGATCAAGGCGTTAATGTCCATGCGATGGTCGCGAATCTCAAGGAAGTCGCGGCTAATCCGGCCAAGGGGGTTTTGGCGAATAATCCTCCCACTCTTAATTCCGATGGGCAACTTGTCGTTCCTCGAACGGACGCAATTCCTTCGCAGGAATTAATTGCACGCCTGACGCCAGAACAAATGCAAAAATTCAAACAGATCGCGGCTTTCTTGGCTCAAGACATTGAGTTGGCCTCCGATCGCGCTTATTTGCGCCTGGATGCGCGCGATCCCAACTCGCCTTATGGCGGGCATTTCTTCGTATGGGTCGAGGTAGGGGTTGATGCAAATGGAAACGCCTTAGTTGATCAGATAGCCTTTGGAGACTCGCTCGGTGATGAGCACGGAGAGTCCATGCTTGAGCTCGTGCGCCCAACTCAAGAACAAGAGTACAACAGCGACTGCGTAACTGAGCAGTATGGATTTGCCATAGAAAAACTGAATAATCCTAAATTGAGCTCATATTGCGACGCCTCGGACCTGAGATATCCTTACATCCAGAGAAAACTTAAAAAAGATATTCAGTTCTGGATGAGCCAAGACCTTAACTCTCTTAAGGCTAAACTCCAGACTCAGACTCGGAATAAAAAAGCTCAGGCTGGGGTGTCTAGGGGCGACTATCAAAGTCGCTGAGAACATTTTAAGAATGCGGACTCAACCGGGGCGGGCGGGTTCTTCGCTCGCCCCGTGGATTTTTCGGCGGAGAAGTTTTGATTTAAGAAGAAGGGACTCAGGGATTGCAATATGGGCACAGCGCTTCATCCGCGTAATTCTTCCCATCGGGTCTGCCCGTAACCCGCCGATATCCACAGAGGGCGCAGGAAAAAATCAGGCGAGCTGTCCAATGGGTGGGCGTATGACAGGAGCGGCAGGGGAGACCTTTTTCGACGTCTGTAACTCCCCATCCCGGAGCTTCGCATTTCGGGCAAGGGGTGTTTAACCGTTTCGCTAACTTGGCGGCGAGTGAACGGATGCAGCGCATGCGGGTGGGGTTCATGTGCGCCCGCATATCGGTTTCTATCCGAACGATTCCGTTTTTTGACGCTTTGGCGGCGGCTTTGACGGCTTGGATTAGTTGATATTTCTCACCGATACCTTTTGCCAGAAAACTTTTTCCTCGAGGATATTGTGAAGCCACGATCGTTTTGTGGGAGGGGAAGCGACTCCGCTTTAGAAATTCCTCGGCTTCCGCGAGCGTCTTGACGAGGACGCCCGTATAGTTGGTTTCCTCGGACATCTGGCTTTCGATAATCTCAAAACCTCTTTCATCGTCAATAAAAATCATTAATTCCAGTCCGGCGGGAAAAAACGGGATTGCGGGGTGGGGTCCAAAACTTCCCTCGCTGGCTATTCCCAGACGCAAACCGCTAGCCCTCATCCCCAACCGGGCTTTTTTCCTGACCGTTTCCTCCATCGTGCCCGTCCTCGGGATTTCTCCGGTGAATGTTCCCAATTCGTCGGTATTGATTCCAGGAATGGCAAGGACGAGAGAACCAAGGGTTTGGCGGAACGCGGGGGCTATCGCCTTTTCTTTTCGGTGCATCGTGCTCAGCGCGACGAGGCGCATCGCATAAGGCGCCGCCAAAGCGCCACTCATTGCCCCTGTCCAAGCGAGTAGCCTGGAATGCCGTCGAAATCATAAAGATTCTCTAGTTTAATGAAATTCAACCCCGCTTTCGAGAGTTTATCGAGGAGTTCAATGATGTCGGCGCTTTTGGCGGGGCTTCCTGTTTGCGTCCTGACGAAGCGGCAACGCCAATGATCGGTGCAAAATGTTTCGGGGAGACCCTCCGGCCAGACCTTGACGCCTCTGTTGGTGATCATCTTGAGTTGCAATGAGGGCGTCTCAAGGGTCTTGAGTTTGGCGCCGAGTTCATCCGGAGGTATTCCTTTCCAATCCAGGAATATGTCCGTTCCGATAAGTTCCTTGCGGGCGGTCCTGGAAGGAGCGGAAGAAATGGCGGCGCGGGCCATTGAAGCGGGTCTTCCGTCTTGATAGGCGACGGGCTTGAGCTTGTTGGGAGAGGCCCCGAGTCTTGCGATGATTTCCTTGGCGAATTCGCGCGTGCCGCACTGGTGGGCGCTGTGGGAAGAAAAAATATCTTTCGTGTGGAAGCCGTCCTCTATTGTTTTAAGCCAGGCATTGTGGATTTTTTCCGCTATCTTAGCTTCTCCGATATGGACGAGCATCATTACAGCGGAAAGGAGTAGGCCAGAGGGGTTTGCGATATTAAGGCCCGCGATATCGGGGGCCGAACCGTGAATGGCTTCAAACATCGCTCCGTGATCGCCGATATTGCAGGAGGGGGCCAAACCCACGGAACCCGCCACTTGGGCGGCAATGTCTGAAAGTATGTCCCCGTATAGATTCGGCAGGACGATGAGCTCGAAACGTTCCGGCGTGTCCGCAAGACGAGCGGCGCCGATGTCGATAATCAGGTGTTCTTTCTCGAGTTCGGGATATTCGGCGGAAATTTCGTTGAAAACGGCGTGAAATAATCCATCGGTCATCTTCATGATATTATCCTTGGTCATGCAGGTGATTTTCCGCGTTCCATGATGGCGGGCGTATTCAAACGCATAGCGAATGATTTTTTCACAGCCCGGTCTGGTGATGAGTTTTAGACATTGCGTGACCTCATCGGTTTGCCGGTGCTCGATTCCCGCATAGAGGTCTTCCTCGTTTTCGCGGATGATCGTGACTTTCATCTGGGGATGCCTCGTCGCGACAAAAGGCGGGTAGGCCACGCACGGACGCACGTTCGCGTAGAGGCCGAGGGTTTTTCTGATTGTAACGTTGAGACTCTTATAGCCGCTTCCTTGAGGGGTCGTTATTGGAGCCTTCAGGAAGATGCGGGTCCTGCGCAGGGATTCCCAGGCCGACGGCGAAATTCCGGAGGTATGGCCCGCTTCGTAGAGCTTTTTTCCAATTTCTATTTCCTCGAACTCCAGGGGAGCTTGAGCCTCTTTAAGAATATGAAGGACGGCATCCATAATTTCAGGACCGATGCCGTCTCCGCGAGCGATTGTTACCGGCGTTTTTTTAGACATAGAGTTTCCTCTCCTTTGTTTCTATTCGTTGAACGAATCTTGCGGGATTTATCCGAGGGCATGATTCCTCGCATTGGATCATCAATAAACCAAGCAGGATCAATCACGCGCCCGAATTCTTCGCGCAATTTTCTCATCTCTCGCCCAATTTTCTCGATATTTTCATTCGCAGCGAAAACGGCGATCAGCTTCCTGTTTTCTTTGTTGGGATTTAATTGGCAAAGGAGATTAAATAACGATCGCCTTCGGCTGGAAGGGGTTCCCTTGGAACCCATGATTTTGTCGCTAATCTGATAGAGAGCCCATTCCCCCGAGATGGAAAACGATTCCGAGATTTCCGCCGGGCTGGCATCAATATCGTCTTGAATGGCGATGCCGATAATGCGTTCATTCCGGGTTTGGCGCCCGCGATCGAAGGTTAAGAATGCGTTAATGCTTTTAATGCTACGGGATAATCTTCCCGCGCTTCGGACAATAATAAGAGAGCTCATGGGATTAAATTTCCCTGCTTTTGTTTCGATTCGATTCATTCGGTTTTGCCATGGGTTCGGGAACATCGAAAGAATATCCATTCCCTCAAACATTATAACGGGATGGAGTTGTTTTGTAAATTTGATAATCTAATACATAGTATTTGAATTAATCAATGATCTCCATAAATTACCATCATCTCTATTACTTCTACGTGATCGCCGAGAGTCGCTCTCTGACGCTTGCCGCGGAAAAATTATTCCTTAATCAATCGACGCTCAGCATTCAACTTCGACAATTCGAGCGATCGCTTGGCAAGACCCTTTTTGAACGCCGCCGACAACGGCTGATACTGACCCCGGATGGGCGTCGCGTGTTGGATTTCGCCCGTCAAATTTTTGAACTGGGCAAGCAAATGGAGGACGCCTTGCATGGGGGCAAATCCGCGGGAAGGCGCGTGATTACGGCTGGAATTCTAAACGGCACGCCCAGATCCTTTGGTCACGCCTTGTTGCGCGGCTTGCGTCGCCATGACAAAGACGCCCTCATTGTCCTCAAAGAGGGAAATCTTGAATCCTTGCTCGCGGAGCTCCGGGATTTTCGCCTTGACGCGATATTGACGGACATGAGCTTGCGAGGGCCGGACCGAGACGATCTCGATAATCATGTGTTGGCGGAGATTCCGATTGTTTTCGTCGCGGCTCCCCATGTCGCGCGGCGATTTAAGCGGCTGCCCCGGGATTTAAACGGGGCTCCTTTTCTCTTGCCTTCGTATCCGAGTCTCGTCTATGAACGAATCCTTGATTTGCTTTCATCCTGGAAAGCCGCGCCCCATATCGTCGCCGAGGTCCAGGATGTGGAACTAATTCGGCGGATGGCCTTGGCGGGAGAGGGAATCGCTCCGCTGAACGCCTATACCGTGGCGAAAAGCCTTCCCCATGGCGGACTCGTGACCCTCAACTCCCATCGTGATTGGGGGTTGCGGGAGTCCGTTCATTTAATCACGCGGCGGAACAAGTTGATTGGCGCGCTGGTTGATTCTGTTCGCGAGGAAATCGCGGTGTCTGGTCGGCCCTTTTTATCCCCTTCATAAAAGGTCCGGCGGCCGACCTCTAATGGAATTTCAAGACGTGATTTGTTAGGCTTGTATTTGATGGAATCAGAGTGGCAAGAAGGGCTCAAAAAAATTTTCCCGCAAGCGCGTTTAAACGAACCGCTTTTTCGCTACACGACTTTCAAGATCGGAGGGCCTGCCGAGGCCTATCTTGAGCTCAGCAACCGTCTTGAACTAGAAACCTTGATGCGTTTTTGTTCGCGCTCAAACATCCCAGTTTTCTTTATAGGATGGGGCTCTAACCTTCTTATTTTAGATGGCGGAATCCCGGGGGTGGTCGCGACACTTAAAGGGGATTTTGAAAAAATTGATTTTCTGGAAAAAGGCCTTGTTCGCGTGGGGTCTGGAGTTCGGATTCCACAACTCATCTCAGTCGCGGCTAGTCATGGTTTGGGCGGGGCTGAGCCTCTGGTTGGAATTCCAGGAACCTTGGGCGGAGCAGTCATGATGAACGCCGGAACGCGCGACCTTGAAATCGGTGCCTTGATTCAAGATGTTGAAATTTTCGATTCAAAGACTCTTAAGCCGCAGTTTGTTGATTCCTCGCAAGTCAGTTTTTCGTATCGCTCAAGCGGACTTTCGGGCCGCGTGATTTTGTCGGCCCTTTTGCGATTGAGGGAAGGCGATAAAGTTGATATAATGAAGCGCGTTGCCGATCATCAATCAAAACGCCTGAAAACTCAACCCGTGCATACTTTTAATGTCGGTTCTATTTTTAAAAACCCGAATGGATTTTTTGCCGCCGAATTGATTGAAAAAGCCGGGCTTAAGGGAATGGAGCATGGGGGGGCGCGCGTGTCTCCCCTTCACGCTAATTTTATCGAGAATTTTAATAACGCCAAGGCTTCTGATGTCGTGGGCTTGATTGAAATCATCCGGCGAAAGATTAAAGAAGATGCGGGCGTCGAGCTTGAGCTTGAAATCAAGGTCGTCGGGCGCTCTTTATGAAACGTGTCGCTTCGCCCAGGAGAAATCCCAGAATCGCTTTGCGGCCGCAACAGCGCAAGGCGCGTAATCGCAGGGTCGTTTCCATTCTCGCGATTCTCGTTTTAGGAGCCGCCTTTGTTTTGAGTTGGGCGCGCTTTAAAAAATCAGTTTTCACTCTTAAACAATCTCTCGTGGAGGATATTCCTTCTCCCAAGACCGTGGAATTGGAAGGCGTTCCTGATTCTTTAAAGCCCCAGATTCTTTCCTTCCTTAACGCTCAAAGCCTCAACTCCTGGAAAAGCCAGGGTTCTAAAATTATGGAGCGCTTCCCTTTTTTGAAATCGGCGCATCTGAGCCGAGATTTTTTCTCTCGGGGGTTGGTTTATCATATTGTTTTGCGTCAGGCTGTCGCCGTCGTTTCAGGAGGAAACGGGCGGAATTTCATGGATGATAAGGGGAATTTTTTTAAAGCTCCCAAGGAACTCTATGCGGAGTCTCTTCCTGAAATTCAAGACTCAAATATGGATTCAAAGGCCCTGCGTCAAGCGGCAAGTTTCCTTAACAAGATTGCATCTTTAAATCTTCCCTCTCCCATCGAGAGTTTGCGCTATTTGTCTCCGGTCAATGGGTGGAGCGTTGAGCTCCAAGACGGAACCCTCATTGATTGGGGCGACTTTCGTTGGACAAAAGAGAAAGTCAAGCGGCTCAATGCCGTTCTTGCGGACGCCAAGACGTATGCCAAGGGCAATTTTTTCGTCGATATGCGTTCTTTTGGAAATGGAAAAATTTTCGTCAAGCCGGCGGTAAGTAAGGCTTTGGCGAGGGGGTTTTAGGATGTCGACAGACAATGTGTTGGCCGGTTTAGATATTGGATCCAGCCGCGTGACCTGCCTGATCGGGGAGCGCGGAGAGGGGCAAGAATTAGTCAAAATTGTGGGCGGAGCGAGCGTTCCTTGCCGCGGCCTTAAGGGCGGAGTAGTCATTAATATTCAGGAAACCGCCCGCGCCATTCAAGACGCGGTCGAAAAGGCGGAAAAAAATTCCCATTGCGAGGTTAAAGAACTCGTGGTCGGCATTCGCGGTAGTCATCTGCAGTCCTTTAATAACCGAGGGGCCTTTAATATTGCGCGGACCGATAAGGAGATTACGTCGGAAGATGTTGAAGGCGTCATTGCCAATGCCAAGGCCGTTCCTCTTTCCTCCGATCGCGAGATTTTGCACGTGATGCCGCAATCCTTTACTCTCGATCGCCAAAGAGGCGTCCCCAATCCGGTGGGGATGGAGGGTTCTTTGCTCGAGGTCGAAGTTCACATCGTGACCGCTTCTTCCGCGCATTTAAATAATTTGACCAAGGCTGTCGCTCAAGCGGGTTTTGAGGCCAGGGAAACGGTTTATGGGCTCTTGGCCGCGGGAGACGTTTTGGTGACGCCCGAGGAAAAAGAACTCGGCGCTCTTTTTATCGATATCGGCGGTCAATCGGTTTCGATGGGGATTTATTCCGAGGGAAGCATTCGCTATTCTAAAGAGCTTCCGATTGGCTCTGATTTTATCACGCGGGATTTAGCAATGGGGCTTCGCACGTCCTTGGCGACGGCGGAACGTCTGAAAGTAGAACACGGATTTGCCCACCCCTCTCTTCTGGGAGACGACGAAGAATTGGAATTTAACGGAGTGGACGGGCGAACCCCCGGGAAAATCAGAGTGAGCGCGGTGATGGGGATTGTTCTTCCCAGGGTCGAGGAGATTTTGACCTTGGTTGAAGAGGACATCCGTAATTCTCCTTATGCCGATATCGTCGGCCCCGGAGGCGTCGTTTTAGCCGGAGGCGGAGCTTTGATGCGGGGAATGGGCGACGCGGCCAATCAAATTTTGGGTATGCCCGCTCGCGTCGCGGTTCCGCATCCGGATATGTTTTCGGTTGAGCCAGCCTGGAGTTCTCCGGCGTATTCAACGGCTTTGGGGCTTTTATCCAATTCCCTTCCCTTTTCGCTGGCCTCTCCCAATCGCCGCGTAATGCCGAGAAAAAAACCAGCTTGGCTTAAAAGCGTGACCGCGGTCTTTCAGGAGCTTTTTTAAATGAAAATTCAGGTTTTAGAGGATGTCCATGAAACCCGCGCCGTTATTAAGGCCATAGGCGTTGGCGGAGCGGGAGGAAACGCGATTAACCGAATGGCGGAAGCTGGAATTAAATCTGTCGAACTCATCGCGGCCAATTCCGACGCCCAGGATTTAAGAAGAAGTCTCGCTCATATTCGCGTTCAAATTGGAGAAAAATTAACCAAGGGGCTTGGGGTCGGCGGCGATTCCGCCCGCGGGCGCTTGGCGATGGAAGAAAGCGCCGAACAGATTCGCGAAATTCTTCAAGGCTCGGATTTAGTTTTTATTACCGCGGGGATGGGCGGCGGAACCGGAACGGGGGGCGCGCCCTTGGTTTCTCAAATTGCCCGCGAATTGGGGGCTTTGACCGTCGGCGTCGTAACCCGGCCCTTCGCTTTTGAGAAACTCAACCGCGCCAATCTCGCGGAACAGGGAATTCAGGAGATGCGCAAAAATGTGGACACTCTACTGGTGATTCCCAATCAGCGTCTTTTGGATATCAGCGATTCGGAAACGACGGCGGAGTCCGCCTTTCGTCTGGCGGATGATGTCTTGAGAAAAGCGATTCAATCCATTTCTGATGTCATCACCATGCCCGGAAACATCAATATGGACCTAAACGATATGCGGGCGATCATGAAAGACGCAGGCGAGGCCTTGATTGGAATGGGAGAAGCCTCTGGGGCGGGACGCGCGGCGGCCGCGGCCAAGGCGGCGGTTCATTCGCCTCTCCTTGAAAATGTCGTCATGGACGGGGCGAAGGGGCTTATCGTCAACATTACCGGTCGAAAAGACGGGCTTAAGCTCGCGGAAATGGAAGAGGCGATGGATTTAATCACCGGCGCCGCCAGCCCGGACGCTAAAATTAAAATGGGAAAAGCCTATGACGATTCCTTGGGAGATTCCATTCGCATTACGGTCATTGCGACCGGTTTTCCCGTCAAAAGAAATCCGCGTCATTTTTTTAAAGCCAATCATTTTCAAGACGACTCAAATGAGTCGGCCCTTTCAGGCAAGAAAAAAGGCGCTTTTGAAATCTCGAAATCGCAGGACTCCTTGGATGATTTATCCAAGCCCGCGTTTTTGAGGCTTAAGACCCGCAAATTGAAATAGAGGAATTTTCATGGATATCCAAAATGTTTTGCAGGCGACGATCGATAAAAAAGGAAGCGATATTCATTTAAGGGTCGGCGGGGTTCCTCACATTCGCATTGACGGGCTACTGACGCCCTTTTCCCAGGAAATGTTGACTCCCGCCGTTGTCGAGGACATTTTAAAGAAACTCATCACCCCTCACGCGAAAAAAATATTCGATGAAAAAGGCGAGTGCGACTTTTCATTCGAGATTGAAAACGTGGCGCGCTTTCGCGTCAACGCTTTTCATCAAAGAGGCCGCTTATCTTTGGCCATTCGCTATATTCCGGTTCAAATTCCCTCTTTTCAGGAACTCAAGCTTCCAGCCACGACGATTCGCAAAATTGCTGATTTAAGGCGCGGCTTGGTTTTGCTGACCGGGGCCACCGGCTCCGGGAAATCCTCGACATTGGCGGCGATGGTGGATGCCATTAACGAGACGCGGCCTTGCCATATCGTGACGATTGAAGATCCCATTGAATTTTTGCATAAAGATAAAAAGGCGATTGTGACCCAAAGAGAAATCGGCCAAGATACGGAATCGTTCGCGGAGGGCCTTCGAATGGCCTTAAGACAAGACCCGGACGTGATTTTGCTCGGGGAAATGCGGGATATTGAAACGACGGCTGCGGCCCTGACAGCCGCTCAAACCGGACATTTGGTTTTGGCCACGATGCACACCGTCGACACCACCCAGACCATTACCCGAATTATCGATCTTTATCCTCCGCATCAGCAGAATTTAATGCGCAAGGAATTGGCCGAAACGCTTAAGGCCGTCGTCAGCCAAAGGCTTTTGCCCTGCTTAAAAGGCGGAAGAGTTCCCGCTATTGAGATTATGGCGGTGACCGCCCACATTAAAAAACTCATTGAAGACAACGATTCAAACGGAATCGTTCAAGCCATCGGGAAAGGACAATTTTACGGAATGCAGACTTTCAATCAATCTCTTTTCCGTCTTTTTAAAGACGGCCTTGCCTCCGAAAACGATATCATGGATGCCGCGACCAGCCCGGACGATTTAAGGCTGGCGATGAAGGGAATCGAACAAGAAATCCGGATGGGGTGAAAAATGTTTGGCGAGGGATATATAGGAATCGCGGGAACGATAGGTGTCGGAAAATCTACCTTGACTGTTGAGTTGGCCAAGGCTCTTAATTTTGAGCCGGTCCTGGAAGAAGTGGATGGGAATCCTTATCTGGATCGTTTTTATCACGACATGAAAGGCTACGGAACGATGATGCAGGTCTGGCTTCTCAATCATCGTTTTAGGCAGCACCGGGAATTCGTGACCCGCATCAGCCTTGGGAAAATTCGAGGCGTGGTTCAAGACCGCACGATTTGGGAAGACACCATTTTCGCCCGCATGCTCAATAATCATCCCGACAAGATTATTTCTGATTTGGATTACAATACCTATTTGGATCTCTTCGATAACATGGTGCTTCGGGAGCTTGTTTTTCCGCAAATTTTAATTTACATTCAATGCAGTCCCGAAACGGCCCTTGAGCGCATAAAAATGAGGGGCCGCTCGATGGAAAAAACGATTACCTTGGAATATTTAAAATATCTTCAATCTAATTATGATCAGTTCGTCTCGGAAATGGAGCAGGCGGGCGTGCGCATCTTAAGGCTTAATTGGGAAAAATTCTTGCCGATTTCGGAAGTCGTCCGACTAGTCCATGAATATTCTCTTAAACCCTCCAGTTTCACGAAATGGGTGCGGCCCCTCCGTTCGGTGAAACCCGCGCCTAAATCTCAAGCGAAGATATATGCCGATCAAAGAGCCTGAAGTCTCATCTCAATATCTCTGGCAAGACTTGCGGATGGCTGATTACGGTTTTTTGGGCGGCCTAACTAAACGCTCCTTGGGAAACATGAAAGACGCGCAAGTTCGCAAAAAATTTTTCGAGAGCCAAAAATTAAAGGGAAAAATGCCGCGGGCTTTAAGCCAGGTTCATGGGACCAGGATTTTTCATGCAGAGAAGGGAGCTGAAAAAGTCCTGGAAGGCGACGGTTGGTTTGCAAACGACGGGGAAATGCTTCCTCTTATTTTAGTCGCCGATTGTGTTCCGCTTTTTATTTGGTCTAAAAAAGAGCCTGTCTTTGGCGTTTTTCACGCCGGGTGGCGGGGAATGGCGAAGAGTTTTGCTTATATCGCCTCAACCGAAATGCAGAGACTGTTTAACTTGAATGCGAAAGATTTATTGGCCTCGGCCGGCCCTCATATCGGAGTTTGCTGCTGCGAAGTGGGGCCTGAAATAAAGGAATTTTTCCCCAAGGAAGATTTCATCGATGATAAAAAAGGCCTGAGATTGGACTTAAATATCGAGGCCAAGAACCAACTCTTGCGTTCAGGGCTTTCGGAAGATTCGATTTATTTAAGTTTGGAATGTACCGTTTGTGCCCCGGGTTATTTTTCTCACCGAAACGGGGAAACCGAGCGCATGGCCGCTTTTATGACGCTAAAGGAAGGTTTGTCATGTCGCAAATAGAGCCGCGGCCGCTGTTGCGGAAAATTTCTCCCTATATTCCCGGAAAATCCATTGAATCGGTGCGCCGGGAATTCGGGCTTAAAAAAGTGATTAAACTGGCCTCCAATGAAAATCCCTTGGGGGCTTCTCCCAAGGCTATTTCCGTTTACCGGAAATCCTCTAAGGATTGCTTTCTTTACCCGGAAGGCGCCAGCCCCGAACTTCGGAAGGCCTTGGCCAAATTTCATAAAGCGCCGGAAGAATCCATTTTAATCGGCAATGGCTCGGATGAAATTATTCGTCTCTTTTGCGAAGCTTTCTTAGACGAAAATCAAGAAGCGTTGACCTCCCAATATGCTTTTATTCGCTTTCGCCAGCAATCCATGCTCATGGGGGCTCGGATTATTGAGGTTCCAATGATGAATTGGAAGCTCGATCTTGAGGCGATGGCGCGGGCTTTAAGCGAGAGGACCCGGCTTGTGTTTATTCCGAATCCGAATAATCCCACGGGGACCTATAATTCGCAAAAGGAACTGGAGAAATTTATCGTCCGGCTTCCGCCCAAGGCCATTTTAATTTTAGACGAAGCTTATTATAATTATGCGCGCCTGGAAAAAGATTATCCAAACAGCGTTCCCTTATGGTCGCCCAGGCTTCCGAACGTGGCGGTCCTCAGAACTTTTTCTAAAGCTTACGGTTTAGCGGGTCTTAGAGTTGGTTATGTCGTGACTCATCCTGAAATTGTGGGATGGCTGGACCGCATTCGGATGCCTTTTAATGTCAGCTTGCCCGCCCAGAGGGCCTGCATCGCGGCTATTCAAGACGCCCGCTTTGTCTCCAAGGGCGTTTCTCTCAACCGCAAGGAAAAAGTTTTTTTAGAAAAGGCCCTTCCCAAGTTCGGTTTTGAAATTGTTCCTTCGGCTTGCAATTTTATTTTCGCGAAATCGCCCATTTTGGGAAAAGAGCTTTTCCAAAAACTGCTTGAGCGCGGAATCATTATTCGCCCGCTGGATGAATATGGGCTTCCCTTTTACGTTCGCATCAGCATCGGGCGCGGACCGGACCATCTAAAATTAATCAAGGTATTGGAAGGCGTTTTAAAATGAGAAAAAAAGGCTTTGTTATCGCCATGGACGGCCCAGCGGGAGTGGGAAAATCCACCATCGGCCAATGGGTGGCGAAATCCTTGGGATACCATTTCGTCAATACCGGAGAGATGTATCGGGCCTTGACCTGGAAGGCGCTCGAAAAAAAATTAGATATTGGGGATGAGAAAAGAATTGTCGCTTTGGCCCATGAGATTGACTGGGGTTTTCATCCGTCTTCCGATGAGGTCACTCTCAAAACCTTTGTTGATGGCGAACCCGTGTCTTCTCATATCCGGGATGAGCGGGTTGGCGCCTCTTCCAGTCAAGTCGCGTCTTATCCGGGAGTGCGGAAATTTTTCTGTAAGTTGCAGCGCTCCTTGGGTAAAAATGGCGGAGTCGTCATGGAAGGGCGAGATATCACGACCCACGTTTTTCCCGACGCCGAGTTTAAGATTTATTTGGACGCTTCGGTCGAGGAGCGGGCGAAACGCCGTTATCACCAGCTCAAGGCGGCGGGGCAAGAGGCTAATTGGAGAAAAATCAAGGAGGCGATTTTGAAAAGAGATCTGGGGGATTTAAAGAGAAAAATCAATCCCTTAAGTTTCGCCAAAGACGCCGTTCTCATTGATTCCACTCACATGAGCCGCCGGGCGGTCGCCCAGAAAATTATCAAGATGGTTCGCCGCCGTCGGGATAGGGGTTCAAAATGAGCCCTAAACTTTAATACAATAAATAAGATGTGTTTCTTCTTCGATAGCGCAATTTTAGTTAATATCTCTCAAGGGGTTAGGTTTAATGAAAGACAAAATGCAGGATGATTTCGCCGGGGCCGAGGCTAAGGAAGATTGGGAAGCCCGGAAAGAAATGGAGGCTCTCTTCGCCCAGGAAGAAGGGCTTTCCAAGCAAGTTTCCTCCCGGCAGATTGTTTGGGCCAATGTGATTTCCTCGACCGCCGAGGGCGTTTGGGTGGATATCGGAGAAAAAAAGGAAGGCTTTATCCCCGTTTCGGATTTTACGTTTTCCGTTCCTAAAAAGACTTCCAAAAACCAAGACTCGCCTAAGAAGCGCAAAGAAGAATCTCTCGCGCCCAAGATGCCGAAATCCGGCGAGAAAATCGCCGTTCTCTATGTGGGTAAGCGTTCCGATGGAACGACTCTTCTATCGCATAGAAAAGCGATGGCGGAATTATCTTGGGAGGGAATTTCAAAATCTTTTCGCGAACGCGCGCGCGTTTTGGGAAAGGTTCACTCCGGAATCAAGGGGGGCTTTTTAGTGGACGTTTCCGGCATTACCGCTTTTTTGCCCGCCTCCCTGGCCGATTTTCGCCCGGTCTTTAAAGTAGAAATTCTTTTAAATAAAACGATTGAGTGTTACATTATTGATCTAAACGAGGCGGAAAAAAGAGTCGTTATTTCACGAAAAGCGGTTTTGGAAGAAGAAGCATCCCAAAGGCGCGTAAAAATTTTCTCTGAAATTGAAGTGGGACAAGTGCGTTTCGGACGCATTTCCAAAACTTCTGTTGAAGGCTTGACCATTGATATCGGAGGTTTCAAGGGGCTTATTCGTCCGGCGGATATCGCTTGGGGGGAAAATAGTACGCCGCTTTATAAGCGCGGAGATAAATTAAGAGTGAAGGTCATTTCAAAGGTTTTGCCCGAAGCCGAGGGGCAAAACTCCGAAGGGGCGGTCTATTTTGGAATTAAACAGCTTCTTCCGAATCCTTCTGATTTGTTGCGTAAAAAATATCCATCTGGAACGGTCGTTTCCGGGCCCGTGGTTTCCGTTGATCAGGCGGGAGTAGTCTTTACAGTGACGAGCGTTCAGGGAAAAAACCGCAAGGAGGCCGCCCCTTCCGAAAAAAATAAAAAGGGAAGCCCTGTTCTCGCTTTTTGCCCGGCTTCTCAAATAGATGAGGAAGCGCCGAAGGTGGGAGAGGAAGTAGGGGCGTTGGTTTCGGGCGTGGACGCGAAGACTCTTCGCTTGTTTGTTTCAATTAAGCGCCATAGCGAAAAACAAGAGCGCGCTCGCGTCGCGCAATATCTCAAAGCTCCTTCTCCCTTGACCCTGGGAGATATTTTGTCCTCTGACGAATGAAATCTGGAGATTCTCCCTTATCTAAGACGGGAGAAAAGCCAAGTTCTCTGCCTAAACTAAAAACGCGCGTCCTTATTATTTCTACATTCCTGGTTGGTCTATTAGTCTTGGCGTTTCTTTTGCCCAGGCAAAGAAAGAAGAAAACTGTCCAAAATCTTGATTCCGAAATTGCCGCGGCCCAAAGAGACCTTAAAACCAATCCCCAGGATTTAAAGGCTTTGGCGCTCTTGGGAACTTGTTATTTCAAGAAAGGCCCTGATTTTTATCCGCAAGGCGTCAATGCCCTTGAAGAAGCGCGTTCTCTCGGTTCCTTGGACCCGGATATTTTCTATTACTTGGGGATTATGTATCAAAACCTCGGTTTTTATCCTTTCGCCCTTAAGGAATATCAACGCTATCTGCGCAATTTTCCCGACGATCAAGACCTCCGTCAACGGGAAGCCAAACTTCTCTTTCAAGCGGGTCGGTATTACGAGGCGCAAGCAGAATATGAGCGTTTAAGTTCTCTCTCTCCCCGAGACCCGGTCATTAAAGAAAATTTAGGTCTTTGTCTTTGGAAAAACCATGAAGACGAAGGCGCCGCGGAGATATTTCGAGGTTTAGCCGGCGCTTCCTTATCTTTCCCGGGCGTTCAAAGGGCTGAGTTTTACCTTGGAAGAATTGATTGGGATAAAAAAGACTATAAAGGAGCCCTCAATCATTTTCTGAAGGCTGTTCCATCTAAGAATGAAGAGATCGGGATTCTGCCTCAAAAAATATATTTTTTTGTCGCTGAAACCTGGCAGAAGCTTGGCAATTATAAGGAGTCAGAAAAACTGTGGAAAAAAGTTTTGGCTCTCAATCCAAAAGACTCCCAGGCTAAAATGGGGTTAAGAAAGGCTCGCCGCTTTCTTTTGGCTCAAAAAAGGCGAAAAAAACAGAAACGGCATTATGTCCAGAAACCGTCAAAGGGATAAAAAACCCAACAAGACCGCCCTTTTAAAACCTTCCCGGGCCCTGATTTTTTCTAAATGGGGGACAAGGCTCATCTTGGGGGGCGTTTTTACGGCTGTTTTAGGCTTCTGGGTTTTGTCCGCTTCCGATCCTCTGGGGCGCAATTGGGCCTCCTGGGTTTCTCCTGTTTTGATTTTAGGGGGCTATGCCCTCATCGCTTTGGGCATTATTTGGCCTTTCGATTTCCCTTCATTGTCTTAGTTTAACGCCACTTCTTAACGGTTTTTACCTTAATTCCCAATTCTCCTTAATGTTCCTGTTTTTGCCTAGAACTTGCCCCTTGGCGTCTCATGGTTTTTTTGAGTTCAATCTTTTGACTGATTTTTTGCCCCGATTTGCTTTATTTGGATATCTGATTTCTTAAATCCGCAAATTCTTAGCCAATTTTTTACTCAATTTTTTTGATGCGAGACTGCTAATTTTAAAAATCAATAAAATATATTGAAACAATAAAATAATTGTTTATATTTAATAACTTTTACAACAATTACAATATTATTTATTGATTTTAACTAGGCATTCTTGGGATGGCTATATGTAACATAATATTTATTATCAATAGTTATAAAATAAGGCCTTGGGTGTCTGGGGTATTTTGCTGGGCGCTTAGGTTTTAGGTGTCGGCGTGATGCGTCGGGTGAGTTTTTCCGCGATAAGGAGGGCTTTGACTTTGCCAGCCGGGCTTAATTCGTATTTGCGTCCGCGACGCGATCCGGAGATGAGTATCTCTCCGTTTTGGACGGCATTTTGAAGGACGCGGTCAATTCTTGGAATAGGGTATCCTGATTTGCGAAGCCAGCGGGCCAGCTGTAGGGCGCTGGGTTTTGGGTTGTTGGTGAGGTTTTTGCTTGCGGCGATGAGGATGAGGCAGGCCTCTGTTTCCTGTCCAAAGGGTTCAATTTTGCTTCTGAGCAGAAGGTTTTCTCCTGAAATTTCCGCTATTTTCCCCCACTCAACGATTATCGGGCTATTTTGATTTTCCGCGCGCGCATCTTCCGGGGATTCTTTTTGTGGTTTGCTTAAGCGCTCGGGTCCGCTTTCTTGATTTAAAAAGGCCTTGAGTTGTTCTTTGATGAAATCTTCGCTGCCCAGAGCTTCAAATTCAAATCCATTGGGGAATCGCAGTCGAAGTTTTTTGGCTGAAAAGTCAGGAGTATCTGTCATAAATATAGACATATAATATTAAATAAGTCTTTTTATGGCAACTTTATGCCATTTATATGGATATACTTATGTGGATAAGCCTGTGGAAAACGGGTTTGGGGGGGTATAAGTAGGAGGAGAAAGACTTTAAAATCGGCCGGAAACGTTAAAGGAGATGAGGCTTGCGATGTCGCCCGCGGGAGCGGAGGTGTTGGGGTATCCAGCCACGGCGGCGGGACCCGCTAAAAAGATGGCTCCAGTCAAGGAAACGGTTAAATTGCTCCTAAAACTACGCCTAAATGTGATATCCCACTCATCTCCCAGATTGCGCGAGCCGCTGGCGACTTGATCGGCTCGGTAAAGGAAATAATCAAGATCAAGGGAAACATTGTCATAAGCGGGAGGGGTATACCCGCCGCTGACGACATCAATGCCGGTCGCGCCTTGAGCAAGGCCGCTGGCGGTGGGAGCGGTACCCAATGCGGCGTAGGGGGTGGCGGCAAAAAAGGCGCCAAAGCCGTCTCTTTGAAGCCCGTCAAATTGGTGTCCATGGGCCGGGAAAAAGGCGGTATCGGTGCCCGTTGCTCCAGGGGTTGCTCCGCTACCGTGGGCCAAGGCTAAATGAGCGATTCCCTCCCCCACTTTATAAAGAGGTTGTTTCCACTTAGCTCTGACGACTGCGGCGTTTCCATTATAAGTGATGGAACTCGGCGCTCCATTGGCGCCATTGGTGGTCGCTTGTCCTTTTTCAATAGCCGCTTCTCCATCAAAAACAAGAGAGTTATAATTGATTTGATATCTCAGGCTGGTAAAACTTCGGGTTGCGGAAGTGAGAGTATCCCCAAGTCCCGGATCAATTTCCGGCCCGTTTCCATTTTCAACCAGTTCATTGAGTTCCCACATGCCGTCAGTGGGAATGGCGAAAGTAAACCCGGCGAGGTTAAGGCCGCTTGGGGCAAGAAAACTTGAAGCGGGGGCGGCGTAGCTGTCATTGTAAATCGAATGGCTGGTGTTAAAGTAGAAGCCTTCAAGAGAGGTTTCCCAAAAAGGGAGATTTCCCTTGATGGTCGCTCCGGTAAACCCGGCGCCGTCATCGTCGAGCAAAAGTCCGCTTCCAAGTTTGAAATTTTGCCTTCCAATGGTCGCTTCAAGGGATTTCCCCAAGATGCGATGAATGCGGATGTAGGCATTCTCCATGAAAGGGGTCATCGCGGTGTTGGGGTAGTTGGATGCGATTTGGCCGAAAGGCGATCCTTTAAGCGCGACGGTTGAACCCGACACTCCCAAGGCGTGAAATTTGACGCCGATGTCCATCGTCGTTCCGTTCCAAGAGTCCGGCAAATCGATGTTGCGGACGGAAATGCCAAGACTTGCGTCATTGGCGAGGTATTGTTGATTGTCCTTTTGGGAAGGGTTGTAGTTAAGATTGGAGTAAGAAAGAGCGTCCACGTTGTATCCGGCGGATAAATCGAGATTGGTGGCGTAGAGTTGGGATGAATAGAGTAGTAATAGCGAAAAGCCGCATACAAAAAACGAAAGAATCTTTTTTGAGCCTTGGGGCATTAAGTTTTTCGCGGGAGTTTTTTTGATTTTTGAGGGGAGGGCGGGGCAACTTTCACCGAGGTCTCCGCCGTTTTTTTAGAGCCCGTTTTCCCCCCCTTGGGCGAAATTTTGTCTTGGGCCCACGCGGCAAAATAAGTATTGGGATATTCCAAAGCAATTTTTTGATAAGTCACCTTGGCATCCTCTATTTTTCCCTGGCTCTCATAGCAACGGGCTAAAACGGAGTGAACTTGAGGCGCCAAGAAATGATCGGGATAAAGATCGAGAAATTTCTGGGCTTCCATCTCGGCTTTATCGCAGGCCCTGGAGGCCTCGTAAGTCAAAGCCAAATCATTGAGGGCAAAAGGGGTCAGCGTTTGCGAGTTGAGCGCTTCAAGCTGCCGGTAATAAGATTTAGCCGTCGCATAATCGCCGGTTGAAAAAGACACATCTCCCGCGAACAAGAGTCCGTAACCGGCGGCCGGAGTGTTGGAGTATTGAGTTTCAAGGTTTTTAACCTGAGCGAAAGATTTAGCTTTGTGTCCGGCGGCGTAGAGCCCTTCTGCGAGTCCTAGTTCTTCCCAGGCTTTGTTTCGGTGAGTTTTGAAATTGTGATAGACGGTTAATCCCACAATAGCCGCGACAAGCATAACGCCCGCGATCATTCCGGAAACTTGTTTGTTGGCTTTGATCCAAAGAATCGTTTTGGCGAGGCTTCCTTCCAATTCGTTATTTTTAACCTGTTGTCTGGCCCAGTGTGTTCCCATTAAATTTTCTCCACTCTATCAAAAGATAACAAAAATCTGCCCCGAGAGGGAATCGAACCCCCATCCTCTCCTTAGGACGGAGTAGCTCTATCCATTGAGCTATCGGGGCTCAAAAAAGGCTTCAATACTCCAGCAGAGAATGAATGCGTTGGCCGGTTAATTTGTCTCGGCCTTTGAGCGCTTTAAGTTCCAGTAAAAACGCCAGTCCCACTACTTTCCCCCCGATTTTTTCTAAAAGCCTACACGCGGCTTGGGCGGTGCCTCCGGTGGCAAGGACATCGTCAACCAACAATATGTTGGTTCCCGAGGAAAAGGCGTCCGCGTGAGCCTCAAGAATGTCTTGTCCGTATTCCAAATCGTAATTGACAGCTACCGTCTTGCGGGGTAACTTTCCTTTCTTGCGAACCAGAATGACGCCCGCGCCCAGGCAGTAGGCAATCGGGGTCGCAAGGAGAAAACCGCGCGACTCGATTCCAGCGACGATGCCGATGCGGGCGTTTTTAAAGGGCTCGGCCATTTGATCAATGGCGGCTTTAAAAGCTTTCGGGTCGGCCAAAAGAGGCGTGATGTCTTTAAAAACAATGCCCGGTTTTGGAAAATCGGGAACGTCAATGATGGATTCTTTTAAGTGAGCGCTCATTATTTCCTCTTTTTCTTGGAATGCGAGAGTTTAGGCGAGCGTTTTTGCGTCGCCTTTTTATTTTTTAAGAGAGTCAGTGTGAGCCGCGGAATTCTTCGCCGCATCAAGGAAAGTTCGTTGGAGGAACTTTTCTTTTTGCGAAGAACGGGGCGGCCTAGAATGTCGGTGTGTTCCGAATGGGAATGCCATCCCGGCTGAAGGTTCGGAGCTTTATATTTAGCTTCCTCAACTTCAATCAAACCCATGCGGTTTGAAACCCGCCTAAGCCGGAGAAGAGCTCTTTCTTCAATCTGACGTATTCTCTCGCGGGAGAGCCTCAGGCGCTTTCCCACTTCTTCAAGGGTCATCGGGTTTTGTCCGGTCAGGCCGTATCTGAGTTCGATAATCATGCGCTCGCGGTTTCCAATTTCCCGAATGGCTTGGTTGAGTTCGTCATGCAACTTGAGAACGGAAAGAAGGTTGTCGGGGGAATTACTTTCGGAATCAGAAAGCGTATTTTCAACCGTTAAGTTTTCTTCTTCGCTGTCAATGGGCGCGTCCAGAGACCCGATTCCGCGCGTGGCTTCGGCGGTGTCTAAAACCGCCCGCACCTGCCGGGCATTCCAGCGCATTTTTTTCGCCATTTCAACCAGGCTCGGTTCTCTTCCGAGTTTGGCGCGCATTTTCTCCCATTCCTTGAGCCATTTCCTTAAGGCTTCCCACGCATGGGGAGGGACGCGGATGGTTTTTGATTGTTCCTCCACCGCCCGGCGAATGGATTGTTCGATCCAGTAAGAGGAATAGGTTGAAAAACGGAATCCTTTTCTAGGGTCGAATTTCTCGATGGAGCGGATGAGGCCGATGTTTCCTTCTTCGACCAAATCCATAAAATCTATGCCCTGCCGATGATATTTTTTCGCGATGGGAACGACCAGGCGAAGGTTGAGTTCCAAAATGCGCTTTTTGGCCTCATGATCGCCTCGCTTGGCTTGTTTCCAAAGCTTGTGCATCTCCTCGCGATCAACGGCGGGAAGTCTTTGAATGCCCTTAAAATATTGGTTGAGGGAATCAATGCTGGCTTCAGTCATGCGTTCTCCTATCGTGTCGCGGGGCCTTAACGGCGAATATCAAACCCCGATTCTAGTTTTTGAATGGGTCGCGCTTCTTGAATGAGGGTCTCGATTCTTGCGCGTCCCGGACCGGCTTTCAAATTTTTCATAAATTCTCCAATTTTTGGGTCCGTGCCTTGAACTTCTCCCTCAACCATCCCATCTTCTCTATTGCGAATCCACCCTGATAACCCGAGACTTTGAGCCATCTCTTGAACCGACCAGCGTAATCCCACTCCTTGGACCTCTCCACTGGCGGTAAAATGGACCCTTTTCATCTAAAGCTCGGGGCACTGAGATTTGAACTCAGAACCTCTTGGTCCCGAACCAAGCGCTCTGCCAATTGAGCTATGCCCCGTGAAAATAGATGCCGATAAAACATCGGGGACCCGGGAATCGAACCCGGAGTCTCTCCCACCCCAAGGGAGCGCTCTACCATTGAGCCAGTCCCCGCAAAATCGCGGAACCCCATACTTTGCCCGCAGACGACCATTGTGGTCCAGTCACCACAAAACCAAAGCTCCATACTCTATAAAAATTTGAATCAGGATGAAAGTTCCTTGATCGTGGCGCGCAATTCTTGACGAATTTCCTCCAAGGTTTTAAAAAATGAATGGTCAGGCGTCGCGAAAATATTAGAGCCGAGGGGCTGGGTCTTTTTTCCGTTTTTTGATTCCTTTAAAAAAGTTTTTCGCGCTCCAACCAAGGTCACTTTCTGATCGATGATGAGGTCTTTGAGTCGAAGAAGAGAAATGAGATCCTTGCGCTCATAACGGCGGTGGCCGCTCGGCCTTCGCGAGGGGCGAGGGAAGCCGACGCGTTTTTCCCAATATCTCAGCGTATAGGATTTAATTTGGCAGAAACGGCAAACCTCGCCCATGGTAAAAAATTTTTTATCGGGCAAAGCCCCTAGCAAATCCGACATTCCGCTAAGGGTTCAGTAGATTGCGCGAAGCCTTAAAGCGGACGCTTCTGCGTTCGGGAACCGAGACCGACGCCCCGGTTTTTGGGTTCCGTCCCGAGCGGGCTTTCCTGTATTTAACGCGGAAAGTTCCGAAGTTCGAGATGACGACTTTTTCATCTTTTCGTAAAGCCTCGCCTATCGCCTGAAAAGCGGTTTCCACGGCCGCAACCGCTTCGCTTTTCGCGCTGAGAGTTTTTGCAACGGCTTTGATGACGTCCAATCTATTCATGACCGCGACTCCTCAGACGACTGCGGAGGGTTCTCTCCGCCGTCATCTTTCTTCTTTTCAAGGTCCTTAAAAATGTCTTCCGGTTTTAGATTTTTTAGTTCGTCTTTAAATTTAGAAACTTCCTCTTCCGTGATGGGTTTCGCGAGGGTTTGGCAACGATCAAAAACGCCGCTATCGACGTAAATAGGGCATCCCACGCGAACGGCCACCGCAATTGCGTCCGAGGGACGAGCATCCAATGTAATTGAGGAATTTCCTTTATGGATATGAACTCTCGCGTAAAATGTATTTTCTTTTATATCGGAGATCACGGCTTTATCGACGGAATACCCCAGAGTTTTAATTGCTGAAACGAGCAGATCGTGTGTGAGGGGCCTGGGCAGGACGATTCCGGAGAAACGAATGGCGATGGCTTGGCTTTCAGCGATGCCAATCCAGATGGGGAGAAGTCGGTTTCCGCTGAGTTCTTCCAAGAAAATAATGGCTTCATTGACCATGGTCGCCAGAGAATAGATGCGAACTTCCAAATCTTTCGGTTCTTTGGCTTTGGCCATGAATCTATTTAACCAAATCCTGAGAACTTAGGAAAGGATGAGCTTGGAGCGTTTCCGTAATTTGTTTTAGCAATAAATCGAATCCTTCTCCCGTTTTCGCCGAGACCAGCAAACGGTCTGGATATCTTGCATTTAATGCCGCGCGTTTTTGGAAATCCAGCGTGTCCGCTTTATTAAGGATTTTAACTTGGGGGATTTTTTCGGCTTTCAGCTGTTCAAGAGTTTGAATGACGGATTGGTCTTGAGTTTCAATATCTTTTGAATTGGCGTCCGAGACAATCAAGAGACAATCCGCCTGGGGAATTTCCTCAAGAGTCGAATGAAAGGCCGCTATCAAGGCGGTGGGGAGGCGTTGAATAAAGCCGACGGTATCGGTTAAAACGGCGAAGGTTTCCCCCGGCAAGCGGATTTTTCGGGAATGCGGGTCTAAAGTCGCGAAGAGCTTATCGTCGGCGTAAACTGTTTTCGTGGTTTTGCTTAAGGCGTTAAGGAGCGTTGACTTTCCGGCGTTGGTGTATCCGATGATGGCGATTTGCTTTTCATTTCCTTCCAAACGCTTTTTTCGACGAACTAGGCGGCTTGATTTGACTCTTTCAATATCCCTTTTCAAATGCCGGATGCGAAGCTGAATATGGCGTTTCTCATATTCCAATTTTCTCTCTCCAGGGCCGCGGGTTCCAATTCCCCCCACTTGTTGGGAAAATCCTCTCCAGGATCCGGTCAAGCGCGGCAAAAGATACGAGAGCTGCGCCAGTTCTACTTGAATTTTTCCCTCGCTGGTTTGCGCTCTTTTGGCGAAGATATCCAAAATCAGGCGCGAGCGGTCGAGCACTTTGGCGCGACAAAGTGATTCGATGTTTTTTTGTTGGGCGGCGGTTAAATCGTGATCGAAAATCACGGTCGAGGATTTGAGCCTTTGGCAGGCGGAGGCAATCTCCAGGATTTTGCCGCGCCCAAGCAAGGTCGCTGGGTGGTAACGCTCGACCAATTGATAAAATTTTTCCGCGACGGTCCCGCCCGCGGTTTCCGTTAAACGCTCGAGTTCGGAGAGGCTTGATTCCATGGCGTCAAATTCCCGTTTAAGGCCGACGCCGACCAAGATGATTCGCTCAAATGATTTATTCTCAAAGAAACGAGTAAATCCTTTTTGCGGCTCGTGGTTCATCGGGCGATACCCTCTTGGCGAAGAATTTTGGCGGCTTGAGAAAACATGAGTTCGGATTCTTGTCCGGCGATTTCAAACACCGGGCCCTTAATCTGATGCCTAAACCAGGTGCGCTGTCTTTTAGCGTAGGTCAGGGTTTCCTTGATGAATTCAAGTAGCCCCGCTTCAGATGACATTTTTCCTTGAAGACAGCGAACGGCTTGCGGGTAACCGAGACTTTGAAATCCCGGCTCTTCTCCAGAGTAAAATCTTGGAATGAGATGGGCGGTTTCTTTAAGAATTTGCGGCCACATGCGCCGGCATCTCTCTTTGAGTTTTTGCTTTAAAATTTCAACTGGCCATTCAATGCGGAGGGTGATGAATTCTTCCGTGTTTTCGTTTTCTTCCTTCCAAAAATCCGACAGAGGGCGTCCGCTGATTCGATGGACCTCGATCGCGCGAATGACTCTTTGGATATTATTGGCGGGAATACGGCGCGCCGCGAGAGGATCAATTTTCTCAAGCTCTTGGTGCAAAAATGCACGACCTTTCTCTTTTGAAATTTGAAGAAGTTCGGCGCGAATGCGCGCGTCGGCCTTAGGAAGAGGCGATAATCCTTGCGAAAGAGCCTTAACATAGAGCCCTGTCCCTCCAGCGATAATGGGAAGGCGATTTTCATTTTTTATTTTCGCAAGAATGGGTTTTGCCATGGCGGCGAAACTTCCCGCGTCAAAGGGTTTTTTGGGATCTAAAAAATCCACCAGATGGTAGGGAATTTCCTCGATGCGGCCTTTTTCGTCAAGAAGTGGCTTAGCCGTGCCGGCGTCAAGCGACTTGTAAATTTGACGCGAATCGGCCGACACTACTTCCCCGTTAAACTCGCGAGCCAGCGAAACGGCAAGTTTCGTCTTCCCGGAACCTGTTGGACCGACGACGGCGATACAACCTCCGCGCGTTTTTAGGATTTGAGCGTGGATTCTTTCCAATAAGGCCCTTTGTGGTTTTTAACGCAAAGACAATGAAAGGAACAGCCCGGAATGCAGACTTCTGGAAGCCGAAGGGAAATCCTTGTTTCGCAGTCGAGGTCGTCTTCCGCCATTTGAATGAGTTCTTTTTGATGCTTGGAACTGATTTTTGTAAAAGAAATTCCCACCTTATGGGTTTCTCCCTTGGAATTGACGCTGACGATTTCCCCCTCGATTGGAATTCTTTTAAGTCCGGGAAGATTAATGACCATCTCGAATTTCTTGGCCTTGGGGGGCTCTAAAAAAACGATTAAGGACATTCCCCCGGCGGACAAATCCGTGAGAATGGCGGGCTGAGTCGGCGAATGAGCCTCATGCGGGTTGGGATGGGCGTCCGGGCCGAATTGAATGGAAATCGGTTCGACCATTCCCTCCATGATATTAAAACGCGGATGCTTGCGGCGTTCGGCTCCTTGGTGTTTGTGATTCATTTTATTTTTCTCCTATGAGAAGAAAGTCTGATGCGTCGACAATCTTAACGGAATGAACTTCTCCGACACTCTTGTCCCCACCCTTCCATTTTACCTTAAAGCCGTCCCTTGTGCGCCCAAAATTTTCATTTTCTTCAAGGACCTCGACTGTTTGTCCGACTTTCCCTTGGAGGGCTTTTCGTCCGATTTCTCGAGCGAGATTGTTTAATCGGGCCAGACGCTCCTCTTTGACGGCAGACGGGACATCATCAGGGTTTTCGGTTGAGGAAAGAGTTCCAGGACGCGGAGAATATTTGAAGGAATAAATCCAGGCCGGTTGAAAATCCTTGATTAAGGACAAGGTTTCGTCGAAATCCGTTTCCGTTTCGGTGGGAAAACCTACGATGATATCGGTGGATAGGACGAGATTGGGGAGTTCTGATTTCAACATCAAAATTTTTTCCATGAAAAGTTCTCTGGTATAATTACGGCGCATCATCTTCAAAATACGGTTGGAACCGGATTGAAGGGGTAAATGAAGATAGTTGCAGACCGTTGGGCAGTCTCTAAAGACGGAAATCATTTCTTTCGTCACGTAATAAGGGTGCGGGCTCATGAACCGGAGGCGTTTGAGCCCTTTGGTTTCATCAAGAATTCTTAAGAGCTCGGGGAATTTGACGGTTTTTCCTTGATATTCGGATTGATAACTATTGACGGTTTGCCCCAGAAGAGTGATTTCTTTCACCCCCGCTTCGATCTTGGATATAACTTCTTCAATAATGATTTGAACCGGACGATATTTTTCTCGTCCTCGAACCGAAGGGACGATACAATAAGAGCAAGAATAATTACATCCCCGCATAATCGTCACAAAATCGCAGGCAGCAGCTCCTTGCGTAGAAATAGGCGTTTGGGGAAAATCAGTGGCGCTTTCGGAGGCGAGATCAAATTTTTCCGACAAGACGTCCTCGATGATTTTAGAGAAACTCTCTATTGATTTGGCGCCGATGACTAAATCGACGTGAGGAAAGCGCTCCTTGAGCTTGGGGCCAAGCCGTTCGGCCGCGCATCCGGCGACGACTAGGAGACGATGGGGTTTTTGTTTTTTCCATTTCCGTAGTCTTCCGATAAAAGAAATGGCGCGGTCTTCCGCGTGCTGGCGCACCGTGCAGGTAGAAATGACGACGGCGTCCGCCGTTTCCAGGGATTCTCCGGATGAAAAGCCCTTATCTAAAAAAGACTGAGCCATTTCAGAGGAATCGGCAAAGGACATTTGACATCCGAAACTGACGACATGAATTTTAGGTTTTTTGATAAAAACTTTCAGCGAAGATATTGTGATGGGCTCACTCATTTTTGTTTCTTCTCGCCGCGCATTTTTCGCAGAATCCAAATATCTCATGGCGGTGCCATTTAATGGTAAACCCTATTTTGCGGCACGCTGCTTCCTGAATTTTTTCAAGCTCCGGCCATTGAATTTCCTGAATGCTCCCGCAGGAGATGCAGACCAAATGATCATGATGGGGGCGCTCGAAATGAACTTCAAACCTTGGCGGCCCGGAAATGCCGGCGATGCGGCTTAAGAGGTTTGAGTCCTCGAGCATTTTAATAGTCCTAAAGACGGTTGCGCGGCCGATTCCCTGGGAGCGGAGGGCTTGATAGATTTCTTCTTGATTAAGATGCCTTTCGGCTTTAAGAAAACAGGCCAGTATTTTTCGGCGCGGAGAGGTCAATCGCAGACCGTTTCTTTCCAAATACTCGGAAAAAAGAGTTTCGATTTTTTTTGCGTAATCCTCTCGGTTGATAGCGCCTGGGAAATAGGAGAGTTCGCTCATGTATCTTAATCGAGGATTCCGACGGCTTTTTTGGGGTCGAGAATTTCAGCAAGCTCTTTTTCCTCGACTAATTTGCGGGCGAGGACGATTTTAGGGATCGTCGTTTTCTTGGCCACCGCTTCTTTGAACACTTCCGCGGCGCGGGCGTAGCCGATTTTGGGGTTTAAGAGGGTCGCCAAGGATGGGTTTTGCTCGAAATAGTGGGAGCATTTTTCCTTGTCGCAGACAATTCCCGCGATACATTTTTTCTCGACTACAGGAAGAAAGTTAATCAAGAGACTTAGAGAATCAAGAAGATTATAAGTGGTTAAAGGGGTCATGACGTTTAAATCCATTTGACCCGCTTGTGCGCAGAGAGAAACGGCGGAATCTCTCCCCACGATTTGAAAACAAACCATGTTGAGGCATTCGAGAATCGAGGGGTTTACTTTTCCCGGCATGATGGAAGATCCCGGCTGGACTGCGGGCAAGACAATTTCCGCAAAGCCGGTGGTCGGTCCCGAACAAAGAAGGCGCAAGTCATTGGCGATGCGAATGAGCTCAGAAGCGAGTTCCTTAAGCGCGCTTGAAACGGCAAGTAGCGGCTGATGGCTTTGAAGCGCCATTCTGGGGTCATGAGCTGGGACCAAGGGAAGATGGGTAATCGCGGCTAAATGAGCCACGGCTTTTTCTCTAAAATGAGGCAAGGTGTTGGCTCCGGTTCCGGCGGCGGTTCCGCCCAAAGCGACATGGGCGAGAAGTTCGGACCTTCGACTAATTTCCGAGCGGCAGGCTTTTAAGGCTTCTCCATAGGCTTTAAATTCTTGCCCCAGCGTAATGGGAACGGCGTCCTGCAAATGAGTGCGGGCGGTTTTGACGATGTCTTTGAATTCTTCTCCCTTGTCTAGGAAGGCTTTAGTCAGTGAGTCGAGAATCGGGAGAAGTTTTTTAATTTCTGAAAATACCGCGACATAGGAGGCCGTGGGAAAGGTGTCGTTGGTGGATTGGGCCATGTTGACGTGATCGTTGGGATGAATGAAATCGTATTTTCCTAAAGGTTTCCCCAGCATTTCAGCTGCGCGATTGGCGATCACCTCATTTGTATTCATGTTAAACGAAGTGCCGGCGCCGGCTTGATAGACGTCAATGACAAATTGTTCTTTCCATTGTCCCGAGAGAATTTCATCGGCGGCTTTGATGATGACAGAGGCCTTTTCCTCGGGAAGAGCTTGAATCTCCCGGTTGGCCATGGCGCAGGCTTTTTTTACCGCGGCGTAGGCGAAAATCAAGGCGGGATGGGCTTTGAGTCCGGAAACAGGAAAATTCTCGACCGCGCGTTGGGTTTGAACCCCGTAATAGGCTACGGCTGGAACTTCTTTTTCCCCCAAGGAATCTTTTTCGATGCGAAACGGATGGGCGTTATTCATGACGATATCCTCCTAAATTTTTTCAACGTCCTTTGTGGAAACCCAACCACGGGATCCCTCTTTTAAAAGTCCGACTTCGATCCAGCCGGAACTTTCCGACAATATTTCAACCCGGCGGCCCTCGGGCGCGGTGAAATTAACCGAAAAAGATTCTCCGGGGCCGCTGCGGACTTCCGCTGTTTGGGTCACGATGACTCCCAGGGCATTCGGTTCAAGCAAGAACCGGATTCCCCACCAAATTCCAAAAATGGAACAAAGGGTGAGAGAAATTGAGAGAAGAGGTCGTAACGGCGCGGGCTTTTTCATTTTAATCCAAATTCCTGCGGATAGAAGAAGTATCCAGGTAAAAACCCAGAAAAAACCGGAGAGCTCTTTAAGGCTAAGCCAATAGAAAAGATAAAAGAGAATGGGCGGAATGCCGGAGGGAACGAGGTCTTCCCCCGCTCTCTTAAGCGCAAAAGCCAAATTATAGCGAATGTCGGAATTGCGTGGCATGAGATCAAAAGCCCTTTGATAGGAGACGATGGCTTCTCCCAGCTTTCCAGATTTAAATAGGGCGTTTCCTAAGTCATACTGCAAGAATGGATTTTCGGGAGACTTTTCAATGGCATTTTGAAATAAAACGGCGGACGCCGCGTAATTGCCCGCATCATATTTTTGTCGAGCTTGAGCGGCTAAATTTTGTTGGGCCGAGGCGGAAGCAGAAAGTAAAAGGAGGAACGGAAGATAAAAGTAAGAATGGGTGGGAAAACGCTTTTCTTTCATTTAAGCTCTCTCTCAATAGATTCGATTAACGCGGAGACGTCTTCCGCGATTTCAGAATTGGCGGTTTGGGTCGCGACTCCAGTGGGTGCGAACCTTCGAGAGTCAATTTCATCCCAAACGCGCTTAATGTTTTCAAGAGCGTTTGGAGATACGCGGAAATTAGCTTTTTGGATTTCCTGATTTAGCCCTTTCAGCGTCAAAGCCGATGGAGATTGGCCTAGCTTGTCCGCCAAATATCCAATGAGGGCAGCGGAGAGGTCTTCCGTCATTTCTTTCGGATTAGAGAGGTGCTCTTTTTTGGCTGTTTCAATAATTTGGAGAGCTTTTTTAAAGGCTTGTCGTTTTCTGGCTTCCAAGGGGTTGCGGGCCTTCATTTCTTCATATTGATCAAGACCGAAGAAAAACGCAAAAAATGCGAAAGGAAATAAGTTGATGAGTCCTGCATTGGAGGTGGCGCCCAGAAATCTTTCAAGAAATGAGACTTTTTGATAAGGCTTCAGATAGCGAATGTCCTCGGAAATAGTGGATACGTCTTGAGGAGCCGTGGCTGAAAAATTAGAGGCGTTTCCTGCTCCTGATCCCGGAGCGCCCTTCGCAACGTGAAGGACAATGCTTGGAGAATAGAGGGTTTGATAGGAATTCGTTTTTGGGTTAAAAAAAGAAAATGCGATTTTAGGAATCGTTAATGTTCCCGAAATTCTTGGGACCAAGACGGTTTTAAAAAACTTGCTTCCTTGAACGATGTCGTTTTGCTTGTTGAGTTTGAGCGAATTGACCGTGTCGTAGACATGGAAATCCGGCATGGCTGGAATTGAGGGAGCGTCTAAACTCTTTAAATTCCCCTGGCCAGAAATGACCATCGTAAAATTGACTGCGTCCCCGACATTGACCTGCGTTCGGTCTACCGATGCCGAGATCAAAAAACTGCCGACTGCTCCAGAAAAATTGGCTGGTTTTCCTCTGTCGGGAAGCGGCAAGGCCGTTAAAATCAGAGGTTCGGAATGAAGCGTTTCCGGCTGGGTCATTCCCAATTGTCCGGAAAAAATGTTGTTTAAGAAGCTTTGAGAAAAGGGATCAATGGCAAGACTCTTTTGAATCCGGCAACTGACCATCGCCGGGCCTATTTCAAGTCGTCCGGCCTGGACTGGGAAGAGAGCGAGTTTGATCTCGGAATAATAGTATTCCCTGCCGTTGATGAGGGTTCGTCCATTTCTCTGGGGCGGCAAATCTTCTGAGATAAATCCTGAGAGTTTGGGCGGGTTATATTGCGGGCTTCCCGCGAGGCTGACTCCGGTAAAAAATTTGACTGAAAGAGTCGTCTGCTCGTTGACGTAGACTTTATTTCGATTGACAGTCGCTTTGACGAAGACATCGGGATTACGGGGAGAGGGGTTTCGCGCGTAATTATATCCAGAAGCGGATTGGACGCTGACTCCTGGAGGAGCTTGAACGGAAACGGCTCCGCCGCCCTGGGGATGGCCCTGGTTTGCGGACGCGCCATTTTTAGACACCTTGATAATAATAGGACGGGTTTGATATTTTCGTCCCCCGTAGCTAATTGAGATGGGCGGAATCGTTCCTTTCCCGACAAATCGCGGGACGAGGACGTAGGTGTATTCGGTGTCTGTTTCCATTTGTCCGTTAATAATGGAAATAGATTGGCCTTTTCCGGAAGAGTAAACGCTGAAGTTTGAAAGAAGCGGGATTTGAGGATCGGGAATGGAACCGCCGGAACCGGTGACCGAAACAGTGAGGGTAATTTGCTCATTAAGACTCACGATGGTTTTGTCTACGCTTGCATGAATGGCGACTTGGGCGCTGGCTCGCCTTCCAGACGTCAGAAGAAAACACCCGGTTAAGGCAATAAAAATTATGCTCTTTTTTTTCATTACCAATCTTCTCCCTCCGGAGGCTTTGACGGACTTCCTTTTTGTAATTGTTGATCGGTGTTGGGTTTTTTATCGGTCACCGAACTTAGAATTCGCCGCAGGTCATCTTGGGACAACTGGTTTTGAGATTGGTCTCTTTGTTGTTGCTGTTGATTTTGTTGAGATGACGACGGGCGCGGCGGGGGCGGGGGCGGTTTTCCCCCTCCTCCTTTTTGATTCTTAGGATTATTTTTCTTTTGGTTTTGTTTTTTGGGCGGAGGATGCTTAAGATAATGAAGGGCCACCGCTAAATTGTGCGCGGCTTCCGGATTGTTGGGATTAAGAAGCAACGAGTTTCTGTAGGCCTGTGCGGCTTCTGCGTATTGGGATTTTTGAAAAGCGCTGTTTCCAATGTTATAGTAGGCTGCCGATTTTAAAATTTGAGGCGCATTTTTAATTTTGCTTGCCTGGGTGAAAGCCTTGGCCGCAGAATTATATTTCCCGAGACGGTATAAAGCGTCTCCCGCGTTAAAAATTGGTTTTGGATTATCAGGGGCGGCCTTGACGGCTGAGAGATAAGAGTTAAGCGCGGGGGCGTATTGCTTGTCGCCGTAGAGATTATTTCCTTGTCTTAAATCCGATTCCATTCCCGCTTTAGCCGTCAAACCCAGGAAGGACATTTGAAGGGCGGCGAGTAAGATAAGAAGTGAGGCCTCTTTTTTAGATGGCATCGCCTTCCCAAGGAGTTCTTTTCCGGATTTTGAAATTTTTTCCAAAGCCCCCATTTTTTCTGGAATGAGGAGTTCGATAAGAAGGAGGATAAAAGCGAGGCTGAGCGGAATCATAAAATGATTTTTATAGACATGGGCGGTTTCTTGAGTTCCTTTGGATTTAGGCCCTTGCGTTATTCCTTTTAAGAGATCGGAAATTTCATCTTGAGTGGCGCTGGCCTGCCAATAAGTTCCGCCTGATTTGGCGGCGATTTTTTGCAAAATTTCCGGCCTTAAGTGAGTAATGACGGTAGTTCCCGATTTATTTTTTTGGTAACGAAGGAGGTTGCCAGAAGCGTCCTTAATGGGAATGGGGCCGCCTTCCGTGGTTCCAAAACCCAAGGTGAAAATTCGTATCCCATGCGAGGCGGCTTCAGTTGAGGCTTCTCCGGGGTGGGTGTCATGATCCCCTCCATCCGAAAGGATAATAAGGTTTTTATTGCCAACGTATGGAGATAAGGTCTGAGTCGCGAGGTTAATCGCGTCTCCCATCGCGGTCCCCGGGGTCGGGAGCATATCGGCGTGAATATCGGACAGAACGTCTGAGACTGCGTTTAAATCGGTGGTCAAGGGACATACAAGAGTCGCTTGTCCGGAAAAGACGATGATTCCAATGCGAACGGGAGTTCCTTCTTCTTTTAGGCCTGAAATAATGAGCTGGAGTTCGCTTCGCGCTTTTTCCAGGCGATTAGGGGAAACGTCTTCAGTCAGCATGGAAAGAGAAGTGTCAATAGCGAGAAGAACGACTTGAGAAGAGCTTTTGGATGAATTCAGTTCCACTCCCCATTGCGGGCCGGCCAGAGCGAGAAAGAGTAAAACGAGAATCCCAAGCTGAAGAAGCGATTTAATATTTCGTCTTTGGCTGGTTTCCGGTTTTAAAAGGCGGGCGAGGGTCCCGAGGCTGCCAAACCGGCCGGAAATTTTTTCTCTCCTGGAGTTTCCAAGACGAATGAATAGCCAGATGGCCACAGCGGCAAGAAGCGCCCACAACAGATAGAGAGGGTTTCTAAACATAGTTACGGCCACCTCAAAAGCCAGGTGTTGGCGAGTAAAATTTCCAGTAGAAGAATCAACGATGCGATTAAAACCGGGATTCGGTACATATCCGCGCGCATGATAATGGGCGGAATTTTGACTTTTGACTTTTGAAGTTGGTTGATCGTCCTGTAAACTTCCTTAAGCTCGTTTCTATTGGTCACGCGGAAATAGCGGCCATTGGTCATTTGCGCGATTTGAGTTAAAAGAGCGTCGTCAATATCGTCGTCAATTCGAACCATGACTTGTCCGCCGCTGGGATCTCTAACCGGCATGAGAGTCGAGCCGTGCCGGGCGGTGCCGATGGCGTAGATTTTAACTCCCATGGAAGCCGCCGCGCGCGCGGCCGTCACCGGGTCGACCGTGCCGGTATTGGAACGGCCGTCGGTTAAAAGAATAATAATTTTTGTTTTGGCGTGACTTTGCTTGAGATGATTAAGAGCGGAGACGATCCCGTCTCCAATGGCGGTTCCGTCCGATTGAGTGATTCCGGGGTAGAGAGTTTTAATTTGAGAGATGAGCGCGTTATAATCCAAGGTCAGAGGACACAGAAGCTCGGGCGCTCCTCCAAAAGTGACAAGCCCAACGCGGTCCTGAACTCTCCCTAAAACGAAATTAATGGCCGCTTCTTTGGCGGCGGTGATTCGGTTAGGCTTAATGTCAATGGAACTCATGCTGAGAGAACTGTCGATAGCGAGCATGATGTCGATGCCTTCTCCAAAGCCTTTGAGGGCGCTTGATATTTTTTGAGGTCTCGCCAGCGAAAAGACAATGAGACAAAGAGCGAGTCCTCTGGAAATCAAAGGCGTCCATTGTCCCGCCCAGGTTTTCAAGGTTTTTCCCTGCTTCCAAAACTGCGAATTTGCCGGAAAAGGCAAAACCTGATTTAAGTTCTGAAAATAATAGGCAAGAGCGAGAGATAAAACGACAAGCGCTAAAAGGGCAAAAGCCCAGGGATGCACAAAAATCATGGGGACACTCCCGAACCTTGAGCGGGAAGAGTTTCCTTGGGCTTTGTGCTCTCGACTAAATAAAGGGCGCTTTCAATATCCAAGAAATTCCAGTCTTTCTCCGGCGCGACTTTTGCGAACTTAACCAAATCGGCCTTGTCGAAAAGATTTTTAAACCGGGCCAGCGTTTGCGGGTCGATTTCGGACTGCTTTAAATGCCGGTGAAGTTCAACCGTCGTCATTTTGGTCGCGGGCATCGCAAAACGCCGTTCAAAATAGCGCTTAAGAATTTCGCTGAGTTCAAAATAAAATTCTTTATAGCGCGACTCTTCAAAAAGCTTGGAGGCCCTGAGCTTTTCAATTTCTTCTTGGGCAATCACATGAGCTGGGCGCGTGTCGATAGTGAGAACTGACGGGCCGAGGAAAACCTCTTTTTTGCGCTTGAGGTAAAACCAAGTAATCAAGCCGAGGATTAACGCCGCCAAAAGCCACGGCCACAATAAGGGCCATGCTTTTAGGGGAGAGGCGATATCGTAAATCTTAAGAGTCTTAAGCGGTTTTTCCGCCACGTTCAAGATAAACGTCGGACTTTGAATTTCTGTCGTTTGCGAAGGCGCGCTGAGTTTCCAAAAGAGATTGATGGGCAAGGTTCCGACATTGAGGGGCAGTATTTTTAATAAAAAATTTTGACTAGAAGAATTGCCGCCCTTGGGGGATAGGTCCTGGACTTGGGCAATGACGAATGTGTCGGTTGAGGATGCCGCTAAATCAAGAGAGGCGCGCGTGTTGGGAGGATTATTGACGCTTACTTTGAGATAAAGAGGCATTGCGGCTACGGGAGTCCCAGAAGCGATTTGGATGTTAAAAGACGGCTCTTGGGCCAAGGCTGTTTTGGATAGAAGAAAGAAAGCCAAGGAAATCAAAGCGAGTCGACAAATGGGTTTAGTCATCTGGAAAGTTTCTTAGCTCTGCGGCGAAAAAATTGGACTACGGGATCGATATAAGAGGCGTCCGTTCCAATTTGAATGGAGTCGATGCCGGAGAGTTGAAAGAGTCTTTGGATTCGGGCCAGTCTTTTTTCTTCTTCTTTTTGGTGCTCGGAAAGGGCGCTTTTGGACGAAGCGTCAAATAAGATGGTTTGTCCCGATTCAGGGTCTTCTAGGTTAATCAGAGCGTCAAAGGAAGGCAGGCTTTTCTCCCGCGGGTCGGTTAAAATAATTGGAATCAAATCGTGCTTGAGGCTTCCAAGTTTGAGGGCGTGTTCAAAGGAAGCGAAGTCATCCGTTCTAAAATCCGAGATCAGAAAGACGATGCAATGGCGGCGCAAAACCCGGCCCAGAGTCTCAAGAATAATATCAAGCCTGGTTCCGCTTTTCTTGGGCTCGTAGGCCAAGACATCCCGAATAAGGTGGAGAATATGTTTTCTCCCCTTTTTAGGAGGGACAAATTCTTCAACTCCTTCCGTAAATAGAAACATTCCGACCTTGTCGTTGTTTTGAAGAGCGGAAAAGGCTAAAACGGCGGCAAGTTCGGCCGCGATTTCTTTTTTAAGAGCGGCTGAGCCGAAGAATTGGCTTTTGGAAAGATCGCAGGCGATGACGACGGTCAGTTCCCGTTCCTCGGTATATTGGCGAACGTAGGGCTTTCTCATCCTGGCCGTGACGTTGCGGTCAATGAGGCGAATATCATCTCCGGGAGAATACTCCCTGACCTCTGCAAATTCCATTCCGCGGCCCTTAAAAACGCTTAAGTATTCTCCCGCGAAGGTTTCGGCGACCAGCCGACCGGTCAAAATCTCGATATGGCGGACCTTTGATAAGATGTCGCTGGAAAGGCCGAGAGCGGAATTAGTTTCGGGCATGGGAAAGCCTGTTCTTTAGTTTAGGGGACTTCGACGGCCTCAAAAAGAGAACGCAAAATATCTTCCGATGTTATATTTTGAGCTTCCGCTTCATAGCTGAGAAGAACGCGGTGCCGCAAGACATCGGTTCCAACGGTCTTGACGTCTTCGGGCGTGACATACCCTCGTCCGTTTAAAAAGGCGTAGGCCTTCGCCGCCTTGGCTAGCGCAATGGTCGCGCGGGGGCTTGCGCCATAGGAAATGAGAGATTTCTCCTTGGTCAATTTATAATCCTGAGGGGTTCTTGTCGCATAGACCAAATCCACGATATAAGCCTTGATTTTTTCATCCATGTAGATTTCAGAAGCGACTTTTCTGGCTTGCAAGACTTGTTGAGGGGTGACCACGGCTTTGGGAACCAAAGGAGTATCCGAAGCCATCCGCTCCAGGATCGTTTTCTCTTCCAGTTTGCTGGGATAGGAGACCTTGATCTTTAGCATAAATCGGTCAACCTGCGCTTCCGGAAGCGGGTAGGTTCCCTCTTGCTCGATGGGGTTTTGAGTCGCCAAGACTAAAAAGAGTTCCGGCAGTGGATAGGTGGTGGTTCCAATCGTGATGCTTTTTTCCTGCATGGCTTCAAGAAGCGCGCTTTGAACCTTGGCTGGCGCGCGGTTGATTTCATCGGCTAGGACTAGGTTGGCAAACAAGGGGCCTTTCTTCACCGTAAAGTCGGAGTCCTTTGGGTTAAAGACCAAGGTTCCCGTTAGATCCGCCGGCAAAAGGTCAGGAGTAAACTGAATGCGGGAGAAATCCGCTTTCATGCACTGGGAAAGAGTTTTAATAGTCAGGGTTTTTGCCAGTCCGGGAACTCCTTCAAGAAGGACATGCCCTCCGGCGATGATTCCAATAAGAATGCGGTCGATAATGTCTTCTTGCCCAACAATGACCCGTCCGATTTCTCTTTTAAGTTCGGCGACAAACAAACTTTCTTCCGAGACTTTTTTGTTGATTTCCTTAATACCTAGTTCCATTCTGGTTTCTCCTTAGTGGTTCAGAGGCGCGGCGCACTCTTCCGGCGCGGGTGGCGCGGGAGCAAGAGGATTTCCGCTTTGAGCGGCTTGAGCTTGCCTTTCTTGCATTTCTTTTTTCCACTCGGCGCACGCGGCGTCTATTTCTTTTTGTCTTTTCTTTTGTAAATCGTTGAGGACATCCAAAGCTTTTTGGCGCACCGGTCCGCTTCCGTCGCTTAAGAGGGCCGTGATGTTGGGCGCGGCGGAATAAGCGCTCATATCATCCAGCGTTTGAAGCGCCGCCAGCCGTATGTCTGGATTATAATCTTTCAGCGCGGCAAGAACATGGGTTAAAACGTCGTTGTTGGATTTATACTGAGAGAGAAGCCCTAGAATTTTAACGCGCAAGCTGATGGAAGGATCGTGTTCCAAATGCTTAAAGAGAAGCGGAAGAGCCAAGGAAGATTTTCCATTGACCAACAGTTTTAAGGCTTGCCAGCGGACTTTCTCATTGGTGTCATTGACTGATTGAGCTATTCTCTGTTCATCTTGGGGGCTTAAAAGCGGCTTGATGGTATTGAGTTTGCTAAGAATTGGAGGCGGCGGAGGCGGCGGAGGCAAGGGCTTGGGTTTTAATTCTTGAAGAGCAAAATATCCGGCGATGATGAAAAGAACAAAGAGAAATAAATATTTCATAGAGTGTTTTCCTGTCGCGAGAGTTGTGTCCGTAATTGAAAATAATTTTGAGCCAATAAATAACGCATACCTCGATTAAAACAAATTGAATTTAGGGCGCGCAACGCTTTTACGGAATTTGGTTTTTAGATTTGCTGGGGAGATTGAAGTTGAGGGATAGGTAACTGACATTTCCAAGAAAAGCCATGGGCACAAAGGCGTAGTCGAAAGAGACGTCTCCGGCGGAGAACCCGATCCCCCCCGAAAACATCGAGACGGGGCCCAGATCGGAGCTTTCCATATTCATTGAATTAATTCCACCACGCAGGGCGACCTTGATGGTTTTGTCAATGGGAATAGAATACTCGGCTCCAAGAGCTCCGTAGACAAGATTTTGTTCGGGCGCGATCATGTCCATGGAAAGAGTGACGCCTTTCCACGGATACATCGCTCCCCCCACTTTGAGTTGGAAGGGTTGAACAGTTTGAACGGCGTCAAATTTCGGTCCTTGTCCGATATTTTGGGCTGTGATTCCCATATCGTAATAGCTGTTCCCATGATAGATGCGGGTTTGAACGCCGAAATCTCCTCCGTAGGAATCAGCGGATTGGACAATGGTCGAATGAATCCATCGCCCGGAAACTCCCATGGAGGTCGCGATATTATTGTCGGATAAGTCGGGAATGCTTTCCCCCCATCCAACCTCGGCGACGTAATCATGCGGAGAAAAACTGCCGAGAGAATTGCCATTGATATCAGTTTGGGAGATGGACCCGTAACTCTGTGAGCGAAATCCAACGGCGAGAACGCCGGTGTCTGAAACTCTTTTAGCGACTTCGGCGGCTTGATAATTGATGCCGGCCAAATACGGCGTATACATGAGAGAGCCTGAGGTGTCCGACACGCGGGAAAGCCCAGCTGGGTTCCAATATAAGGATGTGGCGTCATCGGTGACGGCGGTGTAGGCGCCTCCCATGGCAATGCCGCGCGCGCCAATGGGTTCGAGTAAAAACTGGTCACCCGCCGTTCCAATGGCGTTGGTGGTAAAATCCGATACGACGGCGGCGAAAAGAGGGGTGAGCACAAACAAGCAGAGCGCCGCGCCGATAACCGGGCGCAGTTTCATGCCTTTATCGCCTTGCATTATGACTTTCATGGCGCGTTTGTTATACGCCTACCTTCTCCTTTTTGCTATCTTTCAACGGCGATTTTGTAAATGTCGTTAGTTCCTTGATAATTGACGTAAACAAGATAGACTCCGCTGGCGACAAGACGGCCGCCTCGGTTAGTACCCGGCCAGTGGAAAAGGCCGGAATCGTCCGCAGTTCCCTCAAAGACTAGGGAGCCCATGACTGTATAGATTCGAACTCGGGCGCCATCCGGCAAATTCTGGAAAGTGACGTACCCATTTCCGCGAGAGGGATAAAGCGGGTTAGGGTAGATTAAGACGCTTTTGACGCTGGTCCCGGCGGCGACTTCTCCTAATTCAAATTGAGAAATGTGGTTTAAAGTCGCCGTAAACTGGGAGGCGGGTTGATTGACTGTCGTCTCAACTGGGATGCAAGTGTTGGGCCCGGTGACTCTCAGGAGTGACGCCGTATTGAGATTAAGTCCTTGAACTTGTTGTGTGGTATAAGAGAGGGTCAACGTGAGCGGAGTCGTCGGTTCAATAGCCGGGCTCGCCGTTACGGAAATTCCAATTTGAGATCCCGTTCCCGGGCAAAGAGGCGGAGATGTCGAGAGAGGCGAGATGACGAGAATGACGTTTTGTGAAAAAGAATTTGGTTGAACAAGAATACTTCCCGTCTCGCCGTTTGAAAGCGTGAAGGTCTCATAGGTTCGAGAACTGGCCACCACATAAATTCCTGAACTTCCCGGCGGAGCTCCGTTATTAAAGGTAAAGGTTGATATGACGTTTGAGAAAGCGCTTAAGGCTTGGCTTTGGTTTTCGGCTTGTCCGCGAATGTAATAGGTATCTCCGCCAAGGAGACCCAAAATCGTTGTGGAACTGCCGCTAAAATTATCCGCGAATGAAATGGCGGTGCTGATGGTGTTGACAAAATCATCCGTTGAGTAAGTAATCTGATAAGTGTCTAGGGATGAATTGGTGGTGGTACTCCACTCGATGGAAATAGATCCGGCCGTGGTTCCTAAGACCGCTAGATTTTGCGGCGGCCCGGCCAAGGTTTCTTCCGATGTCCCAAGCATAAGCGGCGTACTGAGTATTCCATTTCCGTTGATGGCAAAAACCTGGGTTTGAAACCAGGTCCCCGGCAAGGGAAGACCATTGACATTGCAATAAGAAAAGCTACTGGCGGCAGTCGTTAAACTGGTAAAGACGTTCGTCGAGACATTGAAAGCTGTGACGCTGCAAATATAGAGCGTATAATTAGGATTGCCGCTAGTTCCCCATTGCCCGAGAAAACCCGAAGTGGAAATGGCGGTGACGGCCGGGCTGACAGGGGTTGGTTGAGCCGCGGCGGTGTAAACAGTCGCGCTAGAGGTCAAGGGTCCTTGACCGGAAGAAGTGACGGCGGCGACTTCAACCGTGCGCGGAGAATTGATGGCAAGCCCTGAATCCGTAAAGAAGGTGTTGACTGTAGTTCCAATTAATGCTGGCGGGGTTGTCGTCGCGTCATAAACCGCGAAATATCCGCCAGTGGGAAGGACCGCGCTCGTCCAACTCCAATTAATGGAGGATGGGCTTATAGGAATTCCGGAAAGATTAAAAACCTGGTTGACGGTGGTTGTCGTGACGATATTGCTAAATCCAGCCGAGGGAATTCCGTTGTAGTTGAAAGCTTGGACGCGGAAATAATAGGTCGTATCCATTTGGAGTGGTGAAATGACGGTAGTGGTCGAAGTGTAATCAAGAGAACTAGGAATGGGAGTTGAAAAGGAATTGACAAAGCCGTCCGTAGATTCAGAAACTTCGTAAACCGTGCCGAGAGAATTATCATTCGGACTCCATCCCAAGGTCAGGCTGGAGCCCGTATCTGAGGAGATAAACAGATTTTGCGGAACGGCCGCAAAAGTATAGGTCATGCCGGAGGTAGACCCCGGTCCGTCTCCAGACAAAGTATAAGGCGCGACAAGGAGTTGAACTGTCGTGTTGGGAGAAAGATTTGTCTCCACATAAGTCGTTTGGGCATCGGTTGAGAGAAAAACTCCGGTGGTCGCTTGATAGACGTCATAACCGTCAAAAGTTCCGGGTGGTGTGCTCCAGGTCCAGGAAACGGAAGAAATTCCGAGTATCGTGGGTTGTGGAATTCCCGTGGCGGAGGTGGGAAGCGGCGGTCCGGCGTGAACGAGAATAGCCGCGGAATACTGGGCATTGGCGCCTTCTCTTAACTGATACCAACCGTAGGGAAGAGCGGAGTTATTGACGGGTAGTTGAATGGTGATTGAGGAATTGGTTTGGGTCCAAAGATTGGCGGAATTGGCGTAGATGGCGGTGGTGAGATCTACCATGAAACTTGTGCCGTTATCGGTAGCGCTGAGCACCATTCTGGGTTTGTCCTGGTCAGAGTTCGCGCTGGAAGCCCCGCCTCCCGAGGCTTCGGTGACTCCATGGAAATTGCTTCCGGTGACAGTGACGTTGGCGCCTGGAAGCAAAACCGGTAGATTGACAGAGTTGACGACCGGCTGCCTTAGGCTTGGCGGGGCGTTGACCGTGTCTCCGTCAGGAGTTGCGGTAAAGAAATAGGAATTGGTTCCCGCTAAATAATTGCCTCCTCCCTGAGAGCCGAGGCCGCCAATATCAAAGATGGTTCCGGAAAGAGAGATGTTTGTTGTGTGAGCGGCTTTGGGCGAGACGCCTCCAGTAATAGTCCAGCTTCCGGAATAAGGGTCATAGACCTCAATATCTCCTATCGCGCCAACGGTGGTAAAGCCGCCGGAAACTAGAACCCCCCCATTGGGGAGTAGGAGGGCATTATGATCAAATCTTGCGTCAGTGAGTTTTCCCGTAGCGGACCAGGAGTTTGATGTGGGGTTATAGAGGTAAGATCCTTGTTGTTCGCCTAGTCCGTTATCTCCGCCGGCAATTAAAACATTTCCATTGGATAAAAGCGTTGCCGTATGTCCCCAAAGCGTGGCGGGCATTGAAGCGGCGGAGCCCCATGAATTCGTCGCGGGGTTATAGATTTCCACGCTGCTTAGAGGGCCTCCACTGTTTTGACCTCCGGCGACAAGGACCGTGCCGTCTTGAAGAAGAGTGGCCGTGTGTTGCGCGAGTCCCGGCGAATTATTCGTCAAACTTGAGGGGATGGAGGCGGCGGGCTCCCAGGTCGCTGAAGTTGAATAATAAATTTCAGCGGTGTTCAAGTAGTCGCCTGAACCCCCGCTTCCTATTCCTCCGACGACTAAAACATTTCCGTTGGGGAGAATGGTCGCCGTGTGATATTGGCGCGCATAATTCATGGCTCCGGTCAACGTCCAGGCGTTTCCGGTTGAATTGTAAATTTCACAGCTCGATAGAGTGGTTCCTGTGCTGGAATTGATAAAGTTGAAACCTCCGGCGACAAGCACATTTCCGTTCGGCAAAAGCGTGGCCGTTTGTTTGGCGCGCGAGACATTGAGAGGCGAAGTTGTGCTAAAGGTCAAGGCATTGGGATCAAAGATTAGAGAAGTGTTCAGGGTATCCGTACTCACATCTTGGCCTCCGGCGATGAGAATTTGACCATCGGGCAAGGTCGTCGCCGTGTGGTAGGCCCGGGGGCTTGGAAGGCTTGGCCCGGTGGCCGTCTGAGTAACGGGCTCAATACCCATAATGATGTCGGCGTTTCCAGAGACGCTTCCCTGGGTGGTGTAGGATGTCCCCCCCCAGGTCGCGCCTCCGATGACCTCATTGGTGTCCATGGGAGACAAGAGGGAGTTTTCTGCGAATCGCGAAGGATTATAAGGGGCGTAGGGCGCCTGTGATGGGTTGATATAAAAAGCGACGAGCGGAGGGCCGGCTAAGGCCGCGGTTTCAAGGGTCCAGGTATTTTTCTGGGGATTATAACTCTCGACATCGGCAAACACCATGCTGGAAGTGATAACGGAGACGGGGGCGCTGACTCCAGGAGCTTCGCTGAGTGAAGAGGGTGAACCATTGGAAGATAAATTAATAGGCGATGAGCAAGGGGGCTGTGTGCAGTTAATGGTGCCGCTTAAGGGCGGAAGGGATGCGATTTTAACTTCTCCGCAGGTCCAGGGCGGGCTGTTTCCTGCTGTATAAATACAGGTTCCCTGACCATTGATCGTTACATTGAAAGCATTAACGCTGATAGTGCCGCTGGTAAAATTAATTTGGCTGTTCGGAAAACTTACAAATCCTCCGACAATGATGCCTGCGGTTTTAACCGAGAGATTGAGTAAAACAGGGGTTGGGTTTGCGATTGTGACGGTTTGATTACTGAAACTTCCAGTAAGGACTGTTGTAGTAGAGAGAGGCGTAGGGGTAAAAGAGATGCTTCCGCTGACAGAGAGGGTAGGAGCGGGATCATTGGATGTGGGAATGGTTCCGAGTCCCCCTGAGACGTTGACATTTCCATTGGCGTCTAAATCCGCCGCGAATTTTTCGCGGTTTTCATACATTGGAGCTCCGAATGAAAAGCCGCTTGCCGGATCGTAAATTTGGACGGTGTTGGTGCTTTCGTTAATTCCAGGGATGCTTAGTGTTAAAGGGTTATTGACCGCATTTTTTCCGCCGACAATCAATACGCGACCATCTCCCATGGCAGTTGCCGTATGAAAGGCGGTTTCAAGCGAAAGAGCCGGGCCAGCATTAAAGGAATTACTTTGAGCGCTATAGGTTTCGGTTGTGTCAATATAGCTTCCACCGCTGACGCCGCCGGCCATAAATACATCACCACTCGGCAAAAGAGTGGCCGAATGAAAAGCGCGGGCCGTGCCCGTGATTGGTCCCGCCGTGATCTGATTAGTTCCCGGATTATAGAGATCGCAGGAATTAACGGCAGTTCCTGATGTATTGGGATAGCCTCCGCAAATGAGGACGTTGCCATTGTTTAGGAGAGTTGCCGTATGTCCAAATCGAGGAGTGCTGAGATTGGGGCCGGCGGCCCAGGTGTTGGTGGTAGGGTTATAGATTTCTGTAGTTTGAAGAATTCCCGTGTTATTGATTCCTCCGGTCACAAGAACAAGCCCATTGGGCAAAATTGTTGCAGTGTGGGAACTGACGGCGGGCAGGCCTGAGGTTGAGGCTTGAGTCACGGTTCCATTAGGATTGATGAGTTGGGCGCGGGCAGTCGAAGGAGGGTTTGTGGTTGTTTCGCCTCCGACAACCAAAATTGAACCGTCGGGCAGAAGGCTTGAACTTTGGCCAAAAACGGCCGTTAATTGAGCGTAAGAAAGAGCGGGAAAGAGACAGAAAAATACTCCCGCCATTGCCCAGGAAATCTTTAATCGTTTAGACATAGCAAGGCTGCTGAAAAAGAGGATAACAGGCACGTGTTACGGAAAAATGACGTGAAAATAATAAAAAAGGGGACAGTCCCTTTTTCTAAACTCCATGCGCTATTTTTCAAGGGAGAAGAAAGAAAATCGGCCTTTATGCCTTGGATTGCGGGGATCGAGGATTTTTCTGCCATCCACCAGGAATTGATAACGATAATTTCCCGGCATCAAAAAAACTTTCGCTTTCCACCCCCCGCGCTTGGCCTTTTTAAGCGGCTCTTTTCTCCCGCGAATAAACGAAGCGATGAGAAAGACTCGGTGAGATTTTTTGCCGTAATAGTGAAAGACTACGCCTCGGGCCTTCTCGGGTCCGCGAGACGGAAGTATCTGGGGTTCTTTATATGACGGAAGATGAGTCTTCGCAACTTGATTTTTCTGTTTCTGCGTTTGTGGCGGTTGTGCCGCTATGGGCTTAGGCGCTGCCGGAGTAGGCGATTGAGAAATAGTTGCCTTCTTTAAATGCTGAGGGATAGAAGAAACGGCGCGAAGCGGCTTGGGGAGAGCCGGTTTCAACTCATGAATGGGAGCGGTAAATTCGCGAGCGGGAGTTTGCCAACTCTCATAGAGTTTCGCGGCAAAGGCTCCCCCAAAAATAACGACAAAAAAAGAATCAATAACAAGGAGAAGCCCCCACAACTTTTGTCCTGATTGGTTCATTTCGCTCAAAATTATAACAAAGAAATGTTCGCGTCTTAGCGGAATGTCGCTAGAATTTTAGGCCAGAGGCCTTGGGCCTTGAGAATCATTTCGGAAATTTCCCTGACCGCGCCTTGTCCGCCGGGATTTTTGGTCACCCAAGCCGCCGCTTGTTTGACCTCCGGACGCGCGTTGTTAACCGCGACGCCGATGCCGGCAGAGTTGATAACGGGAATGTCCGGCAAATCATCTCCGAGATAGAGCGCGTGTTTGGGCTGGATTTTGGAATTTTGGCAGATCTCATCAAAAACCGCTTTTTTATCCAGACGGCCTTGGTAGATAAAGGAGACTTTGAGGGCCTTAAGCCGTTCGGCCAGCCCCGCCGAATTTCTTCCGCTGATGATTCCAGTTTTGATTTGGAAATCAGAAAGCCAAGCAAGAGATATGGCGTCTTGCGCGTGAACGCCTTTAAATTCGACGAGACCTTCTTTGAGCGCGAAATGGTAAACGACCCCGCCCGTGAGAACCCCGTCTACGTCCATCAAAACTAATTTAATTTTTTTCGCGGCCTCAAAAAATTGGCTTTGGTTTTTTAATTTCATGCGCTTATTTTTTTCAAGGCTTGGGCCACGGCTTTAACCGCCGAAAATTCATCCGTCGGAAAATCAAGCCTAAGAATCCGATGCCCGGAGGATTTGAGCGCGGAATAATCTCCCAAGGCCTGGGCCCGAATCAAGGTCTCAAAACCCCATGGCCGGCCGGCAATGGGAAGTTTCTTTTCCTTGGTCAAGGCGATTTCCAGAAAAAGCCCGCCTGCCCCCCCTCCTTTGTAGAGTTGTCCGGTTGAATGAAGATAGCGAGGACCAAACTCCAAGGCGAAGGGAACGCGGTAGGTTTTTGCAAGAAAAGACCGGAGCGTTTCCAACTCTTTTTGAATTGCGGCTTCGGGATGGATATAGGCTAGGATCACGGCGTAGTCCCCTGTTTTAAGCCGAGAGCAATGTTTTTTGATTAAATCCGCAAGCGGCCAATTGGGCTTCTTTTGATCTTTAAGGATGCTTTCCTTAAGCATCTCATCGCAAAACACTTGAGATTCTCCGGAGCGAAGGAAAGGCTTTTCCTCCGCGATTCTCCCCTTCTTCGCTTTTGAGAGAATATCGACCGTCAGGTCTTTGGCCGCTTGGACGTTCGGCTGGTCGAATGGGTTGATTCCCAATAAAAATCCGGCGGCGGCGGTTGCCGCCTCCCAGAGAAAAAACTGTTCCGAGAGTTCATAGGGGTCTTCTGTCGCGTAAGATAAACAAGGCGCGCCGCTCTCCTTAAGTTTTCTAAGCAAATCGGCGTTCTGCGCGTCTTTGTGATCAATAATTCCGACAAAAATGCGATCGGAACTGACGTCTTTGGGAGACAATCCTTCTTCAGCGATAATCGGCACGATTCCGCGTCCTTCTTTTCCGGTTGATTCAGCGATGAGTTGCTCAATCCAAAGTCCGAAGGCCTTGTAATGAGGAGAAAGAATCAAGGTCAACTTATCTTTTCCCTTGCGGGCGTTAGCGCCCAAAAACGCGCCGAGACAGAGGGCCGGATTTTCCGCCGGATTATTTTCTGAAAGAACCTGGGTTCTTATTTTGCGGGCGCGATTGAGAATGTCTTCGACGTTGAGGCCCGAGATAGCGGCTGGAACGATGCCGAAATTGGTCAGCGCGGAATATCTTCCCCCCACCTGAGGATTGCCGGGCCAAATTTTCCGAAAGCGCATTTGAGAGGTTTTTTTCTCAAGGCTCGTGTTGGGATCGGTGACGGCGATAAAATGGTTAGGGGTTTTATTTCCCAAGACCTTTTGAGTTTCCGAGAAAAAATAATCCATGAAGCAATTAGGCTCCATGGTGGAGCCGGATTTACTGGAAACGATAAAGAGGGTTTTTTTGAGGTTCAGTTTTTTCTGAAGGGCCAAAACGGATTCCGGGGAAGTTGAGTCCAAGACCTCAAGCCGGATTTTGTGATTGGGGTGCGGGAAACACTCTTTAAAAACCTCGCAGCAGAGACTTGAACCTCCCATTCCCAAAACGACGGCGGATTCAATTTCTTCTTTCTCTAGTTCGGAGACAAAAGATCTTAAGGCTCCCACCGACATGGCGGTCGTTTCAGGGGCGTCAATCCAGCCTAGGGACTTGTTGATAATGGCTTGGTTTTCGGGTTCTTTTTTCCACAAAGACGCTTGTTTAGCTTTAAAGAGCGCGAGAAAATCGCTTTTTTTTAGTTCCTCAAATGCGGCTTCGACTGCGGGGTCTTGAACGGCTTTTGCTTTTTCTAGTGTATTCATTTGGCGAACTCCTTTTCTATGGACAGTACTTTCTTAAGGCGTCTTAAATGCCTTTCGGCATTTGAAAACCGAGAGGCGAGAAAGGTTTTGAGTATTTCTTTCGCGAGCTCTTCTCCGATAATGCGCCCGCCCAGGCAGAGGACATTCATATCATCGTCCTCAACTCCCTGCCTAGCGGAAAAAGTATCATGACAGACACAAGCTCGGACCCCGGGAATTTTGTTTGCGGCGACATTGGCCCCGACTCCGCTTCCGCAAACAAGAACGCCGCGCTCGACTTTTTTCTCGGCCACGGCCAAGGCGACGGCCTTGGCAAAATCAGGATAATCGTCTTGCGGGTCAGGCGCGCCTTCGCTTAAGTCCAATAATTCATGCTCGCTTTTTTTTAAGCTTTCCACAAGTTTTATTTTGAGCGGATATCCCGCGTGGTCGGAGGCGATGGCAATTTTCATGGTTTTGGAGTGGGTATTTCGGTTTTTTGATTAACTGCAATGAGAGCCTGTTGAATGGAGTTAAGCCAAGACTGCTCGCTTTTTTTAATGTCTTCAGGTATTTCCGGGTCAAGCATCTGATGAATAATTTGAGCGAGAAGCTTTCTTTTATCCTTTGCTCCTTGCTTAAACTCGATGGAAACCGAACGTGGGCTTTCCTTCGTCCCGGGAGTCACGGAAATATCTAATTCCCCGATTACGATGGTTTTTTCCGGTTTGAGCACGAAAGGCTTTAGCTGGGACAAGCTTTCTGGAAAATTCGGGAAATATTTCTTTCCATCCGCCACGATGGGAAGAGTTTCCCGAGTGATTCCAAAGAAATTTTTTGGAGCTTCGATGCGGTAGGTTCCCGCGGCTATCTGGTAGAGAACAGTCCGCCGCGCGGGAAGATAGAAATTATAGGTTTCTAAAGATTCCCCACCGATGCCTTGCAAGGTGAGGTGAATGCCGCCGGTATAGGCCCGTCCGTCAGGCGTGTTGATTCTGGCTGCGATGACGACTGCGCCCCGGTTGGGAGAGATGTCCGCTGTTGTTCTGGGAGAAGTTCCCGCGCAGGCAGATAAAAGAAGAGTTAGAAAAAGGCAAACGACTGAGGCTGGAGCGTTTTCTTTGCCGTTTCTTTCTGTGACTTTCATTTCCTTTCCGTTACTCTTTATATATCACTTCTTTTTAGAATAGTCCAGTTTTTTAATTTTAACGCCGGGGAAATAGGCTTGAATGATTTGTTTGTAATCTTGTCCAGCCGCGGCCCGGCCCATGGCGCCAGATTGGCAGAGCCCTACCCCGTGTCCCCAGCCTCCGCCGTGAAAAATGAGAGACTGCAGATGTCCTTTCGCGTCGTATTCGGCGTCCAGCACGAAAAGCGTGCTTCTCAAGGTTTGGAGTCCTAGGAGATTGCGGATTTCAAGTTCGTCTCGAACAATGGCGCGCCCTTTGCTTCCTATAAATAGAACAGAGTTGACGTTTCCGGAAACGGAACGCTTGAGAGGAATGACGGAGATTAGTCGTCCTATTTTCAATCTTCTTGACACCTTTCGGTTTAAGGCTTTGATAGACACGACCTGGCTCCAGCGGTAATGCGAATAATCAACATTCGAGGAGGGCTGGCAAAAGGCCTCGGGCCAAGACAGAAGCCAATGGCGCAATTTCCATGGAGATAAGGGCCAGTCGCGCTTTTTTCCGCCGTCCGGGATTCCTTTCCAATACGGAATTTTTCCCCAGCCGCTGAGTTCATCCCCGGATTGGGTGTGCCCTCCGCAATCGGCGGAATAAATTCCGTGGGCGATGCGCCCATGATAAGTGAGTATTTCCCCCCTTGTTTCCTGAACCACTCTTCGGGCCAAAGCGCTTTCGGCGTGAACGCCAAGATAAACCTGACAATGCTCCCGGTCGCAGAGATCGTAACCCTGCTTTTTATGGCGTCGCCATATTGTTTTTAGAAACAGAGCCTCGCTTCTGGCTAATATCGCCTGGGCTTTGAGCGCTTCAACGGGGGACCTAATCGGCATTTCGGCCGCGACCACCCCTTGAGTATAATTTTCAAGATCGATCGTATTGACGATGCGAATATTTCCTTGGAAAATGGAAAATTCCACGTTTCCCCGCAGGACCTTGGCCAAAACAAGCTGAGGCAGTCGAGAAGGGCTTTCCAGCTTAATAAGAGCGTTTTGGCTTTTAGGAAATATCGTGACTGGTTGACTGGCTATAAAATTGTTGTTTGGCGGACCAGAAATAGAGAGAATTTTTTTGCGTTTTTGGGAGGCCAAACGGACAATCCAGATTTGATTGGCGTTTCCATGAGCGAGAATGTTTCCTTTAGAATCTTTCAGGTCAAAGGGAGAAGTGACGTAAAAAGCGGCGAGAGAGCGGCGTTCCGGGCGTCCCAGGTGATTGGTTCCTATGCCGATGCGTAACAGTGGAACCCCTTGGGACGGGAGAGGTTTTGAAAGAATGGGCATCAGCCAATGATAAAAGCGAGAGGGGTTGAGAGAAAAACCAGGAGCGACTTGATTAGGGAGAAGACTTAATAATTTTTTCCATTTTGAACTTTCAGGTCCGGAACCGTTAATTCTTTCAAATTCGGCGACAGCTTTTGAATAATCGCCTTCTTGAAGATAAACGCGGGCCAGTTTTTCTTGCGCTTCGACAAAATAAGAATCAGCGGAGGCCACCTTCTGATAAAAAGAAGAAGCCTTTCCAAGGCGGCGCATCTTTTGATAAATCTGTCCCTCATAAAAGGGGATGAGGGTTAAATGAGGGTTTGATTTCGCCGCGCTTTTAAGTTCATGGAGCGCCCAAGGGAAGTTGCGTTTCTCCATATAGACGCGCGCCATTCCCAGATGAGCGTAAGAGTCTTTTGAGTTTCCCGCGAGAGCGCGGTTGAAATCCGTTTTAGCCGAGGAAAGTTCATGGAGTTTGAGTTCGCACCAACCCAGAGCGGTTTCGATGTTTGAAGATGGGTTGATTTCCGCAGCCTTTTGATACCATGTTCTCGCTTCTTTTTCTCTTCCCAGCGTTTCCAGGACCACAGCGCCGTTAAGCCAAGCCTCCAAGAGCTTGGGCTCTTTGTGAATCGCTTTTTTGTAGGTTCTGACGGATGAGCTTAAATTTCCCGCATAATAAAGAGCTTGGGCTTGGTCTAAAAGATTTTTTCTCAATGGAGATGGGGGTGGGTTTGCGAAAGAGAGCGAGGTAAAAAGCCGCGCGAAGACAAAAATAAGAAACATGGGGATGATTAATTATATCCAATTCGCTGATTTAAGAGGAGATTAGATTTGTATCTTTTCAAACAACCATGACCCGATCAAAAGAAGAGCGCTTGAAAAACTAAAAAGAACGAGAATGTCTATTCCCATCCGCAAAAGGCTTCCGCCTAAAAGCGAAAGTCTTAAGCCCTCGACTCCGTAGGTGAGGGGGTTAAAGGCGGATAAAACTCCGAGAAAAGGAGGCAACCCCGAGAGCGGAAAAAGGGAACCCGAAAAAAAGAAGATGGGCATGACGAGAAAATTCATGATGATTTGAAAGCCCTGCATATCCTCGAGGATGGAAGCGATTCCGGTTCCCAAGGCGGTAAATAAAACAGCGATAAGAAACATAAAGCAGAGCGCCGGAAAAATTCCAAGCGGAGAACTCCATTTAAATCCCACCAATGTCGCAATCGTCAGAACCAGAATTCCCTGGATGACGGCAACCGTCGCTCCTCCGAGGGTTCGGCCCAGCATGATATAAATTCGGGAAACCGGGGCGACCAGGGTTTCTTTCAAAAATCCGAATTGACGGTCCCAGATGATTTCAATCCCGGAAAAAATAGCCGTAAATAAGACGCCCATAGCCACGACTCCCGGAGTCAAGAATTGAATATAATTTCCCCCTCCGGCTTTTTTGAAAATCGGGCCAAAACCAAATCCCAGTGCCAATAAAAAAAGAAGGGGTTGTCCCAGAGATCCAATCAGGCGCGAGCGCGATCTTAAGTAGCGCTTAATCTGTCTGAGCCATAAAGCCCAAATCGCGTTCACTTCTTTTTACCTCCGCTCCACAAAAGACGTCCCTTTCGCATCTGATCGGTGAGAGCGGGAGCGTCTTCCCGAATATCGCGTCCGGTTAAAGCGAGAAAAGCTTCCTCCAAGGTGTCGGATTTCGTTCCGGCTTTAATGGATTCGGGCGTTCCTTCCGCCGAAATTTTTCCGTGATCGATAATCACAATACGTTCCGATACTTTTTCGACTTCCTCCATGGAGTGGGTGGTCAAGAAAATCGTCATGTTCATCTTTTTATTGAGATCTTTAAGGTATTCCCAGAGTCGGCTTCGATTTTGAGGGTCAAGGCCCGAGGTGGGCTCATCCAGAAAAAGAAGCGGCGGCTCGTGAGATAAAGCCCGCGCGATTTCAAGACGTTTTTTCATTCCGCCGGAAAAATGTTTGACTAAATCGTTTCGTCTTTCCCATAACCCGAAAAATTTCAGAAGGGTCTCAATATTGGTTTGGCGTTTTGAGCGGTTGAGTCCATAGAGAACCGCATGGAAAAACATATTTTCTTGCGCGGTCAAGTCCTCATCCAGGCTTGAGTCTTGAAAGACGATTCCAAATTGCTTTCTGATGGCGATTTTATTTTCGGCGAGATTAATTCCGCCGATGTGGATGAGTCCGGAAGAAGGCTCAATGAGGGTGGTCAGCATTTTAATCGTCGTTGTTTTCCCCGCGCCGTTGGGCCCTAACAAGGAAAATATTTCCCCTTTTTTTACGTCAAAAGAGATTCCGCCGACCGCTTCAAATTCCCCGAAATGTTTGGAAAGATTCTGGACTTCGATTATCTTGTCCAAAGCCTAAACCCTCCGATAAAGGCATTGTCGTTGGCGACCATTTTAAAATCAGGCGGAAAATCTTTAAGTTTTTTGGCGTTTCCCCCGCCCAAAACGACGGTATCGGCTTCCAAGGCTTCTTTGAGTTTTTGCGCAATTTCAAAAACGTGCTTGCGCCATTTTTTCTTTCCGGATTTTTCAAGTCCCCGTATTCCTAAAAAGTCCTCGTAGGTTTTTCCGTTTTTATAGGGAAGATGGGCGATCTCCATTGGCTCTAAAATGCCGTCAATAATGAGGGCCGTTCCAAGTCCGGTGCCGAGACCCAAAAATAACATTCGGCCCTTGCCGCCGTAACTTCCCAGGGCCTGCATGGCGGCGTCATTAACGATTTTGACAGGGCGCCCAAAGGCTTTTCTAAAATCAAAACCCACCCATCCCCCTCCAAGATTAAACGGTTCGTGAAGAGGTTTTCCGCCGATCAAGGGTCCGGGGTATCCGATGGAGACGGCTTGATAATCCCAACTTTTTGCCGCCTTTTTTACGGCGGCAACCATGCGGGAAGCCGTCATCGTCTTGCCGGAGGGAATTTTGAGCGCGGTCTTTTGTCCGCTCGCTAAAACTTTAACGTGAGTTCCGCCCACATCAATGACCAGAATCTTTTTTGGATTTTCGATTTTATTCATGGGAAGAGAGCCTTGGAAATTTTCCTTTTACGTCTTGAGCTTTAAATCCGCGGGATCTCGGCGCGGGGTCGGGTCATGCCATCCGCCATGAAGGGCGATGAGGGCATTGGCTTCCTCCGGTCCCCAGGTTCCCGGCCTATAGGGATGGGCGGGGTGATGATAGGTCAAAACGTCATCGAGAGTCGCCCAGGCGGCTTCAACGGAATCTTGCCGAGTGAAAAGCGCGCCGTTTCCGGCCAGGGCGTCGCCTAAAAGCCGTTCGTAAGGCGCTTGTTTTTCCGGTTGGGAGTCCAGAAGAAAAAGCTCTTTTTGATCGCCGATGAATTTTTCTCCGGGGCGTTTGACCCGCGCGGCTAGCGCAATAACCGAGTAAGGGGCGAGGCGAAAGCGGAGAGAATTTCCTTGAGAATCAGAATCCGCGAATAATTTTTGCGGCGGAGATTTAAATTTGACGAAAATCTCGGCGGCGTTCGTTGGCAGGGATTTTCCGGATCTTAAATACCACGGCACTCCCGCCCATCTCCAGGAATCGATGAAAAGGCGCAAGGCGCAATAAGTCTCGGTGTCGGAATTTTTAGCGACGCCGGGTTCGTTTTGATATCCGATAAATTGTCCGCGCACGAGATCATCGGCCTTGAGTGGGCGCATGGCCTGAAAGACTTTCGCCTTTTCATTGCGGTAAGATTCGACCTCCTGGGTTGATGGCGGTTCCATGGCTAAAAGAGAGACGATCTGGAAAAGATGGTTTTGAATGACGTCTTTTAAACAACCCACGTTGTCATAAAATTTCCCACGGCCCTCGACGCCGAAACTCTCGCAATGAGTAATCTGGATTGAAGAGATGTAGTGGTTGTTCCAAAGAGGCTCCAAAAACGAATTAGCAAAGCGAAAATAAAGGATGTTTTCGATTTCCTCCTTGCCCAGAAAATGATCGATGCGGAAAATAGAAGATTCTGGAAACACCTCTTGAGCGACTCGGTTTAGTTCTTGGGCGGAAGCGAGGTCTCGCCCAAAAGGCTTTTCAACGATGACGCGCGCGCACTTGGAAAGTCCTGATTGTCCCAGGTCTTTAATGACGGTCGCGAAAAGAGACGGCGGAATGGCGAGATAATGCGCCGGACATGTCGAATTTCCAAGGGCCTCTTTGAGAGCCGCAAAAGTTTCCGGGTTTTGATAGTCTCCGTCCACGTAGCGAAAAAGAGAGAGGAGTTTATTCAAAACTTCCGGGTCGAAATCCCCCATTTGACGGATGCTGTCCTTGATTCGATTCTTAAGATCCTCAAGCGTCCAATTGGAAAAAGCGACTCCAATAATGGGAACGTTCAAGACCCCGCGTTTGACCATTGCATACAGAGATGGGAATATTTTTTTGTGCGCCAAATCTCCCGTTGCGCCAAAAATAACCAAGGCGTCGGAGGGCGTTGGGACGGTCTTATGAATGCTCATGTTTTTAAGCCCCCTTTTCCTTTTTTTCCGCGTGACCGCCAAATTCTTTTCGCATGGCCGAAAGAACTTTATTTGCGTAACTCGATTTCCCTTGGGATTCAAAGCGGGCAAAGAGAGCGGCATTGATGACTGGCGCGGGAACCCCTTCATCAATCGCGGCTAGAGCCGTCCAGCGTCCTTCTCCAGAGTCGGAAACCCGGCCGGAAAATTCCGAAAGGTTCGCGTCCGTTGCAAGGGCCTTGGCCGTTAAATCCAGAAGCCAGGAGGCGACCACGCTACCCCGTCTCCAAACTTCCGCCACTTCAGAAGTGTTAATCTGATATTGATAGGCCTCTGGATTTCTCATGGGGGCGGTTTCCGCGTCTTTCTCATGGGAACGAAGCCCGGCATTCGCGTTTTTGAGAATGTTGAGTCCTTCCGCGTAAGCCGCCATGAGGCCGTATTCGATTCCGTTGTGAACCATTTTGACAAAGTGCCCCGCGCCATTGGGGCCGCAATGGAGGTATCCTTGTTCGGCCGTCGAAGGGTTTCCCGTTTTGCCCGAAGTTCTGGGCGCGGCTTCGACTCCCGGAGCGATGGTCTTAAAAATCGGGTCTAGTCGTTCGATAACAGGTTTTTCGCCTCCAATCATCAAGCAATAGCCGCGTTCAAGACCAAAAATGCCGCCGCTGGTTCCGCAATCAACGTAATGAATGCCCTTGGATTTTAATTGTTTGGATCGTTGGATGTCATCGAGATAATAGCTGTTTCCTCCGTCAATAATGACGTCGTCTTTCTCAAGAAGAGCGGAAACTTCATCAACCGTTGATCCTGTGACCGCGGCTGGAACCATGATCCAAATGGCTCTCGGCGTTTTGAGTTTTGAAACAAAATCTTTAAGAGACGTTGCCCCCGTGATGTGGGGCCCGGTTAGATTTTTAACCGCCTCCGGACTCACGTCATAAACGACGCAGTCATGTCCGTCGTTTGTAAGCCGCCTGACGATATTCGCGCCCATTCTTCCCAGTCCGATCATTCCTAATTGCATAACTTCCTCCTAAAAAGGGGACAGTCCCTTTCTTCATAATCTTAAGGTCGGGACAGCGCCGTCCCTAAGAATTATGAGGAAAAGGCACAGTCCCCTTTGTTCTTTAGTTGATAGATTGAGTCGCTTGAGAGACTTGAGGTTCTGTTCTTCGGGAGATGAGGATAAACCCTATTCCTGAAAAAAGAGCCGCAATCAGCGCCCAAGCGGCCAAATCTCCTTTTCCTATTAAATATCCCGCCAAAAGAGGCGAAAAAATCGAGGCAACAGAGTTGAGAGATTGGGTCAGCCCCAGAACCACCCCTTGTTCCTTGCGGCTGGTCACCCGGGTAATGAGGCTGGTCAAGGCCGGTCTTAATACTCCGGTTCCAAAAGCGGTCGCGGTGAAAATGGGAATGAGCATCAGAATAGGATGGTCAAAGGCTAAAAAGACAAGGCCTAATGCAGCAGAGATAAATCCGGTACGAGCGAGAGATTTTTCGCCGTAGCGTTTAACCAGGCGTCCTAAAAGACCGCCTTGAACGATAAGACCTAGAAAACCGGAATAGGCGTAGAGATATCCCACTTCCTTGGGACCAAAGGGATGACCATGGATAAAAAACCTTCTTTGCGCGAAAAGAGCAAAGCCCTGGATAAAAAGAGAAAACATCAGGCAGAAAAGCGCAAATTCAACAAGAAGAGGCGCAAGCTCCGGCCGTTTGAAATAGTCTATGTAGCTTCCCCAATTCAAGAGCCCCAAGCGTTTCCCTCCCGGCCCGGATTCTTCTTCCTGGTGAGGAATTGCCTGTGGCAAGAGAAAATAAGTGCAGAGAATGCTGGTAAAAGAAAGCGCGGCCGCGAGATAAGCGGGATAGGCGTAGCTGTATTGCGACAAAAAACCCGACAAGGCAGGGCCGATGAGAAAGCCAAGACCAAAGGCGATGCCGATGACTCCAAAGGACTTTGCCCGGTCTTCCGGAGCGGTGACGTCTGAAATATAGGCCTGGGCTAGAGAGAGATTGCCGGCGGTGATTCCATCTAAAAATCGCGAAAAGAATATCCAAAAAAGGGTTTTGGCCCATCCCAAAACTAAAAAGCCCGCGAAGGTGCCAATTTGGCTGACGATGAGAAGTGGGCGGCGGCCGAAGCGGTCGGACAGTTTGCCGAGAATAGGTCCGGCAATCAGTTGGCAAAAGGCATAGGTGGCGATTAAAAGACCGACGGTTTGAGGAGTGGCGCCGTATCTTTCCGCGTAAAACGGAAGGAGTGGCAGGATGAGAGTCAGCCCCATGATGTCGACGGCGACGATGAGAAAAATAGGAAGTAAAACGCTTTTCTTTTGGGCCGAACTCACAAAACTATTCTACAAAACAAAAGAGGGAATAGGCTAAAAATTCAGTTCCAGCCAGCGGATAAAGGCCCATGGGGAGTTGACTGCCGGAGGCGCGAGCCAGCCGCGCCCTTTTTCTTTCATTTGAGAGAGAGTTATTTCTTTGATTGTCACAGGCCCGGGCTGGTATCCCGCCATAACCATGACATTTTTCAAGGAAGAAGAACTGATGGAAACGCCCGGCTCAAAATCGAGAATGGCGAGCGAATCTTTAAGATCAAATCGGTAGCGCTTGAGGCCTTTGAGTTGATAAAGGCGTACTTCGATATTGAAAAAACCTCGGGGCGAAAAAACGCCTTGGACCTTAAGAATAGCCCGAATCGCTTTTTGTTTGTCCGAAACTGTTTGCATGGCAAAGGAAGAGTATTGCAGGGCGCAAAGAAACGTTATTAGAAGGAAGAAGATTTTTTTCATATTCCGGTTTGATGTGGGGCTGGTTTTTTCTTTCGCCAAGACGGCATGGCGAGGTAATATTCGTAAAAGAGTCGAAAAGAGACGATTTGTTTGACTTCTCCGGGGCCGTTTAAATTCTGAACCACAGGAATGCCGACTTCGGCTCCCAGTTCCCAGTGAAGAGTCGCATAATCAAAGCCCGACCAAAAAAGCCAGGAAAACCCGCCGGAGGCGCTGTCGAGATTTCCCGCGATTTCGCTTCTGTTGTTGGAAATGAGATTGGTTTCAAAAACTCCCCATAACTCGTTTGGCAAATAAGAGCTTGGAAGGGAATGCGGAAAAATGCGAAATTCAAATTCCCCGTCAGTTCTCGCTTCGTCTCCCAAATCAAATCCCCCCGGAGCGGGCGGGTTATGCCGGTAAGTCGCGTCCCAACTCCAACCATAATGGCGGTTGTAAAAAGCGGCGGTCAATCCCAGGAAGGGATCGACCGAGCCCGAACCGTTTTGAAGAGCTGCGGGTAAAAGCCCCGAGGCGTTGGATTTGTCATAGTATCCGGTGGGAAGATACATTCCCAATAAAGGAGCGATGCGAAAGGTATTTCCCGGATGATCAATGCTAAAAAGCGTATAGCGGGCGAAAACGAGGGTGTCTCCCGCGCCTGCGGCGCTTAAATTTTGACTGCCTTGAGGGAGGCCTTCTTGCATGGAACTAAAACCTTGCCTGGCGTCCAAGGCGAGAGCGATTTTATCGGTGAGACCGTAGAGAAAGGTCTCTGGAAATTGGTAGTTATTCAGTTGCGTTCCGCCGGAAGGCGCGGAGGGGTTTGAGCTGAGCGTAGGATTAAAAGAAAAACGGGCCAAGAGTTGGTCTTGAGAGACCGGCAACGCCGTGATGAAGGTTGCCGGAGCGGCTTGAAGACTTGAGCTGAGGGGGCCAATCAATAGAACGGTCAAAAGCAGGAGACAGGCTGACCGCTTCTTCTTGGCTTTTTGATGATGACGGCGATTGCGAACGAATTGCACCTAAGAAGATTCTAGCAAAATAGAACGAGCCGGCGATGGGAATCCCGCTCACCCGTCGCTTCGCTCCTCCTTTGCGGCCCGGCGGCCGCGCTGACGCGGGACTGCGTCCCGCTTTTCGTCCCCCGGACGCGCGCGGCTCGCTTTCGATTCTTCCCCTTGGAGGTTCGAAATAGTAAACTTAGCGGGCGATGGGAATCGAACCCACGTCCGAAGCTTGGGAAGCTTCTATTCTACCATTGAACTACGCCCGCGATTATCTTTATTATTTAAGCATTATTTTGCTTATTTTAATCTTAATTTCAGTTCTGTTTCCGGCTTTCATGTCGACTTTTTGTCGACTTTTTTCAAATCCAATGCAAGTTTGCCCTTGAAATATCTGTTGGCTGAATTAAGCGGAAGCTGAGTTTGCCTGCATTGTAGCGGAAATCGATATTCCATCTTCTCTGTGTCTTCAAGTTATTTTCTTCCTCGTCATTTGAGGTAGTTTTACAACATTAGCATATGGTTGGATTCGAGCTCAGCGGAACGATGTATCTTACCATAGACGCACTTGCGAAGTTAAGTTCCGCCCTTGGATGTTATGGTTTTCAGAAGGCTGGCGTCATCATTTAGGATTCTGGGTGTTTGTTAGACCTGTTGGAGTCGTCAGTTATATCGACGCGCGCCTTATTACCTCTCACAAAAGCAATTAATTCGTCTCTGATGGCTTTGTCGCGGGAGGCAATTTCCTGTGCTAAAGTTTTTGAGTCGATCTGATTAGGATCTATCAGGGCTGGTGTCAGAGCCAAGGCTTTGGCCCACTCTTCAATCAAGTGTTTGTTTTCTTTAAATTCAAATACCTGATCGAGGAACGATTTAAAGGACTGGTCGCTTTTTGAAATGTTAAAGGTCTTTTCTAGCAAGGAACAGTTTCCTAGGGAGTTAATTACCTCGGCGGCATCATCAGAGGCGGGAATAGCTGGAGCAGTGCTTTGCACCTTTTTCTGCCATAGCGCGAAAGAGACACAATGATCGACTTCCACAGTCGGATGTTTTCGTTTGCGTTCTCGCAACTGTATCTGCGACATTTCCCATCTTTGGGTATCAAGTCGATGCCACACCCAAAGAAGATTTCGATATACCGACACCCGTTCACGAGCGGGGGTGGTGAGAGTTTGCACATGATTCGAAGCATCGGGGATTAGGTCGCTGACTAAGTTCTCGAATCTGTCTTTAAGGATAGGGACAGCCTTTTCATAACTCGATTCCTGTTGAAGTTTATTTAACGTCGAATTTAGGTCTCGTGCATAGCCAGTCATTGCTGTATTTGAGGATCCCGCCCATCGTCCAGCCCAATGCGAGGCGAATAACCATCGGTCCAAGAGTCCAGACAATGTTCGATCAATTTTTTTGCGATAGGCATCTTTTTGCAGGGCAGTCAGTTGCTGGGGCGATTCCCACTGGTAAGAAAGAAAAAGCCATGCCCAAATAATAGTGAGTGCATTGAGAGATGAATATTGGCGAGCAGCACCGTACTCAAGGTCGCGATAAATTACGGCGTCTACTCCATCAAGAACTGCACAGCAAATGTTATTCCAGCTATGCGCTAAGTCAGAGGCCATTGGCCGAATAATATTTCCGCGTAAGAGATCTGAGTTCGCGAGGAGTTTGCCGTTATTCGAACTAACGCTCCAAAGGAAGGATATCCCAGAGACAAGGTCATCCATTTTAATCTCAATGTTTTTGTCGCGAAGTTTTGCGTGCAACTCGTTAAAACAATCTGCGGCGCTTCGGCCCCCAGTCGTTTCTGGGACCCATCCAACCTTAAGCCAGGCAAGTGTAATCTCCTCGCGAGTCAAAGTCCGCCCAGCCGTATTAAGACGGGTGAAGATGTTTACAATTGCATCGTTGTAGGAATCTTCACTCCAAATTTCACTTTCGAACGGCAGTAATTCTAGGTAGGTGACCTTGCTTAACTTTACATCCCGGATAGTTGTCATCAATTCACCGAGGGGATGAAGTAATTTTTCAATCTTGTCATTGTCGACTTCCAAATCCTTGAGGATATCCCGTAAACGTTTTTGAAAATCAGCTTCCTTGAGATTCTGGTTTGGAGTCGCTTCAGACCATAAGCGCGCAAACCGAAGATAGCGTCCTTTATTTTCCAGAAGGAATGTCTTGGGGAGTGGATCTTCGTAAGACTCGGGCTTAGGAAATTTCGATTGACCGTCACTTGGATCAGTAATGGCCCACTGCAACACGGCTTCAAAATCCATGGCAACAATGCTTCCAGCCCGCGCATAACCACCGGCAAATTCCTGAAGATCAAGACAGAGGCATGCTCGTGACCAATGCAAGTTCTTGCTCCGTCGCCAATGAGATCGTCGCCCCTGTAATTCTTCTGCCCATATTCGATCTTCGAGCTTGAACCCCCAACCATCGCCTCCTGTAGCGAGGAGCAAACTTTGGAGCCTCTGTTGTCCATCAAGGACCATGTGGTAAGAAGCCGGAGGATTTCTGCGCCCAAGAGAACTCCCATCTTCGCCTTCCGCCGTTCTATCAACTACTCGCCAAAACTGTCGATGAGGAATCTTGCCCAAATCGTCTTGATCGATTTTCCACATGAGGAGTGTTCCAAACGGCCAGCCGCGTAGGATTGAATCAAGTAGCAAAGAGACTTGTTTGGGGCCCCAAACGTATGGCCGTTGCAAATCTGGAATTAAAACGGTAGCTTGATCATCTTGAGAAGCATTGGCAAGTAACTCGTGTAGGGCTTGGGACTTTCCCTCAAAGATGTTGGCCACAAATATCTCTCCCTTGTAAGATTTTGAGTATGCGTTCCAGCACGATTTCGCGCTCCGCTATTTCAATGGAGACCTGCGAACCCTGTGCGAAAAGGTCTGCGAACTTTTTGTCGATCATCCGACGTGGACCTCGCTCAACAGCTGCTCCTTGGGCACGTTCAAGATCAGGTTCCAGCGCTTGTCGCGCGCGCCTTCCGTTCCCCATCGCTCGCGCGCGCCGAGAAATGCAGGGTTGTGCGAGACCTGGGCGCGCAGGTATTCCAGGAGTTCATTCAAGAGTCCAATTTTAAGCGTCTCGCAAAGAAATCCAAACCGCCGCGCCAGCGCGCCGTCATCATAACGTTTGAGGTAGCCAAGAAGTTTGAGCTGGTCAAGCCTCTTGGCCGCGCTAAAGAGAGCGTGGGCCGATTCCTCAATGCCCCCCGCCAGTTCCGGACGGTCGATGGCATCAATTACGGATCGCTCCAAATCCGAGATGTTGACCTTCTCTCCCATGATGGCCGCTTCTTCAAAGCCGAAAAAGCGCTTTCGAGAGAGGGTCACGAATTCGAAACGGACGTTCATGATCTCCATGGGCGGCTTCTGTCGCAGCACGGCGACATGGATGACGCTCGGAATTTGCGTGGTGAGCCTGTTATGGGCGCAGGCGGCGCGGTAGGCGAAAAAGTAGGGCTTCGGCAATAGCGGCGCCGCCGCGTAAGGGTTTATCTCCGCGACGCCTTTGGGTCCCCGCTCGGCGCCAATCACAAGATAATGGCCTTTAGAGACGGTTTGTAGCCAGCCTTTTTTTCGCAAGACATGCGCCAGTTTGTAGGCGTGCGGACGAGAACAGCGGAGCCGTTTGATGATGTCCTTGATGGTTACCAACCGGCGTTTGTCCCATTCCCACGCCAGAACGAGGTCCGCTTCTGTCTTAGAAAGGCTTCTCAGGGTCATTCTATTCACTATGTTTAAACTTACTGAATTAGTAATAGTATAAGTAGTAAGTAGAGCTGTGTCAATGCTTGCTTGGAATTCCTTTAGATATGCGAGGTGTCGAGATGCGGCTCCGCGTTTTTAAACGCGCGGCTTGGAATTCTCCGGATAAAAAATAGAATCCTCGGGCTTAAGCCTGGCGGTGTTGTCCAGGTAGGACTGAACGGAAATGGGGTCCTCGTGTCCCAATTCCATTTGAAGTTGTCTGAAATCGCGTATGACGATAGCTCTGTGCATGGCGAAGGTATGCCGCATATCGTGAGGCCGTAGCCAGTCGAGGTTGGCTTTGCGCGCGCCGGCGACGAGTTGTCGGCGCGCCCAGCGGTAAGGCAGCGGAGTCCCTTCCCCCTTCGCGCCGTAAAAGTAGAAATTTGTCGCCGGATGAGGCTTCATATTTTTAAGAAGAGAAATAAATCGTTCTCCAAGGCTGTCTATGAGGAGATAGCGATAAATCTTATCGCGCGATTTTTTCTTTTTAAAAGTGATGAGTCTAATTTCCTTGCGCTCCCAGTCCACGTCTTGTTTTCTAAATTGCAATGCTTCTCCAATTCTTGCTCCGGTCAGAATTAAGAATTCCGCAAGATGACGCATTTGGCACGGATTATCTTTAAACAGCCGCAAAGGGATGGATTTCAAATAGAGCTCGATCTCCCCTTTTTTAAGCCAGTAATCCTTTCGGCTTTTAGCGGGCAAGCGCCTTGCCTCATTGAGGGGATTGGTCTTGATGAAATGAAGGCGGAGGGCGTAGGCGAATATTTGACGCATACTGGACAACTCCCGGTTGATTGTCCATGGAGAGGCCGGTTGGTTTCGGGGGCCGCGGCGAGAGTTTCGGTTGAAAGTTTCCTCCAATATTCTTCGACATCGAGTTGTCACTTGTCCTGAAAGTCTGAGAGTCTTATATTCTTCCCAATGCTTGGGCTCAATGGCGTGTAGCGGCATATCGCCGAAATAGCGCGAGAGCGCCCTGACGCTGATTTGATCGGTGCGAAAAGTGCTCGTTTTTTTATCGGCATTGCAGTGCCCGGGAATGTAGTATTTCATGGCGAAGTCGTCAAAGGGAATTGATTCTTTCCCAGCAGGCAAATTCATGTTTTTTTCAGTGAACTCTTCTCCCCCCAGAAACTGGATCAAATCATCGCAACTTACTAGGCGTCGAATACGTTTTCCCTCATGGGTAAAATCAAATTGAAAAGCGTTATTACTCTTTTTAATACGCATTTTATTTTCCGATTCTGCCTCCTACTACATATACGAAGGGGAGCTCGATTTTGTTCCACTTTGAGCTGTTGGCGAAACGCGGCGCCTGATCGCTTGGTTTGCATGGCGAGTTTGGCAAAGGATTTGCAGATTCTCAATATCTTTCCTGAGAAAACGAATTTTTCGTTTTGAAGTTCGGCTCGCTACCAGTCCTAGGCGGTTGTAGATGTGGTAGAAGCGAGACGTGGAATACCCCAATATCCGAGCGGCTTCTGGTAGGCTGACCCACTCGGCATGCAGGGGAGGAGTGGGATATGGCGTAAGGGTCGTTTCTCTTAAGATTCTGGCGACTTCCGCCGCGATTTGTTCGGACAATGAGGAATGCCCGATATTTTCTTCTCTAATCATTGATTGTCTCCTTTTAATACTCGACTCTTCTGGGTACGAAAATCTGAAGTCCGGTGTCGGCCTCAACCGAGATGGAGGTGGTGATTTTTTGTCTTTGAGCGCCCAGTTCGCCGGTGGCTTCTCCGGCAAGTCCCGATACGGCAGACTCGGCGACGGGGTTGACCGCCGTCGTCGTCATCATCGCCGCTTCCTGCGCCCCGCTGACGACCGAGCTTAAGACCGTGTCGGCGATGGCGGAATCCTTGTGCGTCTTGACCTTTCCCTTAATCCCCAGGGAGCCGTCCGTGGAAAGGCCGAGTCCGGTAAAGGCGATCTCGTCTCCCGAGGGAAAAACGAGGGTTCTAAAGGTGATGAGGATGCGGTTATGATCCTGCTGGACCGAGACTTCTCCGATGGCGCGGGTTTTTCTGGGGATGACGACGCGGCCGAGATAGACAATGTCCTCATCCACGGCGGCGATGGCGGGGCTTTCCACGTTATAGGAATAGACGGCGTTTTCAAGGCGGACCGGAAAGGTAAATCCGGTGGGCAAAAAATAGCGATCGCTGGTCTGATTTTTTTTCGTCACGCCCCGCCAAGGCCGGGGCTTATCGTCTTTAAGATGATGGTCCAAGGCCAGGGGATCAAGGGGCGGGGTTTCCTTCGGCGTTTCCGCCCAGAGGCTGGGCGCCCCCGCCCAAAGGTTGGGCGTCCGCCCCCGGGGGCTTGGCATTCCGATCCAAAGACCAGAAGCGGCGACCAGAATTAAAACCTTTGAGCTCTTTTTTAATCGTTTCATAATTTAAAAGGGGTCCGGGATGGGAATCTCGATGACCCTGTTTTTACCTCCTTCTTCTTCCAGGGCGAGCGCAAGGCCCGAACTCATCCGAGTCTCGCCTTTTCTCTTAGGTTTTTGGATGAGAACATATCCCCGCCTGGTCGTTTTGGCCTCGACTAAAATCTTGAACAAGGAACGTTCCCCCAGCCTTTGGCTGCCCGAACTCGCCTTAAATCCCTTAATGAAGAAATTCGCCGATGATCTATTTTCCACGGCAAGCTTAAGGACGAGCATATCCTCAAGGTTCTCAAGCGCGATGAGCCTGAGGGCGATGCCGCCCTTCTCTTTTAATTCCTTGGGGAAATACTTCGCGGGGTCTTTTTCAAAAGCCTGGATGAGGTCTTCCGTGATATATCGCGGAAGGCTGTCCATAAAGTCGGCGGAGGAATTTTTATCCCCCGCTCTTTTAAGGGACAGGGCGGCGTTGACCTGGGCCTTGGGCGAGGGCGTGTTTCCATGAGAACTTGATTGTTCGTTTCCCGTTTTTGTCGGCGTTTCTGAAGTCTTTTTACCCACTGGGAATTTTTCGCGCTTGTGTTTAATTCGCGGCGCGGGTTTGGAGGTTTGAGCCCGAGGCATTGTCGCGGGAATTCCAAGGAGGTTTAAGTTTTCCGTTGGTTGCGGCTGGTTGGAAGATTGCATCAAGGTTCCGGCGCTGGCCGCATAATTTGTTTTTGGCGCGGGATGGGAAGAGAGAAGAAAAGCGGCGGCCAGGACGGCAGTTACGGCCGAGAAAAAAATAAGTCTGTTCATTTTTTAAAGAGGCTTTCCTTCCAGTCCTTAACCAAGACGCCGTCGGGAGCGGTTTGTGAGCGCGGGACTTTTTTTAAGATGATCTCGTCTTCAAACACGATCTCGGACTTGGGTCCGTCTAGTTTAAAGGAGCTAATCTCGCGCCAGCCCTTCACGTCGCACTCGATGAATTCAGGGGTTTCCCTGACGATGGAAATATCGGTCAGCGTCAATTTCGTCCTAATCTCATCCGTTTTGATGGTTTCGATGAGGCCCTCGCGGTCAAGGATATCCTGGGCTTTTATTTTAAACTTGGGGGTCATCATGGAGAAGGCAGTTTGAAGGCTTTCATTGTAAGCGTAGCGGTCAAGCTCGGTGAAGAAGCGTTCGAAGAGGGCGATGAAATTTTTGATTTCATCGGCGCTGACGGGCGGGGCGGATTGCGCTCCCACGACGACCTGGGGGCTTCCCGTTTGGCTGAGGAGTATGACGACCGGCGGCTTTTGAATCTCCAGGCGAAGGAGGATGATTAAAAGGATCGCGGCGCTGATCGCAAACCAAAGCGCGGTCCACAAGGTTTTATTGGCGCTTTCAAGACCGCCCCAGGCCTCGTAATAGATGGGAACGCCGAGAGACTCATCGCCCCCAGCCAGAGGCTGGGCGTTCGTGCCCAAAGGTTGGGCGTCCGCGCCCAGAGGTTGGGCGCCCCCGCCCAGGGTCTGGGTTTCCGGCCGAACATCCGCCGAGGAAGAATTAATTTGAGCCTTCGGCTTTGACGGGGTCTTCGTTTTAAATCCGATCATGGATTTTCTCCTGATTTTTTATCATCCGGTTTCTTGTCGTTTTTTCGCTTGAAGAGGCGGCGATAGGCGGAGGTGGCGGTCATGGGGAGGGCGTTTCTTTGAGGCGTTGGCGGGGCGCCCTCGCTTCGAGTCCGCATATTTCCCCCCGCGTTTCGGGATCTCTCGCCTAAATATTTCCCCGCTTTTAAAGGAAGGCCGATGGCCGCCGCGTTCATCGTCCCCAGGGCCGCCTCGGCGAAAAAGGACAGGCTTTCCCCCGATATCAGCCGCGCCGATAGAATCGGCGTTCCCAGGACCAGGACAAAAAAGGCCGAGTTGACGGCCAAAAGACCCAGGAAATCATTAGCCGTTCCGGTTCCCGTATTAGTCGCCAAAGGGCCAAGGGTCAGCCAAACCCGGATGACGAGTCTCAAGAAAAAACTCCAGGAGGCGATCTGAACCGAGTTGACCAGCCAGCCCCTGGTCACGCAGAATGATTTTTCGCTGATTGAGCAGACGATGGCGATGGGTCCGAAGGCGAAGAGAAGGCTCAGAAAAGAAGCCTGAAGCATGACGATGACGTCCTTAGCGGTGACGGCAAAGAGGCTTGCCAGGAATAGGACGATGGCCTGAACCGAACTGAGGGGATGGGTCAGCCAGGAGAGGATCGGGGAAGCGGCGTTGGGGGCCGAAAAATCCTTGACGAGGAAATTTCCCCAATCTTGTGAGCTGAGGACCGAATAAGACAGGGCCTGGAAAGCTCCGAGGAAGAGTCCGTAGAGCTTGTCATAGGCAAGCAGGCAGCTCATGGCGATAGCGATGCGAAGAAAGAGCCCGGCGTATCCCGGCGAACCTCGCCCCGAGATTGCGCGCAGATTCATCTCGACGGCGGAGTAGGGGATGATGAAGGCCAGAAGGCCCAGGGCGATGGCCGTAGTCAAGGAACTCAGTCCCGAGAGTTGTATCGGTATTTGAGAGAGATTGATGAGGACGCTGGGATTCATTTAATTTCCTCCCAGCGGCTGGGCGCCCCCGCCCAGGGGCTGGGCGCCCCCGCCGATTTGAGCGTTGGGGAAGCGCTTTTTAAGTCCGGCCTTGATGTTTTGGATCATGTTGAGTTCTCCTTTGCCGCGCTGGTTTTGTCCTAATGTCTGTATCGAGGCAAGCTCAATGAGGCGCAGATTGTCTTCGTGAAGCTGAAGGAGCATTTGAAGTTCGAGGCTTTGCGATTTGGCGGTGAGATTGGCGGCGTCCTTGGGAGACAAATTTCCGGCGTTTTGGGCGAGCTGACGGGCCGTTTTTTTATTCGAGATGAGATTGGCCGCTTCGTTTCCCGCATAGGCCATGTCGTTATAAACGGTCTCATTGGCCTGTTCGACGAAGCGGTCGGTCGCGGTATTTCCGTTATAGGAATCAAGGAGTTGCCACTTCATCTGGGCGATGTCGGCGTTCTCGGCGGTCTTAAACTGTTGGGAGAGGTTGAACAAAAAGCCCTTCCCCGAGTTCAGCTGCTTGAACTGGTTGTAGTAATTGACCGAGGCGGTATAGTTTTGGCGGAGAATCTCGAGTTCCTGGATGATCTGGATTTTCATGAAGGCCTCATAGGCCTTTTCCTGGGCATACTGCATTCCGCTGACGGCGGACCCCACCAGGAACTGGGCGCGCGCGGGCGCGGCGAATAGGATAAGCAGTAGTGAAAAGAACGCGGTTTGTTTCATGAGTTTCTCCTGTTTTGCTGTTTGTAATTTCGGGCGCCCTTGACAGGGCATGATATTGGAGTTAAACTATTATTGTCTTTAAGGTTAACTTTAAATTGGAGGGATTCCATGAATGTCGTAAGCCTTCTCAAGGCGACGGAGTATATCGGGGCCAAGGAGCTGCGCCTCAACCTGGACCGCATCATGCGCCGCGGCGCTCGCCCATATCGGGTCATGCTTCGCAATAAGCCGGTTCTCGCCATTTTGCCGGACAAGCAGTATTTGGAGATATTGGAAATTCTGGAAGAGCTTAAGGATTCGGGGCTTTTGGAGAAGGCGCGCGAAAAGCTCGATCGCGAGAGCCGGGAAAAAAATCCCTGGTTTTGGAGCGCTTCTTGGCGCAAGTCCGAGCGGGCGGCGGATCGGGACTTATCGGCGGGGCGCAAAAAGTCCTTTAAATCGGCGCGCGAGCTTCTTAAGGATCTCCGCCGTTGATTTTCGAGCGCACCGAGCGCTTTAAGCGGGCATACCAGGCTCTGCCCGAGCCCGTTCGCCGCAAGGCGGATAAGGCGATTCTTCTCTTTGAGCGCGATCCTCGGCATCCGTCTCTTCATGTCGAGAAGATAGACTTTAGGCGCGATATCTGGTCGGCGCGGGTGGACGTGAACTATCGCCTCACCTTTCAATGGATCGACGGCGGCGTGTGTCTGCGCAATATCGGGTCTCACCAAAACGCCTACCGCAAGCCCTAGCTCGCCGTTAATTCTCATTTTCCCCTCCCGCTAGCTTCAGCAATAGTTCCGTTTCCGAGAGTTCGGGGCGTTTGTTTCTGAGCGCGTTTTCCCTGACGTGGTCGGAAGCGTCGGTGGTGCAAATCCAGTAATCGAGGGGTCCGGGCTCGATGCGCGCGACCAGGCCATGCGCTCCGAACTTGACGAAGAGGTCGCTAAAGACCTTGTGCTTGGACTGTAAATTTTTGACCGCCGCCTCCTCGCTTGGATTGAGATCGAAATGTTTAAGGAGCTCATGTCCCTTGGAGAGCTTGAGAATATACTTCACGTAGGAGTTGGCGATGATGGCGGGGGCGGCCTTGGTGTCCAGGAAGTCTTTTGGCGATTGGGATATGGAGAGGACCGCGCCGTTAAATTTGCGGGCCGTGCGGTAGAGGTTCTGGACCAGTTCCGAGCCCACCTCGTCGTCAAAGAATTTCCACCCCTCGTCGATGACGATGATCTTTTTCAAGGCGCGGTTCGAGAGTTTTCCCCAGATCATCGAACGGATGACGAAGAAATAAACGCTCTGGAGGTCCGGGTGATGGTCGAGGTTTTGGAGATCGAAGACGACCAAGCGTTTTTTCGAATCGAGATTTCCCTTCCGGTTAAACAGCCGGCCGTACATCCCATCGGTCCAGAGTTCAAGGGAATCGTAATAGGCCTTGGCGGAGGGCCGAGAACCGGAAGCCTTGAGGAGTTCTTCCCGGATATCCGAGAGAAGGACCTCGTCTTTTTGGGAGTAGGCGTCTTTAATGGCGCGCTCTAAAAATCCTTTTTCATGGACCGAGGCGGCGGCCTTGCCGCTCAGACACATGCGGGAAATCAAAAGGGAGAGATAGGCCACGGCGTCGTCGTCGAAATTTCCCTCGGGGGCGATCTGCTCTTTGGGCGGAAAGGGGTTGAAGCCGTAGCGTTCGGAAAGGCTGACCTCCAAATAATCCCCCGAAAAAATGGAGGCGAGCTTGCGGTAGGAGCCGCCCACGTCAATGATGATGACGTGGTTGTCCTGGGACTCGGACAGAAAACCGCTAAGGAGGTAATTGGTCGAGAAGCTTTTTCCGGAGCCCGTGGTTCCGAGGACAATTCCGTGCTTGGCCGGGAGCTCCGAGTCGAAGGGATTCAATCCCACCAGCTCTCCCAGTGGAGTTTCGACGAGGAATTTCTTCGATTGGGAGCCTTTCCAGGAACCCGACAGGGGCAAGAGGGCTGAAAGCGCGTGGGTCTGGATGAAAAACCTGCGACCGACGAGGCCGGAGTGTCCGGGGATGGATTGGAGGAAGATGCGGGAATGATTCATGTCGTCGGAAGCGGCTTGGGATGAGGCAAAATCATGAAAGGCGCCCAAAACGGGAAGGGTTTTATCCTCGAGTTCCCCCGGGCTCTTTCCCTTGATGAGGACCGAGAGAGAAAACTCAAAAAGTCTTTGGGATGAGGAGCGGATATCGGTGATGAGTTCGTCAAGTTCGAGATGCTTTTGCTCGGCCTCGTAATTTTTGCCGAGTCCCGGCAAAAGGAGGGCGCGGCTGATATTGTTTTTGAGCTTAAGCCTTGAGATGGCAGTCTCGGTGTTCAGGGGATGGACATTGAGGATGAGGTCGCAATCGGGCCAGAGGCTGTCGAGGAGGCGTTGGGCGTAAAAGGGATGCGCGGCCTCGGGGAGGCTTAACAGGCTCAGCCCCCTAAAACACGAGCCTCCGACCTGGAGGCGGTCAAAGTCCTCCTTGAGTGCGTTAAACAGAATCTGGCCGCGCAGGCTTTGATGGGGATTAAGGGACTCAAGCTTCATGGGAAAGGGGCGTTCCGGGTTGAGGCGTTCAAAGACCAGGTCCAAAACCTCTTGGGAGGAAAGCTTCCTAAATTTGATTCCCGCGTTTTGCAGGCGTTCCTCGAGGGTCTGTTCGAGGACCGCGTGTTCGCGGCGGCGAAGTTCGTGGAAGGCGAGCGCGGCTTCTTTAGCGGGCCGCCAGTAGACGGGGAGAATCGAGGTCATGGGGAGTTTTCCGTCCTTGGGTTTGGTGGTGGCGAAGAGAAGATGTCTGCGTCGCTGGATGAATTTATTTTGGAGGGCCTCGCATTTTTTGTTCAAGATGAGGCGGGAGAGTTCGTCCGGGTTATTTTTAAGCGTCTCTTTCCTGAATTTCTGGATGGCGTCGGGGTCACCGTGGCGGATTTGGACGATGAATTGAACGGCGGTTTCTGGGGGAAGACTGTTGAGAAGCGTTTGCATTCGCGAGCTGAAGAGTTCAAGCGCGGGGGGGTCCATGAGCTCAACCGAGATGGGCTCCACTTCATAGACGCTTGAAAATTCCAGGTCAACGCCGATCAGAACGCCTTCTTCAATCGCGAGGAGATTGAGATATTGCGCCAGGCTTGGAACCTTCGGCGCGTGGAGAACGTTTCTAAGTTTAGTCAGCTTGAGTTCGATTCGGTTCATGGATTTTGACTCTCCAGGAAATTGAATTGTTCCCTCTGGCAAATGATGGGTAAACCTGGTATAATTATAGTGTCATACAATGGCATACTCAGGAGGATATTATGAATCGAATCTCTCAACCTATCACAATCACCTTGCCGCCCAAACTTCTTCGGATGGCCGATAAAATCTCCAAGGACGAGGGGCGAAGCCGTTCGGAACTGTTTCGCGATGCCTTGAGGGCTTTTTTGTGGAAACGGCGCTGGGAAGCCATCCAGACCTATGGGATCAAACAGGCGAGAAGGACGGGTCTCAAGGAGAAAGACATCGAGGGCATTGTCGAGGAAGTTCGTCATTCGAGGCATGCCGCGCGAGGTTTTGGGCGAGCTTAAACAGCCTGTGAGGGTTGTTTTAGACACCAACGTCTTTGTTTCCGCCGCCATTAAGCCGCGCGGCGCGTCGGCGGAGGTTCTTTTCCTCGCGGCTGATGGGAAATTCGACCTTGTCGTATCGCCGCTTATTCTCTCTGAGTTGGAAGTAGTTTTATCGAGGCCTAAAATCGGATTCTCTGAGGATAAAATCCGCGAGACTGTGAGCGCGATTATGGCGATCGCTAAAATGGTCCACCCCCGGATCAGACTTAGCGCTGTCAAGAAAGATGAGGCCGACAACCGCATTTTGGAATGCGCGGTGGAGGCCAAGGCGGATATTTTGGTGACCGGAGATTTAAAGCATATCCGGCCGCTTAATTTTTTCGAGGGCATCGAAATCCTCACTCCCCGCGAGTTCATGGACCAGTATTTCCCCTGAGGCCGCGCGCGGCAAGGCGTTCATCGGGCTGCGAAACAAGGATTCCCTCTTCCTCCTCCGGTTCCGGCAATCGTCTAAATCGGCTGAGGAGAAGGAACCTAAAGAGGACGAGGAGATAGCCGCTTGGTTTTCCGCGTTTTAAGAGGCGCAGGGCGAAATAGACCAGAGCCAGGATGAGGAGGTTGAGAAACAAGCCCCTTCTGTTAAAGAGAAAAGTCAAAAAGAAGACTAGGAGAATAACGGCTCCATCGGCGAGTTCAAGACCGAGGATTTGATCGGGGGCGTTGATATGGGCGTGGATTTTGACGGGCTGCATATTTTTTCTGTCGCCTTATTCTTTTAGGGTCTTGGCGCCCCGTCCCAGCGGCGGGCATCTCCGCCGGGGCCGGGGCGTTTTAACCTAGGCGATTTCCTCCCCCTCATCGGTTTTTCCGGTTTGAGGCGACGGATGAGCGGGCTGGAGAAGTCCGCGGTCGAGGATTTGGAGCATGTCGGCTTCTACGTTCAAGCGGAAGCGCGCGCGTCCGGACGCCTCGCGGTCATGCTCGTCTTTCCAGCTCCTCAGACGGCCTTGGATTTGGATGCCGTCGCCCTTCCTGAGCTTGGCGCATTCCCGCGCCATGGTTCGCCAGGCGGTGACGACGACAAAGTCCATCGCCCTGACGCCGATGGGCTTTTCCACGCCCTCGCGGCGGGGTTTGGGCACGCCGAGGATGAACTGCGCCCGCAGCTTATCCTCGCCGAAGTCCTTGACTGTCGGGGCGTTGACGAGCCGGCCGGCCAAGGCCACTTCGTTTAGTTCGGGAAGATTCCGGAGCGTTCCTCCAGATTGCGGGTTGAGGAGCCCGAAGTCTTGGCAAGATTTCTCTCCCCCCTTTTGATTTTCTTGATTCTCCATTTGTTTTGACATTGTAAACCTCCGTTTGATGTTGGATAGACATTCCGGCGCGAGTTCAGCGGCCGTTGACGCCGAGTCCAGGCTCATCTCATTGCCCCGCGAGCGATTGGATGAGGCTGACGACCGAGCTTGAGAGAAATATCAAGGCTCCTCCGCCGATGACATAGAAGCCTCGCCGCATGGCGTCTTGATCTCCCATGGCGAGGCTGATGCCGACCATGATGACGCCGATCATGAAGACCCCGGGTCCGAGGATCGTCACCAGCCAGTTCGAGGCCGAGGTGAGGAAGGTTCCCACCTGGGCCTGGTTTCCCATGACGACTTGTGAAAAGGCGGGTGCGGCCGTCATCAAGGCCGTTCCCGCCGCCAGCAGACTATTTCGCGTTTTCTTTTTCATTGTTTCGTTGTTCTCCTTTTTCATTGTTTCGACTCCCGCCTTGATAGGGCGCCGAGAAGCGCGCCAGAGTTCTCATCGGCGGGATTATCGGTCAAGATTTCGTCCAAGTATTTTTCCGCCTCGGCGTTTTTTTCCGGCGTCTTATCGGAAAAGTCGATGGCGGCGAGGTAATAGAGTTTCTTAAGGTAGAACCCTTCCCTGATGGAAAGGGGGTGATGATTTTGATAGCGTTCAAGGATTTGCTCGGCGTTTCGGGTTTCCCCGGCGTCATTGGGGAAGGCGCGCAGGACAGACAAGGCCGTTCTCGCCGTCTCGGCATCGGGAGAGGCGCCGGATTCCTTAATCAGCCAATCAAACCTTGTTTGAAGCGAAGCGGCCTTGTTCGCTATTTCGCGCCTGAGATTATCGGCGGCGTCGGCGGTTGCGGGCGCGGCGACGCCACGCGTGGCGATGGTTTTAAGCGCCGTGGCCAGATTCAGGGCTTGTTCGAGAAGTCCCAGCCTTGCCCATCTCCGGGCCCTGGGGGCCTCGGCGTCAAAAAGTTCTCCCGAGATGAGGGAACATTTTCCGGCGTCCAGGTTTGAGGCGATTTGGCGCAGGGTTTTTCGCCACTTATTTTGCTCTTGGGGTTTGAGGAAGGCGAGTTCAAAGACGGCGGCGTAATCCTGATAGGTTTCTTGGGGGTCCAATCCGCGAGCGAGGAGGTCCTCATCGCGCTGGACTCGTTCTATTTTTTCGGCCGTTTCAGCTTGGCGGTAGTCTTTTTTCATGGCCGCGTTGTCGGGGTTAAGAAAAGAGGCGAGGCGAAGAAGGGATTTGGCCCTTGAAAAATCCTCGCGGCTCATATCAGTTTGTCCCGATGCGGAAAATCGTTTGGCCAGGGATTGAGCGCGGGTTCTAGCCTGTACGTATTCCTCATCGGCAATCTCGCGATAAATTTCCGGGCGTTTTTCAGGGCTTGGGGCTTGGGAGAAGCGATAGGCGAGGGTGAAGCGGTTGTTAAAACCCAGGGGGTCGTTTTCGATGGAATAATCGAGTTCGAAGCGATCGTCCTCTGTTTGAAGTCCGATGCCGCCCGTGAGGGCGCCGTTAAATCCGGCGCGGAGGATAAGGATATTTTGGTAGTTGTACTCGACGCCCAAGGCGAGGGCGTTAAGCCCTTGGGTGGGATAGAGATTTTCGCCGCTGATATTTTTCTGAACTGAAAAGAGAACGGTGATCCGGTCATGATTGATCACGCCCGATGCCTCGGCTCTCGAGTCGGCTTGAAAGGAGAGTCCCCCGCCCGCGCGCAGCGAAGTGGGATAATTTTCCGGCGTTCCGGCCAGATTGATTTGAGGTTGGACAAAATTATCCAGGTCGGCTCCCATGAGCCAGACGGCGCGTTTAAGTCCCATGAAATCATTGGCGGGATAATGCCCCATGACGCCGCCGTTGAGTCCCCAGCCGAGGTCCGAGTATCCGGCGAGGTTGAAATCGAGGACATTGGCGGAGAGTCCGGCGCTCCAGTGTTCTCCCAGGTTTTTCGCGAAACCCGCCATGTAGTCTGATTGCGTGTTTGATATGTCGTAGCCCGGGTCGTCAATGGAGGAGCGGGCGACGATATTGTCGCGAGCGAGCTGGATGACGCCGAGGCCGAAGCTGCCGAAGTCCGAGGGGACGGTGAGTCCCATGAAATCGTAGCGGGCTCCTCCGACGAGGAAGAGATGTTCGCCCGAGATCATGCCGTTTGAGTTGGCGATGCCGGCGGGGTTCCAGTAGAGGGCGGTGGGGTCGTTGACGATGGAGACGACGCTGCCGGCCAAGGCGGCGGCGGAGGCGCCCGGTCCGCGGGAGAGAAATTGTCCCGAGGCCGCGCCGAGGATTTGGGCGCGAAGCGGCGCTCGGGAAAAGACCAGAAGGCTCAATCCCAAAACAAATTTAAGCCGCCTCATTTGACCACCATCAGGTAAAAGGTCGCGGCATCTGCCGGTCCCGAGAAGCGAACCTTGCAGATATAGCTGCCATTGAAGAGTGGTTTTCCGTAGCGGTCGCGGCCGTTAAAATCCTGTTGACTGATGCCGGGCGGGATATGGAAGTAATCCTGTTTAAAGAGGAGAGTCTGCCATTCCGAATAAATCTCGACGGTTGCTTGCGCATATCCCGAGGGCGGGGCGTTGAAGACGATATGCGTCCCTCCTTTATAGGGGCTAAAGGGATTGGGATAATTGTAGGCCCTGGGGAAATCGACGTTTGATGCCAGTGAGAATTGTTGGATTTGGGTTTCGGATGTCGAGCCGTAGGGGTTTGCGGCGGCGACCTTGAGATAATAGTTCTGGTAATAGGCGAGGTTCATGATTTCGACGGCGATGGAGGAAGTGTCCTGGGCGACTGATATTTGGATATTAGGTTGAGGGCTTAAAGGCCTAAGATTGAGGGATTCTGAGGATTGACTTGCGGGCGCGTCGGCCCAGACTCTGGGCGCGTCGAGGACGGCCAAGGGCGGCATATCGGAGGGAGACTCGCCGAAATAGAGGGTATAGGCGATGGGGTCGTCTTGCGGGTCTGAAACTTTTTGCCAGGAGACATTGACGTTGTTGGACATGGAGTGGACTATGGGGGATTGAAGGAAGGGCGAGACGAGATTGGGCGGCGGCGGGGCTTGGTTTAAGAAGAGGGGCAAAAAAGTTTGCGGCGAACTCGTCATGGTCGAACTTGAGCCGAAATCGTCAAAGGCCGAAACGCTCCAGTAGTAAGTCGTCCCGTATTGAAAGTTGAGGACGTAATCGGTCGAGGTTCCCATCTGGATGAGATTAAAAACTCCCGGGACGGTCGAGAGGTTTAGAGCGTAGTTGACCGCGTCGCCGTCGGGGTCTGGGGCTTGTTGCCAGGACAGGGTTTGAGAAGAGGCGCGCGTCTCAAAGGTTCCGGTTCCCGATAGGACCGAGAAATCTCCCGGCGGGTCGTTTTGGAGATTGACGATAAAGTTTTGCCAGGTTGCGGTTGAGATTCCGCCATAAGGGTTTTCCGCCAGGACCTCCCAGTAATAGGTGGTTCCCAGCTGAACCGATAGGTTGATATTGGTTGATTGTCCGGTGGAAATAGCCGGCCAGTTTCCTGTGCTCGTCTTGACGAAGAGAGCGTAGTTGATAGAATCCGAGGCCGCGTCGCTGGAGGGCGACCAGCTGAGATTGATGGTTGGCGAGTCGGTGTGGAGGTTATAAGAGGAAGCCGTGCTGAGATAGACCACTGGAAGGGGTTGCGGGTTCCAGAAGATGGGGAGATAGGTTTGCGTTCCCCCCGTCATCGTCGTCGCCGCGCCGTAACTGTCGGTGGCCGTGACGCTCCAGTAGTAGGTGGTTCCGTATTGAAAATTAAGGACGTAATCGGTTGCGGTTCCCATCTGGATGAGGTTAGAAACTCCCGGGACCGTTGAGAGGTTTAGAACGTAATTGACTGCGTCGCCGTCGGGGTCTGGGGCTTGTTGCCAGGACAGGGTTTGAGAAGAGGCGCGCGTCTCAAAGGTTCCGGTGCCCGATAGGACCGAGAAATTATCCGGCGGGTCGTTTTGGAGATTGACGACGAAGTTTTGCCAGGTTGCGGTTGAGATTCCGCCATAGGGGTTTTCCGCCAGGACCTCCCAGTAATAGGTGGTTCCCAGCTGAACCGATAGGTTGATATTGGTTGATTGTCCGGTGGAAATAGCCGGCCAGTTTCCCGTGCTCGTCTTGACGAAGAGAGCGTAGCTGATAGAATCCGAGGCCGCGTCGCTGGAGGGCGACCAGCTGAGATTGATGGTTGGCGAGTCGGTGTGGAGGTTATAAGAGGAAGCCGTGCTGAGATAGACCACTGGAAGGGGTTGCGGGTTCCAGAAGATGGGGAGATAGGTTTGCGTTCCCCCCGTCATCGTCGTCGCCGCGCCGTAACTGTCGGTGGCCGTGACGCTCCAGTAGTAGGTGGTTCCGTATTGAAAATTAAGGACGTAATCGGTTGCGGTTCCCATCTGGATGAGGTTAGAAACTCCCGGGACCGTTGAGAGGTTTAGAACGTAATTGACTGCGTCGCCGTCGGGGTCCGGGGCTTGTTGCCAGGACAGGGTTTGAGAAGAGGCGCGGGTTTCAAAGGTTCCGGTTCCCGAGAGGACCGAAAAGTTGCCCGGCGGATTGTTGATAAGGCCGAGATTGAAGTTTTCGATGGGGGCCGAGGTCGCCTCGAGGGGAAGTCCGAGGTAGAAGGCTTGGGCGGAAATCGTCCAGTAATAGGTTGTTCCGAAATCGAGGGGTTGGGTTGAGAGTGTGGATTGTGCGGTTGTTGGCAGTGTTTGAAGAGACTGTGGCGATTGCCCGAGGTAGGCGGTGTAGAGAATGGGGTCGCCGTCTGGGTCTGAGACCGTTTGCCAGGAAAGTGTCGCGGCGGAGGAATGCTGGACGGTCAGTCCCATGGGAGAAATTTCAACCGGCACTGATGGGGCTCCGGCGTAGACTTGTCGTTCGAGAGAAGTTCCATTGGCCAGATACAAGATGCGGTTATCCCAGGCCGAGCCCACGGCGAGCGTCGTCAACAGGCTTGTTTGAAGCGTTCCTCCGTTTCCCAGCTTGAGCATTTCCGGGGCGCAAGTTCCGGCGCAGACGGTTCCGCTGAGATAGAGGTTTGAATCCAGGTCGGTCCACATTAGGCGAGCGCTCATCCATTCAGGATTGGGAGTTTGGCTTAAGTTTTGTCCGCTGGGAGAATAGCTGAGGATTTGTTGGCAGACCGAGTCTTCTATATGCAGGTTTCCCTGTGGGTCCACGGCGGCGGCCGAGGGCGTGTTGCAGCCAGAGGAACTTGTACCCGGCATATAAAAGGCGTTGAGGAGATTTCCCGCGAAGTCATACTCGTTAATCTTGGCGGTGGTGACGGTGGAAGGTCCTTGGCAGCCGAGGCATTGTACGTAGATGGGGGTATAGGTGTATTGATAGGCGATATAGACGCGGTCGTTGATTTTATCGATGGCGGTTGAAACGATATTGGGGGCGATGTAGCTGAGGAAATAGGCGGCGGAGCTGATGAAGGTTCCCGAGTTCGAGAAGCGGGTGAAGCGGTAGCCGTTTGCGTCGTCAAGGATGTCAATGATGCCGGAGCCCTCGACGGCGAAGGCCGAGGCGGTTGAGAGTCCGGTATCGAAAGAGGAGAGGGTGGTGAGGCTTGGATTTGGTGAGTTAAGATTTTCCTCCGCCACTTCGAGGACCTGTAAAGAAGACCTTCCTTGCGGGGTACCGAGGAGGTAGAGATTTCCCACGGCGTCGCGGTCCATGGCGGCGATAGCGAACGGGGCGTTGAATGAAAATTGAGGGAAGTAGTTATCGGCCTTGGCGCTGGGGGAAGTCAGCAAAAGGGCTAGGGGCGCAAGGAGCGCGAGATAGTGGAATTTCTTAAGCTGGTTGGCGCGGTTCATATCCGGGTTTTCCTGTCCGCGGCGGCTTGTGGAGGTTTGATGATGGAAGCCAGATCAAGTCCTGGTTCTTCCAAAGTCGTAACGCGGCTCAGTTCCGGTCGCGCGTTCTTGATGAGATTAAAGACGCGCGCGGTGCGGATGAGGGAGTCCTCATGTCCTGGAGAGAAAACCAAAGCGGTTCCGGGGGCTAGATTTTTAAGCGTATTGGGATGAACCTTGAAATGTTCGACGGTTCTGCGCGAGATTTCCCCCGTTCCTTGCGTGCCGAATAAAGTTTTTTTAAACCGTTCGGTGTCCTCGACGGTCTGGTAGGTTCCGAGCACGGCGGACCAGAACTCGGCGTCGGCGGGGTCGGGGCTTCGGAAGCAGATTTTACAGCCGGAGGTGTTGTTGAAGACGGCGGATTTAAAGGCCTCGGGATTGGTTCCCTGGACTTTTTTGAGCTGGCCCAGGTCCTGATGGGAGAGGGTGGTCCAGAAGTTGGCGGAGCCGACGGTGGCGATGAAGGAGGCGAAAGCGGGGGTGGCAAATTCCGCGAACTCATCTAAAATGATTGAAGCCGGTCCGGGTTTGGGAGCTTGACGCTGTCTGAAGGCCGCGACCGACAATAGTCCCGAGATGAGCATGCGTCCGAGCGGATTGGCCAGAACCGGAAGATATCCGATGGGGATGGCGAAATAGACGAGTTGATTGCGGGAGAAGATTTCCTCGAGTTTGATTTGCGGGGCATAGGAGTTGAGCAATTCTCCCAGGGGTCCGGTGACATAAGGTCTTAGGGCCGAGGTCAGGGCCGCCGTATCGGTTTTCTGCTCGAACTCGCGGCGCGCCATCTCGATGAGTCTGGCGCTTCTCGACAAACGCCAGGCCTTTTCCCGACACTCGGGATAGTTGAAATAGCAGAAGCAATCGCGCAAGGTATATTGGAGATTGGTCTCCCAGAAGATTTCGGACATATTCTGGATTTTGGAATAGTCCACGGATTTGTAATAGTCCTGGGCCTCGGCGCCGGAACCCGGTTCTCGGCCGAGGATGCGTGAGAGTTGGTCGGCCAGTGAGTTGGCGTCTTGACCAGGGAGTCGGCGGATGGGGTTAAAGGTCATGGAGCGCGGGTCCTGCGGGTTGAAATACCGGACATCGCCCGCCCGTCCGGCCAGGGAAGCCAGGGCGAGGAATTGATTAAAGTCCGAGTCATCCCCCTTGGCCTCCATGAAAAAGAGCGGGATGCCGGCGCGCATATCCTGGGCGGACAAGGCCAAGAGGAGTTGGGATTTTCCCGAGCGCGTCGGTCCCACGATTTGCATATGTGGTTGGCGGTTTTGGTTCTGGAGATAGACCGGACGCCGGCCCCAGGTTCCGCGTGCGATTCCCAAAAACGTCTTGTGGAGAGCGGCCGGTGACGGGGAGGCGTCGGTCCAAAATTTGAGTTTGTGAGCGCGGCCTCTAGGTGAAGCAAGGTTTCTTTTTAGGATACGGTCGAGGTCCCGCGTGACGAAGCCGCGACCTTGGCCCGGTTGATTCCACCCGGGTTTGCGCTTTTGGCGAGGTCCACGGAAAGACATCGCGAGAAAAGCGGCAAGTCCCCCCAAAGCCGCAGCGCGCTCAGCCGAGAGGGAAGGATGCCTGCGGCGGAGTCTCAAAGGAAGCGTCCCGGTGAGATGAAGGCGAGGCATCAGACTTAATAAATGGATGTTCATCGCGGTAAACCTAGAGCCAATTTATGTTCGGGCCGGGGACGCTGGGCGCCCAGGCCTTGGCTCAGCGGCTCTACAGACTGGGGCCGTCCCAGACTGAATTGTTCGCCGCGATAGTTGACAAAAGCGCCTTTTCCCAGGGATTTGCGGAAGTCCTCAAGCGGACAGACATAGATAAAATCCATCAGGAATTTCCGGGCCAGCGACAAAATTTTATGGCTCAGTCCAGGCCAAGCCGTGATGTAGAGAACAACGCCGCCCCCGGAAAAGTAGTAGCGGTAGAGCTCCCAGAGTCCCTGGTAGCGCTCGGCTGATTTAAGGCTTCTCTCGACCTCGATGGCATTTGACCCCCCGCCCAAAGATTGGGCGCTCCCGCCCAGAGGCTGGGCGCCAACGCCTATGGATACCCACAGATCAGGCGAAGGCGACCCTTGGCCCGCCTCTCCTCGCTTCAGGATTTGATGTTCGAAGTTAGTGGCCACCGGAAGCCCTATCAACTCGCTGATGACAAGACCGATCCCCGAAACCAACAGCTCATGCCGGATCATGCTGTCGGAAACCGTGTCCCTGTAGTCCTCAAGACCCGCCAGTCCAGACTCAACCAAAGCCGCATGTCCCTTCCTGGTTAATGAGTAAACCCGCGTCAAATTGACATAGCTTTGCCCCATCACCAAGCCTCTTTTAACCAGCCTTTCCAGAACTTTATAGGCCGCTCCCCGATACTCATCCTTGAACCTTCCATTGAAAAACAGTTCCAATCTTTTCCTTCCCGATGCCTTGCCAAACACCAATCCCTCTATCTGTGACAGACTCAAAACCCCCCATCTCTCCAGACCTTTTAAGACTCCTAACCCTGATCTCCTGACCTCAAATTCAGATTTTTCCTCCCCTTCCCAAACCTTGACCTTAATCATCTCTCCCCTCATTTCTAAACTCCTCAACCCATCCTTTCCTCTATTTCCTGCTCATTATCCCCCGCCGTCCTCCTGACCACAGCACCACTAAAACCATCATTTTTTAATATGGTTGTGGGGGTGTGGTCAGGAGGCTTAAGCGGCTTTTCGCGCCAAGAGGCGGGGCAAAAAGAGCAGGAAATATCAATCATTTCCGTCATTTGGCCGCTTTTTGCCTACGTCTGCAACAACAGACGTAGCGACAGACGTAGGTTTTTGGGCGTTTCATGGGTTTTTGATCTCGAGTTTCCCAGCTGAAACTTCCTTGCTAAGGAGGCGGATGGCCTCGGACAAAAGCCGTCCGCGGCTGATGTCTTGCCCCTGCCGCATGAACTTAAGCCGAATCTCATCCAAGGTCACGATGTCCTTAAGTAGGATGAAACTTTGCATCTTGATGTAGCGGGAAGCCTTCGGGTTTCGGGCCAGTCCGGCCCGCGACTCCTCCGAAAGTTCCGCAATTTCCGCGACCATCCCCCCTTCTTCCTCCGGCTGGATTGACTGTGTCTCCATGGTTTATTTCTCCTTGTTTTGTGTTTAAGTTCCGGCCGCTTCGCTTCGCCGGTCAAATCCGTTGACAGGTCCGAGGCCTGGGAAAAGGAAGGGGAAGTGGTCCTTCCACCAGCGCCGTTGGCGAATGTCGCGGTATTTTTTCTGGGTCCTGACCGCGTCAACGGCTTCCTTGATGGCTTCGCGTTTGAGCAAAATCTCAAGCGGGCTGTCGCCTATAGTTGCGATGTTTTGGTTCATGTTGTTCTCCCGTGGGTCCGATTTTTTTCGGCCCGTCACCCTCTTGGTATGGATTTTTATGCCAAGGTTGAGGGAGTAGAGGCGGAAGGCAGTTTTCAGAGGAGAATCGGGGGAAGGTCGCGGTTTTCGTGATTTCTAAATAGAAATAATTATTTCTATTTAGAAATATGCTACAATGCTTCATGGCTCAACTCTCCATCCTGGTCATAGATGACGATCCTTTGGCCCGTAAAGTCCTCGGAAACAACCTGACCGGACATGAGATTGACTTCGCGGAAGACTCGCATTCCGCGCTCAAAAAAATAAAATCGGGCGAGCACGACCTCTGCTTTATCGATCTTAAATTGGGGAAGGAAGGCTTTTCCGGACTCGATCTCATCCCCGCCGCCAAGGCCTCGGGGCTTTACTCGGTCGTCATGTCCAGCCACGCCAAGGAGGACTTTATCGAGCGCGCCTACGCCCTGGGCTGCGATGATTTCTACGCCAAGGGAAACGAACGCGAGAACATCGGCAAAATCCTCGCCCGTTGCCAGGCCTCGCGGCAAGCCTCCAAGACCAGGAGCGTTTTTAAAAGCGAGTTCATCACCGAGGACCCAGAGACGCAAAGGTCCATAGAGGAGGCCCTTAGCCTCGCCGGTTTGGAGATTCCCCTCCTGATCCTTGGCCCCTCGGGCTCCGGCAAGACCAGCCTCGCCCGCCTGATTCACGACCGCTCCGGGCGAACGGGAGAGTTTGTCGCCGTCAACTGCTCGGCCTGCCCCGAGGACCTTCTCGAAGCGGAGCTCTTCGGCTATCGCAAGGGCGCTTTTACCGGCGCCTTTGAGGACCGCAAGGGAAAACTTCTCCTGGCCGATCAAGGGACCCTCTTTCTGGATGAGATTGGGGCCATGAGCCCCAAAATGCAGGCCAAGCTCCTGAAGGCTATCGAGGAGAAATCTTTTTACCCCCTCGGCTCCGACGCGCCCCAAACCTCGCGATTTCGCCTGATGAGCGCGACCTTGGAGGATATCCAGAGCCTGGTTAAATCCGGGAAGATGCGCTTTGATTTCTTCCACAGAATCCACGGGCTCACCCTCAACCTCAAACCCCTCGCTCAAAGAAAAGGCGATATTTTCCCGCTTCTGTCTTTTTTCACCAAGGGGGATCGCCGGCTTTCGTTTTCACCCGAGGCCAGGGAAAAAATCCTGAACTACGATTGGCCCGGGAATGTCCGGGAGCTGAAAAAGTTCGTGGAACTCCTCATGGCGGGGCGGGAGGGCCTTGTCAGCGGAGAAGCGGTAGGCAAGATTATTTCAAATGAAAAGGCCGAGAGGTCAAGAAGCCTCATCGGGGATGAACACTACCGCTTCGCCCTCGAACACGGCCTCAAGAAGGCGGTTGAGAGATTTATCGATCTCATCATCGCGCGCTGCTTGTCCGAGAACGGCCGGGTCAAGACCAAGGTCTTGTCCGACCTCAAGATCGCCACGGGACTTCTCTACAAATCCATCCAGAGAAGCTCGCGGACCGCAAGGACGGAGTCAAAACATGAACGCCCTGGATGATATGGGCGCCCTCCTCCACGACATCAATTCCCGGTGTCTGAGCCTCAAAAGCGCGGCGGAGATGATTGAGGCCCTTCCGACGCAAGAGGCCGACGCCCTTCTTGGTCTCATGGACGCCCAAACGCGGAAATTATCCCATGATATCGCCTTTTATAGGAAAAGGCGAGGACTGGCGGGATGAACGACTGGTGGAAGAGCTTTTTTAAGCCCTCGGTCTACCCCTTGGCCGAGTTGGTGAGTGATGAGGAAACCGAGAAGGAGACCCGCGAGCTGTTGCGCCGACTGCCGCTAAAAAAGGGCGCGGAAATACTGGATGTCGCCTGCGGAGTCGGCCGACATAGCCTGTCCTTGTCGCGGAAAGGCTATCTGGTGACGGGCGTGGACTATTCGGAGGGATACCTTGCCGAGGCCAAACGGCGCGCCCGGGCGGCGGGAATTCAAGCCAATTTCTTGAAACGCGATATGCGGGCTCTCGGCTTTAGCGGGCAATTTGACGCCGCGCTGAACCTCTGGACCAGCTTCGGGTATTTCAAAAAATTCCAAGACGATCTTTTGACCCTCCGGCAGATATTCAAGTCCCTTAAGCCCGGCGGTTTTTTGGTCCTCGACATCGCCGACGGCCGCTGGCTTAAGCGGCACGCCAAACAAAAGGACTGGATCAAAACCGAGCGCGGTTGGGAGTTGGAGGAACACCGGTTCCGGGGAGGGACCGATCCGGCTTGGATCTCGCGTTGGGTTTTTATCGGCAAAAACGGAAAAGTCAGCGAAGCGGAAAGTTTTAGCCGACACTACGACCGCAAACGCCTGGAAAAGGCTTTAAGATGGGCCGGATTTGAAAACATCGTCCTGATGGGCGGCTTAAGCGAGAAGAGAAATGCCGGACTTGCCTCCCAGAGAATTATGGCGTTGGCGCGGCGGCCCTGCCCCAGGGTCCGGCGACCCTGCCCCAGGGTTCGGCGGCCGAAATAGACGGGCATGGAATCTCCCGATTATCTTGTCCGCGCGGGTTTTGCTTCTGATTTTCAGCCGGAATTTAAGCGTTTCGGCGGATTGTTTTTGGCCTGGGCGGTTGGGTTTCTCGGCTTTGCCCTGGACCGCTCGCGGGCGTTTCCCGCGCTTACTCCCGGACTCTTGACCGGGTTCCTGGAATGCTCTCTCGAAGCGGCGATCATCCTCAATTTGTTTTCCCGGCGAAAAGAAAAAGCCGGAGAGTATCGTTATTTCCTTTGGTTTTTCTGCCTCATCCTTCCCGCCGACATCAGCTATCTGAGCCTGCATTATCTTTTTAAGGATAATCATGAGAACTGGACCTCCTTTTTCTTGACCACCTTGCCCTATACCGCCGCCTATCTCATCGGCGCGGTTGGATTTTTTCAGCATCTGCGCCCCTTGATGAGGGATTTTCGCGATAAGCCTTGGAAGCTCCTGAAAATTCTTTGGCTTCCCGCGCTTTTAGCCGTTCCCGCGATTTGTGGAGTTTTCCTCCCCCTCCTTCGCGCTCGATACGCAGCCGCGGGCTTAAGCTTTGATTTCCTTGAAATTGCCTTGAACTCCCTATTCTCCATCCTTTTCTTTTTCTGGTCCTGCGCCGCGCTCATGATTTCCCCAGAACCCGTCTTTTCCCTCGCGGGGCTCGCCGGAATTATTTCACAGTTGGGGAACTGGGGCGGCATCTCGGCCTATCTCGTGCATCAAAATTCTTTTGTTTTCGGCGAGTATGAATTTCTGTGGTTGTGCGGGATTATCGCCTTTTGGTATGCCTTTTCGGTTGTGGGAAATTTCGCTCCATGGCCCGATTCCGAGGAGCGGAGCGCGGTTTTAAGCCTGGCGTCTCGGCAAAAAATGACGATCTTGTCTCTGATCAGCGCCTTCCTGATTGGAGCCGCCCTGATTCTTTCCCACGGCCCGAATTCCTACCGCATCGTCCTCTTCGGCGTCGCTCTCGGCGCCGCGCTTGCGGCGTTCGCGGGGGAGTTATTGGCCAGGCAGATCATCCGCTACTCCCTGATGTTCGGCCAGCTCGTCCATATCGCCGATGAAAACGATTTTCTCCTGAATGCGCGCGTCATGCCGATGGAGTTGCGGCAAATCTACCGAGCGGCGTTTCAGGAGGATGCGACGCGGCGCCGGCGGGAAGAGGCGATCCAGAGAAGCCTCGCCGATCTCTCCTCGCAGGTCGCTCACGACATCCGCTCGCCCTTGGCGGCCTTGGACTCCGTCATGGCGGACGCCTCCCGGCTTCCGGAAGAAAAGCGCTTGATTATTCGCGGCGCCATCGGCCGCATCCGCGATATCGCCAATCACCTCCTCGATGAGCGCAGGCAAGTTATGGACACAAGGATTTATGGTTCATCCGGCGCTTCGGAAGTTTTTGATGAGCCCGCCGCCCTTTGCCTTTTGTCGAGCCTCATTGAGCCCTTGATTACGGAAAAGCGCCTGCAATACCGCTCCCGCCTCGGCCTTGAGATAGAGGCGCGCATGGACCGGTCCTCCTACGGGCTCTTTGCCCTGGTCCAGCCAGTCGAGTTTAAGCGCGTTTTGTCGAATCTCATCGACAACGCGGTCGAGGCGATGAGAGAACCGGGAAACGGGCAAGTCCAGGTCAATCTCTCTAAACAAGGCGATTTTGTCGCGCTTGAGATTACGGATAACGGCGCGGGAATAGCGCCGGATATTTTGCCGAGGCTGTGCCGCAAGGGCGCGAGTTTCGGCAAATTGAAGGGCTCGGGTCTCGGACTTCACCACGCGAAAGCCGCCGTGGAGTCTTGGGGCGGTCAATTAACTTTGACCTCTGGAAATGTCGTAACCGGAAGTGATTTTGGCGCGTCGGCCCAAACTCCGAGAACGAGCGTGACCCTTGAGATTCCGCAAGCCCCGGCCCCGGATTGGTTCATCTCGGAACTGTGGATTTACCCGGGCGAGGATATTGTTATTTTGGATGATGACGCGAGCATCCACCAGGTTTGGCGAGAACGCCTTGAGTTCTCGCGGCGGCAAGAGAAAACCCCCAGGGTCTTTCATTTCTCCACTCCCCATGAGATAAAATCCTGGGCCGGGCAAAACCCACAAAGCGCCCAAAAAGCCGTTTATCTCGTGGACTACGAATTATTGGGACACAAGGAAACGGGGCTTGAACTCGTCGAGGAATTGGGCGTTTGCGAGCGGGCGATCTTGGTCACCAGCCGCTTTGACGAACCCGGGATATTGGAGGAATGCCGACGCCTCGGCGTGCGGATGATTCCAAAGAGTTTTGCGGGAATGGTTCCCCTTCGGCTCTCCGAGAGCCCCGAACCCTTCTGGGACGCTGTCCTTATAGACGACGATCCCTTGGTGCGCATGACCTGGAAATTGGCGGCAAACCGCGCGGGAAAGAAACTCCTGTCTTTTCCCTCCGCCTCGGAGTTCTTAAGAGCGGTCTCCGGAATCAATCGCTCAACGCCCGTCTATATCGACCAGGAATTGGGCGGCAAAGTCAACGGAATTGAGGTTTCCTTCAGGATTGCAGAGTTCGGATTTACCGAGCTCTATCTCGCCACTGGGCGCAAGGGACTGCCGCGCGGAGGCCTCAAGCATCTTAAAGGCGCCGTGGGAAAAGACCCGCCCAGCGGCTGGGCGCCCCCGCCCTGGACTTTTGAGCGCGCGCCGGAGCCGGTTCTCTCCATGGTTTGAGATGACCTCCTCTCTTCATGTTCAATCCGCCGCGCCCGGATTTCGGGCCACCGCGCGAGTTCAAAGCCGGATCCGGCTTACCCAAGTCTTAGAAATGCCCGAGCCGGACTTAGAGGAAGAAATCCGAAAAATCGAGGCGGCGACGGATTTTAAAATCCTCAAGGACGAGGGAGTTCTTAAGCTCAATCCTTATTCCGAGGCCAGATGGTCCGCTCGCCGTTTCGCGGGACGGGAACTGTGCGTTTCAGACAGCGAGCTTCCGGAACTCCTCAGCGGAGATTCTTCCCTCGCAAAAATCATCCGCCGCATCGGACAAGAACGCTTCGAGGAGTGTTTCCTCAAGGACGATTTTTTGAGTGATGAGGCGCGAATGAAAATTTGCGGGATATCCTTAAATGAACTCCAAAAAATCAAGGGCCTCGTCAATGACCTCTACATCCGCTCCGAGTTCTCATCCGCGAGCCTGCCCTCCGAGGCTCCGAAAAAGTCCTATAGCGTCGTCCTTGGAATCATGATTGAAAACGGAAAGCCCGCCCTCGCCTTTTTTTCGCGCGAGATTTGGAAGGGACGATATTCCGTCGACGTCCTTAAAAAAGCGAAATTCCTGGCAAGTCTCCCAAGGGAAAAAGCGGACGGCTTGGCGGGTTTTTTGTCCAGAATCGAACTCATCGAACGCCGCAAAACCGCGCTTTACCGGATTCTCGAAATTTTAACGGAGTTTCAGGCGGAGTATCTCGTCTCGGGGGATTTGGGAAAAAGAAGCCCCTTGACCCAGCGCGCCGTCGCCCGAAAAGCCAGCCTTCCCCCGCAATCCGTCAACGCCCTTGTCTCGAACAAGGCCGTTCAACTTCCCTGGGGACTTGAGGCCCCGATGAAGTCACTAATGCCGAGTTCCAAGACCGTTCTCCTTGGCAAACTCCATGACCTCATCGCGGAATTTCCCGGACGAACGGACAGCGAACTCGCCCGCTCCCTTCCCAACCTTCTCGGCGTCAAGCTCTCTCGGCGCTCCGTCGCGCAATACAGAAGCGAACTGGGGGTGCGTCAACTAGTCAGGGATAATGCCGATGTCCGCCCTTAACTTATTTATCGGAACGCTCAATGTCTTCTGGTTTTATTATTGGGAGAACCTTCGGTTCCTCATCCGCCTTAGGCTTGTAGCCATTTGGCCGATATCCTCCCGCTTTTGGCAATCCTCCAGGTTGCTTCCCTGGTCGATAGCCCTTCTCTATGCGGATTTTAGAGTCTTCTATCAGATTATCTTTTTCTTCTTCTTTTTCACTCATTTCTATACCTCCGGAATGAACGCGATCCACTTGATTTTATCACCTCGTACCAATACCTCGCCAGATTGCTTGGATTTACTCCATTGTCCCGTATTAGGATCGATTGTATAAATAGATTCGAGACAGATATCCCTCTCATTATTATCGGAGGATGCAAAAGAGAAGCGTCCTGCGATGGTTCCACCATCCTCAAATTTTATCATAACGATGGGGGAAGTGTCTAACTTACTAAAAACGTAATCCCATGAGGTTGGAACTGGATCGTTTGTAATACTAAATCCTATGCATTCAAGGAACTTGTGAAATATTCTTTTTTCCACCATAAATGCAAGGATAATTCCGATTAGGATAGGGGAAATGAGAACAAAAAATAATACTCCGAATATCTGGCACAAGAGATGTTCTTTTAAAAAGTGAGAAGTTGCTATTAGAACAATCAGCCAGGACCAAACGGCATAGTTTATACAGCTATACATAATAAATCGAATGAAAGAGACATATTCCAATTCCTTCTCTCTTGGGACAACCGTGGCTATTATTTGGCTGATAACAAACCCAGGAACAATGAATGCCACGATGTAAATGACATTTTCGAACGAAGAACCCAATATTTTTTCCATACAGTTTCTCCTTGGCCCTGTTTTTTTACAAAAGACTCTTATACGTCACAAGATGATGTTGCGCCAATGGATCTTCTTGATAGTTAGGCACGATGTTGGCTAAATTCGCTTGCATTCTGGTTGAACGAAGAATTCCGCAGGGTGTGTAGTTTAAATCGCCGCTGGCTAGTGGAGAACCGGCGCGAATGTATTGCGGAAGAATATTATCGCGTAGATTACCGAGAAGGGTTTCTCTTGAAGTCCATCCAGCTACGGCGCTGATGTCTGACTTTAGGTCTCGAAATTTCGCTTCAAGTTCCAATACGGCTTTGGCCGCAAGCGGGTAATGTTTCCGGAGATAAGGGGTAATGGGGTCGTCACTTAAATCGGAAAGGCCTTGGCGGGTGAGCGGGACTTGCGGAACCCAATCCAAAGGATTGTTGATGCAATAAGCTAAGTTATCATTTCCAGCCGCTCTGGCAAAATCCATAGCGAATTGCCAATTGCCCGGTTTGGGTTGGGCAAAAACATAAGATTTTAAATTTTTTCCCTTAACCCAAGGAAGATCGTTTGGATTTGCGTGGACAAGGAACGAATGAAGAAGGGTCGCGATCGCCGCTCCCTGACTGTGCCCGGTAACGTATATGTTCGTTTCATTCTTAATGTCCATTCCTGAGCTGGTTAAGGTGTTGAGTATTCCTTCACTCCGATGAAAAAGGATTACGGCTAGTCCTAATGCGAATCCAAAATGGACTGCCGCGCCTTGCGTGTTCTGGGAAGCCAGATTCAACGATAAATATTGACCTCCGCCTAGATCAATGCCGTCATTGGCGGGAATTGTTTCTACAAGCAAGTCCTCAATGATGCTGGTATCCTTGGGGACCGTTCCTCGTGCGACAAAACAAAGGGAATTATCCTTTTTCCAGAGAGACCAGGCATTATCGAAAGGCACGGGAATTACCACCTTAGTTATTATTGGCTTCCAGTTTCCAGAATAGGGCGGTATGGAATTATTCACCCCATCGCCGTTTAGCTGGATGCAAAGTTCTAGGAGTTCTTCGGCTTCTGTTTGAATATATCCCGAGTTCATCGTAAGTTCCTCCTGGTAGGTGTTTTGAGCTTTATTTTTAAGCGTCTCCAGCTTTTTCTTATGACTGACCTGCCCGAAAAGAGTTCTTGACAGGTCTTGCATTTTGTCGGTGAATTGGTTGGTGGAATAGCCAGCAAGGAAAGCCAAACCGCAAATAAACGCGTTAGATCTAAAGGATGAGGGATGGTTTGCCAAATCCTTTAGACTGGCGTTCGCAAATACCAAAATCCCACCTTGGGTCAAAAAATAACAGACCATCCCTAGGATAGCGCCAAGAGGTCCTCTGAATAGATACCAATAGACATATTCATGCTTATAGTCGTTAGCGGCGACATGTTTGTAAAAGCCACGAATGGAATAGCACGTTCCGCCAATTCCGCCGAAGCAAAAGGAATAGATCGGCAACTTGATTGCTCGCATTCGTTCAGGCGAGGGACAAAATGGGCAAATACTAATGCCGAATGGTTGGCAATAGATGAAGAATACGACGAGAAGAAATGCAATAAGGCTAACCGACAAATAGACAGCTATTACCGAAGGCTGAGCTATCCAGTATTTGCTGTAATAGTCAGATTTTTCAGAACTCAATACTTCGCCACTGTTTTGAGTATCGTTGCTTCCTGCCTCTGGATTTTTTTCCATATTCTCAGCCCCTTCGCGTTATTTTATTCTACGTAGCGCTTCTATGACAATACCAACTCCAGAAGAACCAAGCACGCCGATAGTCAACTTATTGATTGGAATTCTTTTTTTGTACATCCCGATCGCGAAAATCAGTGAAACCGTGCCAGCAAAGACCGCGATAATATCTTCGGTGTCAATTGTAGTTTTGGTGATAATTTTGCCAGTATCGACGGTTCTTGTGATAGTCATCTTTACCATGTTATAGGGCGATGGTGACGCCCGCACTGGAAAAGCAGTGAAGGCCAAGAAGAACAACTGTACGAGGCAGAAGGCGTATTGATTTATTCTCATAGATACCCCCTCATTTGAATTCATTCAAAACCTCGCCGTTAAACTAAACCGCTGAGCGTCGCCGAGCTCCCCCTGCGGGGTGAATGAATAGTCGAAATCAAAGCCGTCCAAGCGAAGCCCGGTTCCAAAGGAGAAACCGTTCAAAGCCGCGACATCAATGCCGCCGGAGCCGTTAAGAAGAAGGGGCTCCGAAAAAGTTGAGCGATCATAACCGGCCCTAAGGGCAATCAGCTCTATCGGTCGAAACTCAAGTCCCGCGTCCACCTCGGAGGCCGGGGCATAGGGCATGGATTTGTAATCAATGTCCGCCAGGAGTCCCCTCCAGCGGTAGCTGAGTCCCGTGGCCAGCGTCGTCGGAAGATAAGAGGCCGCGCCGCCGCCCATGGACATTTTAGGCCCGAGATTTTGGACCATTGCGCCCAAGACCGGCGTTCCCGGCCCGAGTTTCCCAAAATCATAAAGCGCGCCCGCGTCCAGGGCGAAATCTTCTCCGGCATCCGCCGCAATCGAGCTATGGATGTATTTCAAGTTCGTCCCGAGCCTCAAATGTTTCCCGAATTTATTGGCGTAGGCGACGCTTCCGGCGAAGTCCGAGGCGTTAAAATTTCCGGTGGGTTGGGCGGAGGCGTTGCGGCCGTCCAAGGGGCCTTGATCCAAATACAAAGCCGAAGCGCCGAAGGTTCCGTATTTGGTCGGCTGGGCATAGCCCAAGGTATTGAGATTGGTATCCGCCGCTAAAACCGAGCTCATCGCTCCCAGTTGAGATTGTTTAAGATCAGCGAGGCCCGCCGGATTCCAGAAGAGGGAATTGACGTCTCCCGAGACGGCGGTAAAGGCGCCGCCCATGCCGACGGCCCGGGCTCCGACGCCGATTTTAAGGAAGGCGGCGGTTTCATCGGCGAAAAGAGATGTGAGGAAATAAGGTTGAAGGAGGAAAAAAACGCTCAGGGCAAAACCGCGGAGACAAACGCCCGGTTCCCGTTGTGTTTCCATTCTTTGTCCTCTTTCCTCAACCCTCATCCTTCATTCCCCTCTTCTCTCATCTTATCACCGCCACTTTTTTGGTCCGGCTAATATTGGAGTATCCCGCTTTGTGAGCCGTTATTGCGTAGATGTAGACTCCCGATCCGATCGAGCTTGTGTTCCAGAGATAATCAAAAGTGTATTGAAGCCCCTTGCCGTTTCCGTCGTCGAGTTGAACGGGATTAGTCAAGGTCGCGGTTTTAATCAATCGCCCAGAAATGTCGTAGATGTGGAGATCGACCGAATCGGCCAGCCCCACCTGGACGCGGATATCGGGGAATTGCCCCTTGGCGGGATTGGGAAAGGCGTAGAGGTCGACGAATTGAAACGCCGTCGGGGCGCTCAAGGGGTTCAAACTTCTCGTTGAGCTTGTCCCCGCTAAAACTTGATAAAGCGAGAAATGCCCCGTCTGGGCCGTGACCAAGTGATTGGTTTTATCCACGCTCGAATCCAGGTCTTGCCAGGCTTGTTGAACCGGATTCCACCAGCGTATTTTGAGATCGTCGTCTGAGATTCCCGCATTGGCGAGCATGGCGGGGTTGTAAGGAATGGTCAGCGTCACCGAGGCTTGAAAGACGGTTCCCTCGGGTCCGAAATCGACGGGGGCGTAGGCGGGCGTCAGGCCGGAGGTTTGAGCGGCCTTGGCCATGGCGTCGAGTTGCGGCAGATTTGCGGCGGTGACGCTTGAGACCTTGACTTGGAGATCATGGAGAAGAGCTCCCGGTGAGAATTGGACGCTTGAAAAATCCGGACGGCTGATTTTTCCGCCCAGGTCCTTATCCACGACGCCGCGCGCGATTTCATCGTCCTCGGGTCCCGGAGGCGGCGTGATAATGGTCGGCGTGGCCGTCGGCAGGCTGAATTTTTCGATGCGGTCGTTATCCCGATCCGCGACATAAAGAGCGCCGGAAGAGTCCAGGGCCAGTCCCATCGGTTTGTGAAAGACGATTTTTTGGGGCGGCTTTGTATTATCCGGAATTTGGCCGAATTTTCCGAATTTAAGCGTTTGCGCGCCGAGATCGTCGAATTTAAGGATTCGGTTCGATTTTCGGTCCGAGACCAGCAGGCAATCTCCTCCCGTCGAAACGGCGATGCCGAAGGGCTCTCCGCGCTCGCGACTGGAAAGTCCGGGAAAAACGGAAGGCGGCGGATTTTTTTCGTTCCGCTTCCGGCGCGTCGCGATGGGAATATCAAGCAAAATCTGTCCGGTTGAGCTAAAGACGAGAGCGCGCCCGCCCTTGGGGTCGGCGACGTAAATGCGTCCTAAACCGTCCAAGGCAATGCCGAAGGGAGTTCCAATATCTTGCTGGCGATTATCCGGTCCGCGCCCGCCTGGTCCTTTTGGGGGCTTGTCCTTTTCGTTCTCCCCTCTTGGCGTCGCCGGCAAATTAAAGGCGGTCTCAAAACTTCCCGTGGAGCTAAAAATTTGAATCCGGCCGTTTTCGGTGTCCGAGACATAGATATTTCCCGAGCTGTCGACGGCGACGCCGGAGGGCTTATTGAACTCTCCCGGCCCCGATCCGGGGCTGAAAAAGACTCTTCCGTCTTTTCCGGAATGTTCTTTTCCCAAGGCCAGGAGGATTTGTCCCGAGCTCGAAACCTTGACGACGCGGTCGTCGTTCGTATCGGCGATGTAGACATATCCCGATGAATCGAGGGCCAGCCCCGAGGGCTTATTGAGGGTCAGGGTCATGGTCGAGACCTGATCGTCTTGATCTCCCAAGCTATCTTGCGGCGGAGCTCCATTGGGAGCGGGTTCAGGTGGCGGAATTTCTCCCGGGAATTCTGGAGGGCGAACCCCAAAGCCGGTCAATTCGGCGCCGGTCGAGGAAAAGACCTCGATTCGATCCGCGTTGGTATCGGCGACGTAGATGTTTCCGGATTCGGCGGCGGCGACGCCCTCGGGGAGGTTAAAGACGTCGTCGTTTCCCAAAATCATTAATTCCCCCGGATCGCCGATAAAGACGTTGATTTGAATCGCGCTCATATTCTGGACCAAATCCGAGGCCGAGAGGCTCAGGGTCTGCCAGCCAGTCAAAGCCGTCGTGTCCCAGGTTCCCAGGGTCCCGGAACTGACGGCGAGCGTTCCTGATGAAATTTGAGTAAATCCCGAAACGGCGTTTTGACCCGGAGCAAAGGACAATGTCCAGCTTGCGAGATAAAGATCATAGACCGAGCCCAGGACCGGGAACTTTCCCTTAAGGACGCGGCAGATTCCCTGTTCGCAGGAAGCCGGGGAAAGAAGGGCCAGGCTCGGCGGGGTCGAGTCCAAAATGACGGTTGAGCTTTTCATGACTTCGGCGTTTAAAACTTCGTCCACGCTATAAAAGGAAATGGTTTGAGACCCGTCCGGCGGAGACAACGTGAAGCTCCCCGAGTAAACCGTAAAACTCGAACCCGCGATGGCGAAGGTTCCAATCGAAACTTTAAAGAATGAATTTTTGACTCCCGAGGCGACACCGTTTGAGACGGGATCGGTTGAGACGATCACGAAAGGCGTGATGGAACTGACTAAGAGAGTGGTGGAGGACAGCGCAAATTGCGGAGAACCGATGGACAAAGACGAAACGGGCGGAGTTCCGTCCGACTCGATCTGGATTTGATGCGTCGCCTCGACATTTCCGACCTCATCCACGGAGCGGTAGAGAATCGTATGGATTCCCTCGGCGAGCGTGAAGCTTCCCGAATAGACCGAGAAAACGTTCGTGTCCAGGGCGATTTGAGTGAGAAGGACGCCCGAACCCGGGAAAGCGGGAAGGGCCGTGCTGATTTGCGGAATGAGAGGATCCACGGCGCTTAAGGAAATCGGGGCCTCAGTCGAGACATAGAGGGTTCCCGAGGGACTTGTGTAGGTCGGGGATCCGATGGAAATTGTGGTTACGGGCGGAGAGGTGTCAACGAGGATGTTCGTATTTTCCAAGGCTTCGAGATTTTCCACGTTGTCCTGGCTTTGATCACTCAAAAGATGCGCGCCGCCGGGCAAAGCAAAGGAAGAGGAGTAGATTTGAAAGGCATTTCCGTTATCGGAATAGCGCGTAAAAGCGACTCCCGAGGCGACGCCGTTGACGATGGGATCGGTGGCCGACAGGACGATAAAGCTTGAAGAGGAAGCGTAGACGCCTGAAACCGAGGGAGTCGAGAACTGAGTCCCGCCGCTAAAGCCCAGTTTCGTCACGGGCGGGGTATTGTCCACGGCGATGGTCGCGATATGAACGGCCTCGACATTTCCGACGATATCTTCCGAGAAATAGCGGAGGACATGGAGGCCGTCGGAATAACCCGCGAGATTAAAGGTCGAATTAAAAATTTTTCCCACGCCGGGAACTGTATCAGTGAAAATCGTGGGAGTCGAACCGTCAATAGAGAGGCTTTGGAACGCGACGCCAAGCCCCACGGCATCGCCGGTAGACAAAAGATCGTCAATAGAGGACAAGGTCATGGTCGTTTGACTGGTCACGAAGGTCATTGAAGACGGAATCGTTCCCGCGCCCGCAAAAGAGGGCGAGCTGATGAGGAGGCTGGTTCGCGGGGGCTCGATATCGTGGAGTACCCTGAAGGGCACGCCCGCGGAACTAGAACTGTTATGGACGAAATCAAAGGCCGTTACCTGAAGTTCCCAAACTCCCTGATCGAGACTTGCGGGCGCAATGGTCTCGCCGTTGACGACAAAGGCCTCGGTCGAACCCGAGATGGGTCCTCCCAAGTGCGAGAGCTCGACCAGGGTGGCGGTTGAAACGGGGCTGGGATCATAGGGGTCTAAGACCGAGAAGAGGACCGTGATCGTGCTGAGAGTCGCGGCGTAGGTTCCAGAGGAAGGCGCGGTGATATTAATGGAAGGCGGCGAGGTGTCGACAAAGACGAAGTTCTGATGAATCGGCTCGATATTTCCCACGTTGTCTTGACTGCGGAAATCAATTTCATGAAGCCCGGGCGGCAAGCTGAAAGAAGAAATGAAATCCTCGAATGGCGTGGGCGGGAAGGTCGAGGGATCGACGCGGTATTGGGTTAAGGCGAGTCCCGAGGCGACGCCGTTGATGACGGGATCGACGGCAGAAAAGCTGAAGAAGCTTGAGGAAGACACGTAGGTCAAGGTCGAGACGGCATGGGAAAAGCCGTTTAGGAAAACGAGACTGGTCGCGGGCGGGGTATTGTCCACGGCGACGGTCGCGACATGAACGGCCTCGACGTTTCCGACGATATCTTTTGAGAAATAGCGAAGAGTGTGAAGCCCGTCCGAAAAACCGGCGAGATTAAAGGTCGAGACAAAAATTTTCCCCACGCCGGGAGCGGTATCGGTGAAAATGGTCGGCGTGCTTTGGTCGATTTGGAGTTCCGTCAAGGCAACGCCAAGCCCCACGGCGTCGCCGGTAGACAAAAGATCGTCAATCGAAGATAAAGTCATCGTCGTTTGACTGGTCACGAAGGTCATTGACGACGGAATCGTTTCCGGCCCCGCGAAAGATGGGGAGCTGATAAGGAGGCTGGTGCGCGGAGGTTCGATATCACGCGGCAAAATGGTCTCCGTGGAGCCTAGGACGATTAAAGGAGAGGAAACGCCGGTCAAGGGGTTTTCGGCCAGACCCAAAATGAAATAAGTCGTTCCCGGCAGAAGACCGGTGAAGGTGAAGCTGCTGTGGAAGGAGTCCAAGAATGGGCTTGAGGATACGGCAAGGCCGAAGGGCGCGGTTGCCGCCAGAACCTGATAGGCGATGGGAAGCGAATTGTCGCCTATAGCCCAATTCACGCTCAAGGCGTTGTTGGTTCTGCTTGAGATGACAAGGGAATTTGGCGGATTCGGGAGCGTATAAGCCGTGGCCTCATTTGAAAGCGCCGACATATTTCCGCCCGGGTCCTGGGTCCACAAAACGAGATAATTAGTCGCATTTCCGACCAGGCCCGATAAGAGATAGGACTGGGTGGAGTTCGCGATCGTGTTGGTCGCGAAATGAATTTGCGCGGCTCCGGGAGCGAACGCGGTCGTGGAACTGAGGCTGGATTCGATGAAATAACTCGCGCCCAACATGTTTCCGACAAATCCATCGTCTCCCGGGGCCGTCCAGCCGAGGCTGATCGCGCCTCCTTCCGTCGCGTCGGTTTGCGCGGATAAATTATTAACCGCTCCCGGCGGAAGATCGAGATTGGCTGAACTAAAATTAATTACATAAGTCGCCGCGGAAGATGTGAAATCCAAAACGTTAAGCCAGAAAATATACTTGAGGGAACTTTTGATGAAGTGCTTGGAAACCCAGACGTTTTGAGGGTTTATTTTCTTGCCGTCCGAGCGAATGGCCGAGGCGATGGCCGGGCTGGCGCCGTCTTGGCTGTTTCCGTAGGGAAAAGGCGCGTAGCTGTGGACCCATACGCCGGAACTGACGGCCTCGGTAAAAGAAAAGTTCAGGCTCGCGCTGGAGCCGCCCAAGATTCCAGAAATGCTTCCGGGAACTTCCGTGACTTGAATCGGGGTTTGATAATCCGATTCAAGGATTAAATTGGCGGGAGGCTGGACGCCGGAGTCCAAAAGCGCTCCCATGGATTGCCGATCGAAGTTGGTGTTGACCAGAAAATCGGGGCTGGGGTCCATGATTGGAACATCCACCTGGACCTGGCTGAGAAGCGTGTAATTGGAGATGTTTTGGATGAGGGAAGTCAGTTGTCCTCCCAAGGCGGCCGCATGGGTGAAGGTCGAAGTAAAACTAATGAATTGCCCGGAAAGGCTTGCCGACATAATCCAGGACGCCTGCGCGGCTCCCCCGGGCGGGATATTTCCAAAATTGACGAGAAGCGAATTGGGCGCGGTTATTCCGCCGACATTGGTCCCCAACAGGTTGAAACTGACGGCCAATCCTTGCTTATTATCCACGATTTCCGGTTGCGCGGATTGAATTTGGAAATTGTTCGCCGGCCCGTAGCCGACATTCAAGACTCGGACGGCCAAGGGAAACGGAATTATCGGCGTGACGATATTGGGCAACAGCAGCGGTTCCTCTCCAAATACTTCAAAGGGAATGGCGTATTCAAGATCAAGAGCCGGCTGGGGCAAGACCGTGATGGTCGCGGGAAAAGTATTGAGAGTTTGAGGCGTTCCATTGGAGACGGAACTCATCATGGCCGAGACCGAATAATTCAACCCCTGGGGAAGCGTTCCTCCCGCTCCGGTCGAGGGAATGATGAGCCAGCTGATGTTGGCGGAGCTTGAGGATTGGATGACGCCCGTTCCATCCACGGCGTTGGTTCCGCTTAAGGAACTGACCGCGACGAAAAAGAGATTGTCCGCCGGGTTCCCGTTCGCGTCATTGATGAATATCTGGACCTTGAGATTCGTCAGCGGCTGATTGGGAATGTTGTTTGAGATGTCGAGATCGGCGTTGAAGGCCTCCCGCTCCAGGGTCGCCTTTTGCGATATTTGAAGTTTGACGATGGCGCAAACGTTCTGGGCCGAGACTTCGCGCGTGAGAAGAAGGAGGAAAGCGAGAATGAAAAGCCCCCATCTTGACGCGAAATGTCCGCGCGGCCTTTCCCCCATTACTTGACCTCCACCGAGTTTTTCCCCCTGACCCAGGCCGCGAACCCGCCGGAAAGTTCCCGCGCCTTGATTCCGGCTTTCTTCAGCTCTTGAACTCCCTCTCTCATTCGGGACTGGACAAGATCGTAGACCAAGACCGTGGCGCCGCGCGGGATTTCAGAGAGGTTTTGCGGCAAATTTTCCAAGGGGATATTGACGGCGCCGGGAATATGCCCGGCTCGATATCCCGTGGCTTGACGAAGGTCGATGATGAACGCCCGCTTTGAGAGGACTTCAGCCCGGACTTCCCTTTGAGAGGTATGCTTGATTTTAATGCGCTTGGGCGCGGACGAGGTTTGGGTGGGATATCCCTTCCCGCTCCAAGCCGCGAGCCCGCCGTCTAAAACCGAGACATTCTGATAGCCGTCCGCCATCAAGGTCTCGGCCGCCATGTGGCTTAGCGGGCAGGAGGCCGAACCGCAATAAAGAACGAGGAGGCCGCTTTTGGGGAGCCCGGCGGAGGCGAGCGCCGCTTTCGGGATATTCCGAGCCCCTTGGACGTGGGATTTGTCGAAATCGGGCGGCAAACGCACGTCGATGACGGAAAGCCCCGGCGTTTGTTTAAACTCCATCAGCCGCAGGGCCTCGCACGAAATGGTCGAGACGGCGACTCCGGCGAAGCTTACGGTTGGGGCGGAAAAAAGAAAGAACGCAAAAAGCGCGGAGGCGCACCCCGTTTTTCCCAATCGGATTGCCGACGGCATTTTTCGCATTGCGATGCCTCCAATACGAATTTAGCGGCTCGGCTCGAATGATTCACCCGGACCAAACGGCGGATGCCCGCTCTTTAAGAGAGATGCATCCCGCCTCTTTCACGGGATAGGATAATAGGCAATGCTGACGGAATCCTGACGGCCGCCGAGCGCGCGAGAAAAAAGGACATTTTCTCGTCGAGAGTCGGAAAGGAGCGAGAGGGGTCCTAGACGCTTCTGGGTCTTGACAACGGCGGAGCGGTCGGGGGTGAAATTCTTTTTTCCGGCTCGGCCTGGAGCTTCTGCGGCGTAAAATACGCCGCCGCCGGAGTTTGCCCGTTTAAGACGACTTTTGGCTTTAGAAAATTGAGCATGAAAATTCCCTCATCCAACGCCGAGCGCAGGGCTTCCGGGTTTTCCGGCGCGAGAACCCGAAGCCATTGCTTAACCTCCCGAATTCCCCGTTCGATGACGGCTTGGTCCGTCGGACAATGCGGACGGCTCAGGCGCGGCAAGACTTTTTGTTTCCGAAGCTCCTCAAGCCAAGGCGAACTTTTGAAAACTTGGGCGCGATCCGACTTGACGGCCAAGGGCCGCGATGAGTAACGATCGAAAGCTTGAGCGAGAAGACGCGCGACATCGAACGAATTGGGGCAATGCGCGAGGATTTCGTGCCCCAACCAGAATCGCGAGGCCTCGTCCATGAGGAGAAGGATGAAAAACTTGCTTCTCGCGATCTTGAACTCGGTCCAGTCCGTAGCCCATAGAGGAAATCGCCGCGCGGAATGGGAAACGGGAGTTGAGACTCGGGAGTTTCCGACATTAACATTAGGTTCCAAGGATCGAACGGCTTTTCTGACGCTCCACGGGCTAATCCGGCCTCGAAGGGCCAGGGAGATTGTTTCGCCGCTCCAAGTTCCATGGTAGCGGCGGTGAATCCGGATCGCTTTCGCGGCGAGAGCGGGATCGACGCGGCGAATGGGATAGGGCTTAAGCGCTTCTCCTTTCTCGCGAAGCCAGCGATAGAAATTATTCCGGCATAGCCCGTAATCGCGGCAAAAACTGGACAGAGAGACGCCTTCGGCCTTGGCCTCATGCCAAGCCTCAAGGAACAATTTCTTCCGATTCTCCCGAACTTGCCTCTTTCGCGCTCGTTTATTCATATTTTTTACCTGTCACTTTTTTGCCTCTGGGTACAGGCGCCGTTTGAGTCATAAGAAAACGCGCTCGTATTTCCCAAGGGGTCTTGGATTTTCGCGAGATGGCCGAAGGAGTCGTAGCTCATGCGGCTTTGAGCGCCCAAGGCGTTTTGGGTCAGGATGAGA
>JAKAQO010000013.1 GCA_021822495.1 bacterium | reverse complement strand
AATTATCGCGGTCGGGACCACGGTTGTCCGCACTCTTGAAACCTTAGCCGAAAAGGGGACTGTCCCCTTTTCGGCTGAAAAAGGGGACAGTCCCCTTTTCGGCTGGACGGATTTTTTTGTCTATCCTGGTTATCCTATAAAGATGGTCTCAGGCCTGATCACCAACTTTCATTTACCGGAATCGACCCCCTTAATTCTGGCTTCCGCTTTCGTGGGACGGGAGAAATTACTTAAAATTTACCAAGAAGCCTTTCTTTTAAAATATCGTCTTTTCTCCTATGGCGACGCGATGCTGATTTTATGAGCTTTAATGTTTTGGGGCGCGACGCGAAATCCCGCGCGAGAGCTGGGCTTTTAGCAACCGCCCACGGAGAAGTTGAGACTCCCGTTTATATGCCGGTTGCGACCCAGGCTTCGGTTAAGGCTTTGTCCCAGGAAGATTTAGAGTCCTTGGGCGTTCAGGCGATTCTCTCCAACAGCTATCACCTTTATTTAAGGCCCGGGACCTCCGTGATTAAGCAAGCGGGCGGACTTCACCGCTTCATGAAATATGACGGCATGATTTTGACCGATTCCGGCGGCTTTCAGGTCTTAAGCCAGGCGGATTTAAGGACTATTGATGATCACGGGGTTTCGTTTAAGTCTCATATTGACGGGAGCGCGCACCGCCTGACTCCGGAAAAAGTGATCGAGATTCAATCGGAGTTGGGTTCCGATTGTTGGACGGCCTTGGATGTTTGCGCGCCGTATCCCTCGGATGAGGCCCAGACTCGACTCGCGCTTGAGCGAACAATGAGGTGGCTTGATCTTTCAGAAAAAGCATTTCTTCAAAAAAAAGCGGAGGGTTCAAAAGCTCTCTTTTTCCCCATTCTTCAGGGCGGTTTTTTCGCGCCTTTGCGGCTGCGGGCGGCCGAACACATGAGCCAAATTAAGACCGATGGAATTTCTCTCGGCGGTTTTTCGGTTGGAGAACCCAAGGAACTAACGTGGGAAATTCTGGACAAGACGGTTCAATCTCTTCCCGAGCAAAAACCGCGCTATCTCATGGGCGTGGGAACGCCGGAAGATTTATGGGAGGCGGTCGCCTTGGGGGTAGATATGATGGATTGTGTTTGGCCGACCCGGGTGGCCCGAAATGGCCAGGTGATGACCCGTGTGGGAAAATACAATATCTCCAACAGTCTTTGCCGGACCAATTTTAAGCCTCTTGAGTCTTCTTGTTCCTGCTTTGTCTGCCGAAGGTATTCAAAGGCCTATCTCTCTCATCTTCACCGGAGCCGCGAGCTTTCAGCCCATCGCTTGATTTCCTATCATAACATTCACCTGATGCTGGTTTTAGCCCGCGAAATTCGGCAAAGCATTTTGGACGGCTCTTTTACCGAAAAAAAACGGGAATTTTTTTCCCAAATCAAGAAGGATTCCAAAGACGTTTTGGCTCATGATCATTTTTCCCCTTGACAAACGCGGTGGGGGGGGGATATACTCATAGGACCGATGGAAAAAAAAGTTCATCTCCATCAATTTCGGCTTAAACTCTCGCGCGGTGAAGCCGCCCTTTTTTTATCCGCAGTCTTGCTCGCGCTTTTAACTCAGCCCATTGCCACTGAAGATATCACTCTTTCCACTTATTATCCCGCTCCTGCCGGGGCTTACAACAATATGGTGACGATTGGAAATACCTGGCTTGCCCGTGATCCTCAAGCTGGAGGAACTCCGAGTTTTGTGGAAATTGGAAGTAATCAAGCGACATCGGGAGTGAAAGTCAATATCTTCGCGCAAGATAATGGAACCTTGGACTCCATCCGAATCCATGGCAGCGCCGCGAGCCCTTCGAAATATGGAGTCGTCAATGTTAGCGACTCCGGACAATATGAACGCCTGGGGTATTTCAACGGCTCGGGGATGGCCAATTTATTTCTTGATGGTAAAGTCGGCCTCGGGACAAGTAATCCGCAGGCGACTTTAGATGTTGAACCGACAATGACAACCTGTTGCGGTTCTTATGGTTGCAACCCTTGCGCTAATCCGATATTGAGAATCAATTCTCCACAAAACAGCGTCACGCCCGGAAACGTTTGGATGGCTACGGATCAATATGGAGATGGGGCGTGGGGTAGCGGGTCAGCAGAGAAGCTTGGTGGCGTTGAATCAGATGCTCCATGTAGTAATTCATGTAAACCTCTCCCGCCTTGTCCAGCAGAAACTCCCTACTTAATTACCTCTTACTGCATCAATCGTTGGCAGTCGGGTTGTAACGGCAATTGGGAATGGGACAACCGAGGGATATGCTCGAACATTAATGTAGGATATGTGCCAGGCAACCATAATCCATGAAAAAGACAGGGGCAATTATTTTAATCCTTATTGCTGCGGCAAGGCTTTCTTGGGCATCTGAAATTAAAGGGGCGGCCAAGCCTAAAATCATCTACGGTTGGTGCGGAAAAGAAATCCATGATTATTGCCAGGAGGCAAAGACGATGCCGGAAAGACTGCGCTGCCTGGAAGCGCATAAAAACCGTCTCTCAACAGATTGCCGAAAAAAGGTGAAGGCGGCTCATCAAAAAGCGGCTCAACTCCTCCATGCCTGTAGCCATGATTTATCCAAGTATTGCGCCAGTCAAATGAGCGGATACGGCCCCGCCTCCCAATGCCTTTTAAATAATCAAAAAAAACTTTCTTCTTCTTGCCGCGAACAAATGCCTCAAATTCAGCATTACGCCTATCGAACGCTCGTATTTAATTTCTGTAAACCCCAAATTCTCGGTCTCTGTTACCAGGAGACGACCGAAAAAGGCGTGTCCCGCTGTCTCAAGGACAATCTTGCGCAACTGCCTTTTGGCTGTCAGCAGGCCGGGCTTAAAGCCGGACTTTGGACCAAGTCAAACCTTGCGAGCGTTAGTCCTTCAACTCATTCATCGCAAAATCAAGGCATCCAGGCCCTGGAACCGTAAAGAAGGTAAGGGTCTCTTTTCTCTTTCTTAAGCCCGTCGGAGCATGGTTCTAAGAGAGATTCTCTCAGCTTTTCGGGGTGCGTTTTATCCTTGCGGATGGGGAACCGTCAGTTGGGAATAATCCGGTTCGCTTCCCATGTTCCAAAGGGCTTCGAGATAATCGACCAGCGCCCCGAGATAGGGGTCCTTGAGATAAACCGTGTTCTCGAAATTGTGCCGGTTTCCGTTAAAGCTCATGTTGGTTGAACCCGTGGCGACAATGCCGCCGTTTTTCCCGTCTCCAATGACGAGTTTGTTGTGAAAAAGCCCGGTTTCTCCGGCGCCGGCAATCACGCGCACCTGGGCCCCGGCGTCTTTCACTTTTTTCATGTCGGCGATGGAAGCCGGGTTATGGGATTGGTGAATGTCGGACAAAACGCGGACAGACAAGCCCTGGTTGAGTTTTGAAACGATGGTCGAGACCAAATCCGGCCAAGGGTAAAAGCCGAACATCCCAATAATGGCTTCTTGTTTAGAGGCGTTGATGATTTTGGCCCAGGCATCTCCTGTTCCACCGTCAGGAGAAAATGACGCGATGGGAAGGGCTGTTCCATTAAAACTTTGTCCGAGGCTCGGGTCCGTGGGAATGGGGCTATTGATGGTCGGTTCCTCGGGATTAAGATCGTCTGAATAGGGCCTGGCCACGCTTTTGGCCCAATTAAAAAAACTCTGGTAAAGCGCGATAATTTTTTTATCGTCGATGAATACCACGTTTTCCCAGTTATTTTGTTGGGAGTGAGTTGAATAATTGTAGGAACCGGTTTCAAGTATTTGGGAATTTCCAAGGAGATGCGGGACATTCCAAATGCGAAATTTTGCGTGTTGGATTCCAATACTTCCCAAACCCTTGAGCGCGTAAAGCTTGAGGTTCGGGTTCCCGGCGTTGGACTCATCCACCAGTTTTTGAAGCTGCGGGCTTCGCGTTCGGTTGTGATCGCGCATTTTTTCCGGGAAAAGATTGGAATAGTCCGCAATGATTTCAAATTTCTTTCCCTGTTTAAGGCCTTGGACGATGGAGGCGACATCCGCATCCAAGGTTTCTTCATAGAGCATGATTTGAGTTGAGTTCGAGGCGTTATTTCCAGCGGCAAGGATTGAGGGAATATCGTCTCCCGTTCCATTGGGAACGTTAGGGAAAAGAGTTCTCTTGACGTTCTGATCTCCAATTTTGATCAGATCGCTGTGGGTGGGAATAAAGATATGCGGGAATTGAAGTTGGAGGTTGGATGAGCGAAGATTAACCTCCTGTGGGGTCAGGACCTGTTTGGTTTCAGCAGATTTAAGCCACGACGGGCCTTCCCGGGGCGCGTCCACGTTATAGGCGGGGTCGCTGAGTAGTTTTTCAGCGGCGGAGCCTTGTTCGGGGTTTTTGCCGCTGGCCCAATAAGGCTCAAGCGTCTTTGAGATATGTTGGGACTGGACTTGGGCCAGGGTTTGGGAGAGGCGGTTGACTGTATTAGTTTGTTTGGCGTCGCGAACGTAGATTTTCGCCAAGGGCATTAACATCTGATCGAGCGCCTTGGCTTTTTCAAAGGACTCTTGAGAGGATGAGGACGCTCCCTCATTTTGGGTCAAGTCATTGGCATATTTTTGGAGAGATTCCAAAACTCGCGCGGCTGATTTTTTTCTGCCTTTTTCCAGGAGAGCGGCGATTTGAGAGAGAAGAACTTTTTGACGTTGAGGGTTTTGGATGGACACAAGGGCGTTAAGGCGTCCTTTGATTTGGGCCTTGGCCTTTGAGTTTAAAGCGTTGAGTAGAGGCGCTAAAAGCTGCCTGCCTTCGGGAGTTGCGGCGTTTTTTAAGACAGAAACCCACTCGGAGGTTTTGGCGTCCTCATTTAAATTCAAAGACGGGTTCGAGGACCATTTTGAAAAGTTTTGAAGGGATGCGCCGAGCCCTTGATTGGCGCCCATCGTAAATATCGGTTGGGAAAGAAAACCCGTTTCCGTGGGCAACGCCGAGTTCATCCCCGCGAAGACTGGACTAGATGATAAGAGAAGGAGCGCAAAGAAAACGCGCGAGGTGGTTTTTAATTCAGTCATGGTTTTCTCCCTTTGGGCGGTTAGCGGTAATAATTTTTTCTAAATCTTCTTTCTGGAGAGTTTCTTTTTCTAAAAGCTCCGAGACGACATTCTCAAGCGTTTTTTGATGGGCTTCTAACAGGGTTTTAGCTTTAGAGAGAGCTTCTCCTAAAAGTTTGTTGACGGCTAAATCCATTTCTCGCTTGGTCTGTTCGCTATTTTTGCTGACCCCGGGCGCATCCGCGCCGGAGGTGAGAATGCCGATGTTTTCATCCATCCCTAATTTCTCAACCATGTTGCGCGCGAGGCGCTCGGCTTGTTCGATGTCGTTTCCAGGGCCAGTCGAGGTTTCGCCGAAAATAATTTCCTCGGCCGCGCGTCCGCCCATGAGGCCGACCAAGCGGTTTTTAAGCTGGGTCTTAGTCAAGAGAAAAACGTCGTCTTCGTTTTCCGGCGCGGGTTCGGCGTATCCCAGGGCTTGGCCTCCGTGGGGCACAATCGTTAATTTGTTGGCCAGGGGTTGCCCCGCGAAAAAACCGGCGAGAACGTGCCCCGCCTCGTGATAAGCCACTCTTTTTTTAATCGCGGGAGAAAGGGCGAGATTGCGCTCGATTCCCACCGTCATTTTGTCAATGGCTTCATGAATATCGCGGGGAGAAACGTCCGCGCGGCCGTTTCGGGCGGCAAGGCGTTTGGCTTCGTCAATAATTCCCGCCAGCTCCGCGCCGGAAAAACCGGTGGTTCGGCGTACGATGGGGTCAAGTTGTACCTCAGGGTCCAGGGACGCTTTACCAGCGTGAATGGCGAGTATCGCTTTTCGGCCCAAAGCGTCAGGGTTTCCCACATAAATTTTCCGGTCAAATCTCCCGGGACGGGTCAGCGCTGGATCTAAAACGTCTTCCCGGTTGGTCGCGGCTAAAACCACGATTCCATCGGAACCGTCAAAACCGTCAATGGCGGTTAAAAGCTGGTTGAGGGTCTGTTCGCGTTCGTTGTCTCCGTTAGAACCGGCTTTTCCGCGGGCTTTGCCGATGGCGTCGATTTCGTCAATAAAGATGATGGTGGGTTTGTTTTTTCGCGCTTCGTTGAAAAGTTCCCGCACTCTCGCGGCTCCAAGGCCGACGAACATTTCGACAAAATCAGATCCCGTCATTTGGATAAAAGAAGCGTTGGCTTCTCCGGCCAAGGCCTTGGCCAAAAGGGTTTTTCCCGTTCCCGGCGGGCCGATAAGAAGCGCGCCCTTGGGCGGGACGGCGCCTGCGCGAATCCATTTGCCGGGGTTTTTTAAATAATCGGCGATTTCCTGGACTTCAAGGAGCGACTCGTCAATTCCGCCGATGTCGGAAAAGCGCGCCTTGGGTTTTTCACTTTGAACCTGGGCCTTGTTTTTTTGAGAAGCGCCGCGGGAGAGGGGGTTCGTGCGATTGGCGATGAAAAGATACGCCCCCATGAGAAAAACCCACGGCAAGATGTTGATGAGAGAATCTTTAATGGCCGCCCAGCCGGAAAGTTCCGGTCTTTTCATCGCTTTGGCCATGTCGCCGGTGTTCTTGGCGATTTGATCTATTGGAGATTGCGGTTTCTGAACCTTGAAAGCGGGAGCTTTAAGCCCGGGCGCGGATTTTTGAACTTGAACCACGGCGGCTGGAGTTTTGGGAGCAGGCATTTGGGCGTAGTGCGATAATATCGGGATGGCCACTCCTGCGGCGAAAAGAATCCCCAAAACCGTGCGCCGTAAAAATTTGGACGATAGCCAGGATAGAACGGGCGATTTTTTTTGGGCTTCAAATTTTATCTTTTCAGATTTAAAAATTCCTTGCGGAGCAAATTCCCCCATTTGAAGAATGGCCCAGGCCGCCATATTGGAAACCGATTGAAGCGGTTTGAGCTTGACGATGACTTTTCCCGCTTCCGGAAACTGAGAGGCTTTATCAATTAAGGGGTAAAAGTTCTCAATGCCTTGAAGGATTCCAAGAGTTTGAGTGCGCTCCTCGGGGCTTAATTGAGACGCGCGTTGCCCCAAAAATTGCGCCGCTTCGCGGGCCAAATACCAATCTTCAATCTGGTAGTCTTTTGAATGCGGCTGATGAAAAGATTTGAGTATTGCGAGCGCTTCGGGAAATGACTCCGAAAGGGGAGCCGTTTTGAGAATGTCAAAGGCGGAGGAGCGAACGACCAAGCGCTTTTCCGAGGGATCGTTGAGTATTTGCTTGGCTAAAGTCCAGGCCGCGGCAGGATTTTCCTTATTAAGGTTGTTGAGGCGGGAAACAATTTTGCTGACGGGAACAAAGGTTCCATTTTGGCTTTCCTTATTAATAGGGGAATTTTCCTGGGTTTGAGCGGAGGATGTAAATTCCGGAGCGGGTTTTTTCCAGGGCAGGTTTTCGCGGATGTTTTCAATGAGAAGCCGCGCGCCTTTGAAGCGGCCACCGGCTAGATGAGGGGCGTTTTGGGCGTTCTGATTTTGGAGTTGAAAGAGAGAAAGATCGGATTGACCTTCAGTTTGTTTTTTAGTTTGAGCGGCTTTTTTATGAGGTTGAGGTTCGAGACTCAATATCTTTTGTTCCCGCTTTGTGAAATGAATCTCGTCTTGAGACTTTAATGGGGCGAGGGAGTTGAGTTCAAGAGATTGAAAATTAATGAGTTTGGGCGTGGCGGCGGTTTCCGCCGGCGAGATTTCCGGGCGTGCGGCGTCTTCCCCGTGAAAAGCCTGGGCCAGACTGGACATCGGCAGAAAGGCCGACAAAACAACGGCTAGAGTTTGATCTCGCAATCTTCGCGGCATAGGTATAGTTTAAACCAATCTGGCAAAAGTAAACAGGGCCAAAAGGCCCAGGCCTTGGCGGGCCAAAGGACCCAGAAAATCAAAAACGATATTTGAGCGTTGCGTGGTCTAAATTTTTAGTATAACCGCCCTAGTCGTTAAATCTTAAATAAAAGGAAAAATGAATGAAAAAACTGTTCGGACTGTTGATCCTGTCGCTGATGGTAACGCCGTGTCTGCATACCTCCATAGTTGCGGGGACGCAAGAAACCGACCTCAACATCGGTATCGCTGATCCGCTGACGAATTACAACGTAACCAACAACAACCCTCCCATAACCAATTCCATTGGATGGAAGTGCGGGGCTTGGAATCGGCGCGGAATTTCGCTGGACGGATTCGACCCTGAACCACAACTTTAATTCAGGCTCCGGCGGCTTCAACGCCGTAAACGATATTGACGTTCTCTTTCATATCAGATACAAAGTCGGCGGAAGCTAAGCCTTAAGATTGACGCGGCGCGAAATTTTATTTTGCGCCGCGTTTTTTTTGTATAATCCTCATCGGTGGGTTTGAGTCCTGTGCCCGGAGAAAAAATCGCGTATAAAGAGGTTGCGTGAAATGAAAAGACTAGTCAGCGTAGCGGCCCTTGCGGCCGTGGTTGGTTTCGTGACATGGGGTTGCAATAAGAAATCAAGCTCCACTTCAAGCGGAAGCACAAGCACGGGCTCTATCCCTACAGGAGCTAACTTGACTGTCGGCTGTAACGACAATGGTAGCAATGCCGGCGGTACCGTGACCTCGAGCCCGAGCGGAATCAGCTGTTCTTGTAGCGGCTCAAGTTCCAGCGGCACCTGCGGGGTGAAATTTTCGTCAGGGACTTTGGTCTCTCTAAGCGCATCTCCAAACGGATCCTCAAACTTTGGCGGTTGGGGGAACGGATGTTCGGGTAGTGGTTCGTGCAGTGTAACTGTTGGGACCAACACGGTGACCGTAAGCGCGGGCTTTAATGCTTCCTCCGGCGGAACGGCTTTTGATGGCCTTGCGGCGGGGTTGGCTGAAAATGATGGCACGTGCAACTCCGCGAAGTATATTGATTCTAGTGCTGTTTCAACTTGCGGTAGTGAGTGCCAAAGTGGAAGCATATCTTATAACACGGTTAACGTTACGGGAAACGCCACCCAAAATCCTGTTACTCTTGGCGGATCAGTGGTTGAGACCTATAATAGTTGTATGTTGAATCCTGCGGGATCGACGACGACCTTGACTCTTAACGGAAATGTGACGGTGAGTTATACGAATAACTTCTCTCTTAACTTTACTCCCACTAGTGACTTTAACAATACAAGCTGGACGAGTATTGCCATTACGGGGTCCGAGAGCTTCACCGCAGGACCTAATTTCACGGTCAACGGCACGAGTTGCGGTTCGACTAGCGTTAGTCAAACTGTTAGTCAGACGGTTGATCAGGCTGGTGGTGGTACGAATAGCGATTCCTTTACCGGAACCGGCGGTTGCGCGGCTAATCAGAGCGGCACGGGCATTCTTCGCGCCTCAAGCAGGTCTTTCTAGGTTAAAGGTTGATTGGAGCCATCACCGGAACCGTAAGTTGGAGCCGCTAATTTAGGGGCTTTTGTAAATCTGGTCGCATCCTTAAGCCGCCTTTCGAAAAAATCGAAAGGCGGCTTTGCTTCTTTCGTCATTCCCCGCGGTCGTAAGCGGGGAATCCAGACCGAACGCCTCCGTCTGCATGAAACGCTGGATTGCGGCTTCCGCCGGAATGACGAAGCCGGGGACGTCCGCAATGATAAAGATGGAAACGCCATTTTTTCAGGCTCATCTTGCATTGGATAATTCTAATCCTTGACAAGATGTCGCCGATCAGTTACAATATCATTGATAAGCTACATTCGATGAAAACGCCGAAAGTAGTCGAGTTCGATGAATGGCTGAACGGCCTGAGTTCTTATCTGCAAGCGCTCGTAGAAATCAGGCTGAAGCGCATTCGGGACCACAACCATTTTGGCGACGTAAAGGCGTTGGGCGGCGGTTTATTCGAGCTTCGATGGAAAAATGGGCTCCGGGTTTATTTTGGCTACGTCGTGATGGAGGATGGGCAGGCGGCATTGATGTTTTTGGGAGGAGATAAAAATGGGCAGAACCGTGACATCGGGAAAGCCAGGGCTCTCTTGGCTCGGGAAACCGCGTAAACTGCGGCTTGACGAGAATATCAAGGACCATGATCCATCGATCAAGCTCGGCGATCCCGTCTTTGTGCGCAAAGCCATTTTTGAGGCTCTTGCTGAGGGCGACTATGAAGCGGTCACGGAAATCTACCGGGCTCATCTTCAAATCTTCAATAGGTCTCGTGGCGCAAAGGCGATGGGTGTGTCGCGCCAGTATTTTCATAGACTGCTGAAGCCCTCCACGGAGCCGTCGCTGCCGACATTCGTCAAATTCATGCACTTGCTCAATACTGAACAGGCCAGCGCCGTATAGCATCTGAACCAAGCATAACAGACAGCCTGATTTTTCCCCAGCTATCTCGATGTTAATCCTTGCAAAAGGCCTAGTGTAGTGTCCCTGAAATCCTTTTACATTCGTCACCCCGGCGACCGAGTATAGACGAGGAAGTGTGACCGAGGGATATCCCGAGGAAATGCCGTTTCCAGAATCCGCGGAAAAACGGCGCACTTCCAAGTTCTCTGAAGAGCGGCCAATCCGTAAGCCGGGGTCCAGGTCTCGCGATGAACTGGATTCCGGCTTTCGCCGGAATGACGAGAGAAGAAACGCCGGAATGACGAAAAAATTTGATTTCGGTCGGAAAAAAGCGTTAAAATTCTTATCATGATAGGAAGAATCTGTAGGCTCCCCAAAACCCACAGTTTTTTTCTATTCGGCTCTCGCCCTGCACTGGTGGGAGGCGATGCGGCACCTTTTCGCGTGATCCGTCGCGATACGGACTACGCGCGGGGGAATTGGGGGAAGTCCCTTGAGAAAAAATTCTGACAAAAGTCGAGAAAAGCCTGTTACTTCTCGTTCAATTTGGAATATAGCGAGCCGCCCTCTTCGTCTCACGCTCATTCCCTCCCTCCACGTTTAAGCTTAGGACTCGTGACGAAATAATATGGACATTTGGGAGGCCCAGGTTCGAGCCCAGTTCGAGGCGCGAGAAGCGAGCATAACGAGTTATGTGAGCGCCGAGCAACGAAAAAATGGGCCGAAGATGGGCCTCCCCCGAAGGGGCTAAGCCGCTTTTGGGCTACAACCGCGTCGTTCGTCGCTTACATGGCTTAAGCCATGCGCGCTCCTCTCTCCTTGTTTCGCTCCAAAATCGGCTTAGCCAAATGTCCATATTATTTTGTCAAGAGTCCTTAGCCTGCGATCCGTAATTTTCAGGGGCGCCTGACCTAAAGATTTGGAGCGTACTCCCGTATGCGGGCGATAATATCGGCGAACTTAGGCCGAGGTGGATAGATTATCCCGGCGACCTCCGGAAATTCTTTCTCAAACAACTCGTAGGCGCGGGCATCTTTAAGCAGAAATGCATCGCGAGTCTCAAATTCCGCCATATCCGCGGTCTTTAGCTTCTCCTTCTTATAAGCCTCATAGTCCGGCGTGCCGATGAAAGCCTTAACCCGGGGAACTTCCAACAGCATATAGAGGTCGTAATAATGCCGCAAGAAGAATTGAGGCTTGTCTTTCTCGGGATCATTGCGATCCCTATACTGACGAAACCGCCGGCAGATTGTTTGAATCTTGTCTACGAAGGTATGCTCAGGATAAAAGCATTTGACGCCGAGAGCCCGATTGTCGATCACATTGGCATGAGATGCCAAGGCCCTGTCGAGAGCCCAGCTGCTGAAATCGCGCGGCTCATTCGGCGCTGTTTTGGCGAATCCGACTTCTAGAAGAACCTCTGTTCGAAGACCCGGCGCCATCGCAAAATGGGCGGGATATCTCAGACTGATGCCGCCATTTTGCGATTTTGGATCATCATGCTTGCGATTACGTTCCGTAGTAATTCCTTCAATCCTGATCCGCGAAGCGAGGTCATCGTAGAAAGCAAGGCGCGCCTCCGCGTGTCCAGGCTTATCGCCCTTAAGATTAAGTTTTGCAGGGGCATCGAAACGGATATCGATATCCTCCGAGAATCGCTCCACCATCTGCCAGCCCTTGGATAATGAAGTCCCGCCCTTCATCTCGAAATTGAGCCCCAACTTCTGAAGGCCCCACAGACAGTGCATGATCCAGTAATCCTTCTCCACCACCGCGGGCGCCAAACCTTTCTCGGAAGCGATCATCTCAAGGAGGTCCTTCGCGTCTTTTAGGGAATGAAGAAACTCAGGCATACGCCTCCCTGAGCCTTCGTTTGGCTCCGGCGTTGCCATAGCGCTGGAGGCAGTCAAACACCTGATCGCGATCGAATTCCTTGAGACTTTCTTTCAAATTTCCAAGCACGGTCTCGACGTTATCGGGAAGCCGCGTGAGATTGTTGAGCATATCGACAAGCAAATACTCCTTGCTCGCCTCATGAGGGTAGGCGGGTACCAAACGAAAGATAAACTCCTTATTGCCAATATTAAACGTCCCCGCCCTCTTGTGATTATAGACGAGATAGGTATTGTAGACTTGAGTCAAGCCTAGCCCTAAATCCGTAAAACCGTTATAGGAAGTCAAGAGGAAGTCATCAGTTTTCAAAAAAGCTTTAACCAACTCGCGATCGTCTGGGGGCAAAGCGCCCCATCGGCTCAACTTGGGCCGGCAGTAGAGTCCGGCGGAAAGTTTTCGGACCTCTCCTGAAGCGGCGAGTGTTTTGAGATCGCGATCGACAGCGGTCGAAAGACCTTCGAGGTCTTGCCGTCTGTAAACTCGACCCGGTTCCATGGCTTCTTTCAGCTTGGTCGCGTTCTTCATGGCACAATTCCGTGCTAATAGTATAGGTGATTTCCTGGGAAAATGCAAGTATTTTTTATTAAAATCCATGCACTGCTTTATTCTGTTTTACCCAATGACGGGTGCATTACCTCCATCTCGATTTTTAGAGGCCAAAAACATCTCGTCACCCCGGATTCTCCCTCTCCCTTGATGGGAGAGGGAGAACCTAACCTTCCCCCGCAAGGGGGGAAGGAACTTCCCTCTCTATTGCTTTCATTCCCCGCGAATGTCAGCGGGGAATCCAGACCGAACGTCTCCGTCTGCATGAAACGCTGGATTCCGGCTTCCGGCCGCTTTCCTACAAACTTGGAAGCGCGCCGTTTCTCCGCAGATTCTGGAAACGGCATTTCCTCGGGATATCCCTCGGTCACACTTCCTCGCCGATGCTCGGTCGCCGCAATGACGAGAGAAGAAACGCCGGAATGACGAAAAAATTTGACTTCGGTCGGAAAAAAGCGTTAAAATTCTTATCATGATAGGAAGAATCTGCAGGCTCCCCAAAACCCACAGTTTTTTTCTATTCGGTCCCAGGGGCGTTGGAAAGACGACGATGTTGGAGGCGGCGTTCAAGCCCAAGGACAGCGTTTTCGTGGATCTCCTGGACATCAATCTCTTCGATCAATTGATGCTCGATCCGTCCAGATTTGAGGCGCTCATCGACTCTCCTGAGAATAGGCGCAAGAGAGTGGTCATCGATGAGATTCAAAAATTTCCGCGCCTCCTTGACGTCGCTCATCGGCAGATCCAAAAGAGAAAAAGGCAATTCGTGTTCACCGGCTCCAGCTCCCGGCGCCTTAAACAGCAAGGGGTCAACCTGCTCGCGGGGAGAGCCTACGTGTTTAATCTCTACCCCTTCACGACCGCGGAGCTGGGAAAAGCCTTCGATCTAAAAAAAGCGCTGCAGTGGGGAACTTTTCCGGACGCCTTTTTGGCGCCGTCTCCCGAGGACGCTCGGGAGTTCCTCGGCGCTTATGTCGCGACCTATTTGCAAAAGGAAATTTTGCAGGAGCAGTGGGTTAGAAATCTCCTTCCGTTTAGGAGGTTCTTGGCGGTCGCCGCGCAGATGAATGGGCAAATCGTCAATAAGTCGAGCCTGGCGTCGGAGGCAGGGGTCGATGACGTCACGGTCGCCCATTATTTTGAAATACTTGAGGACACCCTCCTGGGGTTCATGCTTCCGGCTTACCATGTCTCCGTGCGGAAGGCGCAACGGCAGGCCCCTAAGTTTTATTTCATCGATCCCGGTCTTAAACGCGCGCTAGACAAGACTCTCGGGATGGAGCTTTTGCCGCGGACTTTCGCATGGGGCGAGGCTTTCGAGCATTGGGTAATCTTAGAGATATTCAAGAACGCGTCTTACAAACGCCTGGATTGGAGTTTTTCCTACGTTCGGACGAAAGAAGACGTCGAAATCGATCTTGTGGTGGTTCGGCCTGGGGAAAGGCTCCTTTTGATTGAGATTAAATCCAAGGACTTGGCGAGCGCCAAAGACGCCAAGGCTCTTGAGACGCTGGGAGGAGACCTTGACCCCAAGGCTGAAAAGTGGCTGATTTCCAATGATCCCCTCGAACGCAAATTTGGCTACACTCTCGCCCTGCACTGGCGGGAAGCGATGCGGCGCCTTTTCGCGTGATCCGTCGCGATACGGACTACGCGCGGGGGAATTGGGGGAAGTCCCTTGAGAAAAAATTCTGCCTATTGATTTTTTACGCGCCTCCTGCTAAGCTATGGATGATGAAAAAGAAATCTATTTATCAGTACACGGTGTTTGTCGAGTCTTGCGAGGAGGGCGGGTATTTCGCGGATTGTCCGTCCTTGCCGGGCTGTCACGTCCAAGGAGAAACGTTGGAGGGAACCCTTAAAGAGATGGAGTCCGCCATAGGCGCTTATCTTGAGGATATCCGAAACCAAGGGGAGACGATTCCAAAGCCGCGTCAGGTGGCCATCGCTTCCATTGGAGTCTCCGTCTGACCCCGCATTTCCCCGCGGTCACCTCTAAACAAATTATTCGCGTCCTCCGCGGTTTGGGATTCGAGTTGATTCGCCAAGCGGGAACGAGTCACGCGGTTTTTCGCCGTTCGGTTGACGGTCGGAGAACCGTGGTCCCCGTGCACCCGGGGGTTACTCTGAAGAGAAAAACCCTTAAGGCGATTATTGAGGACATCGGGCTTTCCATGGATGAGTTCTTGAATATTCTTTAGCTTTCTCCATTTTTTCTCTTGACATCGGGGCTTAGTCCTGCTATCCTATTCTTGTAGACGCAGTCGCGCGTCGCCGCCGGAAATCATCTTCACAGCGAGGTCAATAAAATGTCAGAAATTCAATTAACGGATGCCGGGTTTGATAAGGACGTTCTTCAAAGCGCTGAGCCGGTTTTAGTCGATTTTTGGGCCCCCTGGTGCGGCCCGTGCAGAATGCTGGCTCCGGTGGTTGAGGAGTTGGCCAAGGAATACGCGGGGAAAATCAAGGTCGGCAAGCTCAATACCGATGAGCATCAAAATACCGCCAGCCGCTATCAGATTTCCGCGATTCCAACGCTTTTGTTTTTCAAGGGCGGAAAAGTGGCCGAGCAGCTGGTGGGGCTTCATTCAAAAGCCGAAATCAAGAAGATTCTCGAAAACCTCATTTCCGTTCCGCAGCATTGATTTAAGCGCCTCATGTTTCCGCTCCGCCTGTTTTGAGGCGGAGCGGGCCGATTTAGCCGTTCGTTCCTCGTCACATCCTTATGAAGCCTCGTATTTATCTCATTGACGCCCACGCTTATCTTCACCGGGCTTATCATGCCTTGCCGCCTTTAACCAATGCGGCAAAGGAACCGGTGGGAGCGCTTTACGGTTTTGCCCGGATGCTGATTCTGACGCTTAAAAAAGAAAAGCCGGATTATATCGCCGTTTGTTTTGACTCTCCGGGGCCGACCTTTAGGCACGAAATTTATAAAGAATACAAGGCCACGCGCAAAAAAATAGATGAAGATCTTTTGGTTCAATTGCGCGCGGCGCCGAAACTCGCCGAGGATATGGGTTTTCCTTGTCTGGCTGCTCCCGGTTATGAGGCCGATGATTTGATGGCGACCATGGCCCAGGCCGCCGAAAAAGAAGGAATGGAGGCGGTTCTGGTCACGGGAGACAAGGACGCTCTTCAAATGGTGGGAGAGGGAATTAAGGTTTTGCGCGATGTGAGTAAGGGAGAATGGCTGGATGCGGGCGGAGTTCAAAAAAAACTGGGGGTTTCCCCGCGCGCGGTCGTAGATTATTTGGCTTTAATTGGAGATTCCTCAGACAATGTTCCCGGGGTTGAGGGAATCGGCCCTGTGACGGCGGTCAAACTCATTCATCAATATGGAAATTTGGACGGAATCTTCGAGGCCGCGCAATCCCGTGATCCAGGTCTTAACCCCAGAGCGCTCCATTCTCTCTTAAATGGAAAGGAATCGGCGAATGCCGCAGTGCGTCTTTTAGAGCTTAAAAAAGACGTGCCGCTTTCTCTTAAACCTTCCCAATGCGCGCACTTAATTTCTGATCCGGAAAAATTGAAAGACAGTTTTTCGCGTTTCGGCTTTAATTCCTTGCTCCAGGAATTTTCTTTGTCCGGTTCCAATGGATATGCGCCCGCCGCATCGCCGGAACAGACGGCATTTGTTTTTCAGGAAAAGCCTTTCGACGATTTAAAGCCCGCCTTGATGAAGTCTCAAGAAATGGCCGTTGCCGCTTCTGTGCAACCAGGGGAGATGGGACTTGCCTTGGCCTTGCCGGATCGGCAGTTTGCCTTTTTGACGGAAATGGAAATCGAAGCGCATCAGGCGGATTTATCCCGCATCTTTAAGTCTCCCGCGCTTAAAACCGCTTATGATTTAAAAGAAGTTTATGCTTTGGCTGATCATTGGGAGCTTTCTCAGCCGGAACCCGCTTTTGACGTCCGTATGGCGGCTTATTGCCTCAATCCCATCAGGCCGCGCGAAGGCGCTTTGGACAAAAAGGCGGATTTCAGAACGCGCGCGTTATGGAAGTTGGAAGAATCTTTGAAGGCTTCAACTTTTCGGCGACGCCTGAAAGAAGAAGGTCTTTTGGAACTTTATCAGAACATTGAATTTCCCTTAATCCGCATTTTGGCTTCCATGGAAAAGGCCGGAATTGAAGTCGATCGCCCGTATTTGGAAAAACTTTCCGATGAATTTGAGAAAAAAATTAACCGTCTTCAGAAAGAGATTGATGAGGAAGCGGGGTTTCCCGTCAACGCCAATTCTCCCAAACAACTGGCCGAGCTTTTGTTTGATAAATTGAATCTTCCCGTCGTCCATAAGACCGCCAAGGGCGGACGCTCGACCGATGAGGATTGTCTCAAAATTTTGGCGCAAAGACATTCCTTGCCGGGAAAAATTTTGGAGTTTCGGGAATTTTTTAAGCTCAAATCGACCTACGTGGACGGCCTTTTGAACCGGATTGATTCAAAGACCGGGAGAATTCACACTCATTTCGATCAAGCGGGAGCGGAAACCGGAAGACTCTCAAGCTATGACCCCAATCTTCAAAATATCCCGATTCGGACCGAAGCCGGACAGAAAATTCGCCGCGCTTTTGTCGCCGGCGAAGGTTCTCTTCTTGTCTGCGCCGATTATTCCCAAATTGAACTTAGAATTTTAGCCCACGTTTCAAAGGACAAGGCCTTAAAAGAAGCTTTTGAAAAAAACGAGGATATTCACGCCTTAACTGCGGCCGCGATTTTTCATATTCCGCTTGAAAAGGTGGACGCTGAAATGAGAAGAAAAGCGAAAGCGGTTAATTTTGGAATCGCTTACGGCCAGACGGCGTTCGGCCTTGCTCAAGAACTCCAAATCCCGCAACCGGAAGCTTCCGCAATCATCAAAAAATATTTTGAGAAATACCAGGGCGTGTCTCGCTGGATTGAAGAGAATTTAGCCGAGGCGAAAAAAGAAAAAAAGACCAGAACTTTCTTGGGGCGGGTGCGCTATTTGCCGGAATTAGACGCCAAAAATACGGCTCTTCGCCAATACGCGGAAAGGGCCGCGCGAAACACCCCGGTTCAAGGCGCAGCTTCAGACGTGATTAAAATTGCGATGATTCAAATCGCCAAGGCTCTAGCTCAAAAAAATGAGTTTCACGCCGCGGCGCTTTTGCAAATTCACGATGAACTGGTCTTTGAGGTTCCGGAAAAAGGCGTGGAAGGCTTTTCTCCCTGGGTCAGGAAGATGATGGAGGGCGCCGTTTCTTTGGACGTTCCCCTGGTGGTTTCGGTCAAGGCCGGGCGCAATTGGCGAGACTTGGAGGTTATGAGGTGAGTCCCGAGGTTTTCTCCCATGAGCCGATGAGTTATAAGAGGCTTCCCCCGGCGCTTAAATCGCTGATTATCGCCAACGTCGCCGTTTTCATCGTCGCGACTTTAGTGGGGAATTCTTTTTTCGATTTGTTTGGGCTGGTTCCTCATCGGGTCTTGGCCGATCGCTGGGTTTGGCAGCCGCTTTCCTATTTATTCGTGCATGGGAGCATCATGCATTTGCTTCTCAATTTGTTCGCTCTTTGGATGTTCGGCGTTCCGGTCGAGGCCCAATGGGGTTCCCGCGATTTCTTGAAGTATTATTTTATTTGCGGCTTGGGCGCGGCCGCGGCCTCTATTATCTTGTCTCCCCATTCCATGAATCCGGTCATTGGCGCCTCCGGCGCGATTTACGGACTTTTGGTCGCTTTCGCGATGATTTATCCCGATGCGGTCGTCTACCTCTATTTTCTCATTCCGGTCAAAGCCGCTCATATGGCGATACTCTTTGGGCTTATTGAATTTTTTGCCGGCGCCACCCATGCGACGCCCGGCATCGCCCGTTTCGCCCATCTCGGGGGAATGATTACGGGATACCTTTATTTAAGATGGTGGTGGGTTCTCAAAATCAAGGTTAAGTCTTTGTGGAGAGATTCCGTTTCCAGAGGCGGCATTCAGCCTGGAATTCGGCGTCCGGCGCCTTCGGCGCGGGAAAAACCAGCCGTCAAAGAAGATTTGGAATCTTCCATGATTGAAATCGATAAGATATTAGACAAGATTTTGGTCAGCGGCATCGATTCCCTGACGGAAGAAGAAAAGGCGATTATGCGCCGCTATTCAAATAAGGGAGGGAACGCCTAATGAGTCGTCGCTTTTTGATAGGACTGACTGGCGGCATTGGTTCAGGGAAAACGGAAGCCCTTCGCCGTTTTTCCGCCTTGGGCGCTTCGACTATTTCTTTAGATGAGATCGCGCATGAGCAAGCTCGCCCCGGGGGGGCGGCATTTCTCAAAATCGTCAGGGCCTTTGGACGCCGGATTCTGGATGATGCGGGCCGTATTGATCGGAAGAAAGTGGGTGAAAAAATTTTTTCAAATTCAAATTTCCGGAAGCGTTTGGAACGCTTGACTCACCCCTTGATATTAAAAGAGATGCTTAGGAAAATGAGACTTTCCTCAGGGATTGTGGTGGTTGACGTTCCGCTTCTTTTTGAGGGAAATCATGAAAAACATTTTGACGCGACCTTGGCTGTTCTTGCGCCCTTCTCCGAGAGACTTCGTCGCGTTTTAAAAAGAGATCGGCTCTCAAATTTGGAAATAAAAAAAAGAATGTCTTCTCAGATTTTGGATGAACAACGCATGAGGCGAGCGGATGTCGTTATTCATAATGACGGAAGTTTAAAGGCCTTTCGTCAAAATGTCGCTCAATATTATCAGGCGTTTTGTCTGATCAACCAAGAACAAAGATAGTCCCTTTCCACATAATCTTAAGGTCGGGACAATGCCGTCCATAAGAATTATGAGGAAGAGGCATAGAAGAATCAGGAGAATGGATATGGAAACAAGCGCTCAAACCTCGTCGGTTCAAAACCCGGCGCAAACCCAGGCGGCTCAGCCTGCGATCTCGCAGTTGGATGCGACCCAACTCTCTAAAATGACGGTCGCCGGGCTTTCGCAGATTGCCAAGGATTTAAAAATCGAGGGCGTTTCCGGTCTCCGCAAGCAGGAGATGATCGCGAAAATTCTCGAAGGCCAACTAAAGGCCAACGGCATGATTTATGACGAAGGCGTGCTTGAAATTTTGCCGGACGGCTTCGGGTTTTTGCGCTCCCAGGATTACAATTATTTGCCGGGGCCGGACGACATCTATATCTCGCCGTCTCAAATTAAGCGCTTTGGCCTTAGAAAAGGGGACACCGTCGGCGGACATGTTAGGCCTCCAAAAGACGGAGAGAGATTTTTCGCCCTTTTACAGGTTAAAAAAATAAACGGAGTCGAAGCGGAAACAACCAAAGACCGGACGTTTTTTGACAATCTGACTCCGCTTCACCCCAACAAGCGTTTTACTCTCGAAACTGAGCGCATGGAACTGACGACTCGGCTGATGGATTTGATCGCTCCCATTGGAAAAGGCCAAAGAGGCCTTATCGTCGCCTCGCCCAAAACCGGTAAAACGGTCATCCTCCAAAAAATCGCCAACGCCATCGCGGCCAATCATAAAGGGGTCGTCATCATGGTTCTTTTGATTGATGAGCGGCCGGAGGAAGTCACCGAAATGCAAAGGGGCGTTAAGGGAGAAGTCGTCTCCTCCACTTTTGACGAACCGGCGGACCGGCACGTTCAAGTCGCTGAGATGGTGCTTGAAAAAGCCAAAAGACAAGCCGAACTTGGAAAAGACGTCGTGATTTTACTTGATTCCATCACGCGCTTGGCGAGAGCCTACAACACGATTACTCCGTCATCAGGCCGGGTCCTTTCCGGCGGAATCGAAGCGACTTCTCTTCAAAGACCCAAACGCTTCTTGGGCGCGGCCAGAAACATCGAAGAGGGCGGATCTTTAACTATTATCGCGACCGCCCTGGTGGATACGGGAAGCCGCATGGACGAGGTCATTTTTGAAGAGTTCAAGGGAACCGGCAACAGCGAAGTTTACTTGGACCGGAAACTGGCCGACAGGCGCATGTTCCCGGCTTTTGAGATCAACCGTTCCGGAACGCGAAAGGAAGAGCTTCTCTTATCGGAAGATGAAATTAACAAGATGTGGATTTTGCGCAAGGTTTTGGCGCCGCTTTCTTCAGTTGAGGCGATGGAGCTTCTCAGGGACAAGATTCTCCAGACCAAATCGAACGCCGATTTCCTGAAATCCATGGAATTGTCCAACTTGAGCGAGGAATAAATTGGCCTTTCGTAAACTCTTTTTTCTTGTCTTGGGTCTTGGCTTTGGGTGTTCGGCCTTTGCCGCGCAACCGACGCTATCTCAAAACTGGCTGACTTATTCGGTGTTGACCCCGGCGGGCCCCCAAGAGCCTTCTCCCAAGGCGTTTCGCCAGATTGAAAGCCTCGTCTACGCCAAGCATCGGGTGACCCGGAAAGATGGGAATGCCTATATCTTGGCCAAGCGCTACGGAACGACCGTGTCAGCTTTGCAGGCCACTAACCATAGCGAACTGCTTTTTCTTCCAATTGGAAAAGATATTATTGTCCTCAATAAAAATGGCGCGCTTTATCCGATCAAAAAAGAAAATGAGACTTTGAGTTTAATCGCAAAAAAATATTATAAGCATTCCAGCCAAATAGAGAAATTTAAAATATTAGTTTTGGAAGATAATCATCTTCCCGCGACGGCTTTGGCGAAAAACTACGATTTCCATCAAGGAACCTTGGTTTTTCTCCCAAAAGTTCATGTCAACTTCGACACATTCCATTTTCCTTTTCGCGGTTGGGGGTGGGGAAGAATCAGTTCCAAATTTGGAATGCGGTATCACCCCATCTTAAAGCGCACGCGCTTTCACGAAGGCTTGGATTTGCCGAGACCCTGGGGAACTCCCGTCTATCCCGCCAGAAACGGAAGAGTTATCCGCGCCGGATGGTCTAGCGGCTACGGTCTTCTCATCGTGATCCGGCACTCAGACGGCGACACGACTCGCTACGGACATCTGTCTAAAATCTATGTCAAACCCGGCCAATTGGTCTCGCGCGGAAAAACCATGATTGGGCGCGTGGGTTCGACCGGGCTTTCAACGGGACCGCATTTACATTTTGAGGTGAGGGATAAATATGGCCATCCCATTAATCCCATGAAAGAAATCGGCAGGGGTTGATGAAAACGTCTCGCGCGGCTTTCATCTTTCTCGGAATCGCTTTTTGTGGAGGGGTTTCTGCGGGGCAAGTTCAGGCCGCTCCCGCTCCGCTTTTATGGCAGGAGCGTTATTATTTTGACGCCCTTCTTGAAGCGCGGGATCGTCAAAGCCGCTCGGAAAGCGATTCGAATCTTGTCCCCGTCTTGCGTTCGATTGCGGGAGAAGTCCTCCAGCAGGCCGCCAATGTCGGGCAGATTGACGCCTATGTTAAAACGCAATTAGGCAGTCTTCACTACGCTTTTCACCAGGATGATTCAAGCGCAAGCCTGAAGGTCATCGGCCTTAATCTCGGAACCCTTGCCCAAGGAATGGTCCAGGTTAAAAATAATTTGACTTACTTGACGGTCAGGTCTAACATCGCTTTTACCCAAGCCTTGCCGGATCCTCAGATTTATCAAAACGCGCTTTTAATTCTCGCGGAAACCAAGCGTCTTCAGTTGGAAGTGGATTCTTTGTATTCAGACGCGAGCGCCGATGATAAGGCCATTCAATCCCATCGAGAGGAGGAGTCTTCTCTGTTCATCTATCAATCACAATTTTTTATCCGTAGTCTCTATAGCTTACAAGGAGAGGTCTTCGCTCTGTATAATTCCGCCTATGATATCGCTTTACGCGCTCGCTAGGGTTTTTCTCGTTGCTTCCTGGGCCGTCGTTGGGGCGAAAGGCCATTTGATTCATTTCAAGACTCCTGACGGTTGGAGGATTGCCGGCATATATTACGCTCCTCCAAAAGCGAGAGGGGCTGTGGTCTTGATTCATGGGGTCGGAGCGGGGTTTGGGGAATGGGACTCTTTAGCGCCCAAACTTTGGAAGATGGGGCTAGGGAGTTTGGCGATTGATTTGCGGGGACACGGGCAAAGCGTTCTGGCGGGAAAGAAAACCTGGAAAGAGTTTTCCGATTCCGATTGGATTTCTGCCCAGAAAGACGTTGAGTTCGCGGTTCGTTTTTTGGAGCATCACGGATTTAAAAGAGAGCGGATTGGCCTCATTGGCGGTTCTATTGGGGCAAACCTTGCTTCCCGCGTTGCTGAAAAATTGCGTCTTCCCTGGGAAGCTCTCCTTTCTCCCGGTGAAGAATACCGGGGGGTCAGACTTCAGATTCCGCAAAATATCCGCGTTTGCGTCGCGGCTTCCCCTCAAGATTCCTATGCGTTTCAAACGGCGTTGTCTTTAATCACGGCGCCCAATGTGGTTTTTTTACAAGCCTCTTCCGGACACGGAGCCCAAATGTTGGCCCATCCGGGGTTTGTGGACCGGCTTTTGTCTTGGCTATCTCGCAATTCAGCTGTTATAAGAAATTAGCGGCCTTGCCACAAAGACGGGTTTTTAAGAAAGCTCATTGTCTTATTGCGGCTCAGCGTTGAGGCCACATTGAGAGAAGCCGGTAATTCATCTGGCGCTGGCTTATACCAGCACAAAGGCCGTATTCCCGAGGTATATCCTTGCGAAAGAACGCAGGCGCCGACTGATGGATCGGAATTGCTCATATCAATGAGATAGGATTTGTTGCAGAGAGCGCCCTGAAAATAAGTATCCAATCGGCATTGAGCGGCGGGATGGTCATCATTAGTTGTTGAGACCACGTGGGGATCCGGGGTATAAAAATGAAGAGGTTTATGGTCCTTGGTGAGTTCGGCGAGTAAGCCTGAAACTGAAAGTCCTGCCATTGATTCTCGGATACAAATCGAGATTTCTCCCTGATTGTTTGGATAGGATTTATTACAGGCTTTCTTAACAAAGCGAGAATCCTTGCCGCCCCAAAAACGAGTGAAGTGAGTTGATCCGGAATCAGCAAAAACGCGGTGAAGGCATTTTGAAGTCGAGAAATAATCCGCCTCTCCTTCGTCTGAAGCCCAATTATCCCCGCCGCCGTATTTGGGCGCGCCGCCCAAGTGGTGTCCCATCTCGTGGCAGGCGACCAAGGCAAAGCCGTCTTGAGTCATGTGCTTGTCTCTTGCAAGGCCTCCATAGCTATTAATAATCCACTGGCCGTTGATTTCCTCGGCGTCGGAATTAACCGTGGGGTCGTTCCATAGGCGGTTAAAGACCAGAACTCCGCCGTGAGCGGCCACAATGGGCGCATAGACGGCTTGGACCTCGTCAATGACTTGGTTAAACTGTTTTTCGGTAATGCCGCTTTTCCCCGCCATGGAGTTAATCGGGTTTTGGAGTTGGTTGGGCGGCAAAAAGCTTTCTTTAGAAACGGACGGCGGGTCGCCAAAAGATTTCTGCGTGAGAACCAAAAAGACTGACAGTATTACGGCAGGCAAGAAGAATTTTTTTTCTTTGGACATAAAGCCCCCTTTGTTGCCCCATTTTGCCATAAGTGGAAAAGAAAAAGCAAACTCTTTTTGAAAAAAAAAGGGTCTAAGCCCTTACTCTATATCGTTTTCGTCGTCTTCGGCGTTCTCGATGGGGCGCACTCCTTCGGAGGAGGGTTTTGTGGGCTCGGGAGCCCGGGGTGATTCAAGCATTTGTATTCTTGCGGTGATTTCTTTTTCTTTTCTCTCCCAAATCTCGCGGGCTTTCTTTTGCTTGTCTAAGTAGTCTTGTTCCATATCTTCTTTTCTGCGATCGATTTCGAGAGAACGCCGCTTCCATTCATCCTGCAACTCTCTTCTCAGAACTTCGAGGTCTTCCGCCTGCTGTTTCAAGACTTGGGCCTCGAATTTCTCGGCGGCTTCTTTCGTTTTCGCTATTTCCGCTTCCATATCGGTTTTTCGCCTCTCAAAACGAGCTTCCATCATTTTCTCCCTTCGGGAAAGTTCCTCGGCTTGCCGCTCGCGCATGTCGGTGAGCTGAATTTCGTGATTATAGATGAGGTCTTCTTCTCGGCGAGCCATTTCTCTCTTGAGGGCTTCTTCCCGCGAGTTAAAGTAGCGCTGGAGTTCGTGCTCCCGCTCAATGGCTTCTTCTTTTTCTTTTTTTCTTCTTTCCTCCATGTCGTCTTTGATTTTGACGAGCTGTTGGGCAAATTCCCGTCTTTGGCGTTCCATCTCGGATTCGTATCGGCGCACGAGTTCTTCTTCCCTTAAGCCCCATTGTTTGTCAAGATTTTTTTCCTTAAGCGCGTAATCTGAAATAACGCGGGCTTTCCACTCTTTAAATTCTTGCCCTTGAGATTCGCGTATTCTTTCAAGTTCGGCGGCTTTGGAGGCAAAGGCGGCGTCCAGAGCGCGGTTTTTTTCTTCATATTCCGTTTTGAGAGAAGTTCTTTCCGCTTCAATGCGGGCTTCCTGGGCCGCTACAAAGGCTTCCTTATCTAGCGCGAGAGTTTTTCTTAGTTCGTTTTCTTGATTGGCGAAAGATTGCGCCAGGGATAATTCGCGTTTGCGCAACTCTTCTTCGATTTCAATAGCCCTTTTGGAAAGCTGTTGGGCGCGATCTTGATAAACGCTTTCCAGTTCCGCGCTTTTTCTCTCAAACTCGCGTTGTAATTCCTGATTTCTCCTTTCGCGCATTCTCGCGGTTTCGCTTTCAAGTTCGGCTTCTTTTTTTCTAAATTTTTCTTCGAGCTCTTCCTGCCTTCTTTCCAGTTCTTTTTGCTTAAGCGCGTATTCCTCATCGAGCGCTTTGAGCTTTTCTTGAACTTGGTTTTGAAGGGGCAGTTTTTCCTTGGCGAGCTCTTCTTCAAAATGCCGAACCAAATTTTCTTCTTTTTCCGCCCATTGGGTTCGTAGCCGGCGTTCCAGTTCCGCGTAGCGCGTCTCGTAATCCTGGGCTCTGCGCTGGAATTCTTCCTCGAGATTTTTTCTTTCAATTTTAAGGCGTTCGTCTATTTCTTGGGAGCGTTCCGCCAGGGCCTTGGCGCGCTCCTCAAATTGTTGGTTGGCGGCTCGGTCCAGGTTTTCGCGCGCTTCTTTGACTCTTGTCCAGAGTCCGTTTTCCAGTTCTCCCCAGGAAGACTGAAGCTCGCTTTCTCGTCTTGCGTATTTTTCCCGAAGCTCGCTTTCCCTGGCGCGGTATTCCTTGATGAGTTTTTCTTCTTTTTCGGCGACCTTGAGCTCTATTTCCTTGGCCAGGTTCTCAAGGCGGCGTTCCAGGTCCTCGTTTTGGCTTTTAAGGGCTGAACGCTCTTCCAGAATCCCTTTTAAATCCGCTTCCCGCGTTCTTAAAATGGCGGCAATTTCGCGGTCTCTTTCCTGGCGGGCTATTTCAATTTTCTCGATATTTTGTTTATAATTTTCGGCGAGTTGCAGCTTCTCTTTTTCTGATTGAAGAAGGGCCTTTTCCCGTTCTTCTATTTTCTTTAAAGCCTCCGCCCAGGATTTTTCTTTCTCGGAAGCGTTACGCGCGATTTTTTCTATCTCCGATTGAGCCAGAGAGAGGGCCTCTTCCAGGCGCTTTTGATCGGCTTCGATGCGGGCTCTTTCTTCCGAGCGTATTTGAAGCCGCATTTCATTTTTAGAGCGATCTTCCCGGTCTCGAAGTTCTTTTTCGACGGCTTCTTGATGGGCGAGGTTTTCGTTGAGGGTTTTAAGGGCCGTCTCAAGTTCTAAGACCTTATTTTCAAGGGCCTTTTTCTGGAAGGACTCTTCTTTTCTTTCGGATTTAATACGCTCATTAACGCCTTGAAGATTGCGAATAGTCTCCAAAGCTCCGCGCAAGGCCAGGTGCGCGGCCTCGATATTCTCTATCTTTCCAAAACCTTCTCCTTCGCTTTCCGCCATCCTTCCATTTATAGCGAGTTTTTGTTTCAAAATCTTTACGTTGAATGCCTTTCCTGGTTTTGATTTAATGAAGAGGTGGAAAAGAAAAAAATCTTTCGAGGGGCGCTTTTATTTATTCTTATGGCCGCGATGGTTTACGCCATGGCCTATATTGATTTAATTTTCCGCGCGCGCTCGGCTTACCTGGAAGGCAAAAAATATCTCGAATGGAACGCCCACCCGGAGTTGAAAAAGGCGTATTATGAAGAGGTTTTTGCGCAAAGAGAAAAGGAAATAGAAGCGGACTTTAAAGCCGGACGCTTAACCCCGGCGGAGGAGAAAGAAAAAATAGATTTGGCCCAATTTAGGGAACAAGAACGCATCTCCGAAAGTTCCCTCAAATACGCCTATGTCTGGTTTCAGACTGCGGTCAAGCTTTTTTCTCCTCCGGAAAGCCGTTGGGTCAAATTGTCCCGGCAAGAAATGCCCAAAACTCTTGCCCTGTGGAAAAAAGAATTGGACGCTCGGCATATTGCGTATCAAGATTACATGTTTGAGTGATTCTTTCGATGTAATTGCTACAATGAGAAAAAACAAGGAGGCGATATGCTTATTTTTCTAGTCGCGATAGTTGCGTTGGTTCTTGCGAGCGTGCGTGTGGTCACGGAGTACGATCGCCTCATTCTCTTCTTTTTGGGAAAGTTTCATTCCGTGGCCGGGCCGGGCGTGGTTTTGGTTATTCCAGGCTTCATGAGCGCCCAGAAAATCACCTTGCGCGTGGTGGTTCATGACGTTCCGCCCCAAGACATCATAACGAAAGACAACGTATCCATTAAAGTGAATGCGGTCGTTTATTTTCGGGTAGTCGATCCTCAAAAGGCGATTTTGGCCGTTCAGGATTTTTTCTATGCGACCAGCCAGCTGTCCCAGACGACTTTAAGAAGCGTTCTCGGGCGAATGGAGATGGACGAGCTTTTGGCCAGCCGGGAAAAAGTCAACGCCGAGCTTCAGCAAATTTTAGATTCGGACACCGAGCCCTGGGGCGTTAAGGTGATTAAAGTCGAGGTTAAAAATATCGATCTCCCGGAAGACATGGTGCGGATGATTGCCATGCAGGCCGAAGCCGAGCGCGACCGAAGGGCTAAAATTATTCGCGCCGACGGCGAGTTTCAAGCCTCCCAGAAATTAAAGGAAGCGGCCGCTGTTTTATCGGACAACCCGGTCAGCATTCAGCTTCGCTATTTGCAATCCTTATCCGAGATTGCGACGGAGAAAAGTTCGACGATTGTCTTTCCTATTCCCATTGATTTCTTTTCCGACTTGCTCAAGTCCAGAAAGGATTAACGGGCTTTAGGCGTATCTCAAATTCGGCGTAAAATTCAGCCTCGCGATTCTGTTGTCTTTCTGGGGAGTGTTTTGCGAGGCCTTTGCGTTTCCCGAGAGCCAATGAGGGATAATCCAATCAATCACGCCCATGATGGTTACGCTTACGGCGGCGATAACCATGGCGAGGCTAATCGGAACAAAGTCAAGCAAGACTCCCATGGCGATTCCACCCAAAGCTGAGGAGAGAATCTGAACGATAAAAAATGCGCTAGCTACTCGTCCAAGGTAATCATTGGGAATCTCTTGTCGGACGACCGGCGCCATCGCGACTCCAATGGGAGCATGAAAAAATGAAGTCAAGAGCTGAACCGCGAGCACGAGAGGAAGATTAACCCAGAAAGCTCCTGGGAAAAGAATGGCCGGAAAAAGCCACATGAGCCAAAAAAGAGGGGAGCTGGTTCCCGCTATTCGGTAAAACCCCTTGACCCCGAGTTTTTGAATCAAGGCATCTCCTCTTGAACCTTGCATCATCCATGCGCCGAGGAAAAGCCCCAGGGATTCCACCGCGAAGGTGAGTCCCAGAACTCCGCCTGCTGTTCCGAAAAGGGAAGCCAAGAGGGCCGGTAAATGGGTCGGAGGAACCAAAAGCTTTCCGATAAAAATCGGGAAAACAACCATGGGAAGCGCATCGCTGAGCAGAGAATCAAGGGAGGACGAGAAAAGCCAGACTTTGAGAATTCTGTTTTTAAGAATATAGGTCAAGCCTTGGGTGGCTTCATGTCGAGCTAAGAATTTCAAAAAGGAGTCCAGCCAGGAAGGCTTGGGCGTTATGTTTTCGGCGCGCTTGAGTTGAAAGTTTTTAGCCATGCCTCTGAGCGATTCAAAAGCGGCTTTTGAGCTTTTTGTGAACAGATGGCGGATGAGTTGTCCCGCGGCCTTAAAAAATTGGCTGAAAGTCGTAATTTCAAGACCTGTGCGGGGGTCCTTGATTCCAAACCAATAGACGGGAATCGCCGCAAGTAGAAAAAGGCTGTAGAGCCCATAGGCGATGGCGTAACCGGCGGAACCGAAATGCCAGACTAAAGACCCGACAATCGCGCCCACTACGATGGGAAAAGCGATGCCGGCCAGGGAAGAGTATTTGGTGATGATGGCGGAAGCTTCCTTGTTAAGTTTGCCATCGGTCCCGACAAAAGCGTTTGAAGCCGCCCCGTAGACAATGGCTTGAATGCCCTGGAAAACGGCATTGGCGACGGTGACAGCCGCCAATGCGAGAAAGCTAAAATGTCCCAGAAAAAAAAGAAGGGGAACCGTTGCCATGAGAGCGGCTCGTCCAATCATGGTTGAGACGAATAAAACTCTAAAGTTGGTCTTATCAACCATGAGGCCAACGGGCAAAAGGTTGACAATGGCCATGGTTCCTAATTGAATGTTGCGTAAAACTCCCATCATGGTTTTGCTCTTTTTAAGAGCGTTCATGACCAGGAAGGGTTGGCTTAAAATATAGAAATAGGCGCCAAAAGAAGTCAGAATGCTGGAAGCCCAGAAAAGCGACCACAAGGATTTAGGAAGTTTAACCGGAGTAGTATTTTCTGGTTGCGCGGGTTGGGTGGGCGGTTGCGGCAAGAGAGAGAAACTTCCTTCAGGGCTGTGTGCTAAGAGCGCGCTTTCGGGAAGGGGAAAAAATTTTGCGAAAGAAGAATTTGCGGGCTCCGTTTCCTCCGGCGATAGAGGAGAATAGGCGCGCGTCTTTTCGCCGTCGAACAGAACTCCCGAGAGGGAAGAAATTCCATCATTTGAAGTCGAATGCGGCGCAAATTTTGTGACGGCATTAGTCAAGGCCGCAAGAGAAACCGGTCCCTGGCGCGGTTTTTGGGTTTCCGGTTTTGCGGTTTCAATGACCGTCGTTATTGCAGGGGGAACTTCCCTGGTTGGAGCGAGGGGTAATTGCTCATTGAGGACTAATGACTTTGGATTTTTCAGACTTGCGCTTTGAGAGGTCAAATCTAAATTAGGCGCGTCTAAGTTTGGGGCGACTCCAGGATTAAAATCGGGAACGATGGGAGCGTTAAACTCCGGGATTTCAGAAATATTTTCCCCGGAGTTGGAGATTTGGGCGGCTTGAAGGGCGGAACAGGGAATGAGATTGATGAGAAGCGCAGTGATGAGAAGAGTCGCGATGGCGCGTTTGAGTTGCCGCATCATGATGGATATAGAGTAGATAAAAATAAAAGATAAAACCTGAGACTAAAGTCCTATTTGTGGTCTAGGCCTTTTGGCCCGCAGCCGCAGGCCAAAAGAATCCGCCCGCTTGAATTTCAAGCGGGCGGGCGAGGCCGGCGAATTAGGAATTTCTAATTGTTTGGATGATAATCTCCTCTTCGAGGAATTTTCTTAAGAATGAGGAACTTACCCCCTTGACTCTTGCAAATAAGAAGTCCCTTTGACTCATTGATTCTGCACGACATCGCTTGAGTATATTTAAAACAAAGAACATTTTTGCTCAAGTCACGAGAGGCTTCCACATAGCCCGAACCGCGCGCGCAGTCGGGCTTATCAACAGAACAATTATTCGCCATTTGCAGTACTCCCAGGGATTTTTCACCGGTTAATACCTCCGGGACGCTCTTGAATATGAGCTCATAAGCCAGGGGTCCTCCTCCGGAAAGAAGAAAATCTCCCATATTGTAGTCAGCGTTCTCTTTTGAAATAATCGCTACCATTCCCCAGTTGCCCACCATTTCTTCAAACGAGGGCATCCGCGCGGCGTTAAAAAAGGCTTTTGCCTCTTCCAGGCTCGGCGCGCCGGCGAGTCTTCCGCCGACGCAATCATTCTGGGCGCAGGAAGACAAACGCGCGGAAGCCGACTTTTTTCCAAAAGCGGCGGTTTTAGCTTTTGCCGCGTGAACGGACGTCTGAACGCCTTGACTCACCTGGGTCTCGAAGTTGGAACCGGCGATTTGCGCCGCGCTCAAAACTTGAGAGCCGAACATCACAACTACGACTAACGACACCACGATTTTTTTCATTTAACGACCCCCCCATGACCAATGTTTTGATTTTCCTATAGAAGACCGACGACAACGACTCCGGCAATAGCTCCGATGAGTCCCCCGATCACGCAGAGGGCCGCTACTGTCCCTAGAACCGCTTGAATCATTTCCTTGGCGCTTCCAAAATGAAGATTTTCAAGTCGTAAAAGGATCAAAGAGAAGACCGCCCCGACTGCGGCGCCAACGCCGGCTCCCGCGAGAAGAGGCAACCCGAAAAAGCCCACGAGACCGCCGGTGATAAGGCCTATCGATCCAAAGGTAAGGGCTAGCGGCATGGCCGCCATACTAGAGCCGGACTTTAATATCGCGTCCAAAACGCCAAGAACGAGACCGCCGATTCCCTCGGCGATTCCAAGAAGAACGTGATGAGTCGCCGAGTGGGCCGCGGCCATGGGAGCGGCGTGCGCGGCCGTCAAGGCCGCCGCCGGGGCGAGATGCGGCATAAACGCCAAGGCGAGGGTTCCAATCGCCAGACCCGCGATGATTTTTCCTTTATTAGAGGAACCGGAGTTCGGCGTTTTGGGCGTCCACAAATTCAACTTCTGAAAAGCCGCGATAAGATTCGCGGAATCCTCGTGAAAACAAGCGGACAGCGTCTTCCATTCCTCAATATCCTGAGCCGAGGCTTTATTATTCGACAACGCGTCCGAAATCTGGGCGCTCACCGAAGACATATCCTCTAAGTCTTGAACAGCCGCTTGCCCCGCCTCTTGCAATCTCGCCCATTTCTCGACGTCTATTTGAACGCTTTTTCCCTTTAAAGCATTCATGACATCAATGATATTTTGCACAGCGGGAATTAATTCGTTCCAGGTCCGACTATTAATGGCGTAGGCTGTTGTTCCCAAAGCCCTCGCCTCCTCGACGGTCCAACCCGTATTTAACTTCAAGTCCTTAACAGTATCCTGAGCGTCTTGATAGACGCCCTGGTTCCTCACAATGAAATGAATGGTTTGCGCCTGATTTATCGCCGCTTCAATTGTAGCCTCAAGCGTAGCGTTGCCATTGGAGGCCGGCGCGGGAACGGTGGGCTCGGCCTTTGAACCGTTCAAGGCGTCGTTCTCGCGCATTTCCTTCTTGGCCGTTGTCGCCTGGGATGAATCGGCATCCCGTCTTTTTTCCACGATCCGACGCGCGTATTCCACGAAAACTCCGCTCTGTAGGAGCGTCAAGAGGGTGACGACCTTGGGAGCGTGAAGGAAAATCAGTCCGAATGCGGCGCCGAGGAGAATGATCCCTGAGACCGCGGAAGCCGATTCGGGGCGGATATTCAAGGCTTTTGACAGCGCCGCGCTCGTGCGATACGCAATTGTCGCGGGGATGCTAAAGATTCCTCCCGCGAGTTTTAAAAAGGCCATCGCCAGATTGGCGGCTTTCTTGCCAATCCCGGGATCAGCCGGCCTTGTTGCTTCATTAGAGGAACCGGAGTTCGGCGTCTTGGGATATTGAATATCCGTTTCCCGGTCGGAAAATCCCGGAATGAAAATCTCTTTTACCTTGTCGTCTTGAAGCGTCAACCGGACCAGCGTTTCTTCCTTAAGTCCCATTT
>JAKAQO010000007.1 GCA_021822495.1 bacterium | reverse complement strand
GACAACATTGATATTGATGTTGAGCTCATCTGCCCGATCGCGCTTGAGAAAGGTCTTCGGTTCGCGGTTCGTGAAGGCGGCCACACCGTCGGCGCCGGCGTCGTCGGCGATATTATCGCTTGAAAAATTAAACTAGGGGAATTTATGGGCGACAGAGTCATGACTATTCTTGCGTGCTCGGTGTGTAAAGATAAAAACTACACCTTTCAGCGCGGCAAAAAGAAGGATTACAAACTGGAAGTGAGCAAGTTTTGCCGCAAATGCGGGAAGTCTACCGCGCACAAGGAGTCCAAGCAATAGCTAATTGGGGGTGTCGGTTAATTGGCTAAACCATTGGTCTCCAAAACCAAGACTCCAGGTTCAAGTCCTGGCGCCCCCGCGCGGATAAAAATATGAATAAGGCAACGCAGTTCGTTCAAGAAGCGTATTCAGAGCTCAAGAAATCTTCCTGGTTGACTCGCAAGCAAGCCCTTGAGTCGACTCGGGTCGTCATCATTTTAGTCGCTCTTTTTTCGCTTTATGTGGCGGGAATCGATTTTATCTTATCGATTATTCTAGGGGCGGTATTAGGAGGCAGGTAATGACGCAAACTCAAACGGCGACGCGCGGCTGGTATGTTCTTCATACGCAAACCGGGCATGAAGAAAAAGTAACCCGGCTTCTCCAAAACAAAATTGAGACGGAAAAACTTCAAGACAAGATTTTTAAGATTCTAGTCCCAATGGAAGACGTAGTCGAGATTAAGAAAAATAAAAAGAAGGTTTCCAAGAGAAAATTTTTTCCTGGATACATCCTTGTCGATATGCAAGTCGATGAGATTACCTATTGGACGGTTAAAGGGATTCCCGGAGTCGCGGGGTTTCTGGGCGAGCCGCACCCGACCCCTCTTCCAGAGGAAGAAGTTCTCTCCATTCAGAGTCTGACTGATTCGACCTCGGCGGAAAAACCGCGCCCCGCGATTCAGTTTGAAAAAGGCGAAAATATCCGCATCATCGAAGGCCCCTTCAGGCATTTTGTCGGAGTGGTCGAGGAAATTAACGAACCCAAGGCCAAAATCAAAGCCATGGTCACGATCTTCGGGCGCCCGACCCCGGTTGAACTTGATTTTCTGCAAGTTGAGAAAGCATAAGCACATAATAAGAGGAAAAACAGAATGGCAAAAAAAGTCAAAACCCAAGTTAAACTCCAAATTCCCGCCGGAGGGGCGACTCCCGCTCCGCCCGTGGGTCCCGCGTTAGGACAACACGGAGTCAACATCATGGATTTCTGCAAACAGTTTAATGAGCGCACGAAATCAGCGGAATCGGGAATGACGATCCCCGTAGTTCTCACTGTTTACGAGGACCGCTCCTTTACCTTTGTCACCAAAATGCCGCCCATTTCTTCTCTTCTTAAGCGCGCGGCTGGGTTGGCCAAGGCTTCCGGGGAACCCAATCGAAACAAGGTCGGAAAAATCACCGTCAAGCAAGCGGAAGAAATCGCGACAAAAAAAATGCCGGACTTAAACACTAAAGACTTAAAGAGCGCGGTTGAGATGGTCAAGGGAACCGCACGCTCCATGGGAATTGAGGTCACAGGATAAAAAAATGGGAAAAAGAACAGCCTTAGTAGCCAAAGAAGTCGAAACCGGAAAGATATACAGTCTGGAAGAAGCCGCGGCTCTCTCCAAGAAATGCGCGACGGCGAAATTTGACGAGACCATCGAACTCCATGTCCGTCTGGGAGTCGACCCCAAACAAGCCGATCAGCAAGTGCGCGGCACTGTTGTTTTGCCCAACGGGCTTGGTAAAACCAAAAAAGTTGCGGTTGTCGCCAGAGGAGACAAGCAGAAGGAAGCTTCCTCGGCCGGCGCCGATATCGTCGGCGGGGACGACTTAATCGATCAAATCTCAAAAGGATTTTTGGAATTTGACGTTTTGGTCGCAACCCCCGATATGATGAAGGACCTTTCCAAACTCGGAAAAGTTCTGGGACCTCGAGGCCTCATGCCCAACCCCAAAAGCGGCACCGTCGCCATGGACTTGGGAAAAGCCGTTAAGGAGCTTAAAGCCGGACGCGTCGAATATAAAGTGGATGATTACGGGATCATTCATGTCCCGATAGGAAAAGCTTCCTTTGACCCGGCCAAAGTCGTCGAGAATGCAAAGGCCGTTTTGGAAGCCGTCCAAAAGGCCAAGCCCTCATCGTCCAAAGGAACCTACATGATGAGCATCACTCTCTCATCAAGCATGGGGCCTGGAATCTCCGTCGATCCTAATCAAAAATTCTAATTATTAGGCACAGTCCCCATTCTAAAAGGGGACTGTGCCTCTTCCTCATAATTCTTAGGGACGGCACTGTCCCGACCTTAAGATTATGAGAAAAGGGGACTGTCCCTTTTTCTTTTTCGCGCCCGTGGTGAAACGGATATCACGACAGCCTCCGAAGCTGTAAGTAGAGGTTCAATTCCTCTCGGGCGCAATAAAAAAGGGGACTGTCCCTTTTTTTATTTCAGATAGGGCTTGAAGAGATTCTCCAGGGAATCTACGCTTTTCTTAGAGAAGTGGTGAAATAGGGAAGCCAAGGTGTCAAGCATAACGACCGCATTCGTCAAAGACTCTTGTTTGACCGCCTGCCGCAAGCGCTGGCTAAAGCCGACGTTCACTTTCTGAATATCCTCATAAAAACGAATCAAATCGTGAAGTTCCCAATCGGGAGTGAGCCCTTTTTTCATGCGGTAATACTGCGCCGCCAAATACATGGTCAGGACGCGGTAAATGGTTTCCTGTGATGAGGAAAAAGGAAGATGATGGCGCACCATGGGACGAAGTTTTTGAGTGACCGGGCATCCGCTGGTCGCCATATAAATTCCTAGAAGCGAAAAAAGCCCCTGTTGAGCGGGAACTTTCTTATAGTAGTTGCGAGCGGGGCTTTCAACGATGACTTCCGCTAGTTCTATGGACATCACCTCTGAAAAAGAATGAGTGATCCCAACAAGGGAAGCCGCCGTTGGGCAAAAGGGAACTGACTCTTGGATCAATGGACAATTCTCGCATTTGGAGACGTTAAGCCTCGCCCATTCCGGAAGGGGAGCCGGAATGGTGTTTTGAATGCTTAAATTTTCTTCATCTAATTGAATCTCAAAAATTCTTTCCGGGCCTTTTTCAAATTTAAAACGGTAGCGATAGTTAATCATAGAACCTTCCTTAACCGGGAGGAAAAAGGCTTCTCCAGGTATTGAGAAATTCCGTCTAAAGATTGATTGACCTTCTTCAAATCTAGCCCCGTTCTTGCGCCGCAAGATTCAAAGGCAAAGGCCAAATCTTCCAAAGCGACGTTTCCGGAAGCCCCCGGCGCATAAGGACATCCGCCGATTCCGCCGGAAGAAGCGTCAAAACGGGAAATTTCATATTCATCCCAGGCGGCCAAGGCATTAGCCACCGCCATTCCATAGGTATCATGAAAATGAAGCGCGGTTTTGCCCGCTGGAATTTTTTTTAAAGAGAGGTCTAAAAACCGCCTCACATCATCGGGAGAAGCCCGGCCAATAGTGTCTCCAATGGAGAGTTCATCCACCCCTAAATCTAAAAGCTCCAAACAGACCTTAAGCGCCGCTTCGGGCTTTATTTTTCCTTCATAAGGACAAAAAAACGCGGTTGAGACATAACCCCGAACCGGAAGACGCAAGGCCTTGGCTTTTGAAATAACCGGAGCGAAACGCTTAAGAGACTCCTCTATTGTGGCATTGATGTTTTTTTGATTAAAGGTTTCAGAGGCCGCAGTAAAGACCGCAATTTTATCCACGCTGGCAGAAATGGCCAAATCCAAGCCTTTTTCATTAGGAACCAAAGCGGAATAGAGGACGCCCTTTTTCCTTTTTATTTTTTGAAAAACCAAAAGTGAATCCGCCATGGGAGGGACGGCCTTGGGTGAAACAAAGGCGCCGGCTTCGATTTCAGAAAGCCCAGATTTGGACAAGGCCTCGATAAAAGCGACCTTTACCGCGGTTGGAATTTGGCTATTTTGACTTTGAAGCCCATCCCGGGGAGCCATTTCAATGAGAACGGGGTTAGGCCTCATGGTTGTTTTCTATAAGCCGCCCACGAAGGGCTTCTTTTTTCAAGAAAAGCGGATAAGCCCTCTTTGGCTTCCGTAGAAGAGCGGGCTTTGACCAGGGTCTCAATGGAAAAGCTTTCTCTTTTTTGGCGAGGCAACTCATGAAGCTTTCGCAAATAAGATTTGGCCAGGCGATTGGCCTTGGGACCGTTGAGAAGAATTTGATTAATGAGCTCAGAAACGCGCTCATCCAACGTTTCGGAAGAGCAGACTTCATGAACAAGGCCAATTTCTTTGGCGCGTTGAGCGTTAAAGACTTCTCCCGTTAAATAGAGGGGTCTTGCGTGGGAGGGACCGATTTTAGGCAAAACAAAAATGGAGATGACCGAGGGCAAAATTCCCAACCGGCATTCAGAAAAACGCATTTTGGAGTTTTCATCAGCAATGACGATATCCGAAGCGGCAATAAGACCCAGGCCTCCGCCGTAAATTCCGCCGTGAACGCGAGCCATGACCGGAACAGGGCACTCATCAATCGCTTTCAACGCGTTCGTTAAAAGTCTTGCGTCTTTTCGGTTTTTAGCCGGGGGATAATCAGAGGCGCGGCGCATCCAGCGGATATCAGCCCCGGCGCAAAAATCCGTGCCCTCTCCGCGCAAGATAATAACGCTGGCTTTTTCCAAAAGCGGAGACTTGGAAAAAAAATCCGCGAGTTCCAAAAGAGTCGCCTCATCAAGCGCATTTCTAACTTCCGGGCGATTGAGCGTCACCCTCACGACATGACCGTCTTCTTGGATAGAAAGAGAGGAACTCATTACATTCTAAAAACCGGATAACGGGGTTCTTCAATGGGCGCGTTTAAAACGGCGGAAAGACAAAACCCTAAAATCTTTCGGGTCTGCGCGGGCTCGATAATTCCGTCATCCCAAAGCCGGGCAGTTCCGTAATAGGGATTGCCCTCGGTCTCATATTGTTTTCGCACCGGAAGAGCGATGGCTTCCATTTCTTCGGCGGAAATCTCTTTATTCTCGCGTAAAAGCTGCTCTTTTTTAATTAAACTCATAACCGTCGCCGCTTGTTCAGATCCCATGACCGAGACCCGGGCGTTTGGCCAAGTAAAAAGAAATCTCGGGTTATAAGCCCGCCCGCACATCGCGTAGTTTCCTGCTCCGTTAGAGGAACCGACAATCACGGTCAATTTGGGGACATTGGCGGTTGAAACCGCTTGAACCAATTTCGCGCCGTGCTTAATGATTCCCGCCTGCTCATAATCTTTTCCGACCATGAAGCCGGTGATGTTTTGAAGGAAAAGAATCGGAACCTTTCTCTGACAGCAAAGCTCGATAAAATGCGCGCCCTTAAGCGCGGACTCCGGGAACAAAATGCCCTGGTTTCCCAAAATTCCAACGGCATGCCCCATGATTTTGGAAAAACCGCAAACCAAGGTCTGCCCGTAGTAGGGCTTAAACTGCTGAAAGCGGCTGTCATCCACCAAGCGAGAAACGATGTCGGTCACGTTGCAGGGACGCCTTAAATCGCGATGAATGATCTCATAAAGCTCATCGACTGGATATTTCGGTTCAGCCCCAACGCCCCATTTAAAAGCCGGAAGATTCAGATTTTCAACAAGGGAACGGCAAATTTGAAGCGCGTCCTCGTCGTTTTCAGCCAGATAATCGGTGACCCCGGAGACGCGGCTGTGCATCTCGCCTCCGCCCAACTCTTCCGCCGTTGATTCTTCTCCAGTCGCCGCCTTGACCAAAGGGGGGCCGCCCAAATAAATGGTTCCCTGATTACGCACGATAATGGCCTCATCCGACATCGCCGGAACATAGGCCCCGCCGGCGGTGCACATCCCCATCACAATCGAGATTTGAGGAATCCCCATAGAGGACATGACGGCCTGATTATAAAAAATGCGCCCAAAATGTTCTTTATCCGGGAAAACCTCGGCTTGTTTCGGCAGAAAAACCCCGCCGGAGTCCACAAGATAAATACAGGGCAAACGGTTTTGAAGCGCGATTTCCTGCGCGCGCAAGTGTTTTTTAATAGTCTCCGGAAAATAGGTTCCGCCCTTGACTGTGGCATCGTTAGCGGCAATGACGCAAAGCCGCCCGCTGACCACTCCCATTCCTGCGACAATTCCGGCGGATGGAACTTCGTTATCATAAAGCCCAAAAGCCGCAAGCGAGGAAAACTCCAGAAAAAAAGAACCGGGATCAACGAGCCGGTCAATGCGCTCCCGGGCGGTTAGTTTCCCGCGCTTTTTGTGGAGGCTCACCGCTTTTTCAGAGCCTCCGCGGCCCACCATATCCAAGCGCGCCCTTAATTCCGAAATTGAGTTCTCGTGATAAGCCCTGTTTTCCTCGGCTTCCGATCTCGTTTTGGTCGCCATGGTTGTATCCTAGCAAAAAAAGGGGACAGTCCCCTTTCCTTATAATCTTAAGGTCGGGACAGCGCCGTCCCTAAGAATTATGAGGAAGAGGCACAGTCCCCTTTTTTCGCTATAATGACAAGATGAACGCTTTAGAATTTATCCGCAAGATGCCAAAGGCGGAGCTTCATTTACATCTTGAAGGCACCGTCTCCCCTCAAACCCTATGGAAGATGGCCCGTAAAAACCATGTCCCGCTTCCCGTTGGAACGCTCAAGGAACTCTCAGCCCTTTACGAATTTGAATCTTTCGATAAGTTTCTCAAACTCTGGCAGGCGATGTGCCGCTGTTTTAAGACAGAAGCTGATTATGCTTTCATGGTCGAGAATTTCGCGAAAACCTGCGCGAGACAAAATATCCGCTACGCTGAACTTCATTTTACGCCCTTTAATCATGAAAAATTCGCCATTGGGGGCAAACGCGCTCTGAATGCGGTAACGAAAAAACTTGAATCTCTTGAAAAAAGAGGCGGCCCCGTAACGCGCCTCATTATCGACATCCCAGCCGAGGGAGGGAAAAAGGCGGGTGAATACACGACTCGTCTTTTGGAAGCAGAGAAAAATCCCTTGATTGTCGCCATCGGCCTTGGCGGCCCTGAAGCGGGATTTCCGAGAAAAGATTTCGCCGAGTATTTTAGGCGCGCAAGAGAAGCCGGATATTTTTGCGTGGCCCACGCGGGGGAAACCGAAGGCGCCCATCACGTCCAAGAAGCCGTCTTGGATCTTAAAGCGCGCCGCATTCAACACGGGGTTCGCGCCGTTGAAAGCAAAAAAGTTCTGGATTTGCTCAAAACTCACAACATCTGCTGCGATGTCGCCGTGACCAGCAATCTCTGCCTCAAAGTGTTTAAAAAAATCGAACAACACCCGCTCAAGCGTCTTCTCAAGGCTCAAATTCCCTTGACTCTCAATACCGATGACCCGCCCTTTTTTAACACTGATATCGAGCGCGAATACGAGAGGGCCTATTTGGAACTGGGAATCACCCTCAAAGATTTGTGGGAAATGAACCTCAACGGTTTGCGTTTCGGGCTTGCCGAAACCGCGCTTCGCCGAAGTCTCATGGAAGAGTTTAAAGAAAACGCCCCGGCATAACCGGGGCGTTTGTTCTTTTTAATACCTTAACTAGCCGTTGATGCAAATATGGCCCGGGCTACAGGGGCTGACGATTTGAGGCTGAACGCAGATATGTCCCGGCGAACAGGGACTCACGATGGACGACTTCACGGACAACATTCCAACCGCAGCAAACGCCAACGACAAGATGATAGATTTCATATTATGACCCTCCTTTGGGTTATCTTTTCTCACATCTTTAGGATAGCTTGAAACGCGTCCACCCCGCCATGAGAAAAGTTAAGTCCGGGAATTGATTTAAATCAACCTTTACTTAGGTTTAAGATAATTTGATATTTAGAATGGGGAAATGATTGATTCTTCTTATTTACCTTCGAAAATTCCCTTGGCGCGGGAGGCGTAGAAGGCCTCGACTTCCTTGGGGAAAGGAAACATGCGAAGCCGGACGGATTCTTCCAGGGCAAGTAAACAGGGGATGCGAATGCCGTGATAGTCTTTAGGTTCTCCAATTTGATTCATCGCGATGCCTCCGCGGCGCAACACCAGCCACAAAGCCCGCTCGATGGCCGCGCAAACATAGGCTAAACCTTCCTGATCGCTTTTCTGAAATACCGCCAATAACAAAGCTAAAGCGATTTCACTCTGTCCCGCACGGGATGAATCCGTAGCAGACAATGCCTCGCTATCATTCCCCAAATTTCTTGGGATGGCGAAACGCGAGAATTCTCCCATTTTTTTCCTGTCAATTCGCGCCAAGGTTTTCGTGATGTCATACTCCTTTTCTATGGGAAAACCATGCGGGGAGTCTAAAACGAGCCGAGCCGTCCCAAGAGCGCGGCCTTGACTATCGCGAGCCAAGAAATGAACGGAAAAATCGTCATAGATATCTTTTTCAAGCCCGTCAGGATAATCCGCCGGATTTAAGAATCCGCGTTCGACGCCGTAAACCTGGTAACGCAGCCGGAAAACATCCTGCATATCTTTAGGAGTTTTGGCGCATAAAATCTCGAAATCGGCGTTTGGAGAAGCGGCTTTCTCAAGTTCTGCCTGGGAAGAGGTCTCTTTCTTATCTTCTTCAAGGGCGGGAACAGACGCTTGCGGCAAGACCTTTCTCAATCTCTCGGCATCAGCCAAAACCAAGACCGTCGCCGCGCAGGATTGGCTGTCCGAGAAAAATTCAGCGTGGGTGAGTATCGCCTCGGCCTTTTCCGGCATACGCTTGGCCGCCATTGAGATAATTTCCTCTTTTGTTCCGCGCGCAAGCCTTGGCGCAAGCGAGATAAAAGCCTCTCCGCAGTAATCCGCCAAGGCCCCTAAAATCCCGTGTCCCAAAATATTAGCCACCTCGCTAAAAACCGGGCGGTTCATGTCGAAATTCCCAACGCTGAGGCCAGTGGCCAAGGCGATACTTTTCTCAAGAGGAATCAAACTCCATTCTGGAAACAACATCACGACTTCAAAAAAGAAGGGTTCTGAAATGCCGAGAAAAGCCCCCATGTTCATCCCGGTATCGAGCTTAAAAAATTCCGGAACTTTCTCTCCCGCAATCGCCCGGATTCCAGAAAAAGAAACTTTCCATTTGCCCTGGCCAAAATTGGACAATTTGCGGCCGCTTAAAAGCGCGCCGTCCCTGAGAATCTTCCCAAGAACCTCCAACTCTTGAGAATTGAATGATTCGCTCACCTTAGAGTCTCCGCGCTATCGCTCAATATTCCCGCAACCGCCGCCTGGATATCGGATGCGGAAAAGGGCTTGGCCAAAAACGAAGCCTTTAATCCCTCGACGATTGCGCGAGTTTCTTTTTGATCGTTGGCGCTTAAAACCAGAACCTTGGCTTTCGGATATATCTTACGGAGTTCACGCAGAATAGTCAGGCCATCAGTATCCTCAAAACTAATGTCCAAGACCAAAAGATCCGGTTTAAGACGAAAGTAGGTCGCCAAAACGTTTTTTCCAATTGGTTCAACGCCCGCGATTTCATATCCAATCAAAGACATTTGCGCGGAAATTAACGCATGGACGACCGGGTTGTCGTCCGCGATCATTATTTTTTTAGCCATGTTTTATTATAGTATTGTAGCAAGGAATATAGAAAATTCAATGAATTACGATTACAATCAGGCTTTCTTCCGCAACATCGGGATTTTCACTGAAGAAGAGCAAAACGTTCTTCGAAAATCAACGGTCGCCGTCGCCGGGGCCGGGGGAGTAGGCGGCATTCATCTGGCGACCCTAGCCCGCATGGGAGTGGGAAATTTTCACGTCGCCGATGAGGACGTTTTTGAAATCGTCAATATCAACCGCCAATACGGGGCTTCGGTGGACACTTTCGGAAAAAATAAGGCTGAGGCGATAGCTGCCATCGTTCGCTCCATCAATCCAGAAGCCAAGGTCACGGTCTTTAAGGAATTTGTCAACGCCCAAAATATCGACGCCTTTCTTCAAGGGGTGGATGTGGCCTTAGACGGCATTGATTTTTTTGAAATTGACGCGCGCAGACTCTATTTCATGACCGCCTGGAAAAAGAAAATTCCGGTCGTCACCTCCGGCCCCTTGGGTTTCGGCGCCATGCTTCTTAATTTTTCGCCCTTCGGAATGAATTTCGATGAATATTTCGGGATCAGCGATTCCATGACTTACGAGGAAAAAATCGCCGCTTTCGCCGTGGGGCTGACTCCGGCCCTTTTGCATCTGAAATACCTCAACCTCGGAAAAGTGGACCTCAAAGCCGGAAAGGGCCCGGCTTTAGCCTCCGCCTGCGCCCTTTGCGCGGGCCTGGCCTCAACCGAAGCCGCCAACTGGATTCTCAAGCGAACTCCGCCCCTGGCCGCGCCCTATTATTTTCAATTCGATCCCTATCTCAAGCGTTATAAAAAAGGATATTTGTGGTTCGGCGGAAAAAACCCGGTTCAGAAGCTCAAGCAAAAAATTCTCCTCCGCCGCGTCAAACGCGCCTCGGAGATGGGAACTGTCCCCATCTCATCGTGATTAGCAGGGAAACGCTCCTTAAAATCGCCCGCTATGGGCAGATGGCGCCCTCGGGAGATAATCTCCAGGACTGGCGTTTTTCCCTAAAAGAAAATTCGATAGACCTCATCGGGGAATTTTTCAGCCACCCCTTCAATTTAAGTCATCGCGCATCCTTCCCCGGCTACGGCGCCGTCTTGGAAAATATGTCCATCGCCGCCCAGGAATTTGGCTTCGAGATGATCGAGGATTTATTCCCGGCGGGGGGGGGGAGGGACCTCATCGCTTCTCTCCGGTTTCTAGAACTCGCCGAAAAAAAACCGCATCCGCTTTTCCCGTTCATTGAAAAGCGCGCCGTCAATCGCCGGAATTATTCGCGCAAGGAATTGCCTTCTCAAATTCGGAAAGAACTGATTCAAACCGCCCAAAATTCAGGCTTGGGACAACTCTTTATCGCGGACGTTTCTCTCGCTAAAAAATACGCGGCCAAAGCGGCTTTTTACGGTTCCCAGGTCATGATGGAACGGAAAGATGTCCACGACGCCCTTTTTAACAGCATCCGCTGGACCCAAAGGGATGCCGAAAAAACCCGCGACGGGCTTTACATCAAGACGCTGGAATTGAGAATTCAAGAACCCGCCTTTCGGCTTTTAAGCTCTTGGGGGCTGACAAAGGCTCTTAACTTTTTGGGGCTCAGCCGCTTCGCGGCCTTTCAAGATTATCGATTGTGCCTGGGTTCTTCCGCTTTAGGGCTCATTCAAATTCCCAATGATTCGCCCAAGGCTGTCCTGGAGGGAGGCAAGCTTTTTGAGCGCTTTTGGCTTAAGCTGACCTCCCTGGGCCTGTCTCTCCAGCCGGAAACCGCTCTTATTTTCTTCCTTTATATGCTTCGGGATAATCCCTCTCAGTTTACGCCCTCCCAACGGAAATGCCTGACCCAAGGGCTCAAAATGCTCAAAGAAGCGTTCTCCCTTGAAAACGAAAGAGGAATTTTAATGTTTTTCCGCTTCGGATATGCCGCCCAAGAACCCTCCGCCCGCAGCCTCCGAAAAGAGATTTAAAAAAGGGACAGTCCCCTTTTCCCGGTAGGTCTAAAGGGCCCAGACCAAGCTAGGACCTTTGGCCCTGTCCGGGCGACGGAATGCGTGGTATACTGAAAGTATGGTTAAACTCTATCGTCGTCTAATAATGGTCTTAACCGTAACCGTCATAACCGCTGGTTCCGCTCGCTCTCAGAATGGAAACATCCAGGGAAAGGCGCCGATACTCGCGATGGCGGGCTTTCCAGCCCCCGACATTGATGTCAACCGCCTCAACTGGATGTTTGACCGGGAAATAACTAAGATTCAGGGTTCCGTTTCCACTCCCAAGGCCCAAGCCTCCTCCAAAGCCCTGAACAAATCCATCAATCTCAAAGGCCTTCCTAGAAAAAGTTTTCTCAAAATTCCTCTTCCTAATAGAATAAACAGATATAAACATATATTTACTCAGTTTACCTCCCATCCACAAAAAACGGATCAATACGACCCCATCATTCTTAAATACGCGGCAATTTATCATCTTGATCCGCGGCTGATTAAAGCCGTCATCGCCGCCGAATCAGGGTTTAATGAAAATGCGGTCTCCGCCCGCGGCGCGCGGGGCCTCATGCAGGTCGTCCCCAGAACGGCTTCTCACTTTGGCATTTCTTCTTATCGCCTTTTTTTCGGCGAAGATAATATCGCGGCCGGAAGCGCTTATCTGGCGAATCTCTTTGCCAATGTGTTAAAAAAACTGGGGCTCAGCGGCGCCTCAATCAAGAGCCTGCCGCCTTGGGTTATTGAGCGCGTGATCGCGGCCTATCATGCCGGGCCGCGGTTTTTAAGAAGCCACTGGCTTTACCGCTCGACCCGCAACTACGTGCGGAAAGTCATGCTTTTCTATCGTTCACCGGTTTCCAAAATCCACAACGCCCCCGCGCAGCCAAAGTCACTCACCGCGCATTTCATCGCGGAGATTTAGCCGCATGAAAAAGCCGTTTTTAGCCCTTCTTCTCTTGGGGGCGATCTTATTTTTCGCTGTCTTCACCATGCCGCGACTTCGGGACCCAGTTTTAACGATGGGAAAAGGCGACTTCCAAAAATCAAAAAAAGAAACGCAAAATGGAGTTTTGCCGGAACCCCTCAATTCGTTTACCTCCCGCCTTCTTCAATCTCATCCGCGAATTAAGCCTCTCAGCGCCCAAATTTGGCATGACGCCATGACTTCGGATGTTCCCCGTGAGATTACAGAATACGCTTCCAATCAAAATATGAACGCTTCCGGAACTCCCGCTTGGAGTTTTTTAGGCGCTGGAAACGCGGGAAAAAATAAGGGTGATGCAACTTCTCTCAGTCGCTATTCGCCTTATTCCACACAAGGCTCAAAAGCTCTTGGCTCAAATCAGCTTGGTTTCTCCGGCTCTGCTGCCGAAAAGCCCTCCACGCCTCGATTCATCAAAAAAGAGTCGTATCCCGAAATTAAAGCGGAGAAACGCCTCCTTAAAGAATGGGTCAAAACTGGAAAGCTTCCGGGAAAAGCCGGTCTTCACAAAAACAAAAAAACTGTCAGCGCGCGTCACAAACCCGCAAAAAAACGCTCGCATCAGCGGCGCTCACGCGCCCCCCGCAATCCGCTTCTGGCCGCTTATCATCTCGCTCAAATTCATGTCCACCGCGCCTCCAAAAAACTTCGAGATTCAAAGAAAAGGCGCGCCCTCAAGAGAAGTCATAAAAAGCGCTCAAAAAGAAAACTCTCGAATAAAAAATTAATTGGAAAAGGATATCTGAACTCTCCGCGCGCTGGAAAATTCCCGAAAAATCCATGGGTTGAGGGTCATCCGCCTTCAATGCCTGAAGGACAATACTTTTCCGGACGTTCTTTAGGCCTCGACGAAATCGCTTCGCTTTCCTTGCCCTCATCCCAAGAAATTCCCCAAAGAAACGGCTGGTTTACCGATGGAAAGAATTATTATTACCATCAAGGCTCAAAACTAGGCATACTTTCAAACGGAGGCTGGGCCTGGGTCGTCACGCGCGGGAAAAAATCATTTGTCTATACTTCGCCGGAGGCGCAACCCCTGATTCTCTCCCAAAACCATCTATGGACCCAGGAAGACGGCGAGTTTCTACTTGAAGAAAACGGACGTATCCTCGGAAAAAATAAATTCATGCTTTGGAAAGAAGAACATCCACAAGCAAAAAATCCGACCATTCACTATAGCGCGGATTTATCAAAAATAGCGATTACCTCTCAAAAAAAGACCACCGTCTATTCTTTGACCGCCCAAGCAAATTAAGGAAATTCGCCACTTCAAAACCCTGACTTTTTCTTTCCTTTTTGAGTGCCCAAATAGAGGTAACTGACAAATCTTTTGAAATCCGGATAGAAGCGTTTAAAATCAGCCTTGAGCGCCCGGTAGTGAATGAGATAGTATCCCGGGCCTTTGGGAATGAGCCAGGTTTCGGTCACGAAAACGCTGGCCTCAGCTCCCGGCAAATCGTTTTTCGGATAAGCAAAATTGTGATAGCGAACGCCTTGACCGACATAAGTCGAGACATGAACGGAAAAAAGCGTATGCGCGTCATCCAAACTTCCCGCCTCCCGCATTTTCTCAAGAAGGATTTTTTGGGGCTGACAGCCTTTCATTCCCGGCTCCAAAAATTGAACCGCGATGCGGGCCCGGTCCTTGGGCTCAACCCATTCCGCTCCACCAAGGATAAGTTTTCTCGGCCAGCGAAGCTTAGTGGGAATGTATGAAAAAGAGCTAATGGCAACCGCTTGCACCTGACGCCGATGCCAAAACGGTCCTTTAATGACGGGAGCCTCCGGACTGCCGATCTCGGCCAAGCGATTTTCAATGGCATCCGACCAAAGAGTGTCCGCATAAACGCGCCGCGCTATGCGCAGGGAATCCGCCTCCGACAAAGGCGTCTGATCCAAATGAGTGTAGTCCACTGGAGGCGTGACGGAAGAAAGATGAAAAGGCCACCAAAACCTTCTCAGTCTTAGTCCGACATGTTGGAGAATCATGGAAGGGTCTTCAGTCGCGGTGAAAATCGTGAGGTCTCCGGCAAATGCAAACCGGTCTTCCTGAACCTTGACCTCCATTTCTTTTTCCAATTCGGGCTTAAAAGGATAATAAATTCTCAGTCCAAAAAGGCGATAAGAAGCCATAATCGGACGATACACCCCGGGCGTGAGATTGACCGCAAATAAACAACCGTTATCTCCTTGAACCGCAAATATCGGATGGTCTAAATCAAGATTTCCTAGTCGATCCGCCTGAGCCCAAATGATTTTGTTGGCGGGATGAGCGAAAAAACTAAACCAATCGGTGTGCAAAAAATAAATGCAGGCCGACAACCCTCCGTTTTGCAAAGAAGTGGCCTGCCGAGAAGAAGGCAAGGTCGAACACGCTAGGGAAAAAAGAGAAAGCAAAAAAAAGAATGGAAATATTTTCTTCCCGCGACTTTTACCTTCTCGCTTCATTTAAAATCAGTTTAGTATAATTAGAGCGTGGTTGAAGCGACCGACAATTTTGAATTTGAAAAGCTCGCTCATGACATGGCCCTGGTGCGCATCACCAAGGACGCGCCCTCTTATCAAGCGGGGGAAACTGCGGCGGAAATTATCCAGGAACTTGTCTTTTTGGCCGTCACTCACACTAAAAATAAGCAAGATCCTCATATCACTCTCCGTGGAATCTTTCGAGGAATTACGCAAGCTCTTTTCGCCCTCAACAAAGATATGCCTCAAGCCTGCGTCCGTCTCCTTCAAGAAATCCCGCATTTAGCCGATCGCTTGGAACTCGACTTCGCCACCTTGATGACCTGGGCTATGGAAGGAATCGCGAGTCTTTCCGGATCCCTGGGACGGGATAATTGCCATAAAATTCGCGCAAAAATTGACGAAAACTTCATGGGGGCTGGGGAAATTTTTGAAAAGCTCTGTGCCCAAAACCCGCAAGCTCAAACTCCGAAGTGAAAATCGCGCTCGCTCAAATTAACCCGACCATCGCCGATTTTGGCGGCAATCTAAAAAAAATCAAGGATTTTTCTTCGCGAGCTAAAGCCGCAAAAGCCGATCTCATCATTTTTCCCGAGCAAGCCTTGTCGGGATACCCGGCCCTGGACCTCTGGGAAGACCCGTCTTTTATTCGCGAAAACGAGAGAAGTATAAAGAAGCTGGCCGCGGAAAATAAAGATATTGGAGTCATTGTCGGCTTCTCATCCAGAAACAAAGCGCGTTTTGGAAAGCCCATCCATAACTCTGCCGCGCTTTTATCCCGGGGAAAAGTCGCATTTCTCAGGCACAAAACCCTTCTTCCCACCTATGACGTTTTTGACGAGGCGAGATATTTCGAGCCGGCTAAATCCAACCTTCCGTTTAAATTCAAGGGAAAGAAAATGGGCTTGAGCATCTGCGAAGACGCCTGGTTTAGCGAACAAAATGGGACTCACAAGCTCTACCGAACCGACCCCATCGGTCTTCAAGCCCGTAGAGGCGCGGATATTCTCATCAATATCTCGGCCTCTCCCTTTATTCGAAAAAAAAATACCCAGCGGCGAAAGATTATGTCTGCTCATGCGCGAAAAAATAAATTGCCGTTTTTCTACTGCAACATGGTCGGCGGAAATGACGAGATTGTCTTTGACGGACGAAGCTGCGTTTTTGATTCCCGCGGACGCCTCATTCAAGAAGCAAAAGCCTTTGAGGAGGATTTGATTATTGTTGATTTAGAGCGGCTTCCCTCTCCTTGCGCTGCTCAGGAAATCAGCGAAACTGATGAAATCAAAAGCGCCTTAATCACGGGAATCCGGGATTATCTTTCTAAATGCAAAATTTCAAAAGTTTTCGTAGGACTCAGCGGCGGAATAGATTCCGCGCTTGTCTGCGCTTTGGCCGTTGAGGCCCTTGGAAAAGAACGCGTCACCGGAGTTTCCATGCCCTCCTCTTATTCTTCGGAAGGCTCTATCGTTGACGCAAAAGCCCTGGCAAAAAATCTCGACATCCGATTTTTTTCAATTCCCATTTCGCCTCTCCATCAGGCCTATCAAAAATCTCTCAAGGATATCCTCAACGGAAATCCAGAAGACGCGGCGGAACAAAATATTCAAGCCCGCATTCGCGGAAACATCCTCATGGCCTTGGCTAACCGGGAAGGGGGCATGGTTCTGACGACCGGAAATAAATCGGAACTCTCCGTTGGATACTGCACGCTCTACGGAGACATGGCGGGAGGGCTTGCGCCCCTGGCGGATGTTCCCAAGGAAACGGTTTATGAACTCGCGCGCTTAATCAATAAAGACAGAGAGATAATCCCTCAAAGCTCAATAACCAAGGCTCCATCGGCGGAACTCAAACCCAATCAGAAAGACGAAGATGATTTGCCGCCGTACCCCACGCTCGACCCCATTCTCAAAGCCCATATCGAAAAAAAATGGGGAATTGATGAAATTACAAAACAAGGCTTTCCTCAGAGCTTGGTCAAAGACATCATGAAGCGCATAGACCTTGCCGAATACAAACGCCGCCAAGCGCCGCCCTCCATTAAAATTTCGCCCAAAGCCTTTGGAGTCGGACGCCGAATACCGATAGCAAGAGGAAGTTATTTAGACGACGCGCCTTGAATCTCGGAGAGATCGGCAATCTCTTTGAAGAGATGAACCATTTTCCCAAGAAGATTGAGGCGTGATTGGCGCAGATCATAATTTTCGGCCATGACCATCACTTTTTCAAAAAACAAATCCAAATGCGGCTTAACCTTGGTGAGAGTTTTTAACATTCCCTCGAAATCATTCTGATCTCGCTTTTCGTTGAGGTCTTTCTCCGCGGTTTCCAAAAATTCGCTGAGCGCGAGTTCAGATGGATCAGACAAGTGATTTTTCGAGGCCCCTGGATGACCATTTTCAACCCTTGCCTGTTTGAGAATATTGGAAGCGCGCTTAAAGGCCATCGCCAAAGGCTCAAAATCAGCCTCCTTTCTGACCGATTTTAAGGCGCTCAGGCGAAGATAGGTTTGGCTTAAATTTTTAAGCCCTCCGGCCTTGACCGCGCGAATTTCATCAATGGCAAATCCTCTGTCTTCAAAAAAAGATTGCGCGCGTCCCCACAGAAAATCCAACAGCTCATCACGGACTTGAGAAAAACGATCTTCGGGCAAATTCACGGGCTGATTTTTTAAAGCCAGGGAAACCGCCTCTTCTAAATTTAGCGGCAATTGCCGTTCAAGAGCGATCCGAATAACTCCAAAGGCTTGACGCCTGAGCGCATAAGGATCGGCGTTTCCCGTTGGGATCATCCCAACCGCAAAACAGCCGGCCAAGGAGTCAAGCTTCCCTGCCAAGGACGCAAGCCCACCTTCCACCGTCGTCGGAATGGGAGTTTTAGAGCCCAAGGGAAAATAAAATTCTTCAAGACCCAAGGCCGTTCTCTCATCTTTTTCGTCTAAGCGCGCGTAAACCCCGCCCAAGGTTCCCTGAAGTTCCGGAAATTCCTTGACCAAACCCGTGGTTAAATCCGCATAGCAAAGCCGGGCAATTTCAACGCAGGAATCTTTTCTAAGGGGGAAATCGCCCAATAGGCTCATCAGCTGATCCGTCAGTTTCTCAACCCGAGCGGCTTTTTGGGCCATTGTTCCCAGCTCTTTTTGGTAGGTCACGCGCTTGAGTTCTTCCAGATAGGCCTCAAGAGGCTGCTTGCGGTCTTTTCCAAAGAAAAAAACCGCATCGTTAAGGCGCGCAATCAAGACCCTCTCAAAGCCTTCCCGGACTAAATTCTGACCTTCGGAAATACCGTCTCTGACTCCGATAAAAGCGTTCATGAGTTTTCCGGAACTCGCAAGAGGGAAAAACTTAAGTTGTTTTTTTAAAACCAAACTGATCAAGCATTGCGGAAGTTCCAGAAACTTCTTGTCAAAATGACCCAGGACCGGGACGGGATGCTCGGTCATAGCGGTCATTTCGGAAATCAAATCTTCGTCTTTATCCCAATCGCCCCCGCATTCGGCCGCCGCCCAATCCAATTTCTTAATCAAAGTTTTCCGGCGTTCCTCAAGGGAGACTAAAACAGCCTCGTTTCTCAAGATTTTTTCGTATTCGGAAGCCTCTTGAATCTTGAGCGGCTTGCCGCTGAGGCCGCGCAAAACCCGCGAAGTTTTAACTCCGGCTAAAGAAAAAGAAACCGGCAAGTTTCCCCAAAGAGAGATAAAGGAACGAATGGGGCGAGCGAATTTAAAGCGAGTTTCTTCCCACTCCATCGATTTCGGAAATTCGAGAGAAGAAATGGCTTTTACCGCCGCTTCGGCTAAAATTTCGCGTGAGGGTCGGCCCGTGTGATTGACCACGACGCAGAGATGTTCGCCCTTGGGCGTCATTTCAATGGAAAGCAGATTGGGAGTTGTCTCGTATTTTCTGGCAAAGCCTTCCGCGGACGAGGAATAGCTTCCATCGGGATTTTTAAGGCGGGAAGCGGGGGGCCCAAAAAATTTTTCGCTTAGGGCTTCAGACTTTGGCGAAACTTTTTCAATTAAAACGGCCAGACGTCTTGGGGTTCCCAAAGTCCTGATGGATTTAAACGGCAAACGCGCGGCCTTTAATCCTTCTTGCATTTTAGACGACAAGCTTTCAAGAGCGGGGGATAGAAACCGCGCCGGAAGAGGCTCAAGACCGATTTCCAGCAAATAATCCTTGGGCTCCAAACTAGCGTTGATGGGTGAGTTCTTTTTTCTGGACATTTTCTAATTCCCGGTAACACGTAATCACTTTTTTGGCCAAGCCCCGCACGCGGGCGATATACTGCGCTCGTTCAGTCACCGACACCGCTCCGCGCGCTTCCAAGACATTAAAACAATGCGAAAGCTTAAGAACGCAGTCATAAGCTGGCAGGGGAAGCCCTTTTGAAACCAGACGCTCGCCTTCTTTTTCATAATCCTCAAAATGACGGGCAAGCATCTCAACGTCGGCTTCTTCAAAATTGTAGACGGAAAACTGCCGCTCCGCTTCTTTAAACATCTCGCCATAGGAAGTATCGGAATTAAATTGAAGATCGAAAACGGAATCTTTTTTTTGCAAATACATCGCGATTCGCTCAAGACCGTAGGTAATCTCAACGGAAACCGGAAAAAGCGGCGCTTGCCCCATTTGCTGGAAATAGGTAAATTGCGTAATTTCCATTCCGTCCAGCCACACTTCCCATCCCAAGCCCGCCGCGCCCAAGGTGGGGGATTCCCAATCATCCTCAATCCAGCGCAAGTCGTGTTTCTTGACATCTAATCCCAAACTTTTTAAGGAGTCAATATAGAGATCGGTCACGTCATGGGGAACGGGCTTTAAAAGAACCTGAAACTGATAATACTTTCCCAGGCGATTGGGATTGTCCCCGTAGCGGCCATCTGCGGGCCTGCGGCACGGCTCGGGATAGGCGATTTGAACCGGAGAAGAACTAATCGCGCCAAAAAAAGTCGCGGGGTTAAAAGTCGCCGCTCCTTTTTCCACGTCGTAGGGCTCAATGAGAAGACATCCCTTTTGGGACCAAAATTCTTTTAAGGCGAGAACGATATCTTGAAAATTCATCATAAAGAAGCGCACTCCTGTCGCGTTTTCATGCCTCGCATAGATTCTATAAATATTGGAGTTTTTAAAACCCGATGGGTTTCCTGTTCGATTTTTTCCTCGACAAAACGCCGAATTTTGGAGGTTAATTCATCATCGGAAGGCAAATGGACGAGGTCTGCGAAAAAGTCTTGATGAAGGGCTTCCCAAACCGAAAAAGAAATCTCGCCTCTAAACGGAAATTTTTCGCTCATCCCCAGGCCCGCCAATTCCAAAAGGCGAAGCCCGAAGGCAGGCATCATCCAGGACGAAAATTCTCCGGAGTCCAGAAAACAAAGCGCGTCTTTTAAAAGCTCGTATTTCTCTGGGCTTGGGAGGCCGAAAACCGTCAAGGCGCTGACCATCTCTGAACAAAGAAAAGCCTCGGAAAGAGAGCGCAGGCTTTTTCGCATATTTGGGAAACTTGAAAACAAGCTTCCCCCAGTGGCTTTAACGTATCCCGCTCCGGGGGTTGAGTGAAAGCGATACTCGCAATGAGCGAAGGGTTCCGAAAAAGCCTTCATCTTTCGGCCGGCCCCATTGACCCCGGCAAACTTAACCCAGGTTTTTCCCAAATCTTTTGTATAAATAATAGACAGCCTTCCCGACTCTCCAAAGTCCCGTCGCGACAAGACAACTCCCGAGGTTAAAACGAAAGGCATCAGGCTTTTCCTTGCGAATTTAAGAGTTCCGCCATCATATCCTCGGCAAAGTTTTTGGGAATTTCAATAAAAAGAGAGCGCTCCCGATCGGATAAATTTTCAAGAATCGGAGCGATGGTTTGAGAGCCCAGGCCGCAGAAAAGAAAATATTGCTCCGCTTCATCCGCTTTCCGGTAAAGTTCAAGGGCTTTATCAACGGACAAAAGCTTAAAAACGACGAGGCGTTCCAAGGGCTTTAGGTTTTTCCATTCGCTCAAAATAGAAGAAATAGGCTCTTGTTCCAAGAGGCGTTTTAAATCCGCATAACGGCCTTGGTCGATCAAAGAAGCGAGTTTTCCCACAGAGGCCCATTATACAAACTATGCCGTTCCTTCATGAGCCTTGGGAACGGCACCCGGCGCAATATAATGCGCCGAGTGCCTGCGGAAAGGTTGTATCAGCTGACGCTTCCTCTTGCCGCAGGTGTTGTCCTGACTTTTAAATTACTAAGGAACGGAACTAAATTCAGAGGCCCTTGACAAATCAAGAGGGGGGTGTAATCCTATTAGGGAAATCGTTCCATGGAGGTTTTTATGAAACAAAAACGGAAAGAAGCGTCAACAAGCGCGGCTTTTTTTATGGAGCTCATTGCCGCAATGGCGGGGATAGTATTTCCGATATCGATCGCGGCTCAAGAGACGCAAAGCGATGTATTAAATCAAGGCTACCAAAGCGCAAGCGCTATCGCGCATACAACCGCAAGACACATGAAACCTTCCGCGCGCGCCGCTCAATTAGGAATTACTGACCAAAACCCACGTCATACGCTAAAACAACTGCCCGCAAACCAGATGAAAAAGTTAATAGATTTGGTAACTCGCATCTACAAAAAAGAAGGTGCTCAAGGCGTGATGAAGAATGGACATCACGAGATTTCTTTCTCCGGCACACTAGGGAAGCAAGGCTCTTTTACGGAAGGACGCATATTTTTGGGTACTGACAACGAAGATGCTCCTACAGTAGAAATTGATCCTCATGGCGGCATCACGGCATTTCGCACAACGCTCTCCATGGGTGGGCTTGAGCATGAAAGCCTGGACATTTCTCGTCCGGCAATTCAACGAGTCATTCGGAAAGAACTTCATTTCTGGTTGGATACAAACGCGGCTAAAACGGGGAAAATCGCAAGGCCAACCGCTCCTACTACCCTTTAATCCGCTCGGAGTGGAAGTTTTCGTCGCTTTGATTTTATCAGCGGTATTGCGCGTCTGGACTGGCTTCGCAACCACCCTCGGAATTAAGAAATCATTGGACCAATTACCGTTTATTGGAGTTTCAGATTTTGTAGAATGGACCCATGAAAGGCAAATTCTTGTCCCTATTAGCTTCTATGGTCACGGTTCTAGGCGCCATCGTCCTGCCAGCCCAGGCCCAGACTCCTCCCGCCGATCATTCGATTACCGTTCGCTTCTTTCTGCCCTCGGAAATGGATCAAGAAATGACCGAACAAATTGAAAAAGCGGAACATTTAATCCGCGAACTTTTAAATGCTTATCAAAAACACGTGCGTGAAAAGAAATCAAAGAATGGAACTACCAATAAAACAATCAGTTTCTCCGCCGCTCGCTGGTCCCAAAAGCTCTCACAGAAAGCGCGCAAAGAAATCATAAAAAAACTGTTGGCTCAATGGGGTTCTCAAATTGAAATCATTTATAGAAACAGAGTTTGGGCCCTTAAAAAAGGTCATTTGCGGCGTATTCCCAAGAAAGATTTCGCGAAAGCCCAGAAAGAGGAAGAAGAGCTTGCTCCTCTTATTAAAGGCAACTACAACAGAGTATATGATGGCAACAAAGCGGCGAATTAACGCGCCCATCGCCGCCGTTTTTTTTACGATTGCGCTTAGCGCGAATCTTTTTGCATTGACTAATCAAAGCCACGAAAAGAAAACTCTCCTGCGCTATTATCCGCCGCAAGCTCTTCTTAACGAAGTTGTGGCATTTCAGCCCGTTCATGAATACCACATCAACGCCAAAGCGCCAAATAGTTGCGGCGGGGGAACAACGATAAAAATCTCGAGCAAGCAATTCCAATGCCAGTTTACATCCGCCGGGAGATTCTCCCCCAGGATATACGTCTGCAATGACGCGAACACGCTTTGCGTCATAGAGAAAGCAAAAATAAAGGTAAAGACCGGATATAAGACCGCCAACAGCACGTATCATCCCCAGGGAACCGCCGTTTCTCCCAATCCGCGCCTCCCGGGTTTTATCCAAGACGATATTCCAAAAGCGCGCGCGCTCGCCAAAAAAGAGAAGAAACCCATACTCCTTTTCTTTACGCAACTTTATTGTCCGCCCTGCAATCTACTTGAGGAAACTTCCCTAAACACGCCGGATTTCCGGAAACTCACTTCAGGCTTAATCCGACTTCAAATTGATGCCGACATCGACAATTGGCCCCCAGAGATCGAAAAGCTGGATATGCTTGGAACGCCGACATTCGTTCTTTTTAATGATAATTTTCGTGAAATCGCGCGAACAATCCTCTACGGATCTCCGTATTTCCTAAGCCGTTGGATTAAGCGCGAGTTGCGCTTTGTCAACGCGCCGATTTCCGGACTAAAAAGGCGTTTTGCCGCAGACCCGTCGAAGATGTCCACGCAAGATCTACAGCGGATCGGGAGCTGGTATCTGGCGCAAGAAGATTATCGAGACGCGAAAAAAACGCTTTCTTATATCAATAAAAAAGATGCCCGGATCGAATATTTAACCGATCTCGCCGCCACCGGATTAGCCAAAGGCGACGATTATCTTCAGTTGGCCCGCAAGGCCTCATCGGAAGCCCCGGATTGCCGCGAAACGGAGTCCCTTTGGGGCATGATTCCAGCCAATGATAAAAAGATATCCCTCAAAACGGCGCGCAAGGAAGCGCGCATCATTAATAGGGCTATCGCTCGCGCGCGCTCCCAAGAGCGCATCAACCCATATCTCCGCTGGGATTGCGATCTCACGAGAGCAAATCTTTTTTACATCAAGGCAATGGTCTACCGCGGCCCCAACCCGTCGAAGGCAGACAAGGCTTTCCAACAGGCATCCGATCTTTACGGGAAATTCGAAGCCCTGACGCAGAATGGAAAGGGAATGGCCCCAAAAATGTTGCAAGCGACAATGTGGGATGACGCTCACGCGCCAGAAAAGTCAGAACATATTTATGATGAACTCAATGCCGCTGATCCAAAAAATTATTCTTTCGATTATCTTAAAGCGGGAGGGTTATCAGATCGGAAAGATTATGACGCGGCTCTCAAGGTCTTAACTTTAGCCGCAAAAAAAGCGAAAGGGAATGAATGGCTCCAGGTCCAGCGCCGCAGAATCCAAATTTTAGTCGATGCCGGACGAAAATCAGAAGCTCAAAGAGAAATATCCTCGCTTTTGGCGCAAATTCATTTGCCACGCCGACAACCCTCCGCGATGCATCGCTTCGTCGCTTTTCTGAGAGAAATGCAAGGAAAGATTGATTCCATACGGGATTCAACCGACCGACATGAGAACTAACCGCATATTCTTCTTTTGCCTTTTTTGCGCCGGAAATATCTTTTTCCCACCGTTTTCTCGCGCCAAAAGCGGAAAAGAAATATTATCTAAAAACGAACAGGGCCCGGGAATTCAGCTCAGCTACCTCGACCGCTCCGTGAGTCCCTGTCAGGATTTTTATCATTTTGCCTGCGGAACCTGGATTAAGAAAAATCCCATTCCCGCTGAATATCCGAGATGGGGGACCTTTGACGCCTTGGCCCGCAAAAACAAGGTCTTACTCAGAAAACTTTTAGATGAGTTGCGCTCGCAAAAAACCGCTCTCACTCAAGAGCAGGCCAAGCTTTCAAGCCTTTATAATTCCTGCATGGATGAGAAAGCCGTCAATCAAGAAGGCGCAAAGCCGCTTCTTCCCGAAATAAAAAAAATTGACGCCTTGAGTTCTAAAAGCCAATTGGCCCAAGAAATCGCCCATCTTCAGCTGATTGGAGTGGACGCGCTTTTTAATTTTGGCTCCGAACAGGACTATCAAAACGCGGACAAAATGATCGCCTCTCTCGATCAAGGCGGCTTTGCCTTGCCTGATCGCGATTATTACCTTAAAAAAGATTTTACTAAAGACCGCGTGGCTTATCTTAAACACGTCCAGAAAATGCTGGAACTTGCGGGAGAGTCTTCCTCTCAGGCCCAGGAAGACGCCGGACGCGCTTTGGCGGTAGAAACCGCTTTAGCTCAAATTTCCATGGACCGCGTCTCCCGCCGAGACCCGCTCAAGGTCAATCATAAAATTAGCGTTTCGGAACTCGAAAAAATCTCTCCCGACTTTAATTGGCAAGCCTATTTTAAAGCCGTGGGAACGCCAAAGTTTAAGGTTCTCAATGCCGATGATTACGACTTCCTCAAAAATCTGGGAAAGGTGATTGCGCAAACCCGGCTTGCGAACTGGAAAGCTTATCTTAAATGGCAACTCGTTCACGCCGAAGCTTCGGCCTTGTCCTCCGCTTTCGTCAACGAAGACTTCTCTTTCTTCGGGAAAAGGCTTCGCGGAAGCAAAAAGCTCATGCCAAGATGGGAGCGCTGCGTTAATTTCGCCAATAACGGAATGGGCGAAGCCCTTGGAAAAATTTATGTCAACAAGAACTTTCCGCCTTCGGCTAAAAAAGACGCCCGTAAACTCCTGGCCCAAATCGAAGACTCCATGAACAAAGACATTCATTCCATTTCCTGGATGGACATCAAAACCAAGGAACAGGCCTTGAAGAAACTTAAGGCGATGAAAAACAAGGTGGGGTATCCAAAACATTGGCGCGATTATTCGAAGCTCACGATTAAACAAGGCGACAACATCGGGAATTTCGAGCGCGCCTCGGGATTTGAGTTTAAGCGGGAAATTTCAAAGATTGGAAAAAAGACCGACCGAAGCGAATGGCAAATGACGCCGCCTACCGTCAACGCTTATTATGATCCGGCGGAAAACGACATGAATTTTCCAGCCGGAATTTTGCAGCCGCCCTTTTATAATTCCAAGGCGGATTTGGCGTCTAACCTTGGCGCGATTGGCGCGGTCGAGGGCCATGAGCTCACGCACGGTTTTGACGATCAAGGACGAATGTATGACGCCAAGGGAAATCTCCACAATTGGTGGACGCCTCAGGACGCTTCCGCGTTCAAGAGCCGCGCGCAATGCCTGGTCCATCAATATTCGCAATACGTGGTTTCGAAAGACCCCAAGGATCCGAAAAAAAATGTCAAAATCAACGGCAAGCTGACCCTGGGAGAAAACACCGCTGACAACGGCGGCATTCATCTGGCCTACGCGGCTTTAGAAAGAAATCTCATCTCCCAACCTTCTCAAATCGGCGGCTTTACTCCGGAACAAAGATTTTTCATCGCCTGGGCCCAAACCTGGTGCACAAATCAAACGGATAAATCCAAACGCCTCCAAGCCCTGACCGACCCGCATTCGGATCCCAAATACCGAGCCAACGGCGCGGTGTCTAATATGCCGGAATTTGGGCAAGCCTTCTCCTGTCCGGCCAAATCTCCGATGGTTAGGCAAAACGCCTGCCGGGTGTGGTAAGTTTTATGTCTCTTACCTCAATTCTTAATCGCCGAATCGGCCCGCTGAAGGCCATCGAGGTCGGCGAAGCTAAAAAAAGCCCGACCATCGTTTTATTTCACGGCTATGGGGCCTCGGGCTCCGATCTCGCTCCTGTTTCAGCTGAAACCCCGTTAGACTTTCCAGCCCACTGGATTTTTCCCGATGCGCCCCATCGAACCAGTTTTGGGGGACTGGCCTGGTTTCAGATTGATGAAAAGGCCATTGAAAAAGCGCAACAAACCGGAGTTGCCGCCGATTTCTCAGACGCTGAACCTCCAGAATTTGAAGAAGCCAAAAAGACGGCGGTCGAATTTTTAAAAGCCCTCGACATCCCTTTTGAGAATATGATTATCGGCGGGTTCAGCCAAGGCTCCATGTTGGCGACCGAAATTTTTCTCTCTCAAGAAGAAAACTTCAAGGGCCTCGCTATTTTCTCGGGAAACCTGATCAATGAAAAATCGCTGGCGAAAAAAGCTCCGCTCAAAAAAGGCCTGTCTTTTTTTCAAAGCCACGGAATCGCCGATCCGATTTTGGGGTTTTCCGGCGCGCGAAAATTATTTGATTTACTGGAGGGTGCGGGTCTTAAGGGCGAGTTTTTTAAATTTGAAGGGGGGCACGCCATTCCACTCGAAACCCTGGAAGCCTTTGGCTTGTGGGTTGAAAAGATTCGCTGACAAACGCATTCAATGATTTTCTCTTGTTTAGGCCTTTTCTTCTCGCGCTTTATCGCCGCCGCCATAGTCCAGCCGCCCATTCCAAACTTCGGACAAGTCGAACCCGGGATATATAGAGGCGCGACTCTCTCAAAAGATAATCAATACCGCTTTCTTAAAGAGAACCTCGGCGCAGATGACATCGTGGACTTGAGGCTCAAGCCGGACAATCAAGACTCCTGCCGCGCCTGGAGTCTGAACTGCGAAAATTTTCCCATCCGATTATCTTTTCCAGGAGAAGACGCGGTTTTTAATTGGAAGATATTTAAAAAAGCCTTTTTTTTCACGCTCTCTGAGCGCGCGGCAGGCCGCCGAGTTTATTTTCACTGCAAAAAGGGCTCCGATCGCACGGGGGCGCTGGCGGCGGCGCTTTTAATCCGAGAGAAGGCCTGCGGCCGCGATTTCAATCCGGATGAATTGTGGAGCGAAGTAGAAAGCCAACTCAAACAACATCATTTTCACCCGGTCTTTATCTTCCTAAAAAAAGACATCCGCTCCTGGGTTTACCATTTAGACGAAAACCCGTGGCTGTGCCAAGAGCCGAATTAAGAATCACTCATCTTCTTGACTCTGGAGCTTTTCAAGAGCGCCTAAGTCCTCAAGAGTCGTGATATCGCCTTTGACCGCGCCACCAGAAGCGATTTCGCGAAGAAGTCTTCGCATGATTTTGCCAGAACGAGTTTTGGGAAGAAGCGGAGTAAAGCGGATATCGGCGGGTTTGGCGATCGGGCTAATCGCTTCTCCGACATAATTGGAAATTTCGCGCTTTAAGGCTTCGTTTGGGCTTTGACCGTCTTTAAGGGTGACAAAAGCGCTCACCGCCTGCCCCGTCAAATCATCCGGACGCCCTACCACCGCCGCTTCCGCGACCGCCGGATGAGAAACCAAAGCCGATTCAATTTCCATCGTCGAAAGCCGGTGACCGGAAACGTTCAAAACGTCGTCAATGCGGCCCAAAATCCAAAAATATCCGTCCTTGTCTTTTCTCGCGCCGTCCCCGGTGAAATAATAAGGAATATTTTTCTTCCCCGAGGCATGAACCTGGCTGAAATATTGCTCTTTGTAGCGCTCAGGATTTCCGTAGATCGTCCGCAACATCCCAGGCCAGGGCTTTCGGATGACCAGGTATCCGCCCGTTCCAAGCTTAACCGGATTGCCGCCGCGATCTATGACCTCGGCGTCAATTCCCGGAAGAGGCAACGAGGCGGAACCGGGCTTGGCCTTCGTCGCGCCCGGAAGAGGAGAAATCATGATAGAACCCGTCTCCGTCTGCCACCAGGTATCCACAATTGGACATTTTCCCCGCCCGATATTTTTGTGATACCACTGCCAGGCTTCCGGGTTAATCGGTTCTCCCACGCTCCCTAAAAGCCGAAGGGAAGACAAATCATGTTTTTGAGGCCAGGATTCTCCTAAGCGCATGAAAGCGCGAATGGCCGTCGGCGCGGTATAAAGGATGGATATTTTGTGCCTCTCAATCATATCCCAAAAACGATCAGGAGCGGGATGCATGGGAGCGCCCTCATACATAAAAATCGTCGCACCATTTAAAAGAGGACCGTAAACTACATAGGAATGTCCCGTCACCCAGCCGATATCGGCCGTACACCAAAACAAATCGTCATCTCTAAGATCAAAAACGTATTTGGTCGTCCACGCGGCCTGAACCAGGTATCCTCCGGTCGTATGTAAAATGCCTTTCGGTTTTCCGGTAGAACCTGAAGTGTAAAGAATAAAGAGTGGATGTTCGCTGTCAAGTTTCTCAGCCGGACAATTATCCGAGGCCTCAGAGAGAGCCTGCGTCCAATCCACATCCCGCCCTTCAACCCAGGAAGAATTTTCCACGATACCGCGGTTGAGAACCAAAACTTTTTGAACGCTGGGCGCGCTTTTAAGGGCTTCGTCAACGACGTCCTTAGGTTTGACAATCAGCCCTTTCCGGAAAAAACCATCGGCGGTAATCACCAGTTTAGCCTGAGCGTCCTGAATGCGCTCAGAGAGCGCCGAAGCCGAAAAGCCGGCAAAAACCACGTTATGGGGAGCGCCAATTCGAGAACAGGCCAACATCGCAATCACCGCTTCCGGAACCATCGGCATATAAATCGCCACGCGATCGCCGCTCCGAATGCCGAGCTTTTTCAGCGCATTGGCCGCGCGGCAAACCTCGCGGTGAAGCTCAAGATAAGTTAAAACGCGGGTCTGTCCATTTTCGCCTTCCCAAATTAAGGCGGCCTTGTGCCGGCGAAAACCGCTTAAATGGCGATCTAAAGCGTTGTAAGAAGCGTTGATTTTCCCGCCGACAAACCACCGGGCAAAGGGCGGCTTCCACGCCAGGGTTTTTCCCCAGGAATTATGCCAAAAAAGTTCCCGGGCCGCGGAGTCCCAAAATTTTTCAGGAGAAGCCAGGGCTTTTTTTCTTAACCTCTGGAGTTCGGCAAAACTTTTCACGCGCGCTAAACGGCTAAAGGAAGGAGGGGGAGGGTAAATTTTCTTTTCTTTGAGGAGAACGTCAATACCAGCCTCGCGGTTTTTCACTTTTTCATTGCTCATGGTTTCATTTTGAAACGGACTCTGGAGCCAACCATTTCCTCGCTTAGGCTCGGTCATATCCTGATGCTAACATTTTAATCAGCGATATTTTCAAGCGCGGGAAACTTAAACTTACACGCATTAGCTACAAGCCGATTTATTTGACGAAACGCATAACCGTGATCAGAAAGCTCAGAAAAGTCACGCTGCCAATGAGCATTCTCTCCATGTGCCGAAAACGGGAATCCACTTGATCAAAGCGCCTCTCCATCTGTTCAAAGCGTTTGTCGACTTGGTCGAAGCGTTTATCTACCTGCTCGAAGCGTTTATCTACCTGCTCAAAGCGCTTGTCTACTTGCTCAAATCGTTTGTCAACCTGCTCAAAACGCTTGTCCACCTGTTCAAAACGTTTGTCGACTTGCTCAAACTTCTGATTAATCTGTCCGAAGCGGTCATTGACGCTCACTTCAAGATGGGCGATATGATTAAACTGCATTTTAAGCATGAGGGGAATGGCCTTATCTTCGGAAAGAGTTCCCTTTTGAACGACCTCTTCCGCCGCCTCATTGGCCTTTCGGTCCAAGAACTTCATTAGTATATCCATCGTCCCGTTCCTCAATAATCCTAGGTCGGGACAATGCCGTCCCTGAAAATTATGAGGAAACGGCATCGTCGAGTTCTCAAACATATTCTTCCTCCTTATTGTAGCATCTCGCTGGCCCTCGCGCCAGGGGGAGCTTGCCCCGCCCTTATTCATACGGCTTTAAGCCCCAAAATGTTCCCTTAATCTGGCTTCAATAAATATATAATGGACTTCGATGGCCCATAAAATAAACCTGATTTTTTTCTCAAAGCCATGAACACTAGCTTAGACTCTTTAGGAGCTCCGACGCTAAAATCAGCCAAAACTCTGGATGAAATTTTAGCCCGGTTTCGAGCAGAGGCCTCCTCTTCTCGCGACTTAGGCGATAAATTTGAACGTCTGATTGTCGAGTATCTTAGAACGGACCCGCTCTATAAAGAACGCTTTAGCGAGGTCTGGCTTTGGAATGAATGGCCCGCGCGCGAAAACCGCCCGGACACCGGCATTGACATCGTCTCCAAGGAAAGAAATGGCGATGGGTATTGCGCCGTTCAATGCAAATTTTTTGATCCCTCGCATCAGCTTCAAAAAAGCGATATTGATTCTTTTTTTACGGCTTCTGGAAAAGAGCCTTTCACCAGCCGGCTGATTGTCTCAACGACCGACAACTGGAGCGAGCACGCGGAAGAAGCAATGCGCGGTCAAAAAATTCCAGTCTCGCGCCTGCGGCTTAAAGACCTGGCGGAGAGCCCTATTGATTGGGGCCAATTCACTCCCAGCCGCGCCGGCGCGCTTAAAACCAAGGACAAAAAGAAAATTCTTCCGCATCAAAAATCCGCCCTTGAGGACGTAATCAAGGGTTTTAAATCCCACGCTCGCGGAAAACTCATCATGGCCTGCGGCACGGGCAAAACCTTTACCGCGCTTAAAATCGCGGAAAAACTTGTTCCACCAGGTGGAAGCGTTCTTTATCTTTTGCCGTCCATTTCGCTGGTCTCTCAAACCCTTCGCGAATGGACCGCCGAGGCCGAAAGCCCTCTTCTCAGTTTTGTCGTCTGCTCGGACGCCAAGGTTGGGAAAAAATCCGAAACGGAAGACATCAGCGCCCATGATTTGGCCTATCCCGCCACAACCAACGCGGAAAAACTCGCCAGACAGGCCGAAGCTTTTGCGGATAAAAAACGGAGAACGGTCATTTTTTCGACCTATCAATCCATTCAGGTCGTGTCAGCAGCCCAGAAAAAAGGTTTGCCGGAATTTGATCTCATTATTTGCGACGAGGCCCACCGCACGACGGGAGTGACTATTTTAGGCGAGGATGAGTCCCACTTCGTGCGCGTGCACGATCAAAACTTCATCCGTTCAAAAAAACGCCTTTACATGACCGCGACCCCCCGGATTTACACCGATGAAGCCAAGTCCACGGCCAAAGAATCAAACGCCGTTCTTTGTTCCATGAACGATGAAGATATTTACGGCCCGGAATTTCATCGCCTGGGTTTTTCGGAAGCCGTCCGAAACGATCTCCTTGCGGATTACAAGGTCATGGTCCTGGCCGTGGATGAGAAATTTGTCAGCAAGACGTTTCAAAAACAGATCGCGGATAAAAACAATGAGATTAAGCTGGAAGACGCGGTCAAAATCACGGGTTGCCTCAACGGGCTTTCCAAGCGCTTTGGAAATTCAGCGGATGGATACGCCGACCAGGCGCCCATGCGCCGCGCGGTGGCTTTTGCGCGTTCAATCAAGGACTCGAAAAAAATCAAGGAGATGTTTGCCGCCATCAGCCAGGAATACCAAAAGGCTTCGCCCGCGGGCGATGGGCTGATTTCTTGCGAGGTTGAACACGTAGACGGAACTTTTAACGCCTTAAAGCGCAATGAAAAACTCGACTGGCTCAAAGCCGAGCCGGATGACGGCGTTTGCCGGATACTGTCCAACGCTCGCTGCCTCTCCGAGGGAGTGGACGTTCCGGCTCTGGATGCCGTCTTATTTTTAAATCCCAGAAATTCGGTCGTAGACGTCGTTCAATCGGTGGGGCGCGTGATGAGAAAAGCCCCCGGGAAAAAATACGGCTACATTATCCTGCCGGTCGGAATTCCCGCCGGCATTCCTCCGGAAGAGGCGTTAAAGGACAATGAAAGATACCGGGTCGTCTGGCAGGTTCTTCAAGCCTTAAGGGCTCATGACGACCGCTTCAACGCGACGATTAATAAAATCGAGCTCAATGAGGCGCGGCCGGAGCAGATTCAAATTATCGGCGTGGGGGGACCCGAAGGGAAACAAATCAACGATAAGACAGCGACGCAGCTGGTTTTTAATTTATCTGAAATTGAGGAATGGCGCAACGTCATTTACGCGAAAATCGTCCTTAAATGCGGCGAAAGACTCTATTGGGAACAATGGGCCAAGGACGTGGCCCAAATTGCCGAACGCCATGTCGCGAGAATCAAGGCCGTTTTGGAGGGAAATCACCCCAAAGCCCGCGCGGCTTTTTCCGCTTTTTTAAAAGGCCTTCAAAAAAATATCAATCCCTCGATCAACGAGGACGCGGCCGTTGAAATGCTCTCCCAGCATTTGATCACCAAGCCCGTCTTTGACGCTCTGTTTCAAAACGAGGAGTTTACCCGCCAAAACCCGGTCTCCGTTTCGATGCAAAAAATGCTCGACGCCTTAGATGAGCACGCCCTTGAAAAAGAAACCGCGGCGCTGGAAAAATTTTACGAAAGCGTCAAAGAACGCGCCCAAGGCATTGACACCCCCGAGGGCCGCCAGCGCGTCATCACCGAGCTCTACGAGAAATTTTTCAGGGCGGCATTTCCCAAAATGGCGGAAAGACTTGGCATCGTCTATACCCCCATTGAGGTCGTGGATTTTATTCTTAAGAGCGCCAATCAGGCGCTCAAGGACGAATTTGGCTTGAATTTAGGCGATGAGGGCGTTCACATTTTGGACCCTTTTACCGGAACGGGAACCTTTATCGTTCGGCTGCTTCAAAGCGGCTTGATTTCCCCGAAAGACCTCTCGCGCAAATACGAAAAAGAACTTCACGCCAACGAAATCGTGCTTTTGGCTTATTACATCGCCGCCATCAATATCGAGGAGGCCTATCACAGCCGCGTTCAAGGCGGCTCTTATCAGCCGTTTAACGGCATTGTTCTGACCGACACCTTTCAGCTTTCCGAAGGCAAGGGAGAGTTTGAAGAGCCCACGTTCCGCGACAACAACAAACGCGCTTCTCGTCAGAATAAAACCGACATCCGCGTCATTATCGGCAATCCCCCGTATTCGGCAAAGCAGACTAGCGAGAATGACGCCAACAAGAATTTGGAATATCCTCAATTAGATCAGCGTATCCGCGAGACCTACGCGAACCATTCCAGCGCAACTCTAAAAACAAGCCTTTATGATTCCTACATCCGCGCCATTCGCTGGGCCAGCGACCGGATCAAAAATCAGGGCGTGATTGGTTTTGTCACCAACGGCTCCTTTATTGACGGCAACGCCGCCGACGGGCTTCGCCAATGCCTGGCCAAAGAGTTTTCATCCATTTATTGCTTCAATTTAAGAGGCAATCAGCGAACACAGGGAGAAACTTCAAGACGAGAAGGCGGAAAAATTTTTGGTTCCGGCAGTCGCGCAGGCATTGCCATTACGCTTCTCATCAAAAACCCGGATCATAAAGGCCCTTGCCAAATTTTCTATCACGATATCGGCGATTATTTAAGCCGCGAGGAAAAGCTAAAAATTATTTCGGATTTTGAAAACGTCCAAAAAATTCCCTGGAAGACCATTTCGCCCAACAAAAATCACGACTGGATTAATCAACGCGATCCGGCTTTTGAGAAATTCATCCCCATGGGAGATAAAAAAGACGGGCAGAACAAGACTGTTTTTGATATTTATTCGCGTGGAATAGCTACAAGTCGCGACGCCTGGACCTATAACTTCTCCAAGAAAAAATTGGCCGCGAATATGCGCCGGATGATTGATTTTTACAATCAGCAGGTTGAAGGCTATCAGCGACATCAAAAGAAAATTGGAAAAACGGTCTCAGTTGAGGATTTTGTAGACAATGATCCCACAAAAATCAGCTGGACGCGGGCGCTAAAAAATGACATCGCCAAAGGCGAACAATATAGTTTTAACCCGAACTCCATAGTTCAGGGAATGTACCGCCCTTACTGCAAGCAATGGATGTATTTTAATCGTGAATTTAATGAGATGGTTCTATTGATGCCGCGAATTTTTCCAGAACCGTCTCTTAAAAATTGGGCGATTGCCATTTGTGGGTTGGGCGTTTCAAAAGATTTTAGCGCTATTATTACTGACTGTTTACCGGATATTCAGTTACAAGCAAACGGCCAATGCTTCCCGCTTTATTTTTACGAGAAGGAAGATTTTGGAGAGCTTTTCGCTCAAAGCGGGAAATCCGGCGGATACGTTAAAAAAGACGCGATTAATGACGAGGTTCTTCACCTCTTTCAAAAAACTTATGAGCCCAAAATTTCAAAAGAAGATATTTTCTATTACGTCTACGGCCTTTTGCATTCCCCTGAATATAAAAAACGCTTTGAAGCCGATCTCAAAAAAATGCTTCCGCGCATTCCCAAGGCTCAAGACTTTTGGGCCTTTAGCCGCGCCGGGCGAGAACTCGCCCATTGGCATTTAAATTACGAGACGGTTCAGCCTTACCCGCTCAAAGAATTTTCAGATCCTCTCAATCTCGACCCGAAAAAACATTATCGCGTCGAAAAAATGCGCTTTGGCAAAAAAGGAAAAGAGGAAGACAGAACCACCATCATCTATAACAGCCATTTGACGCTTTCCGGCATTCCCCTTGAGGCTTACGAATACGTCGTCAATGGCCGCCCCGCCCTGGAATGGATCATGGAACGCTATCAAGTCTCAACCGACAAAGACAGCGGCATCATTAACGACCCCAACGACTATTCGGAAGACCCGCGCTACATCGTTGACTTGCTTAAGCGCGTCGTTCGCGTCAGCCTTGAGACCGTCAAAATCGTCAAGGACTTGCCGGCTTTGCGGGAGGTGTAGACATGAAATGGCTATCTGATTTTTTTGATCCAGGCGCGACAATATATAAAATATTATTTCGGATTTCTCTATTTCTGTCCCTAATCGCCACAGTATACTTTGTCTATAAACGCGAAACCTCTATTTTGAAAGACGTATGTTTACCACTAGCGGCATTAATGTTTACGGCTGGGCAACTTTTGCGCGCGGAAAAAAATCATGAATTCGATAAACTAAAGTATGCTCAGCAACGGAAGGATCAATATTGGGACAAGAGATTTGCTTATTATGGACGTCTTAACGGCTTAATCGAAATGATTCTATTGTTTGATAAAAAAGATATAGAAAACGTCATTCTTGAAAAAATTCCCTGGAAAGAAACGCGGATGAACAAGATATACGTTGCGCTTAATGAATTAGAGTTTGAAGGCAAGGTTCTATTTGGATCATCCGAAATTGACAAAGAAATTTCAAAAATAAGAAAAGAGTTTGAAGAAATAAGAAAGAAAATGTCGACGCTACCTAATTCTATCCCCAACGATAAAGACGCCATAGATAGGTTCGCAAAAACATGGCAGGAAATCTCATCCTCTACGAAGAAAGTGGTCGAAGAAATCCACGATAAATGTAAACAAATCATTATTTCCCATTTACAACTGGAGCTAAACGGCGGCGTATTTTAAAACGAAATGCTAGAGGCGAAAAAATGAGCGATAAATCCATGAAATTTGAAAAACTTCCGCCGGAAGATTTGTTGGGGCCACTGAACGAAGTTGAGTGTAAGAACGCGCCAAAATTTCTTTATGCCGCAGGGGATGTGGACCTGTGTAAAAAATTCCCTCGGGTTTCCATCATTGGAACGAGGCAAGTCTCGGATGAAGGCAAAAAGCGCGCGCGAAGTCTCGCCAAAATTTTGGTTGAAAAAGGAATCGTGGTCGTCAGCGGACTGGCGCGCGGGGTGGACGCCTGCGCGCATCAAGCCGCCATTGATTTTAAGGGAAAAACTATCGCGGTTTTGGGGACGCCTCTTGATCAATTTTATCCGAGGGAAAACGCGGCTCTTCAAAAAGAAATTATGGCTCGGCACCTCGCGATTTCTCAATTCCCAGCAGGTTTTCCCATTGCGCGCGGGAATTTCGCGATCCGCAACCGAACGATGGCTCTCCTCTCCCACGCAACCGTCATCATCGAGGCGGGAGATGGAAGCGGAACGATTCATCAGGGCTGGGAAGCCTTGCGCTTAGGCCGCCCCTTGTTTTTACTGGAATCCATCATTAAGCGCACGGAATTAAAATGGCCGCAGAAGATGCAAAATTACGGGGCGCAAATTTTAAGGCGCGAGAATATGGACGTTTTATTTGAGTTCCTGCCTCAGGGAAACCTGGATGTCGAAACCACCGCCCTGCCTTTCTAAGGTTCGCTTCGGCTCGTTTCTCGCTTATTCCCCCCGAGGAAGCTCCGCGAATTCGAGCCTGTCCCGGCGCATCATGTATGGAATCAAGAACGCGAGGGTAGGCTATATCAAAGGCACACTGAACTGGCTGCGCGAGGAAATGGCGCCCGGCAAGAGCGCCGAGTTGCTCAATGATGTTCTGGGGAGGGATGTGCTTGTCGTTCCTTGCCCAAGAAGCTCGCCTTTACTGGAAGGCGCTTTGTGGCCTTCAAAACTAATTTGCGACGAACTGGTCAGCCAAGGCCTGGCGCGTGAAAGCGCGGCAATTCTTAAGCGCGTAACGGCGGTGACAAAATCAAGCACGGCTGCGGCTGGCGAACGGCCAAAGCCACTCGATCACATCAAATCAATGGAAGTGGACGATCAAACAAATTTCGCGGCGGAGCGAATTACGATTGTTGACGACATAATTACAAAAGGCTCAACACTGCTCGGAGCGGCGTCCCATATCCAAGAGGTCTTTCCCACGGCTAAAATTTGGGTCTTTGCTCTGGTTCGCACCACTGGTCTCATTCCTGATGTTGACAAGGTTATAGACCCGGTTATTGGTGAGGTTGCTTTAAACGGCTCTGACGCAAATCGCCAGCCATGAACTTGGGCAGGTGAAAAGAAATAAGGCTAAAAGAATTTTTGATATAATAAACTCATTATGCTACCTACATTTAGACCGCACAATAAAAAAAGAAAAAGAGCTATCGGCTTTCGAGCTCGGATGAAGACTCCCGGCGGACGCGGCGTTTTGAGCCGCCGGAGACAGAAGGGCCGTCACGTCCTCGTCCAAGCCTGAAACCGCGACTCGTTTTCGCCTCAGCTCTTCTCAGCGGCTTAAATCCCGCAAGGAGTTCGGGCGGGTTTTCGCTTATGGGAAAAAAGTCGCCATTCCAGGAGTTGTTCTGCGTTTCTCAGTCCGCCCTGCGCACGAGATTCAAGTATCCGCTATGAAATCAGGAAAAGCTCGCTTTGGGGTTTCCATCGTCAAAAAGACGGGAAATGCCGTGAAGAGAAATCGTTTTCGGCGCCTGGCGAGAGAAGCCTTTCGGCTTAATCAAAACCGCGTCAAGGACGGAACAGACCTGATTGTCTCCATTCAGCCTGACTGCGCCTGGCAAAATTTCGCGGACGCGGAAAAAGATTTTCTCAAACTCTGCGAAAAAGCGGATATTTTAATATGAAAAGAATTCTTCTCTTTTTCATTTTTCTCTATCAAAAACTCCTCCGCCCGTTTCTGCGCCCTTCTTGCCGCTTCTATCCCAGTTGTTCTGACTACGCGAAAGAAGCCCTTCAAGCGCACGGCGCCCTGCGCGGAATTTATTTCTCTATTTTAAGACTCATCAAATGCCACCCGTTTCATCCGGGAGGATATGACCCCGTCTAGGAACTTATGGAATCAATGAACACGGAAAAAAATCTCTTCATCGCCGTTGCGCTATCTGTTCTCGTCTATGGACTCTGGTTTTTCTTTCTTGAGAAAAAGTATATGCCGCCGATGCCGTCCAAGATGGCTATCTCTCAAGTCCGACAGACGCCCTCCGCAACGCCTGGAAATATTTCCAATCTCAATTCGCCCTCAACGCTGCCCATTAAAAATTATCCGTCCATGAGCGCCGATTTTGGAAAAGCGAAACTTAAAATTGAACCGGCGGGAGCGGGCATCGTCAGTTGGCAATATCAAGAACCCCTGGGCATGGTGGAACTGGTTCAAGACCCCACGCCTGGTTTTTTCGCCGCTTTTCCCAACCTAAAATTTATCCAAGACTCCAAGGCGCCAAACCTGACATTTACGGCCCGCCGAAAAGACGGACTAGAAGTCACGAAAGAATTCATTCCGGGCGTTGAGGGACAAAAAGTTCCGGAAATTCAAATTACTCTCGACAATACCTCGGGCCAAATGATTCAAACCGGAGCCTGGAGCCTTTCCGTCGGGCCGGGGCTTGGCACTATTGCCAGCGAACAAAAAGAAAACCCCAAGGTTTGGAGAGCCATCGGACTCAAATTTGGCGGACACGGGCTCAACGGGAAACTCGACACGTTTAAGCCCGGAACGCACGCAGGCCCTTTTCAATGGGTGGGAATTGACAACCGCTATTTTTTAGCCGCGCTTCTTCCTAAAAATGGGGAGTTCGCCGTTTCCAGTCTCACGCCGCCAGAAATCGTTTTAACCGCGCCAAGCCTCATTTTAAATCCCAAAGCCTCTCGAACGTGGACCGTTCCTTTTTATCTTGGAGAAAAAGGATACACCTGGCTCTCCCATTATCACCTGGGTCTTGAGCGCTCAATCAATTTCGGGTTTTTCGCGCAGATTGGCCATCTCATTTTGGAAATTCTGGAAAAAATCTACGTTCTGACTGGAAACTGGGGCTGGTCCATTATTCTTCTGACCATCGGGCTTCAAATTTTGGTTTTTCCGCTCACCCTCAAAAGCCTCAAAGCTCAGGTGGCGATGCGCAAACTCCAGCCTGAAATTACAAAACTTCAGAAAAAATACGCCTCTGAACCGGCCAAGATGAACGCCGAGATGATGGAACTCTACAAAAAAAACGGAGCCAATCCCCTGGGGGGATGTTTGCCGATGCTCATTCAAGCCCCGGTCTTTATCGCGCTGTATACGACTTTAAGAAACGCCTGGGAGCTTCACGCTTCTCCTTGGATTTTTTGGATCAAGGATCTTTCAGCCAAGGACCCTTACTACATCCTTCCGATTATCATGGGATCTTTGATGTTTGCTCAAAACAAGCTCAACCCTCCACCGGGAGACCCCGCCCAGGCCCAAATCATGACCTGGATGCCGGTGATTTTTACGATTATGTTCCTCAACTTTCCGGCGGGGCTTGTCCTTTACTGGATGACCAACAGCCTGTTTAACGCCGTTATCCAAATCGGACTTAAAAAATATTACAAGTACTAAAATTTTTATGGACACTTCGTCAACGACGCCAAAAACAGGAAAAGAAATTCTCCCGGAAGCGGAAAGCCTCATGAGAGAACTCCTCCTCAAAATGGGGTTTGAGGATGCAGAGGTCTCATCTCTTTGGGAAGAACAGCAAGAGCGCGCCAAATTATCCTTAAGTGGGGAAAGCGCGCATCATCTCTTGGGGTTGGAAGGAAAAACGCTTGAGTCTCTTCAATTTATTTTTAATATCCTCTTAAGCCGCCAAACTGGAAAGGAATGCGCCGTTCAAGTAGACGCGCTCGGCTATTGGGAGAAAAAAGAAAAAGATATTTTTGCCAAGGTTGATTACGGCATTTCCGAGGTCAAGCGTCTAAAAACCCCTTATCGCCTGCCGCCCATGAATGCGGCGACGCGAAGAATGATTCATAAAGTCTTGGCCGCGAATCCGGAAATTGAAAGCGTTTCGGAGGGGGAAGGAGTCTGGAGAAAAATTATCCTGCGTCCTCGTCAAAGCCCTTGAACGAGGAAACCATTGTCGCCCTGGCCACCCCTCCCGGGAAAAGCGCCCTTGGCGTTATGCGCCTTTGCGGAAAAGAGGCTCTTAAAAAAGCGGCGGGCTTTCTTCAAACAGACGTTCAAAATCTTAAACCCAGAACCGCCGTTTTAACCAAGGCCGTTTGGCGGGAAAACGTGATTGACGAAGTCATTGCCCTTTATTTCCCCAAACCGGCAAGCCCTGTGGGAGAAGACCTTATTGAGATCACCGCGCACGGTTCTCCCTTTATTCTTTCCTCTTTACTCAAAGCCGCTATCGAAAATGGCGCAAGAATCGCCGAGCCCGGCGAGTTTACCCGAAGGGCTTTTCTGAACGGCAAAATGGACCTCTCCCAAGCGGAAGCTGTTTGCGGTCTCATCCTCGCCGACAATCAAGCCGCCCACCGCGCCGCCCTCAATCAACTCTCGGGAGGAGTATCTGAAACCATTCGTCAATTTCAAGCGCCGCTTTTTGAAATGCTGGCGCATATCGAAGCCTGTTTGGATCACCCGGAAGAAGAATTGCCGCCGCCGCCTGAAAAAGAATTTCTGAGCTCTCTTCAAAAAATTCATGCCTCAATTTTAGATTTTGCTTCGACCTATGAGAGGGGAAAAAAGATTTTAAGCGGCCCCAAAATCTGCATCGCCGGCCTTCCTAACTCCGGAAAATCCAGTCTCTTAAACGCCCTTTTAGGACGAGAGCGCGCGATTGTCTCTGAAATTCCGGGCACGACTCGAGACACCATTGAAGAGCCTCTCGCCATCGGAAACTTGACGTCTCTTCTCATTGATACCGCTGGCATACGAAATCAAACGGAGGACGCCGTTGAAAAAGAAGGCATCCGCCGGAGCCAGGACGCCTTGAAAAATAGCGACCTCGCCCTGATTGTTCTCGATCGCTCAAAAGAAATTTCAAAAGAAGAAGAGAAAACTATTCGCGCTATCGCCGAAACGGCCAGAAAAGACGACAAGCCCGTCATTTTTACTCTCAACAAATCCGATCTCCCGCGCCGCATTGATGAGAGTTGGGAAGGACTTGAAATTTCAGCTCTCTTAAAAGAAGGAATTTCGGAACTGAGAAAAAATCTCTCCGATCGATTAGCGAAAGAAACTCCAGGAAACGAAGTTCTCATCACAAGTTTCCGCCACCATGAAGCCCTTCTCTCAGCCGCCGCTGAAATTAAAGCGGCCCAAAAATCCGTTCAAGACAACCCCGGCCATTGGGAAGAAAGAGCCGCTTTTCATCTGCGGGAAGGTTTGCGGTTTTTGGGAGAAATTACGGGAAACAACGCCGGAAAAGAGGTTCTCGACGCTATTTTCTCCAAGTTTTGCGTCGGCAAATGAAAAACGCGCGCTCGGTCTTCTTCATTCTTTTTCTTATCAATCTTTTTAATTATATCGACCGGCAAGCTGTCTATGCAGTCTTACCGCTCATCCAAAAAGATCTCCTCTTGTCGGACGCCCAGGCGGGTTGGCTTGCTTCGGCCTTCATGATTGTTTATATGTTTGCCGCTCTTCCCATTGGATACTTGGCCGATCGCTACGGACGAGTTTTATGGATTACCGTGGGAACGGTTCTCTGGAGCTTCTCAACCGGGCTGACCGCTCTCTGCCGAAATTTCACGGCCTTATTTTCCATGAGAGCCGCGGTCGGCATCGGAGAATCCTGCTACGGCGCCATCTCGCCTTCTTTTGTCTGCGAAATGTATCCTCCGGAAAAAGCGGGGATGGTCATGGCCCTTTTTTCGCTCGCCATTCCGGTTGGAAGCGCGCTGGGATATATCGGCGGCGGAATTTTGGGACAAAAATGGGGATGGCGCAATGCCTTTATTTTTTTATCCATCCCAAGTTTAATTTTGGCTTTTTTTGCCTCTCGCCTGAAAGACCCGCGTGAAAAAATGCCCGCGTCCCGGCAAACTTTAAAAGAGAAGACAAGCCTTGCCAAGGATACTTACGCTCTTTTTTCCACCCCTAGTTACTTACTCACCACTTTGGCGGGAGCGGCGATGACTTTTTCTCTCGGAGGGTTTGCCGTCTGGATGCCCAGTTTTTTTCATCGAGAGTGGCATTTAAGCGTAGGGCAAGCGGGAATGATTTTCGGGGCGTTGACCGTATGCTCCGGAGTGATCGGCTCTTATTTGGGAGGATTTCTTTCGGAACGCCTCATTAAAATTAACCCCAAGTCTTACTTTTTTATTTCCGGGCTCGGTCTTTTAATTGGAATGCCGCTGTCTATTTTGTCTCTCCTTGCCCCAAGTCTCAAAATCGCGCTGGGAATGCTTTTTATCGCGGAAATTTTTCTTTTTCTCAACATGGGGCCTTTAAACGCCGTCATTGTCGCGGTCACGCCCACGACCATGCGTTCTCTCGCCTTCGGCGCCAATATGCTTGTCATTCATGCCCTGGGAGACGCCCTGTCCCCAACTTTGATAGGATATATCTCGGACCTGGCGGGCCTTAAAACCGCTCTTATTTGCGCGACTCTCTTTCTGGCCCCGGCCTCCATTTTTTGTTTTTGGGGAATGAAGCATTACCAAAAAGATTTATGCTAAAAATCGCCGAACTTTGCCGGGATTATCTCTTTTTTCCCGCTCGCGGAGCCGCGAAAAACAAGAAAAACGGGGAACTGGTTCTCAACTTCAGTCTCTATCTCGCTTTTCTTTTGCTTTCGCTTCTCTTTTATTGGCTTAAACCCTGGAATTTTCCCGATCATTACGCGCCTTTTCCCAGCCAATCTCCAAATTTTTATTTTTGGCTCAAAGTCATGCTCTGGCAGCCGCCGCTGGAAATCGTCTGGATTCTTTGCCTTTTTGGCGTCATGCTCTGGCTTGAAAAGGGAAACCTTTTCTTTAAGCTCCTCACCTCGATTTTTTGGACCGCCATGCCGTTTATTTTGATCGTCCTTTACGCTCAAAGAAACGGGATTTCAAAAATCTGGTTCGATACAGGAGAAATTATTTGTTTTGGGCTTTTTATTTTTCCGCTTCTCAAACTCAAAAAAGCCGAGGCTTTTCCAATTGCCGGCTTCATGCTGGGGCTTAACGTCATTGGAATTATTCTTTTTCTTCCGATGATTTTATCGGTCTTTCTCAACTCAAGCGCCGTCTTTAACGGAACGCAAGTCATCGGAGGGTTGTGGATGCTCTGGGCTGGAATGATGGGGCTGAGAGAGTTGCGAGGTCTTCGCCTTTCCCGCGCGTTTCTGGCGGTTTTATTTTCCTTGCTTTTTCAAATCGCCTTTGCCTTTGCGCTTTATTTCATGGGAGTAGTTCCCAAGGAGATACTCAAAGCTCTTCTCTATGCCTGATTTCATCTCTTTCCCTAAAAAATATCAAGTGATCGTTCTTGGCGGGGGGCACGCCGGATGCGAAGCGGCTTTAGCCTCATCCCGAATGGGGCTTAAGACTCTTCTCATGACTCAAAATCTCGATACCATCGCCGCCATGTCTTGCAATCCCTCGATCGGCGGCGTCGCCAAAGGGCAAATCGTCCGGGAGATTGACGCCCTGGGCGGGGAAATGGGCAAAAATACCGACCGCTCCGGACTTCATTTTAAAATTCTCAATATCAGCAAGGGCGCCGCCGTGCAATCCCCGCGCGCCCAATGCGATAAAAAACTCTATCAGTTTTCCATGAAAGAGGTTTTGGAAAACCAAGAGAACCTGGATTTAATTCAAGACGAAGCGGCTCGCCTTTGGATTGGAGAAAATTCAAGCGTCCAGGGCGTCGTGAGCCTCAGAGAAACTCTTTACCAGGCTCAAGCCGTCATCGTGACAACCGGGACCTTTCTCAATGGTCTTGCGCACATCGGGCTTAAATCCTTCGCTTCCGGGCGTTTTGGAGAAAAACCCGCCACCGAACTCACCCCAAGCCTTAAGTCCCTTGGCTTTGAAGTTGGGCGAATGAAAACCGGAACCCCAATGAGAATTCAAAGCCGCTCCATTGATTTCTCGGAATGCCAAGTTCAAGACTCCGACAATCCGCCGCGCCCTTTTTCTCATTCTAACGCCAAAATCGAAAACCGGCTTTTGTCTTGTTTTATCACCTACACCAATCAAGACACCCATCAAGCGATTCAGCGTTCGCTCGACCGCTCGCCGCTTTATTCCGGAATCATCAAATCCATCGGCCCGCGCTATTGTCCGTCCATTGAAGATAAGGTCGTGAAATTCCCGCATAAGGAAAGGCATATTATTTTTCTCGAACCCGAAGGCTATCACACGAAAGAAATTTACGTCAACGGTCTCTCAACCAGTCTTCCGGAAGACGCGCAAAGAGAAATACTCGCCACCATTCCCGGGCTTAAAAACGCGCACATCATGCGCCCGGGTTACGCCATCGAATATGATTACTGCCCACCCACCCAGCTTCATCCGACCCTTGAAACAAAAAAAGTATCGGGCCTTTATTTCGCCGGACAAATCAACGGGACAACCGGTTACGAAGAAGCCGCGGCCCAGGGCCTCATCGCGGGAATCAACGCGGCATTGAAAATCCAGGAAAAGCCGCCGTTTATTTTATCGCGCGATGAAGCTTATATTGGAGTTCTTATTGATGATCTCATCACCAAAGGGGTGGATGAGCCTTATCGGATGTTTACCTCCCGCGCCGAATACCGCATCAGCCTTCGCTCGGACAACGCGGATTTAAGACTCATGGAAAAAGGCCGAAAACTGGGACTGATTTCCGATTCCTTGTTTTCCTCTTTTGAGCGTTACCGAAGCGCGGTTCAAGAAAACCGGGAGTATCCCGACTCAGAGATTTATCCCTGGTCCATGGAAATGTCAGAAGAAGAAAAAGAAATCGAGAAAAGCTACGCCGGATATCTGGAGCGCGAAAAACAAATCGCCGACAAATTGAAAAAACTCGAACACGTCCGCATCCCCGAATCTTTCGCCTATCTTTCTATTCCGGCTTTGGGGCTTGAAGCTCGCCAAAAACTAAACCGCATTAAACCCAAGACGCTGGGACAAGCCGGCCGCATTCCCGGGCTTTCTCCGTCGGATATTCAAATTCTCTGGGTCATGCTGGAAAAAAGCCGAATGCAAAGCGGCGCTGGAACGCTAGTCCAAAATTGAGAATGATGGAAACGATCCCCCAGTCAAAACGCCTCTACGATTGGGCTCCGCTGGCCGCCTCTCTGACGGAATGGCACATTTCATTAACGCCAGAACAAAAAAATCAAATTGAAAGTTATCTTGATCTCGTCGCCTATCACGATCTTAAAGCGGGGCTGACCGCCGACATCTCGCCCCAAAATCTTCTTTTGCGCCATGCGGCTGACGCCTTGGCCGCAATTCCTGTTCTTAAGCGGGTCAAAGAGAACTTTTCCACGCAAGAAGTTCTGCGCGCAGCCGATCTCGGTTCCGGCGCCGGTTTTATTGGAGTCGTCGCCAAAATTGCCTGTCCTGAAATTGATATGACCCTCATTGAACCTTTAAAAAGGCGCTTTGATTTCTTAAATCTCGCCCTCCTCGCATTGGGACTTGAGGGGATTCATCTCGTTAAAAAACCAAACATGGTCCAAAGTTCAAGCGCTTTTGACGTCGTCCTTGAACGGGCACTGGCCCCGTTTGAGAAAGCGGCAAAAATAGCCCAGCCCCTTTTAGAAGCAAAGGGCGTTTTCATCGCCTATCAAAGCCAAGCCCCGGCCTTTGAAACGACTCCAAACGGAACTTTGCCGTCTATCGCGACAATGACCGTAAAGGAAAAATTCGCTTACCGTCTTCCCTTAGACGATAAAAACCGCTATCTTATTCTTTGCCGGAAAGGGGACTAAACCATGCAAATGCTCAACCGCTACTTTACGCCGTTCGCTCTCATCCTCATTTTATCGGCCATTTATTTTAGCCAACCCGACCCACGGGACTATAAATTATCGCTTCTCATCTTAATGAGTTCCATTCTCGTCAATTGGTGGCTTTCAAAAAACGTTTACCGAATTCCTTCTCTTGCCCGCCATATCCGCAAAATCCAGGTCTGGATTAATTTTATATGGGCCATTCCGCTCTTCTATCTTCTTCAGCCCTATTGGGGGCCGATGTGGCTTCTTTTCGTCATGGCCCCGGTTACCGCCGCCCTTTACTTTACTTTTTGGCAAACATTTTCCACCGCGACTTTGGTCTCTTCGACCATGCTCGCCATCTATTGGAAACGCGGAGTTTTCGACGCAGGACCCGCAGCCGGCATGGTTTTTGTCGAGGCCGCCTTTATCGTCATTTTTTCTCTTTTTGTTCACGGCCTTGCCCAAGCGGCCTTAAGGCTTAGAGACGCCAACATCGGACGCTGATTTGCCTCTTCAATGGACATCTCCCTCCGGCTAAGAATTCTCATTTGGATTGCCGTCATCTCCTTATGGGGAGGAATGCTTTATCAAGACGTCGGACAAAGCTCTCACTTGGGAACGGAAATTTTTTCAAAAAGTGTTTCGGGAGGGTTATCCAAGGAAGACTCCATCGATCCGGAAAAACTCGCCCAAGCGGGATCTGCGGCGGGAAAAGCTCTCGCTCAAGCCGAACAAGCATCAGGAATTAATTCTCCTTCCTCGCTGGACCTCATCACCCCCATTAAAGGCGCGGAGCCCGCCTATGAACAAACCTCACAAACGCCTTCTCGCTCGCGTTCAGGGCCCGTGGAAGACGAGTCTGCTTCTCTTTCCGCCATCGAGCCTGCCGCTCCTAATGGGTTTTTCCTTATTGAAAGCAAGCATTTCAATATCTATTCCGAAGGCCGTCCGCCCAGCCAAAATTTTATCTCCATGGCCGAGGACCTTCACAAAAACCTCATGCTGGACTTGGCCTCGTTTTCTCCTTGGGCGGAAGAAGGGCGCGTCAGCATTTTTCTATTTCAAGACGCCAAAAGTTATCACTTAGTCACCGGACGCCCGGAATGGTCGGGGGGGGCGAGCGAAGTTTCCGAAAGGAAAGTGTATGTCTATAAAAGCCAGGAGCTCACGGGAATTTTGGCGCATGAGCTTTGCCACATTTATTATGACGGCTTCTATATCGGGGGCCATCCCGATCCGATGTGGTTGAGCGAGGGAATGGCCACCATGATTCAAGTCGAAAGAGGCTTTGCCAGGCCCCAGTGGCTGAGAGACAATCTCAAAATCATCGGAGCCGGAGGAGGATACGCCTTGAAAGATTTGATGGCCGTCACCACTATGGGAAACGCTCCTACCTCCGAAATTCAACTGTGGTACGCCGAGTCCTACAGCCTCGTTCATTATTTATTTCGCGAACACTATCCCAGCATGTTCTACCGATTTTCCAAATACATCCGAGACGGCTATCCCGTTCGTTTAAGCCTTTACCAGGCTTACGGCATGCCGTTTAACAAAATCCAGTCTCTCGAATACGCCTGGCGCGCAAGTCTCACCGGTAAAATTCCTTCTCTCTCCGCGGCTGATTAACAATAGTCTGGCGCAAAATTGGGCCTTGACAAAAACAAGTTTGTCCTCTATACTGATTCCGCTGTGGGAAATAATGTTAAAAAAATAAATAAAGTGGTAAATAGTGTAAAATAGCTCATTCAATGATTTTACTCATCGGCCGCTACGAATATACTCTCGACCCCAAAAACCGGCTTGGGATTCCGCCTAAATTCAGGGAAGCCCTCAACGCCGAGAAAGGAAATCACTTCTACGTCACCAGCGGGCTTGAGGGATGCCTTTATCTTTTTTTACCGTCTCAATGGAACCGGCTTTTGGAAAACGATCTTCAAGCGCTTTCCCTGGCGAAAACGGAAGAGGAACGCGCCTTTAAAAGAAAATTTTTCTCGGAGGCGGTCGAGGTTGAACTAGACGGGGTCGGCAGAATTCTCATCCCTCAATATTTAAAGGAACACGCGAACCTCAACGGCCCGGTCTTGGTCCAGGGAGCCGGCACACGCGCCGAAATATGGAGTCTTTCGAGCTGGAAAAATTACAACGATAAAAAAGCCGCGCCCGCTTACCGGCTCGCGACCAAGAGCCTCAGAATCTAAATGGAATCTATGCCTCTTCCTCATGATGCTTATGGACAGAATTGTCCCGACCTTAAGATTATGGGGAAAGGGACTAAAATCTATTCTCACAAGCCGGTCATGGAGGAAGAAATTTCCCAATTTCTTCTTACCGATCCAGATGGGCTCTATCTTGACGCGACAGTAGGACTCGGTGGACATTCAAGCCGAATTCTTAGCTTTCTTAAAAACGGAAAACTTCTAGGCCTTGATCAAGATTCCGACGCCTTGTCTTACGCGGAAAAAAAACTCGCGCCTTTTAAAGAAAAATTTTCCCTTATCCAAGCCAACTTCAAGGAGACGGGGGCCATTTTAAAAACAAGAAACTTTTTTCCTTTAACCGGGGCGCTTTTCGATCTCGGAGTCAGCTCCCTGCAACTGGACAATCCGCTCAAAGGTTTTAGTTTCAGAGAAGACGGTCCCCTGGATATGCGCTTTTCCCGGGAAAACCCCTTGACCGCCGCCATCATCGTCAACCGCTGGCCGGAAGATCAGATATCTCGAATCCTCATTGAATATGGGGAAGAGCCGCGGGCCCAAAAAATCGCGAGACAAATAGTTCAAGAACGGAAAAAAAACCCCATTGAAACGACCAGCGCTCTTGCCTCCCTTATCTCTCGCGTCGGCTTTCATGGAAAGACTCATCCAGCGACCCGCTCTTTTATGGCCCTTCGGATTGCGGTCAACGGGGAACTTGACAACATAGAGCCTGGAATCAGGGGAGCTTTGTCCCATCTTAAAATAGGCGGGCGCATCGCGGCGATCACATTCCATTCCCTGGAAGACCGCCTCGTCAAAAATCTATTTCAATCTTTTTCTTCAGAAGGCAAAACCCGATTTGTAGGCCCAAAGCAAGTACCGCCAAACGAAGAGGAAATCCAAAATAACCCGCGAGCTAGAAGCGCCAAGCTCCGCGTCATGGAGAAAATTAATGAAAAATGAGAATTCGCTGTCTGAGTCTTGTCTGATACCGCACTTCTATTGGCAATACAAAGCGCGCCCCATTATCAGCCTCATTCACTGGGAAAGCGCGGGGCACAGCGCCTACGTTTGGAAGCGGATATTTCTCAAGGGGGTAGAGAAAATCCACTAATACCTTTTCTTCATAACCTTAAGGGCGGCATTGTCCCGTCCTTAAGATTATTACTGAGGAACGGGACTAATAATCTACAATAGAAAATAAGCGTTTCCGCCCTATAAAAACGAGGGGCGAAAATGGGGAGAGATGGGAGCGATGAACAAAAAATTTATTTCGGGGAAATTACTACTCTTGGCGGCCGTGGGAATTCTTTTGATTGCCTGGGAAAGAATCGAGGCGACAGAATTAGGATACCGGGTAGAAGAAGGAAGAAAATCCCTGGAAGCCCTGCAAGCTCAAGCCTCGGTCATGGAAAGAAATCTTGAAATCGCGTCTTCTCCGGCGATGCTTGCGCGGCTTGCAGACGAAAAACTCCAAATGATTCCAGCGCCTTTAAAATCCATTAAGTTCATGGATTCGCCTCCCGCCCAAGAAATTGCCTCATCCCAAAACTTTCCCAGTCGCTTCTGGAGAAAGCTTAAGTTTTGGCGGCGTTCGACTTAACCTCAAAACCTCCGATGCCGACCAAAAAAAGAATTTCTCTTGTCTCCCTTTTCTTTCTCTTGCCCATTCTTCCGCTCACTTTCCGCTTATTAGACCTTCAAGTCCGCGATCACGCAAACCTCAGCATTAAAGCCAATAAAGAATTTTCCCGAACCTTGTGGGAAATTTCTCCCAGAGCGGATATCACCGACAGAAACGGCAATATCTTGGCGCAGTCCCTTCCGGTTTGGCGCCTTTTTGCGGACAAGAGAATGATTCAAAATCCGGCCTTTGTCGCCCAAAAACTCGCGCGGATATTAAAAGAGCCTCCCTCTGAAATATCGCGGCGCTATCAGTCCCGCAAACGTTTTCCCGTTTTGGCCGATTCCCTTTCCTACGACGAAGCCGAGGCTATCGAAAAATTAAAAATAGCGGGACTCGGCCTTACCTTGAGAGAACGGCGATTCTATCCCAACGGCTCTTTGGCCAGCAATGTTTTAGGAAAAGCCTCCGATGGACAAGGCCTCTCGGGAGTGGAACTATCCTGGAACGCTCGCTTAACGGGAGAACCCAAGAAATTGAGAGTGATTCGAGATGGTTCGGGAAAAATGATTTATCTTAACGCCGATAATTCCGGGTTTACTCCAAAACCCTTGCCCTTGACCATCGACCGCGATATGCAGTATATCGCCGAAGAAGCTCTCGATTCCGCCGCGAAAACCCTTTCCATTAAAAGTGGAACCGTCCTTATCGAGGACCCTCAAACGGGAGAAATGCTGGCCATGGCTTCCTACCCGCGAACCCCGCTCAAAAATCCGGCGATTCAAGACACCTATGAGCCGGGATCCGTCATGAAAATTGTAACGGCTACCGCGGCTCTTGAAAATAAAGTCGTTTCCATCGCCGAACAGATTTTTTGCGAAAACGGGAGTTTTGCCATTACTCCGAGAGTGACCATTCACGATGACGAACCCTCTCAATATCTCACACTTTCCGGAATACTGGAACGTTCTTCTAATATTGGAATTTCAAAAGTGGTCTTGCGCGTTGGGAAACCCGCTTTTTACCGGTTCCTCCGCGCCTACGGATTTCTCAATAAAACTGGCATTCAACTCCCTGGAGAAGCCGCGGGGGACTGGAAAACTTTTAACAAACGCGGAGAAATTTCGCTGACCTCCGCTTCTTACGGTTACGGGGTCGCCGTCACGCCGCTTCAGGTTCTCGCGGCCTACAATACCGTCGCCACCAAGGGCATTTTAAGACAACCCTTGATTTCAATGGAGGAATCTCCCGAGGAAATTAGAAAAGTCGCGTCCTCCTCGACGTTTGAAACCCTCACCCAATTTTTGGAAAACGTCGTAAACAGAGGGACCGGGGCTCTCGCCCAAATTCCAGGCTACTCAGTCGCGGGAAAAACGGGAACATCGCATGAGATCGATCCCAAAACCAAAAAATATTCGCGCACGAAATATAACGCCTCTTTTGTCGGGTTTTTACCCGCAGGCCATCCCTTATGGACTATTTTAGTCGTCCTCAACGCTCCCAAAGGAACCTATTACGGCGGCCAAGCCTCCGCCCCCGTTTTTTCCGAGATTGCCAGACGCCTCATCGCCCTTAAAGGCTTGCCTCCAGAACCCAGCCCCACAATTGAAGACGTCAAGCTATCGAAAAATATCGCCCCATCGGCTTCTTTCCGCTAAGATGAAAAAACGATACTCCATCTCTCTTGGAACGCTCCTCAAATCCGTGCCCGTTATCGGAGAAATTGAGAACCCCAATATTCGCATTCAAGGTTTAACTCACGACTCAAGAAAAGCGGTTCAAGGAAGTCTTTTCTTTGCCTTGCCCGGAAGCCGAACCGACGGTTTTTTGCACGCGCGTGAAGCCGTTAAAAAAGGCGCCGTCGCCGTCTTAAGCGAAAAGCCAAAGCCCTCGAGCATCAAAACCTCTTGGATACAAACCTCCGATCCCGTCTCCGCCATGGGAATGATAGCGAATGTTTTTTTCAAGAACCCTTCCGCGGATATGAAAATAATCGGGGTCACAGGAACCAACGGAAAAACGACGGTCACTTATTTTTTAGAGTCCATCCTTAAGGAAGCGAAAAAAAAGACGGGCATCATCGGGACAATTTCTTATCGCGGCCCCGGACTCTCTTCTCGAAAAGCCGTCAACACGACGCCTTCATCCTTGGAACTTCTTGAAATGCTGGCCAAACTTAGAGACGCGGGCGCAACCCACGCGGCCATGGAAGTTTCCTCCCATGCCCTCGCTTTGGGAAGAGTGGAAGAAATTTCTTTTGACGCCGCCATTTTCACTAATCTCAAGCGCGATCACCTCGATTTTCACAAAACCATTAGCGCCTATTTTAAAGCCAAGGCTCATCTCTTCGAACTTTTGTCCAGCTCAAGGAAAACTTCCAAGACTGCCATCATCAATGCCGACGATCCGCGCGCAAAAAAGCTCAGGCCTTTAGTCCAAAATTGCAAGGTTTTGTCCTATGGCCTTAACCAAAATCGAGATATAACGGCGGAAAACATAAACTCCCGCCTTGACGGGACCCGCTTTACGCTCAAAATAGGGAAAAAGAAATTTCCAGCTTTTATCAAGCTTTTGGGAAAACACAATATCTCAAACGCCCTGGCCGCCGCCGGAGCGGCGCACGCTTTAGGAATATCGGAAAAATTTATCCTCTCAGGACTTAAAAAACTCAGATGCGTGCCCGGTCGCCTTGAGGAATTGCCTGTTCGCAAACCTTTTAAAGTCTTCATTGATTTTGCCCATACCGACAGCGCCCTTGAAGCCGTGCTCAAACAACTTCGTCTCTTCTGCCAGGGGCGCCTGATTACGGTTTTTGGCTGCGGGGGGGAACGCGATAAAACCAAGAGAAGGCCTATGGGCGAAATCGCGGCAAAACTGAGCGACTGGGTCATTCTCACCAACGACAACCCAAGACGCGAGGACCCGCTTCAAATTCTCTCCGATATCGAAGCGGGAATCAAGACGGCGGGGCAGAAAAATTATAAAATGATTCCGGATCGCGCAAAAGCTATTCAAGAAGCCGTGTCTTTAGCCCAAGCGCGAGACATTGTTCTAATCGCGGGAAAAGGGCACGAAACGTATCAAATCCTCAATGACCAAACGATTCCGTTTAACGACAAAGATGTCGCGAAAGCCGCATTAAGAAAATTATGAAACTGGACATGAAATGGGGCGACGCCGCGAGATTTTCCGGGGGACGCCTGGTCTCGGGTTCCGCCGATGACGCCTTTAATTCTATTTCCACCGATACAAGAACCATCCAAGACGGCGAAGTTTTTTGGGCGCTTAAAGGCGAAAAATATGACGCGCATTCTTTTCTAAATGCGGAATTAGCCAAGAAGGCTTCCGGGTGGATTGTCGAAGAATCAAAACTCCCAAACCTCAAGCCGCCTTTTCCTCCCCGTCTCATCGCCGTTTCTCATTCTCTTCGGGCTCTCCAAGCTCTCGCCGCCCATCACCGAAAGAAATTCGATATTCCCGTCATCGGCATTACCGGCTCCAATGGAAAAACGACGACGAAAGAAATGCTCAAGTCCATTTTAAGCGAATTGGGCCCCGTCTGCTCAAGCCCCGGGAACTGGAACAACCAAATCGGAGTTCCGCTTTCGGTTCTCCATCTTGATTCCACTCACCGTTGGGCGGTTTTTGAACTGGCGGATTCTCATCCCGGAGATATCAAGGAAGTCTCTCAGATCGCGCAACCCACTCTAGCCGTTTTCACCAACATCGGCCCCGATCATATTGAGTTTTACGGAAACATGGAAGCCAACTTCAAAACCAAGCTCGAACTTTTGGACTACGTCTCTCAAGACGCGCCCGTAGTCATTAACAGCGATGACCCTTGGCTCTCCAGCCTCGAAGGGCGCCTGGGGGGGCGAGCGGTGACTTTCGGCGAAGCGCCTCTATGCCGCGTCCGTTTTTCCGGAGAAGAAATCGTCATCGACCGTCATAAAATTATCGTTCATCTCAAGGCCCTGGGAAAACTAAGCAAGTATAACGCGGCGGCAGCAGCAGCAGCCGCTTGGGCTTTGGGAGTCGCCCCGGAAGCCATCCGCTTGGGCCTTGAAAAATACGCGCCTTTCGCCATGAGAATGGAGAGAGTTTCACATCCCTCCGGGTGCGAGATTATTTTAGACGCTTATAACGCCAACCCCGCGTCCATGAAAGCCTCCATCGAATCATTTATGGAGGAATTTCCCAATAAAAAGAAAATTCTCGTTCTTGGCGACATGAAAGAGCTTGGAGAACAATCCGTCAGTTTCCATGCGGAGTTGGGAGACTGGTTGTCAACCTTACCCGTGGATAAAATTTATTTGGCCGGCCCCGAAATGAAAGCGGCCGCCGAGGCCATCGCCAAAAGAAAACCGCCTTTCGCCTTGAACTACAAAGAAAACCCGGCAGATTGGATTAACGAACTTAAAAAATCGATCAATAAGAACTCCGCCTGCCTTTTTAAGGCCTCTCGCGCGATGAAGTTCGAGAACGTCCACGCCGCTGTTAAAGATGTGAAATAAATGCTTTATCTTCTTGTCGCGCTCAAAAAAACTTCCGGCATTTTTAACATCTTCGAATACATTACCTTTAGGGCCGCCGGGGCCGCGGTCACCTCATTTATTCTGTCTCTTTTGTTCGGCCCGCGCTTTATCGCTTTTCTCAAAAAGAAAAAACTGGGCCAAGTCCAAAGAAAAGACGGACCTCAAACCCATCTCCCCAAACAGGGAACCCCGACCATGGGAGGAGTTTTAATTTTTTTTGTCGTTTCCGTTTCAGCGATTTTATGGATGCGCCCGGACGATCGTTTTACGCCTCTGATGCTGATTGCCTCAACCATCTTGGCCGCCCTGGGATTCTGGGATGATTATGTGAAATTTTCGGCAAAAAACCCCGCGGGAATCAGCTCCCGGTCGAAATTTCTCATTCAATCAAGCAGCGCTCTTCTGATTGTCTTTTATCTGGCTATTTTCCCTCCCAGTCCGGAATACGCGACCATCCTCAGCGTCCCCTACAGTAAGGAAATTTTCATTAATTTAGGCCGGTTTTATTTTGTGCTTGCCACGCTCATGATTGTCGCCTCCTCTAATGCCGTAAATCTCACTGATGGGCAAGACGGGCTGGCCACTGGTTCGGTCATTCTCTTTGCCGCGACTTATGCCATCATTGCCTATGTAGCCGGAAACCTTAAATTCGCGTCTTATCTTCGAATCATCCACGTTGAAGGAGCGGGAGAAATTGCCGTTTATTTATCGGCCATCGCGGGGGGAAGTCTTGGATTTTTGTGGTTTAACGCCTATCCCGCGGAAATTTTCATGGGAGACACGGGCTCTCTTTTTTTAGGCGGCATGATCGCTTTGGCGTCTCTCTGCGTAAAACAAGAACTTCTACTTCCTATCGCCGGCGGGATTTTCGTCCTTGAAACCCTCTCGGTGATTCTTCAAATGGGATCCTACAAGCTTAGAAAAGGAAAGCGCGTTTTTAAAATGGCCCCCATTCATCACCATTTTGAGCTTCAAGGCGTTCCAGAACCCAAGGTGACCGTTCGGTTTTGGATTATCGGCATCGTTCTCATGCTCATCGCTCTCTCGTCCCTTAAGATGAGATAATTTCGCCATGGAACATCCATTTTCCGCGTCTCATTTTCAAGGGCAAAAAGCCTGCGTCATCGGCCTCGGCCATTCCGGCTCCGCCGCCGCGAGGCTCCTCGCCGAACAGGGGTTTGACGTTCTCATGACCGACAGCCGCGCGTTAAAAGAAGTTTCCGATTTAATCAAGGACGTTCCCGCGCCAGCTGTCTGGGAAGCGAGCGGCCCCAGCGAAAAAGCGTTGCATTGCGGCTTTGCGGTTAAAAGCCCCGGGCTTTCCTGGGCGTCTCCCATCGTTAAAAAAATTCAAGAAGCGGGAATTCCCATTTTCAGCGAGATGGAAGTCGCCTTGTCTTTTTCAAAAACCGACCGCATCATCGCTATTACGGGGACCAACGGAAAGACCACGACCACATCTCTCACCGGAGACATTTTCAGGCAAGGCCTGCCGTATGGGCAAAACGTCCATGTCTGCGGCAATATCGGAACTCCCGCTTCAGCTTGCGTTTTGAGCGCAAATCCAAAGGACGTTCTGGTCATTGAATCTTCCAGCTATCAGCTGGAAGACAGCCGTTTCTTTCATCCCAAGGTTTCGGCCATCCTTAACATCCAGCCGGATCATCTCGATCATCACGGAAGTTTCGCAAACTACATTCGGGCCAAAGCCAGAATTTTTCGCGATCAGAACGCATCGGATTTTTGCGTCTTTAACGCGCTTGATCTTGAGACGGTTAAGCTCGCCCGAAAATGTCCGGCTCAAAGACTTTTTTTTGGGGACGACCCAAAATCAAGCCACGCCTGGGTTGAAGAAGGAAAAATCTACGCGCGCTTAAGCCTCAATGATTCTCCCTATTTATTTACGCCGCCCCGTCTTCCCGGCCGCCACAACCTGGAAAACGCCATGGCCGCCATTCTCATAGGCCTGGCCTCGGGGATTTCCGAAGGCTCCATTCAAAAAGCCCTCGCGCAATTTAAAGGCGTCGAACATCGTTTGGAAGAAGCGGGGACCTATCGTCAAATCCGTTGCGTGAATGATTCAAAAGCGACCAATGTCGATTCAACCCTCGTCGCTCTTAAGGCCTTTTCTGGATTTAACAAAAAACTCATTTTAATTCTCGGCGGTCTCGACAAAGGCAGCCCGTATGCCCCGCTCAAACCCCTTATTTCTCAAACAGTTAAGACTGTTCTGACTATCGGCAGCGCCGCCTCCAAAATTGAAAAAGAACTGGATGGAATTGTTCCTATTTCCCCTTGCGAAAACCTGGACAAGGCCGTCGAAAGAGCTTTTGAAATCGGAGAAGCGGGAGATATTTTGCTTCTCTCGCCCGCCTGCGCGTCTTTCGACCAGTTCAAGAATTTTGAAGATCGCGGGGAAAAATTTAAAAAGATTCTTAAGCGTTATCAAAATTAATGGCTCCCGAAAAAAATTCTCCATTTGATTTTTCTCTTCTCTCTATTGTTCTCATTTTGATATTTTTCGGCCTTATCATGATTTATTCCGCCAGCGCAATCTGGGCCGCTCAGCGCCTTGGACAATCTTTCTATTTTTTGAAGCGGCAATTATTTTGGGCGATATTTGGCGTCACGGCCATGGGGCTCATCAGCCGAATTGATTATAATCGCTATCGCGAAAAAATCCTGCCGATTCTGTCGGTCACGGTCATCGGCCTTCTATGGGCGCTTCTCGGGCACAAGGTGGGGGGAGCGCGAAGATGGATTAAAATCGGGCCATTGGGAATTGAGCCCTCGGAATTCGCGAAAATAAGCTGCATTGTTATTCTTTCTTATTACCTCGACAAAAAAAGAAGCCGTCTGCGCTCGCCCATCGCGGGCCTTCTCATACCCGCCATTCTTCTTTCGCCGATTATTTTTCTTATTTCAAAAGAGCCGGATTTGGGGACCCCCGTTCTTATTTTCACCGTCGCCTTGGGCCTCCTTTTTGCCGCCGGGGTCAAACTCAGGCATATTCTCGCCCTTCTTTCTTTGTCTATTCCCGTCATCGCCTATGAGTTGATTCGTTTTCCTTACCGAAGAGCCAGGATTTTAAATTTTCTCTCTCCGTTTCATGATGCGAAAAATACGGGATACCAACTCGCTCAATCCTTGATTGCGGTCGGACGAGGAGGAGTTTTTGGGCAAGGCCTTGGCGCCTCCAATATTAAGCTCATGTATTTGCCGACCCCACATACGGATTTTATTTTTCCGATTCTCTGCGAGGAATTAGGTCTTCTCGGAGCCGTTGGGCTTATAGGCCTCTTCGTTTTTTTCGCCATCAAGGGAACTCAAATCGCGAAAAACGCTCCCAATCTGTTTGGAAGTCTTCTTGCCGCCGGAATTACCTGGCTGATATCGCTCCAAGCTTTTTTCAACATGGCCATGTCCATTGGACTTTTACCCACCAAGGGAATTCCCATTCCTTTTGTCTCTTTTGGAGGCTCCTCCTTGCTTGCCAGCCTCATCGGAGTTGGAATTCTTCTTAATATCTCCAGGCAGACTAAAACGTCATGAAAAAAATATTAATCGCCGCGGGCGGAACTGGAGGACATCTCTATCCGGGGCTAGCGACGGCCCAGGCTTTAAGAGCGGAAAATTGGCGCGTTCTTTTTATCGTCCGCCAACAAGACGCGGCCCGCAAGGTTCTAGACGAGGAAGACTTTCCTTACGTAGAGATTCCCATGCGCGGAATGCCTCGAAATCTTCAGGGATGGTTTTCGTTTTTAGCCCGTCTCATTTCTTCATTTAAGCTCTGCCTCAATATCGTCTCCGATTTTAAACCGGAGGTAGTCGTCGGAATGGGGGGATATCTCTCGACGCCCGCGGTTCTCGCCGCTTTTATAAAAAGAAGGCCGCGCTTCATTCACGAGTCCAATGTCATCCTCGGACTATCGAACCGGCTTTGCCAGCTTTTAGGAGCAAAGCTTCTGAGAGGCCTTCCGGGGGCTGGAGGAGAACTCATCGGAACGCCCATTCGCCAATCCTTATGGAACCCGCACGAGCTGAGCGCGCCAAAAAAAAACTTAGGTTTTGACCCGCAAAATCCGGTTCTTCTTATTTTTGGCGGCAGCCAAGGCGCGAGAGGAATCAATCTCCAAGTTCCACCCATTCTCCAAGACCTGTCCAACCGCTATCCTCATCGCCTTCAGATCCTTCATATTTGCGGCCAAGATTCAAGGGCCGTCGAGGAAAGATACGGAAATCAACCCCTCAAAGCCAAGGTTTTTTCCTATTTTGAGAAAATGGAGGAACTCTACGCAGCGGCCGATTTGGTTTTATGCCGAGCGGGAGGAAGCACCCTTTCGGAGATCTACGCGCAAAAAAAACCGGCCCTTCTCATTCCTTACCCCAGCGCGACTCATGATCATCAAACGGAAAATGCCAGGGTTTTTGAAAAAGCGGGATGCGCTCTTCTCATCCCAGAAAATAAAATTAAAGAAGAGATTCCCAGTATCCTCGAAAAGCTCCTGCTACAAGAAAAAAGCCAAGAACGATTATCCCTCATGAGAGAAAATTATCGCCATTTAAATATGCCATCTCCCTCACAAACAATAGAGAGACTGATTTCCGCGATTAAAAATTCATATCAGTCAAAATGATAAAATAAGGCCTATGCTGAAAACGCACTCTTGCGGGGAACTAAAAATCGCAAACGAAAAAGAAACCGTCACTCTTTGCGGCTGGGTTGACTCCAGACGCAATCACGGCGGCGTCTATTTTTTCGATTTAAGAGACCGCTCCGGACGCGTTCAAATCGTCGCCAGTCCCCAACAGAAGGAAGTTTTTAAAAAGGCGGAAGAATTAGGCTCCGAATACGTCGTTCAAGTGACCGGCCTCGTTCAAAAACGCCCGGAAGGAACGCAAAACTCAAAAATTCCAACCGGCGAAATCGAAATCACGGCTTCTGAAATTAAAATTCTCAATACCTCTAAAACTCTCCCTTTTGAGGTCGATGACAATCAAGAGGTTTCGGAAGAAACTCGTCTTAAATACCGCTTTCTTGATCTGAGGCGTCCACGCATGCTTAAAAACATGACCTTGCGCCATCGCATTACCACGACCGTTAGAAGAGAACTGGACCGAATGGGTTTTCTTGAAATTGAAACCCCTATTTTGACCAAGGCAACTCCTGAAGGAGCGAGAGATTTTCTCGTCCCGTCCCGCTTGTCTCCAGGCCAGTTTTACGCCTTGCCGCAATCGCCCCAAGTCTTTAAACAAATTCTCATGGTTTCCGGAATCGAACGTTATTTCCAGTTGGCGCGGGCTTTTAGAGACGAGGATCTAAGAAGCGACAGACAGCCGGAACACACCCAAATTGATCTTGAGATGTCTTTTGTGACGGAGAGAGATATTCATGCCGTCGTTGAAAATTTTCTAAAAATCATCTTTAAAGAAGTTTTGGGAATTGACATAAAAACGCCTTTCCCGGAAATCGAGCACACCGATTTGATGCGCCTTTACGGATCGGACAAACCCGATTTACGCTACGGTTTTCAAATCAAGGACGTCACCTCTATATTAAAAGGAAGCTCTTTTAAAGTGTTTTCCGAACCCGCCTTAAGCGGAGGCGTTGTTCGCGCCATCAGCGGAAAATTTGATTTTTCACGCGCGCAGATTGACAAATTGACGGAACTCGCCAAATCCCTGGGAGCCAAGGGCTTAGCCTGGATTAAATGGGAAAGCTCAGGCCCTAATTCGCCCATCATCAAATTTTTGAGCGCCGAAGAAATCTCAAGTCTCAAATCTTCTCTTGAAGTGACGCCTGGGGATGTCACCTTCTTTGCCGCAGATAAAGAAGAAAATGCCGCGAAAATTCTTGGGGCCATTAGAAAAGAACTCATTTCCATTCTTAAGCCCCAACCCTCAACTCCCTGGAGCTTTCATTGGGCTTTGCATTTTCCGCTTTTAGAATGGGAACCAGATGAAAAGCGCTGGACTTTCGCCCACAATCCCTTTACTTCTCCCTTGGAAGAAGAACTCTCCCTATTGGACACAAATCCCGGGAAGATGCGCTCCCATCAGTATGATCTTGTTTTTAACGGAGTCGAACTTGCTTCGGGTTCCATTCGCAATCACCGCGCGGAAATTCAGCGCCGGATTTTTTCCTTAATGGGGTTTACGACTCAAGAGCAGGAAGAACAATTTGGAATGCTTTTACGCGCCCTTGAATTTGGCGCCCCACCCCATGGCGGCATCGCCTTGGGTCTTGATCGCTTGACGGCTTTGCTTGCGGGCGAGGATTCCATTCGCGAAGTGATCGCTTTCCCAAAAACTCAAAAGGGAACTTGCCCTTTAAGCGAATCGCCGTCCCCAATCAACCCTAAAAAACTCAAGGAAGCCCATATTCGTTTGGATATTCCGGCTCTCCAGAAAGCTGTCGCTTAACCGAATATTTTTATTTCAAGAAAATTGGGACAAAAATAATCAGATTTCGTCTCTTTTTGTATAATAAAGAGAGATGAAGCTGTTCCGCCCGCTAGGATTTATTTGTTTGATTTTTTCCTCTTTCGCCTGCAAAGGAAAACCGCCTTCCGTTGCCATCCATAAAATTCCCAAGGGAAATACCCAAATACAAGCCGCCAAGTTTGAGCGCATGGCGGCCATGCTCAAAGAAAAAAGACTCCATGGCCAAAATTAAATTCGTGGGAAAAGAAATTTTTAAATTTTTCTCCTCCTTGGAACTCACCTTGGCGGCCTTAAGCGCGCTGGCCTTACTGGTCTTTTTATGCACTTTAGGAGAAGTTCAACTGGGCGTTTATGATTCCGTTAAGATTCACTTCAATAGCTGGTTTCTCTATTCGCGGCCTATCCTTGGGGGATACCACATTCCACTTTTTCCGGCCGGAAAACTCGTAGGAATTGTTCTCATCCTCAATCTTCTTTTTGCCCATTTTAAACGCTTCACTTTGTCTTATAAAAAAATAGGGCTTTGGCTCACCCATTTTGGACTCATTATTCTTTTCGTGGGCCAATTTCTTTCCGGAAGCTTCTCGCGCGAAAGCCAGATGACGATCAAAGAAAACTCTTCTAAAAATTATAGCGAGGACCCCCGGCATTCCGAACTTGACCTCATTGACGCGACCAACCCTAAGACAGATACTGTTTATTCCATCCCCCAAAAACTTTTAAAACCGGGCCAGGTTATTTCTCTCCCAAACCAAATTACCCTTAAGATCAAACACTACGCGCTCAACGCAGCTGTTGACATTCGCAAGAATAATGACGCCGCGTTTCCAGATTATTCCTTAATCCAAGGGCCGGGGAAGAATCTTGAAATTATCGACATGCCTTTAAGCCATGATGACAATCAACCCAATATGCCAGCGACATTGGTTCAGGTCTCAGACCATGGAAAAGTTTTAGGGAATTGGCAAATGTCCGAGATAATTCCGCTTCCACAAGGAATTCCGGTTAAGGGAAAAAACCTCTATATCATCCTCCGCCCCAAGCGCTATTATTTTCCATTTTCTCTTTTTCTCAAAAAATTTACCCATAAAATTTACCCCGACACCACCATTCCCAGCCGCTTTTCAAGCCTTATCCACATCAACGATCCAGCCGCCCCCGCTGAAAACCGGAACACTTTAATCTCGATGAACCATCCGCTTCGCTTTCAAGGTCTCACTTTTTACCAAGCCTCCTATGCTCAAAATAATACGGTGTCCATTCTTCAAGTCGTCCGAAATCCCAGCTGGACGATTCCCTATATTTCTTCTTTCCTGGTTGCCCTAGGGCTCATTTTCCATTTCCTCATGCGTCTTAAACAGGCAAAATTTTTGTCATGAAGAAAGAACCTCAGCCGCTAAAAAGTTCTGTTTTTTTTAATCTCCTGGTATTAGGATCTCTCATCTGGGCCTTCTTTCCATTTTTCCCACATTCTCATTCCGGCACTGATTTAACCTCGTTTTCCCGCTTCCCGGTTTTACAAGAAGGCCGCCTAAAACCCTTGGACACAGTCGCGCGCAGTTCTCTTCTAATTCTCAGCCATAAGGAAAAAGTCTCAACCCAGGGACAAGAACTGCCCGCGTCTCAGTGGCTGTTGGATTTAGTCAGCCGCCCCGAAATAGCGGATTTGGAAAAAGTTTTTTGCATCGATAATTTAGACGTGCTTGGCTTTCTCAATTTACCCCAAACCGCCCAGCGTTATTTTTCGTTCAACCAAATCGGCCCTTCTTGGGATCGATTGGAGAAAAAAGCGGATGCGATAGAAAAAATTCCGGCCAAATCCCGCTCCTCTTTTGAATCGGCTCTATTGGAAGTCGAGGAACAAATGGTGGTCTATCAACGCCTGAAATTCAGCCTTGAGATTCCGGAACTTCCCGATTCCTTGCCGAATCTTCTTCTTAAAAATCCGCGGGCCATCGCCCAAAATAAGCGCCTTCAAAAAGAACTCTCGGATATTTTGGCGCGTTCAAATTTCATCGACCAATCGGCCTATTTTTGGGCGATTCCCATTTCTTCGGAAACCTCCTATTCCTGGATTAGTTCCGGCAAAGCCATCAGCCAACTCTTAACTCAAGGAACTCTTTCTCAACCGCTTCTCTTTTATCATCAGATGGAAGACGCCCGAAAAAACAGCGATCCGTCCACGTTTAACGCCGCCGCCAACTCCTATCATAAATGGCTACAAAAAAATCTGCCTTCTCAATACCGCTGGAGCCGTTATGAGGAATTCTTTAACGCCGTCTCTCCCTTCTGGAAAGGAATTGTTCTTTATTTCCTCGTATTCTTGTCTTTGGCGACGTCTTGGGTTATTTGGCCCGAACGCTTGACCCAATTCGCGATGCGTCTTTTGCTTGTCGCCTGGAGCGTTCATTCCTTTGGAATCCTTTGCCGCATCGTCATCCAGGGGCGTCCACCCGTCACCAATCTTTATTCTTCAGCCGTGTTTATTGGTTGGGTCGCGGTTTTACTTTGCTGGATACTCGAAAGAAAATTTCCCAAGGGCTTTGCCGCAATGACCGCCTCCATCATCGGTTTTACGACTCTCATTATCGCGCATCATTTGGCCATGACCGGAGACACCATGGAAATGATGCGCGCGGTGCTCAATTCAAACTTCTGGCTCTCAACCCACGTCTCATCCATCACCATTGGCTACGCCTCGACGTTTGTGGCTGGAACATTGGGAATTCTCTATATTCTCAAAGGCGTCCTGACGCCTTCTTTGGATAAAGAAGCGGCCAAGGCCTTGGTCCAAATGACTTATGGAATTATTTGTTTTAGCCTTCTTTTTAGTTTTGTCGGAACTGTTTTAGGCGGAATTTGGGCGGATCAATCCTGGGGAAGATTCTGGGGATGGGACCCCAAGGAAAACGGGGCTCTCTTAATCGTTCTCTGGAACGCCATCATCCTTCACGCGAGATGGGGGGGATTTGTCAGGGAACGCGGATTTATGGTCATGGCGGTTTTAGGAAACATCATCACCAGTCTCTCTTGGTTTGGGGTCAATATGCTCGGAATCGGACTTCACTCTTACGGTTGGATGGACAAAGCGTTTTTTTGGCTCTCCATTTTCATTCTCAGCCAACTCGCCATCGCGGCTTTAGGCGGCCTTCCCTTGCCTTATTGGAAAAGCAAACTTTAGGGCTCTTCCATTTCCGCCTTTCTTGGCGGGCGTCCGGCCGCCAGCCAGGAAAGATAGGCCTCGATAAATGAATCAATATCCCCGTCCATGACCGCTTGAATTTGAGAAGTCTGATACCCCGTTCTTAAGTCCTTGACCAACTGATACGGCATGAATACATAACTGCGAATTTGATGCCCCCAGGCGATAGACCCCATTTCGTCATAGCGTTTTTCAGCGCTGGAGCGTTTTTTGTCAAGCTCGATTTCGTAAAGCTTGGCTTTGAGCATTCTCATCGCATTGAGCCGGTTTTGCATTTGACTTCGTTCCGTCTGACAACCGACGACAATACCGGTAGCGAGATGAATGAGCCTAACCGCCGTTTCAACTTTATTCACATTTTGACCGCCATGACCGCCGGCACGAAAAGTTTCAAGCCTCACATCGGAATCGGAAACCTCAATTTCAATATCGTCTTCAATGTCGGCTAAGACATCCACTGAAGCAAAAGAAGTATGGCGGCGCTTATTGGCGTCAAAAGGGGAAATGCGCACGAGACGATGAACCCCAATCTCTCCTTTTAAAAGCCCGTAGGCATTTGTTCCGCGAATAAAAGCAGTGAGACTTTTCATTCCCGCGCCTTCACCTTTAAGCGAATCCGTAACCTGCATGGTAAAGCCGCGGTTTTGCGCCCAGCGGGTGTACATCCGGATGAGCATTTCATTCCAATCACAGGCTTCAGTTCCGCCAGCGCCGGCGTGAAAACTGATAATCGCATCAGAAGAATCGTGTTCTTCGGAGAGTTTGAGAGTCGCGTCCAGAAGATGAAATCGCCCCTCTAACTTTTTTAAGTTATCTTTAATTTCTTTAAGTTCGGAGGAGTCATCCGCTTCATGAGCTAAATCCAAGTGGGCCTCAAGGTCTTCTATTCCGCGCTTAAGAGACAAAAATTCCTCGAGTTTTTTCTTGAGCTCATTAAGCTCTTTGGATTTTTTCTTAGCAAGCGTAGAGTTTGACCAAAAGGCGGGTTGGGAGGCCTCCGCTTCCCGCTGGGAAATTTCGGATTTTAATTTCTGCGGTTCGACTAATTTTTCAAGATTGAAAAGCCATACTTTAAGCTTCTCCACTTGTCCTTTCGTTTCTTGAAACATCGTGTTATTTCGTGAGTAGGATCATTTTACAAAACATAAAAGGGTCTGGACATGAAGAAAAACCGTCTCTTGAATTTCCCTGGAATATCCGCCGCCCAAGGTCACGGCCACGGGAATCTTAGATTTCCGGCAAAAATCGCGCACCATTGAGTCCCGCTTTAAAAGGCCTTCTTGAGAAAGATTGAGGGAACCCAAAATATCTTTTTGATAGCAATCAACGCCCGCCTGATAGACGATCATTTCCGGTTGGTGTTTAAAAACAAGCGGCAAGTTTTTTTCCAACAAATCGAGATATTCCTTGTCTCCCGTCCCGCGAGGAACGGCAATATCCAAGAAACTTTTCTCTTTAATCTCCGGGTAAATGTCTTCTTGGTGGATGGAAAAAGTAAAGACCTCCGGGGTTTTAGAGAAAATTTGCGCCGTTCCGTTTCCCTGATGGACATCTAAATCAATCACCGCCGCCCGTCGGATTTTGGATTCGTTCATCATTTTTAAAATTCCGCAAGCAATATCATTTAAAACGCAAAAACCTTCCCCGTGATTGGAAAATGCGTGGTGAGAGCCGCCTCCAATATGAAGCCCTGTTCCAAAGGCCAAGGCGTCGCGGCAAGCTAAAATCGTGCCTGAAACCGCCAATTGATGCGCTACGGAAACTTCCGGCGTAAGGGGAAGTTCCATCAGCGTCTCATCTTGAAGGCTCATCCGGATAGACATCACTTTATCCACCCAATCTGCCGTATGGGCCAAAAGCAAATCTTCGCGTGGAGGCATTTCCGGTTCCATAAAGGGCAGAATTTTATTGAGTTTCTCCGCAGTCTCAGCAAATTTTTTCGTGGGAAACACATGTCCGCCCAAGTCCACCACGTAACGCGGAGAATAAATAAAACGCATATTATTCAAGGGAGAAGATAGCGCTTTTAAGCCGGAAAAGAATCAACAAAAGTCCAAGCCCCAGGCAAAGAACTCCAAACCAATCCCCAAAACGGGTATAAAGAGAACGTTGCGGAAAAGGATCAGACAAGGGAAGCGAAACCTCAAGCCGCCCGCGAAAATTTAAAGGCAAACGACCAAGGATACGGCCCCAGGGGTCTATTTCGGCGGAAATGCCGGTATTGGCCGCCCGAAGAACATAAAGGCGGTTTTCAACAGCGCGAAAACGATTGATATAAAAATGTTGATAGGGGCCCCAGGTTTCTTTATACCATCCGTCGTTAGTGATATTGACGAGGGCGCGCGCCCCTTTTACGGCTTCACTCCGAGATAAAAACGGAAACACCGCTTCATAACAAATGGTGCATCCAATTTTTCCAAAATTAGTTTGAAGTAAATGCGGAGAAGAAGGCCCGGGAGTCATGTTTCCCAATTCATCAAGGTATCCGATAAATTTCCGCAGAAAATCCCAGGGAACATATTCGCCGAAAGGAACTAGTTCTCTCTTGGCGTAAAAACCCTGGGTTTCGCCCAGGGGATTAAGATAATAAGCGGCGTTGTAGAGATGAGTGGAATTTTGAACAACCGCGCCAATGACCTGATAGCTTTTCCACCTAAGGCTCGCGGGAGAAGCCTCCGCGATTGTCTTTTCTTGACCTAAAAGTCTCGGTAAAGCCGCTTCCGGCCACAGAATTAACCGGGGATTTTTTTTCCAAGGCCCTGACAAAAGATTTTCTAAATTAGAGGTAATTTCGGAGACGGAATTGGGACTCCATTTTTGATACTGGTCGATATTGGGCTGCAAAATCGCGACCGGAATATCAGGAGTTTGATGAGGCGTTTTGGAAAGGCTTAAGCTTCCATATCCCCAAATCCCCAAAACAAAGATGAGACTCATCGCGACCCAGGTCAAAGCCCAACGCCGCTTTGATTTTTCACAATATAAAAAATAAGCGAAAGCGGCGTTAAAAAAAAGAACGAAAAACCCCAGCCCCAAAGGCCCTAGGACGGAATCAATTTGAACGAGAGGCAGGTATCTATATTGCGTGTAGCTTAAAATATCCATACAAAGCCGCGGTGTTTTAAGCCACAAAAATTCCAGAGCCGACCAGACGATTCCCCAAATCCAGGGAATGAAAGCGTCCAGAGGTCTCAAAGCGGCCCAGGAGGTCAAGGCGGAAACAAAACCCCAATGGATTCCTAAAAATGCCGCGAGCAAAACCCATGACAAAAGCGCGAGAAAAACATTGATTCCGGCAAAACGGCAGGTCTGGTAAATCCAAAAAAGGGAAACGGCGTGAAAGGAAAAGCCCGCTATCCAGCCAAGCCCAAAAGATTTCTTAACCGAAGAGCCCGGGCGGCAGACCGAGCAAAGTGGAATGAGAGAAACCCAGCCCAGAAAACACAGTCCCGGACGAGGCAGGCAAAGCGCGGTTAAAACCCCGCTGGAGAGAGCGAGAAGAAATTCTTTTAAGCGCCGTGGCACTTTTTATACTTTTTCCCGGAGCCGCAATAACAGGGATCATTACGGCCTATTTTCGCGACTTCAGGCAAAGAAGCATCGACAGATTCTTGTTCAAGGGCGTTTCTGGACGATACGCGCCCGTTTTTCGCCTCCTTAGAGGAAACTCCCTCCTGGTGGTTGAAGGTCATTTTATCTTCGGGGCGCGGGGGGGGAATTTTAGGAGCCTCAACTTTAAAGAGGTATTCGATGACTTGTTCGCGAATTTTAGCCAGCATCGCTTCAAAAAGAACGAAGGATTCCCGTTGGTATTCGATTTTCGGATCTTTCTGTCCGTAAGCGCGAAGGCCGATAGATTTTTTGAGGTGATCGAGATCGTAGAGATGCCCTTTCCAGGAGCGGTCAATCATCTGAAGTAAAATCATGCGCTCAATTTCTCTAAAATCAAAACCGGCAAATTCTTTTTCCCGTTCCAAATAAAGAGCCTTGACAGCCTTAAGCGTCTCCTCTAAAAGAGCGGCTTTGTCATATTTGAGAATTTCATCTTGACTCACGCTCCAATTGACTCCAAACACCCGCTCAAGATAGGCTTTAAAGGTCGGAATATCCCAGGTTTCGGCATGGGAATCTCCAGGGGCAATCTCTTCAATCTTATCCCGCAAATCTTCTTCCATCATCAAATGGATTTGAGGGGTAATTGTTTCATTGTCCAAAACGTCGTTGCGCAGCCGGTAGATCACTTCCCGCTGCTTATTCATGACGTTGTCGTAATCTAAAAGCTGTTTGCGAACGTCAAAGTGATGCGTTTCAACGCGTCTCTGCGCACTTTCAATTTGACGGGACACAAGACGCGATTCAATGACTTCCCCTTCCTTCATGCCCAACTTTTCCATGATCATGGAAAGGCGATCCGAACCAAAGAGCCGCATCAGCTCATCATCCAAAGCCAAATAAAAACGGGAAGAACCGGGGTCTCCTTGTCTTCCGCAACGTCCGCGAAGCTGATTATCAATTCTTCGGGCTTCGTGCCTCTCGGTTCCTAAAACGTGGAGGCCGCCGAGCTCTTTAACCAACTCATACTCTTCTTTATCCTGGGGGTTTCCACCCAAGAGAATATCCGTTCCGCGGCCCGCCATGTTGGTCGCAATCGTCACCGCGCCTTTTCTGCCGGCTTGAGCGATAATATGGGCTTCCTGCTCGTGATATTTGGCGTTTAAAACCTGATGCGGAATGCCCTCGTTTCTCAGCATCGCCGAAATTTTTTCTGATTTTTCAATCGAACGCGTGCCGACCAAAACCGGACGGCCTATTTTCCACAGTTCTTTTATTTCATCAGCAATTGCGCGATATTTTTCCCTTTCAGTCCGGTAAATTAAATCCGGAAAATCCTGCCGAATCATTTGCTGGTGAGTCGGTATCTCGTAAACTGAAACGCCGTAAATCTCCAAAAACTCGTCTTCTTCGGTCATCGCCGTTCCGGTCATGCCGGCCATTTTTTTATAAATCTTAAAAAAATTCTGAAAAGTAATCGTCGCCAAGGTTTGATTTTCTTCTTTCGGCGGCAGATGTTCCTTGGTCTCGACCGCCTGGTGAAGCCCGTCCGACCAGCGGCGTCCCGGCATCAAGCGTCCGGTAAATTCATCCACGATGATGACTTCGCCGTCTTTGACGACATAATCGACGTCCCGCGAATAAAGATGATGCGCGCGCAAGGCTTGAGTGATGTGATGAACCCACTCGCCCTCCAAATCATCGTAGAGATTTTCAATTCCAAGGAGCTTTTCGGATTTTTGTATGCCGTCTTCAGTCAAAACCGCGGTATGATTTTTCTCATCCACAATCGCGTCGTAGCCCTTGCTTAAATCCTCCCCGGTGTATTTGGACTGGATCTCTTCCTCCTCGGTAATTTTTCGGATCTTAAGGGCGGGAATGATGCGGTTGATGATGGCGTAGCGATCCGTTGATTTCTCAGCGGCCCCAGAAATAATCAAAGGCGTTCGCGCCTCGTCAATAAGAATTGAGTCAACTTCGTCGATAATCGCATAATGAAGGGGGCGAAGAACGCGCTCATCTTTTCTGACGACCATATTATCGCGCAAGTAATCAAAACCCACCTCGTTATTGGTGACGTAGGTCACGTCCGAGGCATAGGCCGCCCGGCGCTCTTCATTGGGCATATCATGCTGGACATACCCAACCGTGAGTCCTAAAAAGCGAAAAACCTGTCCCATCCATTCACAATCGCGCTTGGCCAGATAGTCGTTGACCGTCACGATATGAGTTCCACGTCCCAGCAAGCAATTGAGATAGGCCGGAGCCGTCGCAACCAAGGTTTTTCCTTCGCCGGTTCTCATTTCGGCGATAGCCCCATGATGCAAAACGATACCGCCCAAAATTTGAACATCAAAGTGGCGAAGACCGATTGATCGGCGAGAAGCTTCTCGGGTGAGCGCGAAAGCCTCGGGCAAAAACCCGTCTAAAACTTCCTGCCAAACGGCCTTGACGATCTTATCTTTTGATTCCTCATCTTCCGGCAATTCTCGCGGCATCTTTTCTTCGACCGCAAGCCTGACTTTCTCTTTGAGTTCGAGCGTTTTTTGGGGGAATGCTTCATCTGAAAGCGCCGTTACCTCTTTTTCAAGAGCGTTCACCGCATCGAGCAACGGACGATATTTTTTAAGCGTCCGCTCGCTCGGCGTTCCAATAATAGAATAGATTAAACTCTGAATCATAGAAGGAAGATAGCCTCTTTCTTTTATATCCTTAAGGTCGAGACAATGACCCGCCCTTAAAGCCTAATTGGAAAAGGCATAGGAATAGTTTAACAAAAAAAGAAACCCGGGCGGACACGACGCCCACCCGGGTTGTCTTTTCTTAACTTAGAAGTAGTAACGGAGTCCAATGGTGAAATTCATAATTCCACCTAAAATACCCAAACTGGTATTTGAGGAAGCGCCACCGCCAGCGGAGAAAATATCAATGGATAAGGGCTCCCATTCCGTGTAAAAACTAACGGGCATATCTTTGACCGCATGTTCAAGGCCGACTCCCCCTTGAATTCCCCAGAAAGAGGTGCTGCTTCCAGTTCCGGTGGTGAACATCGGAAGGATTTCCGCGTCGGCATAGAAAATATTCTGGTGGGTTTCCTTAATCGCCATCATCCCTTCCGCCCGAAAGGAAATCAAGGTCGCGCTCTTAGGGCTGATCTGAGGGAAACCCAAACCATAACCCCCATCGAATCCGAATCTGCTGTTGACCCAATACCTCCCGTCAAGAGTTCCCCATTGCTCGGATTCACCGCTTTCCGTTGTCAGCGGAACCAAGGCGGAGTCCAAGGAAGGACCAAATCCAACTTTTCCAACATTGACGTAGGTATTTCCAGAGCTTTGGCTTTGAGAGGCTGCGGAATCAGAAGACTGCTCGACTTGAGCTTTGTGCTTTTTCTTATGTTTGGCCGCATGGGCTTGAGAAACGCCCAAACAAAGGCAAAACGCCCCCAACACGGCGACGGCAAACCAACGACTCTTGCATTGTTTCATTTTATCTCCTTGTTTAAAAATTTATATCCCTAGAATTTTATATCAATTCCGCATCTTTGTCAATGAGAAAAACCGGCGGCTTGTTTTTCTTTATTTCTCCGCACGGTTTCCTTAAACAGTTCTTTATTGCGCATATGCTCTTCATTCGTCGCGGCAAAGCGGTGACCGCCTTCCCCGTCTGAGACAAAATAAAGAGCGTCCGTTTGGGCTGGATTTAAAGCCGCGAGAAAAGAACTAAGTCCAAAACTACAGATTGGCCCCGGAGGAAGACCGTAGTAAAGATAGGTGTTATAGGGTGAATCGATTTTCAAATCTCTTTTTGTGAGTTCTTTTTTCCACTTTCCCAGCGCGTACTGGACAGTCGGATCCGCCTCGAGCTTCATACGCAATTTCAGGCGATTAAGGTAAACCGCCGAAATCATCGGCCTTTCTTTGTCTAAGACCGCTTCTCTCTGAATAATGGACGCCAAAATCACGGCTTGCCGGAAATTGAGATAGGGTTTCGGGTTCGCTTTCTGATAGGCCGCCCCAATCACGCGAAAAAATTCGTCTTCCATTTTCTGGGCGATTTTAGCGGGGGGGGTGTTGGGATCAAAATAATAAACGGAAGGAAATAAAGAACCTTCCAGATTTCTAGTCGCCACGTAGTTTTCAAAGTCAATCGCCGGACAAATGCCCAAGGCTTCTAATCTTTCAGCGATCTGACGAGCGGAGAACCCCTCCGGAATAACGACCTTAATGCCCCGAGTCGAACCTTCATCTAAAATTCTCAAAAGAGAAAAGAGCCACATATGTCTTTCTAATTGATAGACCCCGGCCTCGATGTGGCGGTCTACCCCTGTTAATTTCGCCGCCGCGCGAAAAACCAACTTAGAGGTAATCACTCCATTCTCTTTAAGGATATTCGCGGCTTGAGCGGCGGAAACCCCTTGCGGAAGATTAACCAACACTTGTTCTTTTGGTTGACGAGAAGCAAAAAGGAGGAGGGATATTAAAACCAGGACAACGGCAAGGCCGACAAGAATTTTTTTATACTCTCTCCAACTAATCATAAAGACGGATTTGTCCCCGCCTTAACCCTGACTCACGACACTAGTTTCCAAAGACAGGACATTCTCCAAAAGAATCTTTAAGGGCGGAAACGATTTCGCCGACGGTCGCATAGGCCTCGACTGCTTCCATAATGGAAGGAAGAATGTTCTCTGTTCCCTTGGCCGCGTCTCTTACGCGGAGAAGGTTTTTTTCAACCAACGCATTATCCCGCGACTTGCGCAATTTTTTTAAAGACCGTACCTGGCGAGACTCGACTGAGTTTTTAATTTCCAGAATCTTCGGTCTTTGGGAATCCGACGCGAAAACATTAACGCCCACGATTTTTCTTCTTTTTTCAGAGATATCAACTTCGAAACGATAAGCGGTTTCGGCAATTTCACGGTGAAAAAACCCTTTTTCAATGGCGGGAACCACGCCTCCCAATTCCTTGATTTTTCGCATTAAAGCGGAGGCGCGGGAGAAAATTTCATCCGTTAAAGACTCCAAGTAATAAGAACCCCCAAAAGGATCCGGGGTATCGGTCACCCCGCTTTCAAAGGCCAGAATTTGCTGGGTTCTTAAGGCCAAGCGCACCGCCTGATCGGTTGGCAAAGACAAAGCCTCGTCATAGGAATTAGTGTGCAAGCTCTGCGTTCCGCCTAAAACTGCGGCCAAAGCCTGATAAGCCACGCGCACAATGTTGGTCAAGGGCTGCTGCGCCGTCAAACTCACGCCGGCGGTTTGGCAGTGCATGGGAAGCATCCAGGAAATTTCTTTCTGAGCCCCAAATTCTTCTTTCATCATCGTCGCCCAGATTCTCCGCGCCGCCCGCAATTTTCCGATTTCCTCAAAAAAGTAATTGTGAACATCAAAGAAAAACGAAAGATGGGAAGCGAAATCATCTACCTTAAGCCCTCTTTTGATTAAACGCTCGACGTATTCCCGCCCATCGGCCAAGGTGAAAGCCAATTCCTGAACCGCATCGGCGCCGGCTTCCCGGATATGATAGCCGGAAATAGAAATAGGATAAAAGCGGGGAACTTCCCGCACGCAAAATTCAATCGTGTCTAAAACAATCCGCAAGGACGCTTCAGGGGGAAAAAGATACTCATTTTGAGCGATGTATTCCTTGAGAATATCGGTCTGACAAGTCCCGCGAACGCGCTTAAAGGGAACGCCTTGTTTTTTAGCCACCGCCAAATACATGCAGAGAAGAATTGGCGCCGGCAAATTAATCGTCATGGAGGTCGAAACTTTCGCGATGTCGATGCCGGAAAACAAAACTTCCATGTCGGCCAAACTATCCACTGCCACGCCTTCCCGGCCGACTTCTCCCAAGGAACGAGGATCATCGGAATCAAGCCCCATTAATGTCGGCAGATCAAAGGCGGTGGAAAGGCCGGTTTCGCCGTGCGAAAGCAAATACTTAAAACGCTCATTGGTATCTTTCGCGGTCTTGTGTCCAGCGAACTGCCGCATTGTCCAGTGTCCCGTGCGATACCCCCCGCTCTTAAGTCCCCGAGTGTAGGGATATCGCCCAGGACGGCCAATCGCCGTCTCGAAATCAACCCGAGAGATATCTTCCGGCCCGTAAACTAAACGGGCCGGAATTCCCGACAAGGTCGAAGGGGTAAAGGCTTCTTTTTCCTCTGCTTTTTCCAAAACAGGCATGACTCTTAATTATGAGTGATGGTGATGTCTAGATTGCGCCAATTTTTTCATTTTTTGCATCAGCTGCTTTCGGACTTTTTGGCGATCCGGGCCTTGCTGTCTAAAAACATCTTTATGGGTTTGTTTCCAAGTTAAACGTACCGCCGCCAAGGATTTGCGAATGGCCGCCATCTGCTTGTTATATCTCAAGAAATAGTGAAGAGGCCTTGGATGAGACAATTTTCCATTTTTTGATTTCACCGCCAACTCCTGATGCGGTTTTAAAAACTCATGGCCGGAATGATTGGTCACTTCGACTTTTCCCTCGTCGAAAACCCCAACCTTGGCGCCAGAGGCTTTGGAAAAGCCTACGCCAAATTCCGTCCCGCGAATAGCGGCAACCGCCATCGGAGTCTGAACCTGGAGATTCTGACCGGACAAGAGGTGATCAAACTTCGCGATGATGTTTCCCATCCCTAGAAAAAGAGAAGTTTTGGATTGGCTGAGCGCTTTAACCGTGAAACTGGAATTAGGCGTTAAAGTGACCACGCCGCTCCCGTTAAAGGCGATTTGGGCTTGAGAACCGGCATTCGTCACGATTCGATCGCCAGATTTGAGCGGAAGGCCAGAAACCGCGACATAGCCCTGCTTGGGAGAACTCGCCGGATAGAAATTAACATTCCCTTGAAGAGAAGTAATTCTCGCATCCCATGAACTTGGCTGACCCTGAGCGTTTGCCTTTACCGAAAGAAACGAAAGACCCATCACCGCGGCAACAACTAGATGCACGACTCTTTTCATTTTCATTTAATCTCCTCTTTTTCCGATATAATTTCGACCGACAAAAAATGACGTTTCCCCGCCTGTAAGGTAAATTTTTGCGGAAGATGCGAAGGCCTATCTTCCATCACCTTAGTTCCATCTATTTTGACGGCTCCTTGGTCCAAAAGCCGTCTCGCCTCGTTTTTGGATTTGGCCGCCCCGGATTTCAGAATCATCTCAACGAGGCTCACCGAAGGGGAAAAAGTGGCAGTGGGAATGTCTTGAGGGATATTTTTTTTTGAAAACGTCTCCTCAAAAAAAGCCCGCTCGCTAGAGGCGGATTCTTCTCCGTGAAAGCGCGCGGTTAAAAGTTGGGCCAAATTTTTCTTTGCCTCCATGGGATGGAGAGCTCGAACTTCATCCAAATTCAAAGCAGTCAGAAGTTCGTAATAATTCATCATGAGATCATCCGACAAAGACATGGTCTTCCCAAAAATGTCCCGAGGGCTTTCGGTCAGCCCAATCGCGTTCCCATAAGATTTTGACATTTTTTTGACCCCGTCAAGACCGACGAGAAGGGGAACAGTCATAATGACCTGGGGCTTTTGTCCCGCCAACTCCTGCATTTTTCGTCCCATTAAGAGATTAGTCAGCTGATCATTTCCGCCCAGTTCGATGTCCGATTTAACCGCGACCGAATCCTGACCCTGAAAAACGGGATAGAGGGTTTCCAGCATCGTCAATGGAGAATTGTCCTTCAACCGCTGCTTAAAATCTTCTCTCGCCAACACCTGCTGGACCGTGATTGATTTAAGCGCAGAAAGAAGGCCTTCGCTCATAAAGAATTTTAGCCACTCGGAATTGTAATGAATTTCCGTTTTATTCCGATCTAAAATTTTAAAAGCCTGGGCTTTATAAGTCTCGGCGTTTCTTTTAATTTCATCAACGCCCAAGGATGGCCTCGTCGAATCGCGCCCGGAAGGGTCTCCAATTAAAGCCGTAAAGTCTCCGATAATTAAAACAGCCATGTGTCCTAAATCTTGAAAAGCCCGCAATTTGGATAAGGCCACGCTGTGACCTAAATGCAGGTCCGGCGAAGTCGGGTCCACGCCCAGCTTAATCCGCAAGGGCCTATCCAATTTAAGCAGAGCCTCAAGCTCCTGGGCGTCAACTAAAGAGACGCAACCCCGCGTTAGTTTCTCAAGAGGTTCCCCTGCTTTTATAGATTGCTCATGCCCTTGGGAATTCTTAGACATAGAACTATCTGTTGAAGACTTTTTGAAGAATTCCATCTCGCTCATTTTAGCATTAAAAAAGATCGTAGGGATCACTGTTAATCTTAAGAGAAACACCCTTGGGAACTTTTAAATTCCTCGCCGCAGTCAAAGCCTCTTCCCATTGACCGGAAGGAGATTTAATTAAAAGGTGTTCGCGGTAAAGGCCTCGAAGAGTCGACAAGACGCATGGAGACGGGCCGACGCATTCATGCCCCGAAGTCTTAAGCGTTTCCTTTAATATTTCAACAGCCTCTAGGGCGGTCTGCCGGGCGCCATTTTTTTCGCCTGATTCCCAAACAAGTCTTGTCAGATCGCAATAAGGGGGATAACGCAAATCCCTGCGCGTTTTGAGTTCTTCCTTGGCAAAGCGCGTGTAGTCTCCGGAAATCGTTTCGGATACCGCCGGGTGAGAAGGAGAAAGGGTTTGTAAAATAACTTCACCCGGCTTATCCGCGCGGCCGGAACGTCCGGCCACCTGGGCTAAAAGCTGCATGGCCCTTTCCGAAGCTCTAAAATCCGGCATGGACAACATCAAATCCGAATCCACCACTCCTACAAGGGTCACCTGGGGAAAATGAAAACTTTTGGCGATGAGCTTAGTTCCAACTAAAATATCCGCCTCTTGGTCTAAAAACCTTTCGTATATTTTTTTTTCTTCTTTCGCGTCTTCGCTTAAAGAATCCCGGTCCAGGCGCAAAACCTTAGCCGCTGGTAAAACCATTTGAAGCTCGCTGACAATTTTCTGGGTCCCCGCGCCCAGGGAACGCAAAACGGCATGTCCGCATTTCCCGCAACGCTCCGGCAAAGGGCTTTTGGCGTCGCAATGATGGCACTGAAGAATCATCGCACCATTTGAATTTTCATGGGCGATTTTAGCGACCCCGCAGGAAGCGCACCGGGCGGCCCAGCCGCATTTGGCGCACAAAACCAGCGTCGCAAATCCCCTCCGATTGACCAGTAAAATAATTTGCTCTTTTTTGAACAAACGTTCCTGAATCTTGGAAATAAGAATGTTAGAAAGAGTCCTTCCTTGAGCGGGGGGGCTCACGGTCACGACCGCAGGACGCGAAACCCAAGAAACTCGCCGAGACATCTCGATGAGTTCCGATTCTCCTTTCTCAGTTTTACTCCAAGACTCTAGCGATGGCGTCGCCGAACCCAAAACCAGAAGAGCCCCATGGGATTTCGCTCTCAAAAACGCCACGTCACGGGCATGGTAATAGGGAATCTGCCCTTCCTGCTTAAAAGACTCATCCTGTTCTTCATCCATGACGATGAGTTTTAAATTTTTAAACGGCAAAAGAACCGCCGAACGCGCGCCGACAATGAGCCGCGGCTCGCCCTTTCTTAACGCCATCCACGCCCCCCGGCGTTGGGCCTGAGAAACCTGGCTGTGCCACAAGTCAACGGGAAAATCAAACAAGCTTGAAAATTCTTTAAAAAAGGGCCCCGCTAAAGATATTTCAGGAACCAAAAACAAAGCCTGAGCCCCGGAGTTTAAAGTTTCGAGAATCAATCGGCGATAAACCTCGGTCTTTCCGGAAGCGGGAACGCCGTAGAGAAGAGCGGAGTGGAATTGATTGAGCTTCAGTCTTTCGGAAAGTTTTGAAAAAGCCGCCTCTTGATCCGGGGTTAAAACAAATTTCGGACGGCTCTCCGAAATTTTTTTCTTGGGTTCGGAAATTTTCTTTTTCCGGCGCGAGTTTAAAGACAAATCTTTAATAAAGCTTGGCAAAAAAGCCCTGAGGCATTCTCCCAAAGGCGCCCCGTAGCGTTTAGACATCCATAAGGCGCAATTAAATCCCTCTATTTCAAGGAGCGACTCGGGGTCCAAAATTTCTTCAATGGGTTTGAGCGGACGAACCGGCTCTCCCTCAAAGACCGAAACCACAAAGCCCGCGAGCTTTCGAGGCCCAAAGGAAGCCTTAATCCGCATTCCGGGCTTCAAGGAGAAATCACCGGCCAAGTAATGGAAGGTGCGGTCCAGCGGAATAGGAAAAGCGATTTCAGCGATGCGCATGGCCATCTAAAATAAAACGGCAAAGCCTCTTTTTAATCTTCTATTTATTTAATAGCGGTAAAGACAAAATGAGGTGGAATATTCCTAATTTCCAATTGGGTCTTCACTTCCCGGAAATGATTTTTAAGAATGGGAATTAAGTGCGTGGTGACTTGATACGCCACAAACCGGCCGCCGGGTTTAAGAAGCGCGGAAGTTTTCGTCAGAAGTTCCGTTCTCTCTTCGCGGCTTAAAAAGGCAAAGGGAATTCCCGACACAATCACGTCAACTTCTCCCATGGAAAAGCCGTGTTCCTTGGCAATTAAATCAATGCAGCGAACATCTCCATGATAAAGGCTCATCCTAGAATCAGATTCGATGGACTTTAGCTTTTCGTAAAAATCAGAATTAAGTTCAATGGAAAGGAGTTTTGCGCTTTTGGGCATCTCTTCCAAGATTTTCCGCGTCATCACCCCCGCCGCCGCTCCGTATTCGATGATTCTGTGAGCGTGTTTAAAGTTCATCGCCCGAAGCGTTCTTCCAACTAAATAGCGGCTGCTTGGCATGACAGCCGCGACGCCTTTATCATCCACGAAAGTCTTGATGTAAGCCAAGCTGTTTTTTATTCCAGTCGCCAACCCCGTTTTCGTCTTCGCCGATTGTTTTCTATCCATAAGAATACTCAAGCTCCTTTTTCAAGTTCAGATCTAAGATTTTTCATATCCATCCATACGAGTTTCTTAAGATCAGGATTGCGTAAAAGCGCCGCCGGGTGGAAGGTGGGAAGCAGTCTCACCACGCGCCCCGAAGCGGTCGCGTATTCGCGCCAAATACCGCGCACTTTTGAAATCGGCTCTTCATTATGAAGCATCGCTTTAGTCGCGACGCTTCCCAAGGTCACGATAAAAGCGGGAGAAATCAAATCAATCTGCTGGTCTAAGTAGGGCCGGCAAGCGTTTATTTCCGTTTCATCCGGCGGACGATCATTGGACCGTGCGTCGGGGGTCGCCGGATTTTTCATCGGATGACATTTAACCGTGTTAGCGATATAAACCGTCTGGCGGGAAAGGCCGATGGACTCAAGAATCTTATCCAACAACTGCCCCGCCCGTCCGACGAAAGGTTCGCCTTTTCTGTCCTCCGAATAACCCGGGCCTTCCCCAACAAACATGACCTTTGCCTTTGGATTTCCTACTCCGAAAACCGCTTTAATGCGGCTTAATCCCAACGGACACTTCCGACAGGATTCAACTTCGAGTTTTAGTTCTTCGAGCGTCCCTTGGCGATTTTCTTTCATATTCCAGTCCGATTCATCCGATAAAGCGACCCGGCGTTTGAGTTCCTTCGCGAGTGAAGTAAATTCAGTTCGAGCGTCTGTCACAAAAAATCCTCTATCTCATTAAAAATTGACCGAGCGCAAAGCCTTTTAGTCGTCAGAGACAGTTTTTTCTTGACGCCGGTTTTGAGAAACAAAGTCGCGCGAATTCTTTCGGAGGACAAGGAAGCCGGAGAATTAGCCACAATCATGTCCAGATTTTTCTCCCGCATTTTTTTTAAAGCCGCGCGCTCAAGATCATGAGTTTCCAGCGCAAACCCGACCAAAACAGGAAATTTCCGCTCCTTTGCTCCGCTCTTTTTTTTTATTTTTCCAATTTCGCCGATAATATCCGGATTGGGTACAAGCGCCAAATGAACCTCGCCTTCCCTTCTTTTGATTTTATTGGGGGAAAACTTCTTAGGACGCCAATCCGTTACTGCCGCCGCCGAAACGATAAGATCTGCCTTTTTGGCAAGCTTTAAAACCTGGTTTCTCATCTCAATAGCCGTTTCAACCCATTGAACCAAAATTTTTCCCGGCGGGGGAGTTGAGACCGGTCCACTGACCACCGTCACTTTTGCGCCTAAGCGCCAAGCTTCCGCAGCCAAAGCCCATCCCATTTTTCCGCTTGAAGCGTTCGTGATAAACCGCACCGGATCGAGAAATTCCTTCGTTGGCCCCGAAGTAATGAGAACTCGCAAGCCTTTCCAAGAAAAACTCATCTGCGGGATTTCCTTATCCGCTCTTTTTCAGATGGCCAAAAACTCTTCACTCGTTCGATAATCGCTTGAGGCTCAACCATTCGCCCAATTCCTATTTTTCCGCTGGCCAACTCTCCCAATTCGGGACCCCATATCTCATAACCGAAATGGCGAAGCGTCTCGACATTTCTTTTTGTGGCCGGATGTTCCCACATGCCGCCATCCATCGCCGGACAAACAATCACTTGACCCTTAAAGGCAAGAGAAAGAAGCGAAAGCGCATTATCTCCAAGCCCCGCAGCCAGCTTGGCAATAAAATCCGCAGTCGCGGGAGCAATAAGCAAAACCGGCGCCCACTCCGCCAGGGATAAATGGGCCATCTCCCAAAGCTGAGAATCATTTTCGTTTTCAATCGGCGGATAATGAGAAAGGGTCGCCAAGGTCAAGGGCGCAACAAAATCTTTAGCCCTCGAAGTTAAAATGCAACGCGTTTCAAAACCCGCCTTAACAAAACCGCGAATAATTTCCGGGGCTTTATAAGCCGCAATCGAACCCGTCACCCCCAAGACAATTCGACGCGGGCGAAACGCCATCCCTAGAGCCGCCCGCGCACGCTCTCGCTCCTCTCGAACGGAACGCAGACTCGGCGGAAAAGGTTGACCCTCGGACTTATTTGGACTTTTCCGCGCTGTTAAGGAGCGCATCAGGCGACTCTTCCGGAATTTGGGCGCTCGCCTTGCGAACGTCTTTCCATGTAATTTTTCCACTCAAGACATCGCGCATGGCCATCTCAAGGATTTCATTGGGGGTCATGTGCCGATTTTCTTCTTTGCGCCGAAGAATCTGCCCCCATTCCGCCGCCAAGGGAATGGCCTCGTATTTGCTCTTTGGGAAATCCAAGATCAAAGACTCAATGGATTTATCAGCGCTTGTTTCTCCCTTTTCGGATTGAGCGCTCACCTTTTCTTTTTCCATTTAATACACGCCTCCTCTTATTTAAGTGTAAGCCGGTAAAATTTTCGAAAGTTCTTGCCGCGAAACCTTGAGTTTCTCAGCTGAGATAATCATATCTATCTGTGAAACGGCTTTATCCAAATCGTCATTGACCACGATATAGTCGTAATTTCCCGCCGCTAAAATTTCATCCCGAGAATCAGCCAAACGTTTCGCCATATCCTCCTTGGCCTCTTTTCTTTTCTCAAGCCGAACTTTCAAGGATTCCATCGAGGGGGGAGCTAAAAAAATCAAAACCGAATCCGGCATTTTATTTTTAATCGCAGCCGCCCCTTGAACGTCAATAGCCAAGAGGGGATAAAGCCCCTTCCCAAGCAAATCCTCGATCATAAGACGAGAAGTTCCATAATATTGGCCATGCACAGTCGCCCATTCCAGAAATTCTTGAGCATGAATCTTTGCCTTAAACTCATCCACGCTTAAAAAATAATAATCTTTCCCCGGTTTTTCTCCTGGGCGCGGCGCTCGCGTGGTCGAGGAAATAGACTGAAAAACATCTTTTCGCCTTTCCATCAAACGATGAAAAACCGTGGATTTCCCCGTCCCCGACGGCGCGGACAATATGACCAAAAAAGGCTTCACAGAGGTTTATTATATCAAACACGACACGCAGGAAATTCAAAAAATTGTAAACTTATTCTAATAAAATGCGACAAAGAACATTCTCTTTTTTCCCTCAATTACCCTTTGTCCTAGCCCTCATCCTGATTTTCTTCCCAATCGCGTTTTATTTTTACTTCATAAGCGCCTATGGACTCAAAACTCCGTTTTTCGACGATTGGGAAATCGTTTCCCTGATGGGACATTTCTACGCCGGAAATCTAAAATTTGCGCACCTTTGGGCCCAACACAATGAAAACCGAATGTTGATCCCTAATCTTATTTTCATCGCCCTTTACCGTCTAACGGCTTTTAACGTCAAGGCCGCTATGATGTCTAGCGGGATACTTGTGACTCTCTCGTTTTTCTCCCTATCCATTATTTTTATCAGAAGACATGGCCCGCGAATCTGGCCTCTCATTCCCCTCGCCTATTTGTTGTTTAATCTGAGCGACACCGAGAACATCCTTTGGGGATTTCAAATGGCCTGGCAATTGGTTTTCTTTTGTTTTTTAGGGGCGATCGCCTGCCTTGAGGAATCCGGAAAGAATCAAATGGCTTTTGCTGCCGCCATCCTTTTGGCCATCCTCGCGTCTTTTTCTTCCCTTCAGGGGCTTTTTATTTGGCCCGCAGGATTTATCTATCTTTTGTTTAATGATTTCAGTCCACGACAAAAAAAAATTTGGATATTGACCGCCCTCATTTGCGGAATCATCTACTTCACGGGCTTTAATTTTCACTCAACCGGAGGACCAACAATCCTTTACGGATTAAGCCACCCGCTGAATTTTCTGGAATATCTTCTGACATTTTTAGGGGGAATACTCGTTTTTCCGCTCAAGCATAATGGAAAGAACTTTTTTGCCGCCAGGGATTTTGTCGGGCTATCCTTGTTAATCGCTGGGGTTCCAAGCCTGTTTCAGGCGCTGACGCGTTCTAAAAAAGACAAGGCTTTTCTCGCGCCGGCGGCAATCGGAATATTCGCTCTTCTTTTCTGTCTTGCCGCCTCCATTGGGCGCGCGGGGTTCGGCCCTGGGCAAGCCCTTTCCCCGCGCTACGCCATCTGCGGGCTTTTTTTTCTTATTTCCATTTATTTGACGCTGTTGGAAATGATGAAGGTAGATGAAAAGAAATTCGCCCTTCCATTCCGAGCCTTCTTATTCATCTGCCTCATTCAAATTATCGCCTCCCTCGATTGGGGATTGTCCACCGGAAAAAATTATTTAAGCCGCGATACCATAGGCCAGGAAGTTCTCATGAATTATCGGGTCGTCTCTCCCGCATTGATTGCGACGTATCTCTATCCCTATCCTCAGAAAATCCCAGCTAGGGCGTTCATCCTTGAAAAATACCGCTTAAATGTGTTTTCAAACTGGAAAGCCCATACGCTTTTGCCCGCGCCAGAATCATTAAAACGCTTGTTTCAAAAGCGTCCAACCGATTGGCTGATTTGGAAGCTCATCTCGACTATTTACTTATACCGGCCGGACTTGCAGAAAAAATATCCGCCGATTCCTTCAGATAAGAAGTTCGCGCGAGAAATCTCGTCGTGGGCCAGTCGTCGCGGAACGACAGACGACCCGGACAGAATATTACTCATCCCCTGGAAAGATCAAATTCTCCAAATCAACCTCGCGATTAAGAGAGATAGGGACAGTCCCCATCTCTTAGATTAACGAGCGATCTTTCCGCCGTTTAAGACCGCCTTGGAAGCGGCATTAAACCATAAACTTGTCTGGGAATCGTTCAGCTCACCCTGGACTTGCGCCAAGTATTGAATGGCATCGCGTAAATCAACAAGCGGACCGATATAGTTGAGATAACGCTTCCTTGCTTCGGAAAAAGCGCTTTCAGTGGTCTTGGCCAACGGCTTTAATGTGTTGATGCGCGCTTGATCATAAGCGATGGACTCATCGTAACGGGCATTGTCCTCATCCACATAGAGTTTAAGTCCTTTAATCTGTTCTTGCCTTTCGGTTTCAAAGCCTTGCGCCTTTTTGACTCCGCTTTGAATTTTAAACCCTTCAAAAACCGGCAGGTTCAGGCCAACACCCACGGATGTGTCATTCAAAGGTATTCCACCCTTGGTCGCGTTCATTGAACCAATCGAACCCAAACCGACAATCGTCGGATAATTTTGAGCTTTATTGGCATTCACTAGTGAATGCGCGCTTTCCGCATCCGCGACCGCTTTAAGAATGAAGGCGCTGGCCGCCCCTGGCGCAATTTTTTTAAGTGATTTCGCATCGAAAGTTCGAAATGAAGGAACCAAAACATCCTCCGGCTTTTTCCCTAAAAAAAGAGCGAGATTTTTAAGGGAAGCCACATAACGCGCATGATAAGCTTTTTGTTCCGCCAAAGCAAGTCCCGCTTGAACCTCGATTAAGTATTGATCCGCAAGGTTGTGTTGTCCGGTCTTAACCAACCGCTCGACCAGATGTTGGAGAACGCTCGCGCGATGATAAATATCTTTCCAAATGAGATAATCGCTCAAATAGCGAATGGAATCAAAATAATAGCCAAGGGCTTTCCAGTCCACTTCATAGCGGATAATCTCAGTATGCTGCTTGGTCGCTTCCAGATAATAACGGGCGGAACTGACTTTAAAAGGAATCGTCAAATCCAGGATATTAAGTTGAGAAACTAAGCCTCCCGAAGGAGTATCAGCAAACGGAGAATTGACCAAACCGCCGGTATTAAGAATCCCGTGCTGATTGGAACCAGGAAAACCCGCAGAGCTCTGTCCTTCCAAATTTAACGTTGGGTAGTAAAAGGATTGTTGGATGGTCACCTCTTGTTGAGCTTGAATCTCTTGCGCCTTGGCGGCTTTGAGATCCGGGTTGTAATCCTCGGACAAGCGCAACACATCCGGCAAGGTTAAGACCGATGAGCCCGCATTACCGCCAAAAGACGAAGCAGGAGAAGCCGCGTAGACGGGAACTGAAACAAATAAAACCGCCTCAATTCCCAAAACCAAGGAAAAAATTTTCAACTTATTCGTGATGCGCATGACTGAGCTCCTCTCCCGCGGGATGCGCGGAATTTACTTTTCCTAAATCATACTGAGCGCTCTTCGGATCATCGGGATCCAAGGAGGGCGATTTAAGAGCGGCTTTCCCTTGAATGACCGCAAAAGCCATGGGAAGCAAAAACAAGGTCGCAATGGTCGCGACGCTGAGGCCCCCGATCACAGCCCTTCCTAAAGGAGCGGTCTGAGAACCGCCTTCGCTAAGGCCCAAGGCCATGGGGACCATTCCGGCCAACATCGCCAAAGCCGTCATCAAAATAGGACGCAAGCGGCTCGCCGCGCCGTCCACCGCTCCGTGAACGGCTCCCATTCCCTCCATACGGAAGCGTTCCGCGAAGTCAACCAACAAAATAGCATTGGCGACCGCGACTCCAATGGACATAATCGAACCCATGAACGATTCGATATTAATCGTCGTATGAGTCAGTAGAAGAGCAATGGCCACTCCAGACAAAACTGCTGGCACGGTAGACAAAACCGTAACCGCCAATTTGATGGATTGGAAGTTGGCTGAAAGGACCAAGAAAATAACGATCAAGGACAAGGCCAGTCCAAACGCAAAACCGTCCATCATTTCTTGCAAGGGGGTTATTTGACCTCTTAAGAAAACAGTCACGCCTTTGGGGCGATCCTTGGCTATCGTCGCCATCGCGCGCTTGACTTCCCTTGAAACCTTGCCCAAATCCGCGCCGTAAATATTGGCCGCCACGCTCACCATGCGCAACATATCATAGCGATCATATTCCCCGACGGAGACCGTCGAGGTCACTGTGGCAAATTTATTAAGAGGGATGACTCCGGCATAGCTGGAACTGTATTTGACCGGAATCGGAAGTTTCTGGATGTCTTTAACCGAGGTGATATGCCTTTGCGGAACCTCGACTTGCACTTGATAGGCGATTCCACTTTTTAAATCCGCCCAGAAAGCCGGAATGGTGTAGCGGGAAGAAGCTGCCGCATCCGCCAAGGTCTGCCCAACCTGGTTAACGGTCAGGCCCCTAATTCCCGCCTGTTCGCGACTCATATCCACGGAAACAGTCGGGTAATTGAACTGCTGTTCGATTTCAAGATCCCTAAGATATGGAATTTTGGACAGAACCTGCTTAATCTCTTGACCGTATTTTTGATCCGAGGTGAAATAAGGCCCGGCAGCCGCGACTTCAATGGGTTTTGTAGCTCCTTGACTCATGACTTTACTGATGATGTCGTTAGGCTCAAAGGAAAACAGAATATTCGGGAAAAGTTTCGCGAATTTCTTGCGCAATTTTTCTTCAAGAGGAACAACTGGAATATTGCAACCATGCCGAAGCCCGATATCCAATATCGCGTATTGGGGACCTGAAGACCACAAGTAAATATTATTAATCGCGTAATCGGGAGACTGCATGCCGACAATTCCAACCGAGATAGCGAGATTTTTGGGCCCCACCTCCTGCTTAATCGCGTTCAAGGCCTGATTGGCGTATTCCTCGGTTTTTTGGAAAGTCGTTCCCGTGGGAGCGCGCAGAATCATCGTAAATTCTCCGTTATCAACTTGCGGGAAAATTTCAAGCCCCAAGTGCATTCCGGCGTAAAGTAAAATAAGCCCGGCGACAGCAAAATAACCGATTAAAATAGGAATTCTAAACGGCATTAAATGTTTGAGTATATGCCGGTATTTCTCCCTAAACCAGGCAAACCCCGTCAGGCCTTCGCTTCCAAATTCGTGATGTTTGTGTGTTAGGATCCAACTCGATAGAATAGGAACGAAGGTATTAGATAATAAATAAGATCCCATCATCGAAAATCCGACCGCGATGGAGAGAGGAATGAAGAGGCCTCCCGCAACGCCTTTCATTAAAAAGGAAGGAATGAACACGGCCAAGATGCTGATCATGGCCATGAATTTAGGGATAATGATTTCACTCGTTCCCTCAAGGGCGGCGCGGGCGACGCTTTTTCCGTCTCCCATGTGCGTATGAATGTTTTCAATGGTGACCGTCGTTTCATCTACTAAGACTCCAACAGCCAAGGCCAGTCCCCCAAGAGTCATAATGTTGACCGTTTGCTTGGTCAACCACAAAACGACCACAGCAAAAGCCAAGGCCAGGGGAATATTTAAAGTCACGATAAAAGCGCTCTTTAAGTCGCGAAGAAAGAGAAGAACCATTAAGCTCGTGAGTAAAGCTCCCATCGCGCCTTCAAAGACCAGCGACCCAATCGCGCGCTTAACATAGCCCGTTTGGTCAAAAGCATAGCTGACTTTCACGTCATTAGGCAAAACATCTTGGAAGTTTGGAAGGTTTTTCTTGACCAAAGCAGCGACTGCGAGTGTCGAGGCATCCGGGCGTTTGGTGACCGGAATATAAATCGAACGGCGGCCGTTAATCAAGGCATATCCAACCGTGATGTCTGTTCCATCCTCAATTTTAGCCACATCCCTAACGAAAACGGTTGGATAGGTTCCCAGTCGAATTGGAATATCACCGAGCTGCTGAATATTATTGACCACCGAGTTTAATGGAACAATTGGGTAATTGTTTCCTAGATAAATGTTCCCCGCGGGAATGACCACGTTTCCTTGGGTCACGGCCTTGGCGACATCCCCAGGAGAAACGTTGTATTTCCTCATCGCCTGCTCATTCATTCTAATGACAATAGTTCTCTGAGAAGCGCCAAAAGGCGGGGGAGAAGAAACTCCCGGCAAGGTGGCAAACAAGGGTCTCACCCGGTTAAGGGCCAAGTCCGCAATGACCCCCAAGGGGCGCGTTTTACTTGAGAAAACAAGATCTCCAATCGGAAGGCTTCCCGCGTCAAAGCGCAAAATGAAGGGCGGCACAGTCCCCGGTGGCATGAAGGCTCTCGCCCGGTCGGCATAGTCAACCACTTCAGCCATAGCTCCGGCCATATTGGTTCCATTATGGAAAGTCAGCTTAATTAAAGCCGTTCCTTGAATATTTTTTGATTCGATGGATTTGATTCCCGTAGTATAAAGGAAGTGATATTCGTAGTAATAGGTCAAATAACCTTCCATCTGTGCCGGAGTCATGCCGCCGTAAGGCTGGGCGACATAAATAACAGGCAAATTAAGATTGGGCAAAATGTCGCGAGGCATTTGTTTGATCGCCCAAAACGCGCCAAGAATCAGCGCCAAAACTAAAACGACGACCGTAATCGGACGGCGCATCGCGCCGCGAACAGCGGGAACTATTTCAATTTTAGGACCTTTCATTTTTTCCTCTGACTCTATTTAATTTCAAACATAACATTCTACAAACAAAACTACGCGCGAGATTTCTCTCGTTAAATAAGGACTGAAGCGGGAGGGGGATAAAACGGATCAGGGAGAGCCGACAACGCCTTTCGGAACGGTGTAGATTCAAAAGAAGCTTGGCCCAACGCGCAAGCAGAAGTTTCTGACAAAAGGGTGCAAGACCTCCTGTGAGTTTGGTGACGGCTGCCGGCGCGTTTATGATGAGCGGCAAAAACGGAATAGATCAGGCCCAAATCCTGGGAAGAAGAAGTCGTCATGATTGGAGAAGAGCCTTTAAGACGCGGTAAATCAAAACCTCGGCTGCTAAAAATAACCGGGCTCACAAAAAATTGCAAAGCCAAGGCAAAAGAGAAAAGCCTTTCAAGCGCCGCTGATCTTTTTATGACCCATGTCATACTCAGTCATTAGACAAAAATAATTATTTTAAAGTCAAATACTTCGGCGGAAATGAAGGGATGGATAAGAAATCATGAGTCTAAACGGAAGATGTTTTGAGCCCTCGTTCATCCATCCCTTCTGGATGATAGTGCGGGCTGTGCGAGTCATCCGGATGTAAAGATGGCGGATGAGGAGACGCCGATCTTTGGAGAGCCGCAATCGCGAGCGGCAAAATGAGTAAGGTCGCGACCGTCGCCAAACCCATGCCTCCGATAACGGCAAGTCCCAAGGGCGCGGTCTGTTTTCCGCCTTCGCTGAGCCCCGAGGCCATGGGAATCATTCCCGCAATCATCGCCAAAGCCGTCATTAAAATCGGGCGAAATCTTGTCGTCGCGCCTTCTAGGGAACCGCCCACCGCGCCCATCCCTTGCCTTCGGTACCGGTCGGCAAAATCCGCCAGTAAAACGGCATTGGCAATGGCCACGCCCACCGACATAATCGCTCCCATGAATGATTCGATGTTAATCGTCGTATGCGTTAAAAGAAGCGCCGCGACCACGCCGGACAAGACCGCCGGAACCGTCGACAAAATCGCGAGGGTTAGCGTAATTGACTGGAAATTCGCCGAGAGCAAAAGGAAAATGACCACGACCGACAAAGCCAGGCCGAATGAAAACCCGTTTAAAATTTCTTCAAGCGGCAAAATCTGCCCGCGCAAATGAACGGTCACTCCCTTGGGCCTTTCGGAAGCAACAGACTCAAGCGCCTGGCGCACCGACCTCCCCACTTTTCCCAAATCCGCCCCGACAATATTAGCCGCGATATTGACGCTTCTTTGCATATTCAAGCGATCGTAGGAACCGACGGTCTCTGTGGAAACAACTTGAGCCATATCCGAAACCGAAATCCAACCATGAGAATCTTCGACTCGCCTCACCGGAACCGGAAATTTTTTGACATCCGCAAGAGTTTTGATTTTATCTTGCGGAACTTCGACTTGAACCTCGTAACTGATTCCTGTTTTTGGATCGGCCCAGAAAGAAGGAATGGTATAACGGGATGAGGCCGCCGCGTCTCCCAGCGATTGTCCGATGTCTTTGGCCGTCACGCCCAAAATGCCGGCCTTACGCCTGTCCATATTGACCGCAATGGTGGGGTAATCAAAGCTCTCAACCGTTTCCAAGTCCCTTAAATAAGGAATCTTCTCCATCGCGACCTTGATTTTCTTGGCGTAACTAATATCGCGATTAAAGAAGGGACCCGAAACGGAAACGCCAACGGGCTTAGGTTCTCCCAAACTCATGGCCACATCCAGAATATCATTCGGTTCAAAGGAAAACCGCGTGTCGGGAATGAGTTCTTTAAATTGTTTTCTTAACTTTTGTTCCAGATCAAAAACCTTGACTCCGGAATGTTCTCGCAGGGCAATATCAATATAAGCCATCTCGGGACCCGGGGAATACTGATAGATATTGTTCAGCGCGTAATCAGGCGTCTGCATTCCAACAAGACCAATCCATATCTTGACATTCTTTTCCCCGACATCTTTTTTAATGATGTCCATCGCTTTCTTCGTTATGGCTTCCGTGTATTCGATGCTCGAACCCGTGGGGCAGCGAACGACCATTCTAAACTCTCCGGTATCAACTTGGGGAAAAATCTCAAGACCCAAATGCTTAAACCCAAAAAACAAAAACAATCCCGCTGCGGCAAAATAGAGCATCAAGACTAGTCCCCGCCAAGGCATGAGAATATTCTCAAGAAGTTTGCGGTATCCCTTGCGAATGACGTCGAAACTAAAGCCTTTTGAAGCTTCTTTAGACTCCCCATGCCCCTGTGATTTAATAAGCCAAGTGGACAGAATGGGGGCAAGAGTGGATGAGAAAATATAAGATCCGATCATTCCTGATCCAACAGCGACTGATAGCGGTAAAAAGAGATGTCCCGCCACGCCTTTCATGACGAAAGACGGAATGAAAACGGCCAGGACGCACAAAACCGCCAGGAAGTTGGGAAAAAGGACTTCCGTCGTTCCATCCAAACTTGCGCGCGCGATGGGTTGACCCTTGTCCAAATGAGAGTGGATATTCTCAATGGTTACCGTGCATTCATCAACTAAAATTCCAACCGCCAAGGCGAGTCCCCCAAGGGTCATGATATTGACCGTCTGCTTCATTAAATAAAGAAGGATCATCGCAAACGCAAGAGAAATGGGAATGATCACCGCCACAATCAAGGCCGAGCGCCAATCTTGAAGAAATAAAAGAACCATGAGACTGGTCAAAAGAGCGCCCAATCCACCTTCAAAGGCCAAGGACCCGATCGCGCGTTTGACATATCCGGACTGGTCAAAAGCGTAGCTGAGTTTAATATCTTTCGGCAAAACCTCGCGAAAGCGCCATAGATTAGCCTTAATTTCGGCAACAACTTTAAGCGTCGAGGCGTCCGAATGCTTGGCAATCGGAATATAAACCGAGCGAGCGCCATTAACCAACGCAAAACCGGTTGGGATATCGGTCGTGTCTCTAATTTTAGCGACATCTTTAACAAAAACGGTTGGGTAGGTTCCTAAACGAACGGGAATATTTCCCAAGGTCTGAATATCGGCGACTGGAGAGTTCAGCGGAATTAGAGGATATTTAGTTCCCATGTCCATATTTCCAGAGGGAACGATGACGTTTCCGCTTGTCACCGCGCGCGCGACGTCTTCAGGGGAAACGTCCAATTCCCGCATTTTTTTCTCATTCATTTCAATGACAATCGTGCGCGGGCTCGCTCCAAAAGGCGCCGGCGCCATGACTCCCGGCAAATCGCCGAACATCGGTCGAACGCGGTTAAAAGCCAGATCGACCAAGCGGCTCAACGGTTCATTTTTCGATTCAAACACTAAATCTCCGACCGGAAGATCGCTGGCGTCAAAACGCAAAATGAAGGGAGGAAATGTTCCCGACGGCATGAAAGCGCGCGCTCTGGAAGCATACGCAATCACTTCGCCCATCGCCTGTTCCATATCGGTTCCCTCGGCGAAGGTAAGCTTGACCACGGCAATTCCTTGCGCTGAATGAGACTCCATGCTCTTAAGTCCCGTGAGATAAAGGAAAAACTGCTCGTAGCGGTAGGTGAGATATCCTTCCATCTGGGCCGGCGTCATGCCGCCGAAGGGTTCCGCGACATAGATGGTGTTAAGCCCCAAATCCGGGAGAATGTCCCGGCGCATATTCCTGATCACTCCGGCCGAGGCTAAAAGAACCGACAAAACAATAATGACGATCGTCACAGGACGTCTTAAAGAGAGGTCAACGATACCCATATTATCTCCGCACCGCACTGCCATTAAGAATCGCTTTGGAGGTCAAAGCGAGAAGCAAATCCGTCTTGTCATCAATAATCTGGGTTTCCACCCGCTCAAGGTCTCGAATTGCTTCGCGAACGTCCACCAAGGAACCGACGTAGGTCACGTAGCGATGAAGAGAAACCTGGTAAGCATCCTTATCGGTCTTAAGCTCCTCATCAAGATATTTTAACTGCGCGCTGTCGTAGGCAATCCGTTCATCATAGGTTTTATTGGCGACCGCGACAAAAAGTTTGAGAGAATCAACGGCCTCGTCTTTTTCTTTGGCCCGAGCCCTGGCCTGCTCAATGCGGCTCTCAATTCCAAAACCTTCAAAGATAGGAACGCTGACCCCAACGCCCGCCGCGTAATCTTCCGAACCCACCAAGCGACTCCCCGTGGCCCCACCCACGCTTGCTTTCGCGGTCACGCGCGGATAATTCTCGGCTTTCCTTGAGGACAAGAACTCATGAGCGCTGGTGGAATGAAATTCAGCTTGTGAAATATAGGCGCTCACCGAAGTTGAGGTTAAAACGGTCAAGACATCCTGACTCAAGGCGGATGGATCAAGCGCCGCCAAATCCTCCGAATCTTTTCCTATATAAATACCCAATTTCTCAATGGCTTGGCCGTAAAGCGCCTGGTAAGCTTCTTTATTGAGCTGCGCTTCTTCGACCATGTCATGGATTAAGAGCTCATCGGCCATATTATGCTGACCGCGATTAACGAAATAAACGACTTTATGATAAACCGGATCGGTTTTAACCTTGAGAATTTCATCCCAAACTTTTTGAAGGCCGATATCTCGTACCGAATGGAAATAAAATTTAAGCGCATCCCAATCCACTTTATAGCGAATAATCTCGGTCCGGGCTTTTTCAGCCTGATAAAGGGCCTTGGCCTGCTTAATGCGGTAAGGAATTTTTAAATCAACCACATCCAACTGCGAAGTGAGCCCACCGGCAGGCGTCTCGGTATAGGGGGAAGCATACATTCCCTGCGCGCCCAAATCGTTATTATAACCGGGCCCCGAGATCGACATTTGATTATTAAACCCGGGAAACCCTGTCGTCGCGACTCCGCCCGCATCCAAGGTGGGATAGAGATAAGCCTCTTGAATATGGATATTCTTTTCGGCTTCGATTTCGCGCTGACGAGCCGCCCTTAAATCCGGGCTGTAGTCCTCGGCTAAAATTAAAACATCCTTTACGTTCAGCGGCGCCGCGAAAGTCGCGGCAAACGACTTCGAAGGCAAAAGAAGTCCAAAAACGATAAGGAACGAGCATTTTCTATTTATACCGCAAATCACAAAGCCTCCTATCAACTTGATTTCATCATAAAACCAAAACATTGTAAATATAATATTTTTCTATAATAGTATTAGAATATAAATATGAGCGTAGACCAATACAATCTTCTCTATTATTTCTTTAAAACCGCTCAGGCGGGAAGCTTAACAGCCGCAGCCAAGGAATGCGGGCTCACCCAACCGACTTTAAGCGTCAAGATAAAATCTCTGGAACAAAAACTAAACGCCAAACTTTTTGACCGCAAAAGAAGCGGCATGAGCCTCACTCCGGAAGGACTCAAAATTTTTGAATCCTGCCAAGAGACGTTTTCCCGCATGGAAGACGTTCTTTCTCCCATTATTGAAAAGAAATCAGTTCAGACGGTTTTAAGGATAGGAACCTCGTTCTCGGTCGCCCCTTATGAAATTCTTAAAATCAAACGCATTCTTGAAGAGAAAATCCCCGATATCTTTCTGAGAATTTCCTCTCACTCTTGGGAAGAATTAAGGCAAAAATTGGAACGCAGGCAAATTGATCTGGCTATCTGCGACTCAAACCTCCAGCCGGAACCTCTTTCCTTGCATAGGAGCGCGCTTCTTTCGAGTTCTCCGGTCTATCTTGTCTCTTCCCATTCTCTAAAAGCCAAGATTTCTCCTTTCCCTAAAGCTCTCAGAGAAGCTCCTTTCCTATTGCGCGCGCCGGGAAACCCCATCCGCCTTCAGCTGGAAAAGTGGCTCAAAAAAATGCGGATTACGCCCAAGATCAAAGTCGAAGTCGAGGATCCGGAACTGATTCGCGCCCTGGCCCTTGGAGGAGACGGCATCGTCGCCATCAATCCCTTAAATATTCAAGAAGATCTCCAACAAGGACGCTTGACCAAACTTCATCCCAAACCCCTGGGCCTTTATGCGGACACTTGGCTTATCGCGCACAAAAATCCGCTGGGGGGCGTTCAAATCAGCTCCGCCCTCAACGCCTGTTTTAATTTAAAAAGAGAATCATTTTTGCATCCTGCGCCGATAAAGAGATAGAATGAAGTTGTCTGATACGCGGGCGTAGTTCAATGGTAGAATAGAAGCTTCCCAAGCTTCGGACGTGGGTTCGATTCCCATCGCCCGCTCCACTCTTTATCCTTAAAAAATAATCGTTTTTCAATGATTTGTCATTTGTTTGTTTTTGTCGTTTTTTGCTTGTTTTTGCCAAAAAGTCGACAAAATCTCGACAGTACCCAGAGGCAAAAAATTGACAGATAAAAAAATATGAATAAACGAGCGAAAGCGGCAAGTTCGGGAGAATCGGAGGAAATTGTTCCTTGAGGCTCGGCTTGAAGCCAAGGCCGAAGACGTCTCCCTATCCAGTTTTTACCTTATGGTTATTGAGGAAAGGGATAACCTCTCCAACACGACCTGAGCGAGCTCCAGCTCCATCCTGTAAGCGCAGGGCGATGTTTTCGGAGGCTCATTGCGCTCCACTCTTTTTCTTGCGCTTGAGCCCCTTTGCGGGCTTGCTTTCCAGCTGTTTGGCAACCTGCTCGAAGTCTTCGTCCGGCAGAACGGCTTCCTGGGCTAGACGCTTCTTTTCGAACTGCTCATACCTCTCCAATGCGAGCTTTTGGGCAACCTCCATGGAAACCCTGCCCGGGCGCTCCAATATCTGACGTTCATTGAATTTCAGGAAGGCGTCGAGTTTTTCCCTCCAATCTTTCATGTAGAGCGGCTGTCGGCGCTCGGCTTGCGCTTCGGCATAATCGAGGTACATAGTAATAATGCGATTCAAGTCTCGAATTTCCTTCTCATTGAGGTAGTTCTTGGCGATGACGACATCCTGCCGACGAACCTTCGCGCCCTTCCAGCTTGTCAACCCCATATTCGGTTTCTCGACATCCGCACGTTGCGAGATGATCTCAGCGGCGGTATGGCCCGTGACCGCCCAGTGGAGCTTGTTCTGGACGATCTGAAAAAATTCTTGAGTCGCCGCAGCGGCTGGATCGTAGTCGATAGCCAACTTGTAAATATCGCGAATCTTCTGATAGAAGCGTTTCTCGGAAGTTCGAATCTCCCGTATGCGCTCAAGGAGTTCGTCGAAATAGTCAGTTCCGAGAGTTCGGCCTTCCTTGAGACGCTCGTCATCCATCGTGAAGCCCTTGACGAGATACTCCCGCAGCCGCTCGGTCGCCCATTTGCGGAACTGAGTACCGCGATGCGAGCGCACCCGATAGCCGACCGATAGGATGACGTCGAGATTATAGAATGAGGTAGCGTATTTTTTTCCATCTGCGGCAGTTGTTAAGTAATTCTTAACAACTGATTCAGAGTCCAGTTCGTGCTCCTGGAAGACGTTCCGGATATGCATACTGATATTTGGGATGCTCGTCTGGAATAGATCGGCCATCAGGGCCTGGGTTAGCCAGACAGTATTGTTCTCAAGTCGGACCTGAATACGGCTCTTGCCGTCCTCAGATTGGTAGATCAGAATCTCGGACTTGCCGCCTGGGTTGTCTTGGGGAGAGTTCATCGCTTTTCTTTTTTGCTTCTTTTTCTTTCCGTGGACGACTATGGACATAGTGTATAACTTTCTACCTCAAGCTTTTCCATAGAAGAACCTTAGCCCACAAATCCATTGACTCGCGCCGAGAACGAAGGGAACCTTTTCGCGATCCGTTCGTATGCTAAGGCAGTGGAAATAAAACCCTCGACGCTAATCAATCTCGAACCGGGAGAGGTCGCCGTCAAGCGCGAGAAGTTTGGATTTTAACCGCGCGCCGCTTCGATTGGCGCGAGTTGAAAATAGAATTCCTTTATAACACGTCTTTGGCGGTGGATAGCGCCACGGTTGTGGAAAGCGCCGCCTTAGAAATCATTGGATTTCTAAGGCTGGGATAACTCAAATTTTCATTTGCGCGAGTTCTCCACCCTTCCCACAACGCGTTGGGACATCGCCCCCAGATTGAATTCGGCCCCGGCGGCAAAGCCGCTTCTTGAGGCCGCCGAGGTTGCCGGTTTCTGGGGCGGCGGGGCGTTCCGCCGACGTTCCACCTGCGCCGCTTCTTTCGCGAAATCAGCGCCGAGGTCCGCGATGTCCACTCTCTCCACCGCCCGGCGGCGGTTCCGATCCTTTTCCGCTTTCTTCGCGTCTCTTTTTTCGTTCTCTTTGTTTTTGCAGTCGCGCCTCAACGAAAGTCCCCAGGAGTAAAGACCGCCGCGCTGCGGCATAAACGGTCACCCCCTCCGGCCCTCCAAAAATTCGGCCCAACCCCCGCCGTAGCCCCAAATTTTTCGGACAACTCCCTTCGCGAGGCCGCCAGCCCGGGTTCCGGGGGCGGGGACCTGGTGGGGACCCAGCCATTTATTCCTCGCTTGCCGCTCTTTCTCGGAGACTTTCGCCCTTCGGGTCTTGCGGAGGCGCGACATGAAAAACGACAAGAACTTCAAAAGAGACGCGAAAAACGAACTGACGGCGGGCCGGGAAGAAATGATGGCAAGACTGCTCGAAGAAAACCGAGAAAGGGCGCTGTGTTTCGCTTATCGGCTCATCAGAAATCAGGACCTGGCCCAAGACCTCGTTCAAGAGGCAAGCCTGAAGGTCCTGCGGCATGGGAAAAAATACGACCCCTTGCGCTCGTTTACAAGCTGGTATTTGACCGTCATTAAAAACCTCTTTTTGGACGGACAAAGAAAGAGGGCGGAGGCAAGGACCCTGTCTTTAAGCGGGTTTACCGTGGGAGAGGGGAAATTAAGCCTTGAGGATTCCCTGGCCGACCACGAGCCAAATCAGGAAAAGCGCATGGAGGATGCGGAAATTTCCCGCGAAATCATGCGGGCTTTCCTGGAAATTCCGAGGCGATATCAAAAAATCTTGACTCTCTGCGTCATCGAGGGGCAGGATTACGCCATGGCCGCGAAAAAAACGGGGGTTTCCATCGGAACGGTTAAATCAAGGATGAACCGCGCGAAAAAAGCCCTTTTGAAAAAAGTAAACAACTAAGGAGAACAAACGCATGAACGAAATCAACGAGGAAAAGCCGGAAATCATCTTCGCCTATACCAGGAAAGAGGCCCTAGAGGACGGGGAGCTTATCGACCTCTCGGGCCTGGCGAAAGAGGCGGGGTTTAAATACCCCGTGGCCGTCAGCCGAAGCGTATATGAAATTCTGGAACCGACGGAGGAGTTAAGGGCCTCTGGTCAGAGCTTTACCGGCCGGGCCTGGGATATGCTGAGCGTCCTGCGCTGGTCTTTAAGAAGAAGCTCCGCTCAAGACCGCGCTTCATTCGCCCCGCTTTTTCTAATGAATCCCAGGAAAAGCCCCGAGCCCGTCAATCTTTGGGCTGTCTGCGGACCGGGAGATGAGGCCGAACCCGTCATTACGATTATGATCCAAGGGGAGGACTGAAAAACGGCGGCGGCCCCTTTTCGGGGCCGCCGCGATCCATGGGATGGAACCTAAGCCCCGAGAGCGCTTTTGACCCGGGCGCTGACCTCGGATTCCAGCTCGCCCGGAGAAACGGGATTTCCGCCACCGCCCACGGCCTTAATCGTATGGATGATTCCGGTCTTATCAATGACGTAAATGTCCCGCCCAGGACCGCGAATATCAAAACTCTTCTGTAAATTTTCGATGAGCCCCGGACTTTCCTGGGCCCCCGCCAGCGTCACGTTATAGCCTTCCCGCGCGCCCACGGCGGCAATCTCGGCGTCCATGCGGGGATTGAGATAAAATCCCACGACGTCCAATTTGTCAGCGGGATATTCTTCGCGTATTTCGTCAAGAACTGACATCACCCGCTGGGAATATCCGCATTCGTCAATCCAAAACCCAATAACGGCAGGTTTATCAAGACGAGAAAAATCGTGAACCCTGCCCTGAACGTCGGTATAAGAAAGAGCGGGAACGTGTCGCGGAAAAAAATAACCCCTAGCCTGATACGCTCCGTAAATCAGCGCGGCCCAAAAAAGGACGCGGGACCATTTCATGACGCCTCCATGCGCGAATTTTTCTGATAGTATGCGCCCTCTGCGCGAGATTGTCAATAGCTGGTGTTGTGCCCTGGAAATAACTGGACAGGCGAAAATGATTGAATTTAGCTGGCTGAACTTAGGTCTTGACAAATGAGAAATATATGGTAGAATATGTATAGAAGGATTGGGGTGAATATGACTACTGTTTTAGATGAGACCAAGCTGGAACAGATTGACAGAGAAGCGAGCATTACCCCTCTAACGGACATCGTTGTCTTCCTGCGAGATCATGTCGGCCAAAAATTCACGGCTTATATGAGCGGCCTCAACGATCCCAAGGAAGTTGGAGCTTGGACGACGGGGAAGGTCAAGCCGCAAACTCCTAAGGATATGCGTCTACGCTATGCCTATCGCGTGGTGCGGATGTTGGTCGAATCTTATGGGGATGACACCGCCAAAGCCTGGCTTTTCGGGACCAACACTCGTCTTAATGATGAGGCGCCTGCCTATCTTTTGCGGCACGCTCAAGTTCCCGACGATTTTAGGGATATTGTTCCCGTCGCAAGGGCTTTCGCCGGCGCCTCTGAGTAGATCGTGCCGGTTTGGCGGGTCGGCTATCACAAGGCGCCCTGTGATTTTTCACCCCATTATCTCTATTCTTGGACGCATCGCTTCGACGATTCCCAGCGTCAATACCGAACCATTTATTGCGCGGATGAGAAAATCACGTGCTTGCGGGAAGTATTGGCTGATCTGCGGCGCAATACCAAGGCTCTTTCAGAATACCAAAAATTTTTTGGCGCCAATGGACCTGAGCTTGAGCCTGTCGGCAAAGTCCGCATGGAGTGGCGCCGCAAGCATGTCTTGGCGCAAGCCGAGATCGAGATTACGGAAGGCGAAATCGTGGATGTTGAATCTCCCGTTCAGAGAAGAAATCTTGAAAAAAGCCTCTCCACTTTTCTTCAATCTGAAGGCATCAACCATCTGGACATTCAGCGCCTTCGCGGAAAAAACCGCCATATTACCCAGCGCGTATCCAGGGCGTTATTTGAGGAGCGGCAAGCGGGAATCAAATTTCATTCCCACCTGGATTTAAAGGTCTGCTACGCTTTGTTCGAGTTCCGCTCCCGCCTTGCCCCAAATGGAATCGTCGTCCAACTGACGAAGGATGTCCCGGAGCTTCTCGATGTATGCCGAGAATTTGGCTTGGTTTTGAGCCCGTGAATAATTTTTTTTGACATTTCTCGATTAAAATTTTGCTAAAATTTTCTTCCTTTTGCCGAAATTAAATGATGGGGGGCGACGCCATGATCCGAAGCAAGATTTTGTTCGTCGAGGATGAAAAGCCGACTCAAAACTTGTATCGAGACTTTCTCGACCATTCTCCTTGCCGGGAGGAATTCGTCTACGATATCGTATCGACGGGAGAAGAGGCCCTGCGGCGTCTGGAAAAGGAGCGAGTCGATTTAATCGTCTTAGACTGGACGCTTCCTGGAATCTCGGGCCTTGAGACCTTGAGCCGCGTCCGGCGAAAAGATCGGCTTGTCTTGATCATCATGGCGACGGCGCGAAGCGACGCAAAAGAAATTACCGAGGCCCTCGAGGCCGGCGCGGATGATTATCTAACAAAACCCTTCGATATGAAGGTGTTTTTGGCGCGCCTCCACAGCCTTAAGCGGCGGCGGGAGCTCTCGATTGAAACCCAGGGTTCGCACCGCATCGAGGATTTGGAGGCGGATCTCAAAAATGGATTTCTCTTCGTCAAAAACGATCGAATCGAACTTTCGGGAAAGGAACGCGATATTCTCGCCGTTTTTCTTCATCGTCCCAATGTCGTCCATTCAACCGATTATTTGTCGGAGGTCGTCTGGGGATACGATATCAAGGACAAAAATATCCTGGAGCGGCATCTCTCTTCCTTGCGCAAAAAGCTCGGCAAAAAATGGGGGGATAGGCTCAAGTCCAAACATGGTTGCGGCTATTATTTCGAGACCTCGCAAGGGCTCGTTAAGGCTCCGTAAAGAAATAATCGCTGAATTTTTTTGCGCGCCGCTTGCATTTGTCAAGACCTAGAGGCCTCCTGGGACCTTCCTGATCTCTTTTTAGTTATCGACGAGAAAATATTTTTTCTCGCCGTAATCCCGTCAAACCGTCAGGATTTCGTCAGCATTGCCTGTTACCCTAAACGGGAAATCGTGGGAAAGACAAGGTAGGCGCGAGTCTCTCAAAAAGGAGGACTTTGATGCTTCGGGTCGGGGTCTTGTGGATGGGTTTGGCGGTTCTCGCGCCTTCCGTTCAAGCCTCCGTCCTTTTATCCACCGGATTTCCCGTCCTTGAGAATAATCCTTTCCAAGGTCCCTCGTCTGGTCCCGCCTTTGGTTACGCTATGGCGGTGGATTCCCAGACGCTCAACGTCTGGACGGCCGGCTCGGCCTTTAACTCCGGCAATCAATCCCAAAGCGGCATCCTCTTGGTCTCTGACAACTTCGGCCGCGTCAAAAACGTGCTACAGGTCGGCTTAGGAATTAACCAACAGATTTGTTACGTCAGCGGAATCAATTACTGCGTTTCCGGCTCCTCCTCCATCATCAACGCCCTGGCCCTGGATTCCCCCAATCGCCAACTCTGGGCCGCCGGAACGCAATACGACCAGAACGGGCAAAATCCGGTTCTCTTCGTCGCCAATATCGACCTGGACGCCGAAACCCTTTCCTTTCTCCTCGTCGCTTCCTCGACCGGAACTTCCGCCCTTGGCGCTGGAGTCGCGGCTGGGGGAGACGCCTGGATCGTCGGCGTTTCATCCGCGGCGCCCGAATTATGGAGCGCCGACGCTTCTCTCGGATTAGAGGATCTCGGAAGCTTCGCCGGATCGGGGACGGCCGACGGCGTGGATGAAGCCGCTTCTGGATCGGTCTGGGCGATCGGAACAAGCGGCCTTTCGCCGGAAGCGACCCTCTGGAATTATGATCCCAACACGGGAACCATCGCGGAATACGCATGGTCCAACAGTTTAGGCGGAACTACGAGTTCGGCCGCGGCTCTCCTTCTCTCCCCATCCGGCGCTCCCTTGATTGCGGGGCAAGCCGCGACATCCTCGGGAAATAAAGCCGTTCTCTGGAGTTTTTCCAATGGCGTCTTTTCCGAGGCGGTCTCGACCGGCGCCTATGGCGACGCGGCTTATGCCCTGTCTCTCGACGGCGCGGGAAATGTTTGGGTTGCGGGCGCCTCCGCCGATGCCTCGGGCAATCAAAATCTCGCGCTATGGGAAGAGCCCTCGGGCCAAAACCAACTCAATCTCGCCGCCGCCTATCACGATGCCTCCTTCACGCAAACCCCCTATGTCGACGAAGGCCGCGGTCTCGCCTATTTCGACGGTCAAGTCTTCATCGCCGGAATCGCCGATAATAACGTCCTTGGTCTTTGGGACTACGCCCTGAATACCGGAAATATCGCGGGGACGATCAACTACGGCGGCGGATTTTCATCGGCCCATAACGTGGACTTCATCGCCTCATTGACCCCCTATTTCGGGCAAGTGTCTCCCATCGCGCTTCCCGCCCCGGCCTCCGGGACGACTTTTGGCTACGACCTCGCCGGCCTGGACGCGCCCGCGACTTATTATCTGGCCGCCGTCTATGACCTGACGAATTCATTCGGCTCGGGCTCGGGCGTTCCCTCCTCCGATCCCTTGGGGCTTTACCAGGATAATTCAAGCGGCGTGACGATTCAAATCGAACCCGTCTTCGTTCCGGCGGGGGGACAAGCCTCGCCAATCAATTTCACCCTCGCCTTGGACACCCAGGCTCCCGTCATCGACGTCTTTCAACCCATCGCGGGTTCGAGCATCGTCCCAAGCCTTTTCAACCTTTACGGAACCGCCTCCGACGATACGGTAGTCTCCCGTGTCCTTCTCGGCCTTGAGGATTTGACGTCCAACTCCTGGTGGAACGGCTCTTCCTTTATATCCACCACGACCGTCCCGCTTTACAGTCTCAATGCCCAGACCAGCGGTCCCATCAACTCCCTGAGCTGGTCCCTGGACTCGAACTCTCAATTTAATATCCAGTCCGCTTTTGAGAGCGGTCATTCCTATTCCGTCTTCATCCAGGCTCAAGACGTGGTCGGAAAATCCAACTCCGTTCAGACCGGATTCGTCGTTTTGAGCACCTCCGTCGTCTCGGGGCCATCTCGAGGGCAATCCCTTCTGCGCGGACCGGACGGAAGTTTCTGGGACGTGGCCAACGACTACACGACCAGTGGCAATGCCATCAATTTCCGCCTTGAACGCTACAATTCCGCCGGCGTCTTTATTTCATCGTCGCCCCTTTCCGGCGCGGGGGGAAACTCGAACTTCGGAACCGCCTTCGACTCTTCGGGAAACATCTGGGTCTCCGGCGGAGTTTCATCGGGAACCGCATCAGGACTGGGAATCTGGGAATTTAGTTCCAACTCCGTCCCCATCGCTTCTTCCGCCTATTTTTCATCTCTGGGAAGCGAAATTTTTACCGGAAAACTCGCGGCGGATTCCTTCGGAAACGTTTGGGTTCCCGCAGCGGAAGAGACCTCCTCCAATTTCACCTTCCGCGCGGACCTCTTTAAATTCCTGCCGCAAGCGGTTTTGGCGGCGGGATATCCCGTCTCCTATTCGCGCGGAGGCGGGCTTGACGGCGGCGTTCAAGCCGCCCTCGACCCTTCCGGAAATATCTGGACCGCGGGCGTCAGCTCGAATCCCGCCACTGGCCAACTCGACATGGCCCTTTGGAAATACTCCGCCTCGGGAGCTCTTTCCTCGGGATTTCCCGTCTTCTGGACTGACGCTTATCAGTCCGTCAATAACTTCCACCTCAGCCTGACCGTCAACCCCGCTCAAAATCAAATCTGGATCGCCACCCAAAAATCCTTCCCCGCTTGTCTCGTTCCGGAACTGGCCCTCTTAAGCTATAACGCCTCGGGAGTTCAAACCTCTCAAAACCTCTGGCATGACGCCGCCGGTCTGGGAGACGAGGGGGAAGCCATCGCCTTGGACTCCTACGGCGATTTGTGGGTGACGGGACAATCCTCCGCCGCCTCGCTTCTTTGGCAATACGATCCCTCGGGAAATCTCATCTCGGGATACCCGGAGGCTTTCGCCAACGGAATTAATTTCGAGCCGGACAGCGTGGCCTTGGACTCATCAGGCAACCCCTGGGTTCTCCTTGGAAATATTCCGACCCTCTTTGAGCCGGGAAATCCTCTCGCCGGCTTCTCCGGCCCCGCCGCCTGCGCCTTGACCGGATACGGCCAAATTTCGGGCGTCATTACGGATTCGGCGGGATTTCTCGCCGGAGAGCCCTTGAGCCTCATCGCCTCGACCAACCCCTTTTTCGGATCCGCCGCGCGGATATCCACCAGTCCCGCGCCCTCGGGAACCAGTTTTAATTATTCCCTGACCCTGGCCGCCCCCGCGACCTATTTTATCGCCGCCGTCGACGGAACCATCAGCCAAGGCCCCGTGTCCACGGGAACTCCCGTCGGGGACTACAACCATTTCACCCCCGTTTTTCTCGCGGCCTCGACTTCTGTCCCCAATATCAACTTGACTCTCTCGCCCGATACCCTCCCGCCCGCTTCCGCCGTCGCGTCCTTCATATCGGGCTCGACCTTGACTCAAATCTCTTCCATCGCCGGAACGGCCTCCGACGATGTCGGCGTCGGAGACGTCGAACTGGCCGCCCAGGACCTCTCGGAAAATCTTTGGTGGAACGCCCAAAATCAGCAGTGGATCAGCACGACGACAATTCCGCTTTTTCAAGGCTTCGCGTCCTTGTCCGGCACGCCCTACGCCGCCTCCTGGACACAGGGCGTCATTCCCAGTTCCCAACCCTACGGCGATTTCGGAGGATTTTCCGGCTTTTTGACGACGGGGCATGAGTATCAAATCTTCTCCCAAGCCGAGGATTTTTCGGGCCTCATCCAGCCCAGTTCCAGCGTCTTGGCGGGTTCGGCGAGTTTCTTCTGGCAGGGCCCCAACGGCGCCGTCCCGCCCGGAACGCCGCAAAACATCCAGGGATACGCCCTCGGAACTTCCTCCATCGCCTGGAACTGGCAAAACTCGGGATTTTCCTCCGGATACGACGTTTACGAGGGAACGAGCGTCCTTTTGGGACAGACGGCTCAAAACTCCTTCACCCAAGTCGGGCTTTCGACCAACGCCCCGAGCCAAATCTGCGTCATCGCCATAAACCAGTTCGGCCAAAGCCCCGAGGGCTGCGGACCGGCAATTTTCTCCGCCGCCGCCATTCCCTCAAATCCAACCTTTATCTCCGTGACTTCCACGACCCTGACTCTCTCCTGGAACTCGAACACAAATCCCAGCTCGACGACCTATCAGGCGGCCCTTTCAACCGACAATTTCTCGGGGGGATATTTCTTTGCCGGCTCCGTCTCAACCCAGACCTTCGCCTCCTTTTCATTTCTCTCGCCCAACACGACCTATTACGCAAGCGTCGAGGCTTTTAACGGCGATAATAATCCCTCGCCTTTTTCCGCCGTCATCTCGACCGAAACCCTTCCCGCTCCGCCGCCGCCTCCGACTAATTTTACCTCCGCGGCCCTGGGAATTTCATCCATCGCCTGGTCTTGGAACGCCTCCACGGGAGCCCTTTCCTACAATATCTATTCCTCAACCCAGGGATTTCTCGCTTCGGTCTCAACCAACGCCTTTATTCAAGTCAATCTTTCAACCGGCGCGGCAAGCTTTATTTGCGTCTCGGCGGTCAACGCTCTCGGCGCGGGGCTTGAGAGCTGCTCTTCAGTCGCCTACGCCCTGGCCGCTCCGCCCTCATCTCCCGTTCCCATCGCTGTCTCATCCGTCGCCCTCTCCATCTCCTGGGATACTCAAGGCAATCCCTATGGAACCCTTTATCAAATCAATCTTTCAACCGACGACTTCATCCAAAACATCTCAACCCCCATTCCCTTCTCGGCGGGCCTGACCCAGAATACGACCGCCCTGTTCAATCTCCTTCCGGACACGACCTATTACCTCCGCGTCGAGGCGAGTAATGGAGCGCAAATCGCGACCCTCCCGTCGCCCGCCGCCGCGATAAGAACTCTTTTACCGCCGCCCAACGCTCCCTTGAATCTCACCGCCGTTTCCAACGGACCTCAAAAATTCATCGCCCTCTCCTGGCAGGCGGCAACCTCGGGAACTCCCGCGGCATCCTTCGACATTTTCCGGGCTTTCTCTTCCAGCGCCAATTTTATCCTCGTCGCCTCGACTTCAACGACGGCTTATGAGGACTTTCTCTTTCAATCGGGAACTTATTACTACCAAGTCGCGGGAGTCGATTCCAACGGCGTCGCCGGGCCGCCCTCAAACATCGTCTCGGTTTTATTGGACGTCGCCGGTCCCAATGCCGTAACGGATCTCCGCGTCTACGCGGTCAATTCCGCAAGCTCCCAAATCACCCTGGCCTGGACCGCGCCCTCAGACGATGTCACTTCCGTCGCCGCTTATCAGCTTGAGGAATCCTCAAATCCCATCAACTCCTTGAATTTCAATGCCGTTCCTAATTTAGCCGCCGGCCTTCTTCCCTTGCCCGCCGGTTCCACCCAAACCCTCGTCGTCTCCGTCTCAACCAATGCGGCAAACTATTTCCTGCTTGAATCCTCCGACGCCGCCGGAAATTTCTCGGGACCCTCGAATCTTCTCCTCTATGACCCCGTCCCGCCGCTGATCTCGATTTCAACGCCCCAGCCCAACGCCTCGATCTCCCGTCCGCTCTTCGTCACGGCCCAGGCCTTAGACCCCTTGAGCGGAATCTCCCAGGTCGTCTTTTCCGTCAACGGCGTCATCCTCGCGACAGCAACGGCTTCTCCCTATTCCTTCTTTTGGGAAACCCCTGATTTCCCGGACGGAAATTATGTTCTATCGGCGGAAGCCGAGGATAATGCCGGAAATACCGCCGTCTCATCGGTCGCCGTCGTTTTAAACTACGCTCCGCCGCCGCCTCCCGTCATCAATTTTCCGCCTCAAGGATTTATCACCGCCGTTTCCACCCTCAACATCTACGGAGACGCCGAATTTGGGACGACCGTCCAGGTCCTGGTCAATAATCTCGACCTCTCGACCGCCGCGGTCGGCCCCTCGGGATTTTGGTCGTTGAGCCCCGCGGACCTGCCCTTCGAGGGAAATCTCATCCTGACCGCCCAGGCTTTCGACAATCGCGGATTCTCCGCTCCTTCCTCGCCCGTGAGCGGCGTCTTCTCCACCGGCGTTCCCGCCGCCCCGGAAACCTTGTCGGCCGGCGCCGCCCCGGGAGGGGGAGTCAATCTCGCATGGTCGGAGCCCGCTTCCCTCGATCCAGTCCTTTCTTATCGCCTCTACCGCTCGACTGATTCTTCCGATCTCATCGAAGCCTCCTCCGCTCCGGCCGCCTTTCTTTTGGCCGAAAATCTCTCGACCTTCACTTATACGGACCTTCCCGCCGTAGACGATCTCTATTATTACGGCGTCACCGCGGTCGACGGCCTGGGACGGGAAAGCGTTCTCTCAAACATCGCCTATGCCTTGACCGACCGCATTCCGCCCTCGGCCCAGGTGATTTTCTCAACCCCGCAGCCGATTGGCCCCGGCGTTTATCTTCCTGAACTCCTCGTAGACGACATCCTCTCCGAGGTCCCAACCCTGACCCTGACTCCCTCCGGCGGCCCCACCGTTCCCCTGAGTCTCGCCCCGCTAACCGACACCCTCTGGCAGGCCACGATGAGCGTCACAAGCTCGATGAATTCGGGAACGGCTAATTTCGCCTGGCAGGGAACCGATTTGGCTGGAAATGTCGGAACGGCCTTGAGCTCTTCAACCATCCTCCTTAGAACCATCGGCCCCATCGGAACGATGACCCTCTCCAAAAATTCGCCCGTTGGACTCGGAAGCTTGGGAATCGCCCTTTCCTTGGACGAGCCCGCCGTCTCGACTCCGGCCCTCGCGATCCTTGTCTCCAGCGCCTCCATTCCGATTGTCCTGACCGAAACCGCGACTTTAAACGGCCAAAACTGGTCGGCTTCTCTCGCCATCACGACTCAAACCCCTTCCGGTCTCGCGGTTTTCTCCTATTCCGCTCAAGACCGTTTCGGAAACCTAAGCTCGACTTTATCCGGCGGGACCACCGCCTTTATCATCGACGCCGTTCCTCCCGAAGCGCCCTTAAGCCTCAGGGCTAATCCCGAACCCCTGGGCCGAATCTCTCTTTCCTGGTCAAAGCCCCTCAGCGGCGTTCCGGATTTTTATCTCGTCTATCGGGACTCGGTCGAAATTTCAACCGAGGTCTTTCCCGCGCCGGACGGAACCGGAAATTACCTCGACTCGCCGGGGGTGGGAACGCATTCCTATCAGGTCGCCGCGGTGGACGCCGCCGGAAACGAGGGTCCCCTTTCCAACACGGCCCAGGCGACGGCCGAAGCCGTTCCGCCAAGCCCGCCCATTAATGTCTCCGTCAGCTCGAACTCCCTAGGCCAACCCGTCATCAGCTGGCTTGAGGCCTCGACCGATACCGCGAGCTTCAATCTCTACCGCTCGACTTCTCCGCTCCAGTCCCTGGCCGGGCATCTCTTGGCCCAAAACGCCGCCTCGCCTTATGTCGATTCGCCTTCGGAAGACGCCTTCTATTATTACGGCGTCACCGCTTTGGACGCCGCCGGAAATGAAAGCGCGCCCTCGACCACGACCGCCTTTCTCTTCGCCCAGGGCGCGCCTCAAATTACGCTGACCGGCGTTTCAAACGGCGGAGTCTATAATCACCCCGTCAATCCCGACGACTCCATCTTCGATTTGGCCCTCAACACTTCTTCCGTCCAAACCCTCCTCAACGGCGCGCCGTTTATCGCCGGTTCGACCGTTTCCGCCGAGGGAAATTACGTTTTCTCGGTCTCGGCCCAAAACCTGGCCGGCCACCTCTCAAGCTCCACCGCCTCTTTTGCCATCGATCTGACCTCTCCGACCATCAGTTTTTCGCAAGTCCAAAACGGGGCCTTTGTCCGCTCGACCTCGCCTCTCTCCATCGCCATCACCGTCTTCGATCTTCACCCCGGAACCTCCGAATTTGTCTTAATCAATCAGACCTTAAATACCAGCCAACCCTATTCTTCGGGCGAACCTATTTCAAGAAACGGCTTTTATATTCTCTCCGGAACCGCGACCGACGCCGCCGGAAACATCTCAACAGCCGCCCTCTCCTTTACCTTCGAGATCGGACCCGCTTCTCCATTAAATCTCGCGGCGACGGTTGAAAACGGCGCGGTCTCTCTCGCCTGGCAAAGTCCGGAACCCGATATCGCCGGATACCGCGTCTATAAAGACGGAACGCGCCTCTCATCCACCCTCTTTACCGCGACGATTTTCGGCGACCCCAATTTCCTCTCGGGACCGCATCTCTATCAAGTCACCGCCATAGACCAAAACGGCGTCGAGGGGCCGCCCGCGAGCGTCTCAATTCCCAACGTCTCTTTAAGTTATCAGCCCATCACCCTCACGCGCGGATTTTTCGACCAACTCTCGCCCAGCGTTCAAAATTCATCCACCCAAACCTTGAACATCGGCCCGACCCTCCTCACCGTCACCGACGCAAACGGCGCGGTCGTTTCCTCCACCGCCCCACCCGTCTCCGTCTTGGCCGGACAAAGCGGAAATCTCCTCGGCGTCATCGCGACTCCCAACTCCTTTGCCGCCGCGTCCAACCTCCATGTCGCCGCCCAAGTTCCGACCACCCCCGGCGCCTCACTGACTTTGGCCGGCGATTTTCCAATGAGCGCTCAAAACCCGGCCCTTCCCGTCGTCTCGGCCTTCCCGGGAACCCTCCTTGAAAACTCGCTTAGCCCCGTCGGAGTCAAAATTCATAACCGGGGCTCGGCCCCCATGGATATTCTCTCGGCCCAGGTCCTCAACTCGACTTTCGCCGCCGTCTCCAACGTCTCCGCCCAACTCGCCGCGCCCCAGGGAGAGCTTCTGTCCGAAAACGGGATTTTGCAAACCGACAATCAGGCCGTCTCAACAATCTTGGGCGGCGCCCAAGTCTTCTTTGTCCGCGTCCCGCCGGGACAAAGCGTCATGCTGGACCCCATCTCCCTTTCCATTCCCAATCTCTTGCAAAACGCGAACCTGACGGTCTCGTTCTCGACGCCCTATTACAATCTCGACGGCTCCCTTCCTGGAACGACCCTCGCCCAAAACGAGGTCTTTGTCAGCTCCAGCGCGCTGGCTGTCGCCGTCCCGCCGCCCTACAACGTCACCGTTTTCGCCTCAAGCTCCGTCTATGACCAGGGAACGGTCATCCCGCTCTCGGGGCAAGCCCTCGACCCCTCCTCGGGCTTTCCCGTCCCCAACGCCCCCGTCTCGGTCAACATCGTCTCAAACGGCTTTACCCGCAACCTCTCGGCCGCGACCAATTCCACCGGGACCTACTCCACTTTCTTTTATCCCCTGCCCAATGAGGCCGGAATCTATGACCTCTGGGCCGCCGCGCCCTCGATTAATTCCGCCCCCATCTCCTCCTCTTTTACCATCGTCGGGCTTCAGCTCCAGTATTCCACCTTTACCGCCGTCATCGCCCAGGGACAAACCCTCCCCGTCTCCGTCAATTTGACCAATACCGGCGAAACCGCCGTGACGGGGCTTCTCTTTTCAAGCGCGGCCTTATCGGGTTCCGGCGTGGCCTTAAGCCTCAACCCCTCAACCTTGCCGACGACGCTCGCGGCAGGGGCTCAAACCACCCTGGCCTTGAACCTTTTCGCCCCGCCTTCGGCCTCAACCGCCGCCCCGGAAACCATCGCCCTTGAGATCGCCGAGGCCCACGGCTTTACGCGCACGATGATCCTCTCCATCCAGGTCGTCCCGGCCCAGATTTTCCCGCAAGTGACCCCGCAAAGTTTCCAAATCGGGCTTTTGGGGGGGACTCAAAGAACCCAGGCCGTCACGGTTCAAAACGTGGGATATCAGACCTGGAACGATGTCGAGATATCCTCCTCGGCCCTCCCCAGCTGGATCACCATCGCCGGAAACTCAAATCTCGGGAATCTCCCTCCCGGCGCCGATATCTCGTTTTCTCTCCTCATCAGCCCGCCCGCGGGGCTTCCCAATCAAACCTATAATTTCGCCCCGCTCCTGAATTTTCTCTCCTCCAATTTCGCCCCCATCCCGCTTCCCGCCTCCATCGCCGTCACATCCTCTCTCACCGGAAATGTCCTCGTCAGCGCGATTAACGCCGACGAGCCCAAAAACGCCCAGGGTCAAGGCGTCCCCGTCCCCGGAGCCAAGGTCACCTTGACCAGCCTTGACGTCGCGGGTTTTGTCCTCAACGCCTCCGCCGATTCCAACGGCCTGGCCCAGTTCCAGAATATTCCCTCCGGCAATTATTCCTGGACCGTCCAGGCCCAGGGATTCCTGCCCCAGACCGGAACCGCCGTCATCGAACCCGGGCTCGTCAATAACATTCTGGCTCTTCTGCCGACCGCGACCGTCACCTACACCTGGTCGGTGACCCCGACCACAATCCAGGACCAGTACAATATCGTTCTGAATCTCACCTTCCTCACCCAGGTTCAGGCCCCGGCGGTCGTCATCAGCCCGCCGACGATCAATCTGGACATGACGGGGGGACAGGTTCTCTATACCCAGCTCACCGTGACTAATAAGGGCCTGGTCTCGGCTTTTAATGTCAATCTAACGCCCTCTGATCCCGACCCCGCCCTCACTGTCGAACTCGCTCAAGACACGATCTCGGAGCTCAAGGCGGGTCAAACCGTCATGGTCCCCGTCAAGATTACGCTTCTCCATGCCAGCTGTCACAATGCCTCGGTCACGCCGCAATATTCCTATACCTGCGCTTACGGTACGCCGATCAATGGCGGCGGGCCGGGAACCTCTATTATCGCGGGGCAAGGTTGCGGCGGAACGACCGGAGTACCTGGATCCTCGGGCGGCGCGGCTGGAGGTGGCGGCGGATTTCCGGGCCTTGGCGCGGCCGTCGGCTTTATCGCCCCGGGCGTCTCGCCGCCCCTGTGCGGACCCGGAGTCGCGGGGCCGGGTTGGGGACCTCCGCCTCTGTGCTCCGGTCAGCGCGGAACCAATCCCCTTTACGGCCTTTTCTCCTACGATCCCACAAGCTTCGGCTTTCCGCCCGGCTCCCCGCCGCCCGCCTTTAAGCCCCATTACCGACACGATCTCAACTCATCCAATGAAACCGGCTTTA